>NZ_JBSWBU010000002.1:0-1108880 GCF_054052245.1 Micromonospora sp. PTRAS2
TGCCGCCCAGACGGTGCAGGTCTCCGCCTACCCCGACGCGTACGCGCAGTGGGAGCAGCAGGCCGCCGACCTCGTCGCGCAGCACTGGAACAACAGCTGACACCACACACATACACACACGCCGCCGGGCAACCGAGTGTTAGGAAGGGGCCCCTCCTATACAGAAAGCGTTAACAAGGTGCCCTTCCTTGCACCTCAGCAGAGGTGGCGCAGGAGGGTGGCGGCGCGGCCCGGGTCGAAGGCGTCCGGGTCGTACGCGTCGCCGGCCCAGTCCCGCAGCCGTTCGTGCTCGGGGTGTGCGGGGTCGGCGAGCGCGGCCAGCAGCACCTGGTGTCCGGCCGGACCGCCGACGTCCTCCGGCGGGCAGGCCCGCTCGCCGGCCAGGCAGGTCGGGTACCGCTCGTCCGGGTCGGCGGTGACGGCGTCCTCGACAACGATGTCGTGCTCCCACCAGTCGCCGAAGTCGTAGGTGTAGTGGAAGCGGCTGCCCTTGCCGAGCACCGCGTCCAGCCGGACGTCCAGCTCGTCGCGCACGGCAAGTTCCCCGTCCGGGTCGGGCTCGGCGTACTGCGTGCCGTCGATCTCGAACGAGTGCAGGTGGCAGTCGCGCCAGCCCATCGCGTGCTGCACGACCCGGTGCAGCCGGTCCAGCGTGTAGCCGGCGGGGACCAGCACCCGCCGCCAGACGAGGGGGTGAACTCCGGCGAGGGACACCTTCAGCTGGAATATCTGACGTGGCATGTGCTGCCCCCTTCCATCACGACATAGGCTGCCGGCATGATCTGCCGAGCCTGCCGGGAACGGCGGCACGACGAATGCCCGGGCCGGAAGTGGTGCGACTGCCAGCACCGTACCCCCGAACCCACCCCTCCGGTCACGGGTCCGGCCGGCGAATGAGCGCCGACACCGCGATTTCCCGTCTCTGGCCGGCTTCGTCGGCGGCCCCGTTGGACGACACGGAGCTGACCGCGCTGTACGGCCGGGCGGACCGGCCCCACCTGCGGGTGAACTTCGTGACGAGCATCGACGGCGCGGTCTCGCTCGACGGCTACTCGGCGGGGCTGTCCGGCGTGCCGGACAAGCGGGTCTTCGGCCTGCTGCGGATGCTCTGCGACGGGCTGCTGGTGGCCGCCGGGACGCTGCGCCACGAGGGGTACGGCGCGGTGCGGCTCGACGCGGCGCGGCGAGGCTGGCGGCGCGCCCACGGGCTGGCCGAGTATCCGACCCTGGTGGTGGTCTCCGGCTCGCTGGACCTGGACCCGGCGCAGGCCGCCTTCGCCGACGCACCGGTGCGCCCGGTGGTGCTCACCCACGCCGCCGCCGAGGCGCCGCCGGGCCTGACCGAGGTGGCCGACCTGGTGCGCTGCGGGGCCGACCGGGTGGATCTCGCCGCCGGCCTGGCCGAACTGCGCCGGCGCGGCCTCTCGCAGGTGCTCTGCGAGGGCGGCCCGCACCTGTTCGGCGCGCTCACCGCCGCCGATCTGGTAGACGAGGTCTGCCTCACGGTCGCGCCGCTGCTCGCCGGGGCCGGGCCGGGGCGGATCGCCGCCGGGCCCGCCGGCGGGCACCGGGAGCTGCCGCTGCGGCACGTGCTGGCCGCCGCCGACGGCGTGCTGATGCTCCGCTACGCCCGCGAAGCCCAAGCCAACGCCGAAGCCGAAGCCAACCCCGAAGCCAACCCCGACGCAGCCCCGGCCCCGGCCCCGGCCGCCGCTTCGTAGGCGGGGCGGGGGCACGGGGCCGGGGCCGCGGGCGGTTCCGGCACGGCGGGGACGTCGCCGCCCCCGCCGTACTCCGATCGGGTCAGGCGACCTTGACCGCCGTCCAGGCGGCGGCGACGGTCCGGTACTCGACGCTGCTGGCGCCGTACAGGTCGGCGGCGGCCGACAGGGTGGCGGTGCGGGCCCCCGAGTAGTTGGTCCGCGAGGTCATGTAGGTGGTCAGCGCGCGGTACCAGATCGCGCCGGCCTTGGCGTTGCCGATGCCGGTGATGGTGCTGCCGTCACAGGTGGGGCTGTTGCCGTACGCGGATGCGCCGCTGCCGACGGCGAGCAGGTAGAAGAAGTGGTTGGCCACGCCGGAGGAGTAGTGCACGTCCTTGAAGCGCAGGGTGGTCGACCAGCAGTCGGCCGAGGAGCCGTCCTTCGAGGGCTTGTCCATGTAGCGCAGCGGCGTGCTGCGCAGCTTCTCGCCGATGAGGTAGTCGCCGGGGTCGCTGGCGTTGGCGGCGGAGAACTCCACGAGGGTGCCGAAGATGTCGCTGGTGGCCTCGTTGAGGCCGCCGGACTCACCGCTGTAGACCAGGCCGGCGGTGTTGCTGGTGACGCCGTGGGTCATCTCGTGGCCGGCGACGTCGAGGGAGGTCAGCGGGGCGAAGCCGGAGCCGCCGTCGCCGTAGGTCATGCAGAAGCAGGAGTCGCTCCAGAACGCGTTGGCGTAGTTGGTGCTGTAGTGCACCCGGCTGTAGGCGGCGACGCCGTCGTTGCGGATGCCGTTGCGGCCGAACGTGTTCTTGTAGTAGTCCCAGGTGACGGCCGCACCGTAGTGGGCGTCGGCGGCGGCGGTCTGCCGGTTGGCCGTGGTGCCGTCGCCGAAGACGTTGGTGGCGCTGGCGACGAGGGTGCCGGTGCCGCTGGTGGAACCGTTCAGGTCGTACGTCTTGTGGCCGCCGCGGGCGCCGTCGACGAGCTGGTACGTGCTACCGGAGGCGGTGGTGCCCAGCGGCACGCTGCCGGAGTGGAGGGTGTTGCCGGTGCCCTCGCGCTGCACGCCCTCCCAGGAGCTGCGGACCCCGCCGGTGGCGGCGTCGACGAGCACGTGCAGCTCGCTGGGGGTGCCGTCGGCGTACACGCCGCCGACGACCACCTCGTAGGCGAGGGCCGTGCGCGCGCCGTCGGCGTCGTACACGAGCTGGGTGCCGTCGACGCGGCGGGCGGTGGCGGTGGAGGCGGCGAGGGCGGCGCGGCCGGCGGCGGCCTCGCCGACGGCGGGCCGCGCGGAGCGGTCGGCGCGGCGCGGGGCGGCCGTCAGGGTCTGGCTGGCGCCGCGCCAGGCGCCGCCCTTGCCGAGGTGCACGACCAGGTCGCCGCCGAGCACGGGCAGTCCGTCGAGGTAACGGTGCAGCCGGACGTGCTCGGTGCCGTCGGCGTCGGTCGCGACGTTCTTCAGCGTGAAGCTCTGCCCGTCGCCGGCGAGGGCGTCGCCGGCGTGGGACTTCAGCTGGGTGACGGCGCGGGTGAACGCGTCGGCGGAGGGGGCGGCGGCCGGGGCGGCGACGGCCGCGCCGGGCACGGCGGTGGCCAGCAGCGCGGCCGAGGCCAGGCCCGCCAGGACAGTGGTACGACGCATGAGGCTCCTGCCTTCGATCGACGGCCGGTCGGAAGGGGGTGCCGACCGGCGGTGACCCGGCGGTGGTGGCCGCCGGGCCGGCCCACGGCCCGCAGGTGGCGGGCCGCAGGGGCACACCCCGAAACATCGACGTAACGAAGATCCTCGATGAGTGCCGGTGTCATTGTTGCGCCGAGCAACCGGTTCGTGTCACCTCTGCGACGAGAAATTTTGCGACACCGTGCGCGTTCGGAGGAATGCGACGAGTGATCGCGTACCGGGCGGAGGGTGGCGTCCGCCGCGTCGCGTGGCAACCTGTCACATCCCTGCGGCAGGATGCTCCTCGTGTGCCGTGACCGAGACGACCAGCTGACGGGAGCGGGCCGATGACCGAGAGCCTGCCGATCACCGACGACGGGTCCACCGGCCCCGGCGAGGGGGTCGGCCGCGTGCTCGGCACCGCCGACGCCACCCCGCTGACGTTCTGGACGGCCGTGGCCCCGGGCAGCTACCTCCAGCTCGACGACGTGGTGGTGACCCGCCGCGAGATGCCCGACCGCGAGCCGGTGACCATCGCCGGGGTGGTGACCCAGGTGCGGGCGCGGCACGAGGGCGCCCAGTTCGACTCGGACGTGTTCGCCATCGCCGACGGCACCCTGCCGGCGATGGTGCAGGAGGCCGCCGAGATCACCACCACCCGGGTCGACCCGGAGGTCTACGTCCCGCCGACGCCGGGGGCGGTGGTGCACCGGGCCGAGGGCGACGCGCGGGCCCGCGCGCTGCACTTCGACCGGATGGAGCGGCGCATCCCGATGGGCATGGGCCGCGACGGGGTGCCCGTCTACCTCAACGCCGACTTCCTCGACGGCACCCGGGGCGCGCACGTCTCCATCTCCGGCATCTCCGGGGTCGCCACCAAGACCAGCTTCGCCACGTTCCTGCTCTACTCGGTCTTCCGTTCCGGGGTGCTCGGCGGCGACGCGGTCAACGCCAAGGCGCTGATCTTCAACGTCAAGGGCGAGGACCTGCTGTTCCTCGACCACCCCAACACCCGCCTCGACGACGCCACCCGCGCCGGCTACGCCAGGCTCGGGCTCAGCGCCGGGGCGTTCCCCGACGTGCGGGTCTACGCCCCGCCCCGGGTCGGCGACTCCTCCGGCACCCCCGACGTGAGCAGCCGGCTGACCGGGGTGGACAGCTTCTACTGGACGCTGAGCGAGTTCTGCGCCGACCGCCTCCTGCCGTACGTCTTCGCCGACGCCGACGACGAGCGCCAGCAGTACACGATGGTCGTCCACTCGGTCGCCGCCCACCTGGCCCGCTACGCGCAGCCCGCCGACGGCGGGGTGAGCGTCGACGGGGTGCGCCTCGGCTCCTACACCGACCTCGTCGACCACATCGTCGAGCAGCTCAACGACGACGAGACCCGGGGCGACTGGGCCGGCAGCGCCGTCGGGCTGGGCACGGTCAACGCGTTCGCCCGGCGGCTCATCGGCAGCAAGAAGGACCTGGGGCGGCTGATCCGGGGCGACCTCGCCACCCGCCGCCCGCACAGCATCAACACCAGCGAGTCCGCGCAGGTGACCGTGGTCGACCTGCACAACCTGCCCGACCGGGCGCAGCGGTTCGTCGTCGGCGTGACCCTCAAGAGCGAGTTCGAGCGCAAGGAGAAGGCGGGCACGGCCAAGCCGCTGCTCTTCGTCGTCCTCGACGAGCTCAACAAGTACGCGCCCCGGGAGGGCTCCTCCCCCATCAAGGAGGTGCTGCTCGACATCGCCGAGCGGGGCCGCTCGCTCGGGGTGATCCTGGTCGGCGCGCAGCAGACCGCGAGCGAGGTGGAGCGGCGCATCGTCACCAACTCGGCGATCCGGGTGGTCGGCCGGCTCGACCCGGCCGAGGCGTCCCGCCCGGAATACGGCTTCCTGCCGCCGGCCCAGCGGCAGCGGGCGCTGCTGGCCAAGCCGGGCACGATGTTCGTCAACCAGCCCGACATCCCGGTCCCGCTCTGCCTGGAGTTCCCCTTCCCGGCGTGGGCCACCCGGGTCTCCGAGGCCGGTCGCGCGCCCTCGGAGACGCTACGGTCGATCACGGGGGCGGCCGACCCGTTCGCGGTGGTCGGCTCCGGCGGCGGCACGAGCGACGACGACATCCCGTTCTAGGGGGCAGTCATGAAGATCCTGCACACCTCGGACTGGCACGTCGGCAAGGTGCTCAAGGGGCAGTCCCGGGCCGAGGAGCACAAGCAGGTCCTCGCCGGGGTGATCGAGGTCGCCCGCGCCGAGCGCCCCGACCTGGTGATCGTCGCCGGCGACCTCTACGACACGGCCGCGCCCACCCCGGAGGCGACCCGGCTGGTCACCCGGGCGCTGACCGCGCTGCGCCGCACCGGCGCCGACGTGGTGGCCATCGGCGGCAACCACGACAACGGCCAGGCCCTCGACGCGCTGCGGCCGTGGGCCGAGGCCGCCGGCATCACCCTGCGCGGCGGGGTGCGGGAGAACCCCGACGAGCACGTCATCGACGGCACGACGGCCGGTGGGGAGCGCTGGCGGGTGGCCGCGCTGCCGTTCCTGTCCCAGCGCTACGCGGTGCGGGCCGTGGAGATGTACGAGCTGACCGCCGCCGAGGCCACCCAGACGTACGCCGACCACCTGGGCCGGGTGCTCGGCCGGCTCACCGAGGGCTTCGGCGAGCCCGACCGGGTGCACCTGGTCACCGCCCACCTCACCGTGGTCGGGGCGGCCACCGGCGGCGGCGAGCGCGACGCGCACACCGTCCTGGGCTACGCGGTGCCGGCGACGGTGTTCCCGGGCACCGCCCACTACGTGGCGCTGGGCCACCTGCACCGGTCGCAGCGGGTGTCGGGGCCCTGCCCGATCCGCTACAGCGGCAGCCCGCTCGCCGTCGACTTCGGCGAGCAGGAGAACGTCCCGTCGGTGACGGTCGTCGAGGTGACCGCGACCAGCGCGGCGCGCATCCGGGAGGTGCCGGTGCCGGCGGCGGTGCCGCTGCGCACGGTGCGGGGCACCCTGGCCCAGCTCGCCGAGATCGCCCCGCCGGAGGGCTGGCTGCGGGTGTTCGTCCGCGAGCAGCCCCGGGCCGGGCTGCGGGAGGAGGTGCAGGAGCTGCTGCCCCGGGCCCTGGAGATCCGGATCGACCCGGAGCTGGTGCCGGCCCCCGGCAGCGGCGCCCGCACCGCCCAGCGGGCCGGCCGGTCGCCCCGGGAGCTGTTCGCCGACTACCTCGACAGCCGGGGGCACGCCGACGCCGACGTCCGGGAGCTGTTCGACGAGCTGTTCGAGGAGGTGGACCGCTGATGCGCCCGATGCGGCTGGACATGGCGGGCTTCACCGTCTTCCGCGACGAGACCACCGTCGACTTCACCGACGCCGACTTCTTCGCCCTCGTCGGCCCGACCGGCTCCGGCAAGTCCACGGTGCTCGACGCCATCTGCTTCGCCCTCTACGGCACGGTGCCGCGCTGGGGCGGGACGCGAGGGCTGGGCAACGCGCTCGCCCCGTCCGCCACCGAGGCGCGGGTGCGGCTGGTCTTCGAGTCCGCCGGGGACCGCTACGTGGCGACCCGCGTGGTGCGCCGCGACGGCCGGGGCAACGTCAAGACCACCAACGCCGGGTTGCAGCTCATGCCGCCCGGGTTCGACGTGACCAAACTGGACACCGGGCTCAGCCCGGAGGACCTGGGCGAGGTGGTGGCCGGCACCCCGGCCGAGATGGACCGGGCGGTGCTGGAGGCGGTGGGGCTGCCGTACGACCAGTTCACCAGCTGCGTGGTGCTGCCGCAGGGGCAGTTCGCCGACTTCCTGCACGCCAGGCCGGCGACCCGGCAGCAGATCCTGGTGAACCTGCTCGGCCTCGGCGTCTACGAGGAGGTGCAGCGGCGGGCCACCGAGCGGGCCGGGCAGGCCGAGGCCAAGCTGGAGGCGGTCGACCGGATCCTCGGCGGGCTCGCCGACGTCGACGACGCGGCGCTGGCCGGGGCACAGGAGCAGATCGGGCGGGCGCACGAGCTGGCCGAGGCGGTCGCGGCTGCCGTACCGGAGCGGGACCGGGCCCGGGCGGCGGCGCGGGACGCGCACGCGGCCCTGGCGGCCCTCGACGCCGAGCTGGCCGTGCTCGACGCGGTGCGCGCGCCGGGCGGGGTGGCCGAGGTGGCGCGGGCGGTGGCCGACGCGCGGGCCGGCGTCGGCGAGGCCGCGGGCGCGGTGGCGCTGGCCGAGGAGCGCGAGGAGAAGCTGCGCGGCGAGCTGGCCGGCGCGGGCGACGAGAGCGCGCTGCGGCTGCTGCTGAAGGCGCACGCCGACCGGGACCGGCTCGCCGGGCAGGCCGGGTCGGTGGCCACGGCGGTGACGGCCGCGCAGGCCGAACACGACGCGGCGGTCGCCGCGCTGGACGCGGCGCGGGCGGCGGCGCAGCGGGCCGAGGCGGAGCTGGAGGCGGCATTCCGGGCGCACGAGGAGGCCAAGGCCACCGACCAGGCGGTGGCGCTGCGGGCGCACCTGGTCGACGGCACGGCCTGCCCCGTCTGCGAGCAGGTGGTGCCCCGGGTGCCGGCGGTGCCGGCGGGTTCGGCGGTGGCGCGGGCCACCGCCGCCGGGAAGGCGGCGCGGGCGGCGGCGCAGGCGGCCCAGCGGGTGGCGCAGGAACGCGACGCGGCGGCCCGGGACGTGGAGCGGGTGCTGCTGCGGGCCCGAGCCGAGCACGACCAGCTGCGGGGCCGGCTGGCCGAGCTGGACGACCAGCTCGCCGGTGCCGCCGCCCCGGCGGCGCTGCGGCACGACCTGGCCGAGCACGCCCGGCTGCGCAGGGCCCTCGACGACGCGGCGGGCGCGGTGCGGGCGGGGCGCGACGCCGCCCGGCGGGCCCGGGGGGCCCTCGACGCGGCCGAGGAGCGGCTGCGCGGCGCGTGGCGGGACTTCGACGCGACCCGCGACGGGCTGGCCCGGTTCGGCCCGCCGGCCGCCGACCGGGACGACGTCGCCGCGGCCTGGGCGACGCTGACGGGGTGGGCCGGCGGGGAGGCGGCGCGGCGGCGCGCGGACCGGCCGGGGCTGGCCGGGGCGGTCGCCGGGGCGGAGGCCGCCGTGGCGGCCGTGCAGGACCGGATCGCGGAGATCTTCGCCGCCGCCGGGCTGGCCGCCACCGACGACCCGGTGCGGGCGGCCACCGTCGCCGTGGAGCGCGCCGAGGCCGCCCACCGGCGGCTGGTGGAGCGCCGCGAGCAGGCCGCCGAGCTGCGCGAGCAGCGGGCCGGGCACGAGCGGCAGGCCCGGGTGGCCCGGGCGCTGGCCGGGCACCTGCGGGCCAACAACTTCGAGCGCTGGCTGCTGGCCGAGGCGCTGGACCTGCTGGTCGACGGCGCGTCGGGGATCCTGCGCGAGCTGTCGGGCGGCCAGTACGACCTGGTGCACGACAAGGGCGAGTTCTTCGTCGTCGACCACCACGACGCCGGGCTGCGGCGCGGGGTGCGCACGCTCAGCGGCGGGGAGACGTTCCAGGCGTCGCTGGCCCTGGCGCTAGCTCTGTCGGAGCAGCTCGCCGGGTTGTCCACCACGGCGGCGAGCCTGGAGTCGATCGTGCTGGACGAGGGGTTCGGCACCCTGGACGCGGCGACCCTGGACACGGTGGCGGCCACCCTGGAGAGCCTGGCCGCCCGGGGTGACCGGATGGTCGGCGTGGTCACCCACGTGCCGGCGCTGGCCGAACGCATCCCGGTCCGGTTCGAGGTCCGCAAGGACGCCCGCACCGCCCGGGTGGAACGGACGGGCCTGTGACGGGGCCGGGCGGGGGCGCTCCGACCGGGCGGGGGCCGGGCGGGACGGGGCCGGGCGGCGCCGATCCGGTGGGCGAGGCGCCGGAGCTGTTCGTCGACGCCTGGGACCCGGGCTACGGCGCGTCCTTCGAGGCGGTGCCGGGCGGGCCGGCCACGCCGAGCCGCCAGCAGGTCGACGCGGAGGTGGAGCTGCCGGCGGTGGACTGGCGGGCCATCGACGTCCGGCCCGGCGTCCGCGCCCCGGACGTGGTGCTGCTCGTCGACGGCGTACGCCGGATCGACGCGAGCGTGTGGACGGCCGAGGCCGACGGGGCGTCGTTCCCGGGCGTGGCCGCCTCGTACGCCGCCGGCGTGGTCCGCTGCGACCTGGAGCGGGGCGCGGCGCGGCTCGCCGGCACCCAGGTGCGGCGGGGGCTGTTCACGGCCAGCCCGTCGGCCCGGGAGGTGCGCGCCGGCACGGTGCGCTACCCGGTGCACCGGGTCGGCGGCACCGGCGAGCTCAACAAGCTCCAGGCGGCCGTGCAGGGGCCGCTGACCGCGCTGGAGGTGGAGGTCTCCGGTGCGGCCCGGGTCGACGGGGACCTGCTGGTCGTCGACGGCCCGCTGCGCAGCCGTCGGCAGTTGCCCCGCACCCTCGGGTACGTCAAGACCCAGCACAGCCAGTATCTCGACGCCCGGCTGACGGCCGTGGTGACCGGGCTGCGGGCCGGCCAGCGGTCGCCGGTGTTCCGGCTCGTCACCGCCTGGGGCGGCTACTCCTGGTATCTGCGGCTGCCCGTCTCCGGGGGCGCGCCGTGGGCCGGCATCGTGCGGGTGGAGTGCTCGGCCGAGTTGGCCGAGTCCGAGGCGTTCGCGCTGGCCGACCTGTCGCTGGTCACGCTGCCCCGGTTCGCGTCCACCCCGTACAAGGACCCGCGCGCCCCGCAGAACCTCGTCCCGATCGCCGGCCTGGAGCGCCGCCTGCGGGCGCTGCTGGGCGACGCCCGCCTGCTGCACCGGGCGCTGACCGCCGCGGCCCGGGGCCGCGGTCCCCGCGTCTGATGGGCCGCCGCCGGGACACGGGCCGGGTGACCGCGCGGGTCGACACCGGCGAGGCCGAGCTGGTCCCGGACGCCGACCGGCCGCGGTCGTTCACTCTGCTGCTCGACGGCGCGCCGCAGTCGCACGTGGACCTCGCCGACCCCACCCACCTGGAGTTCGAGTACGTCCGGCGGCTCGCCGCCGCCCTCGACCTGGTCGCCCCGGCGGGCGCGCCGCTGCGGGTGCTGCACCTCGGCGGCGGGGCGCTGACCCTGCCCCGGTACGTGCAGGCCACCCGCCCCGGCTCCACCCAGCGGGTGTCCGAGGTGGACGCCGCCCTCGTGGAGCTGGTCCGTCGGGAGCTGCCCTGGCCGGCCGACCCCCGGCTGCGGGTGCGGGTCGCCGACGCGCGGGCCACCCTGGGGTCCACCCGCGACGCCAGCTACGACGTGGTGGTCGCCGACGTCTTCGCGGGCGCCCGCACCCCGGCGCACCTGACCAGCGTGGAATACGCGGCCGAGGTGGCCCGGGTGCTGACCCCCGGCGGCTGGTATCTGGCCAACGTCGCCGACGGGCCGCCGCTGCGGCACGCCCGCGCGCAGGTCGCCACGGTCCGGGCGGTGCTGCCCCGGGCCTGCGTGGTGAGCGACGCGGCGGTGCTGCGCGGCCGGCGCTACGGCAACCTGGTGCTGGTCGCCGGCCGGGTGGACCCGCCGGTGCCGGAGCTGACCCGGCGGGCGGCCGGGGACTGGTTCCCGGGCCGGGTGCTGGCCGGCGACGAGCTGGACCGGTTCGCCGGCGGGGCGGCCGTGGTGCGCGACGCCGACGCCACCGACTCCACTCCGCCCCCGCCGGGAATTTTTTCGGTGCGCCGTTGATCCGCTGGGCTCCCCGGTGCGTATCACCGGGCGGCCATGCCCGGTGGGGGTCGGGCTGATGTCATCGGACACCCGGAGGTCTGCATGCATGCGGTGGCGGCCGGCTGGCACGGCGACGCGGTGAGGGTGGACTGGATGTCCGCCCGCGCGCAGCCGCAGTCCCGCGCGTCGAGGTCGACCCGGGGGGTCGACGTACGCCCCGCCGATGGCCAGAATGGCCCGGTGTCTCCGAGATCAGCACCCGGGCGGCACCAGGCCGTGTCCACTGAGACCAGCCACTCCGACCAGTTGATCCGGCTGCTCTACGCCGAGCACGCGGGGCCGCTGCTGGCGTTCGTGATGCGGCTCACCGGCGGGGACCGGCAGCGCGCCGAGGACATCGTGCAGGAGACGCTGCTGCGGGCCTGGCGCAACGCCCACCGCCTCGGCGCGCAGGGGCAGGGGTCGCTGCGGCCCTGGCTGGTGACGGTGGCCCGGCGGATCGCCATCGACGAGCACCGCAGCGAACAGGCCCGCCCGGCGGAGACGTACGACCGGGACCTGACGGCCTTCGCCGAGTCGGACAGCACCGACCGGGTGCTGCGCACCATGACGGTGGCCGACGCGCTGCGTACGCTGAGTCAGTCGCACCGGGAGATCCTGGTGGCGACGTACTTCCGGGGCCGGACGGTGCCGGAGGCGGCGGAGGAGCTGGGCCTGCCGCTCGGCACCGCCAAGTCGCGGGTCTACTACGCCCTGCGCGCGCTGCGCACGGCCCTGCAGGAGAGGGGGGTGACGGAATGAGCCGGGCAGATCACATGGACGTCGCCGCGTACGCGCTGGGCGTGCTGGACGAGCACGACACCGAGCGGTTCGAGGAGCACCTCGCCACGTGCTGGGCGTGCGCCGCGGAGCTGGAGACGATGGTTCCCGTGGTGGGGCTGCTCTCCGACATCGACGGCGAGACGATGACGGCCCTGGAGCAGACCGCCACCGACCCCGCCCTGCTGGACCGGACGCTGGTCGCGGTGCGGGCGCACCGACGGCGGACCCGGTTCCGGCAGATGCTGGCCAGCGCCGCCGCCGTGGTGGTGTTCGGCGGGCTCACCGGCGTCGGCATCGCCAGCGTCGCCGGCGGCGGTGAGACGCAGCGGATCGGCGCGCAGCCGACGGCGCCCACGACGCTCGACGGCACGCCGAGCCCGGGGAAGAGCACCGGCCCGAACGACCCGGGCACCGGCGGCAACGAGCAGGAGGGCGAGCCGTTCACGGCCGTCGACGCGTCCACCGGCGTGCAGCTCAACATGTGGCTGATCTCGAAGGACTTCGGCACCCGGATCGACTTCCAGCTCAAGCGGCTGCCGGGGCCGCGCACCTGCCGGCTGATGGTGGTCCGCAAGAACGACACGACCGAGGTCCTGTCGACCTGGTCGGTGCCCGGGGGCGGCTACGGCACCACCACCAATCCGCTGCCGCTGGAGCTGAGCGGGGCCACGTCCGTGCCGAAGGACGACATCGCCAAGGTGCTGGTGCAGTCGGTGGACGCCAGCGGCGTGGCCAGCCCGCTCGTGCAGGTGCCGATGTAACACGCGTACCCGAAATCGGCGTCGGTCGCTGTCGCGGCCGGCGCCGTTTCGGCGTTTCCGCAGGCCGCCGAGGGGTTGTCCGGCGGTACGCGCGGCGGCCGGGAATGGTTCAACCGAGATAAGTGAAATTGACCACTGTTATTCCTTCAACCTTGACAGCCAGCCGATCCGTACTAACCGGCGAACTGCAAAGAATGAGGAGGGCACGTGGCACAGCTGAAGCGGACCGTCATCGTCGCAAGCGCCATGGTCGCACTTACGGCCTGCGCTCCCGCAGGCTACAACGGGGCGAACTCGGGCGCGGCCGAGCCGGTCGCCGTGGCCGCGGCCGAGCCCACTGCGGCAGTGGAACCGGAGGCCTCGGCCTCCCCCGACGCGGCGGCCACCACCGCGGCCCCGGACGCCGCGCCGCCGGCCGACGTCGAGCTGACCGACCAGCTCGTCGGCAAGAAGGTGGCCCGGATGGGCAAGGTGGTCACCGACGAGGAGGGCTGGGTCCTCTACCGGTTCGACAAGGACTCCGACGACCCGCCCGCGTCGAACTGCGTGGACAAGTGCGCCGAGGTGTGGCCGCCCGCGCTGACCGACGGCAGCCCGCAGCTCAGCGGCGTCTCCGACGACAAGGTCGGCACCATCACCCGGCAGGACGGCACCCGGCAGATCACGCTGGGCGGCTGGCCGCTGTACCGCTACATCGGCGACAAGAAGCCGGGCCAGTGGAAGGGCCAGGGCGTCGGCGGCACCTGGTTCGTCGCCCAGCCCGACGGCAAGAAGAACCTCGAGTGCCTGCCGACCGGCACCCCGAAGGCGGTCGCCCCGCCGTCGGCGGACGACTCGGGCTCCGGCGACTCCAGCTACTCGTACTGACGGACCCGGTGGTCGGTCGCGGCCGGGGAGGGCACGACCGACCACCGCCGTGAACCGGACCGGCGTACCGGCAACGCCGCGTCCCGGCCGCGGCGCCGGCCCCCGACAGGGCGGCCGGCGCCGCGATCGCCGGACCTCCCGGAGCGGAGGAGGGCGGCGGGCGCGCTGACGCCAGCAACCGCGCCCGCCGAGGTCCCCCCACCCCGCACCCCACGGCCGGCTCCGGCCGCTCCGCTCCGGCAAGGAGGCACCGCCGACGTTCCCCACGTCGGCGGTGCCGCTCTTTGCGCGCCGTCCACTCCCCCGCGCCGCGCCGGCGGGGGGCGTGGCAGAGTGACGGCGTGAGCGAACCCTCCGCCCGCCGGGCGCTGCGCCCGCCCGCCGGCTACCGGCTGGCCGCGTCGGTCCGGCCGCTCACCTTCAGCACGTACGACCCGTGCGCCCGGATCGCCGCCGGCACGTTCTGGTGGGCGGCCCGCACCCCCGCCGGCCCCGCCACCCTCGCGCTCCGCCCGGCCGCCGCCGGGGAGCTGCTCGCCGAGGGGTACGGCCCGGGGGCCGACTGGGTCGTCGAGCGGGCCGACGCCGTCGCCGGGCTCCGCGACGACCTCACCGGGTTCGCCGAGCGGGCCGCCGCGCACCCGGTGGTGGCCCGGCTGGCCGCGCGCCACCCCGGGCTGCGGATGCCGGCCACCGGCCAGGTCTTCGCCCGGGCGCTGCGGGCGATCCTGGAGCAGAAGGTCACCGGCACGGAGGCCTACCGGGCGTACGCAGCGACCGTGCGCCACTTCGGCGAGCCGGCGCCCGGGCCGATTCAGCCGCTGCTGCTGCCGCCCGACCCGGCGGCGGTCGCCGCCGCGCCGTACTGGGTGTTCCACCCGTTCGGGGTGGAGCAGAAGCGCGCCGACACGCTGCGCCGGGCCGCCGCCGAGGCCGCGCGGCTGGAACGCTGCGCCGACGCCGCCGAGGCGACCCGCCGGCTGACCGCCGTGCCCGGCATCGGGGCGTGGACGGCCGCCGAGGTGGTGCGGATCGCGTACGGCGACCCGGACGCGGTCAGCGTCGGCGACTACCACGTGCCGAACACGGTAGCCTGGGCCCTGGCCGGCGAGCCGCGCGGCGACGACGCCCGGATGCTGGCGCTGCTGGAGCCGTTCCGGGGGCACCGGGGGCGGGTCTGCGTGCTGCTCGCCGCCGAGGGCGTGCAGGCCCCGAGGTACGGCCCGAGGATGCCGATCCGCTCCTTCGCCCGCTACTGACCCGACTGCCAGCCGGAGGCGGCGGGACGGTCAGGCGGGCGGGGCGGTCAGGCGGGCTGAGCGGGGCGGGCGCACAGGCGGCGCAGGGTCCGGCCCAGCCACCAGGCGTACCCCCGTTGGAAGGCCCGGCCGGCGGGCCCCGCGGCGCGCATGAACCAGCGGTCCGGCCGGCTGAACGCGCGCACCTCGAACCAGACGGCGCCGGAGTCGTCGCGCTCCACCACGAACGCCTCCTCGCCCCGCGCCGGGTGGCCGGGCAGCGTGCCGTACCCGAAGCCGGCCCGGCGCTCGTCGTCGGCCGCCCAGACCACCTGGCACGGCGCGGCCAGCCGCAGCGGGCCGACGCCCAGCCGGGAGACGACGGTGACCCCGGGTGCGGCGCGGGGCGCGGTCGCGTCGATCCGGATGCCGGCGGCCCGGTGCAGCCGCCAGCCCAGCACCGCCGCGCCGGCCGCGTCGAAGGACCCGACGGGCAGCGGCACCCGGTGCCGGACGTGCCGCCACCCGGCCGGCAGCTCACCGGCGCGGGTCGCGCCGGGGTGCGGGTAGGTCAGCTCGGGCACGGCGGCGGCCTCCTCGCGTGGGACACCCGCCAGGGTACGGCCGCCCGGGCCGGCTGTGGTGAGCTGGCCCGGTGACCGATCACCTGACCATCGCCCCGGCCGGCTTCGCGGACGCCGGGGAGATCCTGACCGTGCAGCGGGCCGCCTACGTCACCGAGGCCCAGCACTACGGCGACCCGTTCCTGCCGCCGCTGGCGGAGACGCTCGACGAGGTCCTGGCCGTGCTGGCCGGTCCCGCCACGGTCCTGGTCGCCCGCGCGGGACACCGCCTGGTCGGGTCGGTCCGGGCCCTGGTCGACGACGCCGGCACCGCCCACGTGGGGCGGCTCGCGGTGGCCCCCGACCAGCAGGGCCGGGGCGTCGGCACCCGGCTGCTGGCCGAGGTGGAGGCGGCCTGCGCCGGCCGGGCGTCCCGGTTCGCC
Organism: Micromonospora sp. PTRAS2; assembly: GCF_054052245.1. Classification (NCBI taxonomy): domain Bacteria; kingdom Bacillati; phylum Actinomycetota; class Actinomycetes; order Micromonosporales; family Micromonosporaceae; genus Micromonospora; species Micromonospora sp. PTRAS2. Next base: position 15,692 of record NZ_JBSWBU010000002.1, read on the forward strand.
CTGTTCACCGGGGCGGCCAGCGAGCGGAACCTGCGGCTGTACCGCCGGCACGGGTACGCGATCGTCGGGTACCGCCCGGACGCCAACGGCATCGCCCTCGCCGTGCTGGAGAAGCGGTCGGCCGGCGGCGACGCCTGAGCCGGGGTCGCCGGTCAGGCGGCCTCGCGGAGGTCGGCCAGGGTCAGCGGGGTACGGCGGCGCAGCAGCTCCTCCAGCTCGGCGACCGTGCCCACCTCGCCGAGCACGTCCTTGCCGCCGCCGAAACGGGCCGGGTAGCGGCGCACCAGGCGGTACCGGTAGCGCCCGTGGATCAGCTCGACGCTGACCCGCCAGCGCCCGCAGCACCCGCAGACCCACTCCCGCACCCACTCCCGCACCCGGCGAAGGTAGCTCCGAGCTGGCCGAACGCCATCCGGTCGCGCGGGCGGGGACGGGACGCGCGGGGACACGCCGTCCCCTCACCGCCGGTGATCCGCCTCACGACTGTCGGTGGCGTCTGGTTGACTGTCGCCGTGGACCTGCCGATCAACCCGCCGGTCGAACCGATGCTGGCCAAGGCCGTCTCGCGGCTGCCCACCGACCCCGGCACGACGTACGAGCCGAAGTGGGACGGTTTCCGTTGCATCGTCTTCCGCGACGGCGACGAGGTGGAGCTGGCCAGCCGGGGCGGCAAGACGATGACGCGTTACTTCCCCGAGGTGGTCGAGCAGGCGCTGCGGCAGCTCCCCGAGCGCTGCGCCGTCGACGGCGAGCTGATCGTGATCCGCCGGGACGGCCCGGACGGGCAGCCCCGGCTCGACTTCGAGCTGCTCGCCCAGCGCATCCACCCCGCCGCGTCGCGGGTGAAGCTGCTGGCCGAGACGACCCCGGCCGACTTCGTCGCCTTCGACCTGCTCGCCATCGACGACGAGCTGCTGACCGCCCAGCCCTACCCGCAGCGCCGGGCCCGGCTGGAGCGGGCCCTGGCCGGGGTGCGCCCGCCGGTGCACGTCACCCAGGTCACCACCGATCCCGAGACGGCCCGCCGCTGGTTCGACGTGTTCGAGGGCGCCGGGCTCGACGGGCTGATCGCCAAGCCCGCCGACCTGCCCTACGAGCCGGGCAAGCGGCTGATGGCCAAGGTCAAGCACGCCCGCACCGCCGACGTGGTGGTCGCCGGGTTCCGCTGGCACAAGACCGGCCCGGTGGTCGGCTCGCTGCTGCTCGGCCTCTACGACGACGACGGCGTGCTGCACCACATCGGGGTCAGCTCCTCGTTCACCGCCGCCCGCCGCAGGGAGCTGCTGGACGAGCTGGCCCCCTACCGGGAGGTCGGCCCCGACCACCCGTGGGTGCACGGCGACCACGAGCGCGGCCAGCGCATCCCCGGCGGGGTGAGCCGGTGGACGGGCACGAAGAACCTGGAGTGGGAGCCGCTGCGCCCGGAGCTGGTGGCCGAGGTGGGCTACGACGCGATGGAGGGCGACCGGCTGCGGCACACCGCCCGGTTCGTCCGCTGGCGGCCCGACCGGGATCCCCGGTCCTGCGGCTACGACCAGCTCGACCGCCCGATCCGCTACGACGTCGACCAGGTCCTGCGCGGCGATCCGGCGGCGACGGCCGAGCCCACGCCGGGGCGGGCGTAGCCTGAGGCGTCGACACGACCGGTCGACACGAGCACGAGAGGCGCGCCGGTGACCCGTACACCCGACCGGATCCGCCGGGCCCGGCTGACCCTCGCCGGGCTCGTCGCCGCGGCCGTGGTCGCCGCCGGCTGCACGCTGCCCGCGTTCGCCCCGCGCACCGAGGGCGCGGGCGAGGCCGCCCCGCCGGGCACCGCCCCGACCTGGCGGGCCTGCCCCGAGGTGGCCGACGAGCTGGTCGGCCGGCGCGCGCCCGACATGCGCTACGAGTGCGCCCGCGTCGCCGTGCCGCGCAACTGGGGCTCCGGCGGCGGCGCGACGGCCGGACCGGGCACCGGGGAGACCTTCGAGATCGCCCTGCTGCGGGCCCGCTCGACGAAGCAACGCGACCGGATCGGCTCCCTGGTGATCAACCCGGGCGGCCCGGGCGGCTCCGGCGTGGACACCGCCGTCTACCTCTCCTTCGGCCCGACGTTCGGCGGCCTGCCCCCGTCGGTCACCGAACGCTTCGACATCGTCGGCTTCGACCCGCGCGGGGTGGCCCGGTCCAGCCCCGTGAAGTGCATCTCCGACGCCGACCTCGATGCCAGCTTCGGCTACGACCCCGACCCGCGGTCCGCGGCGTCCTTCGACGGTTTCGTGGCGCTCAACGAGCGGATCGGGCGCGGCTGCGGCGACAAGTACGGCGACCAGCTCCCGCTCTACGGCACCGAGCAGGCCGCCCGCGACATGGACGCGGTGCGCGCGGCGGTCGGCGACGAGAAGCTGACCTACCTCGGCTACTCCTACGGCACCCTGCTCGGCGCGACGTACGCCCAGCTCTACCCGCAGCGGGTGCGGGCCCTGGTGCTCGACGGCGCGGTCGACCCGACGCAGGACCTGGTGGCCGGCTCGGAGGGCCAGGCGAAGGGCTTCGAGCGGGCGTTCGACAACTTCACCCGGTGGTGCGCGGCCAACGCCGGGCGCTGCCCGCTCGCCCCGGACGCCCGGGCGGCGGTGACCGCGGCGATCGACAAGGCGAAGGTCTCCCCCGTGAAGGCGGCCGACGGCCGGGAGGCCACCTCCGGCTGGGTCTTCTACGCGGTCATCTCCTCGCTCTACACGGAGTCGGGCTGGCAGGAGCTGGCCCACGCCATCGAGCGGCTGGACGGCGGCGACCCGGGCGAGGTGTTCCGGCTGGCCGACGCGTACGCCGGCCGCGACGCCGACGGGAAATACTCGAACCTCTTCGACGCCAACCTCGCGGTCAACTGCACCGACGAGACCGCGAAGCCCAGCGTGCAGCGCATCCGCGAGCTCCAGTCGCAGTGGCGGCAGACCTACCCGCTGTTCGGGCCGGCCCTGGCCGTCGGCATGCTCGGCTGCGCCGAGTGGCCCGGCGCGCGGGACCCGTACCCGACGGGGAAGGCGGTCGGCGCGCCGCCGATCGTGGTGGTGGGCACCACCGGCGACCCGGCGACCCCTTACGAGCAGACGGCGACGCTGGCCTCGATGCTGGGCGTGGGCCGCGTGCTGACCTGGGAGGGCGAGGGGCACACGGCGTACCCGCAGACGAGCTGCGTGACCGACGCGGTGGACGCGTACCTGATCTCGCTGACGGTGCCCCGGGAAGGGCTGCGCTGCCCGGCCCGGTGACGGCGCACCGGGTCGACCGCCCGGCCGGCCCGCGCGGCGGGACGGCTCACCTGCGGGATCTGCGGGCGCGGCGGGTGGCCGGTGGCGGGGGCAGCGGCGGCTCCGGCGGCAGGGTGATCCCCTGTCGGGCCGCCAGCTCCTCCACCAGGGCCCGCATCCGCCGCACGTCGGCCTTCAGCTCCTCCTGCTCGTCGTGCTCGAAGGCGTCGTCGTCCACGATCAACTGGCTGGCGAAGTGCGCGGTGATCAGCGGGATGACCAGCAGCACCATGGTCGAGATGAGCAGCGCCGCCAGGGCCCGGCCCGCCCCCGTGGTCGGGGAGATGTCGCCGTAGCCGACGGTGGAGGCCGTGACCACCGCCCACCAGACCGAGTCGGTGGCGCTCTTGTGCTCCACGTGGCTGTAGATCACCCCGGCCACCACGATCATCAGCAGGTACGACGTGATCAGCGTCCGGGGCGAGTTGGCGAACCACACCAGGCCCCGGTAGACCCAGCGGAACGGCTGCAGCAGGACGTCCATGCCGCATCATGCTGCCCGGTCCCGGCAACCCGCGGCCGGGACATCGCAGGCTGTCGTTGTGTCAGGCTGACGCCATGCGCACAGTGATCTTCCGGGAGGCGGTCCGGGCCGACCTGCCGGCCATCCTCGCCCTGCTCGCCGACGACGTGCTGGGGCGGGCCCGCGACGTCGGCGAGGTGGACGACGCGTACGAGCGGGCCTTCGCGGACATCTCCGCCGACCCGCGCAACCATCTCGTGGTGGCCGACGACGGCGGGGTGGTCGTGGGCTGCCTGCAGATCACCTACATTCCCGGGCTCGGCCGGCACGGCGCCCAGCGGTCCCTCATCGAGGCGGTGCGGGTGCGCTCCGACCGTCGGGGGCAGGGGCTGGGCGGGGAGATGATCCGCTGGGCGATCGACCAGGCGAGGCAGCGCGGCTGCGCCCTGGTGCAGCTCACCACGGACAAGTCCCGCACCGACGCCCACCGCTTCTACGTGGCCCTGGGCTTCCAGTCCACCCACGAGGGCATGAAACTCCCCCTCTAACCTCCCCCTCTCCCCCTCTCCCTCCCCCGCGATCTTGCACTTCGGGCCCCGACAAAAGGGGTGAAAGCCCCACCCGAGGGGCCGCAAGTGCAAGATCGCGGGAGTCGGGTCAGGGGGTGGGGACCAGATGGCCGTCGCGGAGGGTGAGGGTGCGGTCGGCCAGGTCGATGAGGGCCGGGTCGTGGGTGGCGACGAGGGCGGTCATGCCGCGCGCGTGCACCACCGCGCGGAGCAGGTCCATGATGGACCGGCCCGTCTCCGAGTCGAGCTGGCCGGTGGGCTCGTCGGCGATCAGCAGGTCCGGCTCGTTGGCCAGGGCCCGGGCCAACGCCACCCGCTGCTGCTGACCGCCGGACAGCTCGTACGGCCGCTGCGCGGCGTGCCCGCCCAGCCCCACCAGCTCCAGCAGCACCGCCACCCGTTCCTCCCGCTCGGCGGCGGGCACCTTAGCCAGCCGCAGCGGCACCCCGACGTTCTCGGCGGCGGAGAGGATCGGGATCAGCCCGAAGGTCTGGAAGACGAACCCGACGGTCCCCCGGCGCAGCCGCAGCAGCTCCCGCTCGCCGGCCGCCCCGAGGTCGTGCCCGGCCACCCGCACCTGGCCGGAGTCGGGCCGGTCCAGGCCGCCGACCAGGTTCAGCAGGGTGGTCTTGCCGGCGCCCGACCGGCCCCGGACGGCGACCAGTTCCCCCCGTCCGGCGACGAACGAGACGTCCCGGACGGCGTGCACCGCGCGCTCGCCCCGGCCAAAGGTGCGACTCACCCGGTCCACCCGCACCACCTCGTCCACCGTCGCGGTGGGTCCGGGGGCGGCGGCCACCCCGGCGGCCGTGCCGACGGGGGGACCGGACTGCTGCTGCTCGCTCATGCGTCACTCCGTTCGGCGTCGGCCCGGCCGCCCGGCCGCACCTCGACGTGGTCGGGTTCCAGGGTGAGCCGGACCCGGTCGCGCAGGGCCAGGGCGTCGACGAACGACTCCGGCAGTTGCATCCGGCCGGCGCGGTCCAGCACGGCGTACTCCTCGCTGACCAGTTCCGTGCTGCCGTCCGCGCCGATCCGCGCGGTACGGCGTACCTCGGAGGCGGTCCGGCCGTCGCGGATGGCGACGGTCCGGCGGACCTGGGTGGCCACGGCGTGGTCGTGGGTGACCACCACGACCGTCACGCCCAGTTCCGCGTTGATCTGCCGCAGCGCGGCGAAGACCTCCGCGCCGGTGGCCTCGTCCAGCTCGCCGGTCGGCTCGTCGGCGAAGAGCACCTCGGGGTCGTTGGCCACGGCCACCGCGACCGCGCAGCGCTGCTGCTCCCCGCCGCTGAGCTGCGCCGGCCGCCGGTCGGCGCAGTGGCCCACGCCGACCAGGTCGAGCAGCTCGCGGGCCCGCTCGCGGCGGGCCCGCCGGGAGCGCCGCCCGGCCAGCCGCATCGGCAGCTCCACGTTCTCCAGCGCGGTCAGGTACGGCAGCAGGTTGCGGCCGGTCTGCTGCCAGACGAACCCGGCCATCCGCCGGCGGTAGCTCAACCGGCGGCGGGCGGACATGGCGAGCAGGTCGTACTCGGCGACCCGGGCGATGCCGGCCGTCGGGGTGTCCAGCCCCGAGAGGATGTTCAGCAGGGTGGACTTGCCCGAGCCGGACGCGCCCACGATCGCGACCAGCTCCCCCCGGTCGATGACCAGGTCGAGCCCCTGCAACGCGACCACCTCGACCCCGTCGGTCTTGAAGATCCGCACCAGGCCGTCGCAGACGATGTGCCCGCGCAGCCGGTCGTGCCCGCCGGCCCGCTCGGCCGCCCGCTGCGCGGCCCGCCGTTGCAGGGTGGCTAGGTCCGGCGCGGCGGGCGCCGTCACAGTGGCTGTCATCTCAGCATCCCTCTCCACGCATCGTCAGCATTCCTCGCCGCGTCTCCACGGACCCCGAGCTCCCTCCGCCGCATCTCCACGGACCCTCAGCTCCCTGCGCCGCATCTCCACGGACCCCCAGCTCCCTGCGCCGCGTCTTCCACGGTCAGCTCCCCTCGCCGAGCCGGAGCACCTCGCCGAGGCGCATGCGGCGGTTGTTCACCGTCTCCACGGTCACCGCGAGGGCCAGCGCCACCGCGCCGGCCGCCAGGACGGCCCCGACCAGCCCGGGCGAGAACGCGACCCGGACCGGCTCGCCGCCGGTGAACGCGGCCAGCCCGAGCGCCGGGGTGAGCAGCAGGGGCAGCAGCGCCCCCGTGAGCGCGCCGGTGAGCAGCGCGGCGGCGACCAGGGGCGTCAGCTCCACCAGCAGCAGCCCCCGCCACTGCCGGCGGGACAGGCCGAGGGTGCGCAGCCGGGACAGCACCTGCGCCCGCGTCCGCGCACCGGCCAGCACCGCGAAGGCGACCGCCAGCAGACCGAACGCGGCACCCCCGGCCGCGCCCGCGGCGAACCCGAAGACGAGCAGGCCGTTCGCGCCGCCGCCGCCGAGCTGCTGGCGGGCGCCCCGCCAGGTGGTCACCTCGGCGCCGCGCGGGCGCTCCCCCGCCGCGAAGCTGCCGCCGGTCTGGTAGCGGCGCTGGCCCTCGTCGCCCGCCCGCCGCAGCGCCTCGACGTCGAACCCGTCGCCGGAGACCAGGAACGCCGTCGGCACCGGGCCGGACACGCCCGAACCGGGGGTGCCCGGCCCGGACGACACCGGACCAGGCGTGCCCAGGCCGGCCGACACCGGCTCGGGCAGCGCCTGCCAAGGCAGCACCACGAACCGGTCGACGTCGGGCGGGACCAGCGGGAAGCCCTCGGCCGTGGCGGCCACCCGGAACGGCTGGGCGTACCCCTGCAGGGTCACCAGGGCCGTCCCGTCGAGGCCCGCGCGGGCCAGCTCGGCGGCGAGCCCCGGGGAGACGAGCGCGGGTGCCGGCCCCGGCGACCGGCCCGCCCGCAGCACCGGCGGCACCGACACGTCCACTCCGGCGTCGCGCGCCGTCTCGGCCAGGCCCGGCCCGTCGACCAGCAGCACGGTGACGGCGGCGAGACCCGCGTCGACGCCCCGGGCGTCGGCGACGCGCAGCGCGCCCTCCCGCAGCACCGGGGTGCTGCGCCGCACGCCGGGCAACCGTTGCAGGGCCGCACCCGTGTCCGGGGCGAGCCGTTCCCCGTCGACCAGCGCCGACGCCGGCACGGCCGTGGTGGCCGTCCGGTCCCGGCCGGCCTCGATGCCGCCCGCCACGACCCCGCAGAACGCGGCCGTGGCGACCGCGACCACGACGACCACCACCGGCCCGGTGGCGGCCGACCGGCTCGCCCCGGCCACCCCGAGGAACGTCACGCTGCCGCGCAGGCGGGCCGCGACGCGGCCCAGCAGCCGCAGCGGCCAGGGGTAGAGCCGCAGCACGAGCACCGCGGCGGCGACGGCCAGCAGCACCGGCACCGAGACCAGCAGCGGATCGACCGAGCCGGGGCTGAGGCCCCGGCGGCGGATCAGGAAGGTGGCCAGCACGGCGAGGGCGACGACGAGGAGTTCGAGGGTCAGCCGGCGGCCACCGGCGCGGCGGCCGGACAGGTCGCGTCGGCCGCCCGGCAGGGCCGAGGAGCCCAGCGTCGCCAGGGGCAGGGCCAGGGTGGCCAGCGCCGCCGCGACGAGGACCAGCCAGTCGGTCCCCGCCGTCCCCGCCGTGGAGCCGGGCAGCAACCGGCCGAGCAGCCAGCCGAGCGCCGCGGCCGGCGGCACCACCAGCGCCGACTCGGCGAGGCTGCGCCGCGCCCCGCTGGTCGGTGCGCCGCCCCGGGCCACCAGCAGGGCGAACTCGGCCTCCCGGCGGCGGGCCGCCAGCCGGGCCGCGAGCACGATCAGCCCCGCCACGGTGGCGAACATCCCGGCGGCGATCACCGCGAGCAGCGTCCGGGCGGCGGAGACCGCGTCGAGGAACTGCCGCAGCGGGACGTCCACGGCCTGGGTGACGCTCAGCCCGGCCGGGGGCGTGCGCTCCAGCCGCCGCACGCCGTCGATGACGGCACCCAGGTCGGCCACGTCCAGGTCGCCGAGGCGGTAGCGCCAGGAGAACCGGACCGGCACGCCGGTCGCGATCGCCGCGTCCAGGCCCGCGTCGCTGGTCAGCGCCACCATCTCGTACGGCTCCTCGTCGCCGGCCGGCTCGGTCACCCGCAGCGCCGACGGCAGGGTGTTCCAGATGCCGTCGGCGCTGCGCGCCGGCTCGAAGACGCCCACCACGAGCAGCGGCACCGGCTCGGCGCCGGCACCGCTGAACCGCAGCCGGCTGCCCGCGCGGAGGTTCAGCTTGCGGGCCGTGTCGTCGGCCAGCGCGACCTCGACGGGCTGCCCCGCGCCCACCGCCTCCGCCGGCCAGCGTCCCTCGGTCAGGGTGGCCGCCCCGGTGACGCCGGGTGCCGCGCGGAGCCGGGTGACGACGAGATAGTTCTTCGCCGCGAGGTCGGGGCCGGTCAGCCGACCGAAGGCGGTCTCCGCGAGGAACCACCGGCTCTGCACCGCCTCCCGGACGGCCCCGGGCAGGCCCGCCTGGAGCGTGTCGAGTTCCCGGCCCCGGGTCGCGGTGACCGGCGCGACGACCCCGCCCCCACCGGCCGGCAGCTCGGCGGCGGTGAGGGTGAGGTCCCGCTCGGCGGCCGGCCGCTCGGCGACGTGTTCCCGCAGCCCCTGCTCGGCGAGCCGGTCGGCGGTACGCGGAACGCCGGTCACCAGCAGCGCGGCCACCAGCGCCAGCACCCCCAGCAGGACGAACTGCCCGGCGAACGCCCGCACCCGGCGAACGACCCCCGCCAGCGCGGCCACGCCGCCGAACACCGCGGGCCGAGGCCCCTCGGTCCCACCCCTGGTCATCGCTCTCCGCCGATCCGTAGTTGGGCCGCCGCGACGCGTTGACGGACGCCGGAGGCGATCGCCGTGCTGAACGCGAGCGCCGCGAGCAGCAGGCCGAGGGCGGTGCCGGCGACGGGCAGCCAGGGCAGCGCGAAGGCCGCCTCCGGCACCGGCCGGTCCGCCGACCGGGTGAGCACCACCAGCGGGGCCATGGTGGCGCCCACCCCGGCACCGACCAGCAACCCGACGCCGACACCGATGCCGGCCAGGAAGGTCTGCTCGGTGAGCAGGGCGCGGGCGAGCAGCCGCACCGGGGCGCCCAGGGTGTGCAGGACCGCGAGCTCGCCGATCCGTCGGCGCGCGGTGGCCCAGACGTCCACGCCCAGCCCGACCAGGGCGAGCAGGACGGAACCCGCCGCCGCCGCGAGCAGCCCCGTGCGCGTGCCGAGCCAGTACGGGTCGCGGCCGGCCTCCTCCGCCGCCGCCCGCCGGTCCAGCACGGTCACCCCCGGCAGGTCGGCCGCCGCCCGCGCCGCCTCCGCGGACCCGCCGGCCCCGGTGCGGATCCACCACTCCGAGACCGGCCGGACGGTGCCCGTGGCCCGCAGCAGCCAGTCCGTGGCCGCCGGCAGGTCCAGCAGCATGCCGCCGGCCGCCCCGCCGCTGGCCGGCACCGCGTCGACCTCCCCGACCACCTCGACGGTGAGCGTCACCCCGGAGAGGACGACGTCCATCGTGTCGCCCCGGCCGACGCTCAGCGCCCGGGCCACCTGCGGCGTGACCAGCGCCGGGACCGGTGCGCCCGCATCGGCCGGCAGCACCGCGAAGCGGCTGGTCGGCTGCGTCGCGAACCGGCCGCCCGCGACGCGCGCCACCTTCCGGCCGGCGCGCAGCACGCCGTCGGCGAACCGGGCCGGCTCCGCGCTCTCCGGGTCGTCCAGCCGGGGCACCCAGTCGCCGGCCAGCGGCACCGGGCTGGTCGCGCCGCCCGCGTCCACCGTGCGCAGCCCGGTCACCTCCAGCCCGTAGCCGGAGCCGATCGCCGGCCCGGCGTCGACGTCGAATCCGGCCAGCCGGTAGGCCCGGCCGCCGTTGTCCGGCAGGTCCACGGCCACCGGCACGGGCCGTCCGTCGCTGCCCGCGCTGGCCAGGGGAAGCTTCCACGCGCCGCCGTCGGCGGTGGTGAGCAGGGCGGACACCCGCACCGGGTGCGGCCTGGCGGCATCGGTCACCGGGGTGGCGACCGTGCCGGCGAGCCGACGGGCGTCGGCGGGCAGCTCGACGCCGAGAGGGGCGGCCCGGCCGCGCACCTGCCGGTCGAAGAGTGCCCGGGGCGGCTCGCCGGCGAGCCGCTCGTCGAACCGGACCACGTCGGGCGCCGCCGCCGCGTCGAGGCTCAGCACGCTCACCGGCAGGTCCTCGCGGCCCACCCGGATGTCGTCGCGCCAGGCCGGCACCGCCCGGTCCACGCCGGGCACGGCGGCGAGGCGGCCGGCCCGCTCGGCCGGCGCGGCCCCGGACCGCTCGACCAGCCGCAGGTCGGCCCCGACGGTGAAGTCCGCCTGGTCGAGGTGCGACCGTTCCCCCGTGGTCACCAACGACCAGGCCAGGGTGCTGCCGCCCACGGCGAGCGCGAGCAGCAGCACCGGGCCGGCGTGCGGCCGGCGGCCCGCCTGCCACATGCCCAGCGTCGCGGCCAGCCACGGCCGGCGGTCGACGAACCGTTCGGCGAGCCGGGCCGCCGGCGGCAGCAGGCGCAGCGCGACGACGGCACCGGCGAGCACCCCCAGCGTGGGCGCCGCCACCAGCAACGGGTCGACGCCGAGCCGGCCGTCGGCGCCGGCCAGCGGCGACGAGTACCGCCGCAGCTGCGTCCAGGCCAGCAGGGCCAGGCCGACCAGGGCCAGGTCGACGCCGATCCGCTGGGCCGCCGCGCCCCGGCCCGGCCGGGACCGGGCCGCCAGGTCGGCGACGTACGTGCCGGCGCGGCGCAGCGCCGGCAGCGCCATGGCCACCAGGCAGCCGGCCGCCGCGGCGGAGGCGACCGCCCAGGTGAGGGTCGTGCCGCCGCGGGCGGTCAGCTCCGACCAGCCCTGGTCGCGGCCGATCCGGCGCAGGGCCTCGGCGGCGAGCGGGGGGCCGAGCAGCGCGGCCGGCAGGACCACCAGGGCGGCCTCCCGCACGGCCAGCCCGGCGATCTGCCTCCGCGCCGCGCCCCGGGCGCGCAGCAGCGCCGTCTGCCCCCGACGGTCCTCGTTGAGCAGGGCCGCCACCAGGACCAGCGCGTACCCGCCGAGGACGAGGACGAGCAGCAGCGGGGTGAGCAGCGACGACCGGCCCACCAGGTCGGCGCGGGTCAGCCGGTCGATCAGCCGGTCCATGGTGGTGACGGTCTGGGCGGAGGAGCCGAGGCCGGTCGCCCCGGGCAGGTCGGCGACCTCCGTGGCGACGGCGCGGCGCACGGCGTCCAGCCGGCCCGGCCCGACCGCCGCCAGGTCGGGCTCGACCAGCCAGGCCGCCGAGGTGGTGCCGGGGAACGTCCGGTCGAAGTCGGCGGGGTCGAGCAGGAACGGCCCGTACGACGTCTCGGAGCCGGCCGCGACGGCGCCCGGCGCGAGTCGCCAGTACGACCCGGTGGGGTCCCGGGGCCGGAACAGGCCGACCACCTCGACCTCGCCGGTGCGCTCGGTGGCCCGGTCGCGCAGCGGCACCCGCTCGCCGACGGCGAGGCCGAGCACCGCGGCGACCCGCTCCGGCAGGAGCACCTGCGTCGGCACGGCCCCGCCCGTGGGCTGCCGCCCCGCCACCAGCTCGGCGTGCCCGGCCAGGTCCTCCAGGGTGGTCAGCTCGGCGAACACCGGGTCGTCGCCGGCCCGCGCGGCGCCGAGGTCACCGGTCAGCTCCCGCCCGGTGCCGTAGCGGGCCCCGCGCACCGCCACCGCCGCCCCGCCGAGCCCGGCGGCGAAGCGGTCGCGGACCGCCCGGTCCCGGGCGGCGAAGGCGGCCCGGTCGGGGCCGCCCGAGCCGCCGACCAGCAGGCTGCGTTCCTGGGCGGGCGACGCGGCGAGCACCGCCCGCGCTCCCGCGTCGACGGCCCGCCGGCTGTAGTCGGCCAGCCCGGTGACGAGGGCGACCGCCACCAGGGCCGCCACCAACGCGGCCGACAACAGCCCCCGGGCGGCCCACGCCCGCCTCCACACCAGCACCATCGCGCTGCCTCCCCGGGCCCCCCGCGGAGCCGACGGACACAGAGACCCACTGCGGGTACGGAAAGGTTCGCGCCCGTTATCCGACCGTTATGGCCCGGCGCTCACCGGCCGCCCGGTCCTGCCCCGGGGGGTGGGCCTGGCGGCGGCCTGCTTGGATGGCTGGCATGGAGATCGCCCTCATCGTGCTGACGATCGGCGTCGTGCTGCTGCTGGCCGGCCAGCTCGCCGGCCCCCGGCGGGACCGGGTCACGGAGGCCCGGCTGGCCGAGATCGATCGCCGCCTCCAGCTCGTGATGGACCACCTCGGGGTGGTCGACCGGCGGCCGGAGCCGCCCGGGGTCCGCGAGTATCTGGCCCGGGGCCAGAAGATCCAGGCGATCAAGGCGTACCGGGAGGCGACGGGCGCGGACCTGCGCACGGCGAAGGAGGCCGTCGAGGCGATGATGGGCCCGATCAGCTGATTCCGCGTACGTCAGCTCTGCCCGCGGTCAGCGGGGCCGGTCGCGGTCCTTCGACGGCTGGACCCGCTTAGGCTCGCCGGGCATCTTCGGGTGGTCCGGCGGGTACGGCAGGTCGCCCTGCCCCGCCGCCGCGTCCCGGTCGGCCCACTCCAGCAGCGGGGTGATGTCCCACGCCGCGTCGTCGATGCCGGCGTGCGGGTCGCCCCGCTGCGCCAACCGGGCCGGGACGCTGCCCAGGTGCAGGTCGTCGGGGTCGACGTCGGGCAGCTCGTCCCAGGTGACCGGGGTGGACACGGTGGCCCGGGCGTTGGCCCGCAGCGAGTACGCGCAGGCGATCGTGCGGTCCCGGGCCATCTGGTTGTAGTCGACGAAGACCCGCTCGCCCCGCTCCTCCTTCCACCAGGCGGTGGTGACCAGGTCGGGGCGGCGGCGCTCCAGCTCCCGGGCCAGCGCGATGGTGGCCCGGCGCACCTCGGTGAACGTCCACCGGGGCGCGATGCGCAGGTAGACGTGCACGCCCCGGCCGCCGGACGTCTTCGGCCAGCCGGTCGCGCCCAGCTCGGCGAGCAGGGCCCGCAGCTCGGTGGCGGCGGCGACCGCGTCGGCGAAGTCGGTGCCCGGCTGCGGGTCGAGGTCGACGCGCAGCTCGTCGGGGTGGTCGACGTGGCCGGCACGCACCGGCCAGGGGTGGAACACGACGGTGCCCATCTGGGCCGCCCACGCCACGTGGGCGAGGTCGGCCGGGCACAGCTCGTCGGCCGTCCGGCCACTGGGGAAGGTGATCCGGGCGGTGGTCAGCCACGGCGGCACGCCCCGGGCCGGCACCCGCTTCTGGAAGAACGCCTCCCCGCCGATGCCGTCGGGAAAGCGTTGCAGCGTGGTCGGGCGGTCCCGCAGGGCGCGCATGATGCCGTCGCCGACCGCCAGGTAGTAGCCGAAGACGTCCGCCTTGGTGAAGCCCCGCTCCGGGAAGATCACCCGGTCCGGGCTGCTCAGTCGTACGGTGTGCCCGGCCACCTCGACCTCGGCGGCCGGGGCCTTCGCGGTGCCTGCCATCTGGCGACCATATGCCACGGCACCGACAGCCGACGTACCGTTGCGGGGTGAGTCTTGACGAGAACGAACTGCCCCGCACCGAGGACGAGTGGCGGGTCCGGCTCAGCCCGGAGGAGTTCCGGGTGCTGCGCGAGGCGGGCACCGAGCGCCCGTGGACCGGCGAGTACGTGGACACGAAGACCCCCGGCGTCTACCGCTGCCGCGCCTGCGGGGCGCAGCTCTATCCCAGCGACACCAAGTTCGACTCGCACTGCGGCTGGCCCAGCTTCGACGACGCGATCCCGGGCGCGGTGAAGGAGATCGAGGACGACAGCCACGGCATGCGGCGTACGGAGATCCGCTGCGCCCGCTGCGACAGCCACCTCGGGCACGTCTTCCGGGGCGAGGGCTTCACCCCGAAGGACACCCGGCACTGCGTCAACTCGATCTCGATCCGGCTGGAGCCGGCCCAGGGCTGACGGGCGCCGGCCCGGTTCCGCCCGACGGCGCGCGCCACGTCAGACGAGCAGCACGCTGCCCTGCTCGTCGACCCCGTCGGCCGACTCGTCGTCGAGCCAGATCCCGCCGGTGGCGAGATAGCGGAACCGGTACGCCCCGGGCCGGAGCCTGACGGTCACCGTACGGGTGCCGTCGCGCCGGGCGACCAGTTCGTGGCGGCCCGGCTCCCAGTCGTTGAAGGAGCCGACCACGCTCACCGGGCCGGCCGGCGCCTCGCGGGGCAGGCAGAAGGTGACCCGGGTCTGGTTGCCGAAGAGCCTGCTGCGCTTGATCACGTCGTCCTCCGGGGGTCGAGGCTTTCACCAGGCACAACGCTCGACACGCCGACCCCGACACGCCGCCTGGGCGGCCCGGTTTCGGTCGTTTCGGCCGCCCGGTTCGGGCCGTTGTCGCACGCTGGGGGGACATCTGTCCTTTCGGCTACGGGGGTTCGGCGATGGCGACGTGCGAGGTCTGCGGCAACGACTACTGGATGGCGTTCGAGGTGCGCACGGTCAGCGGCGACGTGCACACCTTCGACTGCTTCGAGTGCGCGGCGCACCGGCTGGCCCCGATCTGCGAACACTGCCAGGTCAAGATCGTGGGCCACGGGGTCGAGGTGTCGGGGCGCTTCTTCTGCTGTGGCCACTGCGCCCGCCAGGAGGAGGGCGACCGGGGCGCGGAGATCCGCGACGCCGTCGGTGCCCGCCCCCGCTGAAGCGCAAGGAAGGGCCCCTTATTAACACGGGTGTTAATAAGGGGCCCTTGCTCTACAGAATGCGTTAACAAGGGGCCCCTCCTTGCGCCGAGGGCGGGCGGCCTAGCATCGGCGGGTGTCGCCGCAGACGGTCGAGGCCCGGATCGCCTCCTTCGCCGAGTTGGACGCCCGCACCCTCCACGACCTGCTCCGACTGCGCGTCGACGTGTTCGTGGTGGAGCAGCGGTGCCCGTACCCGGAACTCGACGGCCGGGACGTCGAGCCGGGCACCCGGCACGTGTGGCTGACCCGTGCCGCTGACGGTGGCGGGCGGACCGAGGGCGACGTCGACAGTGCAGCCGGGGGCGACGCCGAGAACGAGGGCGACGGCACGGGAGACGGGAACGACGGCGGGGCCGACAGCTACGGCGGCGTCGTGGCGTACCTGCGGATCCTGGCCGACCCCGGCGGCCTGGCGCGGATCGGCCGGGTCGTGGTGGCGCCGGGGGCCCGGGGCGGCGGCCACGCCGGGCGGCTGATGACCGAGGCGCTGGCCGCGGTGGGCGACCGGCCGTGCGTGCTGGAGGCGCAGTCCCACCTGGTCGGCTTCTACGCGCGGCACGGCTTCGCCGTCAGCGGGCCAGAGTACGTCGAGGACGGCATCCCGCACACCCCGATGCGCCGGCACCCCGCCCGCCCCGATGCCCCGGAGGGCGCCGCAAATTGACACATCCCTATGGGTGTGGGAATCTCGCAGCAGAGCCGCCACGGGAGCAACTCGAACCGGCACGGGAGGGGCAACTCCCGAGATCCGGGCGTCGTCACAGTCGACCCCTCAACCCGGAGGCTCCATTGTCCACCCTCGCGCGTCGGCGTTCCACGCCGCGCCTGGCAGCCTGGCTGCTCGCCGTCGGCACCGCCGCCGCCATGCTGCTCACCACCGCCCTGGCGAACCCCGCGTCCGCCCACGGTTCCGTCGTCGACCCCGCGTCCCGCAACTACGGCTGCTGGCAGCGCTGGGGCGCCGACCACATGAACCCCGCCATGGCCACCCAGGACCCGATGTGCTGGCAGGCCTTCCAGGCCGACCCGCAGGCCATGTGGAACTGGATGGGCCTGTTCCGGGAGGGCGTCGCCGGCAACCACCAGGCCGCCATCCCCGACGGCCAGCTGTGCAGCGCCGGCCACACCCAGAGCGGCCAGTACAACTCGCTGGACACGATCGGCGCGTGGAAGACCACCTCGATCTCCAACAGCTTCCGCATCCAGCTCAACGACCAGGCCAGTCACGGCGCGGACTACATCCGGGTGTACGTGACCAAGCAGGGCTTCGACGCGCTGAACAAGCCGCTGGGCTGGAGCGACCTGGAACTGGCCGGCCAGATCGGCAACACGCCGGCGTCCCAGTGGAAGAAGGAGGCGTCGGGCGTGTCGATCCAGGTGCCGGCCAACGCGCCGGGGCGCACCGGGCGGCACATCGTCTACACGATCTGGCAGGCCAGCCACCTCGACCAGTCGTACTACCTGTGCAGCGACGTGGACTTCGGCGGTGGCGGCCCGACCACGCCGCCCACCACGACCCCGCCCACCACGACCCCGCCGACCACCCCTCCCCCCACCACGCCGCCGCCGACGACCCCGCCGGCGACCGGGGGCTGCACGGCGACCTACCGCCCCGTCTCCTCCTGGAACGGCGGGTTCCAGGCCGAGATCGACGTGACCGCCGGCTCGTCGGCGATCAAGGGCTGGACGGTGACCTGGACCTGGGCCAACGGCCAGCAGGTCAGCTCCTACTGGAGCTCGACGGTGACCACCAGCGGGTCCACGGTGACCGCGCGCAACGTGGCCTACAACGGGTCGCTGGCCGCCGGGGGGAAGACCTCGTTCGGGTTCGTCGCCTCGTCGTCCGGCACCAACACCGCGCCGACCCCGACCTGCACGCCGACCGTCTGACGGCCGGCAGCACGACGCCCGCCCGACGCGGCGGCACGTGTTAAGAAGGGCCCCCTGTACAACGTTCTGCGTTAACAGGGGGCCCTTCCTTGCGCCTAACCCCTCACGGGAGGCAGGTGACGATGTCGGCGATCGCGCGGCGGCGGCCCGTGTAGAACGGGACCTCCTCGCGGACGTGCCGGCGCGCACCCGAGGCCCGCAGGTCACGCATCAGGTCCACGATGCGGTGCAGCTCGTCGGCCTCGAAGGCGAGCATCCACTCGTAGTCGCCGAGGGCGAACGAGGCCACCGTGTTGGCCCGCACGTCCGGGTACCCCCGGGCCATCTTCCCGTGCTCGGCCAGCAGCTCCCGCCGCTCGGCGTCGGGCAGCAGGTACCACTCGTAGGAGCGGACGAACGGGTAGACGCACAGGTAGGCCCGCGCCTCCTCGCCGGCCAGGAACGCCGGGATGTGGCTCTTGTTGAACTCCGCCGGCCGGTGCAGCGCCAGCTGCGACCACACCGGGGTCAGCGCCCGGCCCAGGGTGGTGCGGCGGAACCGCAGGTACGCGTCCTGTAGCGCGTCGCTGGTGGCGGCGTGCCACCAGATCATCAGGTCGGCGTCGGCGCGCAGCCCGGCGACGTCGTACGTGCCGCGCACCGTCACGTCCTTGCCGGCCAGCTCCGCGAAGAGCGCCTCGACCTCGCCGGTGACGTTCTCCCGCAGCGACGGCAGCGGGCTCGTCGCCCGGTACACCGACCACATCGTGTAGCGGATGCTCTCGTTGAGCTCCCGCAGCCGCGCCGCGTTGGTCTGCTCGGTCATGCCGATCCTCCCAGTGCCGTGATGATCTCCTCGGCCGCCGTCTCGCCGGAGCGGACGCAGACCGGGATGCCGACGCCGTCGTAGCCGGCGCCGGCCAGGGCCAGCGTGGGGTGCGCGCCGCGCAGCGCCGCCCGCACGGCGGCCACCCGGTCCAGGTGCCCCGGGGTGTACTGCGGCAGCGCCCCGCCCCACCGCTGCACGTGGCTGGCCACCGGGGCGGGCAGCGGCGTGCCGAGCACCTTCGACAGCTCCCGGTGCACCGCCTCCACCAGGTCATCGTCGGTGACCTGGAGGGACGCCTCCTCGCCGTAGCGGCCCACGGAGGCGCGCACCAGCGCCAGCCCGTCCGGCCGGGCCAGGTGCCCCCACTTGGTGGTGAAGAACGTCGACGCCTTGACCAGCAGCCCCTCGGTGGCCGGCACCAGGAACCCGGACAGCGCCGGCAGCTCCGGGCGGGGCAGCGCGAGGGTGACCAGCGCGACGCTGGCGTAGTCCAGGGCGCCGACGGTCGCGACGGCCTCGGGGGCCAGGTCGGCGACGCCGGCCAGCAGGCGGGCCGCCGGGCGCGCCGGGACGGCGAGGAGCACCGCGTCCGCGTCGACCAGCTCCGGGTCGCGGGTGGGTCCGACGGTCAGCCGCCAGCCGGTCGCCGTCCGGGTCAGCTCCCGCACGGCCGCGTCGCGGCGGATCGTCGCCCCGCCGGCCGCCGCGGCGGCCTCGACGAGCCGGCTCAGCCCGCCGGCCAGGGTGCCGAAGACCGGTTCGCCGGGGGCCCGGGGCGCGGCGGCCTGCGCCGCCCGGACCGCGCCGACGAGGGTGTGCGCCACCCGGGCCGCGCGGGCCAGCGCCGGCATCGTGGTGGCCAGGGACAGGTCGTCGGCCCGGCCGGCGTAGACGCCGCCGAGCATCGGGTCCACCAGCCGGTCGGCCACCGCGTCGCCGAACCGGGCCCGCACCAGCGCCCCGACGGAGACGTCCGCGCCGGGGGCCAGCAGCGGCCGGCCCTCGTCGCGGTCGGCGTCCGCGGCGGGCTCGGCCACCGCCGCCACCTTCGCCAGATCCCCGGGTACGCCCACCAGCGTCCCGCCCGGGATGGGGCGCAGCCCTCCGTCGACGGCCAGGGCGGCCTGCCCGACGCTCGGGTGCACGATGTCGTCGGCCAGGCCGAGCCGGCGGACCAGGGCCACCGCGGCCGACTCGCCGCCGGCCGGGTCCCGCATCAGGAACGACTCCGCGCCGAACTCCACCGGACCGCCGGCCAGCTCGCCCGTGCGCAGCTTCCCGCCGAGCACGCCGGACTGCTCGTACACGGTGACCTCGGTGCCGGCCGGGGCCCGGTCGGCCAGCCGGACGGCGGCGGCCAGCCCGGTGATCCCGCCCCCGACGATCGCCACCCGCCACGGCTGCCGCACGGTCGCCCCCTCTGCTACTCGCCCGGGCGCGCGGACACCTCGTGCACCAGCGCGACCACCCGGGTCAGCACGTCCGGATCGGTCTCCGGCAGGACGCCGTGACCGAGGTTGAACACGTGGCCGGGGGTCGCCCGCCCCTCGGCGAGGATCCGCCGCACCTCCGCCTCGACCACCGGCCACGGGGCGAACAGCACGCACGGGTCGAGGTTGCCCTGCACGGCCTTGTCGGCGCCGATCCGGCGGGACGCGACGTCCAGCGGCGTACGCCAGTCGACGCCGACCACGTCCGCGCCGGCCTCGCCCATGGCGGGCAGCAGCTCGGCGGTGCCCACCCCGAAGTGGATCCGGGGCACCCCCGCGTCGGCCAGCCCGGCCAGCACCTTCGTCGAGTGCGGCAGCACGTAGCGCCGGTAGTCGGCCTCGGACAGCGCCCCGGCCCACGAGTCGAACAGCTGCACCGCCGACACCCCGGCGTCGACCTGCACCCGCAGGAACGCCAGCGTCACCTCGGCCAGCCGGGCGCACAGGGCGTGCCACAGCTCCGGCTCGCCGTACATCAGGGCCTTGGTCTTGGCGTGGGTCCGCGACGGCCCGCCCTCGACCAGGTAGCTGGCCAGCGTGAACGGGGCGCCGGCGAAGCCGATCAGCGGGGTGTCGCCCAGCTCTGCGACGAGCAGCCGCACCGCCTCGTCGACGTAGGAGACGTCGGCGCGGGTGATGGGCCGGATCCGCTCGACGTCGGCGAGGGTGCGCACCGGCTCGGCGACCACCGGCCCGGTGCCCGCGACGATGTCCAGCTCCACCCCGGCGGCGGCCACCGGCACCACGATGTCGCTGAACAGGATCGCCGCGTCGACCCCGTGCCGACGGACCGGCTGGAGGGTGATCTCGGCGACCAGCTCGGGGCGGCGGCAGGACTCCAGCATCCCCACGTTCTTGCGGATCTCGCGGTATTCGGGGAGGGAGCGGCCGGCCTGGCGCATGAACCAGACCGGGGTGTGCGGGCCGGGCTCGCGTCGGCAGGCCCGGACGAACGGCGACCCGCCCGTCCCGCTGCGGCGGGGTTCTCCGTCTCGGGCGGCGGTGCCCGTCGTCTCGGTGCTCATCGCGGCTATCGTGCCACGCCCCCGGACCCCCTCCCCCACCCCCGCCGCCTTTTGTGACGTGTAAGGAAGGGCCCCCTGTTAACGCATCCGGTAGAGAAGGGTGCCCCTCTCACCATCCACCGTCCCCGGCACCCGCGAGGGCCGCTGCCGCAGGCCGTCGGCGTGCCGTTCCGTCGGCCGGGCGGCGGGCGGCATAGGCTGCCGGCATGGCCCCCCCGATCGCGCTCCCGGAGACCTTTGCCCGCGCGGTCGCCGGGCTGCGGTCGGCCGCGCCCCGATCGGAGATCGTCCTGGAGGAGGTCGGCGCGCCGCAACGCCTCGCGCCGTACGCCTTCGCGCTCTCCGCGACGGTGCTGCGCGACGACGACGAGGTGGCTACGGGGCGGCTGATCCTGTTGCACGACCCCGCCGGGCACGAGGCGTGGCAGGGCACCCTGCGGCTGGTCACCTACGTCACGGCGGAGCTGGAGATCGACCTCGCCGCCGACCCGCTGCTGCCCGGGGTGGGCTGGACCTGGCTGACCGACGCGCTGGACGCGCAGGACGCCCCGCATCGGGCCATCGGGGGCACGATCACCCAGACCATGTCGACCCGGTTCGGCGACCTAGCCGGGCCGCCGGCCGCCGGCGACATCGAGATCCGGGCCTCGTGGACCCCGCTCGGTGAGGACCTGACCCCGCACCTGATGGCCTGGTGCACCCTGCTCGCCTCGACGGCGGGCCTCCCCCCGCCCGGGGTGACCGCCCTGCCGGACCGCCGCCCGGCCGGCGCCGCCTGACCCACCGCACAACACCCGCCGCCCAACACCCACCGCACGACGCCCGCCTCAGATCTTGGAAGATTTCGGCCCCTGGAGGGGCCGTTTCGCTCCAAGATCCCCAGGTGCCGGGCCCGGCGCAGCCCCGCCCCGCCCATGGTGGCTTGGGCGGGGCGGGGTCGGGGACTTCCTACCTGCGCGACGTCAGAGGTAGTTCTCGGCCTCGTCGCAGACCTTGTTCATGCCCTCGGTGGCCTTGTCGTACGCGGCCTTGTTGTTCGCCGCCGCGGCCGTCAACGCACTGGTGAGCTTGTCCAGGCAGGTGGCGATGACCTTCTTCTGCCGGGCCTGCTCGTCCCGGTCGTTCCGGGTGCCGGTGAGGTCCTGCTCGGTGTTGGAGAGCTTGTCCCGCACGGCCTGCAGGTCGGTCTTGAGCTTCTCGATCTCGGTCTTGTTCGCCGCGATCGTGCCGTCCCGCTCGCTGACCTGGCCGGTCAGCCGCTTCTCGGTGCGGTCCAGCTCGCTGCTCTTGGTCACGTAGAGGCCGGTCATCACGCCGCCGAGGACGAAGAGCAGCCCGGCCACCACGGCCAGGACCAGCACCTTGCGCCCGCCCTGACGGGCGGCCGGTGCCGGGGCGCCGTAGGGCGGCGTCGTGCCGGGCGGGCCGTAGGACGGCGTCGCGCCCGGCTGGCCGTAGGGCGGCATCGCTCCCGGCGGGCCGGACATCGGCTGGCCGAAGGCCGGACCCGAGGCGGGCGGCACCGACATCGGCTGGCCGAACGCTGGCGACGGCTGCCCCGGCCCGGAAACCGGCGGGTGCCCGGCACCGGAAACCGGTGGCGTCGACACCGGCGGATATCCGGCACCCGAGACCGGTGGCGTCGACACCGGCGGATATCCGGCACCGGGAACGGGCGGCGTTGACACCGGCGCGGTGAACGGCTGCGTCGGCTGCGGCTGCGACGCGCTCTGCTGGACCGGAGAGAACTGCTGGGTCGGCTCCGCCGCCGGCTGCGGCGTACCGTACTGACCCGGGGTGAACGGCTGCGTCGGCTGGGTCGGCTGTGCTGGCTGCGGCGGCTGCGGCACGCTCTGCTGGACCGGAGAGAACTGCTGGGTCGGCTCCGCCGCCGGCTGCGGCGTACCGTACTGACCCGGGGCGAACTGCCGGGTGGGCTCCGCCGGCTGGCCCGTCGGGTCGTACTGCGGGGGCACGGGCTGGCCGGGGCCGCCCGGCGGCGGATACGGCGGCTGGCTCCCCGGCCCGGTCGGTGGCTGCGACATTCTTCTCTTCCTCCAGGTGGGGCGGCCCGTGGCCGGGGCCGCGACGAACCGGCTGGTACGGGACGGACGGCGCGGAGCGGCCGAAGTCAGCAGATCCGGAAGCCGTCGCAGGCGACCTTGATGGGTACGGCGAGGCCGATGCCCTCGGCGTCGCGGGCCTTCGCGGTGGCGATGCCCACCACCTGCTTCTGGCCGTTGATGACCGGGCCACCGGAGTTGCCGGGGTTGATCGGCGCGTCGAACTGGATGACCGGGCCCGAGCCCTGGCCTGCCTCACGGAAGGCGCTGACCACGCCGGTGGTGACGCTGTCCTGCAGGCCGAGCGGGGCGCCGACGACGACGATCTGCTGGCCGGGCTTGACCGCGGCGGACGCCGTCACCAGCCCGGTGAACTTGCTGGTGGTGCGCAGCTGGGCGATGTCGTTGACCTCGTCGACCTTGACGATGGTGGCCGGGTAGCGCTGGTCGGTGCGTTCGAGGAAGACCTCCCGGCCGCCGCCGACCCAGACCGACTCGACCACGTGGAAGTTGGTGAACAGGTTGGTGCCGCCGCCGGTGTCGGGCTTGCCGACCGCGAAGGCGGTGCCGGTGAACTGCCCGGCCCGGACCCGGAAGACGCTGGGCAGGACGGCGCTGGCCACCGCCTCCGGGTTGAACTGCGCCCCGGCCTGCTTCTCCAGGGCCTGCGCCCGCTGCTCCAGGCCGTCGAGCCGGGCGCCGTCGCCGCTCTGCGCGGTGGCCAGCCGCTGGTCGGTGTCGGCCAGCCGGTCGGAGAGCCGACTGATCTGGTACGCCTGCACGCCGCTCACCACGGCCAGGACCAGGGCGAGCCCGAACGCGACGAACGTCAGCGCCCTGCCCCGGGGACGCGGGGTGGCCCCGCCGGTCGGGGCGGTCGCGGGCCAGGCCGGCCCGGGGGCCGGGGTGGCCCCGCCGTGCGGGTACGCCGGGCCGGGGACCACGGGCGACGGCGGCGCGGCGGCGTACCCGGCCGGGGGCTGCTGGCCGGCGGCGGACGACTGCTGGCCGGCGGCGGGTGGCTGCTGCGGGGCGGGCCAGCCGGCGGGCGCGGGACCGGACCACTGGCCGGGCGCGGGGGGCTGGGCGGGCGGGGGCGACGAGCCGGGCCAGTGACCGGGCGACGCGGCCTGACCGGCGGGCGGGTGGCCGCCTCCGGCCGGCGGGTAGGAGCCTGCGGCCTGCGGATAGACGGCGGCGCTGCCGCGGTGCGGGTCGAGCCGGGGCGGGTCCATGCGGGGCGGCAGCGGGCCGGGACGGGTGTCGCCGGACGGGGTCGCGGCGGCGGGCGGCTCGCCCACCGGCGGCTCGGCGGGTCGCGCCGGGGCGGCCCAACTCCCGCCCGAGCCGTCGCCGGGCCCCTGTCCCGGGCCCGTCGCACCGTACCCAGCCGTCGTCATCGTCACGTCCTCCCCGTCGCCGCCCTGGTGCCCGCCGACGTCGGTTCCGTCCCGGGCGGCGGCCCGAAGGAACGTACCCGCGCCGCCGCGCTTTGTCTTCCCCGATGTCCGACCCTGGCATGCCGGGTCAAGTAGCCGACGCCGACCCACACCGCGCGACGCCGACACACACCGCACCCGGCTGCGCGCGCCGGATCGCCGCGCGCACTAGGGTTGTCAGGTGACCGACGAACCACCCCTGCGCCGTCGGGCCGCCGAAAGCCGTACGGGAAACGAGCCGCACCAACCGCCGTCGGCCGCGCCGGAGCCGGTGGACGCGGGGCCCGAACCGACCGTCGACGGGCCCGTGCCCCTGACCGCCCCCCGCGAGGGGACACCCGAGCCGGTGACGACCGAGGCCGGGCTGGCCGAGGTCGTGGCCCGCTTCGCTGCCGGCACCGGCCCGGTCGCCCTGGACGCCGAACGCGCCTCGGGCTACCGCTACAGCCAGCGGGCATACCTGGTGCAGCTGCGCCGGGCGGGGGCCGGCACCGTGCTGATCGACCCGCTGCCGCTGCCCGACCTGAGCAGCCTGGACCTGGCCATCGCCGACGCCGAGTGGGTGCTGCACGCCGCCAGCCAGGACCTGACCTGCCTGGCCGAGGTGGGGCTGCGCCCGCGCCGGCTGTTCGACACGGAACTGGCCGCCCGGCTGGCGGGATTCGAGCGGGTCGGGCTGGCCGCGCTGACCGAGCAGCTACTCGGCTTCAGCTTGGAGAAGCACCACTCGGCGGCGGACTGGTCGAGCCGGCCGCTGCCGGAGTCGTGGCTCACGTACGCCGCGCTGGACGTGGAGATGCTGACCGACCTGCGTGACGTGCTCGACGCGGAGCTGGCCCGCCAGGGCAAGTCGGCGTGGGCGGCGGAGGAGTTCGCCGCGCTGGTGCGCAGCGTCGACCGCCCGCCCCGGGTCCGGGCGGAGCCGTGGCGGCGCACCTCCGGCATCCACCGGGTGCGCGGGGCGCGCGCCCAGGCGCGGATCCGGGCCCTCTGGTACGCCCGCGACCAGATCGCCGCCCGCCGGGACGCCGCGCCGGGACGGGTCCTGCCGGACTCGGCGATCGTGGCGGCCGCCGAGTTGGACCCGAAGGACGAGAAGGCGCTGCTGACCCTGCCGGGCTTCGGCGGCCGGTCGGTGCGTCGACTGGCCCGCACCTGGCTGGCGGCGCTGGACGACGCCCGGCAGTTGCCCGACGACGCGCTGCCGGTGACCCCGGTGGTGGAGGGGCCACCCCCGCCGCACCGCTGGGCGGAGCGGGACCCGGTGGCGGCGGGCCGGCTGGCCCGGTGCCGGGAGGTGGTGGTCCGGATCGCGGGCGAGCACGCCCTGCCGCCGGAGAACCTGATCGCCCCGGATTCGGTCCGCCGGCTCGCCTGGACCCCGCCGGAGGAGGTGACCGAGGCGACGGTCGCCGAGACGCTGCGCGGCTTCGGGGCGCGCGAGTGGCAGCTTGCGCTGCTGGTGCCCGACCTGACCGCCGCGCTCGCGGGTCCGGCCCCGGCGGCCTGACGCGGCAGCCGGGGCCGGTCGGGGGCCGGTCGGTGGGTTGGCGGCGGTCGCGGGGTCGGCGGCGGTCGCCGACCCGCGCCGGACGCCGCGTCGGTGTGGGGTGGGCCACACAGGGGGTGGTGTCGACGATGGTTACTGGCGAGTAGCATCCGAGGGACCACGCCCGTGCCGCGATCCTCGTTCGGTCCGTGGTGCCGCTGGTCGGCGACGTGGCCGAGTCAGGGTCGAAAAGGAGGCTCAAGTGCCCCGTGAAGTCCGCGATGTCGTCTTCGTCGACGGCGTCCGCACCCCGTTCGGCAAGGCGGGTGGCATGTACGCCAACACCCGCGCCGACGACCTGGTGATCCGCTGCATCCGCGAGCTGCTGCGCCGCAACCCGCAGCTGCCGCCGGAGCGGGTCGAGGAGGTCGCCATCGCCGCCACCACCCAGATCGGCGACCAGGGCCTCACCATCGGCCGCACCGCCGCCCTGCTGGCCGGCCTGCCGAAGACCGTCCCGGGCTTCGCCATCGACCGGATGTGCGCCGGGGCGATGACCGCCGTCACCACCGTGGCCGGCGGCATCGCCATGGGCGCGTACGACGTGGCGATCGCCGGCGGCGTCGAGCACATGGGCCGGCACCCGATGGGCGAGGGCGTCGACCCCAACCCGCGGATCGTCGCGGAGAAGCTGGTCGACCCGTCCGCCCTGGTCATGGGGGCCACGGCGGAGAACCTGCACGACCGGGTGCCGCACATCACCAAGGAGCGCACGGACGCGTTCGCGCTCGCCTCCCAGCAGAAGACCGCGAAGGCGTACGCCAACGGCAAGCTCCAGGGCGACCTGGTGTCGATGGCGATCCGCGACGACGAAGGCGGCTGGGGTCTGGCCACGGTCGACGAGGCGCCCCGCGACACGTCGCTGGAGAAGCTCGCCACCCTCAAGACGCCGTTCCGCCCGCACGGCAAGGTCACCGCGGGCAACGCGGCCGGCCTGAACGACGGGGCCACCGCGAGCCTGCTCGCCGCCGAGGACACCGCCCGCGAGCTGGGCCTCCCGGTCGCCATGCGGCTGGTGTCGTACGGCTTCGTCGGCGTCGAGCCCGAGGTGATGGGCGTCGGGCCGATCCCGTCGACGGAGAAGGCGCTGCGCATCGCCGGCCTGAGCATCGACGACATCGGCCTGTTCGAGCTGAACGAGGCGTTCGCCGTGCAGGTGCTCGCCTTCCTCGACCACTTCGGCATCGCCGACGACGACCCCCGGGTCAACCCGTGGGGCGGCGCCATCGCCATCGGTCACCCGCTCGCGTCCTCCGGGGTGCGGCTGATGACGCAGCTCGCCCGGCAGTTCGCCGAGCACCCCGAGGTCCGCTACGGCCTCACCGCCATGTGCATCGGCATCGGCATGGGCGGCACGGTCATCTGGGAGAACCCGCACTGGACCGGTTCCACCGTTCCGGCTGGACAGGAGGGCAACGAGTGAGCGCGCTCGCCGCACCGAACGAGGTGGTCACCCGGGCGCTGCTGCGCCAGGTGAACGTGCCGGGGCTGGCCCGCCCGGCCGCCCTGATCACCCTCGACAACGGCTTCGACCACACCAAGCCGAACAGCTTCGGCCCGGGCGGCCTGACCAGCCTCGACGAGGCGATCACCGCCGCCCTCGCGGCGGACCCGGCGTTCGTCGCGGTCACCGGCAAGCCGTACATCTTCTGTGTCGGCGCCGACATCACCAGCCTGCCGCAGCTCGCCGACCGGGAGCAGGCCCTGGAGATCGGCCGGCTCGGCCACCGGGTCTTCGCCCGGCTGAAGGACAGCACGGTCCCGACGTTCGCGTTCGTCAACGGCGCGGCGATGGGCGGCGGCCTGGAGCTGGCGCTGCACTGCCACTACCGGACGCTGTCCGGCGGGGCGTCGGCCCTGGCGCTGCCGGAGGTCTCGCTCGGCCTGATCCCCGGCTGGGGCGGCACCCAGCTCCTGCCGAACCTGATCGGCATCCCGGCCGCCACCCAGGTGATCCTGCAGAACCCGCTGATGCAGAACAAGATGCTCAAGCCGAAGCAGGCCGCCGAGCTGGGCATCGCCGACGTGCTGCTGGAGCCGGCCGACTTCCTGGAACGGTCCCTGCAGTGGGCGGCCGGCGTGGTGCGCGGCGAGATCACCGTGACCCGGCCCGAGGTCGACAGGGACATGTGGGCGGGCGTGCTCTACTTCGCCCGGCAGACCCTCGATGCGCGGCTGCACGGCGCGGTCCCCGCCGCGTACAAGGCGCTGGACCTGCTGGAGACGGCGAAGGACGCCGACTTCGCGGCCGGCACCGCCGCCGAGGACGAGGCCCTCGCCGACCTGATCTTCTCCGAGGAGCTGCGCAGCGGGCTCTACGCGTTCGACCTGGTGCAGCGGCGGGCCAAGCGGCCGGCCGGCGCGCCCGACAGGGGCCTGGCCCGGCCGGTGAACAAGGTCGGCATCGTCGGCGCCGGCCTGATGGCCAGCCAGCTCGCGCTGCTGTTCGCCCGCCGCCTCCAGGTGCCGGTCGTCCTGACCGACCTCGACCAGGGCCGCGTCGACAAGGGTGTGGGCTACGTGCACACCCAGATCGAGAAGGCCGTCAGCAAGGGCCGGATGGACAAGGGCACGGCCGCCAAGCTGTACGGGCTGGTCAGCGGCTCGGTCGACAAGGCCGCGTTCGCCGACGCCGACTTCGTCATCGAGGCCGTGTTCGAGGACCTGGACGTCAAGAAGCAGGTCTGGGCCGAGCTGGAGAAGATCGTCTCCCCGGAGGCGGTGCTCGCCACGAACACGTCCAGCCTGTCGGTCACCGCGATGGCCGCCGAGCTGGAGCACCCGGAGCGGGTGGTCGGCTTCCACTTCTTCAACCCGGTCGCGGTGCTGCCGCTGCTGGAGATCGTCCGGGGCGAGCGCACCGACGACGCCACCCTCGCCACCGCGTTCGCGGTCGGCAAGCAGCTCAAGAAGTCGAGCGTGCTGGTGTCCGACGCCCCGGCGTTCGTGGTCAACCGCCTGCTCACCCGCTTCCTCGGCACCGTCTTCGCCGCCGTCGACGCCGGCACCCCGCTGGACGTGGCGAACGCCGCGCTGGACCCGCTGGGCCTGCCGATGCGCCCGCTCGCCCTGCTCCAGCTCGTCGGCCCGGCCGTGGCGTACCACGTAGGCGGCACCCTGCACGGCGCGTTCCCGGACCGGTTCGCCGTCAGCGAGAACCTGCGCCGGATCGCCGAGTCGGGCCAGCCGATCGTGGTCGACGACGAGATCAACGCCGACGTCGCCAAGCTGCTGGTCGTCGGCGACGAGCCGCTGACCGCCGAGCAGGTACGGCGCAACGCGCTCGACGCGCTGGCGCAGGAGGTGCGGCTGATGCTCGACGAGGGCGTCGTCGCCGAGGCGCAGGACATCGACCTGTGCCTGATCCTCGGCGCGGGGTGGCCGTTCCACCTGGGCGGCGTCACGCCGTACCTGGACCGGACGGGCACCAGCGAGCGGGTGACCGGCCGGCGGTTCCTGCCGCCCGGCGTGGCCAGCCTGCCCGCCTGATCCTCCCGCTCCCCCGCGATCGCGGCGGCCGGACGTCCCTTTCGTGGGCGTCTCGGCCGCCGCGATCGTCGTTCACCTCACCTTCGCTCCGGCGGGGTCGGCTGCTGTCGGTGGGTCTGGCTACGATCACCGCTCCTGATCAACTAACTGGAGCTGAATCGACATGTCCCAGCCGTCGGGCAACCCCTATCCGCAGCAGCCCTACGGGGAGCAGCCCGCCCCGCAGCAGCCGGGCGGCTACCCGCCGCCGGCCGGCCAGCCGTACGGCGCGCCGTCCGCCGCGCCGCTGCCGCCGAAGAAGTCCAAGGCCGGCAAGATCGTGCTCATCGTCCTGGCCGTGGTGCTCGTGCTCTGCCTCGGCGGCGCGGCGATCACCTGGTTCGCCGTGAAGGACGAGGTCGGCGACGTGGTCGACGCCACCAAGACCCGGGTCACCGCCCCGGCCACCCTCGCCGGCCGCAAGCAGGTCACCGACCCGGAGCTGACGAAGCTGTCGGACGAGCTGGTCGCCGACATGAAGTCGACCGTGCAGAACGAGACCAGCACCGCCGGGGCGTTCTACGGCGACGCCGCCAAGCAGGACCTCGTGATGGTCGCCGCGGCGTCGGGCGTGCTGGCGGACCCGAAGAAGGAGCTGGACGACGCGATCGCCGGCCTCAAGACGGAGCTGACCGTCAAGGAGATGACCCCCACCGAGCCGGGCCCGCTCGGCGGCGAGGCGCGCTGCGGCGACGGCAAGACCGCGGGCATGCCGCTGGGCGTCTGCGTCTGGGCCGACCGGGGCAGCCTCGGCATGATCGTGGTGTTCTTCAAGTCCGCCAAGGAGGCGGAGGCCGAGTTCGTCACGATGCGCGGCCAGATCGAGCAGCGCTCCTGACCGGCGGGTGACCGGGCCCCTCACGCGAGGCGGCCCGGGCGAAAGACCGGGCCCCCGCGCACCGCGCGGGGGCCCGGCCCGTTTCCGGGGCTAGGCCGACGCCTCCCGCTCGGCGGCGCTGCGCAGCACGCAGAACTCGTTGCCCTCCGGGTCGGCGAGCACCACCCAGCCGGTGCCGTCCGGCCGCCGCTGGTCGTCGACCTGGGTCGCGCCGAGGGCGAGCAGCCGCTCGACCTCGGCGTCGCGGGACCGGTCGGCCGGCTCCAGGCACAGGTGGACCCGGTTCTTCACCGTCTTGCCCTCCGGCACCTGGAGGAACAGCACGGTCTCCCCGTCGGCGGTGAGCACCATCGCCTCCGGGTCGCCGGGGTGGTCGTCGGGCTGCCGCCCGGTGCCGAACACCTGCGCCCAGAACCCGGCCAGGGCGTAGGTGTCGTGACAGTCGATGCTGATGTTCCTGATCCGTGCGCTCACGGTCGCCTCCGTGGTGGAGTGGGCGCCCCGCGGGATCGGCAGAGGTCAGCGGCGGGTGGAGCGGGGCGCGGGACTGGTCGTGGTGGACATCAACCGCACCTCCCTCCGGCCGTCGGGCTGACGGGGACGATCCTGGCACGCCACCGGCCGCCCCGCAACGCCGTTTCCGCCGGGACGCGCGGCGGGGCCCGGTCGACGCGTACCCCGGAAAGGGCACCGGCCCGGCGCCGCGCGAACGCGGAGCCGGGCCGGGGTGCCCCCGTGGTGCGGCGGGGGTCTACGGGCCGACGAAGACGGCCTTGGCGCGCCAGTTGACCCCGTCGACGGCGGGGCCGCTGACGGTGGTGAACGCGCCGGTGGGCACGCCGCCGGCCCACGCGGTGGAGGCCAGCGCGCCGGTCGAGCGGCTGACCCGGTAGAGGGTGCCGCCGGCGAGGAAGATCGACCCGGTGTCGGCGAACCCGGTCACCCCCGCGACGGTGAACTTGTCGGCGCCGACCGCACCGCTGTCCGGCGTGAACCAGCGCCAGAACAGCCCGTTCTGGCCGGAGAGGGTGTAGTAGAGCCGGCCGTTGGTGTAGAGCATGCCGGTGACGTTGGCGATCTCCGCGTAGAAGTTGGTGGTGACCCCGGCGTACGTCTGCCCGTCCGGGCCGGAGTCGGTCTCCACCGTGTCCCAGTAGGCGTCGTGGTACGGGTCGACGAGGCTCGGCGTGCCGAAGGTCGTCCCGTCGAAGGTGCGCCGCTGGAGCGCGCCGCCCATCCCGTAGAACAGGGTGCCGCCGACCCAGAACGCGCCCTTCGCCTCCGACCAGTCCGTGTCGTCGGGGTTGGCGACCGGGGTGGCCGCGCCGACCGTGGTCGCCCCGTCGTACGAGCGGGCCTGCACCTCGTCGCCGGTGCCGGCGGGCGGCGGGCCGGTCTTGACGATCTCGATGGCGTTGACGAGCGGGTTCTCCACCACGTGCCCGAAGTCGATGTCGACGGTGCCGTCGCTGACGATCGTGAACGCCCGCATGGTGCCGGTGTCGTGCCCCGGCGTGACCGCGAGGTCGAGGTCGTTCAGGACGAGCGCGCCGTCCAGGGTCACGTCGAAGACCCGCTTGCCGGGGGTGCCGGTGCCGGCGTACCGGTTGGCCAGGTAGAGCCGGACGGTGACCTCGGTGCCGGCGGGCACCGGGAAGTCCCACTGCATCTCCGGCGCGCCGGTGCCGTCCCACCGCTCGGTGCTGTAGAGCGCGGCCGGGGTGCCGGCCGGGACGGTCCCGTCGAGGTTGGGCACGACCCCGTAGCTCGCGGCGCTGCTGCCGGTGTTGTGGTACGGGCTGGGCGCGTCGGCGGTGTCGGCGCTCCAGTCCGGCCCGTTGTCGGTCGACGCGACGGCGGGGCCGGCGGCGTTGACCCGGTACAGCACGTTCGTCGGCACGGGCACGCCGGCCTGGTAGACCGTGCCGGGCAGGCCGGCGGTGGTGGTCGGGTGCGGGGCCTTGCCGCCGGTCAGCGGGAAGAACGCGATCCGCTCCCGCCGGTACTGGAAGTTGCCGATCCAGGACTGGTCGGAGCCCAGCCAGATGCCCTGCGGGGTGACGAGCATCTCGGCCACGCCGTAGCCGCGCGGGTGCCGGCCCGGGTTCCACGACAGCGGCAGCCCGTTGCGCGGGTCGAGGGCGGCGATGCTGGCCCGGCCGATGGCCCCGGCCTTCGCGTTGTCGCCGCCCAGGGTGTTGTTGAGCCAGCGCAGGTGCCCGCCGACGTAGACGGCCTGCTCGCTGATGCCGACCGAGAGAAAGGTGTCGCCGCCGGAGTAGTCGACCCAGGTGGGCTGCTGTTCGTCGCCGGTCGCGGCGGCCTCCCAGCGGGCGGCGGTGTCGCAGAGCGACCCGCTGTACTGGCCGCCGGTGGTGACCACCACGAAGTAGCTGCCGTCCGGGGCGAAGGCCACGTCCCGCATGTACGAGTCGAACGCCTTCCACGAGCAGCGCGGGGTATACCGGCTGGTGTTCCAGTCGGCGACGGTCGCGGCGCTCGCGCCGAGGTCCAGCCGCACGATCTGGTCGTGCAGCACCCCGTCGGCCTTCTTGAAGTTGCCGATCACGACGAGCTGGGTGCCGTCCGGGGAGAGCGCGAGCTTCTCCGCGCCGACGCCGGCCTTGGCCCCGCTCACCCCGTCGTAGTTGTGGTTCTCGGTGAGCGTGGTGGTCAGGTAGCTGTCCAGCGCGCCGGTCGTGGCGTTGAGCGAGGCGAGGCCGCCGCGCGGGTTGGCGTTGCCGGCGGTGGTGAAGATGCCGCCGACGAGCAGCCGGCTGCCGACCAGGGCGACGTCGTCGACGAGGCCGTTGAACGCCGGCCCGGCGAAGCTGGTGACGGTGGCCCCGGTGGCGACGTTGACCAGGGCGACCTTGCGCCGGGTCACCCCGTTGACCGTGTTGAACTTGCCGGCCAGGTAGACCGTGCCGGCGGTCGGGCCGGCCGCCACCGCGTTCACCTCGTTGTCGACGACCGGCACGAAGGCGGTGTCCACCGCGCCGGTGGCCTTGTCGAACGCCAGCACGTAGTTACGGGTGATGTCCACGTCCGAGTTGCGGTTCTGCACCGTGGTGAACGAGCCCGCCGCGATGATCTTCGTGCCGGCGTCGTGGATGGCGAACACGGTGCCGTCCACGATGTCCGGCGACGCCGTGGACGGGACGGCGGAGACCACCTTGTCGTGGTCGGGCGCGGCGCTCGCCGGGCTGCCGGCGACGAGACCGGCGGCGGTCAGCGCGATCGC
This sequence comes from Micromonospora sp. PTRAS2, assembly GCF_054052245.1. Classification (NCBI taxonomy): domain Bacteria; kingdom Bacillati; phylum Actinomycetota; class Actinomycetes; order Micromonosporales; family Micromonosporaceae; genus Micromonospora; species Micromonospora sp. PTRAS2. The sequence goes on from NZ_JBSWBU010000002.1 coordinate 48,631, forward strand.
GGCGAGGACCGCCGGGGCGCGGCGGGTCAGGGACGAGGAACGAATCACGGGCAACTCCCGGAGCACGTGCGGACGGAGGTGCGGCTCACAGCCGGGCCGCCGGGGACGGCCGGCTCGGCGGCGCGCACCACGTGAGGCATGGCGCCATCACACCTTCACGCACCCGAGCCCGCCGAGTCCAGCGGCGGCGTCCGATTCTGCCCCAACCGCGCGACGGCTCCACCCGAGCACCCGACGTCGGGCTGCCCGCCGGAGGCGGACCCCGCCGGGTCAGCCGGGCGGGGCACACGAACAGCCGATCACGACCGGCCCCGGGGCCAGGTCAGGGCCGCCCGGCGGGCCGCCGGCCCGGCCGACCGTCAGGACCGCCCGGCGGGGGAAGGGCCGGCGACGGCGGGCACGGCGTCGGCGGCCGGCAGGGTCACCGTCACCTCCAGGCCGCCGCCGGGCTGAGCGAACACCCGCACCGTGCCGCCGTGCGCGTCGCAGACCGCCCGGACGATGGACAGGCCCAACCCGGAGCCCCGCGCCCCGGTGCGTTCCTGCCCGCCCCGGCGGAACGGCTCGAACAGGCCCGGCACGTCGCCCGGGCTGACCTCGAAGCCGGTGTTGGCGACCACCAGCCAGGACGTGCAGCCGTCCGTGCCGGTGCGCACCGTGATCCGGCCGTGCAGGTGGTTGTAGCGCACCGCGTTCTCGATCAGGTTGCCGGCCAGCCGGTCCAGCAGACCGGGATCGCCCACCACCGGCGCGGGCTCCAGCGACGTCTGCACCCGCAGCCCGATCCGCTCCACCTCCCGGCGCACGGCCGACAACGCGTTGACGGTGCCGGCGGCCAAGTCGCACTCGGTGCGTCGGCCCAGCCGCCGCCCCGCCTGGGCCTCGCTGCGGGCCAGCACCAGCAGGGCGTCGACCAGGCCGTTGGCCCGTTCCGAGGCGTCGCGGACCACGGTGGCCATCCGGCGGTACTCGGCGGCGTCGGCCTCGTCGTCGCTGAGCGTCACGTCGATCTCGGTCCGCATCACCGCGAGCGGGGTACGCAGCTCGTGCGAGGCGTTGGCGACGAACCGCTTCTGCGCCTCGAACGCGGCGGCGATCCGGTCCAGCATCGCGTCGAACGTCTTGGCCAGCTCCGCCACCTCGTCGTCCGCCCCGGACCAGCCGATCCGCTGGTCGAGGGTGGCCTCGCCGAGGCGCTGGGCGGTCGCGGTGACCTGGTGCAGCGGGCGCAGCGCCCGGCCCGCCACCGCGTACGCGCCGGCCACCCCGACCACGCTGATCGCCAGCAGGGCCAGCAGGCCCTTGACCAGCAGCTCCCGGGACGCGGCGTCGACGAGCTGCCGCTGCCACTCCCCCGCGTCCAGGGACCGGCCGTCGGCCAGCAGCACGGTGGTGCCGGGCAGCAGCTCGTCGGTGGGACGCAGCGCGTCGCGGACCAGCAGCCAGGCCAGCAGCACCAGGATCGTCCCGGCGCCCACCAGCAGCACCCCGTTGAGCAGCGTGAGGCGCAGCCGCAGGGTCGGCCGCAGGCGGACGCTCACGACAGCCCCTCGGCGGTGCGGTAGCCGGCGCCGACCACCGTCTCGATCAGCGGCGGGTCGCCGAGCTTGCGGCGCAGCGTCATCACGGTCACCCGGACGATGGTGGTGAACGGGTCGGTGTTGGCGTCCCACACCCGCTCCAGCAGCTCCTCGCTGGAGACGACGGCGCCGCGCGCCTTGAGCAGCTCGGCCAGCACCCCGAACTCCTTGTTGGTCAGGTCGACCGCGGCCCCGCCCCGGGTCACCACCCGGCGGGCCGGGTCGAGCACCAGGTCGCCGACGGCCAGCACGGGCGGGGCTGCCGGGGTGGCCCGCCGGCCCAGCGCCTGCACCCGGGCAACCAGCTCGTCGAAGGCGAACGGCTTGGGCAGGTAGTCGTCCGCGCCGAGCTGCAACCCCTCGACCCGGTCGGCGACGGTGCCGCTGGCGGTGAGCATGAGCACCCGGGTCAGCGTGCCGGAGGCGGCCAGCTCGGCGCAGATCTGGTCGCCGTGCATGCCGGGCAGGTCCCGGTCCAGCACCACCACGTCGTACCGGGTGACGAAGGCCATCTCGTGGCCGCTGTCGCCGTCGTAGGCGACGTCGACGGCCATGCCGCGCTTGCGCAGCCCGCGCGCGATCGCGTCGGCGAGGTTGCGCTCGTCCTCGACCACCAACACCCGCATACCCGCCTCCTCGCCGGCCGACCTCCCGACAACCTAGTGCCGGCCACCAAACCAGCGTGGCACCCGGCCCGGCCGGGCGTCCGGGCGGGGAGGACCGGGCGGAGAGGCCGCCGGGGGGACCGTCAGGCGGGCAGCCGCCACCAGCCGTACGTGCCGGCCTGCCGGCGGCAGACGATGTCGCGGCCGTCGGCCGCGCAGTCCCCCGCCGCGTCGGGCAGCACGTCGCGCAGCCGGGCCACCGCCCCCGCCAGGTCCAGCTCCACGACGACCAGGCCGCCGCCTGCGCGGTCGGGCCGGGTGCCGTAGTACGGCCCGTCCGGGGTGCGGCTGAACGCCAGGTCCCAGCGCCCCAGGTCGGCGACCTCCCTCCCGGTCGCGGAGTCGAGCACGCCGAGGTGGCTGGCCGTGCCGCCCGCCTGGTCGTCGGCGATCACCAGGAGCCGGTCGCCGCGCACCGCGACGACCGTCTGCCAGCGGGGGTTCGTCCACCGGACCCCGCCGGTCGCCGGGTCCAGCCCGGACAGTTCGGAGCCCTGGTACGCGAAGGCGCAGATCACCTTCCCGCACGTCCCCGCGTAGCCGAAGCTCGGCCGCTCCACCGCCCAGCGCCGGTCCAGCGCGGCGAGGCCGTACGCGGTCACCCGCCAGACCTCGCCCTCGTCCTGTTCGAAGGCCAGCAGCAGGTCACCGCTGACCTCGACGTGCAGGCCCCCCTGCCAGCCGCCGGGCGGCGGGGCGAGGGTCGCCCGCACCGCCCCGGAGACCGCGTCGCGCAGCTCGATCCGGCCGGCGGCCGTGACCAGCGCCACCTGATCGGCCGCCCAGTCCTCGTCGCGGTAGTGGAAGGCCGCCTGGCCCAGGTGACCCGGCACCGACCACCGGACGCGGCCCGACGTCGGGTCCACCGACCGCAGCTCGCCCCGCTCGTTGTCGTCGCCGAGGAGCAGCAGGCCCCCGCGGGCCGCGAGCACCGGGTAGCCGGCCTGCTGCCAGCGCCGCTCGCCGGTCGCCGCGTCCACGGCGACGGTCTCCACGCCGGCCGGCTGGTAGTCGATGAGCAGGGCGACGCCGTCCCGCTCCTGCACGCCGTCCAGGCGGCCGGTGCTCGCCACGGCCGTACGCCACAGCGTCCGGATGCCGGCGCCGGCCCCGGCGGGCGTCGCGTGAGCGGTCACCTCGCGGGACCCGCCGGTGCCCACCTCCGGGGCCAGCACGTAGACCCGGCCGCCGAGGACGACGACCTGGGAGCCCAGCCGGCCGCCGAGCACCGCCGACGCGGGGCGCGCCACGGGCGCCGACGAGGCCAGGACGAACAGCGCGAGCAGACCGGCCAGCGCCACCCGCAGGGGTCGGCCCACCGCCCGGGGCGGCCGGGAAGCGGGCTCCGGCTCCCGGTCGCCGCGCACCTCGCCGAGGTCGATCAGCGTCACCCTCGCTCCTTCCCGGGCCGTGGCCGGCGCTCCCGCGACGCGTCCTCCCGGACCGCTGTGGGGCGCACCGGCCGACCGGGACCGCGCGCACGCGCCTGTACGATGGCGCGTCGTGGCCGTGCCGGTGGTAGACCCCTCGCTGAACTCCGACTCCGCACCCGTCGACTCCGCACCCGTCGAAACGGGGGCCAGGTCGACCGGGCCCGGGGCGGCGGGCACAGGCACACCCCGCCGGCCCCGCTGGCGGCCGGCCCGCGCCGACCTGCTGGCCATCGGAGCGTACGTGCTCCTCGGCGTCCTCGTGTGCCTCAACTACTGGGGCGACGTCGAGCACCGCGTGTCGTCGCACCTGCCGACCGACCACAGCTGGTTCGAGTGGCTCTTCGCCCACGGCGCGTACTCCGTGCAGCACCTGGAGAACCCGCTGTTCTCCCTGCGCCAGAACGCCCCGGACGGGGTGAACATGATGGCGAACACGTCGCTGCTCGGCGCGACCCTGCCGCTGGCGCCGGTGACGCTGCTGTTCGGCCCGCAGGTGACGTACGCCCTCTATCTCGGCGGGGCGCTCGCGGCGACGGCCGCCACCTCGTACTGGATGCTGTCGCGGCACCTGGTGCGCTCGCGCGCGGCGGCGTTCCTCGGCGGCGCGTTCCTCGGCTTCGCGCCCGGCATCGTGCACCACGCCAACGGGCAGCCGAACTTCGTCTCCAACTACCTGCTGCCGCTGATCGTGGCGCGGGTGCTGCTGCTGGGCGCGGCGGGGCGCAGCTGGCGGCGCGACGGGGTGGCGCTGGGGCTGCTCGTGGCGTACCAGATCTTCATCAACGAGGAGATGCTGCTGCTCACGGCGCTGGCCTGCCTGGTGGTCGTGCTGGCGTACGCGGCGCAGCGGCCCCGGGCGACGTGGGCCCGCGCCCGCGGTTTCCTGTCCGCGCTCGGCCTCGGCGGCGCGCTGGCGCTGCTGCTCACGGCGTACCCGATCTGGTTCCAGTTCAACGGCCCGCAGTCCTACCGGGGGTTGCAGGGCGGGGTGTTCCACAACTGGGGCGAGGACCTGGTGGCCTTCGTCACGTTCGCCCGGGACACCGTGGCCGGCGACGAGGCGGTGGAGAAGACCATCGGCCTCACCGAGCAGAACACCTGGTTCGGCTGGCCGCTGGTGCTGGTGGCGCTGGTCGCGCTGGTGCTGCTGGTGCGCCGGTCGCTGCCCGCCCGGATCGTCGCCGTGCTGGTGGTCGTGTTCACCGTCGCCTCGATCGGCCCGGTGGTGCGCTTCGACGGGGCGGAGACCACGATCGACGGGCCGTGGGCGTACATCCCGGACGACCTGCCGCTGGTGGAGATGATGATGCCCACCCGGCTGGCCCTGGTGGTGGCCGCCGCCGTCGGCGTGCTGCTCGCCCTGGCCTGGGACGCGCTGGCCCGCACCGCGCCGGCCGGAACCGGGGCCGGGACCGCCGGCCGGGCGGGCCGCTGGCTGCGCCCCGTCGGGTACGCGGCGCTCGCGCTCGCCGTGCTGCCGCTGGTCCCCCGCCCGCTGCCCGCCGAGCGGATCGACCCGCCGCCGCACTTCATCACGTCCGGCGGCTGGCGGCCGTACGTCCCGGCGGGCCGGACCCTGGTGCCGGTGCCGATCCCGAGCAACGTGCACGGCCTGCCCACGCTGCGCTGGAGCGCGCTGACCGGGCACGAGTTCCCCATTCCCGGCGGCTACTTCATCGGGCCGAACCCCGACGGCGAGGGCGTCTTCGGCGCCCCGAACCGGCCGACCAGCACTTTTATCTACTCCACGATGGACACCGGCGTCGTGCCGCCGCTGACCGAGGAGAACCGCCGGCAGGCCGTCGAGGACCTGCGCTACTGGAAGGCGTCCGTGGTCGTCCTCGGCGCGCATCCCCGCGAGGCGGTCCTGCGCGAGCTGATGACCGCCCTGCTCGGCCCCCCGCAGCGCGTCGACGACGTCTGGCTCTGGCAGGTGTAAGGAAGGGCCCCCTGTTAACGCATTCTGCATAGCAGGGGCCCCTTGTTAACGCCGCGGCGCGGGCGCGCCGGCCGCGGCGGCGCGGCGGCCGTCAGCCCACCAGGGGGCGCACGTCCCACACCCACGCGCCGTCGACCTCGTGCCCCGGGCCGACGAGCGCGTTGACGGTGCGGCGGACCGCCTCGCCCCGGTGCAGCCCGCCCTGCACCAGCACCGCCGCCCGCCAGTGGCGCAGGTCCGCCACCGCCTGCCGGCGGTCCGCGTCGGTCACCACCGGCACCTCGCCGGTCTCGGCCGCCCGGCGCAGCAGCGCCGCCGTCGGGCGGTCGGGCGCGCCCCAGTGTGCGGTCGGGTCGGCGTCACCGCTCGGGCCGATGAAGTAGCCGCCCGGCGCCGTGAAGGCCAGCCCGGTGCGGGCCGACCAGAAGGTCGCCGGGCTCACCCCCGCGCCGGTCACCGGCGGCACCGGCACGAGGGTCCGCCCGGCCGGCACGTACGCCCGCCAGCCGCCGTCGGCCACGAACGCCGGCACCGGCCACGTCGGCACGGTGCGGATCGGCGTGGGGGCCAGCGGGAGCAGCGCGGCGGCCACGGCCCCGCCCCAGAGCAGCCGCACCGGCACCCCGGGCCGGTCGGCGGTCGTCCCGCCCCCGGAGCCGGTCCCAGACAAGGCCGCCGCCCCGCCCTCGGAGCCGGTCCCAGACAAGGCCGCCGCCCCACCCTCGGAGCCGGTCCCAGACAAGGCGGTCGCCCCGCCCCCGGAGCCTGGCCCGGCCGACACCGCCCCGCCGCCGGCCGGGGCCAGGGTGAGCGCCCGGTCCAGCGAGAGCGCGACCAGCACCCCCAGCACCGGCACGCAGATCAGGGCGAACCGGGCCGGCACCACGAGGTCGAGCAGCGGCACCCCGGCCAGCAGCCGGTACGGCCCGGGCAGCCCGGTCGACGCGCCGTCGACCCGCACGGTGTCGCCGAGGGAGAACAGGGCGGCGAGCAGCCCGACGGCGGCGAGGGCCCGCACCAGCGGCCGACGCCACAGCCAGACCACGACCACCACGGCGAGCACCAGCAGGCCCGGCCCGAAGAACGAGTTCTCCTCGGTGGGGTTCGGCGAGAGCAGCCCGGGCAGGTACCCGTCGCCGAGGACCGTCTGCCGGGCCGACGCGGTGAACGAGGCCGCGTCGAGCTGGAAGCCCCGCGCGTGGAAGGGCATCCCCCGGTAGTGCTGCGGGCCGAGGAACTGGAACCACAGCGGGTACGCCAGCAGCGCACCCGCCACCAGCGCGCCCACGCCGAGCCGGCCGAGGAGGGCGGGCGCCAGCCGGCGGGCCGCCGCCCGGTCGGCGAGGGCGTACGCCACCGCGAACACCCCGGCGGCGAGCGCCAGGAAGACGAGCAGTTCCTCGCCGACGAAGACCTGGTACGCCACGAGCAGCCCGAGCGCCACCCCGTGCCGGCGGACCCGGTCGGTGCCGGGCCGGAACACCAGCGCCAGGATCGGCGGCACCAGGAACTGGGCGGCCATGTGCAGGTGCGCCCCGGCCTGGGCCACCATGCCCGGGGCGAAGCCGCAGACGAGGCCGCCGACGGCGGCGGCGACGCGGGAGCCGACCAGCCGGCGGGCCAGCAGGACGTACCAGGCGGTGGCGGTGCCGGCCAGGCTGACCACGACCGCCACGAGGAAGGCCGCCTGCGTGCCGAACAGCAGCGTCACCGGGGCCAGCGGCACGCCCAGCCCGAGCACCGACGTGTTGGCCATCAGGTTCACCCCGTCCGGGGCGTTCAGGGCCGCGCTGTGCAGCGGGTTCTCCCCGGCGGTGACCGCGCGGGCCGCCCGGGCGAGCATCCACTCGAACAGCATCTGGTCGTTGTCCTGGTGGAACAGCCGGTCGGGCCGGCCCCACTGGCGGCTGGTGAGCAGCACCGCCAGGCCGAGGTAGCCGGCGACGACGGCGGCGTCGACGCTGCGTACCCGTCGGATCCGCACCGGGCCCGGCTGCCGCCGCCCGCCCGGCGCGACGTCGGCGGCGGGCGCGGCCATCAGGCCGACGGGCCGGTCAGGGTCCGCACGTCCCAGACCCAGACGTCCAGCTCGCGGCGCGCCGGGCCGACCAGGTCCTCGACGGTACGCCGCAGCGGCTCGGCGTTGTGCTGGCCGACCGGGAGCACCAGGATCGCGGCCCGCCAGTGCCGCAGCTCGTCCAGCGAGCGGCGGCGCTGGCGGTCGTCGAGCTTCGGGGTACGGCCGGTGCTGGCCACGTCCTCCAGCAGCTCGCCGACGCCGCTGGGGCGCCCGCCGAACCGGCCCGGGTCGCCGGTGTTGCCGTTGCGCGGGGCGAGGAAGTAGCCGCCCGGGATCTTGAAGTCGAGGTTGGTGGTGGCGGCCCACCGCATCCCGTGCGTGTTGCCCATGCTCGGCACCGGGATCGGCACGAGGGTCTGGTCGGGGCCGACGTAGTCGCGCCACCGGTCGGCGGTGATGAACTTCGGCACCGGCGGGCGGGAGGTGACCTTCAGCGGCATCGGCGCGATCGGCAGCAGCGCCATGACCAGCGCGGCCACCCCGAGGGTACGCATGGTGCGGGCCTCGGCCGTGCGCAGCGCCCAGACCCGCTCGACGGCCACGGCGAGCAGCACCCCCACCACCACGGTGGTGATCATGCCGAACCGGGTGGGCACGACGGCGTCGAGCAGCGGCAGCCGCACCAGGAACTCCCAGGGGCCGGTGAACAGCTCCCGGTCCCACCAGGACACCCGCTCGCCGAGGGAGAGCAGCGCGAAGAACGCGCCGGTCGCGGCGAGGGCGCGGACGATCGGCTCGCGGCGCAGCCAGAGCACGATGCCGACGGCGATGAGGGCGAGGCTCCAGCCGAGGAAGGCGTTCTCCTCCGAGTAGTTCGGCGCGAGGTTGACGTTGGCGCGCTCGTTGCCGCCGAGGGTGGGCGAGCCGGGGGCGAAGAACGCGGCGATGTCGTTGCCGTAGTCGCGGACGGCGTCGCTGAGCCCGTGGTACGCCATCGGCCCGGCGAACTGCACGTAGAGCGGGTACGCCAGCAGCGACCCGGCCAGCACGGTGCACACCGCCACGGCGACGCCCAGGGGCCGCCACGCGGACGACCACAGCCCCGGCCGCTGCACCAGCACGGCGATCAGGAACACCCCGCAGGCCATCGCCGTGAAGAGCAGGATCTCCTCGTTGATGAACGCCTGCACGGTGACCAGCAGCGCCAGCAGCGCCCCGTCGCGGACCGGCCGCTTCGAGCGGGTGATCACCAGCACCCGCCAGACGATGAACGGCAGCAGGAACTGGCTGATGATGTTCGGGTGCCAGTTGGCGTGCGAGAGCATCGCCGGGGAGAACCCGCAGAACCAGCCGCCCACGGCGGCGGCGAGCGGGTTGCGGACGACGTGCCGGGACAGCACCCGGTACCAGGCGGCGGCGGTGCCGGCGAGGCCACAGGTGACCAGCACCACAAAGGAGACGGCGGGTCCGAACAGCAGGGTCACCGGCACCATCGGGATGCCCAGCGCCAGGACGGCCGTGTTGGCCATCAGGTTGACCCCGTCGGGGTAGTTGAACTGGTCGGTGTAGAACGGGAACTCGCCGTGCAGCACCACCCGCACGGAGTGGGCGAGGAAGAACTGCACCTGGGCGGGGTCGCTGCTGTAGAGCGAGGCGACCCGGCCGGCGGGGTCGACCCAGATCTGGCTGGTCACCCAGAGCGCGGCGAGCAGGAAGAGGCCGTACACGGCGAGGTCGCGCCGCCGGGGCGTCCACCGCCAGCGCCGCCGGCTGCGGGCCCCGGCGGACCCGGCCGGGGCCACGGCGGTCGCGGTCGAGGCGGGGGCTGCGGCGGCGGGCTGCGGGGCTCCGACGGGCGGCGGGGCGGCTGCGGGCTCCGCGCCGGCCGGGGGCTCGACGGTCGGAGGCTCGACGGTCAGGGGCTCGGCAGGAGTCACAGTCGGCGGAGTCTACCGGAGGCGGGGCCGCGCCCGACAATCACCGTTGCGTCCCTTGTGGGTGGTCGGCGCGCGGCTCGCGGCCGGGGATCGAGGTGCCGGTTCGCGGCCGGCCGCCGTCTCGTACCATGTGGGGCGCAACACGACCGGCGACGCGATCGGGGGCGTAACAGGTGGCTTCAGCGCGCCGGCGCGGCGGGACGGCCACCGTGCTGCTCGCCCTCCTGCTGACCGCGACGGCCTGCGGCCCGGTCGCCGACCGCAAGCCCGACGCCCTCCCGGTGGGCTACGACAGCCTGGACGGCAAGCTGCGGGTGTGGCCGGCGCGGGGCGGCCTGGCCGGCGACGCGGCGGCGACGGCGGCGGTGACCGACGCGGTCCGGGCCTGGCGGACGCCGGTCGACGACCGGGCGCACCTGCCCTCCTCGGGGATCCTGTGGTCCGGCGAGGCCGACGGCACGCCGCTGGCCCTGGTGGCCGCCGACGTCCCCGGCGAGAGCGCCTCCTGGCTGCTGCAACTGACCCGCGACGGCAACCGCTACGTGGTCGACCGGGCCAGCGAATACACCGACCCCGGCTACCTCGTCTACTCCGACGTGCTGCCCGTGCAGACCAGCGCCGGGCGTCGCTACCTGCTCTCGGAGCGGGTGGAGCGGCTGCTCGGCCCGAAGGGCCGGGCCCTGGTCACCCGGGACGGGCTGACCGACCCGGTGGACGTGCCGGCCTGCCAGGCGGTGCCGCTGACCGCGACGCTGCGGGCTACCAGCTCGCTGCCGCGCGGCCGGGCCGCCGACCGCCTGCTCGACCTGGGTACGGCCACCACGGACCCCCGCTACCCGCTGGTGCGGGACGAGACGGGCTCGGGCCGGCGGGCGCTGGACGACCTGGACACCTGCGAGCTGGCCGACGAGCGGGGCCCCTTCGGCAGCATCCCGCGCCGCATCGGCGACCGGGACGCGCCCCGCGCCGTGCCGGAGTCGTGGCCGCGGGGCAAGGTGAGCGTGCGCGCGCTCGGCGAGGTGGCCCTCGGTGGGGGCGACCCGGCCGACCTGGAGCAGCTGAGCTGGGAGACCGGCACGGGGACGATGACGGCCGTCGTCTACCGCCCGGCGGCCGGCGACCCGGTGTTCTCGCCGGCCGACCGCGCCAACACGCTGCAGGCGTACGTGCTGCCGGTGCCGGGGCAGCCGCTGGTGGTGCTGAGCTGGCGGGCCAACCGCTACACGTCGCTGTCGGTGCCGCCGGGCACGCCCCGGCTGGTCGACCGGCCGGGGCTGGTGGTGGTGCCGCAGCCGACGAGCAAGGCGACGTTCAGCCTGGCCGGCGCGGAGAAGACCTACTACCGCTCGGTCGGCGGCCGCTAACCCGCCCCGCACCCTCGGCGGCGCGCCACCGCGCCGCCCCGCCGCACCGCGCCGCCCCACGGCGGACAGGTGAGAAGGGGCCCCTTCTCGACGCCAGGCGTTAAGAAGGGGCCCTTCCTTGCACTCAGTTGGGCAGGCGGACCGGCTCGGCCTGCTGGGCGTCCAGGCGGGAGATCCACCCGGTGACGTCGCGGGCCACGTCCTGGGCGGTGAGGCCCAGGTCGGCGAGGATCTGCGCGCGGGTGCCGTGCGGGTGCCAGTCGGCCGGCACCCCCAGGTCCCGCAGCGGCACCCGGACGTCGGCGTCCCGCATCGCCTGGGCGAGGGCGTCGCCGACGCCGCCGACGCGCACGCCGTCCTCGACGGTGACGACGAGCCGGTGGCCGGCGGCCAGCTCGACCAGCTCGGCGGGGACCGGGCGCACCCAGCGCGGGTCGACCACGGTCACCCCGTAGCCCTGCTCGGCGACCCGGGCGGCGACCTCCATGCCGAGGTGGCCGAACGAGCCGACCGCGACCAGCAGCACGTCGGCGCGGTCCGCCTCGGCCAGCACGTCGACCGGACCGACCCGGCGCACGGCCGGCAGGTCGGCGGCGACGGTGCCGGTCGGGAACCGCACGACGGTGGGGCCGTCGTCCACGGCGATCGCCTCGCGCAGCTCCTCGCGCAGCGTCGCGGCGTCCCGGGGGGCGGCGATCCGCAGGCCCGGCACCACCCCGAAGACCGACATGTCCCAGATGCCGTAGTGGCTCGGCCCGTCCGGGCCGGTGATCCCGGCCCGGTCCAGCACGAACGTCACCGGCAGCTTGTGCATCGCCACGTCCAGCAGGACCTGGTCGAACGCCCGGTTGAGGAACGTCGCGTAGACCGCCACCACGGGGTGCAGCCCGCCGAGGGCCAGCCCGGCCGCCGAGGTGGCGGCGTGCTGCTCGGCGATGCCGACGTCGTAGACCCGGTCGGGGTGCTTGCGGGCCAGCTTGGCGATGCCGGTGGGCTCGGCCATCGCGGCGGTGATGCCCACCACGTCGGGCCGGGCGTCGGCGATCGCGACCAGCTCGTCGGCGAAGACACCGGTCCACTTCACCGACGGGGCGGCCACGAGCTTGCCGGTCGCCACGTCGAACGCGCCGGGGCCGTGGAAGCAGTCGGCCTCGTCCTCCTCCGCCGGCCGGTAGCCGTAGCCCTTGCGGGTCACCGCGTGCACGATCACCGGGCCGCCGAAGTGCTTCGCCGCCCGCAGCGCCGACTCGACCGCGTCCAGGTCGTGGCCGTCGACCGGGCCGACGTACTTGATGCCGAGGTCCTCGAACATGGCCTGCGGGGCGACCGCGTCCTTGATGCCCTTCTTGACCGCGTGCAGCACCTCGTACATCGGGCGGCCGACCAGCGGCGTCGAGCCGAGGGCGTCCTTGACGGTGTCGAGGACCTTCTCGTAGCCGGGGTTGAGCCGCAGCGACGACAGGTGGTCGGCGAGGCCGCCGATGGTCGGCGCGTACGACCGGCCGTTGTCGTTGACGACGATCACCAGGGGGTTGCCGGAGGTGGCGATGTTGTTCAGCGCCTCCCAGCACATGCCGCCGGTCAGCGCCCCGTCGCCGACGACGGCCACCACGGAGCGCGCCTCGCCGCGCAGCGCGTACGCCTTGGCCAGCCCGTCGGCGTAGGACAGGGCGGTGGAGGCGTGCGAGTTCTCGATCAGGTCGTGCTCGCTCTCGGCCTGGCTCGGGTAGCCCGAGAGGCCGCCGCGCTGGCGCAGCCTGTCGAAGCCGTCCTGCCGGCCGGTGAGGATCTTGTGTACGTACGCCTGGTGGCCGGTGTCGAACAGGAGCCGGTCCCGGGGGGAGTCGAAGACCCGGTGCATCGCCAGTGTCAGCTCCACCACACCCAGGTTGGGGCCGACGTGCCCGCCGGTGCGGGAGACCTTGGCGATCAGGAAGTCACGGATCTCGGCGGCGAGGATGTCCAGCTGCTCGGCGGTCATCCGCTTCACGTCCTGCGGACCCCGCACCGTGGCCAGCAGCCGGCCGTGGTTGGCCGTGTCCTCTTCAGCACTCATGAGCGAAGAGTCTATCGGCCGCCCGGTAGTCCGCAGCCTGGCCGGGGAACGACCCCGCTGACCGGGTGCGCAGTCAGGAGACGATCACCAACCGTCGCGGCGGGGCGACCGGCGGGGCGTGCCGGTCCGGCCCGGCCGGCGTCCAGGAGCCCAGCACGGCCGCCTCGCGGGCCCCGGTCACCGACGGGACCGCCCCCGGCAGGCCGTGCCAGGACAGCCAGCCGAGCAGGGCGAACGCGTACGCCTCCTTGGCCTGGGCCGGCACCCCCAGCTCGTCGCTGGTCCGCAGCCGCCACCGGCCCGCCCCCAGCGCGGCCAGCCGGCCCCACAGGGTCCGGTTGCGCACCCCGCCCCCGGCGGCGACCACCTCGGCCACCTGATGCCGGTCGCAGGCGGCGGCCACCGTCCGGGCGGTCAGCTCCGTCAGCGTGGCCAGCACGTCGTCGGCGGCCACGGGCTCGCCGAGCGCGGCGAGCCGGTCGTCGAGGTACCCGGCGTGGAACAGCTCCTTGCCGGTGGACTTGGGCGGCGGCGCGGCGTAGTAGGGCTCGGCGAGCAGCAGCTCCAGCAGGCCGGGGTGCACCCGGCCGACCGCCGCCCGCGCCCCGTCGAGGTCGCAGGGGCGGCCGAGGAACCGCCGGGCCGCCGCGTCGAGCAGCGCGTTGGCCGGGCCCACGTCGTACCCGAGGGTCGGCGCGCCCGGGGCGACGACGGTGAGATTGGCGATGCCGCCCAGGTTGAGGGCCGCCCGGGGCGGGCCGGACCGGCCGCCCAGCAGCAGCGCGTCGAACGCCGGCACCAGGGGCGCGCCCTGCCCACCTGCGGCGACGTCGGCGGCGCGCAGGTCCGCCAGCACCGGTACGCCCACCCGCGCGGCCACCCGGGCCGGCGCGCCGAGCTGGAGGGTGCCGCGCACGGTGTCGCCGTCGACCCAGTGGAAGACGGTCTGCCCCGGCGAGACGACCGCGTCGACCCGCCCGCCGGCCAGCTCCACCCCGCGCGCCGCCGCGTCGGCGAACACCTCGCCGAGCCGGTTGTCCAGCCGGCAGACCGCCTCGATGGTGGTCGGGTGCGGCGGCAGCACCGCCTGGATCTGCGCCCGCAGCCCCTCGTCGTGGTCGAGGCCGACGTGGCCGAGCGGCCGCAGCCGCAGGTCGTCCCCGTCGACGGTGAACTCGGCGGCGACGACGTCCACCCCGTCGTACGACGTCCCCGACATCAACCCCACGATCCGCATGTAAGGAAGGGCCCCCTGTTAACGCTTTCTGTATAGGAAGGGCCCCCTGCAATCACCCCGGCGCCGGTTACCGCGCGGGTTGCAGGAGGCCGACCAGCTCGACGTGCCGGGTCATCGGGAACAGGTCGAAGCCGCGCAGCTCCGCCAGCTCCCAGCCGGCCTCGGCGAAGGTGCGCACGTCCCGGGCGAAGGCGGCCGGGTCGCAGGCCACGTACGCCACGGCGCGCGGGCCGGCCGCGACCACGTCCCGCACCACCCGCGCGCCCGCCCCGCTGCGCGGCGGGTCCAGCACCACCAGGTCCACCGGGCCGGTGATCCGGCGGCGGGCCAGGGCGGTCTCCACCCGGGCCGCCACCACCTCGACCCCGGGCAGGTCCCGCAGGTTGTCCCGGGCGGCGGCGACGCCCTCGCCGGCGGACTCGACGACGGTGACCCGGGCGGCCGGGCCGACCCGGGCGGCCACGGCGGCGGCGAACAGCCCCGCCCCGCCGTAGAGGTCCCAGGCCGACTCGCCCGGCTGCGGGTCGAGCAGGTCGAGCACCGCGCCGACCAGGGTGTCGGCCGCCGCCGGGTGCACCTGCCAGAAGCCGGACGCCTGCAGCGTCCACTCCCGGCCGGCGGCCACCTCCCGGACGGTCACCGGGCCGTCGGGCAGGACCGTCGCCGGGCCGTCGACCCGGGCTGCCGCCGCCCCGTCGGAGGGGACCGCCGACGGGGCGTCGACGCGGGTGGTCGGCCCGTCGGGCAGGGCGGTGACGGTGACGTCGCCGCCGGTCGAGGCCACCGCCTCCACCGCCTCGGCCGCCGGCCAGGGCCGCCCCAGCACCGGCAGCGCCTGGATCGCCGGGTGGGCGATGAGGCAGCGGTCGACCGGCACCACCTCGTGCGAGCGATGCTTGAGCAGCCCGGCCCGGCCGGCGGCGTCGACCGCGTACCGGACCCGGGAGCGCCAGCCGAGCGGCCCGCCGGGCAGCGCCGCGACCCGGACCCCGAGCCGGTCGATCTCCGCGTCGGTGAGGCCGGCGAGGCGGCTCAGCTGCTCGCGGACCACCGCGGCCTTCCAGTCGAGCTGGGCCGCGGGGGCGACGTGCTGCAGGTCGCAGCCGCCGCACAGACCCGGTTTCGCGTACGGGCAGGGCGGCGCGACCCGCTGCGGCGCGGCGTCGAGCACCGTCACCGCGTCGGCGCGGACGAACCCGCGGTGCACCTCGGTGACCTCGGCCACCACCCGCTCGCCGGGCAGCGCGTGCCGGACGAAGACCACCTGCCCGTCGACCCGGGCCACGCAGTGCCCGCCGGGGGCGACGGCGTCGACGGTCAACTCGACCCGCTCGGCCTCCTCCAGCCCGCGCCGCTCGCCGTCGGCCGGTCCGGTGCCCGCCGACCGGACCCGACCGTCGCTACGGGCCGGTCCGGCACCCGCGCGGGACGCGTCCACGCCTGGCCGGGTCATCGCCGGTCCCCCTCGGTCGGGCCGTGCTCGCCGGGCGGGGCGGAGACCACCGGCGGCACCGGTGGGGGCAGAGTGCTGCGCGGGGCGACCCGGGGGCCGCGCGCCGGGCCCCGGCTCAGCGTCGCGTCGAGCCGGTCGAGGTTCTTGCCGGCGGTGGAGGCGAGCTGCCACGGCACGCTGGTGACCATGACGCCCGGCTCGAACAGCAGCCGCCCCTTGAGGCGCAGCGCGCTCTGGTTGTGCAACAGGTTCTCCCACCAGCGTCCGACGACGTACTCGGGAATGAAGACCGTGACCACGTCGCGCGGCGACTCCCGGCGGGTGTTGGCCACGAAGTCGAGGATCGGCCGGGTGATCTCCCGGTACGGCGAGTCGACCACGGTCAGCGGCACCGGCAGCTCCCGCCGCTCCCATTCGGCCTGGAGGTCCCGGGTGTCCTTCTCGTCGACGTTCACCGTCACCGCGGTCAGCGTGTCCGGGCGGGTGGCGCGGGCGTACGCGATGGCCCGCAGCGTCGGCTGGTGCAGCTTGCTGACCAGCACGATGGCGTGGTTGCGGGCGGGCAGCACGCCCCGGACCTCGGTCGGCTCCAGCTCGGCGGCGACCCGGTCGTAGTGCCGCCGGATGGCCAGCATCAGCACGTAGAGCACCGCCATCGCGGCGATGGCGATCCACGCGCCGAGCAGGAACTTGGTGATCAGCACGATGACCAGCACCGCGGCGGTCATCACCATGCCGAAGGCGTTGATGGCCCGGGACCTGATCATCCGGCGGCGGGCCTGCGGGTCCCGCTCGGTGCGCAGGTGCCGGTTCCAGTGCCGGATCATGCCGGCCTGGGAGAGGGTGAACGAGACGAAGACGCCGACGATGTAGAGCTGGATGAGCCGCGTCACCTCGGCCTGGAAGCCGACGATGAGCACGATCGCGGCGGCGGCGAGGAAGACGATGCCGTTGGAGAACGCCAGCCGGTCGCCCCGGGTGTGCAGCTGCCGGGGCAGGTAGCGGTCCTGGGCGAGGATGCTGCCGAGCACCGGGAAGCCGTTGAACGCGGTGTTGGCGGCGAGGAAGAGGATCAGCGCGGTCATCCCGGCGACCACGTAGAGCAGCACCGACCCGGAGCCGAAGACCGTCTCGCCGAGCTGGGCGGTGACGGTCTTCTGCACGTACCCGTCGGGGCCGGAGAGGATCTGCAGGTTCGGGTCCTCGACGAACTGGAGGCCGGTGAGCCGGGCCAGCCAGATGATGCCGACGAGCATGCTCACCGCGATGGTGCCGAGCAGCAGCAGGGTGGTGGCGGCGTTGCGGCTCTTCGGGGCCTTGAACGCGGGCACCCCGTTGGAGATCGCCTCCACGCCGGTGAGCGCGGCGCAGCCGGAGGAGAAGGTCCGCAGCAGCAGGAAGACCAGGGCGAACCCGGTGACGCTGTGCTCGGCCTGGATCTCCAGGCCGGCGCTGGGCGCGCGCAGGTCGTGGCCGAGCACGAAGTACCGGACCAGGCCAGTGACGATCATGCCGCCGATGACGATCACGAAGCCGTACGTCGGGATGGCGAACGCGGTGCCGGACTCGCGCAGGCCGCGCAGGTTCATCGCGGTGAGCAGCACCACCGCGCTGACGGCGATGAGCACCTTGTGGGTGGCCACGAACGGCACCACCGACCCCAGGTTGGCCACGCCGGAGGAGACCGACACGGCCACGGTGAGCACGTAGTCGACCAGCAGCGCGCTGGCCACCGCAAGGCCGGCCCGGGGGCCGAGGTTGACGGTGGCCACCTCGTAGTCGCCGCCCCCGGAGGGGTAGGCGTGCACGTTCTGCCGGTAGCTGGCCACCACCGTGAGCATCACCACCACCACGGCGAGGGCGATCCACGGCGAGAAGAGGAACGCCGACGCGCCCGCGATGGAGAGCGTCAGCAGGATCTCGTCGGGGGCGTACGCGACACTGGAGAGGGCGTCGGAGGCGAAGACCGGCAGCGCGATGCGCTTCGGCAGGAGGGTGTGCTGGAGCCGGTCGGACCGGAACGGTCGACCGACGAGCAGCCGCTTCAGCAGCGAGGTGGGACTGGCCACAAGCGCTAAGGGTACGACCACGGTTCCGTGGTCGCCCGGGGGTGGCGGAGCGGGAGGTTCGACCGGGCGGGGTACCGTCGTGCCCCGCTGGTAACCCCGACGTGGCAGGCTCGCAGTCGAGGGGTCGACGGCGGACGGGTGCGCGCACCTTGGGAGGGACACGTGCATGTCGTGATCATGGGCTGCGGCCGGGTCGGGTCGACCCTGGCCCAGAGCCTGGAGTCCCGGGGGCACTCGGTGGCGGTGATCGACCAGGACGCCGACGCGTTCCGCCGGCTCAGCCCGGACTTCGCGGGCATCACGGTGACCGGCGCGGGCTTCGACGGCGAGGTGCTCCGCCAGGCCGGCATCGAGCGGGCCGACGCCTTCGCGGCGGTCTCCAGCGGCGACAACTCCAACATCATCTCGGCCCGGCTGGCCCGCGAGACGTTCGGCGTCTCCCGGGTCGCCGCGCGCATCTACGACCAGCGCCGGGCCCAGGTCTACGAGCGGCTGGGCATCCCGACCGTGGCCACCGTGCGGTGGACGGCCGACCGGATGCTGCGCCACCTGGTGCCCGAGGGCAACGTGGAGATCTTCCGCGATCCGACCAGCACCGTCTCGATCGTCGAGGTGCCGGTGCACAAGGACTGGATCGGCCGGCCGCTGCGGGCGCTGGAGGAGGCGAGCGGGGCGCGGGTGGCGTACCTGATCCGCTTCGGCATCGGCACCCTGCCCACCGGCTCCACCGCCGTGCAGGAGGGCGACCAGGTCTTCATGCTGGTCACCGACGACATCGTGGCGTCGGCGACCTCGGTGGCGGGCAGCCCGCCGGAAGGAGCGCACTGAGCATGCGGATCGCCATCGCCGGCGCCGGCAACGTGGGCCGCTCGATCGCGCAGGAGCTGATCGACAACGGCCACCAGGTGATGCTGATCGAGCGCCAGCCCCGGATGCTGCGGCCCGACCGGGTGCCGGCGGCCGAGTGGGTGCTCGCCGACGCCTGCGAGCTGGCCAGCCTGGAGGAGGCCAACGTCGCCGGCTGTGATGTGGTGGTCGCGGCGACCGGGGACGACAAGGTCAACCTGGTGGTGTCGCTGCTGGCCAAGACCGAGTTCGCGGTGCCCCGGGTGGTGGCCCGGGTCAACCGGGCCGAGAACGAATGGCTGTTCACCGAGCAGTGGGGCGTCGACGTCGCGGTGAGCAAGCCGCGGGTGATGGCGGCCCTGGTCGAGGAGGCGGTGACCGTCGGCGACCTGGTGCGGCTGATGACGTTCCGGCAGGGCGAGGCGAACCTGGTGGAGATCACCCTGCCGCCGACCGCGCCGTACGTGGGGCAGCCGATCCACGCCGTGCCGATCCCCCGCGACGCCGCCCTGGTGGCCATCCTGCGCGGCAAGCGGGTGCTGGTGCCCAGCCCGGACGACCCGATCGAGGCCGGCGACGAGCTGATCTTCGTGTGCACGGCGGAGGTGGAGGACGACGTCCGCGCGGTGATCCTCGGCACGGACAGCATCGAGCGGACCCGCGGCGCGGGCTGAGCCTGGTGGCCGGGCGACGCCGTCGGTGAGGGCGGGCGCGGTGCCCGGTGGCCGCCGCCCGAAAGGATCAGCCGCCGGGCAGGGGCTCCGGGGCCGCCGTCGGCTCCTGCCCCGCCGCCGGCCGCTCGCGGGTCACCCGGCGCACCGTCCAGACCGTGATCAGCAGCAGCAGCGCGTACGGCGGGTAGCCCAGCGCCAGCCGGGCCACGCCGAGCGCGGTGTCCTGGTGGGCGAGGTAGAGCCCGGCCTGCACGCCGACCTTGGCCAGCCACACCACGCCCCACAGGACGGTGAGCTGGGTGAAGGTCCGCACGAGGCGCGGGTCGTCCCGCCACTCGGAGCGCCCCTTGGCCACCAGCACCGACCAGATCCAGCCCACGAGGGGCTGCTTGACCGCGGCCGAGACCAGCAGGGCCAGCCCGTAGCCGATGCCGTAGAGGATGCCGGGGAGGTAGAAGTCACGCTCGTCGCCGGTGCGCCAGGCGATGGCCGCGCCGATGCCGATGCCGAACAGCCCGTTGACCGCGTGCCGCACCGGCCGGCGCTGGACCAGCCGCAGCGCGGCGATGAGCAGCGCCACGGACACCGAGGCGATGACGGCGGGGCGCAGTTCGCCGACGACGTTGGCGACGACGAAGACGACCACCGGGATGCTCGACTCGACCAGCCCGCGCCAGCCGCCGAGCTGGTCGGCCATCTGCTCGGCGAGGGTCGGCAGCGGCGCCTCGTCCTCCGGCCCGGTGCCGGGCTCGGCCGCCCGCTGGGCTCCGGTGGTCATCGCGGCCCTCCCGTCGGGGGCGTGCGGGTCGTCACTTCGGCGGCTCCAACTCGTAGTACGGGTTGTAGATGACCTTGCGGTCGTCGCGCACCGCCACCCGGCCCCTGGCCGTCAGGTGCCGGCCCGGCTCGATGCCGGCGATGTGCCGCCGCCCGAGCCAGACCAGGGTCACCACGTCGCTGCCATCATATAGATCGGCTTCGAGGGTGGGGAGGTTCGTCCGGGGGGTGTAGACGACCGTGCGCAGCCGGCCGTTGACGCAGACGACCTGGCCCCGCGCGCACTGCCGGGCCGGCACGCCGCCGGACTCGGCGCTCTCCCGGCGCAGCTCCTGCGCCTCGATCTCGGCCTCGCTCGCGGTGAGCCGGTGCAGCAGCCGCCGGAACGAGACCCGGCCGCCCTCCTCGGTCGTCATGACCGCGTCAACCTCTCCTCCGCCGGCAGGCCGCGCCGGCACCGGTGCGGCCTGCGTGGGCGAGGCCGTCCCGCCAGCGTACGCCGGCCGGCGCGGGGTCGGGACCGGCGGCCCGCCCCGGGCCGGCCCGGCGACGGCGGGCCCGGGCGGGCCGGTCGTGCCCCGCTCAGGCCTCGACGGGCGGGGCGGCCTGATCGGCGACCTCGCGCGGCAGGCGCAGCGGCAGCGGCTCCCGCACCGGCTTGGCCTCCTGACCGCGGTCGACGACCAGCCCGTCCAGGCACTCGCGCAGCGGGCCGGCGGCGGCCGGGTCGGTCGCGGCGGCGCCCTGGTAGACGCCGCGCACCATCCAGCGCGGGCCGTCGATCCCGACGAACCGCAGGTCGGTCAGGCCGTCCGGGGTGCGCACCCGGGCGTGCAGCTCCGGGCCGTACTCGCCCTGCGCCTCCTGGGCCGCCGCGCCGTCGTTGAACAGCGACTGCCGGATCTCCTCGCGCACCTCGTCCCAGATGCCCTCGGAGCGGGGCGCGGCGAAGACGCCGAGCTGCAGGGCGCTCTGCCCGTGCACCAGCACGACCTGCTGGATCACGCCCTCCGGGTCGGCCTGCACCCGCACCTCCACGTCGGCCACCGCCGGGATGTGCAGGCTGCCCAGGTCGAGCCGCTGCACCCCGTCGGGGGCCTCGGCGACGTCGTACGGGCCGCGCGCCGGCGCCTCGGCGGTCGCGCCGTCGACGGCCTCGGCGGGCCGCTCGTCACGGGCCTGCCGACCGTCACCGGCCCGCTTTCGGGAGAAGATCACTGCACCCACCCTCCGCTGTTCGCACTCACCCTGCCACCTCTTCCGGCTGCCCGCCGGCCCGGTCCGCCGGCGGCGGGACGAGCCCGGCGTGCCCGCCGGTCGAGCCGTGCCCGCCGACGCCCCGCCGGGACGGCGGCAGCTCGGCCACCGGCCGGAAATCGGCCCGCGCCACCCGCTGGACAACGAGTTGCGCGATCCGATCGCCACGGGCGATCTTCGCCGGTGTCTCCCGATCATGATTGATCAGGTTGACGAGGATCTCACCCCGGTAGCCGGCGTCGACCGTACCGGGCGCGTTGAGCACCGTCACGCCGAGCCTGGCCGCCAGGCCCGACCGGGGATGCACCAGACCCACGTACCCCTCCGGGAGGGCGATCGCCAGGCCGGTCGGGACCAGGGCCCGGCCGCCGGGGGGCAGTTCCACGTCCGCGGCGGCCACCAGGTCCGCCCCGGCGTCGCCGGGATGGGAGTACGCCGGCAGCGGCAGCTGCGGGTCGAGCCGCCGCACGGGCACGGGTACGTCGTCGGTCACGGTCTGCCTCTTCCGTCCGGTTCACGGGGTGCCCTGTCATCCTGCCGGGTCGACCAGCCGTCGCGCGCCGTACCCTGGCAGGAGTGAGCCGATCGCCCGCCCCCACGTCCGCCACGACCGCCACCACGTACGCGGAGCGGCTCAGCCTGCCGTGGTGGCTCTGGCTGGCCGGGCCGGCCCTCGGCGGATTCCTCGCGCTGGAGCTGTGGCTGGGCGCGGGCGGCCTGCGCGCCTGGCTGCCGTTCGTGGTGCTGCTGCCGGCGACGGTGGCCGCCCTGTGGTGGCTGGGCCGCGTCCGGGTCGCCGTGGCCGACGGCGAGCTGCGGGTGGACGACGCCCGCCTGCCCGTGCGGTTCGTGGCCGACGCCGTCCCGTTGGACGCCGCCGGCCGCCGCGAGGTGCTCGGCGTCGGGGCGGACCCGCTCGCGTTCGTGGTGCAGCGCCCCTGGATCGCCGGGGCGGTGCAGGTGGTGTTGGACGACCCGGCCGACCCCACCCCGTTCTGGGTGGTCAGCACCCGCGACCCGGTACGCCTGGCCGCCGCGCTCCTCGCCGCCCGCGACGCCGGCCCGTCGTCGCCGGCCTGAGCCCGCCCGCGACACCCGCTGAGGCGCCCGCACGCACCCGCCTCGGCGGTCAGGGCAGGGCGGGCGGCGGGCCGGGCAGCTCGCGCCGCTGCCGCCCGAGGTCCTTGCGGAGCTGCTCGCCGAGGGACCGGGTGGCCCGCCGGTTGAGATAGCTGGCGACCGCCGCCCCGGTGAGGAACGGGCCGAGCGTGGTCAGGTTGCGGCCGAAGCGCTTGAGCAGGGTGTCCCGCAGCTCCTTGCGGGCCGCCGTGCCGAGCACCGCGCCGACGCCCACCCCGGGCATCATCGGGTTGATCCCCCGCTGGCTGGCCCAGGACTGCACCACGGCCACCGTCCGCTGGGTGCCGGCGGTGGGCAGCGGGGCACCGTACACCTCGTGCAGCTCGCCGATCAGCTTCAGCTCGACGGCCACCACCGCGACCGTCTCGGCGGCCAGCAGCACCGGCGCGGAGAGCAGCGTCGGCGCGACCGCCCACTCGACGGCCGCGACTCCCCCGCCGGCCGCGCCGATCGCGGCGGTCGTCCGGGCGGCGTTGCGGACCAGCCGGTCGGCGAGGGCCTCGTCGTCCAGGCCGGGAAAGTGCCGGCGCAGGGTGGCCAGGTCCCGGATCGGCACGTGCGGGGCGACGTCAGCGACCGCGTCGGTCATCCAGCGGACGGCGGCGCGCGGCTTGAACAGGTCGGCGAGGCCCCGGCCTCGGACCTGGCCGACCAGCCGGGTCAGCAGCTGCCGCCGGCGGGCCGGCTCGACGTCGTCGGCGGTCAGCGCGGCGACCGTCGCGCCCAGCTCCTCCCCCGCGCCGGTGCCGCCCGGCCGGGCGGCCTCGGACCCGGTGCGGGCGCTGCCCGGCGGAGCGGGCTCGGACCCGGTGCGGCTGTCGCCCGGCGGGGCGGGCTCCGGCCCGCCGGTGCCGTCGGTGGCGGGCCGCCCGCCGTCGTCGCTGCGCTCGACCATGCGTCGACCTCCCGGTGCTTCGGCGGGTGGGGAACCGTCCCGACGAGTCAAGCAGTTCCCCGCCACCGGCGCACGGCGGTGCCGTGGGCCGGTGGCGCACCGGCGGGCGCGGACGTGCCCGGGATCGGCGGCTCCCACAGCGGCGGCCTCACCGATGAGGCCGCCGCTGATGTCGCCGGATGGAGGCGCTGGTGTCCCCCGTCGAGGTGCTGGTGTGCCCTGTCGCGGTCAGACGCACTCGCGGCAGATCAGCTCGCCGTTGCGCTCGACCGCCAGCTGGCTGCGGTGGTGGACCAGGAAGCAGCGGGCGCATCGGAACTCGTCCTGCTGCATCGGTAGCACCTTGACCGTGAGCTCCTCGTCGGCCAGGTCAGCACCGGGGAGCTCGAAGCTCTCGGCCACCTCGGCCTCGTCGACGTCCACGGCGCCCGACTGTGAGTCGACCCGCCGGGCCTTGAGCTCTTCCAGGCTGTCCTCGCCGAGGTCGACCTCGTCGCGACGCGGGGCGTCGTAGTCGGTGGCCATCGGTTTCACTCTCCCATATCGATATGGTCGCTCCCGGTTGTAACGCCGGAAGGCGCTGTTTCGGTTCCACTGCCGGCCACCAACTTTTGTCGGTCACCCGACCCGGCCACCGGCCGGACCGGGTCCGCCAGAGAAACTCCCCCAGCGAGCGCGGTACCTTACCCCCCTCGGGCGAGGCATGTATACCGCCCTCGCGGCTCAGATGTACGCCCCAGACCTCGAAGTTGTTCCCAATGTGACTCAGGCGACACGAAGATAGGGGTAGTACTACCCGCTTCCCGGTTGGCGCGCCGGCATGTCGGACTGTTTCCACGCGACCGCCGGACAACCGTTAGCCTCAGCGGCGTACTCGACGGCCGGCGGGGCGGCCCACCCGCCCTCGGCCGCCGCCACCCAATCACCGTCCGGGGAGCGCCAGGATGAGCTTTGCGCGAGTGCGAGCACTCGTAGTCGTCGGTCTGCTGGCGGTCGTCGCCCTGGTCGTCGTGGTCGTGGCCGTGGTCCGCGACACCCAGGGCAAGGGCGGCGCGGCAGCCGGCTGCCCCGAGGGCGCGCCGCTGGCGGACGTGACCCTGCACGAGAACAAGGACGTGAAGATCAACGTCTACAACGCCACCGACGAGGCGGGTCTCGCCAAGAAGGTGGCGGACGACTTCCGCAACCGCAAGTTCCAGGTGAAGAAGGAGGGCAACGCCAAGCAGCAGCTCGACGGCGTCGCCGTCCTGCAGTACGGCCCGAAGGGCGTCGGCTCCGCCCACCTGCTGCGCGCGTACTTCCTCAACAACGCCGAGCCGAAGTTCGACATCAAGCGCAAGGACGACACGGTCGACGTGGTCCTGGGCAACAGCTTCGCCCAGCTCGCCACCACCACGGAGGTCAACCAGTCCCTCGGCGACCTGGGCGCCCCGGTCGCCCCGGCCGGCACCTGCCCGATGCCCGTCGACAAGTGACCGGGCCGGCCGGCCCGGTCACCTCCGGGCGGTCAGGGGCCGCCCGAGGCGTCCAGGTCGGCCAGCCGGTCGTGCAGCGGCGCGAACAGCGCCGGCGGGGCCGCGATCACCAGGTCCGGGCCCGCCGGCCGCCCGCCGAGCCCGCCGACCAGCAGCCCGGCCTCGGTGCCGACCAGCGCGCCGGCCGCGTGGTCCCAGAGGTTCAGGCCCTTCTCGTAGTACGCGTCCAGCCGCCCCTCGGCGGCCAGGCAGAGGTCCACCGAGGCGGCCCCCTGCCGGCGGACGTCCCGCACGTGGCCGATCAGCCCGGCGAGCACCCGGGCCTGGTGGGTCCGGCGGGCCGGGTCGTAGCCGAAGCCGGTGGCGACCAGCGCCTGCCCGAGGTCGGTCTCGGCCGAGCAGCGCAGCCGCTCCCCGGCCCGGTACGCGCCACCCCCGGCGGTGGCCGTCCACTCGTCGCCGGTGAACACGTTGCGCACCACGCCCGCGACCACCTGGCCGTCGACCTCGGCGGCCAGCGACACCGCGCAGCACGGCAGCCCGTAGAGGTAGTTGACCGTCCCGTCGATCGGGTCGAGGATCCAGCGCACCCGGGCGGCCGGGGCGGCGTCGCCCGCGCCGTACTCCTCCCCCAGGACCGCGTCGTGCGGCCGGAGCCGGCGCAGCGCGTCGAGCACCTGCCGCTCCACGGCCCGGTCGGCGGCGGTGACCACGTCGGTGACGGTGGACTTGGTGGCGGCCACCGACACCCCCTCGGCCCACATCCGGTGCGCGGTCGCCGCCGCGGCCCGGGCGACATCGACGGCGATCTCCAACAGTTCCCCGGGTGGCGGCACCGCGCGGTCCATAGGTTCGTCCCCTTCCCGCACGACCGGACCCGTCCGGGTCGCGCGCGAGTATCATCCTTACAAAGTCCACATCTGCGTCGAATCGGCGGTCCCGCCAGTCGGTCCGCCGTGCGGCGCAGGATGATCGCGGCAGACGGCGTTACAATTCACCCTGCCCACGCGCCACGGACCGCCAGCCACCGGCCGGCCCGGGACACGGGGGTCCCTCAACGACATCGCCCGGCACCGTGTTCCGCGCCGCGTCGGGCAACCCGGCCGTGCTCGCTTTTCGCCTCCGGAAGGTCTTCGTGACAGAACCCCGCCAGACCGGCGCCGACGTTCGCTCGCTCACCGACACCCTGATCGCCCACGCGCAGAGCGCCGGCGGCCAGCTCACGTCGGCCCAGCTCGCGCGCACCGTCGAGTCCGCCGAGGTGACTCCGGCCCAGGCCAAGAAGATCCTGCGTGCGCTCGCGGAAGCGGGGGTGACCGTGGTCGTCGACGGCTCGGCCAGCCCGCGCCGCCGGGTCGCCGCCGCCCGGTCCGCCACCCCGGCGTCCCGGGCCACCACCGCCAAGACCACGAAGAAGGTGGCCGCGCCCGCTCCGAAGCAGGCGCCCGCCGCCGACGACGCCCCCGCGCCGGCTCCCCGGAAGGTCGCCGCGCGCAAGGCGACGACCGAGGCGGTGGCGAAGGCCGCCGTCCCGGCGAAGGTCGCGCGGCCCACCCGGGCCACCAAGGCGACGGTGGCCGCCGCCGCGGGCAAGCCGGCCAAGGCTGCCGCCAAGCCCAAGGGCGAGGGCGCCGAGGGCGACATCGATCCGGAGGAGCTCGCCGCCGAGATCGAGGACGTGGTGGTCGAGGAGCCGGCCGAGCTGGCCCAGGCCGCCGCGGCCGACGCCGCCAGCTCCGCCACCGACAACGACTTCGAGTGGGACGACGAGGAGTCCGAGGCGCTCAAGCAGGCGCGTCGCGACGCCGAGCTGACCGCCTCCGCCGACTCCGTGCGGGCCTACCTCAAGCAGATCGGCAAGGTGCCCCTGCTCAACGCCGAGCAGGAGGTGGAGCTCGCCAAGCGGATCGAGGCGGGCCTCTACGCCGCCGAGCGGCTGCGCGCCGCCGAGGAGGGCGAGGAGAAGCTGGTCCGGGAGATGGTCCGCGACCTCGGCTGGATCTCCCGCGACGGCGAGCGGGCCAAGAACCACCTGCTGGAGGCCAACCTCCGGCTGGTGGTGTCGCTGGCCAAGCGCTACACCGGCCGGGGCATGGCGTTCCTCGACCTCATCCAGGAGGGCAACCTCGGCCTGATCCGGGCGGTCGAGAAGTTCGACTACACCAAGGGCTACAAGTTCTCCACGTACGCGACCTGGTGGATCCGCCAGGCGATCACCCGGGCGATGGCCGACCAGGCCCGCACCATCCGCATCCCGGTGCACATGGTCGAGGTGATCAACAAGCTCGGCCGGATCCAACGCGAGCTGCTCCAGGACCTGGGCCGCGAGCCCACCCCGGAGGAGCTGGCCAAGGAGATGGACATCACACCCGAGAAGGTGCTGGAGATCCAGCAGTACGCTCGGGAGCCCATCTCGCTCGACCAGACCATCGGTGACGAGGGCGACAGTCAGCTCGGCGACTTCATCGAGGACTCGGAGGCCGTCGTCGCGGTCGACGCCGTCTCCTTCTCCCTGCTGCAGGACCAACTCCAGCAGGTGCTCCAGACGCTGTCCGAGCGTGAGGCGGGCGTGGTCCGGCTCCGCTTCGGCCTGACCGACGGCCAGCCGCGCACGCTGGACGAGATCGGCCAGGTCTACGGCGTGACCCGGGAGCGGATCCGGCAGATCGAGTCGAAGACGATGTCGAAACTGCGTCACCCGTCGCGGTCACAGGTTCTCCGTGACTACCTGGACTGACCCGCGTTCGTCAACTGCCCGTGTCGCTTTGATCACCAGCCGTACAACACCCGATGGTGATCGGTCGGTTGCACGATTGTGATCGTTGACGTGGCACCCTTGGTGCACGGCACACTGTTGCCGCCAGGTGTGACCTCGGTCCCCCGCGGGCACACAGGGAAGGCAAGACCCTCGTCGGGTGTTGCACGATAGGTGAGCAACGACCGACGAGATTGTTCATCGGTGACGACCAGAGGAGGAAGGCGATGACCCCGACCCTCACGCCGCCGCCCGAGACGGTGGCTCCCCCAGCCGCCGATGAACGGTGCGACCGCTGCAACGCTGCCGGCAAGCTCCGTATCACTCTGGCGGGCGGGAGCGAGCTGGTGTTCTGTGGGCACCACGCGAACAAGTACGCGGAGGATCTCGTGAAGATCACCGTGCGGTACGCGACGGACCCCGAGTTCAGCTGGCGTGGCGCCGATCTCATGGCGAACTGACCCCAAGAGACCGCATACCGACATAAGCCGGCCGGAGGCACCCGTTGGGTGCCTCCGGCCGGCTTATCCGTTTCCGCCCCCGGTCACAGGGTCTGGACCGTGGCTATCCGTTCCTCGAGCTGTTCGATCGTGGCCTGGGCGCTGGGCGGGCCGCCGCACAGCCGGCGCAGCTCGGCGTGGATCTTGCCGTGCGGGAGGCCGGTGCGGTGGTGCCGCGCGGCCACGAGGGCGTTCAGTTGCCGCCGTAGCGCCACCCGGCGCTGGGCGGCGCTCATCGGCGGCGGAGGCGCCACCGTGGCCGTAGCGGCCGGCTCAGCGGCCCGCTCGGTGGCCCGGCGGCGCTGGGCGGCCAGTTGCTCGGCCTGCCGCTTGGTGAGCAGCAGGGAGACCTGGTCGGCGGTGAGCAGCCCGGGCAGCCCCAGGTATTCCTCCTCCTCGGGGGTGCCGGCCTGGGCGGCCGTGCCGAAGGACGCGCCGTCGAAGATCACCTGGTCCAGCTCGGCCGTGGCGGACAGGGCGGCGAACCGCTTCTCCAGCTCCCCGCTGGCCTGGTCGTCGCGCTGGGCACGCTCCAGCAGGTCGTCGTCGAAGCCCTCGCGGTCCTTCGGCTTGCCGAGCACGTGGTCCCGCTCGGCCTCCATCTCGCTGGCCAGCCCCAACAGGTGCGGGACGCTGGGCAGGAACACCGACGCGGTCTCCCCGGGCCGGCGGGCCCGGACGAACCGGCCGATGGCCTGGGCGAAGTAGAGCGGGGTGCTGGCGCTGGTCGCGTAGACGCCGACCGCCAGCCGGGGGATGTCGACGCCCTCGGAGACCATCCGGACCGCCACCAGCCAGCGCTGCTCGGACGCCGCGAACGTCGCGATCCGGGCGGACGCGCCCTGGTCGTCGGAGAGCACCACCGCGGCCTTCTCGCCCGTGAGCCGCTCGATCAGCTTCGCGTACGAGCGGGCGGTCTGCTGGTCGCTGGCGATGATCAGCCCGCCGGCGTCGGGCATCCCCGCGTTGCGCAGCACGGTCAGCCGGGCGTCGGCGGCCCGCAGCACCTGCGGCATCCAGTCGCCGGCCGGATCCAGGGCGGTACGCCACGCCTGGGCGACGAGATCCTGGGTCATCGGCTCGCCCAGCCGGGCGGCCAGCTCGTCCCCGGCGTTCGTCCGCCACCGGGTCTCCCCCGAGTACGCCAGGAACAGCACCGGCCGG
The DNA here is from genome assembly GCF_054052245.1 of Micromonospora sp. PTRAS2. NCBI lineage: Bacteria > Bacillati > Actinomycetota > Actinomycetes > Micromonosporales > Micromonosporaceae > Micromonospora > Micromonospora sp. PTRAS2. The sequence continues at coordinate 77,867 of NZ_JBSWBU010000002.1, forward strand.
ACCACGTTGTCGCGCAGCGCGTCGGCGTAGCCGTAGACGGCGTCGGCGCGGGACCGCAGCAGGCCGTCGCCGCCCCGCTCGTAGGTGACGAACGGGATCGGGTTGTCGTCGGAGCGGAACGGGGTGCCGGTGAGCATCAGCCGGCGCACGGCGGGCTCGAACGCCGCCTTCACCCCGTCGCCCCAGGTGCGGGAGTCGCCCGCGTGGTGGATCTCGTCGAGGATGACCAGGGTGCGTCGCGTCATGGTGCGCCGCCGGTGCACCTGGGGCGCCATCCCCACCTGGGCATAGGTGACCACCGCGCCGTGGAAGTCGGCGGACGAGTGCAGGTCGGCGTTGCGGAACGCGGCGTCGAGCTGGATGCCGACCCGGGCCGCCGCCTGCGCCCACTGGGTCTTCAGGTGCTCGGTGGGGGCGACCACGGTGACCGCCTCGACGGTGCCGTCGGCGAGCAGCTCGGCGGCGATCCGCAGGGCGAAGGTGGTCTTGCCGGCCCCCGGGGTGGCGACCGCCGTGAAGTCCTCGGTGCGTCGCCGCAGGTACTCCACCAGCGCCTTGCGCTGCCACGCACGCAGGGGCGGGAACGTCTCGAGCGCCGGCGTCCGGGCTGCCACGCGTCAGGCTCCTCTCCGACCGCGCGACGGCGGGCCCCGGTCGAGGGCCACGGGTGCCGCCGCCCATGAAAAGGCCCTCGCGCATCGGGTGCCGCGAAGGCCGGATCAGCATAACCAGCGCGGGCCGGTGGGCCCAGGCGACGCCACGCTGGTCACATCAGCACCCTTCGCACCACACGAACAGGCGGCACACGATCACCCTCGGTCAGGAGCCGGGGCCCCGGGCGCCGGTGCGGGGCGGGCGCAGCGTGGCCACCGGGGCGGACCAGCGCCGCCGCAGCGACACCAGGCGCAGCGCGAAGACGAACACCGCCGCGGCGGTCAGCCCGGCGGCGTCGGCCCGCCCGAACGCGTCGAGCAGCGCCACGGCGACCGCCCCGGCGAGGGCCGCCACCGCGTAGATCTCCCGGCGCAGCACCACGGGGATCTCGCCGGTGAGCAGGTCCCGGCCGAGCCCGCCGCCGATGGCGGTGAGCATGCCGAGCAGGCACGCGCCGACAGCCGGGACGCCGGCGTCGAGCGCCTTGAGGGTGCCGGTGACGGTGAACAGGCCGAGGCCGGCGGCGTCGAGCACCAGCACGGTGGTGCGCAGCCGGGCCAGTCTGGGGTGCAGCCAGAAGGTGGCGGCGGCGGTGAGCGCGGCCGTCGCCGCGTAGCGCCAGTCGGCGAAGGCCAGCGGCGGCACCTCGTCGATCACCAGATCGCGGAGGATCCCGCCGCCGAGCGCGGCGACGAAGCCGACGAAGACGACGCCGAACAGGTCGAGACGCTTGGCCACCGCCGCCGAGGCCCCGGAGGCGGCGAAGACGGCCACCCCGGTCAGGTCGGCGAGGAGCAGGGCGGTGGAGGTGGTCACCGCCGAAGGTTACGTGGGCGGCCGGAGGCCGCCCATGGTCACTCGCCCCAGGATTCGTAGATCTCCTTGCACTTCGGGCAGACCGGAGAGCCCGGCTTGGCGGCCTTGGTCACCGGGAACTTCTCCCCGCACAGCGCGACGACGAAGGTGCCCATGACGGCACTCTCGGCGATCTTGTCCTTGCGGACGTAGTGGAACATCTCGGGACCGGTGTCGGCATCCTTCAGGTCCGGACGTTCGAGAACCTGTGTGTTCACTTCTGCACCTCCAACTTTCCAGTCTGGCAGGCCGACCTGGCCGGGTCCACCGCAGGCCACCCTTTCCCGGCCCGTACCGTAACGGACGTGAACAGCTTCCACACCCGCCTCGGCGTCGAGGTGGCCGCCGCCCTGCGCGACCGGCGGCCGGTCGTCGCCCTGGAGAGCACCATCGTCTCGCACGGCCTGCCCCGGCCCGACAACCTGCGGGTGGCCCGCGAGATCGAGCAGGCCGTCCGCGCCGCCGGGGCGGTCCCGGCGACCATCGGCATGGTCGGCGGTCAGCTCGTGGTGGGCCTCGACGACGCGGAGCTGACCCGGCTCGCGACCGTCGACGGCGTGAGCAAGCTCTCGGTGCGCGACCTCGCGATCGCCGCCGCGGCCGGCGCGGACGGGGCCACCACGGTCGCCGCCACCAGCGCGGTGGCCGCCGCCGCCGGGATCGGGGTCTTCGCCACCGGCGGGCTGGGCGGGGTGCACCGGGAGGCCGCGACGACCTTCGACGAGTCGGCCGACCTGGGCACCCTGGCCCGCACGCCGATCGCCGTGGTCTGCGCCGGGGTCAAGTCGATCCTCGACGTCGGGGCGACCCTGGAGCGGCTGGAGACCCTCGGCGTCGCCGTGGTCGGCTACCGCACCCGCCGGTTCCCCGGCTTCTATCTCACCGATGCCGGCTTCGACCTGGACTGGTCGGTCGACTCGCCCGAGCAGGTCGCCGACGTGCTGGCCGCGCGGGACGCCCACGGGGTGCACGGCGGGGGGCTGATCGTGGCCAACCCGCTGCCGGCCGACGAGCAGCTCGACCCGGCCCTGCACGACCGGACGCTCGCCGAGGGCCTCGCCCTGCTGGAGCGCGACGGGGTGACCGGCAAGGCCGTGACGCCGTACCTGCTCGCGCACTTCCACTCCGCCACCGAGGGCGCGAGCCTCGCGGTGAACGTGCGGATCATCCTGCGCAACGCCGACCTCGCCGCCCGGATCGCGGTCGCCGCCGCCGGCCGCGCCGCCGCATGACCGCTGCGCGCCACCCGGCCGGGCCGGGCCGGATCGTCGTCGTCGGCGACCTGATCACCGACGTGGTCGCGGTGCTCGGCGGGCCGCTGGCCACCGGCTCCGACACCCCGGCCACGATCCGGGTCACCGGCGGTGGGCAGGCCGCCAACACCGCCGCCTGGCTCGCCGCCCAGGGCGTGCCGGTGACCATGGTCGGCGCAGTCGGCGACGACGACGCGGGCCGCGACCGGGTCGCCGAGCTGGAGCGGGCCGGCGTCGACTGCGCCGTCGAGCGGCACGTGGGCCGCACCACGGGCACCGTGATCGTGCTCACCGGCGACGGCGAGCGCACGATGGTGACCGAACGGGGGGCGAACCTGCGGCTGGGCGCCGGGCACGTCGACGCCGCCCTCGCCGCAGCGCCCGACGCGCGGCACCTGCACCTGTCCGCGTATCCCCTGTTGGACGTCGGGTCGCGCGGCGCCGGGCTGCGCGCGCTGGCCGCGGCGCGCGAGCGCGGGCTCACCACGAGCGTCGACGCGGCGTCCGCGGCGCCGCTGCGGCGGGTCGGCGCGGCGGCCTTCCTGACCTGGGTACGCGACGTCGACCTGCTCCTGGTCAACGCCGACGAGGCGGCCGTGCTGGCCGGCGGGCTGGACCCGGCGGCGCAGGCGCGGGCCCTGACGGCGACGGCCCGGCGGGTGGTGGTGAAGCGGGGCGCGGCCGGGGCGGTGTGGGCGGACCGGGCGGCGACGGTCAGCGTGGCGCCGACGCGGCGGGTGGCCGTGGCCGACGTCACCGGGGCCGGGGACGCCTTCGCGGCCGGGCTGCTGTCGGCCTGGCTGGCCGGGGCGGGGCCCCGGGCGGCGCTGGACCGGGCCGGCGACCTGGGCGCGCTGGCCGTGTCGACCATCGGCGCGCGCCCGACGGGCTGACGGCGGCCCGCCCGGCGCGCGCCGGCCACCGGGAGGCCGGGCCGTGCCGGTCAGGGCTCGGCGTCGATGACCTTGTGCGGGCGCTCCTCGGCGGCCAGGCTCATCGGCGGGGCCGGGTCGGTGTGCCGGGGCTGGAAGCGGTTGGCCAGCCGGTGCTTCTCCTTCGGCGGCCGGTCGTTGGCCAGCAGCACCGCCAGCCACGGGATGAGCACCATCCCGAGGCCGCACAGCGGCAGCCAGAGCCAGAGCATGGGCGCCTGCGCGCCGACCAGGATCGCGCCGACGATCACGCAGGCCACCCGGACGCCCATCATCACGACGTAGCGGCGCTGCCGGCTGGTGAGCTGGTCGTCCTGGCTGCGGGCCGCGTCGGTGATCAGGATCGGCTGGTACGCCTGACGCTTCACCACGAACCTCCAAGAGGGATCGCCCCCATCCTGTCATCCCGGGGCGTTGATCGGTTCGTCGCGGGGCGTTGATCAGCGAAATCGACTCGTTCCGGCGCGTGTTACGCCCGTGGTACGCTCCGCTCGTGGGCAGCCGGTTCAGCTTCACCGACGAGGCGTTGGCCAACCTGCGGGTCTACGACGTCACGCCCGGGGAGGTCTGGGAGGCGCTGCACAGCCCGCGGCGGGTCATCCGGCACCTGGGCGACGACGTGATGGTCGTCTACGCCGCCGCCCGCCACGGCAGGCGGCTGGCCGTGCTGCTCGCCGAGGCCGACGGCGCCGACAACGACTGGGACGTGCTCTCCGCCCGGGAGCTGACCGACGCCGAGGCCAAGCGCTACGACGAGGCCGTCCGCCGGTTTTCCGACGACGACGCCGGCCGCAGATTCCGCCGATGAGGAGGCGTGGCGATGAACCGTAACGACGCGACCAAGCAGTTCCACGGCGGTGGCGACCCGCTGGCCGAGTTGATCGACACCGGCGCGCCCGTGGAGCTGCCCACCCCCGACACCGACGTGCCGATGGTCAGCCGCTCGGTGCGGCTGCCGCTGGAGACGTACGAGCGGGTGCGGGCCGCCGCCGACGCCCGGGGCATCGGGGTGACCACGCTGATGCGGCAGTGGATCGAGGCCGGCCTGGCCGAGCTGGACGACTCGGCGACGGTGTCCCTCGCCGACGTGCGGCGGGCCCTCGCCGCCCTCTCCCGGCCCACCGCGGCCTGAGCCCCGGGCCACAACCGCGCCTGAGCCCCGGGCCACGACCGCCTGAACCCCGGGCCGCCCCGGGGCGGCCCTGGATGGCGGTGGGCGGGCCGCTACAGCGGCGATGCGGGGCGCTCGGCCGGGCGGCCCCACGACCGCGCCGCGTCGCTCACGGCGATCGCCACCAGCACGGCGGCCGCCGACGCGAGCGCAACCATCGGCGACATGCGCAGCGCCAGCGGGGCCAGCGCGACCAGCACCAGCACCCCGGCCAGCCGAGAGCGGGAGACCCGGCCGAAGATCTCGTACTCGAAGCGTGCCCGGGCGGCCAGGAACAACGCGGGGCCGCCCATGACGAAGACTGCCCACGTCGACTCCGTCCGGGCGAAGGGATGGTCGATGACCAGCTCGTAGCCGACGCCCGTGACCAGCACACCGGCCACCATCACCAGGTGGGTCCAGCTCGCCGACTCGCCCAGCAGCCCCGGCGACCGGGCCACCCGGATCGCCTCGGCCAGCAGGTGCCCGGCCCGGTGGAAGTAGATCCGCCAGAACAGCGCCGTCACCAGGAACGAGAGGGCGAACGCCCCGAACCCGGCCGCAGAGAAGCCGCTGTTGCTGAACGTGAACCCGATGATGAGGATCGTCTCGCCGAGCGCGATCAGGAAGATCTGCTGGTACCGCTCCGCCAGGTGTTCGCCCATCACGGCCCAGCCGGAGACCCGGGTCGGCCCGAGACGCGGCACCGGCCAGCCGAGCGCCAGCCCCGTGTAGTCCCAGGCCAGTGCGGCGGTCCAGAGCACCGCCCGGAGGGCCGGCTGCGGCACCAGGGCACCGGCGAGCCAGGCCAGCGCGCCGACCGTCATCCAGGCCACGATGCGCGCCGTCACCGTCCGGCGGGGGTGCCGGCGCAGCGCCACGGTGACCAGCAGCGGCCGGCCGATCTGCATCGCCAGGTATGCGCAGGCGAAGGTCAGCGCCCGCTCGGCGAAGGCCCGGGGCAGCGCGACGGCCATCACCATGCTGCCGAACATCGAGGCCACCACGACGAACTGGATGACCCCGCGCTCCGGCTCGTAGCGGCTGGTCACCCAGGCCGTGAGCGTCCAGACCAGCCAGAGCGCGAGGAACAGCAGCAGGGTCTGCGCGACCTCGCTCCACACGTCCCGGCCGGGGGACGCCACGTCGTCGATGATCCGCTGCGACACCCGGGTCAACGCGAAGACGAACACCAGGTCGAAGAAGAGCTCCAGGAAGCTGGCCCGGGGCGAGCTCACCGCGCCCCGCAGCAGCGCCGTGCCCCGCTGGTCCTCCGTCATCGCCCACCCGTCCCCGACGCCCGACGGGCTCAACGAGCCCGAGCGGCGCGGGTTTCGTCAGCCCTTCGCGGCCTTCGCCTCCGCCTTCATCCGCTGCTTGTACTCGCGTACGCGGCGCAGCGAGTCCGCGTCGGCCACGTCGGCCACCGACCGGTACGCGTCGGCGTCGCCGTAGCCGCCGGCCGCCTCCCGCCAGCCGGCCGGGGTGACGCCGTACCGCTTGCCGAGCAGCGCGACGAGGATCTGCGCCTTCTGCCGGCCGAACCCGGGCAGCTCGGTGATCCGGCGCAGCAGCTCCCGCCCGTCGGCGACGTCGGCCCAGAGCCGGGCGGCGTCACCGTCGTACCGGTCGACCAGCACCCGGCACACCTCCTGCGTCCGGGCGGCCATCGCCTTCGGGAACCGGTGCAGGGCGGGCGGCTCGGCGAAGACCGCCACCAGGGCGTCCGGGTCGTAACCGGCCAGCTCGCGGGCGTCCGGCTCGTGCCCGAGGCGCTGGGTCAGCACGTACGGCGAGGAGAACGCCTTCTCCATCGGGATCTGCTGGTCGAGCGTCATTCCCAGCAGCAGGGCCAGCGGGCTGCGCTCCAGCAGCCGGTTGGCCTCGGGGTCGATGGGCAGCGAGAACGTCATGCGGTCCATCCTGCCCGTCCGCCGCCCGGGGACGACGCCGACTCCCCGACACCGGCTCCCGGCCCGGCCGGTCCCGCCCGGCGGTCGGATTTCGGGGCGGCGGTGCCGATGCGCGCCGCCCCGGCAGGCAGGATGGCGACGTGGACGAACACGACATGCTGCTCTCCCCCGCCGGCGTCGAGGCGCTCCGGACGGCGCTCGCCCGCGCCGCGTACACCTCGAACGGCATCGCCGACCGGCTCGGACCGCAGGCCACCGGCGGGATCGCCCGCAACGACTTCCGGGCGGCCCTGCGCGCCACCGCCGACCTCGACCCGCTGGCCACCCTCATCCGGGTGTTCATCTGCGACCAGACCGAGCCGGAGGCCGCGGTGGCCGCCGCGCTCGCCCCGCTGACCGTGGCCGAGGCGCTGGCCGGGGGCCTGGTGGAGCGGCACGGCGACGGGCTGCGCGCGGGCGTCGACCTGGAGCCGTACGCCGACGACTGGTGGGTCCTCGCCGACCTGCCGGTCAGCTCCCGGCCGGGCCGGCCGCTGCACTCCGAGCACGTGCTCGGCATCGGCGGGGCGACCCAGACGCTGATCGGGGCGGCGGTGCGCCGGCCGGTGGAGACCGCGCTCGACCTGGGCACCGGCTCCGGGGTGCAGGCGCTGCACCTGGCCACCCACGCCCGCCGGGTCACCGCGACCGACGTCTCCGAGCGGGCTTTGCGCTTCGCCGCCACCACGGCCGCGCTCAACGGCCAGGACTGGGAGTTGCTGCGCGGGGACCTGGTCGCCCCGGTCGCCGGGCGCCGGTTCGACCTGGTGGTCAGCAACCCGCCGTTCGTGGTCGGCCCGGGCACCACCACCCACGTGTACCGGGACTCGGGCCGGGTCGGCGACGCGATCGGCGCCGAGCTGGCCGCCGCCGCACCGGGGCTGCTCACCGAGGGCGGCACCATGCAGTACCTGGCCAACTGGGTGCACGTCACCGGGGAGGACTGGGGCGAGCGGGTGGCCGGCTGGTTCACCGGCACCGGCCTGGACGCCTGGGTCATCCAGCGGGAGGTCGCCGACCCGATGGCGTACGTCAACCTGTGGCTGACCGACGTCGGGGAGGCCGCCGACCCGCACCGGGCGGCGGCCTGGCTCGACTGGTTCGACGCGCACAAGGTGGAGGCGATCGGCTTCGGCATCGTCTCGCTGCGCCGCGGCGGCCACGCCGACCCGGTGGTGCGGGTGGAGGACCTGCGGCAACGGGTGGAGCCGCCGCTGGGCGGCCAGATCGCCGCCTGGTTCGACCGCCAGGACTGGCTCCGGGCGCACGGCGCCGACGGGCTGCTCGACGCGCGCTACCGGGCCGCCGAGGGGCTCCAGCTGCGGCAGGAGGCGACCATGGGCGACGAGGGCTGGGCGGTGGACCGGCAGGTCCTGGCGATGCCGCACGGGCTGCGCTGGACGGAGGAGATCGACCCGTTGGTGCTGGCCCTGGTCGGCGGCGCGGACGGCCGGCTGCCGATGCGCGACCAGCTCGCCCTGCTCGCCGCCGCGCACGACGTGACGCCGCAGGAGCTGGCGGAGGCGGCCGGCCCGATCGTGGCGCACCTGGTGGAGCGCGGCGTCGTCGAGCCGGTGACCGACTGATGCGGGCGCTGAGAGCCACGCGGATGCCGGCGGCGGCGACACGGGCGGTGCTCTGATGCGGGCGGTCGTGCAGACCGTCGGCCGGGCCAGCGTCACGGTCGACGGGGAGGTCGTCGGCGCGGTCACCGACGGGCTGCTGGTGCTGCTCGGGGTGACCCACACCGACACCGGGGAGACCGCCCGCACCATGGCCCGCAAGATCCACGAGCTGCGCATCCTGGACGACGAGCGCAGCGCGGCGGACACCGGTGCGGGCATCCTGGTGGTCAGCCAGTTCACCCTCTACGGCGACGCCCGCAAGGGCCGGCGGCCGAGCTGGACCGCCGCCGCCCCCGCCGAGGTGGCCGAGCCCCTGGTCGAGGCGGTCGTGGCGGCCCTGCGGGAGCGCGGCGCCCCGGTGCAGACGGGCCGCTTCCGCACCCACATGCTGGTGGAGAGCGTCAACGTAGGCCCCCGCACCCTCCTCCTGGACCTCTGACCCCACCCTTGGTGATCAAGAGGTTTGCGTCAGCCGCCGCCCGGAACCTGACGCAAACCTCTTGATCACCGAAGAGGTCCCGGGGTCAGAAGAAGAGGCCGCGGCGCTGGATGGACTGGCGCAGCCAGCCGTCGAGCTGGGCGGCCCAGTCGGTGTTGTGCACCGTGGCGTGGTCGACGGTGAACCGGCCGAAGGCGTCCCGCCCCTCGGTGAACACGCCGCCCCGCTTGTCGATCTCCAGCACCACCTGCACCTGCTGCGGGTCGGTGACGAAGGTGACCTCCAGCTGGTTGATCGCCTGGGCGTACTGGGGGGCCGGGTAGAACTCGATCTCCTGGTAGAACGGCAGGTGCTGGCGTACCCCGTAGATGTGGCCCCGCTCGACGTCGGCGCGGGCGAACCGGAAGCCCAGCCGCAGCAGCGCCTCCAGCAGCGCCTCCTGGGCCGGCAGCGGGTGCACCGCCACCGCGTCCAGGTCGCCCTTGTCGACCGCCCGCGCCACCTCCAGCTCCGTACGCAGCCCCATCGTCATCCCGTGCAGGTGCTGCCCGTACAGCTCGGTGAGCGGGGTCTCCCAGGGCACGTCGAAGCGGAACGGGACGTCGTAGCGCTGCCCCGGCTCCAGCCGGAACGCCCCCGTCACCTGACGGCGGTGGAACTCCTGGGTGGTCTCGTACTCGCTGTCGCCGCTCTCCACCTCGACCCGGGTGACCAGGCCCAGCGCGACGTAGTCGATGTCGACCGCGTGCTCGCCGCCCGCCACGTGCACGACGCCCTCCAACTGACCGCCCGGACGGCAGTTCGGATTGCTCAGCACCGTCTCCACCGACGGACCGCCCACACCCATCGCCTGCATGAGCCGCTTGAAGACCACGACGCCCTCCACCCTCTCGAAGATCGGCCGACGAGCCGCCGACCTGCTGATTCGGCCCGAACGACCGACTGCCGGCACGGTAGCCGGGCCTGGCAAGGTCAGGGGTCCGCCACACCCCTATCCGCTGTCGGTTCCCCGATCGCCTCACTCCCGTTTCACGTCCCGCTTGCCAGAGTGTGAGTCACCGGCACCACTGGGCCGGCAACGCGGCACCGACGTGGACACGGGGAGAGACAGAGATGGTCCTTCAGATGATCGAGAACCAGATCGGCCCGGCCGTCACCACCGACGCCGAGGCTGCCGCCGACACCCTGACCGACCTGGACGCCACCGACGAGCGCGGCGTCTCCACGGACCTGGTCCGGGCCTACCTCAACGGCATCGGGCGCACCAAGCTGCTCACCGCCGAGCAGGAGGTGGTGCTCGCCAAGCGGATCGAGGCCGGGCTGTTCGCCGAGGAGAAGCTGGCCACCTGCACGCCGGTCTCGACGGAGCTGCGCGCCGACCTGGAGATCGTCGTCGCCGAGGGGCGCACGGCCAAGGACCACCTGCTGGAGGCCAACCTCCGCCTCGTCGTCAGCATCGCCAAGCGGTACACCGGCCGCGGCATGGCGTTCCTCGACCTCATCCAGGAGGGCAACCTCGGCCTGATCCGGGCGGTCGAGAAGTTCGACTACACCAAGGGCTTCAAGTTCTCCACGTATGCGACCTGGTGGATCCGGCAGGCGATCACCCGGGCGATGGCCGACCAGGCCCGCACCATCCGCATCCCGGTGCACATGGTCGAGCAGGTCAACCGGATGGTCCGGGCCCGCCGCGAGCTGGCCGTCACGCTGGGTCGCGAGCCCACCGTGGCCGAGGTCGCCCGGGCCATGGACGTCCCCGAGTTCCAGGTCATCGAGCTGATCTCGTACGACCGGGAGCCGGTCAGCCTCGACCAGGCCGTCGGCGAGGACGGCGAGAGCGCCCTCGGCGACTTCGTCGCCGCCGTCGACCCGGCCGCCGAGCCCGGCGCTGCCGCCGCCGACGGCGAGCTGCGCAACGAGGTGCAGATCGTGCTGGCCACCCTGTCCCAGCGGGAGCAGGCGGTGATCCGCCTCCGCTTCGGCCTGGACGACGGCCGGCAGCGCACCCTCGACGAGGTGGGCAAGGAGTTCGGCCTGTCCCGGGAGCGGATCCGGCAGATCGAGAAGGTCACGCTGCTCAAGCTGCGCGCCCCGGAGCGGGCGCAGCGACTGGAGGCGTACGCCTGCTGAGCGGCACACGTAAGGAGGGGCCCCGGCGGTTCGCCGGGGCCCCTCGCGTGTGCGGTGCGGCGCTGGGCGCGGGCCCAGCGGTGTTAGGAGGGGGCCCTTCCTATGCAGAAGGCGTTAACAAGGTGCCCTTCCTTACAGGCGGCGGGGGCCCGTGTCGGGGCGGGCGCCCGCCGCGCCCACGCCCACCGTGGCGTGCAGCACCGAGATGCCGTCCGGGCGGGCCAGCACCGGGTTGAGGGTGAGCGAACGCACCCGGGGCTGCTCGTCGGCGAGCCGCCCCACCCGCAGCAGCAGCTCCGCCAGGGCGGCCCGGTCCACCGGCGCGGCCCCCCGGTGCCCGCGCAGCAGCGGCGCGGCCCGGGGCGCGTACACCAGCTCGGCGGCGTCGGCGTCGGTCAGCGGCACCGCCCGCCACGCCCGGTCGCCGAGCAGCTCGGTGGCGACGCCGCCGAGGCCGAACCCGACCACCGGCCCGAACGCCGGATCCTCCACCAGCTCCACCACGCACGGCACGCCGGGCGGGACCATCGCCTGCACCAGGACGTCCGCGCCGAAGACCGCCGACATCTCCGCGTACGCCCGGCGCACCGCCGCCGCGTCGGCCAGGTCGAGCCGGACCGCGCCGAGGTCAAGGCGGTGCCGCAGCCCGGGGGCGGCGGCCTTCAACGCCACCGGGCAGCCGAGCGCCCCGGCGGCGGCAACCGCCTCGTCGGCCGACCCGGCGCGCACCGACGGCACCACGTCGATGCCGTACGCGCCCAGCAGCCCCGCCGGGTCGGCCCCGTCGGCGCGCAGCGCGGCGGACGCGGCGGCGGGGTCGATCCGGGGCAGCTCGGGCAGCGCGCCGGTCGGCCGGCGCAGCCAGTCGGCGTACGCGGCGACCCGGGCCAGGGCCCGCACCGCCTCCTCCACGCTCGGGTACGCCGGCACCCCCGCCGGCACGCGCCCGGCGAGGAAGGTCGCCACCACCGGCTTACCGGCGTCGAGCGCGCCGGGCAGGGCGGCGGCGAAGTCGGCCTCGGTGTCGGTGAGCTGGCCGGGCAGCGGCGGGGCGAAGACCGCGACGAGGGCGTCCACGCCGTCGTCGGCGGCGGCCGCGCCGAGCGCGGCGGCGAACTCGGCCGCCCCGGCCCGGGGGCCCACGTCGGACGGGTAGCCGGCGGCCACCGTCAGCCCCTGGGTGGCGCAGGCGGTGGCGGCCAGCCCGGTCAGCGCCGAGGAGTTGCCGACCACGGCGACCCGCCGCCCGGCGGGCCGGGGCTGGTGGGCCAGCAGCACGCCGACGTCGAGCAGCTCGGCGACCGTGTCGACCCGGATCACCCCGGACTGGGCGAACAGGGCGCTCACCGCGACCGCGTCGGGGCCGGGCGCGTCGCCGCCCAGGCCGGGCGGGCGGGCCGGGGACGCCAGCGCCACCACCGGCTTGTCCCGGCCGATCCGCCGGGCCAGCCGGGCGAACTTGCGCGGGTTGCCGAACGTCTCCAGGTACAACATGATCACGTCGGTGCCGGGGTCGTCCTGCCAGTATTGAAGCAGGTCGTTGCCGGAGACGTCGGCCCGGTTGCCGGCGGAGACGAAGCTGGACAGGCCCAGGCCGCGCCGGGCCGCCTCGGCGAGCAGCGCCACCCCGAACGCGCCGGACTGGCTGAAGATGCCCACCCGGCCGGGGGCCGGCAGCGCGGGGGCGAGGGTCGCGTTGAGGCGTACCTGAGCGGCGGTGTTGGCCACGCCGAGGCAGTTCGGGCCGACGACCCGCATGCCGGCGGCGTGCGCGGCGCGGACCAGGGCCCGCTGGGCCGCCGCGCCGCCCGCGCCGGCCTCGGCGAAGCCGGCCGAGATCACCACCAGGCCGTGCGCGCCGGCCGCCGCCGCGTCGGCCACCACCGAGCCCACCGCCTCCGGGGCCACCGCGACGACCGCCAGGTCGATCGGGTGGCCGGCGTCGACCGCCGACGGGTACGCGGGCAGCCCCGCCACCGTCGCCGCGCTCGGGTGCACCGGCACGACCGGCCCGGGGTAACCACCGTCGCGCAGATGCCCGAGCAGGGCCGCACCGACGCCCTGCCCGGTGGCGCTCGCGCCGTAGACGGCCACGCCCCGGGGGGCCAGCAGCCGGGCGATGGAGCGGGCCTCGGTGCGGTGCTCCCGGCCCCGCTGCACGGCGAGCGTCGCCTCGGTGGGGGCGATCGGGAAGCTCAGGTGCACCACGCCGTCGGCGTACTGGCGTTGGACCTGGTAGCCGAAGTCGGCGAAGACCCGCAGCATCGCCCCGTTGGCCGGGAGCACCTCGGCGACGAAGCGCACGATCCCGGCCCGGCGGGCCGCGTCGGCCAGGTGCTCCAGCAGCACCGAGCCGATCCCCCGCCCCTGGTGGGCGTCCTCCACCACGAACGCCACCTCGGCCTCGGGGGCCTGCGGGCCGAGCCGCTCGTAGCGGCCCACGGCGACGATCCGCCCGGCGGCGAGCACCACGAACGCCTCCCGGTCACGGTGGTCGACGTGGACGAACCGGTTCAGGTCCCGCTCCGGGATGCGCGGGTACGGCGAGAAGTAGCGCAGGTAGCGGGTGCGCTCGGAGAAGCGGGCGTGCATCGCCACGATCCCCGACGCGTCCTCCGGGCGGATCGGGCGCAGCCCGACGGTGCTGCCGTCGCTCAGCAGCACGTCCACCGGCTGGTCGACTGTGGTCACCGGTTCCGGCCTCCTCCCCAGGTCGCCGGCTCAGTCCCGAGGGTCGTGCGGGTCGAGGCCGAGCAGGGGGAACACCGCCTTGCGGGTCGCCGCGATCGCCCGGTCCACCGAGCTCGGCTCGCCGGTCGGCTGCCACGGCGCGAACGCGGGGTCGGCGTCGTCGGTCATCCGCAGCGGCACCTCCCGGCCGGGGCGGCGGGCGGCGGCCAGAGCACGCCAGCCGGGCGGGGTGAGCGTCGCCGGGTCGATCGGGTCGCCGGTCGCCACCGCGAGCAGATGGGTCCAGGCGCGGGGCACCACCTCGACGAGGGCGTACCCGCCGCCGCCGGTGGCCACCCAACGGCCCTCGCACAGCTCGTCGGCCAGCGCCCGCAACGCCAGGTAGGTGGCGCGCTGCCCGTCGACGCTCAGGTGCAGGTCGGCGAGGGGGTCGAGCCGGTGCCCGTCGGCCCCGCACTGGGTGACCAGGAGCTGCGGCCGGAACGCCCGCAGCACCGACGGCACGACCGCGTGGAACGCGCGCAGCCAGCCGGCGTCGTCGACCCCGGGCGGCAGCGGCACGTTCACGGCGGTGCCCTGCGCCTCCGGACCGCCCGTCTCGTCGGGGAACCCGGTGCCGGGGAACAGGGCGAGCGGGGTCTCGTGCAGGCTGACGGTGAGCACCCGCGGGTCGTCCCAGAAGACGGCCTGTACGCCGTCGCCGTGGTGCACGTCCACGTCGACGTACGCGATCCGCTGCGCGCCGAGGTCGAGCAGGCGGGCGATGGCCACCGCCGGGTCGTTGTAGACGCAGAACCCGGCGGCGCGGGCCGGCATCGCGTGGTGCAGCCCACCGGCCACGTTGACCGCCCGCCGGGCCTCGCCCCGCCACACCGCCTCGGCGGCGGCCACCGTGGCGCCGGCGACCAGCGCGCTGGACTCGTGCATCCCGTCGAAGACCGGATTGTCCGACGTGCCCAGCCCGAACCCGGCGAACAGCGGGTCGCGGGGGGCGACGCGGACCGCGTCGAGGTAGCGCGGGTCGTGCACCCGGGTCAGCAGGGCGTCGTCGGCCGGCTCGGGCCGGACCAGCCGCACCCCGGGCCGGCCCAGGACGCCCAGCTCGCCGGCGAGCGCGACGGTCAACTCGACCCGCACCGGGTCGAGCGGATGGTCACCCATGTCGTAGGCGAGCAGGGCCTCGTCCCACACCACCACCGTGTCCTCGGACATGGGGTCATCGTCGCACGGGTCACCGACGCCGCCCACCGCACGCGCTGCTGCGTGGCCGGTGTCTCCCTGGTCGGCGGGCTCGCCCGACGGCCGGCTCCCCTGGTGGTCGGGTGCCGGACGCTCAGCCGCCGGTGGCGACGGGGCGGGACGGGTCGGCCACCCAGTTGCTCCACGATCCGACGTAGAGGGCGGCGTCCGGGCGGCCCGCCAGGTGCAGGGCGAGCACGGCCTGCGCGGCGGTCACCCCGGACCCGCAGTACGCCCCCACGGGCGCGGCGTCGGCGACCCCGGCGGCGGCGAACCGCTCCCGCAGCGCACCGCCCGACGGGAAGCGGCCGTCCGGTCCGACGTACTCCCCGGCGGGCAGGTTCACCGCGCCCGGCACGTGCCCGGCCACCGGGTCGACCGGCTCGTGCTCGCCCCGGTAGCGGGCCGCGGCCCGCACGTCGAGCAGCGTCCCGTCGCCGGTGGCGGCCAGCGCGGCGGCCGCGTCGGCGTCGAGCACCGGCAGCCCGCCCGGACGGACGGTCACGTCCCCGGGGGCCGGCGTGGGCACGTCGGTCGACACGGGCAGGCCGGCGGCCGCCCAGGCCGGGAAGCCGCCGTGCAGCACCCGGACCGGCCGGTGCCCGGCCCAGCGCAGCGTCCACCAGGCCCGTGCCGCGCCGAGGCCGTCGCCGCCGTCGTACACGACGACGGGGTGACCGGCGCGGACCCCGGCCGCCCGCAGCGCGGCCTGGAGGACGGCGGGGTCGGGCAGCGGATGCCGGCCGGCCGCGCCGGGCGGCCCGCACAGCGCGGCGTCCAGGTCGACGAAGACCGCGCCGGGCAGGTGACCGGCGGCGTGGTCGTCGCGGCCGGGCGGCCCGGCGAGCCGCCACCGGACGTCGAGCAGGGCGGGCGGGTCGGCGGAGTCGAGCTCCGCCGCGAGCCGGTCGGCCTCGACCAGCAGCTCCTCGGTACCGGACATGGCGTCCAGTCAACACCATCCGGGCGGTCACCTCGCGATTCGGCCGCGGGCGATGTCCGGCGGCCGGGGTACCATCGACCTCCGGGAGGTCGCCGACGTGAAGCACCTGGTCGACACGAGTGGGCGCGGAACTGCCTCCGCCGAGAGGGGGAATCGATGCGCCACGATCTAGTGGACACGACCGAGATGTACCTGCGCACCATCCTGGAGCTCGAGGAGGAGGGCGTCCCGCCGCTGCGCGCCCGGATCGCCGAGCGGCTGCGGCAGAGCGGTCCCACCGTCAGCCAGACCGTCGCCCGGATGGAACGCGACGGGCTGCTCACCGTCGAGGGCGACCGGCACCTCGCACTGACCCCGCTGGGCCGCGCGTCCGCCGTGTCCGTGATGCGCAAGCACCGGCTCGCCGAGCTGCTGCTGGTCAACGTCATCGGGATGCCCTACGAGGAGGCCCACGAGGAGGCCTGCCGGTGGGAGCACGTGATGAGCGACGCGGTGGAGAAGCGGGTGTACGACCTGCTCAACCGCCCCACCCGCTCCCCGTACGGCAACCCGATCCCGGGCCTGGAGGAGCTGGGCACGCCCGAGCAGCCGACCGACCGCAGCGACGGCGAGCGCAACCTCGCGTTCCCCGGGCTCACCGGCACGGTGGTCGTGCGGCGGATCTGCGAGAGCGTGCAGACCGACGCCGACGTGCTGCGCCAGCTGCACGCCGCCGGGGTCGACCCGGGCGCGACGGTCACCGTGGCCCAGGAGCGCGACGGCGTCTCCATCGACCGCTCCGGCGACCGGGTCCGGCTGCCCCGCGAGGTCGCCTCCCGGGTCTTCGTCGCCGCCCACTGACCTGACGCCGACACCCGGGCCCGGCGAAAGAGCTCACAGGGCCCGGGTGTCGACCGTTCCCGCCAGCGCGACCAGCTTCCCGGCCACCTCCTCGGCGGCGGCGCGCTCGGTGCCCTTCGGCAGCGTCCAGCGCAGCACGGCCAGCCGGTCCTCGGCGGCCAGCCAGCCCACCTCGGCGACCGGCCCCTGCCCCTTCGTCGCCGCCCCGGTCCGCCGGTAGGCGACCTGACCCAGCCGGCTGACCTTCCGGGCCCCGGCGGGCTGCACGTCGGCCGTGAAGTCGGCCACGTCGATCGACGTGTCGGTGACGGTGAGGGCCAGCTCCGGCAGCAGCGCCCGCTTCGCGCGCAGCACGCAGGTGCGGGTGTCGTCGCGCGTGCTCGCCGCCGCCACGTCGAACCGCTCCCCGGTGTGCTCCTCGACCACGGCGAAGTCGAGCAGCCGGCAGGCGCCGCCCGAGGACGCCGCCGGGACGTCGACCGCGACCGGCGTGCCGCGCGGCACCGCCACCGGCTCCGCCGTCTCCGCCCCGCACCCCGTCACCAGCAGCGCCGACACGCCCGCCAGGCAGATCCAACCGCGCACGCCAACCTCCGCGCCTCCCGGCGGTTCCCGCCGATGTCCGCCCGACACCGTACGGGTTGTCCGCCTCGGGCGAAAGCCCACGGTCGGCGGTGCTCCAGGCGGCCGAGAGCCCGGCGGCGGCGGTGTGCCGTACGGGGGTGGCGGGCTCAGTCGGCCACGTACGGACAGTGTCGGCAGCCTCGCCCACAGCAGGTGCCCCGGCGGGCCAGGAAACCGGCGGTGAGCACGAACAGGCCGGTCTCCGGATCGGGATAGCCAGCCTGCCCCGCCGCGAGGGCGGCGGCGTGCGCGGCGAGGATCCGCCCCCGGTGCGGATGGTCCGGCGGCAGCCGCGACGGGTGCGGCTCGGTCAACGGCCGGTCCGCCAACGGCACCCGCTCTCCCCCCACCGCCGCAGTGTAAGGAAGGGCACCTTGTTAACGCATTCTGCATAGGAAGGGCCCCTTCCTAACACTCCTCGGCGCCCCACCGCCGCGCCCGCCGCGCGGCCCGCCGCCGCCTACGCCGGGTCGGCGTCGTGGGGCCGGCGGGCCAGCAGGTACGCCTGTGGGCCGCGCTCGTAGTCCTCCGGCTCCCGGACCAGGCGGGCGTGCACGGCGAACCCGGCGGCGGCGAGCTGCGCGGCGATCCGGTCCGGCGGCAGCCAGTGCACGTCGTAGGAGACCGTGTGGCCGTACCCTGCTCCAGGCGGATCCGCCGGTCGCCGGCCTTGAACGCGAGCAGCAGCTCGCCGCCCGGGGCGAGCACCCGGTGGAACTCCGCGAAGACAGTCGGCAGCGCCTCCGGCGGCAGGTGGATGATCGAGTACCAGGCGACGAGGCCGGCGAGGCCGGCGTCGGGCAGCGGCAGGTCGGTCATCGAGGCGACGCCGAAGCGCAGCCCCGGCCAGGATTCGCGGGCCACGGCGACCATCCCCGGGGACAGGTCGAGGCCGGCGACGCCCAGCCCGAGGCCGCACAGGTGGGCGGTGATCCGGCCCGTGCCGCAGCCGACCTCCACGACCGGCCCGGACGCGGCCGCCCGGGTGGTCCCACCACCGCCCACCAGCTCGGCGAAGGTGGCCAGCAGGGCCCGCTCCAACGGCCTACGCGCCAGCTCGCCGTGGACCAGCCGGGCGTAGTCGACGGCCACCTCGTCGTACGCGGCGCGGGTCTCCCGCAGCCAGTTCGGTTCCCCCATGACGGGCGACCCTAGCCGCTGCCGGACGCGACGCGCTGCCCGAGTGCCGCGCGCCGAGGCGGGCCGGGTCAGGAGGCGGCGTCGGCGGGCGACGCCTCAGCGGGCAACGCCCTCCGTCTCCGCGCGTACCCGGGTCATCAGCTCGACGAACGGGCCGGGCCGCTGGAACAGCGACCGGTGCCCGGCGCCGGGGATGACAACGTGCTCCTTGCGGGGGGCCTGGAGCTGGGCATACCACTGGTCGAGCAGGCGCAGCCGCCCCGGCACCTCGTGCTCACCGTCCACGAGGTACGTCGGGACGTCGAGCCGCCGGACCTCGGCGCGAAAGTCCAGGCCCTGCAGGCGCGGGTAGAGCGTGTCCCAACCGTCGATGAAGCCGGGAAGCAGGTGCGCCTTCTCCAGCAGCGTGTATTCCGGCACGCCGAGGTTCTCCACCACCCCGCCGGCCCCCTCGCTGTTGCCGGAGCGGTCGAAGTCGAACGCCGCCGGCTCATTGGTCAGCAGCGGCTCGTACGCCCAGATGTCCCTGTAGGGCGGCGGACCCTGCGCGCTCATCCGGTCGGCGAGGTCGGCCCGGCCCGTGCGCCGGGCCCAGGCCACCGTGTCGGCGTGCTGGCTGGCGTCGGCCTCGCGCAGGCTGACCACCTGGCCGACGCCGACGTAGGAGGCGAACAGCTCCGGGCGACGCTGCACGGCGAGCAGCCCGGGGATGGTGCCGCCCGAGTGGGCGAGCAGGTGCACCCGGTCGCGGCCGAAGCGCCGCCGCAGATGTTCGGCGACGGCGACGAGATCGGCCACCTCGCCGTCGAGCGTCGGCGCGGGCGGGAAGGCCGACCAGGACTTCGGCGCGCCGGCCCGGTCCCAGGTGGCGACCACGAAGTGCCGCTCCAGGTCGGCCAGGTGGCGGCGCACCGAGCCGATCTCCGACCCGCCGGGCGGGCCGGGCACCACGAGCAGCACCGGCGCGGCCGGCTCCACGCCCCGGATCAACAGACCGAGGTCGCGACCGGCGGTGGTCACGGTGGTCAGCTCGGCGATCCCGCCGGGGATCGGGTCGGTGCGGGCCGGCACCGCCACGCCGACCGTGACCAGCGCGAGCACCGCGGCGAGCACCCCCACCGCGCTGCGACCGGCCCAGCGCAGCACCGGCCCCCGGCCGTCGCCACCGGCCGACCGGCGGGCGATCCCGGCACCGTACGCGGCACCGACGAGCAGCGGCAGCAGGGAGAGCGCGCCGTGCACCCCGCGCCCGGTGAGGAGCACGACCACGCCGAAACCGCTCAGGTGCGGCCGGTCGACGCTCGGCCCGCGCAGCCGGATCCGGGCCAGCTCGACCGCCACCGCGTACGCAACGGGGGCGGCGACCATCGCCCACCGGGACCGGCTCAGCCAACCGGCGGCCAGCCCGACGGCGAGACTGACGCCGATCGAGACCAGCGCCGGGCCCTCGGCCCCGGGGCCGCGCGGGGTCCACCACCCCGCGACCAGCCCCCAGAGCGCGGGAAGCGGCACCGCGAGGAGCACACGAACGGCAGGCCTCGTCACGCCGACCTCCCCCGTCAGGACGCCAGGAGGACCCAGCGTAGTGGGCGACGCCGCTCGGCGTGACCCCGCGCGGGGCGTCACGCGAACCAGGTGACCGCCTGGCCGTGCGGCCTCGTCCAGGCCAGCGGCGTGCCGTCCAGCGTGAGCACGTTGTGCAGCGTCCCGTCCGGTGGCTCCGGCAGCGCGTCGTGCCCCAGCACCTCCGGGGTCTCGTTCGCGAGCCAGTGGCCGGGCAGCGTGCGTACCAGATCGGCGAAGGCCGCCCGGCGCGGAGCCGGCACCAGATAGAGCACGCTGGTGTGGAAGACCACCAGGGTCGCGCCGGCGGGCGCCCGCGCGGCCAGCGCCGGCAGGTCGTCGACGAGGTCGCCGCGCACGAGCAGCGGCGGGTCGGCCGCCGCGACGGCCGCCGCAGCCCGCAGCCGGGCGCGGCGGTGGGCCTGCTCGGGCCAGACGAGGGCGTCGAGCCAGGCGACGTCGGCGGGGTCGGTCACGTCGAGGGGGTTCAGGTCCAGCCCGGCCCGCCACGCCACCACGGGCGGACGGTCCGGCGGCGCGGCACCGGTGAGCGCGCAGTCGAGAACGGGCTCCCCGGAGCCGACCCGGTGGTCGCCGTAGCGGTAGGAGTACCGGTCGGGATAGAGGCACAGCCCCGCCGACGCGCCGACCTCCAGCAGCGCGAGGGGCTGCGGCAGCGCGGCCAGCACCGGCAGGAGCGCCGCGCACCGGCCGGCCTCGTTGGTCTGGGTCGCGCGGGTACGCAGCTGCGCCGCGACCGCCGGCCAGTGGGCCGCCGCGAACTCGCCGAACGCGGCCGGGTCCTCGACGGGCCCGCCGAGCAGCCGGACGACGGCGAACAGCAGATTGGGCTGCCGCTTGGCCTCCGGCACCGTGCCGAGCAGCGCGTGCAGGCGCCCGTCGCGGGCGACGAAGCGGGCCAGCCGCTCGTACGCGGGCGACACCCCGCGCGCCTCGCGGTCGGCGAAATCGACGTAGCTGGCGGCGACCGCCGCATCCACACCTGTCGTCATCGACGAAGGCTAGCCGCTCTGCGGGGTGTGAGAGGGGTGCCCTTCTCTACCGTAGGCGTTAACAAGGTGCCCTTCCTTACCAACAGGTCGGGCCCGGGCGCTGACGCGCCCGGGCCCGACCTGTTGCCGCAATCAGCTACAACCGCTGGTCGACCCGCAGCCCTCGCAGACATAGCAGCTGCCCGCCGGGCGCATCTTCGTGCCGCAGGTGAAGCAGAGCGGCGCGTCGGCGGCCTTGCCGATCACGGCCTCCAGCAGCTCCGTGCTGGAGCCCACCGACGGGGCCGGCTTCGCGGCGGCGACGTCGGCCAGCTCCTGCGCCGGCTGGGCGACCGCACCGACCGTGGCCTGCTGGCCCGGCCCGGCCTTGGTCTCGGGCGACTCGACCGGCGCGGAGGCCGCCATCGCGGTGAGGTCCGCACCGCTGACCGTGGCGCTCTCCGCCTCCGCCTCGGCCCGCAGCTGGGCGGCCCGCTCCTTGGCGGTGAAGATGCCCAGCTCGGCGCGGCGCTCGTACGGCAGGAAGTCCAGGGCCAGGCGACGGAAGATGTAGTCCATCACCGAGGCGGCCATCCGCACGTCCGGGTCGTCGGTCATGCCGGCCGGCTCGAAGCGCATGTTGGTGAACTTGCTGACGTACGTCTCCAGCGGGACGCCGTACTGCAGGCCGATGGAGATGGCCACCGAGAAGGCGTCCATCACGCCGGCCAGGGTCGAGCCCTGCTTCGACATCTTCAGGAAGACCTCGCCCAGGCCGTCGTCCGGGTACGACGAGGCGGTGAGGTACCCCTCCGCGCCGCCGACGGAGAAGCTGACGGTCTCCGAGGGACGCTTCTTCGGCAGCCGCTTGCGCACCGGGCGGTACTCGACGACCTTCTCCACGACCTTCTCGACGGCCTTCTCCGCCTCGACCGGGGCCTCGACCGACGCGGTCACCTTGTTGGGCTTGGCCACCGACAGCGGCTGGCCGACCTTGCAGTTGTCCCGGTAGATCGCCAGCGCCTTCAGGCCGAGCTTCCAGCCCTCGAAGTAGATCTTCTCGACGTCCTCGACGGTCGCCTGCTCCGGCATGTTGACCGTCTTGGAGATGGCGCCCGAGATGAACGGCTGGACGGCCGCCATCATCCGCACGTGCCCCATCGGCGCGATGGACCGCTCGCCCATGGCGCAGTCGAAGACCGGGTAGTGCTCCGGCTTGAGACCGGGCGCGTCCACCACGTGACCGTGGTCGGCGATGTGCTCGACGATCGCCTCGACCTGCTCCTCGGGGTAGCCGAGGCTGCGCAGGGCGCGCGGGACGGTCTGGTTGACGATCTGCATCGAGCCGCCGCCGACCAGCTTCTTGAACTTGACCAGCGCCAGGTCGGGCTCGACGCCGGTGGTGTCGCAGTCCATCATCAGGCCGATGGTTCCGGTCGGAGCGAGCACCGCGGCCTGGGAGTTGCGCCAGCCGTACTTGTCGCCGACCTTGTTGCCCTGGGTCCACTGCTTCGTGGCCTCCCGGACGATCGCGGTGGCGACCGTGCTCGTGGGCTTGATCTCGTCGTTGGCGGCGGCGTGCTTGCGCATGACCCGCTTGTGCGGCTCGGCGTTGCGGGCGTAGCCGTCGTACGCGCCGACGATGCCGGCCAGCTCGGCCGAGCGGCGGTACGCCGTGCCGGTCATCAGCGAGGTGATGGCGGCGGCGACGGAGCGGCCCTGCTCCGAGTCGTACGGCAGGCCCGAGGCCATCAGCAGCGCGCCGAGGTTGGCGTACCCGATGCCGAGCTGCCGGTAGGCGCGGGTGGTCTCGCCGATCCGCTCGGTCGGGAAGTCGGCGAAGCAGATCGAGATGTCCATCGCGGTGATGACGAACTCGACCGACCGGACGAACTTCTCCACCTCGAACCCGCCGTCGGCCCGCAGGAACTTCATCAGGTTCAGCGAGGCCAGGTTGCAGGACGAGTTGTCCAGGTGCAGGTATTCGCTGCACGGGTTGGACGCGGTGATCCGCCCGGTCTCCGGGCAGGTGTGCCAGTCGTTGATCGTGTCGTCGTACTGGAGGCCGGGGTCGGCGCACTCCCAGGCGGCCTGGGCGATGGTGCGGAACAGCTTCTTGGCGTCGATGGTCTCGATGGTCTGCCCGTCGAGCCGGCCGCGCAGGTCGAAGCCGCCGCCGTTCTCGACGGCCGACATGAACTCGTCGGAGACGCGCACCGAGTTGTTGGCGTTCTGGTACTGCACGCTGACGATGTCGTTGCCGCCGAGGTCCATGTCGAAGCCGGCGTCCCGCAGCGCGCGGATCTTGTCCTCCTCGCGCGCCTTGGTGATCACGAACTCCTCGATGTCCGGGTGGTCGACGTCGAGGATGACCATCTTCGCCGCGCGCCGGGTGGCGCCGCCGGACTTGATCGTGCCGGCGGAGGCGTCCGCGCCGCGCATGAAGCTGACCGGGCCGGAGGCGGTGCCGCCGGAGGAGAGCAGCTCGCGGGAGGAGCGGATCCGGGAGAGGTTGACCCCGGAGCCGGAGCCGCCCTTGAAGATCAGCCCCTCCTCCTTGTACCAGTCGAGGATCGAATCCATCGAGTCGTCGACGGAGAGGATGAAGCAGTTGTGCACCCGGAGGTTACCGGCGAGGAACTCGCCGCTCTCCGTCTGGATGTCGTAGACCTCCATCGCGCCGAGCGGCTCGATGCGGTCGATCTCCAGCCGCTTGACGCCGCCGGCCGACCGGCCCGCCTTGGCGAAGCTCTGCTCGAGCTTGGCCATCTTCTCCGCGCCGACGAACCCGATGTGGGTGGCGAAGAGGTCGCGGTCGCCGTCGTTCTGGATCCGGACCGACCAGCAGTCCTTGCGGTTCGAGCGCGGGTCGGGCTTGTGCGCGACGCGGGAGAAGATCCCGAAGCGCAGCAGCAGGCTCTGCACGCCCCGGATCAGCTTCTCCGAGACCATGTCCACCGCGACGAGCGTCGAATGCTCGCGCGCGGAGACGTAGCCCTCGGCCTGGAAGATGCTACGCAGGTACGCCGCGACGACCGGCAACGGCGCGGTGAAGAGTTGCCGCGGCACCTCCATCTCGACGCCGCGGGTGAGCAGGTCCCACTTCTGCACGAACGGGCGCAGGTGCTCGCCGTAGAGACGGGTACGCCGACAGTCCAGCTCGTCGCTCTGCGTCGTCACCGTGCGCTCGTGCCGGTGCGCGTCGCCGAAGACCTCGTCGAGGGTGACGGTGACCCAGTCCAGCTCGTCGTCGTTGACGGTCATCGCCTCGATCGTCAGCGACCGGTTGGTGCCCTCGTCGTACTGCCCCACGAAACCATCGGACTGCAACCAGCCGGCGAGGGCGGCCTCGCGGATCTCCCGCAGGTCGATCTCACTCTCGCCGTAGGCGTAGGTGCGGTGCCATTCCAGCTTGTCGCCGGGCGCGAGCGTGCCGGCCTCGACCCACTGGCCCGTGCCGTCGCCCGTGCTCTTCCACACCACGTGGTCCGGCGTGACGTCGAGTTGGTAACCCGCCTTGGTGTGCAGCCGGATGACCTCGCGCACCCCGTTGGCCTTGACGGCGACGATTCTGGTCAGGCCGCCGCCGTCGTACACCTTGGCCCCGACGGCGTTCTCCTCGACCAGCTTGCCGATCGGCACCAGGCCGCCGGGGGTGCTGACCAGCGAGTCGTAGGGCAGGCACGCGCTGACCTGCTGGGGTGAGGGCGTGCCGACGTTGAACCAGACCGGCGAGTTGAAGCTGAACACCTGGTGCAGCAGCATCCAGGTCAGCTCCTGGGCGAACACCTCGGCGTCGGCCGGGGTCGCGAAGTAGCCGTGCTCCTCACCGGCGGCGCGGTAGGTGCTGACCACCCGGTCGATGAGCTGCCGCAGCGACCACTCCCGCTCGGGGGTGCCGACGGCGCCCCGGAAGTACTTGGTGGTGACGATGTTGGCCGCGTTGACGCTCCAGGACTCGGGGAACTCGACCCCGCGCTGCTCGAAGTTGATCGAGCCGTCCCGCCAGTTCGTCATCACGACGTCGCGGCGCTCCCACGTCACCTCGTCGTAGGGGTGGACTCCCTCGGTCGTCCACACCCGCTCGACCTTCAGGCCGGTGCTGGCCTTCGTCCGCGTCCGGCTTGCTGTCACGCCGTCCCCCGCCATCTCATCCGCCCCCTCGTCTGCGCGGTCACCCGCCGCGCGTCCAAACTGTCAGAAACCAGGAAAATCAATTGGTACGGCCGGCGGCCCCCGCCGCGGCCGCCCCGTCGCCGGCCCCGGCGCCCTCCCGGGCGCGGGCGGCGGCCCGTAGGGTCTCGATCTCGCGCTCGAAGTCCGCGAGGGAGTCGAACGAGCGGTAGACGCTGGCGAAGCGCAGGTAGGCCACCTCGTCCAGGTCCCGCAGCGGGCCCAGGATCGCCAGGCCCACGTCGTGGCTGGGGATCTCGGCGGCCCCCTTGGCCCGGATGGTCTCCTCGACCTTCTGCGCGAGCAGGGCGATCGAGTCCTCGTCGACCGGTCGCCCCTGGCACGCCTTGCGCACCCCACCGACGATCTTGATGCGGCTGAACGGCTCGGTCACCCCGCTCCGCTTGACCACGGCGAGCACCGCCTCCTCGACGGTGGTGAACCGCTTGCCGCACTCGGGGCAGGACCGCCGCCTCCGGATCAGCTGGCCGTCGTCGGCCTCCCGCGAGTCGACGACCCGGGAGTCGGCGTGCCGGCAATATGGGCACCGCATCGCCTGACCTCCTTCATCGACGGCGGGCCGACAGGCATCCCCGGGCACGCGAAACCGCGGCGCCGGCCCCGCTCGGGGACCACCACCGGGTGCGGTAGCGGGGAGTGCGGTCGGTAGTCGAACCCAACCTGTAGGCGACTTACGCCCGTGTGACTACTACATCTAGGGGTTGACCGTATGCGTCCGGCGGACCGTGGTCAAGTTCGCCGGGGCGTGTCCGGCGCGTCGCCAGAATCACGTCGACACCCCCTCCGCAGGACCGCCGAAAGCCCCAACGCGGCATGCGTCCTCCCGGTCACGCCCTGCGGCCGACCAGCCCTCGAACGAGGGCCGGGCAGGGCGAACGTCGAACTGACGTTCGAGCGCGCGTACCATTTATCAGAACAGGCGTTCGGATTTCCCGCTTTTCGAGTCCGACACGCCGACGAAGGTCGTACAGATGTTTGAAAATGACCGATCTCACCTATACGGTCAAGAACAACCGGGCCGGCGAGCCACGCGGACCGGTCGAGGCAACCGCGCGCGGCTCCGACCCCACAGCCCCCGAGCCGCCGGGCACCGAGCGCCGACCAGGGAGGACGGACGTGACCGAGGACCGGGCCAGCCGGCCGAAGAACCCGCAGCAGAGCACCGAGGCGGGTCCGCCGGCCACCCGGCGCCCCCGCGCCGCGCGCAGCCGGGCCGCCCAGCCGGCCGTGCGTCCGGTCACCCCGGTGGTCAGCAGCTTCCCCGACCCGGCCACGGTCGACCTGACCGCGCGGCAGCGCCGCATCCTGGAGTTCATCCGCACCTGGGTCGAGCGGCACGGCTACCCGCCGAGCGTGCGGGAGATCGGCGAGGCCGTCGGCCTCGTCTCCCCGTCCAGCGTCGCCTACCAGCTCAAGGAGCTGGAGAAGAAGGGCTTCCTGCGGCGCGACCCGAACCGCCCGCGCGCGGTGGACGTGCGGACTCCCAGCGACACCCTCGACGACGAGGCGAGCCGCTCGCAGCGCCCCGCCCCGGCGTACGTGCCGATGCTCGGCCGGATCGCCGCCGGTGGCCCCATCCTCGCCGAGCAGGCGGTGGAGGACGTCTTCCCCCTCCCCCGCGAGCTGGTGGGCGAGGGCGAGGTCTTCATGCTCCAGGTCAAGGGCGACTCGATGCTGGACGCGGCGATCTGCGACGGCGACTGGGTGGTGGTGCGGCAGCAGCCGACCGCCGAGGCCGGCGACATCGTCGCCGCGATGCTCGACGGCGAGGCGACCGTGAAGACCTACCGCCGCCGCGACGGCCACGTCTGGCTGATGCCGCAGAACCCGGCCTTCGACCCGATCCCGGGCGACGACGCCACCATCATGGGTCGCGTCGTCGCCGTCCTGCGCCGCATCTGACGGTTTGCCGGCCCCCGGCCCCGGCCGACGGGTAGCCGGAGGGCGCCGGCCCCGCGAGGAACGGCCCGGGTGCCCGCGCACCCGGGCCGGAAGATCAACGGCGGTCGCCGCCGCGATCGCCCCGACCTTGAAGCCCGACCCCGCGTCGAGGCGTGACCACGGTCAGTAGCGGTCGCCCCGGTATTCGCGGCCTCCGCCGGGCGGCTGGCCGTAGCCGTCGCGCTCGTCGCCGGGCCCGCCGTCGCCGTGTCGTCCTCCGCGTGGGTCCCGGGGGTCCCGGGGGTCGCGCCCGCGCCGGGGCGGCTCGGCCCGCCCGCCGTAGACCCCGCCACGGCCCGGCTGGGCCGGCCGGTCCGGCTGCGCCGCCCCGCCGCCCCGGCCGGGGGGAACGCCGCCGGGCTGCCCGCCGCCGTAGCCGCCGCCGGCGGGCCGCCCTCCGCCGCCGCCGTACACACCGCCGCCCTGTGGTGGGCGGGCGGCACCCGCCGGGCGGGCCGCACCGCCGTACACGCCGCCGGAGGGCGGGCGCGGCCCGCCGGCGGCAGCCGGGGTCGCGGGGTAGCCGCCACCGCCCGCCGGCGCTCCGCCGTAGACGCCGCCCCGGCCCCGGCCGCCGCCCGGCGGCGGGTCCTCGACCGGCCGCCCCCGCGCGGGTCCGCCCGGACCGGCGTTGAGCGGGAACTCGTCGCGCTCCGGCAGGTCGGCGTCGCCCGCCGGGTCGTCGGGCGGTGCGGGACGCCGCCGGGCCCGCAGGATCCCGACGATGCCGGCACCGACCATCAGCGCGCCGATCACGCCGACTGCCGCGATGAGGTACGTGATCTCGTCGAGGCTCAGCCCCTCCATCCACGACTTCTCCGCCGCCGGCTTCGGTGGGCCGGCGTCGCCGCCGGTCAACGCCTCGGCACCGGTGGTGGCGGGGGTGTAGGCGAGGATCTCGATGGCCTCGTCCTCGCCCAGTTCGCCGCCGTCGGAGACGGTCACGAACGACTTGCCGTCGGGGGTGTAGGAGATCGCCTCGCCGAACGGGTCCGACAGCGGGGTGACGCGGGGCTTGCCGCCGGTCAGCGCGCCGACGATGTCGCCGCTGGAGACGTCGTACTCGAAGGCGTCCGCGTACGTGCGCAGCACCACCTTCTTGCCGTCGGGCGAGCGGGCGGCGCCGGTGATGGCGACCCGGCCGATGGTGTTGAGCACGTTCGGGGTGTTCGTCTTCGGCAGCGAGATCTCGCCGACCCTGGTCATCGGCACGGGGTCGGTGTCGCCGCTGTTGAGCTTGCCCTCCGGGGTGAAGATCTCGGCCTTGCCGCTGGCCACCTTCGTGATGATCAGCGGCTTGCCGTCGTCGCCAATCAGCAGCGCCTCGGCGTCGTGCGGCTTCTTCTCCGGGTACGACAGCCGGTGCAGCACCGGCCGGGTCGATCCGTCGGCCGGCATGCTCCACACCGCGACCCGCTCCCGGCGCTGGGTGCTGGTGATGTTGTCGCCGATGTCGCCGATCCAGAGCTTCCCGCCGTCCGGCGAGAGCGCCAGGTCCTCCGTGTCGAGCGGGCCGTTGCCCGAGTAGCGGACCTCCTTCGTCACCTGGCACTTGGTATCGAGGAAGAACACCCGCTTGCGGTCCTCGATGGTGGTGCCGTCGTTGATCACGACGTAGCCGCTCTTCGTCGCCACCAGGCCGGAGAGCTCGCGCAGCCGCTCGTCGGTGACGGCGCAGCGCTTCTTGCCGGGGGTCGGCTCGGGGGCGGCGGCGGCCCCGGGGGCGGGCGCGGCCAGGGCGACTCCGGTGAGCGCCACGGTCGCCCCGAGCAGGCCGAGGGCAACCGTGACCGAGGAAACAGCGCGGCGCATGGGGTCAGTGTCGCATGCCCGCGTAAACGCGAGGGGCACGCCGGACCGCCCGTCGCGGTGGTCCGGTGTGCCCCTCGCTGTCGCATTCCGTGCCGGGCCCGGGTTCACCGGGCGGCAGCGGCGACCCGCCCCTCGTCGGTGGCGAACGGCGCCAGTTCGGCGGCGAGCGCCTCGCTGACCCGTACGTGCAGCATCGTGCCCTCGGGCAGGTGGGCGGAGCTGAGCACCTCGCCCTGCCGGTGTACCCGGGCGACCAGGGCCCCCCGGTCGTACGGCAGCACGGCCCGGACCTCCACGGCGGGGCTGGGCAGCCGCGTCTCGATGGCCGCCCGCACCTCGTCGATCCCCCGCCCCGAGCGGGCCGAGGCGAACACGGCGTCGGGCCACAGCCGCTTGAGCCGCAGCAGGGTCTCCTCGTCGGCCGCGTCGGTCTTGTTGACCACCAGCAGCTCGGGGAGCCGGTCCGCGCCGACCTCGGCCAGCACCTCGCGGACCGCCCGGACCTGCTCCTCCGGGTCGGGGTGGGTGCCGTCGACGACGTGCACCACCAGGTCGGCCTCGGCGACCTCCTCCAGCGTCGAGCGGAACGCCTCGACGATCTGGTGCGGCAGGTGCCGGACGAAGCCGACGGTGTCGGACAGGGTGTAGATCCGCCCGTCGGGGGCGGTGGCCTTGCGGGTGGTCGGGTCCAGGGTGGCGAACAGGGCGTTCTCCACCAGCACGCCGGCGCCGGTCAGCCGGTTGAGCAGGCTGGACTTGCCGGCGTTGGTGTAGCCGGCGATGGCCACGGCGGGCACCGCGTTGCGGGACCGGCGGGCGCGCTTGGTCTGGCGTACCGTCCGCATGGCCTTGATCTCGCGGCGCAGCCGGGAGATGCGGTGCCGGATGCGCCGTCGGTCGGTCTCCAGCTTGGTCTCACCGGGGCCGCGGACGCCCACGCCGCCGCCCGCGCCGCCGCCGCGGCCGGAGCCACCGGTCTGCCGGGACAGCGTCTCGCCCCAGCCGCGCAGCCGGGGCAGCAGGTATTCGAGCTGGGCCAGCTCGACCTGCGCCCGGCCCTCCTTGCTCTTGGCGTGCTGGGCGAAGATGTCGAGGATCAGGGCGGTGCGGTCGACCACCTTGACCTTGGTGCGCTGCTCCAGGTTGCGCAGCTGGGACGGCGACAGCTCGCCGTCGCAGATCACCGTGTCGGCGCCACTGGCGAGCACCACCGCGCCGAGGTCGTCGACCTTGCCCCGGCCGATGTAGGTGGCGGGGTCGGGGCGGCTGCGGCGCTGGATGAGCCCTTCGAGGACCTGCGAGCCGGCCGTCTCGGCGAGCAGCGCCAGCTCGGTGAGGGAGTTCTCGGCGTCGGTCTGCGTGCCCTCGGTCCAGACCCCGACGAGGACGACCCGCTCCAGCCGGAGCTGGCGGTATTCGACCTCGGTGATGTCGGTGAGCTCGGTGGAGAGGCCAGGGACCCGCCGCAGCGCCTGCCGCTCCGACAGCTCGAACTCCCCGGTGGTCGCCTCGAGCTCGTCGTCCGTGAAGGGTACGTAGGTCTCCTGGTCGCGCAAGCCGCGCCTCCTGTCCGTTATATGCCGTGGCGACGGATTCTGTCGCGTACGACCAATCCTGACACGTGTCAACGCCGGACGCACCCGCTATATGCCCGTCGCGTGGACCACCGAACGTGGGGGTGAGTGCTCCGCGATCCGGGCGGGCGAGTAGAAATGCGGGCGAGGTACGACCGACCCCGATCAGCGTTGACGGAGGGAATCCTGTGGCCATCACCCGACTTCCGAGCGCGGGATTCTCGATCACGATCCGGATCTCCGTGCCGGCGGACGCGTCCTCGATCGGCCGGCTGACCACCTCCGTCGGCGAGGCCGGGGCGATCGTCACCGCGCTGGACGTGGTCGACTCCGACCCGACCCACGTGCTGGTCGACCTCACCTGTGACACCGCCGACGCCGGCCACGCCGACCAGGTCGTGGACGCGCTCACCGCCCTGGACGGGGTGGACGTGCGCAAGGTGTCCGACCGCACGTTCCTGCTGCACCTCGGCGGCAAGATCGAGGTGAGTTCCAAGGTCGCGCTGCGCAACCGCGACGAGCTGTCCCGGGCGTACACGCCGGGGGTGGCCCGGGTCTGCATGGCGATCGCGGAGAACCCGGCCGACGCCCGCCGGCTGACCATCAAGCGCAACACGGTCGCGGTGGTCAGCGACGGCTCGGCGGTGCTGGGCCTGGGCAACCTCGGGCCGGCGGCGTCGCTGCCGGTGATGGAGGGCAAGGCGGCGCTGTTCAAGCGCTTCGGCGGGGTGGACGCCTGGCCCGTGGTGCTCGACACCCAGGACACCGACGAGATCGTGGCGATCGTCAAGGCGATCGCGCCCGCGTACGGCGGGATCAACCTGGAGGACATCGCCGCGCCGCGCTGCTTCGAGATCGAGGCTCGGCTGCGCGCGGCGCTGGACATCCCGGTGTTCCACGACGACCAGCACGGCACCGCGATCTGCGTGCTGGCCGCGCTCACCAACGCCCTGCGCGTCGTGGGCAAGCAGCTCGCGGACGTGCGGGTGGTCGTCTCCGGCGCGGGCGCGGCCGGCACCGCGATCATGAAGCTGCTGCTGCGCCAGGGCGTGGGCGACATCATCGCGTACGACCGGCAGGGCGCCCTGCACCGCGGCCTGCCCGGGCTCAACCCGGCCTGGCAGTGGCTGGCCGAGAACACCAACAAGGAGAACTACTCCGGCGACCTGGCCGGGGCGGTGCGCGGCGCGGACGTGTTCATCGGGGTGAGCGCGCCCAACCTGCTCACCGGCGACGACATCGCCACGATGGCCAAGGACGCGATCGTCTTCGCGCTGGCCAACCCCGACCCGGAGGTCGACCCCCGGGAGGCGCGCAAGCACGCCGCCGTGGTCGCCACGGGCCGCTCCGACCAGCCCAACCAGATCAACAACGTGCTCGCCTTCCCGGGCGTGTTCCGGGGCATGCTCGACGCGCACGCCGAGGAGTTCACCGAGGAGATGGCGATCGCGGCGGCCCGGGCCATCGCGGACGTCGTCGGCGAAGACAAGATCAACCCGACGGTCATCGTGCCCAGCGTCTTCGACTCCCGGGTGGCCCCGGCGGTCGCGGCGGCCGTCCGCGCCGCCGCGCAGACCCCCGCCGCCGCGACTCCCCCGCCGGCCGCCGACCCGGGCCCGGCGGACCTCCCCGAGATCGCCGCCGCCGCCAGCGCCACCCCCTGACCCACCCCACGTCCCCCCGGTTCGCCTCGGTGATCAAGAGGTTTGCGTCATCGTCGAGGTCAACCCTGACGCTTCTCTCTTGATCACCGGCCCGAGCCCGGCCCGGGCGGGGGCGGGAGGTCAGTGGGGCAGGGTCGTCGGGGTGACCGTGCCGGTGGCGATCAGGAGGGCCGGGCCCGCGAGCCAGCAGGAGTCGTCGGTCACCGTGACCGTCAGGCGACCGCCGGGCACGTCGACCGTCATCGTGCCCGTGTCCCGGCCGGCGTCACGCAGGGCGACCGCGGCGACCGCGCAGGCGCCCGTGCCGCAGGACAGCGTCTCGGCGGAGCCCCGCTCGTGGACCCGCATCAGCACGTGCCCGTCGGTGCCGTCGACCGGGTCGCCGGGGACGGTGAACTCGACGTTCACCCCGGCCGGGAAGATCGCCGGGTCGAAGGCGGGGGCCCGGGTGAGGTCGAGCGCGCCCAACTCCAGCCCGGCCGGCAGGGCGCAGACCAGGTGCGGGTTGCCGACGTCCACGGCGGTGCCGGTGAGGGTCAGCCCGCCCAGGGCGGCGGTCGACGTGTCGTACAGCCGGGGGCGGCGCATCTCCACGGCGATGTCGTCGCCCTCGACGCGGGCCCGCACCAGGCCGGCCCGGGTGAGCACCGGCACGGTGCCGTCGACGGGCGCGGCCAGCCCCTGCTCCAGCAGGTAGCGGACGAAGACCCGCGCGCCGTTGCCGCACATCTCGGCGAACGAGCCGTCGGCGTTCCAGTAGTCCATGAACCACTCGGCCTCGCCGGCCCGGCCCGTCCCCTCGGGGTGCTTGGCGGCCCGCACCACCCGCAGGACGCCGTCCGCGCCGAGGCCCCGCCGCCGGTCGCACAGCGCCGCTACCAGGCCCGGGGTCAGGTCGAGCGCGCCGTCCGGGTCGGGGAGGATGACGAAGTCGTTGCCGGTGCCGTGTCCCTTGGTGAACTCCACGCCCCCATCATCGCGCAACCGCGCCGACGAGACTCAGGGCCGCCTCGGCCAGCCCCGGGTCGGCGGAGTCCAGCCAGTGGATCCGCGGGTCGCGCCGGAACCAGGAGCGCTGCCGGCGGACGAACCGCCGGGTGGCCCGGATCGTCTCGTCGTGCGCCTCGGCCTCGGTCAGCTCGCCGGCGAGGAAGCGCAGCACCTGCTGGTAGCCGAGTGCCCGGCTGGCCGTGCGGCCCTCGGGCAGCCCCCGGTCGAGCAGGCCCCGGACCTCGGCGACCAGGCCGTCGGCCCACATCCGGTCCACCCGCAGCGCGATCCGCTCGTCGAGGGCTGCGGTGTCCAGGTCGACGCCGAGCTGCACCGACGGGTAGTACGGGGTGGGTTCGGGCAGCGCCGCCGTGAACGGGGCACCGGTCAGCTCGATGACCTCCAGGGCCCGGACGATCCGCCGGCCGTTGCCGGGCAGGATGCCCTCGGCCGCCGCCGGGTCCGCCGCGCGCAGCCGGGCGTGCAGGGGGGCGGGGCCGGCGGCCGCCAGTTCCGCCTCCAGCCGGGCGCGCAGCGCCGGGTCGGTGCCGGGGAACTCGAACCGTTCCAGCACCGCCCGCACATACAGCCCGGAGCCGCCGACCAGCAGCGGCACCCGGCCGCGGGCCAGGATGTCGTCGACCGCCGCGCGGGCCAGCCGCTGGTATTCCGCGACGCTGGCCGGCTCGGTCACCGGCCAGATGTCGAGCAGGTGGTGCGGCACCCCGTCCCGCTCGGCCGGGGTGAGCTTCGCCGTGCCGATGTCCATGCCCCGGTAGAGCTGCATCGAGTCGGCGTTGACCACCTCGCCGCCGAGGGCGTGGGCGAGGGCGATGCTCAGCGCCGACTTCCCGGCGGCGGTCGGCCCGACGACGGCGACGACGGTGCCGCGCCCGGCACGCCCGTCGCTGCCCGCGGTCACGCCGGCTCCCAGGTGGCCACGAAGTAGGCGACGCCGTAGGGCGCGTCGTGGTAGGTCAGGTCGCCCCGCCAGTCGCCGCCCGCCGCCCGGGCCGCGCCGGCCAGCACCTGCCAGGGCGCGCGCCCGGCGACCCTCAGCCGCGCCGACACCGCCGGGTCGAGGCCGAGCAGCGCCTCGGCGTCCGCGCCGGCCAGGGCCCGGGCCACCCCGTCGTCGTACGCTCCCGCGAGCGGGTCGGCGTAGCCGGGGGCCTTCGTGCCGTGGCACGCCGAGCCGTCCCCGAGCACCAGCAGCGCCACCCGGGGGCGGTGCCGGTGCACCTGCCCGGCCAGCGCGGCCAGCTCGGCGGGGGTCGCCGCGGCGGCCACCTGGGCGGCGTCGACCGGCACCCCGACCCGGTGCCGGGCGAGCAGCCACGCGCCCACGGCGAGGCTCAGCGGGAGCGTGGGGGCGTCCGCCGTCGCCGGGGCGTCACCGGCGACCGGGACGGCACGCGCCGGCAGCGGGCTGTCGTCGTGGAACCCCGCCGGGAGGGGGACGGACAGGTCCGCTCCCCAGGGGCGGAAGGAGCCGACGGCCGGCGGCGCGATCCACCCGGTGGCCGGCCCCGTGCCCAGCAGCACCAGCCCGTCGGGGGCGCAGACGAGCAGCCGGGCCACGGCGGCGTCGGCGGCGCGGCGGAGTTCGTCCAGCTCAGCGGCGGCGGCGCCGGCCAGCTCGGGCACGATCAGGGGCGGGTGGGGGCAGACGGCGGCGGCGACCAGAGGCACCCGTTCACCGTAGCGGGACCCGCCGGTGCGTCCCCGCGCCGATCCGGTCATCGGGGGGCTAGGACACCGTATGGTCACGGTCGACGACAGGCGCTCGACGCGGACGGGGGCGGACCTGTGACAATGCCGGGAGTAACTTTGCTGCGCCGTGGCGGCGCTCGCGGGCCCTGGCCCGTCGACGCCGGGAGAACGAGGATGGGCACATGAGCGACTGGACGGCCTTCGGACGGGTGGACGCGGACGGCACCGTGTACGTCAAGACCGCCGAGGGCGAGCGAGTGGTCGGATCCTGGCAGGCGGGCGCTCCGGAGGAGGGACTGGCCCACTTCGCCCGCCGCTTCGCGGACCTGGTCACCGAGGTGGACCTGACCGAGGCACGGCTCAACTCGGGCGCGGCGGACGCCGGACACTCGTTGACCACGATCCGCCGGATCCGCGCCTCCCTGGCCGAGGCGCACGTCGTCGGCGACATCGACGCCCTGGCCGCGCGGCTGGACAAGCTCGCCGCGGTCGCCGAGGAGAAGGCGGGCGAGGCGCGCGCCGCACGGGAGGCCGCGCGGGGCGAGGCCCTGGCGCGCAAGACCGCCCTCGTGGAGGAGGCGGAGAAGCTGGCCGCCGAGTCGACCGGCTGGAAGACCGCCGGGGACCGGCTCAAGGAGATCCTCGACGAGTGGAAGACCATCCGGGGCGTCGACAAGAAGGTCGACGGCGAGCTGTGGAAGCGGTTCGCCGCCGCCCGGGACGGTTTCACCCGCCGCCGGGGCGCGCACTTCGCCTCCCTGGACTCGCAGCGCAAGCAGGCACAGCAGGTCAAGGAGGACCTGGTCGCCGAGGCCGAGAAGCTGCGGGACTCCACCGACTGGGCGGCCACCGCCAACCAGCTCAAGGACCTGATGAACCAGTGGAAGGCCGCCCCGCGCGCCGCCAAGGAGGCCGAGCAGAAGCTCTGGGAACGGTTCCGGGCGGCCCAGGACGCGTTCTTCACCCGGCGCAGCGAGGTGTTCTCGGCGCGGGACAACGAGCAGCGGGCCAACCTGGAGCGCAAGCAGGCGCTGCTCGCCGAGGCGGAGGCGCTCGACGTCGACGCCGACCCGAAGGGCGCCCAGGCCAAGCTGCGCGAGATCCAGGCGCAGTGGCACGAGGCCGGCCGGGTGCCGCGGGAGGCCGCCGCCGGGCTGGAGCGGCGGCTGCGGGTGATCGACGACAAGGTCCGCGAGGTGATGGACTCGGCGTGGCGTCGGACCACCAAGGAGGACAACCCGCTGCTGGCCCAGATGCGTTCGCAGGTGGCCGAGGCCGAGGAGCGGCTGGCCCGGGCCCAGGCCGCCGGGGACAACCGGCGGATCAAGGAGGCCGAGCAGGCGCTCGCGTCGAAGCGGCAGTTCCTCCAGCTCGCGGAGCAGGCCGGCTGAGCTGACCGTCCCGGAAGCCCCCGGTCCCCCATGCGGGGCCGGGGGCTTCCGGCTGTCCGGGGCGAGTCCCCCGCAGGTTGACGCATCCAGGTGAGCTGATGACAATGGTCCGCGGAGCTAGGTAGCAGCACCGGCGCGAGGGGCACCGACGGCGGGTTCGCCGTCGCGCGTCGCCGGTTCACCGCGAGCAGTTGCGTCCACGTCGCCGTCGTATCCCCGCATCGCGCGTCCCGGGTCGGCACCCCGTGCCTGCCCGTCGACACGCCGGTCGGCAGCACCCCGTGCCTGCCGGTCGGCACGCCGCCCTGCGGGCACCGGGCGACGGCCCTCCCCCTGGTTCCCCGCCCGCGCCGCCCCGTGCGGCCGCCGGCATCCGAAGTGGAGTTCGCATGCACAGATCCACCGCCCTCGGCGGCGCGCTCACCGCGCTCGCCACCGCCGCGGCCGGCGTCCTCGTCGCCGCCGCCGTCGGCACCGCGCCGGCAGCCGCCGCCACCGGCGGCACCGGCACCGGCTACCTGCACACCAACGGCAGCAAGATCGTCGACAGCACCGGCGCGACGGTCCGCCTGACCGGCATCAACTGGTTCGGCATGGAGACCGACAACAAGACCTTCCACGGTCTGTGGTCGAACAACCCGTGGCGCGGTCAGCTCGACACGATGGCCCGCCTCGGCTACAACACGCTGCGCATCCCGTACTCGAACGACGCGCTGAAGCCGGGTGCGACGGCCAGCGGCATCAACGACTTCGTGAACCCCGACCTGGTGGGGCTGTCGCCGCTGCAGATCCTCGACAAGGTCATCGCCTACGCGGGCAGCAAGGGGATGCGGGTCATCCTGGACCGGCACCGGCCGACGGCGGCCGGGCAGTCGCCGCTCTGGTACACCTCCACCGTCTCGGAGGCGACCTGGATCAACGACTGGAAGATGCTGGCCCAGCGGTACGCGAACAACCCGACCGTCATCGGGGCTGACCTGCACAACGAGCCGCACGCCGAGGGCACCAACCCGGCGGCCACCGGCGCCTGCTGGGGCTGCGGCGACACCGCCCGGGACTGGCGGCTGGCCGCCGAGCGGGCCGGCAACGCGATCCTCGGGGTGCAGCCGAACTGGCTGATCTTCGTCGAGGGGGTGAGTTGCCCCAGCGGCGGCCTGTCGGACGTCTGGGACAACGACCCCAGCAACGACGAGGACTGCGGCTGGTGGGGCGGCAACCTGTCCAAGGCCGGGCAGTTCCCCGTCCGGCTGAACGTGGCGAACCGGCTGGTCTACTCCCCGCACGAGTACGCCACCAGCGTCTACGAGCAGAACTGGTTCAAGGCCCCGGACTACCCGGCGAACCTGCCGGCGATCTGGGACAAGTACTGGGGATACCTCTACAAGCAGAACATCGCCCCGATCATGATGGGCGAGTTCGGCAGCACCCTGGCCGACCCGCGCGACAAGGTGTGGCTGGAGAACCTGATGGCGTACACGGGCACCGGGGTCAACGGGATGTCGTTCACCTACTGGTCGTGGAACCCGAACTCGGGTGACACCGGCGGCATCGCGCTGGACGACTGGACCAACGTCAACACCGCGAAGCAGGCGATCCTCCAGCCGTACCTGATCGCGCCGCTGGGCGGCGGGGCCGACCCGACCGGCACGCCCACGCCCACCCGGACGCCCACCGACCCGACGCCCACGCCCACGCCGACCTCCACCCCGCCGCCGACCTCCACGCCGCCGCCGGCCGGTGGCTGCACCGCCACCTACAAGCAGGTCAACTCGTGGGCGGGCGGCTTCCAGGGCGAGCTGACCGTGAAGAACGGCGGCTCGTCGGCGGTCAACCCGTGGTCGGTGACCTGGAACTGGCCGGCCGGGGTCACGCTGGTCAGCGGATGGAACGCCACCGTGACGCAGTCCGGCACGGCGGTGACGGCCGCCGCGCCGGCCTGGTCCGCGTCGCTCGCGGCGGGCGCCTCGGTGACCGTCGGCTTCACCGCCAACGGGTCCGCCTCGGCGCCCGGCACGGTCAAGCTGAACGGCGTGGCCTGCTGAGCCCGCGCGTCACCGCATGACGGCGGCCGGCACCCGACACGGGTGCCGGCCGCTGATCTTTGCGCAGGTCGGGATGGTCGGCACAAAGGGTTTACATCGATCTATGTCTCTGTTTACATCGGAAAGCGCTTGCCTGAGTCTTTCGGCGGGCCAGCACGGGAGCCGCTTCTCACCCCAGGGCAGTCCACACCGGCGGGGACCCGGACCACCGTCTCCGGCCGACCCAGACGCCGCACCGGGCACCGGCGTCAGCGGTCGGCCGACCGGTCCGCGCACCCGCGACCACCGAAGGGAAGCACATGCGCATCACGGCACGACGTCGCACCACGCTGCTCGCCGCAGCCGCCACCGCCTCCGCCCTCGTCGCCGGAGCCCTCACCGTCGCCACCGCCCCGGCCTCGGCCGGCCCCACCGACCTGGTCGGCTGGGCCACCCAGAACGGGGGCACCACGGGCGGCGGCAGCGCCGCGACCACCACGGTCACCAGCGCCTCCGCGCTGACCACCGCCGTCGGATCCAGCAGCGCGGCGGTGATCCGGGTCTCCGGCACCATCTCCTGCACCGGCATGCTGCGGGTCCGGTCGAACAAGACCATCCTCGGCAACCCGGGCGCGACCATCTCCGGCTGCGGCTTCAACATCAGCGGCGACCGCAACGTGATCATCCGCAACATCACGTTCAGGAGCTGGAACGACGACGCGATCAACGTGCAGGAGTCGGCGACCAACGTCTGGGTCGACCACAACACCTTCACCGGCGGCTACGACGGCGCGGTCGACATCAAGCGCGGCTCGGACTTCATCACCGTGTCGTGGAACCGGGTCTACAACCACGACAAGTCGATGCTGCTCGGGCACAGCGACGACAACGCCAGCCAGGACACCGGCCACCTGCGGGTGACCTACCACCACAACTGGTTCGACGCGAGCACCCAGCGCCACCCCCGGGTCCGCTTCGGCAACCCGGTGCACGTCTACAACAACTACTACTACCGCAACAGCGGCTACGGCGTGGCCTCCACCATGAGCGCCGGCGTGCTCGTCGAGGGCAACTACTTCGAGAGCGTCAGCGACCCGTTCCACCTCGGCGAGGGCAGCTCCGGGCCCGGCACCCTGGTCGCCCGCAACAACTACTTCGTCAGCTCCGGCAGCGGCCAGACCGGCGGCAGCGTGAAGAGCATCCCGTACTCGTACACCCTCGACAGCGCGAGCAGCGTCAAGTCGATCGTGACGGGCGGCGCGGGCGCGGGCCGGATCTCGGTCTGACCCGGCGCAACCTGGTCGGGGCCCGCCGGTGCGGCGGGCCCCGATCGCGTCAGTGCGCCGCGCAGCCGGTCGTCTGCGCGGGCGCCGCGGCCGGCGCGCCGACCGTGGGCAGCCCGAGCAACACCCCGGGGGTACGCGGGGCGCGGCCGGCCTCGGCGGCGTCGCCGGCCCGGGTGCGCCGGTGCGCCAGCGGCTCCCCGTCGGCGTTGAGGTGGTGCGGGGCGGCGTAGGTGACCGTGGTGTGCACGATGTCGCCGGGGCGGATCTGGCCGGCGAGCGACCCCACGTCGAAGTGGACGAGGCGGCCGTCGCGGGCCCGGCCCGACATCCGGCCCGTGCGCTCGTCCTTGCGGCCCTCGCCGACGGCGACCAGCACCTCGACCTGCTGCCCCACCAGCTTGCGGTTCTCCGCCCAGGTGATCTCCTCCACCGTCGCGATCAGCCGCTCGTAGCGCTCCTGCACCACCTGCTTGGGCAGCTGGTCGGGCATGGTGGCGGCCGGCGTGCCGGGGCGCTTCGAATACTGGAACGTGAACGCCGAGGAGAAGCGGGCCTCGCGGACCACGTCCAGGGTGCGCTGGAAGTCGGCCTCGGTCTCGCCGGGGAAGCCGACGATGATGTCGGTGGTGATCGCCGCGTCGGGCATCGCCGCCCGGACCCGCTCGATGATCCCCAGGTATTTCTCCGACCGGTACGACCGGCGCATCGCCTTCAACACGTCGTCGGAGCCGGACTGCAGCGGCATGTGCAGCGAGTGGCAGACGTTCGGGGTCTCGGCCATCGCGGCGATCACGTCGTCGGTGAAGTCCTTCGGATGCGGGCTGGTGAACCGCACCCGCTCCAGCCCGTCGACCTCGCCGCAGGCCCGCAGCAGCTTGCCGAAGGCGAGCCGGTCGCCGAACTCGACGCCGTAGGAGTTGACGTTCTGCCCGAGCAGGGTCACCTCCAGCACGCCCGAGTCGACCAGGGCGCGGACCTCGGCGAGGACGTCGCCGGGGCGGCGGTCCTTCTCCTTGCCGCGCAGGGACGGCACGATGCAGAACGTGCAGGTGTTGTTGCAGCCCACCGAGATCGACACCCAGCCCGCGTACGTCGACTCGCGCCGCGTCGGCAGCGTCGAGGGGAAGACGTCGAGCGACTCCAGGATCTCCACCTCGGCGGCGGCGTTGTGCCGGGCCCGCTCCAGCAGCGCCGGCAGCGAGCCGATGTTGTGCGTGCCGAACACCACGTCCACCCAGGGGGCCTTGCGGACGATGTCGCCGCGGTCCTTCTGGGCGAGGCAGCCGCCGACGGCGATCTGCATCCCGGGGTGCTTGTCCTTCACGGGGCGCAGGTGACCCAGGTTGCCGTAGAGCCGGTTGTCGGCGTTCTCCCGGACGGCGCAGGTGTTGAACACCACCACGTCGGGGTTACCGTCGGCATCGGCGGCGCGCACGTAGCCGGCCTGTTCCAGCAGGCCGGAGATGCGCTCGGAGTCGTGCACGTTCATCTGGCAGCCGTACGTGCGCACCTGGTAGGTGCGGGGGCTGCCCGCGGCTGCGGTAGTCATGACCCGCACAGCGTATCCGCACGAGCCGACAGAACCCGAACGAGGAGGAGCCGTGTGCCGCAGCATCAAGACCCTGCGTGAGCCGTACGTGCCGGAGGTGAGCCGGGCCGACATCGAGGCGGCGGCGTTGCAGTACGTCCGGAAGATCTCCGGGTTCCGCGCGCCGGCCGCGCACAACGCGGCGGCGTTCGACGCGGCGGTGGCCGCCGTCGCCGAGGCCACCGCGACGCTGCTCGACCAGCTCGTGGTGCGCGGCGGCGCCCCGCAGCGCCCGGCCACCGAGGGCTGAGCCGGGGACGCCGCGGCCCCGGGCCAGCGAACGCTGAACCGGGGCCGCCGGGGGCCGGGCTGGACCGGGGCCGCCGGGCAGCGCCCGGGGCTCCGGGTCGGTCGACCCCGGCGGTCAGGCCGCGGCGAGGGCCGGGAAGACCGAGTCCGGGACCCACCTCGACCGGTGGCAGCGCGACCAGCCCCGGCAGCCGGGGTGGGCCACGGTGCACAGCCGCTGGTTGCTCAGCACCTCGCCGTCGTCGGTCTCCCGCACGTCGAAGTGCACCGGGCGGATGGTGCCGTCGGGCGCGACCAGCAGGTGCCGGCCGGCGTCGAGGGTGTCGTCGCGCAGCACGCAGTTGCGGCCGAGCAGCCGGGCCAGCGCGGCGACGCAGGGCAGCTCCGTCAGGCTCTCGGGCACCCCGTAGCAGTCCACCATGGTGCCGAACACCCCCGGCGCCTCCCAGACGTCGCAGATCACCGCGTACGTCGGCAGCCGCGCCGGATCGGCCACCGCGAGCGGCATCACCACCCGCCCCAGGGCCTCGGCCAGCGCCGGGTACACCTCCACCGGGGGTGCCCCGTCGATTCTCCAGTTCCACAGCTCGGTCACGCCGCCTCCTCGCTGCGTTCGTCCCACCGGCCTCCGGATCGGG
Organism: Micromonospora sp. PTRAS2; assembly: GCF_054052245.1. NCBI lineage: Bacteria > Bacillati > Actinomycetota > Actinomycetes > Micromonosporales > Micromonosporaceae > Micromonospora > Micromonospora sp. PTRAS2. The sequence goes on from NZ_JBSWBU010000002.1 coordinate 119,950, forward strand.
CCTTACTGACGATGGTGGGGGGCATTTGACCGCAGCCGGGGGCAAGTTACCGGTCTGTGACCATTCCGGGCAAAATTTCCTGCACCGCCGTCGCGGACAGTGGCGGAAAGACGACAGTTTATCGGCTATGGTGCCAGCCCCTCGCCGTCAGCGCACGACCAGCAGGTGCTCGCCGCGCGGCAGCAGCTCGCCGATCACCGTGGCCCCCGGCAGCTCCCCGGCGACCAGCAGCCCGCCCGAGGTCTGCGCGTCGGCCAGCAGCAGCCGCTCCCCCTCGTCGGCGCCGCCGAAGTCGGTCCAGGGCGTCACCCAGTCCAGGTTGCGCCGGGTGCCGCCGCTGACGTACCCGTCGCGCAGCGCCTCCCGCGCGCCCGGCAGGTAGGGCACCCGGGCCGCGTCGATCGCCACCGTGAGCCGGCTGGCCCGGGCCAGCTTCGAGGCGTGCCCGAGCAGCCCGAACCCGGTCACGTCCGTGCCGCACCGGATGCCGGCGGCGACCGCCGCCCGGGCGGCGTCCCGGTTCAGCGCCGCCATCGAGGCGACCGCCTCGGCGAACCGCTCGCCGGTGGCCTTGTGCCGGGTGTTGAGCACCCCGACGCCGAGCGGCTTGGTCAGCGACAGCGGCAGCCCGGCCCGCCCGGCGTCGAGGGTGATCAGCTCCTCGGGCCGGACCACGCCGGTGACCGCGAGCCCGTACTTCGGGCCGTCGTCGTCGACGCTGTGCCCGCCGGCCAGGTGACAGCCGGCCTCCCGGGCCACGTCCTGGCCGCCGCGCAGCACCTCCCGGGCCAGCTCCAGCGGCAGCCGCTCGCGCGGCCAGCAGAGCAGGTTGAGCGCGACGAGCGGCGTGCCGCCCATGGCGTACACGTCGGAGAGCGCGTTGGCGGCGGCGATGCGCCCCCAGTCGTAGGCGTCGTCGACGACCGGGGTGAAGAAGTCGGCGGTGGTCACCAGGCCGGTGCGCTCGTCGAGGCGGACCACCGCGGCGTCGTCGCCGTTCTCCAGCCCGACCAGCAGGTCGGCCGTGCCGCTGGCCGGGCCGAGGCCGGCGACCATCGCCTCCAGCTCCCCGGGCGGGATCTTGCACGCGCAGCCGCCGCCACGGGCGTAGTCGGTCAGGCGAAGCGGCTCGGTCATCCCCCCATGATCGCCTCGATCCGGCCCCGCCGCCAGCCGGACGGGCCGGTCGAAGACGGATACCGGACTCCCGGTGCGGATCGTTACCGGTGTTACCGCACCGTGACCAGATGAGTGGCGATCCGCCATGTCGGCCCGCCTACAGTGGCCGGACCGGGGGTCATCCGACCCAGACGTACGTGACGACAGGGACGGTGGACGACGTGACGACGGCCGAACCGCTCATCGTGCTGGACGGGGTCAACAAGCACTTCGGGCCGCTGCACGTGCTGCAGGACGTCTCGCTCTCGGTCGGCCGGGGCGAGGTCGTCGTCGTGATCGGACCGTCGGGCTCGGGCAAGTCGACGCTGTGCCGGGCGATCAACCGGTTGGAGCCGATCAGCTCCGGCACCATCACCTTCGACGGCACCCCGCTGCCCGCCGAGGGCAAGGCGCTGGCCCGGCTGCGCAGCGAGGTCGGCATGGTGTTCCAGTCGTTCAACCTCTTCGCGCACAAGACGATCCTGGAGAACGTCACGCTCGGCCCCGTCAAGGTCCGCAAGGAGAAGCCGGCCGCCGCGCGCGAGCGCGGGCTGGCCCTGCTGGACCGGGTCGGCATCGCCAACCAGGCCGACAAGTATCCTGCCCAGCTCTCCGGCGGCCAGCAGCAGCGGGCGGCGATCGCCCGCGCGCTGGCAATGCAGCCCAAGGCGATGCTGTTCGACGAGCCCACCAGCGCGCTCGACCCGGAGATGGTCGGCGAGGTGCTGGAGGTGATGACCTCCCTGGCCCGCGACGGCATGACCATGGTGGTGGTCACCCACGAGATGGGCTTCGCCCGGCACGCGGCCAACCGGGTCATCTTCATGGCCGACGGCCAGCTCGTCGAGGACGCTCCCCCGGCCGAGTTCTTCGCCAACCCGCGCAGCGAACGCGCCAAGGACTTCCTGTCGAAGATCCTGACGCACTAGGCGTCCGTCCGTGGAGCGCGTCGTCCCCCGGCGGGCTCCGTCGAAGAAGGAGAGAAGTATGCGTATGAAGCGCGTGGCGGCAGTCGCCATGGCCGCCGCCCTGTCGTTCGGCATGGCCGCCTGCGGCGGCGACAGCGACGGCGAGTCCGGTGGTTCGGGCGCCAAGGGCATCATCGGTAAGGCGCAGAACCAGAAGAAGCTGGTGATCGGCGTCAAGGCGGACCAGCCCGGCCTCGGCCTCCAGACCGGCAGCACGTACGAGGGCTTCGACGTCGAGATCGCCAAGATCATCGCCAAGGGCCTCGGTGTCGAGGCCGGCAGCATCGAGTGGAAGACCACCGTCTCCGCCAACCGCGAGCCCTTCATCCAGCAGGGCACCGTCGACCTGGTCGTGGCGACGTACACGATCAACGACGAGCGCAAGCAGAAGATCAGCTTCGCCGGGCCGTACTTCATCGCCGGGCAGGACCTGCTGGTCAAGGCGGACTCCACGCTCGCCGGGCCGGAGGGGCTGGACGGCAAGACCGTCTGCTCGGTGACCGGCTCGACCCCGGCCAAGCGGATCCAGACCGAGCACCCGAAGGCCAAGCTCCAGCAGTTCGACTCGTACTCGAAGTGCCTGCCGCTGCTGGAGAACGGCCAGGTCGACGCGGTGACCACCGACGACATCATCCTGGCCGGCTACGCCGCGCAGGAGCAGTACGCCGGCAAGTTCAAGGTGGTCGGTAAGCCCTTCTCCAGCGAGCCCTACGGGATCGGCCTGAAGAAGGACGACAAGGACGGCTGCGAGAAGGTCAACGAGATCCTCAAGGCCGCCGCCTCAGACGGCTCCTACAAGGCCGCCTGGGACTCGACGCTGGGCAAGAGCGGCAAGGCCGCGCCCGAGCTGGACACCACCAAGCTGACCAACTGCGGCAGCGTCTGACGGAGGTCGGGGCCGGCGCCCTAGTGGCGCCGGCCCCGGACCGTCACGACGCGGACGACCTGCCCCGGGAGTCGACGGATGCACGTATTCGCTGATCAGACCAACCTCGACGCGTACGTGTCGGGCTTCCTGTGGATCCTCAAGCTGACTGGCGCGTCGGCGTTCTTCGCGCTGGTGCTGGGCGTGCTGCTCGCCGCGTTCCGGGTCTCCCCCGTGCCGGTGCTGCGCGGAGTCGGCGTCGCCTGGGTCAACATCTTCCGCAACACACCGCTGACGCTGATCGTCTTCTTCTGCTACTTCGGCCTCTTCTCCACGCTGGGGCTGAGCCTCTCCGACGAACTGGACCTGAACAACTACTGGCTGGGCGTCGTCGGCCTGTCGGTCTACACGGCCGCGTTCGTCTGCGAAGCGGTCCGCTCGGGCATCAACACCGTCCCCGCCGGCCAGGCCGAGGCGGCCCGAGCGATCGGGCTGACCTTCTTCCAGACGCTGCGGATCGTGATCCTGCCCCAGGCCGGGCGGGCAGTGGTGGCGCCGCTTGGCAGCGTGCTCATCGCGCTGTGCAAGAACGCGACGATCGTCGGCACCATCGGCCTCATCGAGGCGTCGAGCGTGATGAAGGACCTGATCAACAGCAACGGGGACGCGGTCATCCCGATCTTCCTGGTGTTCGCCGGCACCTTCGCCGCGATCCTGATCCCCACCGGCTACTTCTTCGGCTGGCTGGCCAACCGAATGGCGGTGAAGCGCTGATGAGCAGCACGGTCCTGTACGACCACCCGGGGCCGCGCGCCCGCATCCGCAACGCGGTGCTCAGCGTCGTCTTCGGCGTCGGCCTCGTCGCCCTGCTCTGGTGGGTCTACCGCAGGTTCGCCGAGGCCGGGCAGTGGGAAGGCCGGCTCTGGCAGCCGTTCGCCGAGCCGGACACCTGGACCCAGTTCATCATCCCCGGCCTGCGGCAGACCCTGCTCGCCGCAGCCACCGGAATGGTCCTGTCGCTCGCCTTCGGCATCGTCTTCGCCGTCGGGCGGCTCTCCGACCGCTGGTGGATCAGGGTGCCGTCCGGCGTCGTGGTGGAGTTCTTCCGGGCCGTGCCGCTGCTGCTGATGATCTTCTTCATCTTCTACGGCGTGCCGTTCCTCATCCAGGGTCCCGTCTCGGCGTTCTGGTCCGTGGTCGTGGGCCTCACCCTGTACAACGGGTCGGTGCTCGCCGAGGCGTTCCGCGCCGGCATCCACTCGATCCCGAGGGGCCAGTCCGAGGCCGCCTACGCGGTGGGCATGCGCAAGAGCCAGGTCATGCAGCTCATCCTGGTGCCGCAGGCCGCCCGGGCGATGTTGCCGGTGATCGTCAGCCAGTTGGTCGTGCTGCTCAAGGACACCGCGCTCGGCTACATCGTGGCCTTCCCCGAGCTGCTCCAGCGCGGCGTCAACGACCTCTCGGCCAACTACGGCAACGTGGTGGCGGCGGCGATCGTGGTGGCCGCGATCTACATCGTGATCAACTCGCTGATCACCATGCTGGCGGGCTGGCTCGACCGACGCACGCAGCGACGCGGGTTCCGCGCCGCGAAGAAGACCACCGCCGGCCCGGCCCCCGTCCTCGAACAGGCGGTCACCGAGCCGCAGGGCTGAGCCCGGCAAAGCGACACCGCCCGACCCACCCCTGCAATCCCGCACGGTCACGGCCCCGTCCCGCAGCCCCGGCAACCCGGGCCGGGATGGGGCCCCGCCGGCTCAGCGGGCGATCTCGGTGACCCGGGACTCGCGGACCACGGTCACCCGGATCTGCCCCGGGTAGGTCAGCTCCTCCTCGATCTGCTTGGCCACGTCCCGGGCCAGCACCGCCGCGCCGATGTCGTCGACGTCGTCGGGCTTGACCATCACCCGGATCTCCCGGCCCGCCTGCATGGCGAAGACCTTCTCCACGCCGAGCTTCCCGGCCGCGATCTCCTCGATCCGCTCCAGCCGCTTGACGTACGCCTCAAGGCTCTCCCGCCGCGCCCCCGGCCGCCCGCCGGAGCAGGCGTCGGACGCCTGGGTGAGCACGGCCTCGATGGTCTGCGGCGGCACCTCGTTGTGGTGCGCCTCGATCGCGTGGACGACGTCCTCGCTCTCGCCGTACTTGCGGGCCAGGTCGGCGCCGATGATGGCGTGGCTGCCCTCCACCTCGTGGGTGAGCGCCTTGCCGATGTCGTGCAGGAACGCCGACCGCTTGATGGTCGGCACGTCCAGCCGCAGTTCGGCGGCCATGATCCCGGCGATGTGCGCGGTCTCCACGAGGTGCTTGAGCACGTTCTGCCCGTACGAGGTGCGGTAGCGCAGCCGCCCGAGCAGGCTCACCAGCTCGGGGTGGATCTCGGTGATGCCGACCTCGACGAGGGCGTCCTCAGCGGCCCGGTGGCAGAGCTGCTCCACCTCCTGCCGGGCCAGATCGTAGACCTCCTCGATCCGGTGCGGGTGGATCCGGCCGTCGAGCACCAGCTTCTCCAGCGTCAACCGGCCGACCTCGCGGCGCACCGGGTCGAAGCAGGACAGCAGCACGGCCTCCGGGGTGTCGTCGATGATCAGGTTGACCCCGGTGACCGACTCGAAGGCGCGGATGTTGCGCCCCTCCCGGCCGATGATCCGCCCCTTCATCTCGTCGCCGGGCAGGTGCAGGACGCTGACGACGCTCTCCGCGGTCTGCTCGCTGGCCACCCGCTGGATGGCGTCCACCACGATGTGCCGGGCGCGCTGTTCGGCGGTGTTGCGGGCGTCGGACTCGATGTCCCGCACCAGCAGGGCGGCCTCCCGCTTCGCCTGGGTCTCGATCACCTCGATCAGCTCGGCGCGGGCCGCGTCGGCGGTGAGCCCCGCGACGCGCTCCAGCTCGCGGCGGCGCTGCTCCTCCGCCTCGGCGACGGCCTGCTCGCGCTCGGCCAGCGCGGACTCGCGGGCGGCGAGGGCGGCGCTGGCGGCGGTGAGCTGCCGCTCCCGGTCGGCCAGCCGCTCCACTTCCTCGGTGTGCAGGCGCTCCCGCTCGTCCATCCGGGCGGCCCGCCGTTCCACCTCGGCGGCCTGCTCCCGGGTGGTCGCGGCGAGCACCGCGACCTCGCGTTCCCCGCTGCGGCGGGCCGCCGTGCGCAGCTGCTCGGCGTCGGCCTCGGCCTGCTTGTGGGCCCGCTCCAGGACGGTGTCGGCCTCCGCCCGGGCGTCGTCGAGCACTCGGCGGGCCTCGGCCCGGGCCGCCTTCGCCTCGGCCTTCGCGGCGGCGGCCTCGGCGCGCGCCGCCGACGCGGCGGACTTGGCCACGTCGATGGTGCTGTTCACCTCGTCGGCGGCGGTGCGCAGGGCGGCCAGCGACTGCTCCTGACGGTCCTTCTCGGCGATGTAGGCCGGGTCCTCCGGGCGGGGTGCCGCGCTGAGCCGGCGCATCGTCCGCACGCCCACCAGCACCGCGCCGACCACGACCAGGACGAGCAGCAGCACCACCCCGAGGAGGACGGCGTCGAAGGCGTTCACGGCCGCGTCCCCGCGTCGGACCGGGACCGCGCCGCCCGTACGCCGTTGCCGGCCACCGGTCGGGTAACGCTGCCGACCGCCGCCAGCGCACCGTTGCCGGCCACCGGTCGCGTAACACTGCCTGCGGCCGCCCGTGCACCGTTGTTGGCCATCGCCCGTGCGCCACGGCGTGCGCCGTCGCCGACCGCCGTCCCGCCGGGACCACCCGTGGACCTCTGCCGCCCCGCCATGGCCGCCTCCCCTGAACGTCGGCGCCGCAGTGAGCGTGCCGGGTGGGCACGTGCGCTGCGGCTCTGAGACGCCCGACCTGAGCGACTGGCCGTGGGTAGCTTTCCGCCGACGGTGCCCACGGGGCATCGCCGACGGCCGGGTGCAGTTGTCGTGCCGGCCCCGGACCGGCCTGTCCGGAGCTGACACCGCAGGCCGGCGAGCCGGCCAAAGTGATGCTGTTCTGTTACGCGATCTATGTTGTGCGCTTTGCTTGCGCTTGGTCGGGCAATGTGAGCCTGTATGGCGAGGCTAGGTCTCCGGGTGCCGTCTGGTCAAGGACTCATGATCAAACCCCCCGAACGGAGAGAAGTTGACGAGTCACCCAACGCTGATGGCACGCCGGACACGACCGGACAAAGAAGACCGGATCCGGCGGGCGCCGTCGTAATCGTCGGCACCCCTCGGCCGGGCCGCACCGGCGTGCTCACCCGGCCGGGCCGGGCTGCGGCGGCTCGCCCACCGACCGGGCGCCTCGGCCCGGCCGCTCAGTCGAGCGGGCGCGTGTCCGGGGTGAGGTCGCCCTCCGCATCGGCGAGCGCGTCGGCGTCGATGCCGTCGGCGAACTCGGCCGCCTCGGCGCTCTGCGCGGCGAGCGCGTCCTTCACCGCCCGGATCGCCACCCCCGGCGGGTAGCCCTTGCGGGCGAGCATGCCGACGAGGCGACGGAAGACGGCGTCCGGCTCCCCCCGGGCCGTACGCAGCTTCCGGTCGACCAGCGCCCGGGCCGTCTCGGCCTCGGTCTCCTCGTCCAGCTCGTCGAGGGCCTCGCTGGCCACCTCGCCGTCCACGCCCCGCCGCCGCAGCTCGTTGGCGAGAGCCCGGCGGGCCAGCCCCCGGCCGGCGTGCCGGCTGGACACCCAGGCGCGGGCGAACGCGGCGTCGTCGATGATGCCGACCTCGTCGTACCGGTCGAGCACCCCGGCGGACACCTCCTCGGAGATCCCCCGCTTGGCCAGCGCGGCGGCCAGCTCGGCCCGGGTGCGCGGACGCACGGCGAGCTGACGCAGGCAGATCTCCCGGGCCAGTTCCGCCTCGTCACGTGGCGGGGCCCCGGTGCCGCGCGGAGCATCGGCGTCCTGCGGCACCCCGGTGGCACCCCGGTCGTCGGCGTCGCCCGGGGCATCGGCGTCGACCTGCGGGGAGAACGCCCCGCCGGAGGAGCCGCGCCGGCCGCGCCGGGGACGGGGCGAACCGTCGGCGTCACCCGCGCGGGGCGGGCTGGCATCCCAGCCCCGCCCCGTGCGGGCGCGTCGTCCTGTCACTGGTCAGCGGCCGGTCAGAAGTCGACCGGCGGCAGCTCCGGGCCACCGGCGGCGTCGCCCGCGCCGACCCCGACGCCGAGCTTCTCCAGGATCTTCTTCTCGATCTCGGCCGCCACGTCCGGGTTCTCGCGGAGGAACTCGCGGGCCTTCTCCTTGCCCTGGCCCAGCTGGTCGCCGTCGTACGTGTACCAGGCTCCGGACTTGCGGATGATCGCCTGCTCCACGCCCACGTCGATGAGCGAGCCCTCGCGGGAGATGCCCTTGCCGTACATGATGTCGAACTCGGCCTGCTTGAACGGCGCGGCGACCTTGTTCTTCACCACCTTGACCCGGGTGCGGTTGCCGACCACGTCGGTGCCGTCCTTCAGGCTCTCGATGCGGCGCACGTCGAGCCGGACCGAGGCGTAGAACTTCAGCGCCCGGCCACCGGTGGTGGTCTCGGGCGAGCCGAACATGACACCGATCTTCTCGCGGAGCTGGTTGATGAAGATCGCCGTGGTGCCGGTGTTGTTGAGCACACCGGTGATCTTCCGCAGCGCCTGGCTCATCAGCCGGGCCTGGAGGCCCACGTGGCTGTCGCCCATCTCACCCTCGATCTCGGCGCGCGGCACCAGGGCCGCCACCGAGTCGATCACGATGATGTCGATCGCGCCGGAGCGGACCAGCATGTCCGCGATCTCCAGCGCCTGCTCGCCCGTGTCGGGCTGCGAGACCAGCAGCGCGTCGGTGTCGACGCCGAGGGCCTTCGCGTATTCCGGGTCGAGCGCGTGCTCGGCGTCGACGAACGCGGCGATGCCGCCGGCCCGCTGGGCGTTGGCCACCGCGTGCAGGGCCACCGTCGTCTTACCGCTGGATTCCGGGCCGTAGATCTCGACCACCCGGCCCCGGGGCAGGCCCCCCACGCCGAGGGCCACGTCGAGGGCGATGGACCCGGTCGGGATGACCGAGGTCTGCACGACAGGGCGCTCCCCCAGGCGCATCACCGAACCCTTGCCGAACTGCTTGTCGATCTGAGCGAGAGCAAGGTCGAGCGCCTTCTCCCGGTCAGGACCTGCCGCCATCGTTGCCACCCCTGCCTTCGCCGGCGTCTTTCCTGAGCTTCGCGTCACGCGGACACGCTAGGCGCTGGGTCCGACAGAAAACCAGCCGACGGGCCGCGAGCTGTGGACGAGCACCCCGCTGTGGACAATAGCCGAACAGGTGTACGACTCGGCAAGCGACACGCGGGAGGAAAGAAAAGGCTGCTCAGCGTAGTCGCGCGGGCACCCGGTCGGGGTATGCGGCGACCACCGCCCGCCACACGACGTGGGTCTGCTCACCCGACCGGAGGGCCTGCTCGATGGTCCGCCCGCCGAGCTGGGACAGCACCTGGTCCGAGGCGATGCTGGTCGCGTACCCCGGGCCGAACGCCTCCTCCAGCCGGGTCCAGAAGTCGGTCAGCCGCACGGTCGGTCCTCCTCGTCCGGCGCCCGCCCGGGCACCGCACGCAACGCTAGCGCCAGCAGCGGCACCGTCGCGATCGCCGCCAGGACGGTCAGCGTCGGATACCCGGCGACCTGCATGACGAACCCGCTCAGCGCCCCGGCGGCGGCCCCCGCCAGGCCCATCGTCAGGTCGGAGAGCCCCTGCACGCTGGGCCGTACGTCGGCCGGCACCGACTCCGACAGCAGGGTGGAGCCGGCCACCATGGTCCCCGACCAGCCCAGCCCGAGCAGGACCAGGCCGACCGAGAGGCCGGGCGTGTGGTGCCCGGAGGCGCCCGCCACCGCGCAGGCGACCAGCAGCACGGCCAGGCCGCCGAGGATCACCGGCCGCCGGCCGAGCCGGTCGGTGAGCCAGCCGACCACCGGGGAGAACGCGTACATGCCGGCGATGTGCAGGCTGAGCACCACCCCGACCACTCCGAGCACGGCGGAGTCGTCGTGGTATTCGCCGAGGCGTACCGGGGTCATCGACATCACCGCGACCATCACGAGGTGGCCGACCGCGACGGCGGCGATGCCGAGCCGGGCCGCCGGCCGCTCGCGGACCACCCGCCAGGCGGTCCGCATCCCCGCGCCGCGCCGCCGGTCCGCCGCCGGCCCGGCGGCCCTGCCGGCGGCAGCAGCGGGAGCGGCGTCGGCAGCGGCCTCGGGAGCGGGAGCGGCCTCGGCGTCCGCCAACCGGCGCGCGGTCAGCAGCGGGTCGGGCCGCAGCAGCACCAGCAGTACGCCGGCGGTGAGGGCGAACGCCACCGCGCTGAACGCGAACGGGCCGGCCAGCGACGGCAGCCCCCACCCCCGGGTGGTGCGGTCGGCCAGCGCGGCGAAGTTCGGCGCGGCCACCGCCCCGATCGTGGTGGCCCAGACGACCAGGGAGAGCTGGCGGCCCCGGCGGGCCGGCTCGGCGAGGTCCACGGCCGTGTAGCGGGCCTGGAGGTTGGCCGCCGAGCCCCCGCCGAACAGCAGCATGCCGAGGAAGAGCAGCGGCACCTGGCGGGTCGCCGCGGCGACCACCACCAGCACGCCCCCGGCCGCCCCGACCAGGTACGCGGTGACCAGCCCCGGCCGGCGGCCGTGCCCCGTCATGATCCGGGTGACCGGGACGGCGAGCAACGCGCCGCCGACCACGGCGGCGCTCTGCGCCAGGCCGGCGACCGCCGTGCCGGCGACCCGGGCGGCGAGCAGCGCGCCGACCGAGATGCCGATGGTGACCCCGATGCCGCCGATGATCTGGGTCACGACGAGCAGCCGCAGCGTGCGGCGCTGGATCGGGGCGACGTCGACGCGGCCGGGGGCCGGTGTGGTGAGGTCGGTGGCCATCGGTGGCTCCTCGGTGACGGCCGGGGCTCCGGCGGGGGTGCGGCTCGCCCCATCCTCACGCAACCCCCCGGACCTTGGACAGTTGCGGTCCCGTCGCAACGACAACTGCCCAGGATCGAGGCAGGCCGGGCCGGGGGGGGTGGGTCAGGTCCGGAGGGCGGCGGCGGCGACCTTGAGGTCGGCGACCAGTCCGGCGTACGCGGTGTCCTGGTCGTCGGCGCGCAGCACCGCCGACGGGTGGATCGTGGCCAGGAGCCGGGCCGCCGGTGCGTCGGCGACCCCGCCGGCCGAGTCGACCGGCACCCGGGCGAAGTCCTCCGGCCGCTCGGCCGACGCCGGCCAGGGCATCAGGGTGCCGCGCTGCCGGGTGACCCGGAACGACGGGCCGAGCAGCGCCTTTGCCGCGGTCGCACCGAGCACCACGACGACCTCCGGGCGCAGCCGGGCGAACTCGGCCACCAGCCAGGGGCGGCACGCGGTGACGTGCACCCGGTCCGGGGTCTGGTGGATGCGCCGCTTGCCGCGCAGCTCGAAGCGGAAGTGCTTCACGGCGTTGGTGAGGTAGAGCCCCGTCGGGTCGAGCCCGGCGTCGTCGACCGCCCGGCGCAGCAGCCGACCGGCCGGGCCGACGAACGGCAGCCCCTTCTGGTCCTCCATGTCGCCGGGCTGCTCGCCGACCAGCACCACCCGGGCGTCGGCGCCGCCCCGGCCGAAGACCGTCTGGGTGGCGTCCCGGTGCAGCTCGCAGCCCCGGCAGCCGCGCGCGGCGGCGCGCAGCGCGTCGAGGGTGTCGGCCTGCGGCGGGATGAACTGCTGCGCACCGGGGGCGGTGTCGGTCTTGTCGGTCATGGCGACCTTTCTACCCGCCGTGGCCGCGCCCACCCGGGCACCCCCACCCGGCGCGCCCCGCCCCGGGGACGGCCCCTCAGGCGGTGAAGGCCGACGGGGGGCGGGGGTGGACGGCCCTGGCCATCGCGTCGGCCAGGGCCGGGAGGTCGGCGGGGTCCAGCTGGCTGACCGTGACGCGCACGCCGGGGGCGGCGGCGATGCGGAACAGCGCGCCCGGGGCCACCGCCCAGCCGGCGTCGCGCAGGGCGGTGACGGCGCTGGTCTCGTCGGGCACCGGGAGCCAGACGTTGATGCCGGTGCGGCCGTGCCCGGCCAGCCCCCGCGCGGCCAGCGCGGCGAGCAGGTCGCCCCGGCGGCGCTCGTAGTCGGCGCCGGCCCGATCGACGAGGGCGGCCGTGGCCGGGTCACGCCAGAGGGCGAGCACGAGGCGTTGCAGCACGGTGGAGACCCAGCCGGCGCCGACGCGGGCCCGGCCGGCGACCCGGGCGACGGTGGCCTCGTCGCCGGCCAGCACGGCCAGCCGCAGGTCGGGCCCGTAGGGCTTGCTCACCGACCGGACGAAGGCCCACGCCCCGGCCGCCCCGGCGAGCGGGTGCAGCGGTACGCGGGCCAGCTCGGCGGCGTGGTCGTCCTCGATCAGCAGCAGGTCCTCGCGGCCGGCGAGGAGGGCGCGCAGCGCGGCGGCCCGGTCGGCGGAGACGGCCGCCCCGGTCGGGTTCTGCGCCCGGCTGGTCACGACCAGGGCGCGGGCCCCGGCGGCCAGCGCGGCGCGTACGCCGGCCTCGATCGGGCCCTCGTCGTCCACCGGCACCCCGATCGGGCGCAGCCCCAGGGCGGCGACGAGGTCGAGGAGGTTGGCCCAGCCCGGGTCCTCGACGGCGACCGCGTCGCCGGGGCGCAGGTGGGCGGCGAGCAGCCGCTCGATGCCGTCGAGCGCCCCGCCGGTGACCGTGACGTCGGCGGCGGGCACCCCGTCGGCGGCGAGCCGCTCCCGGGCCGCGTCGGCCAGCTCGGGCAGGACGCCGGCCGACGCGTACCCGATGGGGGTGCCGAAGTCGGCGGCGAGCGCGGCCAGGTGCGGGCCGAGCGGCGGGAGCAGCCGGGTGTCGGGCTCGCCGAGGGACAGGTCGCGGACGCCGGGCGCGGTGCTCGGGCGCAGCGCGCGGCGGGTGGCGACCGGCGGCCGGGGGCGGACCCGGGTGCCGTGCCGGCCGGCGGTGGCGAGCAGGCCGCGCTGGCGCAGGTCCTGGTAGGCGCGGGCCACCGTGGCCGGGCTGACGCCCAGCTCGGCGGCGAGGGCCCGCACCGGGGGCAGGGCGGCCCCGGCGGGCAGGTCGCCGACGCGGACGCCCGACTCGATGCTGGCGGAGATCTCGGCGGCCGTCCGGCCGGTGACCTGATAGCGTGCTGACACAATTCGAGGATTGTACTAGTACGAAAGCGGGTCCTCGCATGTACCCACCCACCCCCCCGGACCACCGCCACCCGCAGCCGCGACCGGATGAGCTACGACCGGGCCGCCGCGCACGCCGTGCTCGACGAGGCGTACCACTGCGCGCTCGCGTTCACGGTCGACGGCGAGCCCCGGGTGCTGCCCACCCTGCACGTCCGCGTCGGCGACACGCTCTACCTGCACGGCTCCACCGGCAGCCGGCCGCTGCTCGCCGCCCGGGGCGACGGCCTGCCCGTCTGCGTGGCGGTCACCCTGCTCGACGGGCTGATCTACGCCCGCTCCCAGTTCCACCACAGCGCCAACTACCGGTCGGTGGTCGCGCACGGCACCGCGCACCTGGTCACCGACGCCGGGGAGAAGTCGGCCGCGATGACCGCCCTGGTGGAGAAGGTCGCCGCCGGGCGCAGCGCCGACAGCCGCCCGCCCAGCCGCCGCGAACTCGCCGAGACCGCCGTGCTGGCGCTGCCGCTGCGCGAGGTCTCCGTCCGCACCCGCACCGGCGGCGTACGCGACGAACCCGGCGACCACGACCTTCCGCACTGGGCCGGGGTGCTGCCGCTGCGGCTGACCGCCGGGCGGCCCGAGCCCGACGCGGGCGTGACCGCGCCGCTGCCTGCATACCTGCGGCCGGACCGCTCGCCCTGGCTGGAGCCGGCCGTGCTGCGGGGCGCGCACGTCGTCCTCGAACCGCTGGACCTCGCGCACGCCGACGAGCTGCACGCCGCCACCGCCGACCCGCAGGTGTGGCAGCACCTGGGCAGCCACCGCCCCGCCGACCCGGCCGGCACGGCCGAGACGATCCGGGCCGCCCTCGACGCCCACCACCGCGGGGAGCGGGTGCCGTGGGTGCAGCGCTGCGCCGTCACCGGGGCGGTCGTCGGCAGCACGTCGTACTACGAGGTCGACCCCGACCGCCGGGCGGTCGCCATCGGCTACACCTACCTGGGCCGGCCCTGGTGGCGCACCGGCGTCAACACCGAGGCGAAGCTGCTGCTGCTCACCCGCGCCTTCGAGGAGCTGGGCGCGGTGCGGGTGGTCTGGCACACCGACATCCGCAACGAACGCTCCCAGCGGGCCATCGAGCGGCTCGGCGCCACCCGCGAGGGGGTGCTGCGCCGGCACCGGCTGCGCCCCGACGGCACCTGGCGGGACACCGTGCAGTACTCGCTGACCGACGAGGAGTGGCCGAACGCACAGGCCAGGCTGCGGGAACGGCTTCGCCCCGGCCCGGTGCCGGCGCGATGATGTCGGGCGTGCTGGGCATCACCGACATCTGGACGTACGTGCTGGGGACCGTGGCGATCGTGCTGCTCCCCGGCCCCAACTCGCTCTTCGTGCTCTCCACCGCCGCCAAGCGCGGGGTACGCGCCGGCTACCGGGCCGCCGGTGGAGTCTTCCTCGGCGACGCGGCGCTGATGACGCTCTCCGCGGCCGGGGTGGCGTCGCTGCTCAAGGCGTACCCGCCGCTGTTCCTCGTGGTGAAGTACGCGGGCGCGGCGTACCTCGGGTGGGTCGGGCTGACCATGCTGCGCGGCGCGTGGCGGCGCTGGCGGGACCGCAACGACCCCGCCGCGCCGCGCCTGATCGACGCCGCCGAGCCGGCGGAGCTGCGCAGCCCGTTCCGGCGGGCGCTGGTGATCAGCCTGCTCAACCCGAAGGCGATCCTGTTCTTCGTGTCGTTCTTCATCCAGTTCGTCGACCCCGGGTACGCCTGGCCGGCGCTGTCGTTCCTGCTGCTCGGGCTGATCGCCCAGGTCACCAGCGCGCTCTACCTGACCGCGCTGATCTTCGCGGGCACGTTCCTGGCGGCGCAGTTCCGGCAGCGGCGGCGGCTGGCCGCCGGGGCGACCACCGGGGTGGCGGCGGTCTTCCTCGGCTTCAGCGTCAAGCTCGCCACCGCCTCGGTGTAAGGAAGGGCCCCTTGTTAACGCATACGGTATAGAAGGGTCCCCTTCTTACCGCGCCCCCGGCGCACGCGGCGCACGGCAGGCGGCGCACGGCAGGCACGGCAGGCGTCACGTGCCGTCGCCGCCTCCGCCGCCCCCGCCGATGCCCGCGCCACCGGCGGTGCCGCCGAGGCCATAGCCGGGGCGGACCGGCTGGTCCGGGGGCCGACTGACGTGCGCCGACTCGGTGATCTGGGCCGACCAGTCGGCGTGCGCTGCCGCGGCGGCGTGCCGGTTGATCGCGTGGCGCAGCCAGCCGTCGACCACCGCGACCCAGTCGAGCCGCTCCGCGCCCGCGTGCCAGACCCGGAACCGGCTGATGCTCTGGTGGGTGACTCCGGCGAGGGAGAGCCGGCGGTCGGCCCACAGGAGCACCTCCAGGCCCGCCGCGTTCGCCACGAAGATCACCTCCAGCTCGGTGATCGGGCCGGCGTACAGCGGGGCCACCCACCAGCCGAGCCGCTGGTGCAGCGGGAGCGCCTGCTCCACCCCGGGCAGCCGGCCGTCGACCAGGCCGGCCTGGCGCATGCTGAAGCCGAGCGTGTCCAGCGCGGCGAGGACGTGCTGCTGGGTCGGCAGGGGATGCACGAAGATCGGCACCAGCGCGCCCTGCTCCAGGTCCACGTCGAGGGACGCCTCCGTGCGCAGCCCCATCCGCAGGCTCATCAGCGGCACCCCGCCGAAGATCGTCACCGGGGTCTCCCAGGGCAGCGGCACGGCGAAGTCGACCGCCCGCCGCCGCCCGGCCGGCACCACGAACGCGCCCGCGATCGTCACCTGGTGGAACTGGACGAGCCGCCGCGGCGCTCCCGGGTCGTCCGGCTCGACCTGGGTGACCAGGCCGAGCCGCAGCCGCCGAACCGGCACGTCGTCCGGCCCGGCGTGCAGGGTGACCCGGCCGGGCAGCCGCAGCCCGGGACGGGTGCTCGGGTTGGGCAGCGTGGTCCGCACCGAAAGCCCGGTCCAGCCGGACTCCGGCGACACCCCGGTCAGCCGCACGGCGCTTCCTCCGTACCCCCTCGGTGGTGGCACGGCTTTCCCCGCCGGCGGCCGGACAGTCCTGCCCGCCCGGCGCGGACGCCGGGGCCGGCCCGGTGGTGCCGGGCCGGCCGCAGGCGTCGACGAGCGGCAGAGGGCGTCAGCGCATCCGGCGGCCCCGGGGCACCGGGTCGGTCTCGTCGTCGAACTCGCCGATGACCTCCTCCAGCAGGTCCTCCAGCGCCACGAAACCAATCGGGCGGGTCGGGCCGCCGCCGTTGCGGACCAGGGCGAGCTGGGCCCGCCGGCCCTTCATCGCGGTCACGGCCTCCGTCACCGACGCGGACGCCGGCAGCGTGAACGCGTCGGTCATCAGCTCCCCGGCGGTCGCCGCCCGGCCCGTCGTGGTGGCCCGCACGGCCTCCCGCACGTGCACCAGGCCGCACACCTCGCCGCCGGCGTCCAGCACGGCCAGCCGGGACCGGCCGCTGTCGCGGGAGACCTGCTCGACCCGCTCGGCCGGGTCCTCCCGGCCGACCGTGACGATCCGGTCGAAGGGCTCCATCACCTGGGCGACCGTGGTGCCCTGCAGCTCCAGCATGCTGGTGAGCATCCGGTGCTGCTCCGCGCCGAGCAGCCCGTGCTCGCGGGACTGCTCCAGCAGGATCCGCAGCTCGTCGGGGCCGTGCACCTGGGCGAGCTGGTCCTGCGGGCGCACCCGCACCAGCCGCAGCATCGCGTTGGCCAGCGCGTTCAGCGCCGACAGCACCGGCCGCGCCACCCGGGCGAAGGCCCGGAACGGCAGTGCCAGCAGGGTCGCCGACCGCTCCGCGTCGGTGATCGCCCACGACTTCGGGGCCATCTCGCCGACCACCAGGTGCAGGAAGGTGACCAGGCCGAGGGCGAAGACCAGCGCCACGACGTGGCTCGCCGCGGCCGGCAGCCCCACGGCGTGCAGCAGCGGGCTGAGCAGGTGCTCGATCGCCGGCTCGGCCAGCGCGCCGAGGCCCAGGGTGCACAGCGTGATGCCGAGCTGCGCGCCGGCCAGCATCAGGGACAGCTCGCGTACGCCGTCCAGTGCCGCGCGGGCCCCCCGGCCACCGCCGGTGGCGACGGCCTGCTCCAGCCGATACCGCTTGCTGGCCACCAGCGCGAACTCGGCGGCCACGAAGAACCCGTTCAGCGCCAGCAGCACGACGGAGACGACGAGGGCGATGCCGGGGCTCATGCCGCCGCCTCCCCACCCCGACGGCTGCCCGCCGCCCGACCCGTGGCGGCGGCGGTGCCGCCCGCGAGCCGGAGCCGGACCGAGTCGGCGACGTGCCGGTCCACGGCCAGCACCTCGACCAGGGCGCGCGCCTCGGTCTCGGCGTCGCCGTCGACGGGGAGCATGATCTCCAGCCGGTCGCCCACCTCGGGCACCCGGCCCAGCTCCCGCATGACCAGCCCGGACACGGTGTCGTACTCCGGTGCCTCGGGCAGCTCGATGCCGGTGCTGTCGGCGACCTCGTCGATCCGCCAGCGCGCCGGCACCACCCACGACCCGTCGTCCTGCCGGGCCGGCGCCCGCTCCGGCGGGTCGTCCTCGTCGCGGATCGGGCCCACCAGCTCCTCGGCCAGGTCCTCCAGCGTGATCACGCCGGCGAAGCCGCCGTACTCGTCGACCACGCAGGCGAGCTGCCGGTGCCCGGACCGCAGCCGGTCCAGCACCGTCGGCAGCGGCAACGTCTCGGGCACCAGCAACGGGGGTACGGCCACCGCGCTGACCGGGGTCGTCGCGCGCTCGGCCGGGGGCACCGCCAGCACGTCGGCGATGCCGACGACGCCGGCCAGGTCGTCGACGCCGTCGGCGCCGCGTACGGGGAACCGGGAGTGCCCGGTGTCGAGCAGCTCCACCACCCGGCTCAGCGGCTCGTGCGCCCGGACGGTGTGCACGTCGACCCGGGGCACCATGGCCTCCCCGGCGGTCAGCTCCCGGAAGTCGAGCCCCCGGTCGAGCAGGTCGGACATCTCCGCGTCGAGGTGCCCCTCCTCGCGGGACTCGGCGATGATCTGCTCCAGGTCCTCCGGGGTGGCCCCGCTGGGCAGCTCCTCGATCGGCTCGATGCCGAGCCGGCGCAGCAGCCGCACGGCGGCCTTGTCGAACAGGGTGATCACCGGCCCGGCGATCTTCAGGTAGATCAGGGTGGACCGGCTCAGCGCCCGGGCCAGCGACTCGGCGCGGGCGATGGCCAGGTTCTTCGGGGCCAGCTCCCCGAGGACCATCTGCACCACGGTCGCGATGACCAGCGCCAGCGCGACCGACAGCGGCAGGGCGACGGCCGTGGATACCCCGGCCACGCCGAGCAGCTCGGCCAGCCCCGCGCCCAGGTACGGCTCGGCGACGTAGCCGACCAGCAGCGCGGTCACGGTGATGCCGAGCTGCGCTCCGGAGAGCATGAACGACAGCCGACCGGTGACCTCCAGGGCCCGGGCGGCGGCCTGGTCGCCGTCGTCGGCGAGCTGCCGGAGGCGGCCCCGGTCGACGGCGACGTAGCCGAACTCCTGGGCCACGAAGTAGCCGGTGGCGGCGGTGAGAACGGTGATGAGGGCAAGCCCGACGACGATCAACACGGGTCGCTCAGGGCTCCCGGGGTCGTCGGGACGGGAAGATGCCGGGCACGACCCGGCTGGCTACTGCTGCCCTCCTGGGCAGAAGAGTCGATCATGCCGCCCATTTTATCGGCGTCGGCTGAGCGCCCGCTGAAGGTGCAAGGAAGGGCCCCTTGTTAACGCATACGGTAGAGAAGGGCACCCTTCTCACCCCGCTGGGTGGAACGTGGCCTGGGAGCCGACCTCGTTAACAAGGGGCCCTTCCTATACAGAATGCGTTAACAAGGGGCCCTTCCTTACCCCCCGTCGGCGAGTTCGTCGGCGTCGAGGAGGGAGCGGTCGACCCGGCCCGAGCGGTACGCCGCGCGGCCGACCATCTGGGCCGCCACCGGAGCGGTGGCCAGTTGGAAGACCGCCACCAGCACGATCATGCCGACGTCGTCGGGGGTACGCAGCCGCAGCGCCACCCCGGCGAGCAGCAGCAGCACGCCGAGCACCTGGGGCTTGGTGGCCGCGTGCATCCGGTCGAGCACGTCCGGGAAGCGCAGCACGCCGATCCCGGCGGCGAGGCTGAGCAGTCCCCCGGCGACCAGGCAGCCGGCGCCCAGCCAGTCGGCCACGACACCCGCACTGAGCGGAACGCCGAGAGCGGCGCCCAGCGGGGCGACGACGACACCCGCGTTCACGACTCCTCCCGGACGGCGAAGCGGACCAGGGCCACCGCGCCGACGAAGCCGAGCAGGGAGAGCACCACGAGCACGGGCAGGGTCGTGGCGTGCCGGTTGACCGCCGCCTCCGCCCCGACCGCGCCGGCCATCGTGTTGAGCAGGACGTCGGCGGCGATCACGCGGTCCAGCAGGGACGGGCCGCGGTACATCCGGGCCAGCGCCAGCAGCGCGGTGACCGACAGGAGCACGGTGAGCACGGTGGCGAGGACGACCTTCACCGGTCGGCCCCCCTCTCGGTGGGAGGAACGGGAGCGGCGGGGGCGGCGAGGAGGCGGAGTTCGGCGGCCGAGCCGATCGCGCGGACGATCCGCGCCTCGGTGGCGAGGATCCGGTCGCGGCTGCCGGTCAGGTCCTCCGGTCCGCGTACGTCGAGCACGTGCACGTAGAGCACGCCTCGTTCCCGGTCCACCTCGACGATCAGAGTGCCGGGCACCAGCGAGATCGCCTCCGCCGTGAGCGCCAGGTTCAGGTCGGTGCGCACGCGCAGCCGCACCGCGATGATCGCGCCGCGGGGCCGGTAGCCCGGCTGCACCGCGATCCACGCCACGTGGATGCTCGCGCTGACCAGCTCGGTGACGAACCGGCCGGCCAGTTCCAGCAGCGCCCGCAGGCGCAGCCGGCCGCCGAAGGTGACCGGCGGCAGGGGGAAGAAGAGCAGCACCGCCCCGCCGACGAGCAGCCCGCCGAGCAGGTTGCCCCAGGAGAACCGCCCCCAGAGCAGGCACCAGATCAGCGCCATCCAGGCCAGGGTCAGCAGCCGGTCCCGCCAGCGGCCGAGCCGGGCGCGCACCCGGGTCACCGGGGCGTCGGGGTCGGCGACCGGCCCCCGACGCCGGCCCCCGGCCGCCCGGCCGCTCACCGCACACCCCCGACGGCCGCCGGCGCATCGCCAAGACGAAACGCCCGGCCGCTCACCGCACACCCCCGACGGCCGCCGGCGCATCGCCAGGACGGAACGCCCGGCCGCTCACCGCGCACCCCCGACCGGGACCACCGGGACGGCCGGCCCGCCCGGTCACGGCGCGCCGCCGGGGAGGACGGCGCGCACGTACGGGGTGCGGGCGCGCAGGTCGGTCGCCGCGTCCGTGGTCACCCCGAACAGCGGGCCGGCGGCCACGGTGAGCACCAGGCCCAGCGCGACCAGCGCCGTGGTGGCGCCGACCATCAGGGTGGGCAGTCGGGTCGGCGGGTCGGTGGCGACCAGCTGCGGTGCCCGCCAGAACGCGATGTTCCACACCCGGGACGCCACGTAGAGGGTGAGCAGGCTGGTGGCGGTGCCGGCGGCGACCAGCACCCAGGGGAGCACGCCGCCTTCGCCGACGCCCGCCTGGAGCAGGCCCAGCTTGCCGAGGAACCCGGACAGCGGCGGGATCCCGGCGAGGTTCATCGCCGGCACGAAGAACAGGATCCCGAGCAGCGGGGCCACCCGGGCCAGGCCGCCGAGCCGGCGCAGGTCGGTGCTGCCGGCGCGCGCCTCGACCAGCCCGGCGACCAGGAACAGGGTGGTCTGGATGGTGATGTGGTGCACCACGTAGAAGATCGCCCCGGACAGGCCGGCGACGCTGCTCAGCGCCACCCCGAAGATCATGTAGCCGATGTGGCTGACCAGCGTGAACGAGAAGAGCCGCTTCATGTCCGACTGGGCGACCGCGCCGAGGATGCCGACCACCATGGTCAGCGCGGCCACCACCATCAGCAGCCCGGCGACGTCGCCGCCGGGGAACAGCAGGGTCTCGGTGCGGATGACCGCGTACACGCCGACCTTGGTGAGCAGGCCCGCGAAGACCGCGGTGACGGGGGCGGGCGCGGTCGGGTAGCTGTCCGGCAGCCAGGCCGACAGCGGGAACACGGCCGCCTTGATCCCGAACGCGAGCAGCAGGGTGAGCTGCAGGGCGAGCCGTACGTCGTCGGGCAGCGCGTCGAGCCGCCCGGCGAGCTGGGCCATGTTGAGGGTGCCGGTGGCGGCGTAGACGAGCCCTACCCCGGCCAGGAAGATCATCGAGGACAGGATGCTGACCACCACGTACGTCGAACCGGTCCGGATCCGGCCCTCGGTGCCGCCGAGCGTGATCAGCACGAAGCTCGCCGCCAGCAGGATCTCGAAGCCGACGAAGAGGTTGAACAGGTCGCCGGCGAGGAAGGCGTTGGTGACGCCGGCGGTGAGCACCAGGTAGGTGGGGTGGTAGATGGTGACGGGGGCGGACTCGCCGATGTCCCCCCGGCCCTGCCCGATCGAGTAGAGCAGCACGCACAGCGTCACGGCGGAGGAGACCACCAGCATCAGCGCGGCGAGCTGGTCGGCGACCAGCACGATCCCCACCGGCGGGGGCCAGCCGCCGATGCTCACCACGACCGGCCCGTGCCGGTACGCCTCGACGAGCAGCACCACGGCGACCACCAGGGTGACGGCGAGCACCGCCACGCTGACGGCGCGCTGGAGCCGGGGCCGGTTGGCCAGCAGCAGGGTGAGGGCGGCGCCCAGCAGCGGCACCACCACCGGCAGCGGAACGAGCGGCCCGTACCCCGTCACGGCGTCTCCCCCCGGTGCTGCCGGCGCAGGTGCGGCTCCGGGTCGACCTGTTCCGGGTCGCCGTCGGGGCCCTCGCCGCCGAGGTCGCGCGCGGGCAGCTCGTTGCGGGCGGCCAGCTCGGCGACCTGGCGGTCCTCCAGGTCGTCCTGCACCTCGTCGTTGCCGGTGAGATACCAGCTGCGGTACGCGACGGCCAGCAGGAACGCGGTGAGCCCGAAGGTGATCACGATGGCGGTGAGGACCATCGCCTGCGGCAGCGCGTCGCTCATCCGGTCGACCGGTGCGGTGCCGACGACAGGCGCGTCCCCGGACCGGCCGCCGAGCAGGATCAGCAGGTTGACCCCGTTGCCGAGCAGGACGACGCCGAGCAGGATCCTCGTCAGGCTGCGCTCCAGCAGCAGCGTGACGCCGGTGCCGGCGAGCACCCCGACGAGGACGACCAGCACCAGGGTCGCTCCGCTGCCGTTCACGGCCGCCGCCCCTGCGGGTCGACGATCAGCCCGCGTTCGGTCTTGCCGGCCGCCTCGATGTGCCGGTCGACCTCGGCGCCGAGGCTGCGCAGGATGTCCAGTACCAGGCCGACCACGATCAGGTACACCCCGATGTCGAAGAACAGCGACGTGACGACGTAGAAGTCGCCGACGCCGGGCAGCCACAGGTCGATCTTCGCGCTCTGGAGCACGGACCCGCTGGCGAGGAGGGCGAACGCGCCGGTGCCGACGGACACCGCCAGGCCGGCCCCGAGGACCGTGCCGGCGCCGACGGGGGCCGCCTCGGCCAGCTCGTACCGGCCGCCGGCGAGGTAGCGCACGGTCAGGGCGAGGCTGGCGACCAGGCCGCCTGCGAAGCCGCCGCCGGGGGCGTTGTGGCCGGAGAAGAGCAGGAACAGGGAGAACAGCACGATGGTGTGGAAGAGCAGCCGGGTGACGACCTCGAAGACGATGGACCGGCGGCGCTCGGCGAGAGTGGGGCCGCCGCGCAGCCACACCGGCCGCTGCGGTCCCCGCTGGGCGGGGCGCTCGGGGCGGCGGGGGCGGCGCGGGCGGGGGCCGGTGCGGGAGCGCTGGAAGATCAGGCTGGCCACCCCGGTCGCGGTCACCACGAGCACGGAGATCTCCCCCATGGTGTCCCAGGCCCGGATGTCGACCAGGGTCACGTTGACCACGTTGCGGCCGTGCCCCTCGCTGACGGCGAGCTCGGGGAACGCCCGGGAGACCGACGGCGCGGTGCGGGCGCCGACCGCGACCAGGCAGAGCCCGGCGAGGACGACCCCGACGGCGGCCCCGACGGCGCGGCGCGCCCACCGGCTGCGGCGCAGCGGGCGGGCGGAGAACCGTTCGGGCAGCCGGCGCAGCACCAGCACGAAGACCGCGATGGTCGCCGTCTCCACCAGGAACTGGGTGAGGGCCAGGTCGGGCGCGCCGTGCAGGACGAACATCATCGCGGTGCCGTAGCCGGTGACCCCGACCAGCAGCATGGCGGTGAGCCGGCGACGCGCGCCGACGGCGAGCAGCGCGGCCACCGCCGAAACCACGCCGACGACCGGTTGCAGCGGGGTGTCCCACAGCGGGACCCCCTGCCGCCACGGGCCGGCGGCGAGCATCGCCCCGCCGGGCACGACGACGAGGACCAGCAGGATCGTGCCGAGGTACAGCGGCAGGGAGCCGCGCTGGGTGGCGCTGGTGACCTCGATGGCGAGCCGGTCGAAGCGGTGGGTCAGCCACTCGTACCCCTGGGCGCCGCCCACCGGCGCGCGCACCCGGGCCAGCACGGGGGCGAGCGGGCCGCGCAGCGCGAACAGGGCCGCGCCGCCGGCGAGGGCCAGGACGGACAGGCCGAGCGCCAGGGTCGGCCCGTGCCAGAGCGCGAGGTGCTCGGGCACCGGGCCGAAGAGGTCGGCGTACGGGCGCAGCAGCGCGCCCGCCGGGCCGGCGAGCACCCCGGCGGCCAGCCCGGCGACGGCCAGCAGGGCGGGCGGCCCGAGCATAGCGGCGGGTACGGGCTGCGGCTCGGTCCGTTCGGCGTGCGGGCGCGTGCCGAACGCCCCCCAGACGAAGCGGGCCGTGTAGGCGACGGTGAGCACCGTGCCGGCGACGAGCCCGGCGAGGACCACCGGCTGGTCGGTGAACGCGGCGAGGACGGCCTCCTTGGCGACGAAGCCGACCAGCGGGGGCAGCCCGGCCATCGAGGCGGCGGCCAGCGTCCCGACGGCGGCCAGCAGCGGGGCCCGCCGCCCGAGCCCGGACAGTTCCCGCAGGTCGCGGGTGCCGGCGCTGTGGTCGATCGCGCCGACGACGAGGAACAGGGCCGCCTTGAACAGGGCGTGCGCGAACAGCATCGCCGTGCCCGCGAGGGCGGCTTTCGGAGTGCCCGCGCCCAGCACCACGGTGAGCAGGCCGAGCTGGCTGACGGTGCCGTACGCCAGCAGCAGCTTCAGGTCGCACTGGCGCAGCGCGGCCCACCCGCCGACCAGCATGGTGAGCAGGCCGGCGGTGACCGTCACGGGCCGCCACGGGCCGGCGGTGGCCAGCACGGGGGCGAGCAGGCCGAGCAGGTAGACGCCGGCCTTCACCATCGCCGCCGCGTGCAGGTACGCGCTGACCGGTGTCGGCGCGGCCATCGCCTGCGGCAGCCAGCCGCTGAACGGCAGGACCGCCGACTTGGCCAGCGCCCCGGCCAGCACCAGCAGCACGGCGGTGACCAGGTAGCCGCCGGCCGGCAGCCCGGCCCCGGCGAGTTCCGACCAGCGGTACCCGCCGGTGTGCCGGCCGAGCATCAGGAACCCGACGAGCATCGCCAGCCCGCCGAACGTGGTCACGGTGAGCGCCTGCGCCGCCGCCCACCGGCTGGCCCGCCGCGTGGTGCTGTGCCCGATCAGCAGGTAGGAGAAGATCGTGGTCAGCTCCCAGAAGACGTAGAGCAGCAGCAGGTCGTCGGCGAGGACCAGGCCGAGCATCGCGCCGGCGAAGGCGACCAGCACGGCCGCGAACCGGGCCAGCCCGGCCGACCCGGCGGCGAAGTAGCGCGCGCAGTAGACCAGCACGAGCGCGCCGACGCCGCCGACGAGCAGGGTCATCAGCCAGGACAGGGTGGTCAGCCGCAGGGCCAGCTCCAGCCGCAGTTGCGGCACCCAGGGGTACGCCTCGACGACGGCCCCACCGTCGCGCACGGCCGGCGTACGGGCCACGGCCCAGCCGAACGCGGCGGCCGGCGCGAGCGCGAGGGGGTAGCAGGCGCGCGGGCCCCACCACCGCACCAGCAGCGGCGCGACGAGCGCCGCCACCAGGTGGAGGATCAGCAGTACGAGCACCCGCGCTCCCGGTCGTGGTGGCAGCAGCGCGCCCGAGGGAGACGCCTATCATCGATCAGACGCCAGTTTCCGGCCTGATGGGCGGTTTTGCCGGATTTTCCCGTGGCGGGTGTGGGCGGAGACCCCGTGCCGGCCCACCGAGGCCACGAGCATCGCCCGGCTATCCTCGCCGCCGTGAACGCAGTGGAGATCGAAGCACCCGTCGTCGGCGTCACCGTCTATCCGGACCGGGCCCGGGTCACCCGCCGGGGCAGCGCCCGGCTGACCGCCGGCGAGCACCGGGTACGGATCGCCCCGTTGCCGCTGGGGCTGCACCGGGACTCGCTGCGGGTCGGCGGCCGGGGCGCGGCGACCGTGCTCGGCGTGGACGTGACCACGTGGCGGCAGGCGCGCAGCGCCGACGGGCAGGTCCGCGAGCTGGAGGAGCGCAGCCGGGAGCTGACCGACGAGCTGGCCGGGGTCGACGACGCGTACGCGGTCGAGGAGCAGCGGGGGCAGTTCCTCTCCGGGCTGGCCGAGCGGGCCGGCGGCACGTACGCCCGCGCGCTCGCCGCCGGCGACGCCGAGCCGGCCGACGTGGCGGCCTTCGCCGACTCGGTGGCCGGGCAGCTCGCCGACTCCCACGGGCGGCGACGGGAGCTGGCCCAGCGGCGGACGGAGCTGACCGAGGACCTGGCGGCGGTGCGGCGGCAACTGGAGGCGGCGCACGGCAAGCGGGAGCCGGACCGGCTGGCCGCCGAGGTGACCGTGGCGGTGGACGTCGACGACGCCGAGCTGGACCTGGAGCTGACCTACCTGGTCGACGGGGCCCGCTGGCAGCCCTCCTACGACCTGCGGCTGGTCGACGACACGGTGACCGTCACCTGGTTCGGCCTGGTCAGTCAGGACACCGGCGAGGACTGGCCGGAGTGCGTACTCCAGCTCTCGACGGCCCGGCCGGCGGCGGCGACCGGCGTACCCGAGCTGTCGCCGTGGTATCTCGACCGGGTCCGGCCGCTGCCGAAGGCGGCCATGCCGGCGGCGAGCTTCGGCGCGGTGCCGGCGCCCGCCCCGCCCGGCGGGCCCGCGTTCGAGGTCGCCGCGGTAGGCGGGGCGGCCCGGTCGGGCGCGCCGCGCCCCAAGGTGCACGAGAGCGTGGCAACGGTCGAGCAGGGGGTCAGCGCGGCCACCTACCGGCCGGCACGGCCGGTGGCGGTGCCGGCGGACGGCAGCGCGTACCGGGCGACGATCGCCGTGCTGGAGCTGCCGGCGCGGCTGGACCACGTGACCGTGCCGGTGCGCGCGGCCGAGGCGCACCTGCGGGCGACGGTGCGCAACACCTCGGCGCACACGCTGCTGCCCGGCCCTGCGGCGGTCTTCCACGGCGCGGACTTCGTCGCGGCCACCCGGCTGCCGACGTGGGCGCCCGGCGAGGAGACGGAGCTGGCGCTCGGCGTGGACGACCGGGTGCGGGTGGAGCGGAAGCTGGGTCGGCGCGCCGACACCCGGGCCACGCTCGGCTCGACCCGACGCCGGGACGTGGAGTATCGGATCACCGTTGCCAACCACACGCCCCGACCGGCGACCGTGGAGGTGCGCGACCAGGTGCCGGTGTCCCGCGACGAGGCGGTGGTCGTGCGGGAGGCCACGATCGCACCGGCGCCGGCCGAGCGCACCGAGCTGGGCGAGCTGACCTGGCGGCTGCGCCTCGAACCGGGCGACAGCGGCGAGATCACCATGGGCTTCAGGGTCGAGCTGGCCAAGGGGGTGGAGCTGACCGGCTGGCGGGAGTGACGGTCTCAGACCAGCAGGTCGCGGCGGGTCTCGACGAGCAGGTCGGGGCGGTCGAGCTGGACGACGACCTTGTTGACCACGCGCTGGGCGGCGGCGAGCGAACGCACGGAGAGCAGCCGCCCCCGGCTCTCCCGGCGCAGGACGAAGTAGTGGACGGCGGCGCGGACCTGCCCCCGGTCGGCCGCGCTGGACTGGGCGGTCTGCCGGACCAGCTCGCGCAGGCAGGCCGCGAGCCGCTCGGCGAGCTCCAACTCGGGGCCGTGCAGACCGGCGCGGAGTGCGGCAAGATGGCTGTCGACCTTCCGGATGAGCACGTCGGTGCCCGCACCGGCTACCCGCTCCTCGACGACCATGCGCACTCCTCCACGTCTCACTTCCGCAAAGTTACTTTAGGTGGCGACGCAGAAGCAAGCAGTTAAGTAAGACTTAACGGAACAATGCCCCATTCCATCCACAAACCGGCCTTGCGGCACTTCGCGGGTGTCGACCGCCGGCACCGGTCCGGCCCAGGCGGATGTCCCACCCCCGGGGCAGGATGGAAGGCGTGGCAAAGGTGACGGCCGGTTTCGGCGCGGCGGAGGCGGCCCGGGTGCTGGCGGGATTCGGCCCGGCGACCCGGGAGTGGTTCTCGGCGGCCTTCGCCACGCCCACCCCCGCCCAGATCGGGGCCTGGCGGTCGGTGGCGGCCCGCCGCAACGCCCTGGTGGTCGCGCCCACCGGCTCCGGCAAGACCCTCGCGGCGTTCCTCTGGTCGCTGGACCGGCTGGCCGCCTCGCCGCCGCCGGCCGAGCCCCGCCAGCGCTGCCGGGTGCTCTACGTCAGCCCGCTCAAGGCGCTCGCCGTCGACGTGGAGCGCAACCTGCGGGCGCCCCTGGCCGGCATCCGGCAGGCCGCCACCCGGCTCGGCGTCGCCCCGCCGGAGATCACCGTCGGGATGCGCACCGGCGACACCCCCGCCGACGAGCGGCGGGCCTTCGCCCGCACCCCGCCGGACGTCCTCATCACCACCCCCGAGTCGCTGTTCCTGCTGCTCACCTCCGCGGCGCGGGATTCGTTGCGCGGGGTCGAGACGGTCATCGTCGACGAGGTGCACGCGGTCGCCGGGACGAAGCGCGGCGCGCACCTGGCGCTCTCCCTGGAACGCCTCGACGAGTTGCTGCCCGCCCCCGCCCAGCGCATCGGCCTGTCCGCCACGGTCCGGCCGATCGACGCGTGCGCCCGGTTCCTCGGCGGGGCCCGCCCGGTCGACGTGGTGCAGCCGCCCAGCGCCAAGACCATCGAGGTCAGCGTCGAGGTGCCGGTGGAGGACATGACCCGGCTCGACGAGCAGGAGCCGCCGCCCGACGACCTGGGCGGCCCCGCGCCGGGCGTCGATCTGGCCCGCCGTCGAGGAACGGGTCTACGCGCTGGTCCGGGCGCACCGGTCGACCATCGTCTTCACCAACTCGCGGCGCAGCGCCGAGCGGCTCTGCGCCCGGCTCAACGAGCTGGCCGCCGAGGAGCTGGCCGGTGCGGAGCTGGCCTGCCCCGGGTCGGCCGGCCCGGGGCAGGCCGGCCCGGGGCCGACCGCCGCAGGGCCGGGTCCCGGGTCCCCGGGCGGCCCGCCCGCCCGGCTGCCGGCCGAGGTGATGGCCCAGGCGGGCGCGGCGGCCGGGGCCGCCCCGGTGGTCGCCCGCGCCCACCACGGCAGCGTCTCGCGGGAGGAACGCAAGCACATCGAGGAGGCCCTCAAGTCCGGCCAGCTCCCCGCCGTGGTGGCCACGTCCAGCCTGGAGCTGGGCATCGACATGGGCACCGTCGACCTGGTGGTGCAGATCGCCGCCCCGCCCAGCGTCGCCGCCGGCCTGCAACGCGTCGGCCGGGCCGGGCACCAGGTCGGCGCGGTCTCCCGGGGCGTGGTCTTCCCCAAGCACCGGGGCGACCTGCTCTCCTGCACCGTCGTCGCCGAGCGGATGGCCGCCGGGGCGATCGAGGAGCTGCACCACCCGCGCAACCCCCTTGACGTGCTGGCCCAGCAGATCGTCGCGATGGTGGCCCTCGAACCGTGGCGGGTCGGCGACCTGGCCGTCGTCGTCCGCCGGGCCGCGCCGTTCGCCGAGCTGCCCGACTCCGCGCTGCACGCCGTGCTGGACATGCTCTCCGGGCGTTACCCGTCGACCGCGTTCGCGGAGCTGCGGCCCCGGCTGGTCTGGGACCGCGCCGCCGACGTGCTCACCGGCCGGCCCGGCGCGCAGCGGCTCGCCGTCACCAGCGGCGGCACCATCCCCGACCGGGGCCTGTTCGGCGTCTTCCTCGCCGGGGCGGAGCGGGCCGCCCGGGTCGGCGAGCTGGACGAGGAGATGGTCTACGAGTCGCGGGTCGGCGACGTGTTCCTGCTCGGCTCGTCGTCCTGGCGGATCGAGGAGATCACCCCCGACCGGGTGCTGGTCTCCCCCGCCCCGGGCCAGGCCGCCCGGATGCCGTTCTGGAAGGGCGACCAGCTCGGCCGCCCGGTGGAGCTGGGCCGGGCCATCGGCGCCCGGGTGCGGACCCTGCTGCGCCACGGCGACGAGGCGGCGGTGGCCGCGCTGCGCGCCGGCGGGCTCAACGACTGGGCCGCCGGCAACCTGCTGGCCTACCTGCGGGAGCAGCAGGCCGCGACCCGGTCCCTGCCCGACGACCGCACGGTGCTGGTCGAGCGGTTCCGCGACGAGCTGGGCGACTGGCGGCTCGCCGTGCACAGCGTGCTCGGCGCCCGCGTCAACGGCCCGTGGGCGCTGGCCATCGGCCGCCGGCTCGCCGAGCGGTACGGCGTGGACGCCCAGGTCATGCCGTCCGACGACGGGATCGTGGTGCGGCTGCCCGACACCGCCGACTCCCCGCCCGGCGCCGACGTGGTGCTCTTCGAGCCCGACGAGATCGCCCAGCTCGTCGAGGAGTCGGTGGGCACGTCGGCGCTGTTCGCGTCCCGGTTCCGGGAGTGCGCGGCCCGGTCGCTGCTGCTGCCCCGCCGCGACCCGCGCCGCCGCCAGCCGCTGTGGCAGCAGCGCCAGCGGGCCGCCCAGTTGCTCGACGTCGCCCGCGAGTACGCCGACTTCCCGGTCACCCTGGAGGCCGCCCGGGAATGCCTCCAGGACGTCTTCGACCAGCCGGCCCTCGCCGGGCTGATGCGCGACCTGGCCGCCCGCAAGGTGCGCCTGGTCGAGGTCGAGACCGAGCGGCCGTCGCCGTTCGCCCGCTCGCTGCTGTTCGGCTACGTCGGGGCGTTCCTCTACGAGGGCGACGCGCCGCTGGCCGAGCGGCGGGCCGCCGCCCTGGCGCTGGACTCGGCGCTGCTCGGCGAGCTGCTCGGCCGGGTCGACCTGCGGGAGCTGCTCGACCCGGCGGTGCTCGCCGAGACCGACCAGCAGCTGCGCTGGCTGACCGAACAGCGCCGGCCCCGCGACGCGGAGGACGCCGTCGAGCTGCTGCGCACCGTCGGCGACCTGTCGGAGGCGGAGCTGGCCGAACGGGGCGTGCCCGTCGACTGGCTCACCGCCCTGGCGGCGGCCCGCCGGTTGCTGCGCGTGCGCGTCGCCGGCGAGGAGCGCTGGGTCGTCGTCGAGGACGCCGCCCGGCTGCGCGACGCCCTCGGCGTGGCCCTGCCGGTCGGAGTGGCCGAGGCGCACCTCGCCCCGGTGGCCGACCCGCTCGGCGACCTGGTCGCCCGGTACGCCCGCACCCACGGCCCGTTCGCCGCCGCCACCTGCGCCGCCCGTTTCGGGCTCGGCGCGGCCGTCGTCGAGCAGGAGCTGCGCCGCCTCGCCGCCGCCGGGCGGGTCGTCTCCGGCGAGTTCGCCCCCGACACCGTGGGCACCCAGTGGTGCGACGCCGAGGTGCTGCGGCTGCTGCGCCGCCGCTCCCTCGCGGCGCTGCGCCGGGAGATCGAGCCGGTGCCGCCGAGGGCACTGGCCGCGTTCCTGCCCCGCTGGCAGCAGGTCGGCTCGTCGGCGCGGGGGGTGGACGCCGTCGCCGCCGCCGTCGAGCAGTTGCAGGGCGCGGCCGTGCCGGCGTCCGCCCTGGAACGCCTCGTGCTGCCCGGCCGGGTCGCCGACTACTCCCCCGCCCAGCTCGACGAGCTGTGCGCCGGTGGCGAGGTGCTGTGGGCCGGGTCCGGGGCGATCTCCGGCGGCGACGGCTGGGTCACCCTCGCGTACGCCGACGCCGCGCCGCTGCTGCTCCCGCCGCCGGACGACGCGCTCGCGCGTACCCCGTTGCACGACGCCGTGCTCGACGCGCTCGGCGACGGGCAGGCGCTGTTCTTCCGGTCGCTGTCCGACCGGGTGGGCTGCACCGACGACGCGGCGCTGACCGCCGCGATCTGGGACCTGGTGTGGGCGGGGCACCTCACCAACGACACCCTCGCCCCGCTGCGGGCGGCGCTCGGCGGCGGCGGGGCGCACCGGTCCCGGCCGGCCGCGCCGCGCACCCGGTTGCGCCGTCCCGGCCGGGTGGCGCTGCCCAGCCGCAGCGGCCCGCCCACGGTGGCGGGCCGCTGGTCCCGGCTGCCGGAGCGCGACCTCGACCCGACCCGGCGGGCCGCCGCGCTCGCCGACGTGCTGTTGGAGCGGCACGGCGTCGTCACCCGGGGGGCGGTCGTCGCCGAGCAGGTGACGGGTGGCTTCGCAGCCGTCTACCCGGTGCTGTCGGCGCTGGAGGAGCGCGGGGCGGCCCGGCGGGGCTACTTCGTGGAGGGGCTGGGCGCGGCCCAGTTCGCGGTGCCCGGGGCGGTCGACCGGATCCGCGCCCTCGCCGACCCGACCGCGAGCCGTGGCGGCGGGGGTCAGGAGGCCGGGGGCCGGGGCGGGGCGCTCGTCCTCGCCGCCACCGACCCGGCCAACCCGTACGGTGCGGCGCTGCCCTGGCCCGAGCGGGCCGTCGACTCCGGCGACGGGGCCGCCCCGGCGAGCGGGCACCGGGCGGGGCGCAAGGCGGGCGCGCTGGTCGTGCTGGTCGGCGGCGACCTGGTGCTCTACGTCGAGCGGGGCGGCCGGACGATCCTCTCCTTCGCCGACGCCCCCGACGCCCTCGCGGCGGCCGGCAGGGCGCTCGCCGACGCGGTGCGCACGGGCGCGCTCGGCGCGATCTCGGTGGAGCGGGCCGACGGGGAGGCCGTGTCGGCGTCCCCGCTGCGCGACGCGCTGACCTCCGCCGGTTTCCGGGCCACCCCGCGCGGCCTGCGACTGCGCGGCTGAGACCGCTGACCGACCAACCGGCCAACCGGCCGGCCACAAGGCGTCGACGGTGAGCTGCCCGGTGGCGACCCGGTCGCGCACGAGCCGGCGACGATGCCGGCCCGGCGGATCGAGAGGCCGGGCCGGCATCGACTGGTCGCCCGAGGGCCACCGGTCAGGGTCGGTCGCGGGTCAGCGCAGGCTCCACTGCTGGTTCTGCTGCCCGTTGCACGACCAGAGGATGAGCCTGGTGCCGTTGGCGGTGCCCGCGGCGTTGGCGTCCAGGCAGAGCCCGGACTGGGCGTTGGTGATGGTGCCGTTGGCGTTGACGTTCCACTGCTGGTTGGTGCCGCCGTGGCAGTCCCAGATGATCACCTGGGTGCCGTTGCTGGTGCCCGCGCCGCTGGCGTCGAGGCACTTGGTGCCGTACACCTGGAGTTGCCGGCCCGCGGTGTGGGTCCAGCTCTGGGCGGCGGCCCCGGTGCAGTCCCACAGCTGGGTCTGGGTGCCGTTGGTGGTGCTGCCGTTCGGCACGTCGACGCAGCGTCCGGACTGGCCGCCGACGACCTGCCTGCCCTGCGCGGGGCTGCTGGTCGGGGTCGGGGTCGGCGAGGACGTCGGCGGGGTGGTGCCGTCGAACTGGGTGAAGAAGCTCCACACGACCGGCCGGGTCCAGGACTTCTCGCCCGGCGCGTACGGGTCGGCGGAGCCGTCGACGGCGTTGGGGGCGTGCGGGCCGTCGAACGGGGCCCACGCCACCGGGTAGCCGGCCCGGCAGCCCGAGTAGTAGGTGAGGGTGTGCGTGAGGCTGCCCTGCGCCGGCTCGGGCGGGTTCTGCGGGGTGCAGCCGTTGTTCCTGACGAACCTGTCGCGCAGCGAGCGGCCGGTGGAGATGGGGATGGTGCCGTCCCGCAGCCCGTGGATGCCGATGTACGCGATGGGCTGGGTGCCGCCGCTGCATCCGCTGAGCTCCGCGCCGGAGTAGACGGCGACCGCCCGGAAGACCGTGGCCCGCGCGCAGGCGATGGCGTAGCTCATGCCGCCGCCGTAGCTGAAGCCCATGGCGAAGCGCTGCGTGGTGTCGACGCACAGACCGGCCTCGATCTGCCGCTGCATGTCGTCGACGAACGTCAGGTCGCGGCCGCCGCTGTTGGCCCAGCCGTTGCCGATGCCCTGGGGCGCGACGAAGATCGCCGAGTTGTTCGACAGCGCGCGGAGGCCGTAGTAGGACCACGGGTATCCGCTGGTGCCGCCCGAGTCGACCTCGTTGGCGGTGCCGCCGTTCCAGTGGAACGCGAAGATCAACCGGTAGGGATGGTTGCGGTCGTAGTTGTCGGGGATCCGCAGGATGAACGAGCGGTTCTGGCCGCCGCTGGAGATCGTGCGGGTGCCGCTGGTCAGCGCCGGCGCCTGGCCGCATCCGGCGGTTGTCGCGAGGGTGCCGACGTCATTGGCGTAGGCGACCGGGCCGGCTCCGGCGGCGATCGCCGCGCCGCCCGCCGCGAGGACGAGCGCCGCCGCTCCCGCGACGGCACCGACGACGAGCCGATGTCTCCACATGGGCGACTCCTTCTGGATCGGGTGCGTGGTGGATCGGCCCTCCGGCGGGCAGGCGTCGGGTACGCGGCCGGAGGCGCCGCCAATCCATCGATTAACGTTAAAGTAATACGTATGACGTCTGCGGTCAACACGGGCCGCCTACGCGGGCTGCACCACAGGTCCGGCGATCGCGGCCGCATCACTCGCGCCGCATCACTCGGGAAAGAAGCCGGCAACAGGGCCGGAAAAGACGAAAGGCAAGGAGTCGACGACTCCCTGCCACTCTCAACATATACCGCACCCGGGGCCTTGCGGCAAGACCCGGGTGATGCCGCAGAATCGTCCGCCGGGCCCCGTAGCTGCGCATATCGGTGATCCGCGCAGTATGGACGGGCTCGTCTACGTATGGGGGACATCCATGTTCGACGTGATCGTGGTCGGGGGCGGACCGACCGGCCTGATGCTGGCCAGCGAGCTGCGGCTGCACGGCGTACACACGCTGCTGCTGGAGAAGGAGGCGGAGCCGACCCCGGTCGTGCGCGCGCTCGGGCTGCACGCGCGCAGCATCGAGATCATGGACCAGCGCGGCCTGCTGGAGCGGTTCCTCGCGCTCGGCCAGCAGTACCCGGTCGGCGGCTTCTTCGCCGCCATCCCCAAGCCGCCGCCCACCGGCCTGGACACCGCGCACGCGTACGTGCTCGGCATCCCGCAGACCACCACCGACCGCCTGCTGGCCGAGCACGCCGTCGAACTCGGCGTCGAGATCCGGCGCGGCGGCGAACTGGTCGGGCTGAGCCAGGACGACCACGGCGTCACCGCCGAGCTGGCCGACGGCACCCGGCTGCGCTGCCGCTACCTCGTCGGCTGCGACGGCGGCCGCAGCACGGTGCGCAAGCTGCTCGGCGTCGGCTTCCCCGGCGAACCCAGCAAGGTCGAGACGCTGCTGGGCGAGATGCGGCTGACCGCGTCACCCGAGACCCTCGCCGCCGTGAGCGCCGAGGTCCGCAAGACCCAGCTGCGCTTCGGCGCGATGCCCCTGGGCGACGGCGTGTACCGCGTCGTCGTGCCCGCCGAGGGGGTGGCCGAGGACCGCCGAATCCCACCGACCCTCGACGAGGTCAAGCGACAACTGCGGGCGTACGGCGGCACCGACTTCGGCGCGCACTCGCCGCGCTGGCTGTCCCGCTTCGGCGACTCCACCCGGCTGGCCGAGCGCTACCGGGTCGGCCGGGTGCTGCTGGCCGGCGACGCGGCGCACGTCCACCCGCCGACCGGCGGGCAGGGGCTCAACCTCGGCATCCAGGACGCGTTCAACCTCGGCTGGAAGCTCGCCGCCCAGGTCGACGGCTGGGCGCCGCCGGGGCTGCTGGACAGCTACGAGACCGAGCGGCGTCCCGTCGCCGCCGACGTGCTGGACAACACCCGCGCGCAGATGGAGCTGGTGTCCACCGAGCCGGGGGCCCAGGCCGTGCGCCGGCTGGTGGCGGAGCTGATGGACTACGAGGACGTGAGCCGGCACCTGACCGAGAAGATCATCGCCATCAGCATCCGGTACGACTTCGGCGCGGGCCACGACCTGCTCGGCCGGCGGCTGCGCGACGTCCGGCTGGGGCGCGGACGCCTCTACGAGCTGACGCGCGGCGGCCGGGGGCTGCTGCTCGACCGGACCGGCAAGCTCTCGGTGGCGGGCTGGGCCGACCGCGTCGACCACGTCGCCGACGGCAGCGAGGAACTGGACGTGCCCGCCGTGCTGCTGCGGCCCGACGGCCACGTGGCGTGGGTCGGTGACGACCAGCAGGACCTGCGCGACCACCTACCCACCTGGTTCGGCCCCGCCACCGCCTGACCCGCCCGCTCCGGGTGGGGTGGCCACCCCGGTGAGGTTCGGTCAGGCCAGCTCGGCGATGACCGCGCGGACCATCAGGCGGCCGTGTTCGGCCATGCGGGGGAAGGTGTGCCGGTAGTAGTCGATGCCGGTCAGCGAGGGCGCGAGCGCCCAGCCGCAGGCGCGCCGCCAGGTGGCGTCGTCGTACCCGATCGCCTCCCGGTAGGTTTCCCGGGCCGCGCCGGTGAACGTCCACAGCGCCGGGGCCACGTCCGGGGCCGGATCGCCGACGCCGAGCGCGCCGAAGTCGATGGCCGCGACCAGCCGTCCGTCGTCGGTGACCAGGTTGCCCGGTTGCAGGTCACCGTGGATCCACACCGGCTCGCGGTCCCACTCGGGAGCGGCCAGGCAGACCTCCCACGCCGCCTCGGCCGCGCGCACGTCGAAGCCGTCGTCGTGCGCGGCGAGCCGGGGCAGCACCCGCCGCACGGCGTCGTCGACGTGGCGCAGGGCGGCCCCCCGGGCACCGGGCGCCTTGGCCGGGCCCCCGGCCGGGTCCACCCGGTGCAGGGCCCGCACGAAGTCCGCCAGGTCGCGGGCCAGGCGCACGTCGTCGCAGCCGAGCCGGGGCGGCGTGCGTCCCGCGAACCACGGCACCACGGTCCACGGCCATGGGAACCCGGCGCCCGGCTCGCCGACGTGCAGCGGGACGGGTACCCGCGCGGGCAGGTGGGGGGCGAGCGTGGGCAGCCACCGCGCGTCGGACTCGGCCTGGCCGACCGCCCCGGCGATCTTGGGCATCCGGGCGACGA
The DNA here is from genome assembly GCF_054052245.1 of Micromonospora sp. PTRAS2. Taxonomy (NCBI): domain Bacteria; kingdom Bacillati; phylum Actinomycetota; class Actinomycetes; order Micromonosporales; family Micromonosporaceae; genus Micromonospora; species Micromonospora sp. PTRAS2. The sequence goes on from NZ_JBSWBU010000002.1 coordinate 156,325, forward strand.
GTTCGTCGCCGATCCGGAAGAGGACGTGATCGGTGCCCTCCACCTCGTCGGGCAGGGGCGTCACGGGAAGGTCGGCCCAGCGGGGACACTGGTCCGCCACCAGGCGGCGCACCTGCTCGGCGGTGGCGCGGATCTCATCGGCGTGAATGGGCACCACCGGCACGGTAGAAGACACCGCCGCCGGCATCCACCGGTTATCCGCGTGGGCCGGGGTGGGGATGCGCCGTGAGCTGCCGCGTCAGCCGACCGGGGTCCTGTCGGCGGCGTCGCCGCCCGCCCGGGCCGGCGCCGGGTCGGCCGGCCGGCCGTCGGCGGCGGGTGGCTCCCCGGCGGGCCGGCCGGGTGGCAACGCCCGCAGCCGGCGCACGTCCCGGCTGGCCAGCATGCCCCCGACGGCGAGCACCACCAGCCCGGCGAGGGCCAGCAGCGTGTCGCGGGCCCCGATCGTCGCGGCGAGCGGCCCGACCGCCACCTGGCCGAGCGGCATGGCGATCCAGGACCCCAACATGTCGTACGAGTAGACGCGCGCCAGCCGGTCGGCCGGGATGTGCTGGGCGATCGACGTGTCCCAGGCCACCGTGAACTGTTCGACGGCGATGCCGACGGCCAACGCGGCGGCCACCAGCACGAGGATCGTGGGTGCCAGGGCCAGCCCGAGCAGCAGGAGCGACTCGGCGAACATGCAGGCCACGCCGAGCAGCAGCAGCCGGCGCACCCGGATCCGCAGGGCGATCAGCCCGCCCAGCACCATCCCGACGGTCTGCGCGGCCAGCACCACGCCCCAGCCGCCGCGGCCGATAGTCGAGTCGGCGACGGCCGGGCCGAGCACGTTGACGCCGCCGGCCAGGCACGCGTTGAGGACCATGAAGCCGAGCACCACCGCCCACACCCAGGTACGCGCGGTGAACTCCGTCCAGCCCACCCGCAGGTCGGCGACGACACCCGTACGGCTGCTCCTGGCCTTCGGGGCGGCGACCCGGACCCCGGCGAAGGCCACGGCCGCGACGGCGAAGGTGGCCGCGTCGACGGCGAGCCCCCAGCCGGGTCCGACGGCGGCCACGAGGAGGCCGCCCGCCGCCGCGCCGCCGATCGAGCCCGCGTTGATGCCGAGCCGGATGAGCGCGTTGGCCTGCTGGAGCAGTTCGGGCGGAACGGTCTGCGGCGTCGCGGCGGCCGACGCCGGCTGGGCCAGGGCGCTCACGACGCCGTTGGCCGCGCCGAGCGCCAGCAGCAGCGGGATCGTCGCCGTGCCGGTGAGCACGACGGCGGCCACCGCCGCCTGCGTCGCCGCGCCCAGCACGTTGGAGCCGACCAGCACCAGCCGGCGCGGAATCCGGTCGGCCACCACGCCGCCGAAGAGCACGAACAGCACGGTCATCAGGGATCTGACGCCGACCACCAGGCCCAGGTCACGCACCGAGCCGGTCAGGTCGAGCACGGCGAAGGCCAGGGCGATGGGCGCGACGCCGTTGCCCAGCATGTTGACCATGCGGCCGGCGGCCAGCCAGCGGAACGCGCGATGGCGCAGCGGAGCGAGCACCGGTCCCCCACGTGAAGTCGGTCGCGCCCCGCCGGCCGCGAGACACCCGCAAATGGTCGCCGATCCGCATGGCCCGATCGACCCATTTTGGACCGGTGTCGACCTGCGCAGGATGGCTCCCGGCGGAAGCGGGCGCATCGTCAACGGCAGGCCGAGTGCGACCGGGTGGCAGGCTGGGGCTCATGGACCGGAAACACGTGACCGGCTGGATCGCGGCATACGAGCGCGCATGGCGGACGCCGGGGACGGCGGCGCTCAGCGCGATCTTCACCGAACAGGCCAGTTATCTGCAGGGGCCGTACCAGAAGGCGGTCGTCGGGCTGCCGGCCATCGCCCGGATGTGGGAAGCCGAGCGGGAGGGCCCCGATGAGGTGTTCCACATGACCAGCGAGGTCGTCGCGGTCGAGGACGACACCGCGGTGGCGCGGGTGGAGGTCCGGTACGGCGACCCGGCCGACCAGGAGTTTCGCGACCTGTGGATCATGCGCTTCGCCGAGGACGGGCGCTGCGACTCGTTCGAGGAGTGGCCGTTCTGGCCGACGCAGCCGTCCACCGCCGATCCCGGCGATCCCTCCGACCGCTGACCCGCAAGGGCGGCCGTCGCCGGACCGGGCGGTCGGGATTGAGTACGGATGCGGATGGGCCAGGCACCATAGCCCTGGCAACGTCACGAGCATGAATGTTGCGGAAGCGCCGCGCCGGGGCTCGTTCGGGTCGAGCCTCCTCGTCGCGTTCGGCTGGTACGCCACCGTGACCGCCGCGGTCTTCGTCGGACTCGTAGGCGTGCCGGAGAACCCGAACCGGGACTGCTCGGTCATTTTCGCCTGCCTGACACCGCAGGAGGGGTTCGCCCTGGCGGCGATCGTCGGCGCGCCGGTTCTCGCGGCCATGCTGCTCACCACGCTGGCGATCACCCCGCTGCTCGCGCGCCGGGTCCCCTCCCCGGTCCTCGCCGGCACCCTGTCGGTGTCGGTCACCGTCGGGCTCGCCGTGCTGGCCGGCGGATTCTGGCAGGCCGCCCGATGAGGCGCGTCGGGCTCGGCGTGCTCTTCTTCGCCTGGCTCTACGGCGTGCCGTTCCTGTTCGTCGTCGGGCTGGTCCGCCGGGTGTCCTCGCCCTACGTGCCGACCCACACGGCGGCGCGGGCGTTCGGCTCGACCACGGAGACCCTCCTGACCACGGCGGTGGTGCTCAACCTGGCGCTACCGATAGTGGGGGCGCTGCTCGCGCGGCTCGCCCGAGACAACTACTGGATTCGCCACTTCGCCTGGTCACCGGCGGGCGTGGTGCTGATCTACCTGGTTGTCGCGCTGGCGGGGAGCCTGGCCACGGGACCGTTGTTCACGTGGACGCCGACCGTCGAGGGCGCACCATCGAGCGTCGTCCCGCACGTCCCGGCCGGCGACGGCCTCGAAGCCCGGGTCAGTCGACCCGTTCACCGCGCATGACGCCGCGCTTGCCGACCTCGAACTCCTCCGCGCTCAGGGCTCCCGAGGCCCGCTGGTCGGCAAGCTGTCGGATCAGGGCGACGCGGTCGGTCGCCGGTGCCCGCCGGCCGTCCGACGCGGAGTCGGCCAGGTCGGCTCTGAGCGCGACGAACTCCTCCCGCGTCAGCGCCCCGGTGCTCCGCAGGTCGTTCAGGGCCTTCAGCCGCGACCACGCATCGCGCCCGGCACCCGGTTGACCGTCCCGACCCCGTGGGTCGCCGTTCCTCGTCCGGCGGGGACCGCTGCCGCGCCCGCGCCGCCCGCGGACGAGTTGCACGATCCCGACGACCCCGACGCCCAGGCCCATCGGGATGAACACGGCGGCCACGATGGACGCACCGAGCCTCGCGTCCGGTGGCATGGACGGCTGGGTGAGCACCTTGACCAGCATGGCGGCGCCGCCTCCGGCGAAGCCGACGGTCCACAGGACCTGCCCGGCGCCCGGCTCGGTGAAGCTCCGCCTACCCGCAACGAGACCCAGGATCCACATGATCGCGCCGGCCGTCGGCAGCCAGAACCAGACCGCCGAGCCCTCGGGGCACGGGCGGGCGACCACGTAGGAACCGCCCGTGGAACAGCTGCCGATGTCGAGCACCCGATCCAGCCCGACGCCCAGCAGCACGATGCCGGTCAGGCCGACCCCCAGGGCGGCGATCTCACGCACTGCGGCCTTCACATCCACGCTCCCGGAGACGGTCGAAGCTCGATGATCGCAAGCCCCGTCAACGGGCGGCGGCGCGGTGAGCGGCATCCTGCGAGCGCCCCACCTGCCGCCGCCGAGGACGCCCGCGCGACCCGGCACGCGCCCAGGTCGAGCAGGGCACACCGCGCGTGGTCAGCGGTTGAGCAGGCGGGTGAGGCCGGCGACGACCGCGGTCGTCAGCGTCCATCCGACGAGGACGAGCAGCGCCGAGACGTACTGGCTGGCGCCGACGGGAAGCCAGGCACCGTCGTGCCCGAGGTTGATGATCGGCAGGAGGAGATCGAGGGACTGTAGTGCCGGGTTGCGTTCCGGCGCCGTGCCGGCGCGGGGAGTCGACGGCTGCACCGTGAACGTCACCGTTCCGAGCAGCCAGAACCCGGCCAGCCAGGCGCCGGCGAGCCAGTTGCGGTAGCCGTAGCCGATGACACCGTCGAGGACGTACCCGAGGATCCGCTTGGGGAGGCTCAGGGTGGCCCGGCGTCGGCGCTGCTTCTCCAGGAGCACGCGCCGGGCCTCCTGGTCCTGGCCGTTCTGCCGGTAGTGGGCGGCCAGTTGCTCGTACGGCGCGGGCGCGTACCCGTCGGGGCTCCGGCGCAGCCAGTCCAGGCGCTGCGCGACGGTGACCGGCTGCGGTGGCAGTGGCGAGCCGCGCGGTGCGGGTGATCGTGCGATCAGCAGCCGGTAGGTGCATCCGAGCAGGTCGAGTGCCGCCGGCCAGGTCGCCGGATCGTCGAAGATCGAGTCGGCCTGCAGGCCGCTGAGGCGTACCCGGCCGACCGGCGGCGTGGCGAAGGTCAGCCAGAGACTCGCGACCCGGGCACCGCCGACGTGCAGGGCCCAGCCACCCCTGGCGTCGATCCGCGCCTCGGTGAAGTTGAGCTGGTTGCCGATCTGCGCGTGCACCAGGATGATGCCGCCCTCGGCGGTGAACCCGTACCTGGCCGAGAAGCTGCCGGCGATGGTGAGGCGGTTGGCGTCGATGGCCGGCCCGGCCGGGTTGCGGACGGTGGCACCGCTGAGCAGCACGTCACCGCCGATGGTCGCCGAGGACAGCCACACCCGGCCGTACGCGACGAATCCGGCCCTGGCGCTCAGATCACCGGTCACGGTCATCCGCGCGGCGGCGAGCGCGTCGCCCCCGGCCTCCGGGTCACCCAGGGTGGCGCGGTCGAGGGTGACGGATCCGCCGATCCGCGCATCGCGCAGGTCGACGGCGCCGGTGACCTCGCACCCGGTCAGGTCGAGGTCACCTCGCACCTCCACGAGCCGGGCCCGGAGGCCGGGCAGCACGCAGTCGACGAGAGTGACGCCTGCGGTGCGGGCGTTGGTGAGGTCCACGACGTCGGTGAAGCTCACCCCGGCGAGGAACACCGGCGCGGCGACGTTGGCCTGCCGGGCGTCGAGGCGGCCGACGATCCTGGCGTTTCGCAGTCGCAGCGCCGCTCTCGGATGATCGGCCTGGTCGACCGCGCGCGTCAGCAGATCGGCGACGATGTCGGCGCGGACCGCATCACGCGCGCCCGCGAGGTCGAGCTCCGCACCGTGCAGGAACGCCGAGCGGAGCCGTCGCTCGGCCGGGTTCAGCCGTTCGCGACGACCTCTCATGACCGCGATGATCGCATGTCGCCGGCTGGCGCCCGAACCCCTTCTCGCCCCGCCCACTCCCATCGGTGATCAAGAGGAAAGCGGCAGGATTGATCTCCCCGATGACGCAAACCTCTTGATCACCGACGCGTGGGTGGGGGCGGGGGCGGGGGGGCGTCTCCTATGCGGTGGGTGCCACGGCGGTGTTCTGGTTGGCGGTGAGTCGCCACCGACCGTCCTCCTTCGACATCACGTACATCGGGGTGCCCTCGCCCAGGTCGGTCCGTGGTTCACCCTCCCGGGAGGAGTACCGCTGGCGGACCTTGACCGCGGCCACGTCCGCCCGGATGAAGAGCACGTGCACGACCTCGTACGACGGGACGAGGTCCTTCATCGCGCCGGGCAGGACCTGCCTGGTGAACGCGGCGATGGCGTCCCGACCGACGAGGAGCTTGCCGGCCGCGGTGGTCCAGATGGCGTCCTCGCGGAACAGGGAGACGAACTCCTCGACCAGTTCGTTGCGCTGCGCATGTTCGACGGTGGCGACCACGTCTTCGATGGCTGCGATCTCAGCGTGACGGTCAATCGTTGCGTCCATGCCCAACATGGTGGAACCTGAACCGAACTTCAGGTCAACAGTGGTGTGGCCCGGAACGCAACGTCACCGTCGAGCCTGGCCCGTAGCCGTCGGCGGTCGTCATGTGCCCGGCGTCGCCGAGGTCGACCAGCTCGGATCCCCACCGCCGGGCGACGTCGTCAGGCCAGGCCGAGGGTGAGGGCGAGCTGGACGAGGGTGGCCGGGGCGTGCGGAGTGCGGGTCACCTGGGCGATCACCTGCCGGGCGGCGGGGCGGTGGCGTAGTTCGGCCGGGGCGGCGCGTTCGGCGTCGAGCAGCACCCGGCCGGCCCCGCGCGGGTCGCCGGCGCGCAGGTACGCCCGCGCCGCGTCGAGCAGGTGCGCGGCGCGGTGCTCGGGCGGCAGCCACCGCCAGGCGTTCCGCCTGACCGCCTTCTCGTGCCAGGCGACCGCGTCGCGGGCTGCGCCCAACTCGACGGCTGCCGCGGCGCGGGCCACGTCGACGGCCGTGGGGCCGAACGCCGTCGCATGATGGTCGTGGCCGTCGCCCACCCGCGCCGCCAGGTCACCGGCCTCGTCGAGCAGGTCGGCCACCGACCGGTGGTCTCCGTCGCGGGCCGCCGCGAGGGCGGCCTGCACGAGCAGCGTCCCGCACAACGACAGCTCCGCCGGGATGCCGTCGTCGGGGTCGGGCGGGGCGATCCGGTACGCGGCGGCCAGGGTCACCGACCTCGCCGCCCGCGCCCGCCCGCTGGCGCGCAGCGCCTGGCCGAGCTGCACGCAGGCGGCGGCCACCAGCACCGGCTCGCCGGCTGCGGCGCCCATGGCCCGGTCGGCGGCCAGCCAGCCCAACTCGCCCTCGCCGAGCTTCACCAGCAGCGAAGCGGTCACCCGGTACGCCTCCACCAGCACCGCCCGCCCCGGGTCCGGGTCCTCGGCGTGCACGCGTTGCGCCGCCGCCAGCAGGCCCGGTACCAGCACGACCGCCTGCGGGTAGCGGGCGTGCTGGAACGTGATCCACGCGTGCGTGACGTCCCGGGCCAACCGGTCCGCCGGCAACACGACGCTCCGGGCCGCCCCCGCGCCGAGAGCAATGTCGTACGTCGACAGGGCCGCCCGGATCCGCTCGACGCCCTCCACGCGCTCGGTCACCTCGGGCGGCTGCACGTCACGGCCCAGCAGCACCGAAGTGTCGACGCGCAGGACGACGGCGAGTTCCTGGAGGGTGGACACCTTGTCCAGGGCGCGGACACCCCGCTCGACCTTGTCCACCCAGCTCTTCGACTTACCCAACCGGTCGGCCAGCATCTGCTGCGTCAACCCGCGCCGAACCCGCCACTGCGCCACCCGACGGCCTGGCGGCAACTCGTCACCGCCCACGACGCCACCGCCGGTCCGGCACCGCCCGGGTCGTCTCCTCCACCGGTATCCGCTCCGCCTCGGCCTGGTCGAGAATGCGCTGCCGGGCCGCCTCCCGCTCCGCCTCCTCGATCCGCTCACCCCGGCTGGACGTCGACTCATCGCGTTCACTGCCTGTCATTGGCCCACTCCCCTTGGTCACGAAGGTGCGGCAGCGTGCTCGCGAAGGACCGACGCCGCCGCGCCCGGCAATGATCTTGAATGGCCGAGCTGCGGAGACACGCACCGCCAACCGCGCTCCGCAAGGAGAAACCTACGGAGCGCTACCGTGCAGAATGGGTAAGGTTCCTACCCCGGGTCAGGAGACGAGGCCGACCTTCAACGCGAGATCGCGTACGCCGTTTCGTGCCGACCTGGGCCCGTCCAGCAGGTCGAGGGCGATCTGACGGGCGTAGCCGTTGAAGCGGATCGTCTCCGGTGCCGCGTCGTACGCCTGGCGGAGAGCCTCCACGGTGGATCCGGTGTCGTTCTTGGCGCGGTGTGCGCGAGCCACCTCGATCAGGTGCCGGGCGCGGCGCGGCCTCGACGGGACGGCAGCCGGATCGAGACGGTTGGCCTGTCGCAGCGCTTCACCGGGCTTCTGCAACTCGATGGCGAGGGTCACCGCGTGCGCGGCCATGATGATCCGGGAGAACGACGTCTGCTGCTGGTAGAAGCCCTGCGGCAGCCGCCGGGACACTTCGTCGGCGAGATCCCAGTACCGCCAGGCACGGCCCTCCTCCCCCGCCCGCGCGGCGATGTGGGCGGCCTCGAAGTGCAGAGCGCCCCAGAGGGCGAGCAGGTTCGGGCTCGCGTCGACCGCTCGTGCCTCCAGCGCCGAGAGCAGGTCCAGCGCCACCGTCGTGGCGGCATCCCAGTCGCCCGAGTCCCGGTGGAGTTGGCACAGGAACCAGCCCGCCCGGGCCACCGCCTCCGGATCGCCGGACTCCTGCGCCGCCATCATCGACCGGTCGGCGACGCGCCAGATCAGCTCGGCGGCAGGTTGGTAGGCGAGGTACATCTGGGCCAGTCCGAGGGTTTCGGCCAGCAGCGCGTGCGCCCGACGGCGATCGACCCCCTCGTACGTCAGCGCGGCGCGCTGCGCATCCCGGACCAGGTCCGGCAGCACGGGTGCCAGCACCGTCCGGTGGTCCGAGGACTCGTGGCGGGCCCGCCAGGCTGCGGCAAGACGCTGGCTGAGCTGCGCCAACGGCGGAGCGGTCGCGGCACCTGGCAAGGCGACGCGGTTGACGGCGTCGCGCACCGAGGCGAGCGCGGGATGCTCCGGCCCGTTGACGGCGGCGGACCGGTCGCCCAGCTCCCCGACCAGGGCGGAAACGTCGACCTTGAGCGCGCGGGCGATCCGATCCAGCATGTGCACGCGCGGCGGCAGGATGCGATCGTTCTCCACGGCCTTCACCCACTCAGCGCTGCGGCCCACCAAGCCGCCGAGCACAGCGCGGGTCTTGCCCGCCCGTTCACGGTAGAGCTTCAGCCGCTGCCCGAAGGTCAGCTCCGGCATGGCGTCCATCCCGACCTCCCAGCGTGACGCGCCACCCACCCAGGGCGCCTTCCCACGGTACTCATGAGCGTGGCAGCTCGTCACCCTTGCGGCACCCAGCAGCATTGGAGCCACCGCTCGGGCATTTGCCCGATATGCCTCGGCTTCTAGCGTGAATCGAACCCTGAAGTCGGATGGCCGACAACCGCCAGGCGGAGGCGGATGTTGCGGCCACGCTCCTACGGCTCGACGATGGGCCCTTCTCACGTTCGGCGACCACTCAGACACGATCAGCAAGATCGCGACTTGGTGAGCGCACGCCCAAAGGACGCAGCCCGGAAGGACTCCATCCATGCACATACCCACCCAGGCAGGCGAACTCCCTGGTCGAACGCCTATTCGACGAAGCCGCACCGAGGATGACTTAGCCGGATGGTGGATCCATCGGCGCACCGACCATGTCACCATTGCAGCACGGAGGGCGTTCACCCAGTGACACGACCCCGTCACGCTAAGGGTGGCGCATACGAGGACTTGCTAAGAGAGGCGGAACGAGCCGGTTGGACCGTCACGGGCGGGGGAAACAAGCACTACAAGCTGAAGTGCCCAAATTCGTGCAGGTGCATCAAGACCATGTCGACCACGCCATCCAACCCGAACTACCTGCGCAACATGCGGGCGCAGCTGCACCGGGTGACTTGCTGGGAGGACAGATGAAGACCGAGATCCGTCTCGCTGCCGAGATGACCTTCTTCGCCGACCCGGACGGCACCGACGAGCAGTTCGAGGCGTTCCTCGACGAGGTGATGGAGCAACTGAACGCCATCGGCCGGGAGGACGTCGACCTCGCCGCGAGGCTGCCCGACCGGTACGCGGAGTTCGAGACCACCGTCGAGGCCGCCGACTTCAACATCGCAGGGGCGGGCTTCATGATGGACCTGCGTACGGCCCTGCACGCAGCCGGGTGCAACACCGCAGACTGGCCCCGGTTTGCGCCCAGCCATCAACACGTTCGCGAGCTACAGACGGCCTGACCGAGCGTTGACCCGAAGCCCCCTCAGCCCGAGGCGGGGCTTCGTCGTCCGCGGGCCGAAGCGAGCGAGCATCGGAGATCTTGGAAGATCCCGGCCCCTGGAGGGGCCACCAGCTTCCAAGGTCTACCGGTCCCCTACCGACGGGGGACCAGGCGGGCGATCAGGGTCTCCGCCAGGGGCCACGGGCCGTAGCCGTCGGCGGTCGTCAGGTGCCCCGCGTCGCCGAGGTCGACCAGATCGGCTCCCCACCGCCCGGCCCAGTGCTCCGCCCGGTCGTACGTCATCACCGGGTCGGTGCGGCTGGCCGCCAGGATCGACGGGAACGGCAGCGGGACGTCGGGCAGGGCCGGCAGCACCGACGTCCCGTCCGTCCACGGCTCGTCGAGGTCGGGCGGGGTGACCAGCAGCGCGCCCCGCACCGGGCCCGGCCCGCAGGAGGCCGCCCACAACGCCACGGTGAGGCAGCCGGCGCTGTGCGCCACCAGCACCGTCGGCTCGGTGACCCCGTCGAGGGCGGCGGCGAGGGCGGCGACCCGCTCGTCGGCCACGTACCGCCCTCCGGTGGCGTGCCGGACCCAGCGGCGCGCGGGATCTCGGCGGGCCAGCCACTCCTGCCAGTGCTCGGGCAGGGGGTCGTTGCGGCCGGGCACCAGCAGCACGCGCGTCATGCCTCGGGAGGCTAGCGTCGAGCCGGCAGCCGCGCCGCCCCGCGCCGGTCAGGCAGGCAAGCAACCGGGCCAGGCAGGCGCGAGGCCGAGCAGGCGCGAGGCCGAGCACGAGCACGAGCGAGCACGGAGGAGGACGCCGATGGCGTGGATCTCGTTGACCACCGACTACGGCCTGGCCGACGGGTTCGTGGCCGCCTGCCACGGGGTGATCGCCCGGATCGCCCCGGCCGCGCGGGTGCTCGACGTGACCCATCTCGTGCCACCGGCGGACGTGCGGCGTGGCGCGGCCGTGCTCGCCCAGACGGTGCCGTACCTGCCGGTGGGGGTGCACGTCGCGGTGGTCGACCCGGGGGTGGGCACCGCCCGGCGCGGGGTGGCCCTGGCCACGCCGGGCGGGACGCTGGTGGGGCCGGACAACGGGCTGCTGCCGGACGCCGCCGCCGCGCTCGGCGGGGTGACGGCCGCCGTCGAGTTGACCAACCCGCAGTGGCTGGCCCCGCAGGTGTCGCGCACCTTCCACGGCCGGGACGTCTTCGCCCCGGTGGCCGCCCGGCTGGCGGCGGGCGCGCCGCTGGCCGACGCCGGGCCGGCGGTCGACCCGGCGGGCCTGGTCCGGCTGCCCGGGCCGGTGGTGCGGGACGAGCCGGGCGGGTTCGCCGCCGAGGTGCTGACCGTGGACCACTTCGGCAACGTGCAGCTCGCCGCGCCGGGCGGGCGGCTCGCCCCGCTGCCGGCCCGGCTGCGGGTGGCCGGTCGGGCGGCGGCGCACGGGCGCACGTTCGGCGACGCCCCGCCCGGCGCGCTGGTCGCGTACGTCGACTCGGCCGGCCTGGTCGCCGCCGCCGTCAACGGCGGACGGGCCGCCGACGTGCTGGGCGTCGCACCGGGTGACCTGGTGACCGTCACCGCCGAAGAGGGCTGACCGTCACCGCCGAAGAGGAGGTGGCCGGAACGTGAAATCGGCCCACCGTCGGAGTGATGCCGGATCGTCGGTTGTGGAATGCTCTCCCGGTGGGTGTTCAGTGGGTTCCTTCGGCATGTCCCTGTTGCGCCTCGCTGACCGGGGGCGGCACGTGCCCGGTCTGCTTCTGGACCGACGACGGTCAGAGTGACGCCGACGCGGACGTGGTCCGGGGCGGCCCCAACGGCGACCTGAGCCTGACCCTCGCCCGGCTCAACTTCGCCGTCTACGGCGCCAGCCACCCCCGCTACCAGGACATGGTGCGCCCGGCCCGCCCGGAGGAGCGCCCCTGACCCTCGGGGCGCCCACCCCGCCCCGGCCAGGGTGAACGCCGCCCGGGCGGGGACAATGGCGGCATGCCCGAAGGCGACACCGTCTGGAACACCGCCCGCGTGCTGGGGCGGGCGCTCGGCGGTGCCCGGCTGACCGCCTCCGACTTCCGGGTGCCCCGGCTGGCCGGCACCGACCTGGCCGGCTGGACGGTGCGCGAGTCGGCGAGCCGGGGCAAGCACCTGCTGCTGCGGCTCGCCGCGCCCGGCCGGCAACCACAGGCCGGCCCGCCTCCGGGCGGGCGCAGCCGGGCGTCGGGCGGCCCGGGCGGGGTCGCCGACTGGACGCTGCACTCGCACCTGCGGATGGACGGGGCGTGGCGGGCGTACGCGCCGGGGGAACGCTGGACGGGCCGGCCCGCGCACCTGATCCGGGTGGTGCTGCGCGCGCCCGACGCGGTCGCCGTGGGCTACCACCTGCACGAGCTGGCGCTGGTGCCGACCGCCGAGGAGGACGCCCTCGTCGGTCACCTCGGGCCGGACCTGCTCGGCGCGGACTGGGACCCCACCGAGGCGGTCCGCCGGCTCGCCGCCGCACCGGAGGCGACGATCGGCGAGGCGCTGCTCGACCAGCGCAACCTGGCCGGGGTGGGCAACCTCTACAAGTGCGAGGTGCTGTTCCTGCGCGGGCTGTCGCCGTGGACGCCGGTCGGCGCGGTGCCCGACCTGGCCGGCACGGTGGCGCTCGCGCAGCGGCTGCTGGCGGCCAACCGGGGACGGTGGACGCAGAGCACCACCGGGTCGCTGCGCCGGGGCGAGACGAGCTACGTGTACGGCCGGCGCGCCCAGCCGTGCCGCCGCTGCGGCACGGCGATCCGCAAGGAGGAGCTGGGCGAGCGGGTCACCTACTGGTGCCCGGCCTGCCAGCCCGCGCCGACACCCTGACCTGCGGCGACACGCCGTCCCAGCGTCCGGGACGTCCGCAGATAGGGACGATTGGGTAGTTCCGCACCGGCCCTCCGACGTCGCATGCTGCGGTTGAGTGCTCACCGACCGTCAACGGGCGGGTGCGGCCGCCCCGAGGGGGTGGCGGTCGCCACGCCACGATCGATCCGGGGAGAGCCATCGTGCTGTTCCGCAGACTGCGCTCCAACTTCGTCGACCGGCCCGCGCGTACCGGCGCGGAGCCGGGGCCGACCGTGCCGGCGGCCCGGACCGCCGAGGCGACCGGGCCCGACGTGGCCGAAGCCGAGGAGGTGGCGCCGGCCAGCCTCGACCCGGGGGCCGTCCCGCGCTGCTTCGGCCCGGTGCCCAACTTCGCCACCAGCCCGCTGCCGGTGCCGGTCCCCGCGCCCGACGAACGCGCCGGGGTCGCCCCCGGCACGGGCCTGCGCAAGTTCGTCGACGCGCTGCCCCGGCCCGGCGAGGGGGGCCGCACCGAGCTGGGCGGGTGGCTGCCGGTCGCCGTGCCGGACACCATCACGTGGCCGGGCTGCGACTACTACGAGATCGGCCTCCAGGAGTACGCCCAGCGCCTGCACCGCGACCTGCCCGCCACCCGGCTGCGCGGCTACCGGCAGCTCAACCTCGGCACCGACGGCACCGGGCACAACACGGTGGCCCCGCCCGACCGGCCGTACCTGTGCGGGCCGGTGATCGTGGCCCGGCGCGGCCGGCCGGTGCGGATCAAGTTCATCAACCAGCTGCCCACCGGCCGGGCCGGGGAGCTGTTCCTGCCCGTCGACGCGACGCTGGACGGGGCCGGGCCGGGCCCGCTGGACGGGCCGGCGCCCTACCCGCAGAACCGGGCGGTGCCGCACCTGCACGGCGGGCAGACCGGCTGGATCAGCGCCGGCAACCCGTGGCAGTGGGTGACGCCGGCCGGGGAGATCACGCCGTACCCGACGGGGGTGGGGTTGACCCACGTGCCCGACATGCCGCCGCCCGGCCCGGGGGCGACCACGCTCTACTACCCCAACGAGCAGAGCGGCCGGCTCATGTGGCTGCACGACAACACCCTCGGCCTGTCCCGGCTCACCGTCTGCTCCGGGCAGCTCGCCGTCTATCTGCTCACCGACGAGGCCGAGGAGGGCCTCGTCGCCGACGGGGTGCTGCCCGCCGAGCAGCTCCCGCTGGTGGTCACCGACCGCACGTTCGTGCCCGACGACACGCAGCTCGCCGGCCAGGACCCGACGTGGGACCGGGACCGCTGGGGAGCCCGGGGCAGCCTCTGGCACCCGCACGTCTACCAGCCCCGGCAGCACCCGTCCCACCCGTCGGGGACGAACCCGACCGGCCGCTGGGACTACGGCCCGTGGACCCGCCCCACGCCCCCGGCCGACGCGCCGCCTGGCCGACCGGGGCCCGACGACGCCGCCCCGGCGACCGCGCCGGGGGCCACGGGCGGGCCCGTGCCGAACCCGCACCACGATCCCGTCGCCGACCCCGACGAGCCGCCGCTGGCCCCGGGCGTGCCGCACCCGTCGGCGGTGCCCGAGGCGTACGGGGACACCCCGCTGGTCAACGGCGTCGCGTACCCGTACCTGACGGTCGCGCCGAAGGCGTACCGGTTGCGGATCCTCAACGCCTGCGCGGACCGCTCCCTCAACCTCCAGCTCTACCGGGCCCGCTCCGACGGGCCGATGTGGGACGCGGACGGCGGGCTGCTCGACGCCGACGCGGGCGAGGTGCCGATGGTGGAGGCCGCCCGCGCGCCCGGCCGCCCGCCGCACTGGCCCGTGGACGGGCGCGACGGCGGGGTGCCCGACCCGGCCGCCGCCGGGCCGGCGCTGATCCAGGTCGGCAACGAGTGCGGCCTGCTGCCGGCCCCGGCGGTGCTGCCGAACCGGCCGGTCGGCTACCGGTACGACCGGCAGGACCCGACGGTGCTCAACGTCGACGGGCACACCCTGCTGCTCGCCCCCGGGGAGCGGGCCGACGTCGTCGTCGACTTCTCGGCCGTCCCGCCCGGGTCCACCCTGATCCTCTACAACGACTGCCCGGCCCCGCTGCCCCGCTTCGACCCCCGCAACGACCACCACACGGGCGCCCCGGACCGCACCGCCGTGGGCGGCGTCCCCGGCACCCTGCCCGGGTACGGGCCGAACACCCGCACCCTGCTCCAGTTCCGGGTGGCCGGCGAGCCGGCCGAGCCGTACGACCTCGACCGGCTGGCCGAGCGGCTGCCCGGCGCGTACGCGGCCAGCCAGCGCCCGCCGATCGTGCCGCAACCGGCGTACGACCGCGCGTTCGGCACCCGCACGGCCCGGGAGACGGTCGGCACGGCGCACGCCATCGCGGTCAGCTTCACCCCGGTCGGCGCCGCCGCGCCGGTGACGCTGCCGCTGACGGTGAAGGTGGTGCAGCACGTCTTCGACCCGGCGTACGGGCGGGTCGCCGGCCGGCTCGGGGTGGCCCACCCGCACGCCGGGCCGCTGGGTCCGGCCACCCTGCCGCTCGGGCCGGTCGACCCGGCCACCGAGACGCTGGTGATCGCCGACCCGACGGTGCAGGTCGGCGCGCCCGCCGACGGCACCCAGCTCTGGCGGATCGTCGGCAACACCCCGCAGACCCACCCCGTGCACGTCGGCGGCTGCGACGTGCAGCTGGTCAACCGGGTCGGCTGGGACGGGGCGATCCGCCCGCCCGAGCCCAACGAGCTGGGCTGGAAGGAGACGGTGCGGGTCAACCCCCGCGAGGACGTGATCGTGGCGCTGCGGCCGGTCGCCCCCGCCCTGCCATTCAAGATCGGCGACAGCGTACGGCTGCTCGACCCGACCCGCCCGGCCGGCGCCCGGATCGGCTCCACGGCCGTCAGCCCCGTCGACGGGCGGCCGGCGGCGGTGGTCAATCAGCTGGTCAACATGGGGTGGGAGTACCGCTGGCACAGCCAGCTCGCCGGCCACCGCGACCAGGGCATGAGCCGCCCGCTGGTGTTGCGGGTCGCCCCGCTCGCCCCGACCGGGCTGACCGCCACGCCGGTGCCCGGATCGGCGACCGTGCTGCCGGCGATCGCGTTGACCTGGACCGGCAACGGCGGCCGGCCCCCGGCCAGCAGCCACCTGCTCCAGCGGGCCACCGACGTCGCGTTCACCGAGGGGGTCACCGCGATCACCGTGGCCGCCGCCGCGACCCGGTACACCGACTCCACGGTCACCCCCGGCGTCACCTACCACTACCGGATCCGGGCGGAGAACGAGGTGAGCTGCTCGGCCTGGTCCAACGGCGTGCCGGCGTCGGTACGCCTCGCCGCGCCCACCGGGCTGGCCGCGGTGATCCCGCCGGCCGCCCCGCTGCGGGTGGCGCTGCGCTGGGCGAACCGCTCCTTCGCCACCGGCGTTGACGTGCAGCGGGCCACCAACCCGACGTTCACCAGCGGCCCCGCCACCACGGCCGTCGGGGTGCAGGAGCAGCACGTGGACGCCGTCGTCGCCCCGGAGACCACCTACTACTACCGGGTGCGCACCACGTACCTGGGGGTCGCGTCGCCGTGGTCGACGGTCGCCGCCGTCACCAGCCCGCCCCGGCCGGCCGCGCCGACCGGGCTGACCGCCGTCGCGAGCGCCCCCGCGCCGGACACCGCGACGGTGACGCTGACCTGGGCGGCGGACCCGCCGGGCGGCCCGGGGGCCGGGTTCCTGGTGCAGCGGGCGGTCGACCCGGCGTTCGAGCGGGAGGTCGCCGCGTTCACGGTGCACGGGCGGGGGTTCGTCAACACCGGCCTGGCCCGGGGCGTGACCTACCACTACCGGGTGCGGGCCGGCAACGTCGTCGGCAGCTCCCCGTTCACCCCGGCGGTCGCCGTGACCACGCCCGGGTGAGGCCGGGTCAGTGGGTGGGGGTGCGCAGCGGGTCGCCGACGGTGCGCAGGGGCTCGCCGACGGTGCGCAGCTCGGCCAGCGCCGACGCCACCCCGTGCAGCAGGTCCGTCGCCTCGGCGAGCCGGGACGCGGCGGCCTGCTCGCTGGCGGCCCGGCCGCCGAGGTGACCGGCGTCGGAGCGGGCGTCCTCGGCGAGGTAGCCGGCGGCGGCCACCACCAGCCGCTCGTACGCCGCCACCCCGCTCTCCAGCTGCGCGGACAGCTCACGGTGGGCCTCGGCAAGGGGGGCGCGGGCGTCGGCGGGGGCGAGCCGCAGGGCCCGCTCGACGCTGGCGACCCGCCCCGCCAGTTCGCGCAGCGACCGGTCGGCGGCGGCGGCCTCGGACACCGCCGGCTCGGCCAGGCCGGTCAGCCGGCCGGTCATCCCGCCGAGGGTGAGCGCGGCCCGGTCCAGCCGGGCCCACGGCTCGGCCACGCTGGTGCCGCGCAGGGCCAGCCGGGACCGGGCGCGGCGCACCTCCGCCACCACCCCCTGCCCGGCGGGGAGCCGCTCCACGGCGGCGACGAGCCGGGCCCGGGACCGGGCCGCGGCCTCGGCCGGGTCGAGGGCCGGGGGCGCGGGGCGCGCCGCGAGGGCCCGCAGGTCGATCCACCGCCAGGCGGCCAGGGCCACCGCGCTGCCGGCCGCGCCGGCCCACGCCGCGTCGGGCAGACCCAGCCCGGCGTACGGGGTGAGCACCGCCGCCGCCCCGGTCAGCCCGCCGCCCAGCACGCTCCACCGGCGGGCGGACCGCCGCAGCCTGCGCAGCTGGCGGAAGTATCGTGCTCGCTCGTCTGCCACCCGTGCCTCCTCGTTCCGGCCGCCGGGTCGGGCGGTGCCGGGGCCGCCCGGCCGGCGGCCGTCGGTGCCGCTCAGCCGGCGGTGCTGGTGTCCCCGGTGCCGCGGTCCTGGCCCATGCTGGCCCGGAGCTGGTCGAGCCGGGCCGCGGCGGCCGGGTCGACGGCCGGGGCGGCGGGCGCGGCCTGCCCCTGCTGCCCCACGGCCGGGCGGTCCTGCCGGCCGGCGAGCTGCTCGCCGGCCATGCTCGCGCGGATCTGCTCCAGCCGGGACGAGCCGGCCGAGTCCAGGGACGCCTTCTGGATCTCCAGCATCCGGCCCTCGACGGAGTTGCCGGCCAGCTCGGCGCGGCCCATCGCGGTGGCGTAGCGCTGCTCGATGCGGTCCCGCACCGCGTCCAGGGACGGGGTGCTGCCGGAGGCGGTGAGCGACGACATCGACTCCAGCGACTGGGCCACGCTCTCCTGCATCTTGGCCTGTTCGAGCTGGCTGAGCAGCTTGGTGCGCTCGGCCAGCTTCTGCTGGAGGATCATCGAGTTGTTCTCCACCGCCCGGCGGGCCTGCGCGGCGGCGCCGAGCGCCTGGTCGTGCAGGGTCTTCAGGTCCTCGGTGGCCTGCTCGGCGGAGACGAGCTGGGTGGCGAGGACCTGGGCGGTCTGCTCGTACTTGCCGGCCTCCGCCTCGTCGCCCCGGGCGCGGGCCTGGTCGGCGAGGACCAGGGCCTGCCGGGCGTTGCCCTGGAGCCGCTCGACCTCGGTCATCTGGCGGGACAGCTTCATCTCCAGCTGCCGCTGGTTGCCGATCACCGCCGCCGCCTGCTGCACCAGCGCCTGGTGCTGGCGCTGCGCCTCCTCGATCGCCTGCTGGATCTGCACCTTGGGGTCGGCGTGTTCGTCGATCCGGGCACCGAAGAGCGCCATCAGGTATTTCCAGCCCTTGACGAACGGGTTCGCCATCTCCGCGGTATCCCCTCAGTAGAGTCGCGCCGCCCGGCCGGGCCGGGCGGTCCGGCCGGTGGTCGTGCGGCGGTGACCCCCATCGTCCCAGCCGGGCGCCAGCCCGGCATCCGTACGTCACCGGCGGCACGCCACCGTCTGATCAACAGTACGCGGCGCGGGAAAGCCCGACCACGTCCTCGGGCGACCTGCGGGCAGGCGGTGGGATCAGGCGGCGCAGACGACGTCGCGGTCGCGCTCGGCGGGGCGCACGCGGGTGCGCAGGGTCGCCTTCAGCGGCGAGTCCTGGTGCACCGCCACGGCCACCGGGCCGCCGGAGGTGACCTGCCGGACGCCCCGGCCGGTCGACTTGCGCACCGAGGCGCGGGCCACGGGGGACTCGACCGGCTCGGCCGGCTCGTCCTGCACCGGCACCAGCACGCCGGGAAGCTGCTCGGCGAGCGCCATCGTGTCGCTGACCTCGCGCAGCAGCTCGGAGAGGCGGGCGCCCAGGGCGTCGCAGATGGCGGCCAGCAGCTCGCTGGAGGGCTCCTTCTGGCCGCGCTCGATCTCGGACAGGTAGCCCAGGCTGACGTTGGCCGCGGAGGAGACCTCGCGCAGGGTGCGGTGCTGCCCCTGCCGGCGCGCCCGCAGTGCGTCACCGATCACCCGGCGTAGCAGGACCATCGCACCTCCCCTGACGGGTCTCACCCTCTTCACCGACGCCGTGCCGGCGCGGCGTGCCGCCCCGGCGTCGACGCCACGCGTCGGAGCCTTCCCGCAACCGTACCCGCTGCGGGCCCCGGTGACATCCCACCCCGCCCGTCCTTCTGGCCGACAGGCTCAGCGGCGGGCCGCCCCGGCGGGCGCGGCGTCGCCGTCGCCGGCCTCCGGCGCGCCCGCCCCGGGGACCGGCCCCGCCGCGTCGATCCGCTCGGCGAGCAGCCGCAACGCCTCGATCACCGCGGCGGTCCGGATGTGGTCGCGGCCCCCGTCGAGGTCGAGCCGGCGGACCTCGGCGCCGGCCGGCCCGGCCACCGCGACGTAGACCAGCCCGACGGGCTTGCCGTCCTGCGGCTGCGGCCCGGCCACGCCGGTGGTGGCGAGCCCCCAGTCCGCGCCGCAGCGCCGCCGGCCGCCCTCGGCCAGGGCGCGGGCCACGTCCGGGTCGACCGGGCCGCGCTCGGCCAGCAGGTCCTCCGGTACGCCCGCCAGCACCGACTTCAGCTCGGTGGCGTAGACGACCAGGCCGCCCCGGTAGACACCGCTGACCCCGGCGATCTCCACCACCGAGGCGGAGAGCAGCCCACCGGTGAGCGACTCGACGGTGGCGAGCGTCTCGTGCCGCTCGGCGAGGCGGTGCACCACGCCGGCCGCCGGGCTGCCCACCGGCCGGTGCCCGTTCGCGTCAGTTCCCATGGAAACGTCCCTTTCCCCGCGCCGGCCGGTCTACGCGTCCCCGCGCCGGTCTACGCATCCTCGCGGGCGGGCCGGCGCAGGCGCAGCGCCTGGGCCACGTAGTCGAAGCCGGTGACCACCGTGACGCCGACGGCGGCTGCCATCAGCCAGGGGCCGACGGCGGCGAGCCCGGCCGGCATCGGCCACAGGTACCAGGTGATGGCCAGGATCTGCAGCGCCGTCTTGATCTTGCCACCCCGGCTGGCCGCGATGACGCCGTGCCGGATCACCCAGAACCGCAGCGCCGTGATGCCCAGCTCCCGCACCAGGATGACGCCGGTCACCCACCAGGGCAGCAGGCCGTACCAGGACAGCAGCAGCAGGGCCGCGCCGGTGAGCGCCTTGTCGGCGATCGGGTCGGCCACCTTGCCGACCGAGGTGACCAGGCCGAAGCGGCGGGCGATCCAGCCGTCCACCAGGTCGGTGACCGAGGCGACGGCGAAGATCAGGCAGGCCGCGATCCGCCACCCGGCGTGGGTCGCGCCGGAGGCGACCACCGAGGCCGCGAAGACCGGCACCAGCACCAGCCGCAGCAGGGTCAGCCCGTTGGCCGCGTTGAGCACCGGGACCCGGGCGACCACCGGCGGCTGCGCCGGCTCCGCCGCCGGCGTCATCGACGCACCCCGCTCGGGCTGCCGCGGCGAACCTGACACCGCACCACGTGGCTCCCCCGCCTTCTCAGGGCCCGCCGTCACCGTGCCGCGCCGGGCGCAGCCGAGATCATCTCATCCGGGACGGCGACGAGGTCCACCCCTTCGGTGGCGGTCACCGTGGCGCGCACGAGGTCGCCGGGGCGCAGCGCCGCCAGGTCCACCCCGCCGTCGGCCGGGGCGACCAGGGTGGTGGAGCCGTCCACCTCGGGGGCCTGGTGCGCCGCCCGGCCCTCGACCACACCGTCGTCGACCGAGTCGACCAGCACCTCGACCGTGGAGCCGAGCCGCTCCTCGGCCCGCTGCGAGCACAGCTCGTCGGCGAGGGCGCTGAGCCGGTCGTACCGGCGCTTGATCGTCGCGGCGGAGACCTTGCCGGGCAGGCCGGCGGCCTCCGTGCCGTCCTCGTCGCTGTAGTCGAACATGCCGATCGCGTCGAGCCGGGCCGCGCTGAGGAACCGGACCAGCTCGTCGACGTCGCCCCGGGTCTCGCCGGGGAAGCCGACGATGAAGTTGCTCCGCGCGCCGGCCTCCGGGGCCAGGGCACGGGCGGCGGCCAGCAGCTCCAGGAACCGGTCGGTGGAGCCGAAGCGGCGCATCCGGCGCAGCACCGGCTCGCTGGAGTGCTGGAATGACAGGTCGAAGTAGGGCGCGACGCCGGGTGTCGTGGCGATCGCCTCGACCAGGCCGGGGCGGGTCTCGGCGGGCTGGAGGTAGCTCGCCCGGACCCGGACGATCCCGTCGATCGCGGCGAGCTGCGGCAGCAGCTTCTCCAGCGCCCGGGGGTCGCCGAGGTCCTTGCCGTACGACGTCGAGTTCTCGCTGACCAGCACCAGCTCCCGCACGCCCGTCCTGGCCAGCCACTCCGCCTCGGCGAGCAGCTCGTCGGGCGTACGCGAGACGAACGCGCCGCGGAAGGCGGGGATGGCGCAGAACGCGCAGCGGCGGTCGCAACCACTGGCCAGCTTGAGCGACGCGACCGGGCCGGTGTCGAGCCGACGCCGCAGCACCTGCCGCAGGTGGGCCGGGGTGTGCTCGTCGGTGGTCACGGCGGCCCGGGGCGTGCCGTGGCCGGGCAGCGAGACGGCGCTGTCGCGCCGGGCGACCGGGGTCAGCGGCAGCAGCTCCCGCCGGTCGCGCGGGGTGTGCGCGTCGAGCGCCTCGCCGGCGACGACCGCGTCGAGCCGGGCGGCGATGTCGGGGTAGTCGTCGAAGCTCAGCACCGCCTGCGCCTCGGGCAGGCTGTCGGCCAGCTCCCGGCCGTACCGCTCGGCCATGCAGCCGGCCGCGACCACCTTCGCGCCGGTGTCGGCGGCGGCGAGCAGCGTCTGGATCGAGTCCTGCTTGGCCTTCTCGACGAAGCCGCAGGTGTTGACGACCACCACGTCGGCCCCCTCGCCGTCGGTGGTGACCTGCCAACCGTCGGCGTGCAGCCGGGCGGCCAACTCCTCCGAGTCGACCTCGTTGCGGGCGCAGCCCAGGGTCAGCAGGGCGACGCGGCGGCCGGCGGATTGCGGGGAGGGGGCGGTGGCAGACACCATCCGAGGGTACCGGGCGGGCGGACGGCGGCCCGCAACGGCGGCCACCCGGATCGCCCCCGCACGTCGCCCGCCGCCCGGGGCCGGCTCAGGCCATCGCCGCGCCGACCCGGACCAGCCGGTCGAGCAGGAAGACCTCCGTGCCGGCCAGGCCGGTCGAGCAGAAGACCGACACCTGGTCCGCGCCGGTCCGGCCGGCGGCGTCGCCGGCCAGCACCGCGCCCAGGTCACCCAACCGCCCGGCGTACGCGGGCAGCGTCGCCAGCATCGGCGGGTCGTACGCCGCCGCCTGCGCCGGCGAGTCGGTGACCAGCACATCGGCGGCGTCCAGCAGGTCGGTGCCGAACTCGTGCCGGTCGACCTGCTTGAAGCCGACCGTGTTGACGTGGGTGCCGGGGGCCAGGTCGGCGGCGTCGAGCACGGGGGTGACGGCGGTGGTGGCGAGCACCACGACGTCGCGTTCCCGCACGGCGGCCCGCGCCGAGTCGACCGCCCGCGCCGGCACGTCCAGCTCGGCGCGGACGCGGGCGGCGAACGCCTCCCGCCGGGCGGCCGAGCGGCTGTGCACGGTGACCTCGCGCAGCGGGCGCACCGCGGCGGCGGCCCAGACCTGGGTCCACGCCTGCGTGCCCGAGCCGACCACGCCCAGCGTGACGGCGTCCGGCCGGGCCAGGGCGTCCACGGCGACCCCGCCGAGCCCCCCGGTACGCCGGGAGCCCAGCTCGTCCCCGACCGCGACCGCCCGCACCGCCCCGGTGCGCCCGTCGTGCAGCACGACCACCTGCTCGCCCTCCGGGTGCCCGAACGTGTCGTACGAGCGGAAGCCGTACCACTCGCCGGTGAGGTGCCCGGCGGTGAGCACCATCCGTCCCCCGCCCAGCGCCGCGGCGGCCCGGGGCGGGGCCACCAGGCGGCCGGCGTGCGCGGCGAGCAGGGCGTCGCGCATCGCGGCCACCGTGGTGGGGGCGTCCAGCGCGGCGGCGACGTCGGGGTCGGCGAAGAGCAGCGGCATGACCGAATACTGCAACTTGAAGTGAGGTTCATGTCAATCGGTGGTGGTCCGGCTCACCCCCGGCACCGCCCGGCCGGTGCTAACGTCGGTCGCGGCGGCCCCAGGGTCGCCCCGGACGAGTGGTGGGCGTACCCGGTCAGGCCAAGACGCCTCACGTGTCAGTACCGAGCCCCACTCGCCCCGACACCGCAGGTCCGGGCGCCGAAGCAGAGGTGTCGCGCCATGGCCTGGATCGTGCTGGTGATCTCCGGACTCCTCGAGACCGCGTGGGCGGTCGCCCTCGACCGCAGCGCCGGCTTCACCCGGCTCGTGCCGTCGGTCGTGTTCGCGGTCGCGCTGGTGCTCAGCATGGCCGGCCTGGCGTACGCGCTGCGCGAGATCCCCGTCGGCACCGGCTACGCGGTCTGGGTGGGCATCGGCGCGGTCGGCACCGCGCTGGTCGGCATGCTGGCGCTGCACGAGTCGGCGAGCCTGCCCCGCATCGCCTGCCTGCTGCTGGTCGTCGCCGGGGTGGTCGGCCTCAAGGTCTTCCACTGAAGGTCTTCCGCTGGCCGGGATGCGTAGTTTCCGGCACCGGTGGGTAGTGATCGATCGACGGTAGATCGAGGCTCACCACGGAGGACGTCATGGCCGACACCCACGCCACCACCCGCCCGCGCACCAACGCCGCCCGGATCTGCACGATCGTCGCGTTCGTCTTCGCCGCCCTCGCGGTCTTCGTGTCACCGCTGATCTTCGGCCTGCTCGGCGTGATCCTCGGCGTGGTCGGCGCGGTCCTCGGCGACAAGCCGCTCGGCTGGTACGCCGCCGCTGCCAGCGTGGCCGGCGCCGTGCTCGGCATGATCCTCAGCGCGGTGATCCTGAACGCCTGAGCACCCAGCCCACCCCACAGCGCCACAGCGCCACAGCGCCACAGCGCACCCGACCGCGACCGAAGGGGCCCGCCGGATTCCCGGCGGGCCCCTCGCCGTCGACCCGCCCTCGCCGTCCACCCCGCCCTCGCCGGCGCGGGCGGCCGGCGGCGGCGGGTGGCCGTGCTCCACCCGCCCCGGATCGTGACACGCAGCAACCGCTCCGCTCGACGCCACCACCTCCTTCGCTCCCTTTGCTCTGCACCCGGATACGCAACAGTTCACGCAGCGCGATCGGCCGCTCCTTCCCGCCGCCCGCCGGTTTCACAGACCTGCTGGTCAAGGGGGTGATGCGTCCCTGGGTGCAGAGCAAAGGGCGCGCGGCGAGTCCGGCGCGCCGGACTGAACATGACCCTGAGTCAGATCGCCAGATCCATCACCCACGGTGAGCAAGCTCGGTCGGCCCGCGTCGGGGCCGGCAACCGGGGAAGCGGGGCTCAGAGCGTTGCCCGGCCACGCCGGTGGAGGACGAGAGCAGGGGCAGCGCCGAAGTGCCGGGCCGGAAGAAAGGCCGCGAAGAAACCGGGGAGGGGCCGGAAAGGGGCCGGGGAGGGCTCGGGAAGGGGTCCGGCGGGCGGGTCAGTCGTCCGCGCCGCCGAGGCCGGCGAGGACCTCCTCCAGCTCGTCCGGCTTGACCAGCACGTCGCGGGCCTTGGAACCCTCCGACGGGCCGACCACGCCCCGGGTCTCCATCAGGTCCATCAACCGGCCGGCCTTGGCGAAGCCGACCCGCAGCTTGCGCTGGAGCATCGACGTCGAGCCGAACTGCGAGGTGACCACCAGCTCGACCGCCTGCACCAGCAGGTCCAGGTCGTCGCCGATCTCCTCGTCGATCTTCTTCTTGTTGTCCTGTGCCGGGGCCAGCACGTCCGAGCGGAACTCCGGCTCCCGCTGGTCCTTGCAGAACTTCACCACGTCGGCGATCTCGCGCTCGGTGACCCAGGCGCCCTGGATGCGGATCGGCTTCGACGCGCCCATCGGCAGGAAGAGCCCGTCGCCGCGCCCCAGCAGCTTCTCCGCACCCGGCTGGTCGAGGATGACCCGCGAGTCGGCCAGCGACGAGGTGGCGAACGCCAGCCGGGACGGCACGTTGGCCTTGATCAGGCCGGTGACCACGTCCACGCTGGGCCGCTGGGTGGCCAGCACCAGGTGGATGCCGGCGGCCCGGGCGAGCTGGGTGATGCGGACGACCGAGTCCTCCACGTCGCGCGGGGCGACCATCATCAGGTCCGCCAGCTCGTCCACGATCACCAGCAGGTACGGGTACGGCCGCATCTCCCGCTCGCTGCCCGGCGGGGCCTTGATCTCCCCCGTGCGCACCTTGCGGTTGAAGTCGTCGATGTGTCGGACCCCGTTCGCGGCGAGGTCGTCGTAGCGCATGTCCATCTCGCGGACGACCCACTCCAGCGAGTCCGCCGCCTTCTTCGCGTTGGTCACGATCGGGGTGACCAGGTGCGGGATGCCCTCGTACCCGGTCATCTCGACGCGCTTCGGGTCGATCAGCAGCAGCCGCACCTCGTCCGGCGTGGCCCGGGTGAGGATGGACACCAGCAGGGTGTTGAGGCAGCTCGACTTGCCGGCGCCGGTGGCCCCGGCGATCAGGATGTGCGGCATCTTCGCGAGGTTGGCCACCACGAAGCCGCCCTCGATGTCCTTGCCGAGCGCCACCACCATCGGGTGGTGGTCGCTGGTGGCGGCGCGGGAGCGCAGCACGTCGCCGAGCGCCACGTTCTCCGGGTCGGTGTTCGGGATCTCCACACCGACCGCGCTCTTGCCCGGGATCGGGCTGAGGATGCGGACGTCCGGGGACTTCACCGCGTACGCGATGTTGCGGGAGAGCTGGGTGATCCGCTCGACCTTCACGCCCGGGCCCAGCTCCACCTCGTACCGGGTGACCGTCGGGCCCCGGGTGAAGCCGGTGACCTCGGCGTCGACGCCGAACTGGTCGAACACGCCGGTGAGGGCGGCGATGACCTCGTCGTTGGCCTTGCTGCGGGTCTTCGGGGCGGCCCCGCCGCTGAGCAGGTTGGCCGGGGGCAGCGTGTAGTCGCCGGCCAGGCCGGTGAGCGCGAGCTGCTCCGCCCGGGTGGGCGGCGGCGAGTGCTCCGGCGGCTCGACCGGCTTGCGGGTGGCGGGCACCTTCGCCGGGGGCTTGCGGGGCAGCACCACGGTCTCCTGGAGGTCGGCGCCCTCGTACGCCTCCTCATCGAAGTCGTCCGGGTCCGGCAGCGGCGGCGCGGCGCGCTTGGCCGGGCGGCGGCGGGCCGGCTTCTTCTCGACGGGCTCCGCCTCGGCCTCCTCGGCGGCCGGCGGCGGGCCGACCACCGCGCCGGCGAGCAGCCCGAGCCGCTCCGGGATCTTGTTGATCGGCGTCGCGGTGACCACCAGCAGGCCGAAGACCAGCAGCAGGAGCAGCAGCGGCACGGCCACCCAGGCGGTCACGGCGGTCTCCAGCACGTTGCCGACGCCCGCACCGATCAGGCCGCCCGCATAGTCACGCTGGACCGGGTCCACCGGGTTCTGTCCGATGTGCAGCATCGCGGCGGTGGCGACCAGCATGGACCCCCAGCCGACCAGGCCCCGCCCCCGGTGCTCCGGGTCGGACGGCGTGCGCATCAGCCGCCACGCCCCGATCGACAACAGCACCGGGACGACGATCGAGATCGCGCCGAGGAAGAGCCGCACGGTGTCGGCGAGCCGGGCACCCACCGGGCCGGCACCGGAGAACCAGAGGGCCACCGCGCTGAGCAGGGAGAGCCCGAGCAGCAGCAGGCCCGCGCCGTCGCGGCGGTGCTCCGGGTCGAGGTCGCGGGCCGAGGCGGCCTGCCGGCCGGCGGCCCGCACCGCCCAGCCGACGCCGTGCGCGAGCCCCATCCACACCGCACCGATCGCCCGGCCCACGTGGACGGCCGGCCCCGGCCGGGGGGCGGTGCGCCGCCGGGGCGCCGCCTTGGTGGTCTTCTTCGCCGGCTGACGGGCACGACTGTTCGTGGTGCCGCGCGGCGACGCGCCGCGTCGCCGGCTCGCCTGAGAGGTACGGCCCGCCATAGAGTCACCGTAACGGCGGGACCCGGCGGATCGCCGCTTTTCCGGGTCGTGTCCGCGCGTCGCAGCACGGGCGACGCCGCCTGTTGTGTTATTCGCCTCAGAAGGGATGCCCGATGGCGTCGCCCGAGATCGAGGACGGCCCGGACGGCCCCCTGGCCGGGCACCCCGGGGCGTTGCGGCCGCTGACCGACGAGCTGATCGCGGCCGTGCTGCGCCGTCGGGGGTACGCGGTGGCGGCGGATCCGGCGGGCCGGCTGCTCGGCCGGTGGGATGACGCGCTCGTCTGGTTCCTGCGGATGGGGGCGGGCGGCGAGATCCTCCAGGTGCGCACGATAGCCGCGCCGACCTTCCCGATCGAGTACGTGCCGACCCTGCACGCCTTCTGCAACTCGTGGAACCACGACCGGTACTGGCCCAAGGCGTTCGTGCACGTCGACGACGACGGGCGGGCCCTGGTCTGCGGCGAGGTGATCGCCGATCTGGAGCGCGGGGTGACCCCGCACCAGCTCGACCAGCTGCTCGACTGTGGCATCTCGACCGGCTGTCAGCTCGCCGCCGCGGTCGGGCAGCTCGCGGGCGGGGCGCGGCCGTGACCGGGCAGCCGCGCCGGTGGGCCGACCGGCTGGCCGCCGCCGGGGACCTGCCCGACGGGGAGGAACGCGCCGTCGAGCTGGACCGGATCGCGTCGGCCGCCGACGCGGCCGGCGACCTGGCCACCGGGCTGGACGCGCGGTTCGCGCTGATGGACCTGTATCTGCGGCGGGGCGAGCGGTGGCGGCTGTTCGAGCCGGTCCGCCGCTGCCGGGAGCTGCTCGACGCCGCCTCCGCGGACGCCACCGCCGAGGTCCCCACGACCGGGCCGGTCGCCGAGCGGGCCGCCGAGCTGCGCCGCTACCAGCGCTTCGCGGTCGAGGCCGCGTTCGGCACGCCCCGGGTCGGCCTGGGCCAGACCCGCGCGGCGCTGGACGACCTGGCCCGGCCCACGCCGGGGCTGAAGGGCCTGGCCCGGCCCGCCCCGGGTGGGGCCGGCGACCCGGCGGTGAGCGATCTGGTGGCCGAGCTGCGCTGCCGCCTCGCCGACCACCTCGGCGACGAGCCGGAGGCCCGCCGCTGGTACGACCGCTGGCGCACCGCCCCCGCCGACCCGGCCGCCGGCTGTCCGGCCTGCGCCCCGTCGCGCCGCGCCGACCTGCTGGCCGGCTGGGGTGACTGGGCGGCGGCGCTGGCCGAGCTGCGCCCGATCGTCGACGGCCCGACGGCGGCAACCCCGGCCGAGACTGGCGGGGCCGGGACAGCCGGAGCTGGCGGGGCCGGGACAGCCGGGGGCGGCGGGGCGTACTGCACCGACCAGCCGGAGCGGGCGCTGGCCGGGGCGCTGCTGCCGCTGCTGCGCGCCGGCGAGCCGGAGCGGGCGGGCCGGGCGCACGTCACGGCGTACCGGCGGCACCGGCGGGAGCGGACGGCGTTCGGGCAGCTCGCCGCGCACCTGCGGTTCTGCGCGCTGGGCGGGCACCTGGACCGGGGGCTGGACATCCTCGCCGAGCAGCTGCCCCGGCTGGACCGTCCGTCCGACGACCTGGCCGCGATGGAGTTCGCCGCCGCCGGGGCGCTGCTGTGCGCCCTCGCCGCCGAGGCGGGGCGGGGCGACCGGCGGATGCCCGGACCCGCCGCCCCCGCCGGGCGGGGCGTCGGTCGGGCCGGCGACGACATCGACGTGGCCCGGCTCGGCGGGCTGCTCGCCGAACTGGCGACGGGGCTCGCCGGCAGCTTCGACGCCCGCAACGGCACCGGGCACCAGTCCGGCCGGATCGCGGCCCTGCTGGCCGAGCGGCCGGTCGCCGGTCCGGTGGTGCCGCTGCCCGCCGACGAGGCGGCCGGCGACGACGGAAGCGACGACGACGGCGGGAACGACGAGTTCGACGAAGACCGCGACGGCAGCGGCAAGGGCGGCAGCGGGCCGGCGGGGCGGGAGGCCGGGCGGGAACTGGCCGGGGACGAGGTGGGGGCGCTGACCGTCGCCCTGGTCACCCAGGCCCTGGACCGGCGCGGCGACGCCTGGACGATGCGCGGCCCGGCGGTGGTCGGGCGGTGGGGTCCGGCGGTGATCGAGTTCCGGCAGGCCGGCGAACGGGGCGAGATCCTGCACGCCCGGGTGCTGGCCGTCCGGCGGCTGGCGGCGGGGCGGCGCGCGGAGGCGTACGCCTTCTGCAACGCCTGGAACCACGACCGGCTGCTGCCGAAGGCGTACGCGCACGACGACGGCAGCGGGGAGCTGGTGCTGGCCGGCGACGTGACCACGGACCTGGCCCACGGGGTGGCCCCCACCCAGCTCGACGTGCTGGTCACCGCGGCCGTGGCCACCGGCGTCGCGTACGCGGAGGCGGTCGCGGCGCTGCCCTGACCGGCCCGGCTCGCCCTGACCGGCCCGCGCGGTGGTGCCGGGCCGGTCAGGGCACACGGGGCGGAATCAGCGCCGCACGCGGCGACCGCTCTGGAGGTTGTTGCCACCGTCGGCGGTGACCAGGGTCAGCCCGTTGACCTGGAGGATCTCGTTGACGGGCTGGAAGAAGGTGACCCCGCCGACGGTGCAGTCGCCCGCCCCGCCCGAGGTGACACCCTGCGCCTGGTCACCGGAGATCCACGACCCGCCGGAGTCGCCCGGCTCGGCGCAGACGTTGGTCTGGGTCAGCCCGGTGACCGTGCCCTCCGGGTAGTTGACCGTCGCGTTCTTCGCCTGGATCACCCCGCAGAACGCCCCGGTGGTGGAGCCGGAGCGGCAGATCGACGCGCCGACGGGGGCCTCCTGCGAGCCGTTGACGGGCACCGCGCCGCCGTTGAAGTCGTTCACCACGGGCTGCGGCTGGAAGTCGCCGGTGACCCGCACGACGCCCCAGTCGTCGCGGGGGAAGGACGACGCGGCGAAGACGCCCTGCGGCGAGCCGTCGACCCCGGTGGTGCGGTCGCCGGCCTGGCCGCAGTGCCCGGCGGTGACGAAGCCGCCGACCACGGCGAAGCCGACCGAGCAGCGGGAGTTGCCGTTGATGAGGTAGGCGTCGCCGCCCTGCAGGTCGGCGAGCAGCCGGGGGGCCCGCGTCGAGCTGACCACCCGCACCGCCGACGCCGGGAGCCCGCTGGCCGCCGCGAACCGGCGACCGGCCGCCTCCTGGCCCGCCCGGGCCACCACCACGACGGAGTTGGTGGGCGCGTCGACGTACCAGCCGGTGACGGCCCGGCCGACCGCGCCGCCGGACCGGTCGAGCCGGGTCTTCATGGTGTCCAGCTCCCCCACGCCCCGGGCGACCTGCTTCGGCACCGCGCCGGCCGCGCGTACGGCGTCGGCCCGGCCGGGGTCGGCGACCGCGACGGTCAGGGTACGGCCGTCGGCGCTGAGCCAGGCGCCGCCGTAGTCCTCGCCCAGCTCGGTCCGGAGCTTGTCGACGGTGCCGGCGGCCCAGCGCTCGGTCTTCAGCCGCTGCGCCGCCTGCTCGCGGGTGAGCCGCAGGTCGCGGCTCATCGCGTCCACGACCTTCTGGTCCACCCCGGCCGGGGCGGTGGCCCGCCCGGAGTCCCCGGCCGGCGGCGCGGCACCCTCCCCGGCGAACGACGGCAGGGCCACGACCGCCGCCGCTCCCGCCGCCACCACCAGTACGCCGATGGCTGTCATCCGTCTGCGGTCCATCCGCCACGCTCCTCCCGGCCGACGCGGGTACGCCTGCCGGCACGGAGTACGGGACAAACCGCCGGATGGTTGAACGATCGACCCGGAACAATTTTTCCCGTCGGCGTTGAACCCTGCGGCGTCGGTGTCCGTACCCCAGGCCGGCGGGAGAAGCGCCGACGCCGGCCCACCGCTCGGGGGTGGGCCGGCGTCGGTACGCGCGGAACGCGGCGGTGCGGGCGTCAGACCTCGACGACCGTCGGCACGATCATGGGCCGGCGGCGGTACTTGTCGTTGACCCACCGGCCGACGGTGCGCCGGACGATCTGCTGGAGCTGGTGCGGGTCGGTGATGCCGTCGGCGGCGGCCCGGTTCAGCGCCTCGGTCACCAGCGGCACGACCGGGTTGAACGCCTCCGGGTCCTCCGAGAAGCCCTTCGCCGAGACGGTGGGGCCGCCCACGACCTTGCCGGTGACCGAGTCGACCACGACGGTGGTGGCGATGAACCCGCCGTCGCCGAGGATCCGCCGCTCCGTGAGCAGGGACTCGCTGACGTCGCCCACGGCGAGGCCGTCGACGTAGACGTACCGGCTCTTGACGTGGCCGACGAGGCTGGCGCGGCCCTCGACCAGGTCGACGACGTCGCCGTCCTCGCAGAGCACCACCCGGTCCGGGGCGACCCCGGACTCGATGCCGAGGCGGGCGTGGGCCCGCAGGTGCCGCCACTCGCCGTGCACCGGCATCAGGTTGCTCGGGCGGGTCACGTTGAGCAGGTAGAGCAGCTCACCGGCGGGGGCGTGGCCGGAGACGTGGACCTTCGCCACGTCCTTGTGCACGACCACCGCGCCGGCCCGGGCCAGCCGGTTGATCACCCGGTAGACCGAGGTCTCGTTGCCGGGCACCAGCGAGGACGCCAGCACCACCGTGTCACCGGGGGCGATGGTGATGTGCCGGTGGTCGCCGCTGGCCATCCGGCCGAGCGCGCTCATCGGCTCGCCCTGCGACCCGGTGGACATCAGCACGATCTGCTCCGGCGGGAGCGCCGTCGCCTCCTCGATGCTGATCACCAGGCCGGCGGGGATGTTGAGCAGGCCGAGGTCCCGGGCGATGCCCATGTTGCGGACCATCGAGCGGCCGATCAGCGCCACCTTGCGGCCGTGCTCGACGGCCGAGTCGAAGACCTGCTGCACCCGGTGCACGTGCGAGGCGAACGACGCGACGATGATCCGTCCCTTCGCCTTCGCGAAGATCGAGTCGAGGACCGGCCCGATCTCCCGTTCCGGGGTGACGAAGCCGGGGATCTCCGCGTTCGTGGAGTCCGACAGCAGCAGGTCGACGCCCTCCGCGCCGAGCCGGGCGAAGCCGGCCAGGTCGGTGATCCGGCCGTCCAGGGGGAGCTGGTCCATCTTGAAGTCGCCGGTGTGCAGCACCAGGCCGGCGGGGGTGCGGATGGCCACCGCGAGGGCGTCGGGGATCGAGTGGTTGACGGCGAAGAACTCGCACTCGAACGGGCCGAGCCGCTCCCGGCCGCCCTCCCGCACGGTCAGCGTGTACGGCTGGATGCGCCGCTCGGCCAGCTTCGCCTCGACCAGGGCGAGGGTGAACTGCGAGCCGACCAGCGGAATGTCCGGCTTGTGGGCGAGCAGGTACGGCACCGCGCCGATGTGGTCCTCGTGGCCGTGGGTGAGCACGATCGCCTGCACGTCGGCGAGCCGGTCCAGGATCGGCCCGAAGTCGGGCAGGATCAGGTCCACGCCCGGTTGCTCGACGTCGGGGAAGAGCACCCCGCAGTCGACGATGAGCAGCTTGCCGTCGTACTCGAAGACGGTCATGTTCCGACCGATGGCGCCGAGCCCGCCGAGCGGGATGATCCGCAGGCCGCCCTCCGGCAGCGGCGGGGGCAGTTCGCCCTCGTTGTGCGCCTCGGTCACGCGTCCACCTCATTCTGCGACGCCGTCGCCCGGCGTCCGTCGTGTCGTTCGGTCATCTCAGGGGAGCTCCAGACCCGCCGCCGCGCAGTCCGCGCGCAGCTGGGCGATCTCGTCGGGGGTGGCGTCCACCAGCGGGGGCCGCACCGGGCCGGCCGGCAGGCCCAGGGCCGCCAGGCCCGCCTTGACCAGGATCGTGCCCTGGGTGCGGAAGACGCCGGTGAACAGGGGCAGCAGCCGCCGGTGCAGGGCGAGCGCGGTGCCGGGGTCGCCCGCGTCGTACGCCTCGATCATCCGCTGGGTGAGCGCACCGGTGAAGTGGGTCGAGGTGCCGACGACCCCGACGCAGCCGACCGCCAGCGCGGGCAGGACGAGGGAGTCCTCCCCGCTGTAGAAGGCCAGGTCGGTGCGGCTGGTCACCCACGAGGTCGCGGTGAGGTCACCCTTGGCGTCCTTGACCGCGACGATGCGGTCGTGCTCGGCGAGCCGGACCAGGGTCTCGGTCTCGATCGGCACCCCGGAGCGGTGCGGGATGTCGTAGAGCATGATCGGCAGCCCGGTGGCGTCCGCGACGGCGGTGAAGTGCCGGACCAGCCCGCTCTGCGGCGGCTTGTTGTAGTACGGGGTCACCACCAGCAGGCCGTGCGCGCCGGCCTTCTCGGCCGACGCGGCCAGCTCGATGGTGTGCCGGGTGTCGTTGGTGCCGACCCCGGCGACCACCCGCGCCCGGTCGCCGATCGCCTCCACCACGGCCCGGATCAGGCGTTCCTTCTCCGCGTCGGTGGTGGTGGGCGACTCGCCGGTGGTGCCGTTGAGCACGAGCGCGTCGTTGCCCTGCTCGTCGACGAGGTGGTTCGCGAGGCGTACGGCGCCGTCGAGGTCCAGGGAACCGTCGGAGGTGAACGGGGTCACCATGGCCGTGAGCACTCGGCCGAACGGGCGGGACACCGCCCGGTCGGCGGCAACAGGGTGGTCGTGCGTCATGCTCACAACCTAGCGGACGACCACCGGCGGGCCGGTGGGGAAGGGTTCAGGACAGCTCGGCGAGCGGGCTGGCCGCCACCTCCGTGCCGTCGGGCAGCGTGGAGATGACGAAGTCGGCGAACACGTTCGGGGCGACCCGCTGGAGCTGACGCAGGCACTCCACGGCCAGCTCGCGGATCTCCACGTCGGCGTGCTCGGTGGCCCGCATCGCGACGAAGTGCCGCCAGGCCCGGTAGTTGCCGGTGACCACGATCCGCGTCTCGGTGGCGTTGGGCAGCACCGCGCGGGCCGCCTGCCGGGCCTGCTTGCGGCGCAGCGTCGGGTTGGGCTCGTCGGAGAAGCGCTGCTCCAGGCCCTCCAGCAGCTCCGTGTACGCCCGCACGCTCGCCTCGGCGGCCTCGACGAACCGCTTGTGCAGCTCCGGGTCGTCGGCGATCACCGCCGGCTCGACCATCGCGGCGTCGCGCTCGGGGACGTACCGCTGGGAGAGCTGGGAGTAGGAGAAGTGCCGGTGCCGGATCAGCTCGTGGGTGAACGAGCGGGACACCCCGGTGAAGTAGAAGCTCACCGAGCCGTGCTCCAGCACCGACAGGTGCCCCACCTCCAGGATGTGCGCCAGGTAGCCGGCGTTGGTGGCGGTGGCCGGGTTCGGCTTGGACCAGCTCTGGTAGCAGGCCCGGCCGGCGAACTCGGCGAGCGCCTGGCCGCCCTCGGCGTCGGTCGACCACGGCACGTCGTCCGGGGCCTGGAACTGGGTCCACGCGATCAGCTTGACCTGGGGCTGCACCATCTCCGGCATGCCAGGGACTGTAGTGGCCCGCCGGCCGGCCGCCCAAGTCGGGCGCGCCCGGTGCAACGGCGGTCACCCGCTGGCCCGGCGCGTCGCCCACCGGAAGGGACCGTCCCGGTTTCCCGCCTAGGGAGCTGAGTCATTTACGACATCAGGGTGGGGTCGGGACGAGGCCGGGGCCGGGCCGCAGCCGGAGTCGGGCCCCAGCCGGAGTCGCGGCAGCCCGTGGGCGGCGGTGATGTCGTAAACGACTCAGCTCGCTATGGCCCGCAGGCTCCGCATCCGATCGCGCAGGCGTGCGCCAAGCTGCCCGCCCGGGCCAGACACAGGCCGGGCCAGACACAGGCCAGGTCAGACGCGGCCCCGGCCAGGCGGGGCCCAGGTCAGACGTAGAGGGAGGTGAAGGGGGCCCAGGGCAGGTTGCGGGCCACCGAGAAGACCAGCCACAGGGCCAGGAAGCCGCCGATCACCTTCGAGCTGACCTGGGGCTGCGGCAGCCGCCAGCCGAAAGCCTGCCGGCCCGCCCAGGCGACGAACAGGTAGGTCAGGAAGGGCAGCGCGAAGACGAAGAGGAAGTGGTGCCGGGCGGCGGCCGGCAGGTCGCCGTGCAGCACGTACCACAGCGCGCGGGTGCCGCCGCAGCCCGGACAGTCCAGCCCGGTGGTGAGCTTCAGCAGGCAGCTGGGGGCGGCGTCGGGCGCGGCCCGGGTCGGGTCGCTGAGCAGCGCGTACGCCATGCCGAGGCCGACGCAGCCGAGCGCGGCCAGGGGGGCCGCCCAGCGCGGCGACCGGGCGTGCACCCGCATCACGAGGCGGGTCAGCCGGTCGGGTTCCGCCACCGGGTACGCCCCCGGCGGCCACTCCCCCGGCGCGGGCGCGGGCGCCTGCGCGTCAGGGTGCGGGTGCGGGTGCGGGGCCGCCGGGCCGTCGACGCTCGTCACGCCGCTCACGGTACACCGGCCATGCTCCTCAGGGCGGCGGCCAGCGGAACAGCGAGGTCACCGGCGGCGGGCGGGGCTACCGCGCTGAGGCCCAGCCAGCCGGCCAGGCGGTGCAGCTCGGCGGCCAGGGCCACCGCCGTCTCCCCCGCATCGACGCCCGGCTCGCCCCAGGCGGCCGGCACCAGCAGCACGCCGGCCTTGCGGTCGGCCTTGAGGTCGACCCGGGCGGTGAACCGCTCCCCCTGCAGGAACGGCAGCACGTAGTAGCCGTGGACCCGCTGCGGGGCCGGGACGTAGATCTCGATGCGGTAGGCGAAGCCGAACAGCCGCTCGGTGCGGCCCCGCTCCCACACCAGCGGGTCGAACGGGCTGACCAGGGTGTTGCCCCGCACCCAGCGGGGCAGCCGGGCGGTGGCGTGCAGGTAGGCCGGGTGCCGCCAGCCCTCGACCGTGACCGGGGTCAGCTCGCCCGCCTCGACCAGCTCGGCGACCGCCCGCCGGGCCCCGGCGACGGGCAGCCGGAAGTAGTCGCGTAGCTCCGGCTCGGCGGCGACGCCGAGCGAGCGGGCGGCGATCGCGACGAGGGCGCGGTGCGCCTCGGCGTCGGTCGGGGTGGGCGCGTCCAGCACGGCGGCCGGCAACACCCGCTCGGGCAGGTCGTAGCGGCGCGCGAACGAGGGGGTGCGGTCGGCGGCGGTGACCTCGCCGGCCCAGAAGAGGAACTCCAGCGCCCGCTTCACGGTCGACCAGTTCCAGCCCCAGTTGCCGGTCTCCCGGGGCGCGTCGTGCTCGATCTCGGCGGCGGTGAGCGGGCCCCGGGCGGCGACCTCATCGCGCACCCACGCCACCAGCTCGGGCTGCTCCTGCGCGATGCGGCGCATCCCGCCCCACGCCTCGTCGCGGGCCTTGGCCATCCGCCAGCGCAGCGCCGCGTGCAGCCCGACGGGGACCAGCGACGCCTCGTGCCCCCAGTATTCGAACAGCTCGCGGGGGCGGCGGTAGGCGGCGGCGGCGAGCAGGGCCGTCGGGTAGGGCCCGAGCCGGCTGTAGAGCGGCAGGTAGTGCGCGCGTTGCAGCACGTTGACCGAGTCCATCTGGATCAGCCCGACCCGGTCGAGCACCCGGCGCAGGTGCCGGCGGGTGGGCACGCCGGCGGGCGGTGGGTCGGCGAAGCCCTGGGCGGCCAGGGCGACCCGGCGGGCCTGGGCGAGCGAGAGCGATTCCGGTGCGGTCATCGTCGGGCACCCTAATCCAGGGGTACGACACCGGTGCGGCTGGCTGGACGTCACGGCCACCGGGGCATACAACGGACGCATGCTGATCATCCGCCCCGAGGAGCCGGACGACGCCGAGGCGGTGGCCCGGGTGCACGTGCACGGCTGGCAGGACGGCTACGCCGGGTTCATGCCGGCGGAGGTGCTGGCCCGGCTCAACGTGGCGGCCTGGGCGCAGCGCCGCCGGGACCTGGGCACGGCCGACCCGGAGCACCCGTTCACCACGCTGCTCGCCGAGCGCGACGGCGCGGTCATCGGGTTCACCACGTTCGGCCCGTACCGCAACAACCAGGACCGGGCCGACCTCGACCACACGCTCGGCGAGGTGCTCACCATGTACGTCGACCGGGCGTTCTGGGGCGACGGGACGGCTGGGCGGCTGCTGGCGGCGGCGAAGCAGCGGCTGGCCGGGCGGGGCTGGACGGCGTACCGGCTGTGGGTGTTGCGGGACAACCGGCGGGCCCGGCGCTTCTACGAGCGGTCCGGGCTGTCGCCGGACGGCGAGCGGACCACCTACCCGGTGCCGCTGGCCGGCGGGGCGCCCCCGCTCGGGCTGGTCGAGCTGAGGTACGCGGGGCTGCTCGACGGCTGATCCGCCGGGCGGCGCACGGGCAGGAACAGCAGCAGGGCGAGGCTGATCCAGACGTAGGTGTTGCTGCCGAGGAAGCCGTCGACGCCGGTGAAGTCCTTCTCCCAGGCCCAGACGATGCGGCTGCACAGCAGGGCGTACCCGATGATCGCGGCGGCCAGCAGGACGCGGCGCCGGCGGCTGCGCGCGGGCGCCGCGGTGCCGTTGTCGACCAGCAGGATCAGCCCCGGCAGCAGCCAGACCAGGTGGTGCACCCAGGTCACGGGGCTGACCAGGCACATCAGCGCGCCGGTCAGGGCCAGGCCGGTGGCCTCGTCGCCGGCCCGGACGGCGGCCCGCGAGCGCCACGCCCAGACGGCGAGGGTGGCGAGGACCAGCGCCAGCCAGGCCACGGTGCTGGGGTGTTCGGGGTTGAGCCGGGCGACCACGCCCTGCAGCGACTGGTTCGACACGAACGCCAGCTCGCCGACGCGGCCGGTGTTCCACAGCGCGGAGGTCCAGAACTCGCGGGACGCGTCGGGGAAGAGCGCGGCGGCGACGAGGGTCGCCCCGGCGGCCGTGCCGGCGGCGGTCAGGGCGGCCCGCCAGCGGCCGGTGACCAGCAGGTAGACGAGGAAGATCCCCGGGGTCAGCTTGATCGCGGTGGCCAGCCCGATGCCCACTCCCGCCCAGCGGTTGCCCGCCGGCAGCAGCCGCAGCAGGTCCACCGCGACGAGGAACAGCAGCAGCATGTTGACCTGGCCGAAGTTGACCGTCTCGCGCATCGGCTCGAACGCGGCGGCCAGGCAGAGCGCCACGGCGAGGGCGAACCAGCCGGTCCAGCCGCAGCGGCGGGCGACCGGGGCGAGCAGCCACCAGATCAGCACGGCGCTGGTCACCACGGACGCGGTCACGCTCACCGCGATCGCGGCGGGCCACGGCAGGAGGGCCATCGGCAGCATGACCAGGGCGGCGAACGGCGGGTAGGTGAAGCCGTACTGGGTGCCGGGCTTGAGGAAGTCGTAGATCTCCCCGCCGTCGTGCACCCAGAAGTGGAGCGCGCCGTAGTAGACCTTCAGGTCGAAGAAGCCGTGCCGCACAGCCGCCACGGACAGGAACGCGGTCACCGCGACGGCGAGCCCGACCACCGCGGCGACCTGCCCGATCGTCCGTTTGGCACCCTGCGCCACCGTGGCCTCCCTCGCCCTGCGTAGGCTTCCGTCCCATGGCTCTCGGGTACGTCCGCCCGGCGCGTCCGGAAGACGCCGGCGAGATCGCACGCATCCAGCTCGCGACCTGGCGGGTCGCGTATCGCCGGATCCTGCCCCGGCACGTGCTCGACAACCTGGACGAGGAGTATCTCGCCAGGCGGTGGAGCGCGGCGGTGCAGGAGCCGCCCTCGGGCGCGCACCGGGTGCTCGTCGCCGTCGAACAGGCCGAACAATCGTATCTGGTGGGATTTGCCGCGTCCGGGCCGGCCGACGCCGAGTCCCTCGCCCCGAACGAGCCGGCCGAGGCGCTCGGGTCCGGCGTGGTGGCGGTGACGGACCTGCTGGTCGAGCCGCGCTGGGGGCGGCGCGGGCACGGCAGCCGGCTGCTGGCCGCGAGCGTGGACCTGTGGCGCTCCGACGGCTTCGACCGGGCGGTGGCGTGGGCGTTCGACGCCGACGCGGCGACCCGGAAGTTCCTCACCGGCGCGGGCTGGGAGCCCGACGGCGCGGCCCGCGCCCTCGACGTGGACGACATGCTGGTCAACCAGCTCCGGCTGCACGTGGCGGTGCCCGCCGAGGGCGCGGCGGAGGGCGACGCCGCCGGCGGCTGACCAC
The DNA here is from genome assembly GCF_054052245.1 of Micromonospora sp. PTRAS2. Taxonomy (NCBI): domain Bacteria; kingdom Bacillati; phylum Actinomycetota; class Actinomycetes; order Micromonosporales; family Micromonosporaceae; genus Micromonospora; species Micromonospora sp. PTRAS2. The sequence goes on from NZ_JBSWBU010000002.1 coordinate 195,225, forward strand.
GCGGTCTGCCTGCCGGCGCGTCGGGGTTGCCGGGAATGTCGGTGGTGCCGCCTACGGTGGCGGGATGAGCGTGTCGACGAGTCGTGCCCGCGCGACGCCGGCCCCAGCCCCTGCGCCGGCCGGGCCGCAGGAGCACCCGCCGTCGGAGCAGCACCCGCCGTCGGAGCAGCACCTGGAGAGGCACCGGGTGGAGCTCACCGGCTACTGCTACCGGATGCTCGGCTCGGCCTTCGACGCGGAGGACGCCGTCCAGGAGACGCTGCTGCGCGCCTGGCGGGGGCTGGCCGCGTTCGACGGCCGGTCCAGCGTCCGCACCTGGGTCTACCGGATCGCCACCAACGTGTGCCTCGACCTGCTGCGCGGCCGGTCCCGCCGGGCGGTCCCGACCGACCTCGCCGGGCCGTCGGCGCCGGTGCTGTCGGCGCTGGGCGAGCCCCGGCCCGCCGGGGAGTGGGTCGGGCCGGCCCCCGACGCCCGGGTGCTGCCCGTTGGCGGGGATCCGGCGGAGGTGGCGGTGGCCCGGGAGTCGGTGCGGCTGGCCTTCGTCGCGACGTTGCAGCACCTGCCGCCCCGGCAGCGGGCGGTGCTGATCCTGCGCGACGTGCTGCGCTGGCGGGCCGACGAGGTCGCCGGCCTGCTCGACACCAGCGTGGCGGCGGTCAACAGCGCGTTGCAGCGGGCCCGCGCGACGCTGGCCGCCCGGGGCGTCGACGCCGACCCGCCGGCCGCCGCCCTCGACGCCGCGCACCGCGAGCTGCTCGACCGCTACGTGCGCGCCTTCGAGCGGTACGACATCGACGCGCTGGTCGCGCTGCTGCGGGCGGACGCCGTGCAGACCATGCCGCCCTACCGGCTCTGGCTGCGCGGCGCGGGTGACATCGGGTGTTGGATGACCGGCCCGGGGGCCGGCTGCGCGGGCTCCCGGCTGGTCCCGGTGGCGGTCAACGGCGGCCCGGGGTTCGCGCAATACCGGCGGGACCCGGCGGGCGGTCACCGGCCGTTCTCGATCCAGCTGGTCGGCTGCTCCGGCGGCCGGGTCGCCCGGCTCAACTACTTCCTCGACCCGGCCCTGTTCCCGCTGTTCGGGCTGCCGGACCGGCTGCCCTGAGCCGGCCCGGCGGCCCGGTCAGCCCTTGTCCGCGCCGTCGTTGGCGTCCCGCACGAAATACCGCTGGAAGACCACGAACAGCACCGCCACCGGGATGGTGGCCAGCAGCGCCGCGCCGAGCTTGAGCGGATACTGGGTGCCCTTGCCCAGCGAGCCGCTGACCAGGTCGGCCAGGCCGCGCGGCAGGGTGAACAGGTCCGGGTCCTGCACCGCGACCAGGCTGTGCGGGAACTCGTTCCAGGAGCCCTGGAACGACAGGATGGTCAGCGTGATCAGCGCCGGCTTCGCCATCGGCAGCACCACCGACCAGAACGTGCGGAAGACGCTCGCCCCGTCGATGCGGGCGGCCTCCTCCACGCTGACCGGGATCGACTCGAAGAACTGCTTCATGATGAACACGCCGGCCGCGTCGGCGAGCAGCGGCACCACCAGGCCGGCGTAGCTGTCGTACATGCCGAGCTGGTTGAGCACGAGGAACTTCGGGATCAGCAGCACCACGCCGGGCACCGCCAGCACCGCGACGACCGCGGCGAAGAGCCCGGCGCGGCCCCGGAAGCGCAGCCGGGCCAGGGCGTAGCCGGCGAGCGAGTCGAAGAACACCCGGCCGAGGGTGACCAGCACGGTGACCAGCAGCGAGTTGCCGAGCCAGAGCGGGAAGGCGGTGCCCGCGAAGATCCGTTCGAAGCCGGCCAGCGACAGCGGGTCCGGGATGGGCGAGAGCGGGTTGGCCGCCGCGTCCGGCTCGGTCTTGAGCGAGTTGCCGATCTGGATGACGAACGGGTAGAGGAACACCAGCGCAAAGAAGACCAGGATCGCGTACCCGACGAGGCGGCTCGCCAGCGTGCGGGCCGCGCGGTCGTGGGCGCGGCGCGGCCGGGCGGGCGGCGCGGGTGCCGCCGGCCGGTCGGTGAGCACGGCCATCTCAACCCCCTTCCGGTACGCGTCGACGCCACCACCGGCCGCGGCGGGGCGCGGCGGGCTCCCGGTCGGCCATCAGCCGGCGCTGGAGCAGGGTGAGCACGATGATGATCAGGAACAGCACGAACGAGATGGCCGCGCCGGAGCCGTAGTCGAAGTCCCGGAACGCGGTGCGGTACGACAGGTACGCGGGGGTGAGCGTGGTCTTTGCCGGCTCGCCCTGGCTCATCACGTACACCTGGTCGAAGACCTGCCAGGAGCCGATCAGGCCGAGGGTGAGCACGAGGAACGTGGTCGGCTTGATCATCGGCAGGGTGACGTGCCGGAAGCGCTGCCAGCGGCCGGCCCCGTCGAGGGTGCTGGCCTCGTCGAGGGCCACCGGGACGTTCTGGAGCGCGGCGAGGAACATCAGCATGAACGTGCCGGAGGTGGTCCAGACGACCAGCGTGATGATCGAGACCATGGCGACGCTCGGCCCGGACAGCCAGTCCCACCAGCTCAGCCCGAGCGGCCCGCCGGCGGCGAGCGCGGCCGGCGGCGCGTCCACGCCGACCGCGCCGAGCAGCAGGTGCAGCACGCCCCGGGAGTCGGCGAACCACTGCGGCCCCCGGATGCCGAGCATGCCGAGCAGGGCGTTGACCGCGCCGGAGTTGGCGAACAGGAACAGGAAGACCACGCTGATCGCCACCGAGCTGGTCACCGACGGGAAGTAGAACGCGGTGCGGAAGAATCCCCGGCCCCGCAGCATCCGGTTGTTGACGACGAGGGCGAGCCCGAGGGCCAGCGCCGTCTGGGTCGGCACCACGATCGCCACGTAGTAGGCGTTGTTGCGCAGGCTGGTCATGAAGTCGCGGCGGGCCAGCCCTTCCTCGGCGAACAGCCGGGTGTAGTTGTCGGCCCCGACGAACGGGACCCGACCGGTGAACGGGCTGCCCTGGCCGTTCCAGTCGGTGAGGCTCACCCAGAGCGCCATCAGGATCGGCAGCAGCAGGAACAGGCCGAGGATGACGACCACCGGGGCGACGAAGAGCCACCCGGCGAGGTTCTCGTTGCTCCGGACGCCGCGGGCGACGCGGTTGCCCATCTTCCCTCCTCCCTGGAAGGAAGGGCCCCTTGTTAACGCATACGGTTAATAAGGGGCCCTTCCTTGCACCTCAGCCGGCGAGCGCCGCCTTGGCGTTGGCGTCGAAGCGGACGAGGACGGCCTTCGGGTCGCCGTTGGCCAGCCCCTGCAGGCCGGTGTCGAGGTCGCCGAGGACGCTGTCCATCTTCGGCGCGTTCACCGGGCCCTGGGCGTACTGCGCGCCGTCGACGAACGGCTTGTCGGCCGGGAAGGCGGCGGTGTACTGGTCGCGCACGGACTGCCGGGACGGCATGACGCCGAACGCCTTGGCGAACGTCATCTGCTGGTCGCCGGCGGTCATCGCCTCGACGAACCTGATCGCCTGCTCCTTGTACCGGCTCTTGGCGGCGATGCCCCAGCACTGGGTGAAGGAGAGCGTCCCCTTGCCCTTGGGGCCGGCGGGCAGCTCGACGACGCGGTACTTCACGTCGGGGAAGTCGTTCTGCAGGGCGCCCTTGATCCAGTTGCCCTCGATGGTCATGACGGCCTTGCCCTTGCCGAACGCCTCGCCGGACCAGCCGGCGTCGAGCTGCTTCGGGTACCGGGCCAGGCCCTCGTCCAGCATCGTCCGCACGTACTGGAGGGCGGCCAGGTTCTCCGGGGTGTCAGCCGTGGCCTGCTTGCCGTCGGGGCTGACCAGCCAGCCGCCGTTCTGCACGAGGAACGCGCCGATCCGGTCCCGGGTGTCGCCGAGGGCCAGCGGCACCAGGCCCCTGGCCTTGATCTTGCGGGCGGCGGCGGTGAGCTGGTCCCAGGTGGTCGGCACGTCGGCGTCGGTCAGGCCGGCCTTCGCCCACAGGTCCGTGTTGATCTGGAGCGCCAGGGTGGAGAAGTCCTTGGGCGCGCAGTAGAGCTTGCCGTCGTACGTGAACGTGGTGCGCAGGCTGGGGTAGAAGTCGTCCGGGCTGCTGATCCGGTCGCCGTAGGGCTCCAGCGCGCCGACGCTGGCGTAGTCGGCGAACCGGCTGGCGTCGACATAGAAGACGTCGGGCGGGCTGCCGCCGGCGAGGGCCTGGCCGAGCTGCTGGGTGAGGTCCTGCGCCGGGGTGACGGTGGCGCTGTTTCCGGAGCCGGCGGCCCACGTCGCGGCGGCGGCCTGGACCGCCTTCGTCTCGGCGTCGCCGGAGGACCCGATCAGAATCTGGAGGCTGGCCGGGCCGGTGGACTGGGCGGCGTCGGTGGAGTCGTCGAAGCCGCTGCCGCAGGCGGCGGAGCCGAGCAGCGCCACGGCGGCGACGCCGGCGACTGTCGCGCGGCGCAGGGATCGGGGTGTCATCTCACTCTCCTGGGGGTGGTGGGGTCACGCGGTCTGGCGTCGCACCAGCGAGGGCTGGAGCAGCACCGGGGAGTCGACGGGCTGCCCGTCGAGCACGCCGGTGAGCAGGTCGACGCAGCGGGCGGCGGCCACGCCGAGGGGCTGGCTGACGCTGGTGAGGCCGACGGCGGCGGCGACGGGGGTGTCGTCGAAGCCGACGACGGCGACGGGCCCGCCGGGCGTCGGGGGGCCGGCGGGCGGGGCGTACGCGGCGCTTCCGCGCACCGCCTGGAGCGCGCCGAGGGCGAGGGAGTCGCTGGCGCAGACGACGGCGGTCGGCGGCTCGGCCGCGGCGAGCAGCTCGCGCATCGTCCGTTCGCCCTCGGCGATGCCGTCGACGGTCTCGCGGTCCAGCCCGCCGGGGTCGACGCCGGCCTCGCGCAGCGTCTCGTGCCAGCCGGAGCGGCGCTCGCCGCCGACCGCCGAGGTGGGCAGCGGCCAGCCGATGTAGCCGATCCGCCGGTGGCCGGTGGCCAGCAGGTGGCGGGTGGCCTGGGCCGTCCCGGCGGCGTTGTCGACGTCGACCCAGGGGTGCGGGTCGGGCGCGTCCCACGGGCGGCCAAACGTCACGAACGGCACGTCCCGCCCGGCCAGCCAGGCGGTACGGGGGTCGCCGCGCTCGGTGCCGGTGAGCACGAACGCGTCCAGGTCGTACGCGCCGAGCAGGTCGTCGAAGGCGTCGATCTCCTGGTGGGCGTCGGTGGCGGTGTAGAGCATGACCCGGTAGCCGGCGCTCTCGGCGGTCTCGGTGAGCCCGTGCAGGAACCGGTCGAGCACGGAGCCGTTGATCCCGTCCCGGGTCGGCTCGATGCGCACGGCGATGAGCCGGGACCGGCCGGTGCGCATCTGCCGGGCGGCCTGGTTGGCGCGGTAGCCGAGCTCGGTGATCGCCTCCTGCACCCGGAGTCGGGTCTCCTCGCGGACGATGTGCGGCGCGTTGAGCACGTTGGACACCGTCTGGCGGCTCACCCGGGCATGCGCGGCCACAGTGGAGATGGTCACCTTCTGCGACATGAATCCCCCTTGCGGTCTTGAACGATCAAATGCCGATCCGGCAGGATTAGATCGTTCAAGTTGCCGGAATGTTTCGAACCTTGCACCGCCCCGGACGATCTGTCAAGACTGGAGCCCCGCCGTGACCCCACCCCGCCTGCAACCCCTGCTGCACGACCTCGTCGGGCTGGTCCACGCCCCGACCAGCGCGCTGGGCGACGCGGCCGGACAGGTCCGCCCGTCCGGCGTGCAGGGCGTCTTCCACGCCGACGCCCGCGTGCTGTCCCGGGCCGAGCTGCGCGTCGACGACCGCGAGCCCGAGGCGCTGGCCCGGGGGCCCGTCGGCCCGCACGCCGCCCGCTTCGCCGGCCTCGCCCGGTGGCTCGGCGACCCCGGGCCCGACCCGACCGTCCGGGTCGACCGGGTCCGCCGCCTCGCACCGGCCGGCCTCGCCGAGGAGATCCACGTCGTCTCCACCGCCGCCACCGGGGTACGGGCCACCGTCAGCGTCGACCTCAGCTGCGACCTCGCCCCGATCGAGCTGGTCAAGTCCGGCGACGCCGCCGACCCGTTGGCGGCACGGACCGACGGCCCCGGCCGCCTCGCCTGGTCCGGCGGCGACACCACCGTCACCGTCACCGGCGAGGGCGCGACCGTCGACGCCGCCGGCGACCGGGCCACCGCGCCCCGGCTGAGCTGGCCGGTCGAGCTGCCCCCGCGCGGCACGGTCACGCTGCGCTGGCGGCTCGCCGTCGACGACCCCCGCGCCGTGGTGACCGCCCCGCCCGCCGCACCCACCTGGGCCCGCCCCGAGGTCACCGCCGACGACCGGCGGCTGGTGCGCCTGCTCGACCGCTCCCTGGACGACCTGCACGCCCTGCGCCTGGCCGAGCCCGCCCACCCCGGCGACGTCTTCCTCGCCGCCGGGGTGCCCTGGTTCCTCACCCTCTTCGGGCGCGACAGCCTGTGGGCGGCCCGGATGCTGCTGCCGCTGGGCACCGAGCTGGCCGCCGGCACGCTGCGGGTGCTCGCCCGGCGGCAGGGCACGCGGGTCGACCCGGCCACCGGCGAGGCCCCCGGCAAGATCCTGCACGAGCTGCGCCGGCACGAGTTCGCCGCCGGCGCGGGGCTGCGGCTGCCGCCGGCGTACTACGGCACGGTCGACGCCACCATGCTCTGGGTCGCCCTGCTGCACGACGCGTGGCGCTGGGGGCTGCCGGCCGAGCAGGTGCAGCCGCTCCTGCCGCACCTGGAGGCCGCGCTCGCCTGGCTCGGCGAGCACGCCGACGCCGACGGCGACGGCCTCGTCGAGTACGTCGACACCACCGGCCACGGCCTGGCCAACCAGGGCTGGAAGGACTCGGGCGACGCCGTCCGGTTCCGCGACGGCCGGCAGGCGCAGGCGCCGATCGTCCTGGCCGAGGTGCAGGGCTACGCGTACGAGGCGGCGGTCGCCGGTGCGGCGCTGCTGGACGCGTTCGACCGCCCCGGCGGGGACCGGTGGCGCGCACACGCGGCCCGGCTGGCCGACCGGTTCCGGGCCACCTTCTGGGTCGACGGGCCGCACGGCCCCCAGCCGGCGCTGGCGCTGGACCGGGACAAGCGCCCGGTCGACTCGCTGACCAGCAACATCGGCCACCTGCTCGGCACCGGGCTGCTCACCACCGACGAGTCGGCGCAGGTGGCCCGGCTGCTCACCACCGAGGCCCTGGCCGGCGGCTTCGGGCTGCGCACCATGTCCACCGGCGACGCCGGGTTCAGCCCGCTGTCGTACCACTGCGGTTCGATCTGGACCCACGACACGGCGATCGTGCTCGCCGGGCTGGCCCGGGCCGGCTACCGCACGGCGGCGCTCGGCCTGGCCGACGGGCTGCTCGCCGCCGCCGAGGCGTTCGACCACCGGCTGCCCGAGCTGTACGGCGGCGACGACCGGGAGCTGCTCGGGCGGCCCGTGCCGTATCCGGCGGCGTGCCGGCCGCAGGCGTGGTCCGCCGCCTCGGCGGTGCTGCTGCTCCAGGCCGGCGTCGGGCTCTACCCCGACGTGCCGGCCGGCCGGGTGCGCCTGGCCCCGCTCGCCGGCCCGGGGCTCGGCGCCCTCGCCGCGCGCAACCTGCGCGTCGCGGGCGCCCGGGTCGACGTCACGGTCACCGCCGCCGGCGAGGCCACCGTCGACCGCCTCCCGTCGGCCCTGACCGCCACCCCGGTCCCCGCCCCCCGCCCCGCCGCCGAGGCGGGCGTCAGGGGGTCGGCGGGGTGACCAGCTCGGCGACCACCTCGTCGTCCTCCCACTCGCCGGTCGGCGCGAAGCCCAGGCGGGGATAGAGGGTGGCCGCGGCCGGGTTGTCGGGGTGGTACGACAGGCGCACGGCGGCGCAGCCGGGCTGGGCGCGCAGCCACGTCGCCAGGGTCGCCACCGTGGCCGCCCCGACCCCCCGGCCCTGCTCGGCGGCGTCGACGACCATCCCGCCGAGCCAGCGGGCGCCGTCGTCGTCGACGCCCCACATGACGTGCCCGACGACGGTGTCGTCGGCGTAGACGGCCAGGGAGGTCCACACGTCGCCGCGCAGGCTGGTCAGCAGGTAACGGGCCGCCATCGGGTAGACCCAGGCGCGCTGGTCGTCGCGGGGCGCGACGTCGGCGACGGCCCGCCAGTTGTCGTCGTCGACCGGACGCAGGGTGACGTGCCGGCCGGCGCGGTCGCGGAGCTTCGAGTCGATCACCCGGGCAGCCTAGGTGCGGCGCGGCCGGCCGGCGACCGCTTTCCCCGCCGCGCCGGCCCGGTGGGCGCGGCCCGTCAGTCGAGCAGCGGGTCCAGGCCGATGGTCAGGCCCGGGCGGGTACGCACCGCGCGCACCGCCAGCAGCACGCCCGGCATGAACGACACCCGGTCGTACGAGTCGTGCCGGATGGTCAGCGTCTCGCCGGCCGTGCCGAACAGCACCTCCTGGTGGGCGACCAGGCCGGTGGCGCGGACGGCGTGCACGCGTACCCCGTCGATGTCGGCCCCCCGCGCGCCCGGCACCTCGTCCTTCGTGGCGTCCGGGGCGGGGCCCAGACCGGCCTCGGCGCGGGCCTGCGCGATCCGGCGGGCGGTGTGGGTGGCGGTGCCGCTGGGGGCGTCCAGCTTGCGCGGGTGGTGCTGCTCGATGATCTCGACGGACTCGAAGTGGCGGGCCGCCCGCTCCGCGAACTGCATCATCAGCACCGCGCCGATGCCGAAGTTGGGGGCGATCACCGCGCCCACCTCCGGCCGGGCGGCCAGCCAGTCGCGCACCTGGTCGAGCCGCCGCCCGGTGAAGCCGGTGGTGCCGACCACGGCGTGGATGCCCGCCTCGACGCACCAGCGCAGGTTGTCCATCACGACGTCGGGGGTGGTGAAGTCGACTGCCACCTCGGCCCCGGCGGCGGCGGACCGGTCGTCGCCCTGGTCGAGCGCCGCCACCAGCTCCATGTCGGCGGCCGCCTCGACGGCCCGGCACACCTCGACGCCCATCCGGCCCCGGGCACCCAGCACGGCGACCCGGATCGGCCCCTGCGGGCCCTTCCCCTGCTCGTCAGTCACGGCCACAACCTATCCCAGCCGCACCGGCCGCACCGGGCCGGTCGCCGGCCGTCCCACGGGCGGACGGCGACGCCGCCGCGACGGGCCGGGCCGCCGGTCAGGCGGAGAAGTCGCGCTCGCCGAACGGGCCGACGACGGCCAGGGACATCGGCTGGGCCAGCAGCTCGGCGGCGAGGGTGTTCACGTCGGCCGCGGTCACCGCGTCGACGCGGGCCAGCAGCTCGTCCACCGGCATCAGGTCGCCGTAGAGCAGCTCGCCCTTGGCCAGCCGGCTCATCCGGGAGCCGGTGTCCTCCAGGCCCAGCACGAACGAGCCCTTGCTCATCCCCTTGCCCCGGGCCACCTCGGCCTCCGTCAGCCCGTCTGCGGCCACCCGGCGCAGCTCCGCCCGGGTCAGCTCCAGCACCTCGTCGACCTTGCCGGGGGCGCAGCCGGCATACACGGCGAACACGCCGCTGTCGGCGTACTGGCTGGCGTAGGAGTAGACCGAGTACGCCAGGCCGCGCCGCTCCCGGATCTCCTGGAACAGGCGGCTGGACATGCCGCCACCGAGGACGTTGTTGAGCACCCCGAGGGCAAAGCGCCGCCCGTCGACGCGGTCGATGCCGGGGCAGCCGAGGATGACGTGCGCCTGCTCGGTCTCCTTCGGCTCGACCAGGGTGGCCGCGGGCTGCACGCGTACCGCCGGGGTGGCCGACCGGTGCGGAGCCGGCGCCGCCGGGCCGGTGTCCAGCGGGGTGCCGGCGAGCGCCTCGCGGACCAGCCGGACCACGACGGCGTGGTCGAGGTTGCCGGCGGCGGCGACCACGATCTGCGGCGCGGTGTAGTGGCGGCGGTAGAAGTCCTGGATCTGCCGGCGGGTCATCGGGGTGACCGTCTCCTCCGTGCCGGAGATCAGCCGGCCGAGGGGGTGGTCGCCGTAGACGGCGCGGGTGAACAGGTCGTGCACCTCGTCGCCCGGCTCGTCGTCGTGCATGGCGATCTCTTCGAGGATGACGCCGCGCTCGGTCTCCACGTCGGCCGGCTCCAGCAGCGAGTCGGCGACCGCGTCGCACATGACGTCGATGGCCAGCGGCAGGTCCTCGTCCAGCACGCGGGCGTAGTAGCAGGTGTATTCCTTCGTGGTGAAGGCGTTCGTCTCGCCGCCCACCGCCTCGATCTCGGCGGAGATCTCCAGGGCCGTGCGCTTGTGGGTGCCCTTGAAGAGCAGGTGCTCCAGGAAGTGCGCGGCACCGGCCTGCGGGCCGGTCTCGTCGCGGGAGCCGACGGACACCCAGATGCCGAACGACACGCTGCGCATCGCGGGGATCGCCTCGGTGAGCACGCGCAGCCCGCTGGGCAGCACGGTACGGCGTACCGTCCCGCCCAGCGGGTCGTCGCTCAGCGTGCGGGTGACCGCGCGGGCCGACCCGCCGGCCCGCCCGGGCTGCCCCCCGGCGGCGTGCCGGACGGCCCCGGACGGGGCCACCCCCCGTCGACCCGCAGGGAAAGACGCGCGCTGGGCCCGGCTCACGGAAACCTGCTCTCAGTTCGACGAGGGGTGGGTGGTGCGGTGCCGCCGGCCGCCCGTCCCGGGCGGCCGGCGGTGGTGGTGGTGGGAACGTCAGCTGTGCCGGGTCCGGCGGCGCGGACGCTCGCCGCCCTCGCCGCCCTCGCCGCCGCCCTGGCCGCGCTCGCCGCCGCCCGGGCCACGACCGCCCCGGTCGCCGCGCTCGCGGTCCCCACGGTCACGCGGGCCCCGGTCGCCGCCCCGGCCGGCCGGACGCTCGTCGCCGGCGACCTCGCCGGTGGCGGCCGGCGCCTCGGCGCCCTCCGGGCGGACCTTGTCCAGGTAGATCTTGCCGCGGGCGTCGATGTCCGCGATCTCCACCTCGACCTTGTCGCCGACGTTGAGGAAGTCCTCGACCTTGTCGACCCGCTTGCCGTCGCCCACCTTGGAGATGTGCAGCAGGCCGTCGCGGCCCGGCAGCAGCGAGATGAACGCGCCGAACGCGGCGGTCTTGACCACCGTGCCCAGGAACCGCTCCCCCGCCTTCGGCAGGGTCGGGTTGGCGATCCCGTTGATCCGGTCGACGGCGGCCTGGGCCGACGGGCCGTTGGTCGCGCCGACGTAGATGGTGCCGTCGTCCTCGATGGAGATCTCGGCGCCGGTCTCGTCCTGGATGGCGTTGATCGTCTGGCCCTTCGGGCCGATCACCATGCCGATCTTGTCGACCGGGATCTTCACGGTGGTGACCCGCGGCGCGTACTCCGACATCTCGGCCGGCGCCTCGATGGCCCGCTGCATCACGTCGAGGATGGTCTGCCGGGCCTCGTACGCCTGCTGCAGCGCGGCGGCCAACACGTCCGACGGGATGCCGTCGAGCTTGGTGTCGAGCTGGAGGGCGGTGACGAACTCCGGCGTGCCGGCGACCTTGAAGTCCATGTCGCCGAACGCGTCCTCGGCACCGAGGATGTCGGTCAGCGTCACGTACCGCGTCTTGCCCTCGACCTCGTCGGAGATGAGGCCCATGGCGATGCCGGCCACCGGCGCCTTCAGCGGCACACCGGCCGAGAGCAGGCCCAGCGTCGAGGCGCAGACCGAGCCCATCGAGGTGGAGCCGTTGGAGCCGAGCGCCTCCGAGACCTGCCGGATGGCGTACGGGAACTCCTCGCGCGAGGGCAGCACCGGGATCAGCGCCCGCTCGGCGAGCGCGCCGTGGCCGATCTCGCGCCGCTTCGGCGAGCCGACCCGGCCGGTCTCACCGGTCGAGTACGGCGGGAAGTTGTAGTTGTGCATGTAACGCTTGCGGTTCTCCGGCGAGAGGGTGTCCACCATCTGCTCCATGCGCAGCATGTTGAGGGTGGTCACGCCCAGGATCTGGGTCTCGCCGCGCTCGAACAGCGCCGAGCCGTGCACGCGGGGCAGGACGCCGACCTCGGCGGTCAGCGGGCGGATGTCACGCGGGCCCCGGCCGTCGATCCGGACCTGCTCGCGCAGCACCCGGTTGCGGACCTCGGACTTGGTCAGCGACCGGAACGCGGCGGACAGCTCCTTCTCCCGGCCCTCGAAACGGCCGCCCAGCTCCTCGGCGACCTTGGCCTTGATCCGGTCCAGGGCCTCCTCGCGGTCGGCCTTGCCGGCGATCTTGAGGGCCTCGGCCACCTCGGCGCGGGCCACGTCGGCCACCGCGTCGTAGACGTCGGGCTGGTAGTCGAGGAAGACCGGGAACTCGGCGACCGGCTTGGCGGCCACCTCGGCCAGCTCGCTCTGCGCGCGGCACAGCTCGCGGATGGCCGGCTTGGCGGCCTCCAGGCCGCTGGCGACGACCTCCTCGGTCGGCGCGGTGGCGCCGCCCGCGATCAGGGTCACGGCGTGCGGGGTCGCCTCGGCCTCGACCATCATGATCGCGACCTCGCCGTCGGCGAGGGTGCGGCCGGCCACGACCATGTCGAAGGTGGCCCGGGCCAGCTCCTCCAGGGTCGGGAAGGCTACCCACTGGCCGTCCACGTGCGCGACGCGGGTCGCCCCGATCGGGCCGGAGAACGGCAGGCCGGAGAGCTTGGTCGACATCGACGCGGCGTTGATCGCGACCACGTCGTACGGGTGCTGCGGGTCGAGCGCGAGGACGGTCTCGACGACTTGGACCTCGTTGCGCAGGCCCTTGACGAACGACGGGCGCAGCGGCCGGTCGATCAGCCGGCAGGTGAGGATCGCGTCCTCGCTGGGCCGGCCCTCACGGCGGAAGAACGAGCCGGGGATCCGGCCCGCGGCGTACATCCGCTCCTCGACGTCGACGGTCAGCGGGAAGAAGTCGAACTGCTCCTTCGGCTGCTTGCCGGCGGTGGTGGCGGACAGGACGACCGTCTCGCCGAGCTGGGCGACGACGGAGCCGGCGGCCTGGCGGGCCAGCCGGCCGGTGGAGAAGGTGATCTCGCGGGTGCCGAAGGACCCGTTGTCGATCACGGCGGTGCGGGACTCGGTGCCGAGGTTGTGCTCGGTCATAGTGCGGTGGTGCTCCTTCGCATCGGGGGGTCCGCGACGCGGGGAGCTGCTCAGACGGCCGGTCTTCGATCGAAGCGCCCGGGGTGCCGGCGACTGCCGGGGCTCCCGGGGGCCACTACCGGAGACCGGTACGCTGACCGGCTCCCTGTCGGGTGGTCGCGCGGCCCCTGTTGTTCCTTCGTGCCCTCAAACCCTGAGGGCCGTTCTTCGTATCCGGTTGTTCTTCAGTGCCCGGTTGTTCTTCAGTGCCCTCAGACCGTGAGGGCCGTTCCTTCGGTCACCGGGAGGTGGTTCCTTCCGGACCTTCCCTCCGGCCCGATGGCCTGTTCCGCCCGATCCCGGACGCCTGAACGGGCGCTCAGGTGGTGGACGCCGAACGGGGGAGCGGCCCGCGCGGGCCGCTCCCCCGTGACGTCATCGGCGCAGGCCGAGCCGCTCGATGAGCGACCGGTAGCGGTTGATGTCCTTCTTCTGGACATAGTTGAGCAGCCGACGGCGACGGCCGACCAGCAGCAGCAGCCCACGGCGGCTGTGGTGGTCGTGCTTGTGCACCTTCAGGTGCTCGGTGAGCTCGGCGATCCGCTTGGTGAGGACCGCGACCTGCACCTCCGGCGAGCCGGTGTCGCCCTCGGCGGTCGCGTACTCCGCGCGGATCTTGGCCTTGGCTTCCTGGTCGAGCGCCATGTTCTCCCTGTTTCGTGGGTTGTTCGGTGATGTCCGTCGGATCGGTCAGGGGACCGGAAACGGACCGGCTCCTCGCTCCCGCGGCGTCGTGCAGGCACGCGAGGCCCCACGTCGGTCAGCCGACGTCCCAGCCAGCCTACCAGCCCCGCGCGGAACCGCCCGCCAAGGCCGGCCGGGCGGGCCCGGCGGCCGGCCTTGGCGGGCCTTGGCGGGCCTTGGTGGGCCTTGGTGGGCGGGCCTTGGCGCGGGCCCGGCGGGCGCTTCCGCCGGCCGGCGAGCCGCTCGCGCGCCACGTCGGCGAGTTGCCGGCGCGCCACGCCTGGCTGGCTTGCCCGCGAGCTGCCCGCGCGCCGCGGCGGCTGCCCGCGAGCTGCCCGCACGCCATGGCGGCGACATGGGGGTATCCCGGCGGCGGGAAGCCGCTATGTCGCCGACATGGCGGCGGCCTGCCCGCGCGACATGGCGGCTGCCCGCGCGCCGCGGCGGCTGCCCGCGCGCCGCGGCGGCTGCCCGCGCGCCACGGCGGCGCCACACCCGGAGGCATGGCGGCGCCACACCCGCCGACATGGCGGCGACCCGACCGATGGGGCACGCCGCCAACCGGCCGCTGGGCCGACCCGGCCTGACGGTCAGGCGATGCCCAGCATCCGGCGGATCCGCGCCACGTCCTGGTTCATCTGGGCGATCAGCGGTTCCACCCCGTCGAACCGCACCTGGCCGCGCACGTGCTCGGTGAAGTCCAGGGCCACCCGCTCGCCGTACAAGTCGCCGGAGAAGTCCAGCACGTGCGCCTCGACCCGCCGGTCCCGGCCGGAGAACGTCGGATTGGTCCCCACCGAGATCGCGGCGGGCATCCGCTCCCGGCCGTCCTTGCGCAGGAACCAGCCGGCGTAGACGCCATCGGCGGGCACGGCCGCGTGCGGGTGGCAGAGCAGGTTGGCCGTCGGGAAGCCCAGCTCCCGGCCGCGCTGGTCGCCCAGGACCACGACCCCCTCCAGCCGGTGCGGACGGCCGAGCGCGGCCGCCGCCGCGGCGACGTCGCCGGCGTCGATGCGGGCCCGGATGTACGTGGACGAGAAGACGGTGTCGTCCTGGGCGACCAGCGGCGCGTCCTCGACGGCGAAGCCGAACGTCCGGCCGAGCTCCTCCAGCAGCGCCACGTCGCCGGCCGCCCGGTGCCCGAACCGGAAGTTCTGCCCCACCACCACGAGGGTGGCGTGCAGGTGCTCGACCAGGATGTCGTGCACGAACGCGTCGGCGGGCAGCCGGGAGAACTCCGGCGTGAACGGCACCACGCAGAGCACGTCCACGCCCAACGCCTCGATCAGCTCGGCCTTGCGGGTCAGCTCGGTGAGCACCGCCGGGTGCGAGCCGGGGCGGACCACCTCGGCCGGATGGGGGTCGAACGTCACCACCACCGACCGCACCCCCAGCTCACGGGCGCGGGCCACGGTGTGCCCGATCGTCGCCTGGTGGCCCCTGTGCACGCCGTCGAAGACGCCGATGGTGACGACCGAACTGCCCCAGCCGTCGGGCGTGGCGTCGTACCCCCGCCACCGCTGCATGACGCTCCTCCCCTGTCGTTGCCCCTGCCGGCCTCGGCCGGTCGTACCCCGCCGGCCGGGGCCGGCGGTCACCTGTCCCCGCCGTCACGCCGGGGCGAGCACGATCTCCGCGCGCGCCCGACCGTCCCGCTCGCTGACGATAGCGATCAAAGCGCCGTCGGGGCCGAAGACGGCGTACGGCCCGGCGATCCCGACCGGGTCGAGCGGGCCGCCGTGGGAGAGCACCTTCGCCTCGTCGGCGGTGGCCTCCCGGCGCGGGAAGAACCGGTCGGCCGCCGCGTCGAGGGGCAGGTTCACCACCTCGGGGGCGCGCCGCTCCAGCTCGTCGAGGGTCGCGGCCTCGCCGAGGGCGAAACCGCCGACGGCCGTACGGCGCAGCGCGGTGAGGTGGCCGCCGACCCCGAGCGCCAGGCCCGCGTCCCGGGCCAGCGCCCGGATGTACGTGCCGGACGAGCAGGTCACGTCGATGTCCACGTCCACCACGCCGGGCGTGTCCCGGCGGACGGCCAGCACGTCGAGGCGGCTGACGGTGACCCGGCGGGCGGGCAGGTCGACGCTCTCGCCGTCGCGCACCCGCTTGTACGCCCGCTCGCCGTTGATCTTGATGGCGCTCACCGCGCTCGGCACCTGGTCGATGTCGCCGGTGAGCGCGGCGAACGCCGCCCGGACCGCCTCGTCGGCGACGGCGTCGGCGGGCGTGACGGTGATCACGTCCCCCTCGGCGTCGTCGGTCACGGTGGCCTGCCCGAGCCGTACGGTGGCGGCGTAGCTCTTCCCGGCGCCGATGACGTACGTCAGCAGCCGGGTGGCCCGACCGACCCCGATCACCAGCACGCCGGTGGCCATCGGGTCGAGGGTGCCGCCGTGCCCGACCCGCCGGGTGCGCGCCAGGCGACGGATCCGCGCCACCACGTCGTGCGACGTCATGCCGCCGGGCTTGTCGACCACGATCAGACCGTCTGCGCTCACGACCGCCAAGCCTGCCAGACGGCGTCACGCCCCCCGCCACCGCACGGCACAATGCGGCGCACCCCTGGTGAGAAGGGTGCCCTTCTCTACCAAATGCGTTAACAGGGGGCCCTTCCTTACATCCCCCGCACGGCGCCGACCACCGCCCAGCCGCCGGAGCGCAGTCGCAGCAGCAGGGCCGCCAGCCGGAGCAGCACGAACAGCGTCAGGCCGGCCCAGATGCCGCCGAGACCCAGGTCGAACGCGTACGCCAGCCAGATCGCCGGCAGGAACCCGCCGAGCGCGGCGACGATCGTCAGGTTGCGCAGGTAGCGGACGTCACCCGCGCCGATCAGCACCCCGTCGAGGGCGAACACCACGCCGCCGATCGGCTGCAACGCCACCAGCCACGGCCAGGCGACCGCGGCCTGCCCGCGTACCTGGTCGTCGGAGCTGAACAGGCCGGGCACGACGCCTGCCCCGGCGGCGATGAGCACCGCGAACGCCACGCCGCAGACCGCGCCGAGCAGCGCCATCCGGCGGGCCAGGGCCCGGGCGACGGCGGCGTCGCCGGCACCGAGGGCCGCCCCGACCAGCGCCTGCGCGGCGATCGCGAGGGCGTCGAGCACCAGGGCGGTGAAGAACCACAGTTGTACGGCGATCTGGTGCCCGCCGACGGCCGCCGCCCCGAACCGGGCGGCCACGGCGGTGGCGGACAGGAAACTCGCCTGGAAGGCGACGCCCCGCACCAGCAGGTCCCGGCTGAGCACCAACTGCTGGCGGATCACCCGTAGGCGGGGCCGCAGGGCCACCCGCTCGCGGGCCAGGGCGGCGGCGAACAGGCCGCCGGAGAGGGTCTGCGCCAGCGCGTTCGCCACCGCCGAGCCGGTCAGCCCCCAGCCGACCGGATAGACCAGCAGGACGCAGAGCACCGCGGAGAGCAGGTTGGGGCCGAGCACGAACCACAGCGGCCGGCGGGTGTCCTGCACACCGCGCAGCCAGCCGTTGCCGGCGGCGGCGAGCAGCAGGCCGGGCGCGCCGAGCGCGGCGACCCGCAGCCACCGTGCCGCCGCGTCGGCGACCTCCCCGGGACCGGCGAGCGCCTCGGCCAGCGGGCCCGCGCCGAACTGCATGCCGGCCGCGACCAGCACCCCCACCGCGAGCGCGAGCCAGGACGCCTGCACCCCCTCCGCGACGGCGGCGGAGCGGTCACCGGCGCCGAAGCGGCGGGCCGCCCGTCCGGTGATCCCGTACGCCAGGACGGTGCCCAACCAGGCGATCAGGGTCAGCACGGTGCCGGAGACGGCGAGCGCGGCCAGCGGCACCCGGCCCAGGTGGCCGATGACCGCCGTGTCGACCAGCACGTAGAGCGGCTCGGCGGCGAGCACCACGAGCGCGGGCAGGGCCAGCACGGCGATCCGGCGCGGCGAGGCGACGGCGGACGGGGCGGGGGCGGGTTGAGTCATCGACGCCGATCCTGACACGATCCGGGTAAGGGCTGCAAGACCGACGATTCCTTACTCATGGCCCACGCCCGCCTTCCGGCGGATGCTCGCCGAGGTGGTCGCGGCGCAGGCACGGCCGTTCGGCGGCGGGGTCCGGTTCCGGGGCCGACGCAGCGCGGGGTCGACCGCGGGCCGGGGTGCTCAGCGGGACGGCAGGAGAGCCAGCCAGCGGCGCACCTGGGCGGGGCTGCGCAGCCGGACCACCGGCAGCCCCGGGGCATGGGCGGCCACTGCGGCGAGCACCCGCGGGCGGGACCGGCGCGGATAGCGCACGACGTAGCCGAGGAAGTCGAGGTCGAGGCGCTCGGGGCAGCCGGGGGGCAGATCGGGGCGGCCGGACGAGCGGCGGGCCCAGCGGCGGCGGACGACCCGGGCGAGGCAGAGCGGCCAGGGCAGGTCCACCAGGACGAGCAGGTCGGCGCGGGGCAGCCGCAGGTCGAGGCTGCTGCCGTAGTTGCCGTCCATCACCCAGGCGGGCTCGGCGGCGAGCTCGGCGACGGTGGTGCGCCAGACGGCGTGGTCGGGGGCGATCCACCCGGGCCGCCAGTAGTGCCGGTCGAGGTGGACCAGCGGCAGGTCGAGCCGCCCGGCGACCGCGCGGGCCAGGGTGCTCTTGCCGGCACCGGAGCTGCCGACGACCAGGATCCGCCGCATGACCGACGAGGGTAGCCGGGGCGAGAGGGCTCAGGGGGCGTACCGGTCGGGCGGGACCGGTCGGGCGGTGATGCCGACGGCGCGGGGCGTCGGCGGCATCACCGCCGGTCGACGTGGGTCACTGACGGGTGTCCATCGACGTCTGGAGCGCGCGGCGGGCCTGCTCGCGCGCCTCGTCGGTGTTCTCGGGCTTGGGCTTGCTGGGCATGGTGATTCCCTCCAGGGATGCGGGTCACGGGGACACGGTGGCCCGACGGCCGGTCGTGCTGGACGCCCGTCGGCGGCCCGGGATCACCGGAGCGGCCGGTCTGGACGCGTGCGCCGGGGTCGGTCCGACCCTGGGGGGAGGCGGCGTCGGGTGCGACGCCACCGCCTGCGGACCAGCGCCGCAGCCACGGCACCGATCGATTCCCAAGTTATCGTTCAGGTCCACATGCTGCCCACTGTTCCCGCCATCTGGACGCGACGAGGGCTGCCCGCGAGGTGCCGGCCGGGCACCCGCACCGGCCACCGGGGGAGCACGGTCGGCACCCCGGTCAGCGGGCGAGGAAGTGCCAGCCGAGCCACCACCAGAAGCCGAACAGGCCGATCCGGCCGACGGGGACCGGGCCCACCTCGTATCGCATGACGTAGGCGCAGACGTCGGCCAGCGACGGGATGCGCGAACCCGGGCGGCGGGCCGCCCACTCGACGGCGGCGAAGAGCGCCAGGGCGGTGAGGAAGCCACCGATGGCGAGGGCCCGCATCATCGCCGCACCAGCCCCCAGAACGCGGCCAGCCAGGCGAACCAGGCCGCGGAACGGACCAGCTCGTCCTCCAGCAGGGGGTCGGCCAGCCGGGAGAAGGTGGGGAACTCGTCGCCGACGGCCAGCACGAAGGTGACCCCCTCGAAGACGCCGAACACGGCCACCGGAAGCACCCACCAGACCGCCCCCGCGCCGAGCCGGCGCGGCGCCGGCCGGCGCGGCACCCGGTTGCCCAGGCCCAGCCAGATCAACGCTCCCCCGGTGCCGAGGGTGTAGAGGTTCGCCGAGGCGGAGAACGAGGGCAGTTGCCCGCCGACCAGGGAGAGACAGACCAGCACCGGCACGGTGACCACGGGGCGCTCCCACGCCCGGGTCTCCGCGACGGAGAGCTCGCTCGGGTGCTCCATCCCCCGATTCTCCCCGCCATCACGCAGCGCAGGAAGGCCGACACCCCCCGGAGTCGTCCCTGATCTACGCCTCGATCAGTGCCTTGTCCAGCTCGGCGCGGATGCTGGCCACCACGTCGTCGGCGCTGCCCCGGCCGGTGAAGCCGGCCGCGAACGTGTGGCCGCCGCCGCCGAGGGCGACCGCGACCCGGCTGACGTCCACCGCGCCCTTGCTGCGCATCGAGACGGCCCACTCGTCGGGGCGGACCTGCTTGACCACGCAGCTCACGTCCGCCTCGGCGGTGCACCGCACCGAGTCGATCAGGGCCTCCAGCACGTACGGTCGCTGGTCGTGCCGGGCCAGGTCGTCGAGCGTGGCGTACGTCCAGACCAGGCCGTTGCCCCCGGCCGCCGTGGGCTCCAGGCGGGCCCGGCACATCACCTCGCCGAAGAGCCGCACCGCCCCGAAGGGCCGGGTGTCGAAGACCCGGCGGGAGATGTCGCCGGGGCGGATGCCGGTGGCCAGCAGCCGCGCCGCCAGCTCGTGCACCGCCGGGGTGGTCGCCTCGAACCGGAACGACCCGGTGTCGGTGGTCAGGGCGACGTAGAGGCCCTCGGCGATCCCCGCGTCCAGCCGCACCCCGAGGCGGGCCAGCAGCTCCTCGGCCACCACGGAGGTGGCCGCGGCCCGGGGGTCGACGAGGTTGATCCCGCCGAACCGGGTGTTCGACGCGTGGTGGTCGAGCACCAGCGCCGTGCCGGCCGTGGCGAGCCGGTCGACCAGGCCGCCGAGCCGCGACTCGCTCGCCGCGTCGAAGCAGACGACCAGGTCCGGCGCGGGGTACGCGTCCTCCTCGGGGACCAGCAGGTCGAGGCCCGGCAGCGCGCGGAACGGCTCCGGCACCTCCGGCGGGCCGGGGAAGGTCGCCCGGAGCTGGCGTACGCCGAGCTGGCGCAGCCCCAGCCCGAAGCCGAGCATGCTGCCCAGCGCGTCGCCGTCGGGGTTGACGTGGCAGATCAGCTGGACCTGCGCGTCGGCCGGCAGGTCGCGTACGGCCGCCACGGCCGCCGCCCAGTCGGCCTCCCCGGGCCCGGTGCCGGCCGCCCCGGCCGCCGGGTCGGTCACGGCCGGTCCGCGCCGCGCGGTGCGTCGGAGCCGGCGGCGGAGCCCGCGACCTCGTCGGCCTCGTCGTCGGCCTCGTCGGAGTCCTCGTCGAGCCGGTACGGCTGGGCGTCGCCGGCGTACTTGGCCTGGGCGGCGAGGCGCTGCACCTCGGCGTCGGCGTGGCGGGCCGCCGCGAGCAGGTCGTCGATCTGCTTGACCTGGTCCTGCACGTCGTCGAGGACGAACGTCAGGCTCGGCGAGTGGCGCAGCCCGAGGGCCTTGCCGACCGTGCTGCGCAGCATCCCCTTGGCGCTCTCCAGCGCCGCCGCCGTGCTGGACTGGGCCGCCGCGTCACCGAGGACGGTGTAGAACACCGTGGCGTCGCGCAGATCGGCGGTGATCCGGGCGTCGGTGATGGTGATCATGCCGAGCCGCGGGTCCTTGATCTGGCTCCGCACCACCGACGCGACCAGTTCGCGAATGCGCTCCGCGTGCCGGCGTACCTTGGCCGGATCCGTCATCTCGCCCACCTCCACGGCGTCGGACTTCCGGTCGGATCCGGCGGCGCGGGGCGCCGCCGGATCCGACCGGCCAACAGTTCGAACATTACCTTCGCGATCGGGCCGGCCGCCGGTGCAGGGCGGCACCGCCGCACGGTCAGTCGTCGTCGCCGTACAGGCGTCGGCGGACCGACAGCAGCTCGACCTCCGGGCGGCCCGCCACGAGGCGCTCGCAGGAGTCGAGCACCTCGCGCACGTGCGCGCCCTCCGCGGCCACCACGGCCACGGCTATCTCCGCCCGACCGTGCAGGTCGAGCGCCCCCACCTCGGCGGCCGACACCTCGAAGCGGCGCAGCGCCGCCACGATCGGCCGTACGTAGGATCTCTTGGTTTTGAGCGACCGGGAGTCGCCCGGCAGCAGCAGGTCGAAGACCACGGTTCCGGTGAACATCGCCCCGGACGATACCCGCGGTGACCCCCGCATGATCAAGGGGTTTACGCCGTTGCGGGCGTAAACCCCTCGATCAGTGCGTCGGACGCGTCAGGCGCGCGGCTTCTCCCGCATCTCGAAGGTCTCGATGACGTCGCCGACCTGGACGTTGTTGTAACCGCCCAGCGTCAGACCACACTCGAAGCCCTCGCGGACCTCCGTCGCGTCGTCCTTGAACCGCTTGAGGGAGCTGATCGTGAGGTTGTCCGCCACGACCGACCCGTCCCGCAGCAGCCGCGCCTTGGCGTTGCGGCGGATGATGCCCGACCGGACGATACAGCCGGAGATGTTGCCGACCTTGGACGAGCGGAACACGTCGCGGATCTCCGCGCTGCCCAGCTCGACCTCCTCGTACTCCGGCTTGAGCAGCCCCTTGAGCGCGGCGTCGATCTCCTCGATGGCCTGGTAGATGACGGTGTAGTACCGGATCTCCACGCCCTCGCGGTCGGCGATCTCGCGGACCTTGTTGGCGGCCCGCACGTTGAAGCCGATGATCGTGACCGCCTCGGACGAGGCGCTCGCGAGCATGACGTCGCTCTCGGTGATCGCGCCCACGCCCCGGTGGATGATCCGGAGCTGGACCTCCTCGGGGATGTCGAGGTTGAACAGCGCGTCCTCGAGCGCCTCCACGGAACCGGAGACGTCGCCCTTGAGCACCAGGTTGAGCGAGGTCTTCTCGCCCTCCTTGAGCTGCTCCATGAGCGTCTCGAGGGTGGCCCGGCCGCGGGAGTTGGCGAAGGACGCCGCCCGCCGCCGTGCCTGCCGCTGCTCGGCGATCTGCCGCACCGTGCGGTCGTCGGCCGCCGCGAGGAAGGTGTCGCCCGCCCCGGGGACCGCGGTGAGACCGAGCACCAGCACCGGACGGGCGGGGCCCGCCTCGGCGACCTGGTTGCCGTTCTCGTCGAGCATCGCCCGGACCCGGCCGTGCGCCCCACCGGCGACGATCGAGTCGCCCGCCCGCAGGGTGCCCTTCTGCACCAGCACCGTCGCCACCGCGCCCCGGCCCTTGTCCAGGTGGGCCTCGATGGCCACACCCTGCGCCGGCCCGTCGATCGGAGCGGTGAGCTCCAGCGACGCGTCGGCGGTGAGCAGGACGGCCTCGAGCAGCTCGTCGATGCCGATGCCCGGCTTCGCGGCCACGTTGACGAACATGGTGTCGCCGCCGTACTCCTCGGCGACCAGCCCGTACTCGGTCAGCTGCTGGCGGACCTTGTCGGGGTTGGCCTCCGGCTTGTCGACCTTGTTGACCGCCACCACGATCGGCACGTCCGCCGCCTTGGCGTGGTTGAGCGCCTCGATCGTCTGCGGCATCACGCCGTCGTCGGCCGCCACCACCAGGACCACGATGTCCGTGACCTGGGCACCACGGGCACGCATGGCGGTGAACGCCTCGTGACCCGGGGTGTCGATGAAGGTGACCGCCCGGTCCTCGCCCTCGTGCGGGACGTGGACCTGGTAGGCGCCGATGTGCTGGGTGATGCCACCGGCCTCGCCCGCGACCACGTTCGCCTTGCGGATCGCGTCGAGCAGCTTGGTCTTACCGTGGTCGACGTGACCCATGACGGTCACGACCGGCGCACGGCTGACCAGGCGGTCCTCCGCGACCTCGGCGTCGAGGTCGATGTTGAACTGCGCGAGCAGCTCGCGGTCCTCGTCCTCCGGGCTGACGATCTGCACGTCGAAGCCGAGGTGCTCACCCAGCAGCAGCAGGGTCTCGTCGGAGCAGGACTGGGTCGCGGTGACCATCTCGCCCAGGTTGAACATCTCCTGGACCAGCGAACCCGGGTTGGCGTTGATCTTGTCGGCGAAGTCCGACAGCGACGCGCCACGGGAGAGCCGGACGACCTGACCCTGACCCCGGGGGGCACCCGAGCTCATGGTCGGGGCCGACAGGTTGTCGAACTCCTGTCTGCGCTGCTTCTTGGACTTGCGACCCCGCGTCGGCTTGCCGCCCGGACGCCCGAAGGCACCCGCGGCGCCGCCGCCACGGCCGCGACCGCCACCACCCGGACGGCCACCGCCGCCGGCCGGGCCACCCGGCCGGAAACCGCCACCGGCGCCGGGGGCACCGCCGCCGCCACCGGGACCGCCACGGTAGCCACCGCCACCGCCGCCGCCACCGGGACCGCCGCGGAAGCCACCGCCACCGCCGCCGCCACCGGGACCGCCGCGGAAGCCACCGCCGCCACCGGGACGACCGGCTCCGCCGCCACCGCCGGGACGACCCGCGCCGGGGCCACCGGGGCCACCGGGCCGGCCGGGACGCTGGCTCGGCATGGAGGCCGGGCTGGGCCGGGGCGGCATGGAGGCCGGGCTCGGCCGCGGCGGCATCCCCGCCGGGCTGGGCCGGGGGCCACCGGCACCGGCGGCCGGGGGCCGCTGCTGCTGCTGACCGCCCTGGATGCCGAACGGGTTGTTACCGGCGCCGCGCGCCGGCGGACGACCGCCCGGCCGGGCGCCGGGGCCCTGGCCCTGACCCGGGCCACCGGGGCGACCGGCGGCCGGGGAACCCGGGCGGGGCGGCATCGCGCCCGGACCGGGACGCGGGCCGGGACGGGGACCGCCCTCCGCCGGAGGCTCCCGGCGGACGTTCTCACGCTGCTGCTGGCGGGCGGCCTGGGCGGCCTTGACCGCAGCCTCCTGCTCGGCCTTCAGCGCGGCGGCGCGCGCCTCGGCGGCGGCCACCTCGATGTCGTGGGCACTCGCCGGCTTGGCGACCGGGGTCGCCGGCTGCGGCGGGCCGGGGACCGGGCCCTTGGGCTTCGGTCCGGGGGTCGGCGGGCCGGGCCGCCGGGGCGGCATCGGCTTCGCCGTGACCCGGGGGGCACCCGGGGTCGGGGACGGCGTCGGAGTCGGGGTCGACGTCGGGCTCTGGTTGGCCGCCGAAGGGGCGGACGGCGCCGGCGAGCCGGCGGAGGCGACGAAGGCGTTGCGCAGCCGACGGGCGACGGGCGCCTCGACGGTGCTGGACGCGGACTTCACGAACTCGCCCATTTCCTTCAGCTTGGCGAGAACTGTCTTACTTTCGACCCCGAGCTCCTTGGCAAGCTCGTGTACGCGGGCCTTACCTGCCACTGCACTCCTCACTCCGAGGTCGTGCGGGCAGCACCCGCAGCGACCTCACTCCTGCACTTGAAGCCTGGTCATTTCAGGGACTTCATCGTGTGCTCATGTCGGTCGTCCTACCTTGCTAGCGACCCTCGCCCGGTCGGGATGACCGGACGTAGTGGTTGGCGCATCGACGTGCTCGGCCAGCACACCGTGGTCGACGACCCCGGTGACGCGCAACGCGCGCCCGAAGGCACGGCGGCGCACTGCCAGCGCGAAGCAGGCCGGATCCGGGTGCATGTTCGCTCCCCGACCCGGCAGCCTGCGAGCCGGATCGGGCCGGAGGCTGTGACCAGCCTCGTCGCCGACCGCGACGATCCGCAGCAATTCGCTGGCCGGCGCACGTCGCCGGCAGCCCACACAGGTGCGCTCCGGCAGCGCGCGTCGTACCACTGGAAGAAGTCTACCCCTAGCTGCCCGAGATCGCGCCGCCCGGCTCCCGGACGTGATCAGCCCCGCCCCGCGCGGCCGTCGTCGCCTGCTCCGCGTCCGAGCGGATGTCGATCCGCCAACCGGTCAATCGGGCGGCAAGCCGGGCATTCTGCCCCTCCCGGCCGATCGCGAGGGAGAGCTGGAAGTCCGGCACGGTCACCCGGGCCGTCCGGGTGGCCAGGTCGACCACCTCGACCCGCAGCGCCTTGGCCGGCGAGAGCGCGTTGCCGACGAAGGTCGCCGGATCGTCCGACCAGTCGATGATGTCGATCTTCTCGCCGTGCAGCTCGCTCATCACGGCGCGGACCCGCTGCCCCATCGGGCCGATGCAGGCACCCTTGGCGTTGACGCCCGGCGTGGTGGAACGCACCGCGATCTTCGTGCGGTGGCCGGCCTCCCGGGCGATGGCCCCGATCTCCACGGTGCCGTCGGCGATCTCCGGCACCTCCAGGGCAAACAGCTTCTTCACCAGCGCCGGGTGGGACCGGGACAGGGTGATCTGGGGGCCGCGCATGCCCTTGGCGACATGCACCACGACGCAGCGGATCCGCTCGCCGTGGGCGTACCGCTCGCCGGGGACCTGCTCCGACTGCGGCAGCACGCCCTCCAGCTTGCCCAGGTCGACGCTGACGATGCCCTTCTCGCTGCGCGCCTCGTGCGCCTGCACCACGCCGGTGACCAGGTCGCCGTCGCGGCCGACGTACTCGCCGAAGTGCACCTCGTCGGTGGCCTCCCGCAGCCGCTGGAGGATCACCTGCTTGGCGGTCATGGCCGCGATCCGGCCGAAGTCGTGCGGGGTGTCGTCCCACTCCCGCACCACCGTGCCGTCGTCGTCCAGCTCCTGGGCGTAGACCAGGGCCGCGCCGGTCTTGCGGTCGATCTCGACCCGGGCGTGCGGCTCGGCCCCGTCGGTGTGCCGGTAGGCGGTCAGCAGCGCGGTCTCGATCGCCGCGAGGATCGTGTCGAACGGGATCTCCCGCTCGCGCTCGAGTGCGCGCAGCGCCGCGAGGTCGATGTTCACCTCTCCTCGTCCTCCACATCATCTTCGTCGTCGATGTCTGAGCTGTCGCCGGACTCGTCGTCGGCGATCTCGTCGAGCTCGTCGTCGGCCACCTCGTCGAGGCGGTGGAACTCCACCTGCACCCGGCCGGGGCCGAGCTCGGCGTGGGCGAACTCCGCGCGGCCGGAGTCGGTCTCCAGCACCACGCGCTCGTCGTCGGCCTCGACCACCCGGCCGGTGACCTGCCGGTCGCCGGCGGGCTGCTCGGCGCGCTGCCCGGGCAGCGGGGCCCGGACCGTCACCTTCACCAGCCGGCCGACGTTGCGCCGCCAGTGCCGGGGCAGGGTGAGCGGGCGGTCCACCCCGGGGGAGCTGACCTCCAGCTGGTATTCGCCCGCCAGGATGTCGCCGCCGGACTCCTCGGCCGCGTCGAGCGCGGCGGAGACGGCCCGGGAGACGTCGGCGACGGCGTCCAGGCTGATCCCGCCGTCGGCGTCGACGATGACCCGCACCACGTGCCGGCGGCCGGCCCGGGAGACGGAGACGTCCTCCAGGTCGTACCCGGCCCCGTTGACCACCGGCTCGATCACCGCGCGCAACCGCGACCGCCGCGCGGCGAGGTCCACCCGGGGGCCGCCGACGCGGTCACCACCACGAGGGCCGTCGGCGCGTCGGGGTCTCCCCGTCGGCCCCGTCGACCTGGTGGTACGGCCCCGTTGCGTCATCTGGCGCACCCCTTCGTGAACGACGACGCCCGGTCGGGACGCCATGCCGGCACGCCACCGGGGCAGACGCGCCGGTGGCTGCGCAGAGCGTAACGCGCCTGCGGCGCGGCGGGCCGGGCGGCGCACCGACGCCCCTGACCCACGTGTCCGCTCCGATGGTGTTGACTTGTCCGGTGGCAAGGCGCAGAACGACACCGCACGACCGAGCACTCGGGCATTCCCGGCGAAACCTCCTGCGCGCGGGCGCGCTCCTGGCGCTCGGCGCGGCCGTCGCGCCGCTGACCGGCTGCGACCTTCTCGACCGGGGCGACCGGCTGGACCAGGCCCCCGACCCGCTCGAACCCCTCGCCACGCAGGCCCGCGAGCTGGCCGCCCGGCACCGCGCCGCCCTGGCCGCCGACCCGGGCCTGGCCCCGCTGCTCACCCCGATCGCCGACGCCCACGAGGCGCACGCCGCCGAACTGGCGAAGCTGACGGGCCGCCTGGCCGCCTCGCCTGGGCCGTCGCCGGAGGCCACCACCGGCGACCGGGCGGCGGTGCTGGCCGCGTTGCGCGAGGCCGAGCAGGGTGGGCGCGAGGCGGCCGCGAAGCTCTGTGCCGAGGCCCCGGCCGACCGGGCCGCCCTGGTGGGCTCGATCGCCGCCGCGCGGGCGACCCACGTGGAGGCGCTGAAGTGAGACACCGCCAGGCACCGTCCGGCCCGGCCGAGGCCCTGGGCGGCGCGCTCACCGCCGAGTACGCCGCGGTCTGGGCGTACGGGGTGATCGGGGTGCGCCTCGCCGACGCCGCCCGCACGGCCGCCCGCCGCGCCGAGGCGGCGCACCGGTCCCGGCGGGACGCGCTGGTGCTCCAGCTCAGCGCGGCCGGCGGCACCGTCCCCGCCGACAAGGCCGGATACACGCTGCCGTTCCCCGTCACCGACACCGCGAGCGCGCTGCGGCTGGCGGTGGAGGTGGAGGAACGCACCGCCGCCTTCTGGCGCGCGGCGCTGCCGCACACCGCGGGCGAGGACCGCAACCGGGCCCTCGCGGCGCTGACCGACTGCGCGGTCCGGGCCACCCGGTGGCGGCGCACCGCCGGGGTGACTCCCGTCACCGTGGCCTTCCCCGGCCGCCCCACCTGACCGCGCTGACCGGGACCGCAGCGTTTGCGCTGGTCGCCCCGGCGGGACCCGCGATTGCGGGCGGCATACCAGGTATGCATACTTCGGAGCCATGTCCATCCGTCACGGCCTGCTCGCGCTCCTCGAACGCGGCCAGATGTACGGCTACCAGCTCCGGGCCGCGTTCGAGGAGTCGACGGGCTCGACCTGGCCGCTGAACATCGGGCAGGTCTACACCACCCTCTCCCGGCTGGAGCGGGACGGGCTGGTCCGGCCGCTGCCGGAGAGCGAGGCGGGACAGCGACCGTACGAGATCACCGATGCCGGGCGGGCGGACCTGGCGCTGTGGTTCGCGACCCCGATCAGCCGCACCGACCGCCCCCGCGACGAGCTGGCGATCAAGCTCGCCCTGGCCCTGACCACCCCGGGGGTCGACGTGCGGGCGGTGGTGCAGACCCAGCGCACCGCGACCATGCGGGCGTTGCAGGAGTTCACCCGGTTGAAGTACGCCAGCGACCGCCCCGAGGACCTGCCCTGGCGGCTGGTGCTGGACGCGATGGTGTTCCAGGCCGAGGCGGAGATCCGCTGGCTGGACCACTGCGAGACGAGCCTCGTCCGGCACCGGCCCGCCCCCGGGCCCGGCGGGCGGGCCGGTCCGGGGCGGCCGGCGGAGGCGGACCGGGACGGCGAGGAGGCGCGGCGATGAGCGGGACGGGCGGCGCGCCGACGACCCGCCCCGACCCGCCCGACCCGCACCACGGCCCCGGCGGCCCGGCGGACCAGGGCAGGCCCGTCGACCGGGCCGGCCCCGACGCGGCCGCCCGCCCCGGCGACGACCCGCACGGGCCGGCGACCACGGCCGTGCTCGACGTCCGCGACGTGCACCGCACCCACGGCAGCGGCGACGCCGCCGTGCACGCCCTGCGCGGGGTGAGTCTCACCGTCGCCCCCGGCGAGCTGGTCGCGGTGATGGGCCCCTCCGGCTCCGGGAAGTCCACCCTGCTCGCCCTCGCCGGCGGCCTGGACGGCCCGACCGCGGGCGAGATCCGCGTCGAGGGGCAGGCGCTCGGCGCGCTGGACCCCCGCGCGCTGGCCCGGCTGCGCCGCCGGCGGATCGGCTACATCTTCCAGAACCTGAACCTGCTGGGCAGCCTCACCGCCGCCGAGAACGTCGCGCTCCCCCTCGAACTCGACGGCGTCGGCGTACGCCAGGGGCGGCGGGCGGCCCGGGCGGCGCTCGCCGAGGTGGGCCTCGCCGAGCTGGGCGACCGCTTCCCCGACCAGCTCTCCGGCGGGCAGCAGCAGCGGGTGGCCATCGCCCGGGCCCTGGTCGGCGAGCGGCGGCTCGTGCTGGCCGACGAGCCGACCGGCGCGCTGGACTCGCAGACCGGCGAGGCGGTGCTGCGCCTGCTGCGCCGCCGGGTCGACGCGGGGGCCGCCGCCGTCCTGGTCACCCACGAGGCCCGGCACGCGGGCTGGGCCGACCGGGTGGTGTTCCTGCGCGACGGGGTGATGGTGGACTCGACGGCCCCGCTGGGCAGTGTCGAGCAGCTGCTGGCCGGCAGCGGTCGGTGAACAGCGCGCGCCACCCCGCCCGCGTACGGCGGTTGCTGGCGGCGCTGCGCTCGTGGCGGGCCGCGCTGCGCATCGCCCGGCGGGAGGCGCGCCGGGCCCGTGGCCGGACCGCGCTGGTGCTCGCGATGATCACTCTGCCGGTGCTGGGGCTGGCCCTCTCCGCCGTCAGCTACGACATGGCGGAGCTGAGCCGGGCCGAGCGGATCGACCGGCGGCTCGGGGCCGCCGACGCGGAGCTGCGCTGGGTCGCCGAGGGCCCGGTGGCGCAGGACGCCTGGGGCGACACCACCTACCAGCGCGACGGCGTGCCGGGGCGGAGCCGCCCGGTCACCGCCGACGAGCTGACCGCCCTGCTGCCGGCCGGGAGCCGCGTCGCCGAGGTCCGCTGGTGGGTGCCGTTCGAGGCCCGCGCCGGGGGCCGGCGCGAGACGGTCGACGGGCGGCTGCTGGACCTGACCGACCCGCTGCTGCGGGGGCAGGGCCGGGTGCTCGCCGGCCGCCCCCCGACCGGGGCCGACGAGGTCGGGCTCAACCGCGCGGCGCTGCGTCGGCTGCGCGCGGGCCTCGGCGACCGGATCGCCCCGGCCGACGGGTCGGCCGAGCGGACCGTGGTCGGGGTGGTGGAGTTCCCCGACAACCTGCGGCCCACCGTTGCGCTGCCCCCCACGAATCAACCGGGCGACCCGCGCGGCGAGTCGAGCTGGCTCGTCGACCTGCCGGCCGACGCCGGCCCCGGGCTGACCGAGCGGCTCAACGCGCGCGGGATCGTGGTGGTCGCCCGCACCCCGGCGCCGCACCCCACGGCGGAGCCCGGCACCACGAGCATCGCGCCCACCGCCGAGGACACCGGCACCGCGCTGCTGGTGGCCGGCCTCGGCCTGCTCGAGGTGGTGCTGCTCGTGGGGCCGGCGTTCGCCGTCGGCGTGCGGCGTCGCCGCCGCGACCTCGCCCTGGTCGCGGTGGCCGGCGGCGACGCCGCGCACCTGCGCCGCATCGTGCTGGCCGACGGGGTGGTGCTGGGCTGCGCGGGGGCCGCCGCCGGGCTGGCGCTGGGCGTCGCCGGCGCGTTCGCGGCCCGGCCGCTCATCGAGGAGTACGTCTTCGGGGCGCGCTTCGGGGCGTACCGCGTCTTCCCGGCCGCGCTGGCGGCGATCGCCGTCGTCGCGGTGCTGGCCGGGGTGCTCGCGGCCCTGGCGCCGGCCTGGACCGCCGCGCGGCAGGACGTGGTGGCCGGGCTGGCCGGGCGACGCAGCGCGCCGGAGCACCGGCGGCGCTGGCCGCTGATCGGGGCGCTGCTGGCCGTCGTCGGCGTGGCGGTGGCCGCCCTCGGGGCCACCCGGGGTGTCACGGTCGTGCTCTTCGCCGGGGTGGTCCTGGGCGAGCTCGGGCTGGTCTTCGTCACCCCGACGCTGGTCGGGGTGCTCGCCCGGGCCGGCCGGTGGTTGCCGCTCGCGCCCCGGATCGCGCTGCGCGACGCCAGCCGCAACCGTTCCTCGGCCGCGCCGGCGATCTCGGCGGTGATGGCCGCGGTCGCCGGCAGCGTCGCCCTCGGCGTCTACGTGGCCAGCGACAGCGCCCGCACCGACGCCAGCTACCTGCCGGCCATGCCGTACGGGCACGCCATGGTCATCGGCCCCGGCGACGGGACGCCGCTGCCGCCGGTGCCCCGGGTCGCCGAGATGGTCGCCGCGACGCTGCCGGGCAGCACGGTGGCCCGGGTCGACGCCCCGGCCTGCCCCGCCCCGTTCGGCGACGGCGAGTGGTGCGACGTCCGGGTGGAACTGCCGGCCGGGCGGGCCTGCCCGTACCAGGTGGAGCAGTTGCGCGACGCGGCCGTGCGGGCCCGCGCCCGCAGCGACCCGCGCTGCAGCGGGTGGGTGGAGGGCGGATACCCGACGGGCTACTCCGTGCCCGTCTCGGTCGACGACGGCGACGCGCTGGCGGCGCTGACCGGGGCCGGTCCCGAGGAGGTGGCCGCCGCCCGGCGGGTGCTGGCGGCCGGCGGCGCGGTCGTCACCGACGAGCGGTATCTCCTCGCCGGCCGGCTCACCCTCACGGCGACCCGGGTGGGGGACGCCCCGGAGCCCGCGGTGATCGGGACCGCCACCGTCCCCGGGTACGCGCTGCGCGGCGGCGTCGGGGTGGACCAGCTCACGGTGTCCCGCGCCGCCGCCGCCCGGCTCGGGCTCGACACCCGCCAGATCGGGTACGCGGTGGCCACCGCCGCCGCACCGACCACCGCCCAGCAGGACCGCCTCGACGTCGAGCTGCGCCGGCTCGGCCGGCTCGACGTGATCGTCGAGCGGGGGACGTGGGGCAGCGACGAGCGGTCGCTGCTGCTGGTGCTGGCCGTCGGCTCCGGCCTGATCACGGTGGGCGCGGCGGCGGTCGCCACCGGCCTCGCCGCCGCCGAGGGGCGCGCGGACCTGTCCACCCTCGGTGCCGTGGGCGCCAGCCCCCGGATGCGGCGGGTGCTCTCGCTGTGCCAGGCCGGGGTGATCGCCGTGCTCGGCTCGGCGCTGGGCATCGTGGTCGGGCTGGGCACGGCGGTGATCATCCTGGTCGCCCTGAACCGCCGGATCGCCGCGGCCTGGCCGGTGCAGGAGCCGTACCCGATCCTGGTCCCGTGGCTCACGCTGGGCGTGCTGGTGGTGGTGCCGCTGGTGGCGATGGCCGGCGCGGCCCTGTTCACCCGGTCCCGGCTGGCCGTGGAGCGCCGCCTCGACTGACCGCCGCCCAGGCGGCACACTGGCCGCGTGTCCGCTATCGGTACCCTGACCCGCCGCCTCGGCCATCACCGCTGGTTCGGCGCCACGATCCGGCTGCTCGTCCCCGTCGACCGGGCGGTCGGCCGGCTCACCAAAGGACGGGTGGTCGCGCTGGGCCTGGTCCCCTCGCTGGTCATCACCACCACCGGCCGTCGCTCGGGCCTGCCGCGCAGCAACCCCCTGCTGTACGTGCCGGACGGCGACGCCTTCGTGGTGGTCGGCTCCAACTGGGGGCAGCAGCACCAGCCCGCCTGGGCGCTGAACCTGCTCGCCGACCCGACCGCCGAGGTCGACGTGCGGGGGCGACGACTGGCGGTGCGGGCCGAGGTGGCCACCGGCGCGGAACGTGACCGGCTCTGGAGGCTGCTGACCACCGAGTGGCCGGCGTACGAGACGTACGTCGAGCGGGCCGGCGGGCGGGAGATCCGGGTCTTCCGCCTGGTGCCCCGCTGACCGGGCCGGCACCGGGCGCGGCGGACCGGGCGGTCCCGCCGCCGGTTGACTAGGGTGGGGCCGCGTGGAGCCTTACCAGGACGACCCCCGGTGGTCGGTGGCGGAGCGGGTCGCCGCGGCGGCCCGGCGGCGCTTCCCGGCCGACGTCCTGGCCGTGGCGGTGCACGGCCCGCTGGCCCACGGCGACGACGACGGCGGCGGGGACGGCGAGGTCGGGCTGCTGATCGCCACCTACCGGCCCGGCACGGGGCCGCGACCGGCGACCCGTCGGGTGGACGGCGTGCTGGTCGACCTGACCGTCACGGCCGCCGACGACCACCTGGAGCGGGCCCGGTCGATCACGGCGTTGTGGCCGCTGGTCGCCGACCGGTACGTCACCACCCGGGCGCTGCACGACCCGACCGGCTGGTTGCCGGCCCTGCGCGACGAGCACCTGGCCACGCTCGCCCGGGCCCGGCCGGCGGAGTTCACCGGCGCTGCCCGGCAGGCGTGGTACAGGGGCTGCGCCGCGCACGCCCGGGCCGCCCGGCTCGCGCAGTGGTACGAGACGGACCAGGCGCTGCTGATGCTCGGCGAGGCCCGGCTCGCGGCGGCCACGGTCAACGGGCTGCTCGGCCGCACCTACTTCCGGGACCCGGGCGACGCGGTGCGCCGCACCGGCCTGGCCGGGGCGGACATGACCGAGGTCGGCGCGGTGCTGGCCCGGCAGGCCGAGGAGCTGGCCGCCCGGGGCCGCCCCGTGGACGGCACCGTCGACGACCTCCTCGCCGGCTGACCGGCGCGCCTGCCTACAGGCCGCCCTGGATGCCGATGAGGGTGCCGACCAGGTACGTCGCGGCGGCCGCCGCCGCGCCGAGGAGGAGCTGCCGCACGCCGCTGCTCCACCAGGCGCGGTTGGTGAACCGGGCCACGATCGCCCCGGCCGCGAACAGCCCGACCCCGCCGACGGCCAGCGCGAGCCACAGGCTGGTGGCGCCGAGCAGGTAGGTCAGCAGCGGGATCAGCGCGCCGACCGAGAAGAACAGGAACGACGAGATCGCCGCCGCCCACGGGCTGGGCTGGTCGTCCGGGTCGACGCCCAGCTCCTCCCGGACGTGCACCCGCAGCGCCTCCTCCGGGTTGGCCCGCACCGCCTCGGCGACCTGCGTGGCGAGGTCGCGGGACAGCCCCCGGGCCACCCACGCGTCGGCCAGCTCGCGGGCCTCCGCCTCCGGGTGCCGTTCCAGCTCGCGGCGTTCCTTGGCGACCTCGGCGGCGACCTGCTCGTTGGCCGACCGGACGCTCGTGTACTCGCCGAGGCCCATCGAGATCGCGCCGGCGACGAGGCCGGCGACGCCGGTGAGCACGATGCTGTGCGGCGACACCCCGCCGCCGCCGACGCCCGCGATCAGGGCGATGTTGGTGACCAGGCCGTCCATCGCGCCGAACACGGCCGGCCGCAGCCAGCCGCCGGACACGTCCGCGTGGTGCGCCTCGCGCAGCGCCGCCGGGGTGTCGCTCACGGCAGGGTCAGGATCTCGTGGCCGTCCTCGGTGACGAGGATCGTGTGCTCGAACTGGGCGGTCCACTTCCGGTCCTTCGTGACGACCGTCCAGCCGTCGTCCCACATGTCGTACTGGTGGGTGCCGAGGGTGATCATCGGCTCGATGGTGAACGTCATGCCCGGTTCCATCACGTCGGTCGGTCGGGGGCTGTCGTAGTGCGGCACGTAGAGGCCGCTGTGGAAGGCCTCCCCGATGCCGTGGCCGGTGAAGTCGCGGACCACGCCGTAGCCGAACCGCTTGGCGTACGACTCGATGACCCGGCCGATCACGTTGATCTGCCGGCCCGGGGCGACCGCCTTGATCCCCCGCATCATCGCCTCGTGGGTCCGCTCGACCAGCAGCCGGGCCTCCTCGTCGACCTCGCCGACGCAGAAGGTGGCGTCGGTGTCGCCGTGGACCCCGCCGATGTACGCGGTCACGTCGACGTTGACGATGTCGCCGTCGCACAGCACGGTGGAGTCGGGGATGCCGTGGCAGATCACCTCGTTGAGGCTGGTGCAGCAGGACTTCGGGAAGCCCTTGTAGCCCAGCGTCGACGGGTAGGCCCCGTGGTCGCAGAGGAACTCGTGCACCACCCGGTCGATCTCGTCGGTGGTCACCCCCGGCTTGCAGTGCTCGCCGGCGAGCTGCGTGGCCTGGGCGGCGAGCCGGCCGGCGACCCGCATCCGCTCGATGGTCTCCGGGGTCTGCACGTGCGAGCCGGTCCACTGCCGGGGCTGCTTCTTGCCCACGTACTCCGGTCGGACGATGTCGGGCGGCACCGGTCGCGTCGGGGTGAGCGTGCCGGGGGTCAGCGGCGCACGGACGGTCATGGCGCAAGCCTATCGCCGGCCGGGCGGCGGGCGGCGCGGCCGGGTCCCGGCGGTGGCGGCGGTCCGGCCCGTGGCCTCGGCCGACCGGTTGTTGCCGAGCCACTTCCGCTGTGCCATCGTGTTCTGCGTGGATCAAGGGGGTGCCGCTCCCGTCTTCTCCGCCCGCACGGAGACCGACGGCGACCACGTCCGCGTGGTGGTCGTCGGCGAGGTGGACATGGCCACGGCCGACACGATGCTCCAGGCCGCGCTGCGCGAGCCGGCCGGTCGGGTGACCCTCGACCTGCGGGAGGTCACGTTCTTCGACTCGGCGGCGATCCATGCCGTGGTCCGGCTCGCCCAGCGCTTCCCGGGCGCGCTCACCGTGCTGCCGTCGCGGCAGGTCCGCCGGGTGCTGGAGATCTCCGGCCTGGCCGGTCAGGACTGGGTCGCCCCCGCCTGAGCCCCGGCCGGCGAGCCGAGCCCCCGCGAGCCGAGCCCCGGCCGGCGAGCCGCCTCCGGCCCGGCCGGCCCGGCGCGAGGCCCGCCCCGGGCGCGCTCAGCCCCGCAGCCGCCGGCGCAGCGTCACCTGCGTCCCCTCGGCGGTACGGCTGACCGTCAGGTCGCCGAGCGCCCTGATCAGCGCCAGTCCGCGCCCGCGGAAGCCCGCGCCGGTCGACTCCCGCCACTGCCCGCTGTCCCGGACCGTCGCCACCACCGTGCCGTCGGCGATGGTCACCTCCACGCCGATGGTCGGCTCGGCCGGGCAGACCGGGTGCTCGATGGCGTTCGCGGCGGCCTCGGAGACCGCGACGGTGAGGTCGAACAGGTCGTTCTCGCCGACCCGGTGGGCGGTGAGGAAGTCCTCCAGCCGGCGGCGCAGCACGCTCAGCCGGGTCGGGTCGGCGGGCAGCCGCAGCGCGAACCGGTTCGGTTCGGCCGCCTCCAGCGCGAGCACCGCCACGTCGTCGCGCAGCGGCCGCGCGGCGACCCGCTCCACGACCGCGTCGACCAGGTCGGCGACGTGCTCGCCGCCGGCCGCGTCGGCGCGCAGCTGCGCGAGGGCCGCGTCGAGGCCGAGCTGCCGGTCCTCGATCAGCCCGTCGGTGTAGAGCAGCAGCCGGGCCCCGGGGGCCAGCGCGTCGTCCACGGTCCGGTACGACGCGCCGGGGATCGCGCCGACCGGCGGCCCGAGCGCGCGGTCGTGCAGGAACGCCACGTCGTCTCCTCGGATCAGCAAAGGGGACGGGTGCCCGGCGCTGGCGTAGCGGAGCCGGCCGGTGCGGGGCGAGAACCAGAGGCAGACCACGGTCGCGAACGACGGCTGCTCCGCCGAGCCGACCAGCCGGTTGAGCCGGGTCAGCGACTCGCCCGGGTCGTAGCCCTCCAGCACGTACGCGCGCAGCGCGTTGCGGAGCTGGCCCATCGAGGCGGCGGCCCGCACGCCCTTGCCGACGACGTCGCCGATGACCAGGACCAGCTCGTCGTCGTCGAGCCGGATCACGTCGTACCAGTCGCCGCCGACCTCGACGTCGGCGCTGCCGGGCAGGTAGCGGCTGGCCACCACCGCACCGGGCAGCCGGGGCAGCGACCGGGGCAGCAGGCTGTGCTGGAGGGTGGTGGCGATGCGGTGCTCGGCCTCGTAGAGCTGGGCGTTCTCCAGCCGCACGCCGACCAGCCGGGCGAGCTGGGTCAGCGCGGCGTGGCCGGGGTCCGCGGCGTCCTCGGCGTGGCCCCAGATCCGCAGCTCGCCCAGCGTCTCCCCGGCGCTGCCGGTCAGCGGCAGCACGACGGACGGTTCGACGGCGGCAGTCCCGCCGCCGTCGGCCTCGTAGCGGGCCCCGGTGGAGGTGACCACCACCCGGGCGGCCTCGGCGAGGCCGAGCGCGTGCCGGGCGGCCACCTGGAGCACCTCGGCGGTGGTGCGGGCGGTGTTCACGGCGACGGCGGCGTCGGCCAGGGCCCGCAGCCGCCGGATGATCTGCCCCCGGAGCTGGCCCAGCTCGACGTTGGCCCGGACCCGGGCGATCAGCTCCTCGCCGGAGAACGGCTTGGTCAGGTAGTCGTCCGCGCCGACGGCGAGGCCGGCGACGGCCTCCGCCGAACCGGCCCGGGCCGACAGCAGCACGATGGGCACGTGCCGGGTACGCGGGTCGGCGCGCAGCGCGGTCACCAGGCCGAAGCCGTCGAGCCGCGGCATCATCACGTCGGTGAGCACCAGGTCGAAGGGTGCCTCCACGGCCCGGCGCAGCGCCTCGACGCCGTCCGGCACGGCCACCACCTCCCACGACGGGCGCAGCAGCCGGACGACGTGTTCGCGCAGGTCGGCGTTGTCGTCGGCGAGCAGGATGCGGCCCGCCGCGGCCCGGTCTCCGCCGGTCGACCCGGCCACCTCCCCGGCTCCGGGCCGACCCGGCCTGCCGGTCCACAGCGCGGTCTCGGCCGCGAAGAGCCGGGCCTGCCCCAGCTCCGGCGACGCGGCCGGCGCGTCGGCCGCGACCCGGTCGGCGGGCAGGTGGGCGGCACCGAACGGCACGGTCACGGTGAACGTGCTGCCCCGGTCGGCGACGCTGCTGGCCTCGGCCCGGCCGCCGTGCATCTCCACCAGCTCCCGGACCAGCGCCAGCCCGATCCCGGTGCCCTCGTGGGTGCGGGAGCGGACGCCGGGCACCCGGTGGAACCGCTCGAAGACGTGCGGCAGCTCCTCGGGCGCGATGCCGACGCCCGTGTCGGCGACCTCCAGCTGGGCCGCGCCGTCCACCGCCCGGACGCGGACCCGCACCTCGCCGTCGAAGGTGAACTTCACCGCGTTGGCGACGAGGTTGAGCACGATCTTCTCCCACATGTCCCGGTCGACGTGGACCGGCGCGGGCAGCGGCGGGCAGTCGACGACCAGGCGCAGGCCGGCGCGTTCGGTGGCCGAGCGGAAGGTGCTGGCCAGCCGGGCGGTGTAGTCGGCGAGGTCGGTGGGCTGGTAGTGGGCGGCCAGCCGGCCGGACTCCAGGCGGGAGAAGTCGAGCACGGTGTTGACCAGCTTGAGCAGGCGCAGCGCGTTGCGGTGCATCATGGTGAGCCGGTCGAGGTGGGGATCGGGCAGCGTCGGGTCGGCGAGCAGCTCCTCCAGCGGGCCCAGCACGAGGGTCAGCGGAGTGCGGAACTCGTGGCTGACGTTGGCGAAGAAGTTCGTCTTGGCGCGGTCGAGCGCGGCCAGCTCGGCGGCCCGGTCCCGCTCCTGCTCGTACGCCCGCTGCCGGCCGACGGCGCGGGAGAGCTGGGCGGCGATCAGGTCGAAGAAGGTGCGGTACTCGTCGGTGAACGGCAGCCGGGCGGAGACGCCCACGACGAGCGCCCCCATCGGCTCGTGGGTCGCGGTGACCGGCAGCACCAGCGCCTGCGCGGCCACGCCGGCGTCGAGGTGGGGCAGCAGGTCGGCCACGTCGATGGTGGTGGCGGACCCGCCGTCGGCGACCCGGCTCACCGTCGCGGTGGCCGCCTCGCCGAGCGGCAGCGGCGCGACCACCCCGGCGGCATCGTCGGCGCCGTGCCCGGCGGGGGCGGGCAGCCCGCTGCCGCTGCGCCCGGCGAGGGTGAGCTGCCCGGCGTCGTCGCGCAGGTAGATCAGGGCGAACGGCACGTCCGCCCGGTGCCGGTCGAGCACCCCGGCGGCAGCCCGGCCCAGGGCCGCGACGTTCTCGGCCTCGGCCAGGTCGGAGCCCAGCTCGGCCAGGGCGCGCAGCCGGCGTTCGCCGAGCACCCGCCCGGTGGTCTCGTTGACGAGGCAGAGGACGCCGTCGATGCCGCCGTCGGCGGCGCGGATCGGGTCGTACGAGATGTCGAAGTAGACGTCCTCCAGGAAGCCGTGCCGGTGCAGCACGAAGGGGTGGTTCTCGCCCCGGTACGGTTCGCCGGTCTTGTGCACCGAGCCCAGCAGGGGCCCGAGCACGTCCCAGGTCTCCCGCCAGTGCTCGTGGGCGGGCTGGCCGATGGCGTGGGGATGCTTGTCGCCGATGGTCGGCAGGTAGGCGTCGTTGTAGAAGGCGCGGTGCTCGGGGCCCCAGAACATGACGATCTGCGCCCGGGAGGAGAGCATCATGGCGACCGCGTGGCACAGCGCCGGCGGCCAGCCGGACGGGGCGCCGAGCGGGCTGGCCGCCCAGTCGAAGCGGAGTAGGCGTTCGCCCATCTCGCCGCCGGCGGCGCACGCGGCCGTGAGCTGCGGCGGGAACGCCTCCTCGACGGTGCCGACGGACGGATGCTGGCCGTCCTCGCCCCCCTGGGCCGAGCTCATGCATCCTCCCGCGCCGGCCGTCACCCCCGGCGACCGCATGATCGCCGCCGCCGTGACCCGCCTTGTACCCAGACGGACCAGCAACGTAACGCATCCCCGCCGTGATGCGCTGGTTACCCGCGTCTCATCCGCGCGGGACGCCGCCGGGGGTCAGAAGACAGACAGGCCGTCGATGCTCGCGGCGTTCTTCGTGGCCCGGTAGGTCACCAGGTCCTCGGCGGTGCGGCGGGAGTGCGCGCGGATCAGCAGGTCCCGGTCGCCCTCGTAGCGCATCAGGGGGACGGCGTACCCGCAGGAGTCGCTGACCCGGTCGACGTCGACGGTGATCACCGCGCGGGCGGAGTGCAGGTCCGGCGGGTCGGGGAAGTCGGCGAGCCGCTCGGCGAAGCCGTCGTCCTCCACCGTCACCGCCGTGCCCCGGCCGTGCAGCCGGACGATGTTCGGCGGCCCGGCGAAGGCGCAGAACATCAGCGTGATGCGGCCGTTCTGGCGCAGGTGGGCGATCGTCTCCGCGCCGCTGCCGTGGAAGTCGATCCACGCCACCCGGCGCGGGCCGAGGATGACGAAGGTGCCGCGCATGCCCTTCGGCGAGACGTTGACGTGCCCGTCGGCCCCGGAGGGTGCGGTGGCGACGAAGAAGACGGGCTGCTCCTCGATGAACGCCCGCAGCCGCCCGTCGATGGCCTCGTGAACCTTCATGTCGCCATCCTGGCACCGCTTACCGAAAAGTGGGACAACCCTTCCGCATGGCGGGACGGCGGGGCCGGGGTGTGTGCCGGCCCCGCCGCGCCTCACAGCGGGGTGACGTACGCGCCGGTGATGCCGCCGTCGACCACGAACTGCGCGGCCGTCATGAACGACGAGTCGTCGCTGGCCAGGAACGCCACCGCGGCGGCGATCTCCTCCGGCTGGCCGAACCGGCCCATCGGCACGTGCACGAGGCGGCGGGCGGCCCGCTCCGGGTCGGCGGCGAACAACTCCATCAGCAACGGGGTGGCGATCGGCCCGGGGCACAGCGCGTTGACCCGGATGCCCTCCCGGGCGAACTGCACGCCCAGCTCCCGGGTCATCGCCAGCACCCCGCCCTTGCTCGCCGTGTACGCGATCTGCGAGGTGGCCGCCCCCATCAGCGCCACGAACGACGCCGTGTTGATGATCGAGCCCTTGCCCTGCCGGCGCATGTGCGGGATCGCGTACTTGCAGCACAGGTAGACGCTCGTCGTGTTGACCCGCAGCACCCGCTCCCAGGCGTCCAGGCCCGTCTCCAGGATCGAGTCGTCGTCGGGCGGGGAGATGCCCGCGTTGTTGAACGCCACGTCCACCCGGCCGTGCCGCTGCGCCACGCCGTCGAAGAGGTCCCGCACGGCCGCCTCGTCGGCCACGTCGCAGGCGACGAACTCGCCGCCCACCTCCTGCGCGGCCCGCCCGCCCGCCGTCGCGTCGACGTCGACGCAGACCACCCGCGCCCCCTCGGCGGCGAACCGCCGGGCCGTGGCCAGCCCGATCCCGCTGCCCGCACCGGTCACCACCGCGACCCGGTCCTGAAGCCGTCCCTGCATCTCACTCCTCCGTGCTGATGAACACGTTCTTGACGTCGGTGAAGGCGTGCAGCGCGTCCGGGCCCAGCTCGCGGCCCAGCCCGGAACGCTTCATCCCGCCGAACGGGGTCCAGTACCGCACGGAGGAGTGCGAGTTGACGCTGAGGTTGCCCGCCTCGACCGCCCGCGCCATCCGCAGCGCCCGGCCCACGTCCCGGGTCCAGACCGAGCCGGACAGGCCGTACTCGGTGTCGTTGGTTAGCCGGACCGCGTCCGCCTCGTCGTTGAAGGGGAGCACCGACACGACCGGGCCGAAGATCTCCTCCCGCCAGTGCCGGTCGGCCGGGGAGTCGGCGAGCAGCACCGTCGGGGCGTACCAGAAGCCGGGGCCGTCGGGGCGGGAGCCGGTGAAGGCCACGCGCGCCCCGTCGACGTACCCGGCGACCCGGTCCCGCTGGGCGGCGGAGATCAGCGGGCCCATCTCGGCCGTCTCCCGCGCCGGGTCCTCCACCCGCAGCGCCCGCACGGCCGGCTCCAGCAGCTCCAGGAACCGGTCGTACGCCGGGCGCTGCACCAGGATCCGCGACCGGGCGCAGCAGTCCTGGCCGGCGTTGTCGAAGACGGCGTACGGCGCGGTGGCCGCCGCCCGCTCCAGGTCGGCGTCGGCGAAGACGACGTTCGCGCTCTTGCCGCCCAGCTCCAGGGTCACCCGCTTCACCTGGGCGGCGCAGCCGGCCATGATCCGGGTGCCGACCTCGGTGGACCCGGTGAAGCAGACCTTGCGGACGGCCGGATGGGTGACGAACCGCTCGCCGACCACGTCGCCGCGGCCCGGCAGCACGGTGAACACGTCCTCGGGCAGGCCGGCGTCGCGGCCCAGCTCGGCCAGGCGCAGCGCGGTCAGCGGGGTCAGCTCGGCCGGCTTGAGCACCACCGTGTTGCCGGCGGCGAGCGCCGGGGCGAACCCCCAGGCGGCGATGGGCATCGGGAAGTTCCACGGCACGATCACCCCGACCACGCCCAGCGGCTCGTGGAAGGTGACGTCCAGCCCGCCGGGCACGGGGATCTGCCGCCCGGTCAGCCGCTCCGGCGCGCCCGCGTAGTAGTCGAGCACGTCGCGGACGTTGCCGGCCTCCCAGCGGGCGTTGCCGATGGTGTGCCCCGAGTTGCGCACCTCCAGCAGCGCCAGCTCCTCCAGGTGCGCGTCGACCAGGGCGGCG
The DNA here is from genome assembly GCF_054052245.1 of Micromonospora sp. PTRAS2. Classification (NCBI taxonomy): domain Bacteria; kingdom Bacillati; phylum Actinomycetota; class Actinomycetes; order Micromonosporales; family Micromonosporaceae; genus Micromonospora; species Micromonospora sp. PTRAS2. Next base: position 237,356 of record NZ_JBSWBU010000002.1, read on the forward strand.
AACCGCCGCAGCAGGCGCGCCCGCTCCCCCGGCGCGACGTCGCGCCACCGCGGAAACGCGGCGGCGGCCCGCCCGACGGCGGCATCGACCTCCTCGGCCGTCGTGGCGACGACCTCCCCCACCACCGTCCCGCTGGCGGGATCAACCACCCGCGTCACATCCCCCACCCTGCCCTCCCTCTCCAGCTCCCGCGATCTTGCAGTTTCGGCCCCCACAAATGCCGCCAAGCTCCCATGGCAGGGGCCCCAACTGCAAGATCGCGGGAGAGAAAAGGGGTGGGTCAGAGGCGCTCGAAGCCGCGTTGGAGTTCCCAGTCCGTCACGGCGGCGTCGAAGGCGCGCAGCTCGATGCGCGCCATGTTGGCGTAGTGGGCGTGGACCTCGTCGCCGAAGACCGCGCGGGCGATCGTCGAGGACTCCCACAGGCCCAGCGCGTCGCGCAGGGTGCCGGGGACCCGCTCGGCGGCCGGATCGTCGTACGCGTTGCCGGTGCACTCCTCGCCCAGCTCCAGCTCCCGCTCGATGCCGTGCACCGCCCCCGCCACCAGGGCGGCGATCGCCAGGTACGGGTTGACGTCCGCCCCGGGCACCCGGTTCTCCACCCGCATGCCCTGGCCGTGGCCGACCAGCCGCAGCGCGCAGGTGCGGTTGTCGGTGCCCCAGCGCAGCGCCGTCGGGGCGAACGATCCCGGCTGGTAGCGCTTGTAGGAGTTGACGTTCGGGGCGAACAGCAGGCTGAACTCCCGCATCGTGTCCAGCAGCCCGGCCAGCACCCGCTGCCCGGTGACGCTCAGGTGCGCGGGCCCGTCGCCGAGCATCGCCGAGCGGCCGTCGGCGTCGCGCAGCGAGAAGTGGATGTGGCAGGAGTTGCCCTCCCGCGCGTTCGGCTTGGCCATGAAGGTGATCGACATGCCCTCCTGGGCGGCGATCTCCTTCGCCCCGTTCTTGTAGATCACGTGGTGGTCCGCGCAGGCCACCGCCTCGTCGTAGCGGAAGGCGATCTCGTGCTGGCCGAGGTTGCACTCGCCCTTCGCGCTCTCCGGGGTCAGGCCCGCGCCGGCCATCTCGGTGCGGATGCGCCGCAGCAGCGGCTCCACCCGGGACGTGCCGAGCAGCGAATAGTCGACGTTGTACTGGTTTGTCGGGGTCAACTCGCGGTAGCCGCGCCGCCAGGCGTCCTCGTACGAGTCGCGGTAGAGGACGAACTCCAGCTCCGTGCCCGCGTACGCGGTCAGCCCGTGCGCGGCGAGCCGGTCGAGCTGGCGACGCAGGATCTGCCGGGGCGAGGCGGCCACCGGGCCCGACCCGTCCAGCCACGCCAGGTCGGCCAGGAGCATCGCCGTCCCCGGCTGCCACGGCACCCGGCGCAGCGTCTCCAGGTCGGGCACCATGGCGAAGTCGCCGTACCCGCGCTCCCAGCTCGACATCGCGTAGCCGTCGACGGTGTTCATGTCGACGTCGACGGCGAGCAGGTAGTTGCACCCCTCGCTGCCGTTCTCCACCACCTGGTCGAGGAAGAACGGCGCGTGGAACCGCTTGCCCTGCAACCGGCCCTGCATGTCGACCAGGGCCAGCACCACGGTGTCGAGCTTGCCGGCGGCGACCGCCGCCCGTAACTCTTCGAGGGACAGCGGTGCTCTGCTCATGCGCGGGCCTCCATCACCAAGGTCTACTGCCTGACCGGATCACCGTCAATGCCCGCGCCGGAGCCGTCGGCAAACCCCTCGACCGTACGACGGGGGCCGGTGAACCACTTACGCGCCGAGGCGTACCACCAGACGGCGACGACGAGCAGCACCCCGCCCACGGCGAGCGGCGCGTAGTTGACCGCCGACCAGCTGAAGTCGGCGTGGCCGGGCACCCCGGCGGGCACGATCGGCAGCACGAAGTAGACCGAGATGATCGCGATCTCGACCACCGCGACCCAGCCGAGCAGCTTGTAGCGGCGGCCGAGCGTCCACGGGCCGGGGGTGAACCGGTCGCCCATCCGCAGCCGCAGCACGATAGGAATGACGAAGGAGAGGTAGAGCCCGATCACCGCGACCGAGACCACCGCGTAGAAGGCGACCGGGATGCCGGACGGGCTCTCGTAGAGCGCCGGCAGGGTGAGCACCAGGCCGGCCGCGGTCGCGCCGACGATCGCGTTGGCCGGGGTGCCGTTGCGGTCCACCCGCGACCAGAGCCGCCAGCCCGGCACCGCCCGGTCCCGGCTGAACGCGTACGCCATCCGCGACATCGACGTCACGCAGCTCATGCCGCAGAAGAACTGCCCGATGGTGGAGACGATGATGACGGTCTTGAAGAAGAACGGAGTGAGCGCCGTTTCGAAGATCGCCCCGGAGAACCCGCCGGCCGCGTTGATCGCGTCCACGTCGGTGGCGGCGAACAGGAAGGCAAGCAGCAGGATCCAGCCGCCCACCGCCGAATAGAAGATCGACCGCCACAGCCCCTGCGCGGCGGCCTTCGACGCGCCCCGGGTCTCCTCCGACACATGCGCGCAGGCGTCGAAGCCGGTGATCGTGTACTGGGTGAGCAGGAAGCCCAACGGCAGCACGTAGAACCAGAAGGTCCACCCGCCGGTGCCGCCGTCGCCGAAGCCGGAGTTGTCGAACCGCTCGGTGAAGACGAACTGGAAGCTCTGGTGCCGGTCCGGGACGAACACCAGGATGGCGACGACCGCCGCCGCGCCGGCCACGTGCCACCACACCGAGACGTTCTGGAGTACGTCGATGATCCGATGCCCGAAGATGTTGATCAGCCCGTGCAACGCCAGGATGATCACGAACAGCACGAACGCCTGCCGCAGCGTCCCCGCCCAGCCGTCGAACAGCGCCGACAGGGTGAGATTGAGGAACGTGGCACAGCCGTAGTCGACCGACGCGGTGACCGCCACCAGGCCGATCAGGTTGAGCCAGCCGGTGAACCAGCCGTGCACCGGCCGGCCCATCTTCGCCGCCCACCAGTAGATGCCGCCCGCCGTCGGGTACGCCGACACCAGCTCGGCCAGGCAGAATCCGATGACCAGGATGAACAGCGAGATCAGCGGCCAGCCCCAGGAGATGGCGACCGGCCCGCCGTTGTTCCACGCCTGGCCGAACGTGGTGAAGCAGCCGGCCAGGATCGAGATGATCGAGAACGAGATCGCGAAGTTGGAGAAGCCGCTCCACTTGCGGCGCAACTCCTGCTGGTAACCGAGTTCGGCGAGCCGGCGGGCGTCGTCGTCCATCGGCTGTTCGGCGGTCGGCGCGGGCGTCGTGGCCACTGCACACCTCCTGGCGAGGATTGCCGGAAACGCGTGCGCCCGAGTCTCGTCCCGCCGATCACGATGGTCAATACGCCACGGCCTGCCGCCCCTGGCGCGCCGCCGCCGGACGCGGGACGCCGGCCAACCGGCGCAGCCCCGCCGGCTGCACGAAGATCGAGCGGCGGGCCACCGCGTCGCCCCTAGCGTCGACCTCGTAGCCGTCCAGCCACAGCCACCCGTGATAGGTGTGCCAGTCCTCGTGGACGCGGATCACCCGGAAGAAGATCGGCCGGACGAACTGCACGCTGGCGGCCGACGTGACGTGCAGCAGGTCCCCGCAGGCCAAGCTCCTCGACGCGGCCTCAGCCATCGCCGACGACCCGCCCGTCCCGCGCCGGCAGCACCATGTCGAGCCACCCGAGGTGCCGCGCCTCCAACTCCGGGTCGAACGGCAGGCCGCGCCGCCTGCGCTCCTCGACCCCGAGCCGGTGCCAGTCCCCCAGGTACGCCACGAGCAGGTCCCCCATGCCAGCGAACTCGACGAGGCTCGCCACCTGCCGCTCGAAGCACGGCCACGGCCTGCCGCAGGTGAAACAGGGACCGCCCGCGTACCTCGGTGGGTGTTGGCCCGTCACCGCCCCCGCACCCCCGGCCCCGGGCGGACCGGCGGGGCGTCGCGGATCGCCTGCACCCGGACCATGACGACGCGCTCCCGGCACGGCGTGCCGTCGGGGCGCAGCTCCAGCCCCTCCAGCCGCACCCATTGCGACGCCAGGAAGTTTGCGTACCGGGGAACGTAGGTGACCTTCAGCCGCAGCACCACCTGCCCGATGCAGTAGTCACACGGCTGAAGCGTCAACACGTCACCCACGACGACCAGCGGATTCACTGTGGACACCTCGGGTCCCGCCCGCCATGCCACCTGCCCATGCGCCTCTCCCCTGACTCGAAGACCGGCGGGCGACGTCCCTGCACATCCGCCCGCCGGGTGACAGTCTGCTGATCGCGGAACTACGCTGAGAAGCCATCGCGCCTGGTCCCGGAGCACCTCTGGAGTCACCGCGCCGCGCTCGGCAGCCCTCGACGACGCCCGGCAGGACCGGGCGACGCCTGGCGATCACGACGAGAATCTGGAGAAGGCATGGAAAGCGAGCAGACCGCCGATCTGATACGCACGCAGCTCCGTCGCATCCGGACAGCCGCCGGCCTCAACCAGGAGGAACTCGGCCGACGCGCGAACTACTCGGCCTCGACGATCTCGGCGGTGGAAACCGGCACCCGGCCGCTCGACAAGGCGTACGTCAAGCGCATGGACGAGGTGCTCGACACGGGCGGCCTGTTCGAGTCCCTGCTGCGGATGGCCGAACGGGATGGCCAGCCCTCGTGGTTCCGCCCGTGGCTGGAGGCCGAACGCAACGCCACGCAGCTCCGATACTTCAACCCCACGCTCGTCCCCGGCCTGCTCCAGACCGAAAACTACGCCCGCGCCGTGCTGCGCTTCGACGACACCAAGCCCGAGGCTGAAGTCGAGCGGCAGGTCGCGGCCCGCCTGGAGCGACAGGAGATCCTGGTACGCGAACACCCACCCCAGGTCGTCGCCGTGATCGACGAGGCAGCCCTACGCCGCACCGACGCCATCATGGCCGAACAACTCGCCCACCTGCTGCGAATGGCCGACCTCCCCCACGTCCACATCCACGTCATCCCGTGCTACACCGGCCTGCACGTCGGCCTGTCCGGCCCACTCGCTCTGGCCAGGTCCGCCGATGGGGGCTGGGTGGGACACCTGGAGAACCAACTCTCCGGCTTGGTCACCGACAGCGAGGATGAGATGGCTACGCTTCTGGGACGATGGGAGGGTGTGAGAGGACTCGCCCTGCCGCGCGACCTGTCCCTCGCTCTGATGAAGGAAGTGGAGAGCCAACATGGACCTCAGTAGCGCGCGATGGAAGAAGTCCACCCGAAGCGGCACGAGCGGCGGCGACTGCGTAGAGGTGGCCGACAACCTGACCGAGGTGGTCGCCGTCCGCGACAGCAAGGACCCCTCCGGTCCGGTGCTCGCGTTCACCCCGCAGACCTGGCGCGCGTTCGTCGAACACACCAAGCACTTCTGACCTCGCTCCGGCTCGCACGCAGGGCCGTCCGGTGACAGCTCGGCCTCGCGTGCGCCGCCTACAGTCGCAGCACCAACAACGTGACTCGCCAGGCGGGCCCCGGGAGGCACCCCAGCAGGTCAGCGCGCGTACAGGGTGAGCGCGAAGTTCTGGTCGGAGTTGTGGTTCGCAGTCAGCTCGAACCGGTCGGACTCCCGGGTCTCCGCACGAGGCACGGAGAAGTCCGTGTCCACCAGCCAGCCCAGCACCGTCTTGCGCTCCTCGGGGCGCAGGACCGGACCGAGGCAGCCGTCCACCAGGGTCTGCAGCAAGGGCCGCTGCACGGCGCCGTGCAGCTTGACCATGCACAGGACCTGCCCCACCTCGTCCCGGCGGTCCTTGGACGGCTGACCGACCGCGGCCGAAAGCTGGTCCTGCGTGCCGGGCAGGGTCACCTGGATGGTGTGCAGCGAGCCCTTGACGGTCACCGGGCCGGGCCACCGCTCGACCCAGGCGTCCGTCACCTGGCTCGGCGTCGCGCCGGCCAGGGCCGGCGCCGGGCCGGAGGGGGTGGCGGCGGGGGAGGCGAGTTGCTCCTCCCCCGGCTCACCGCGAGCACCTTGCAGCGCAGGAGGACGTTGCGGGCCCGCGTCCTGATGGCGCAACACCACGACGGCCACGAGCGCAGCCAACACCAGTATCACGGCGGGCACAGCGAACACGAGCCCTCTTCTCGGCCCTGTTCTGCCGCCTGCGGGAACAGATCCGGCTTCCCATCCGGTCTCGTTCACATTGCGCTCCCCGTGTCACTGCGGCAATGGCAGCGAAAGCGCAACTCGCCGCGGGCCGCCTCGGAGGATACCCAGAATCGCAGCTGGACCTACAGCCCGGAAGCGGATGCGCTGCGACGTCGTCGTGCACCTGCCGAGCCACGACAGCGAATGCGACAAGGCAGACAGCCAAATGGGCATGTCGATGTCCGGAGAAGCACGGCACCCGCCCTCAGACAGCAGACAGCAGGATCGCCGCCACCAGAAACAGATTCGTCGCTGCCGACAGGCAGGCGAGGACCGCATAGATCTTGGAAGATTCGGGCCCTCAGGGGGGCCACTTTCTTCCAAGATCTCGCAGTTCCGGTGTCGGGCGGCTTCCCGGAGCCGCCCTTGAGCGGCGCAAGCGCGCAAGATCGTGCTCGATCCACGAAAGAGTGGCTACCCGCCCGGCAGCGAGGGACTCTTTCCCTGATCGAGCACGATCTTGTGCTCCCTGGCAGCCAAGCACCCCGTCGAGCGGGACCGTGCGCGTCCACACGGACCGCAAGCACGTCAGGGGTTCGCCGGGGCCCGCCCGCGGAGGGATCAAGCCTGACCGCCCGGAGCGGGCGGGCCCCGGCGAACCCCCACCCACGACGCACCGCAACGAACGCGCCCCACCCCGTACCAAGTAATCGCCTTGCCGCAACCGGCCCGCGACGCGCATCCTTGAGCCTGTGACCAGGCCCGATCCGGACGGGCCCCGCCGGGCGCTCGGCAACGCCCGGCCTGCGGCGGCGCGGGGCGTTCACCTCTCTCTCACATGCGGCGCACCGCCCCGCGCCGCCACACCGGCCACAGCCGAGCGAGGATCAGGCGAAGATCAGCCCGCCCACCCAGAGCACGGCGATCACCAGCCCGGCGAGGAACTCCACCAGCATCGACAGCCCGGCGGCCTTGAGCGCGTGCACCGTCGACGGCCAGGCGAGCTGGTTGCTGCCCAGCCGCAGCCGCTCGGCTCCCCAGATTCCGCCGACGAAGCCGACGACCAGGCCGACGACCGGGATCACGAAGAAGCCCACCAGCCCCAGCACCCCGCCGGCCAGCAGCGACGACGTCGGCACGCCGGCATTCTTCAGGTTGCGGCCCGGCCACAGGTACTTGACGACGGCGCCGCCGACGGCGACGAGCGTGGCGGCGGCCAGCACCAGCCAGCGACCCGCCCCGGCGGTGCCGAAGATCGCCCAGACCAGCACCCCGCCCCAGCACAGTGGCAGCGCGGGCAGGCCCGGCACGATCACCCCGGCGAGCCCGGCCAGGATGGCCAGCGCGGCCACGATCGACACCACCGCCTGCGAATCGGTGAGACTCATGGTGCCCCCTCGGCATCGTCGCGCAGCCGGGCGGTGATCTCGGCCGCCGGCACGGGTGGGCCGAACCAGCGCCCCTGCCCGGTGTCGCAGCGCAGCGACCGCAGCCGCTCCGCCTGCGCCTCCGTCTCCACCGCCTCGGCGGTCACCCATAGTTCCAGCGCGTGCGCCAGCCGCACCAGCGCGTCCACGATCCGCTCGTCGCGGTGGTCGTCAGAGGAGGCGGAGGAGGAAGCGGCGGAGGCGTCGCCGGGCCGGATGCCCTCCACGAACGGCCCCGCGAGCTTGAGGCAGTGGATGGGCATCCGCCGCAGGTACGCCAGGTTCGAGTATCCGGTGCCGAAGTCGTCGATCGCCAGCCGTACGCCCAGGTCGGCGAGCTGGTGCAGCGCGCGCAGCGGCTCACCGGCGGTGCCCATCACGGCACTCTCGGTCAGTTCGAGCTGGAGCAGCGCGGCCGGGAGGCCCGTGCGGCCCAGCGCGCCCGCCACCGTCTCGACGATGGCCGGGTCGTTGGCCTGCCGGGCGGCCAGGTTGACGCTGACCACCAGCTTCGCCTCGGGGTACGCGCGACGCCACGCCTCGGCGTCGCGGCACGCCTGCCCGAGCACCCATTCCCCGAGGCGGACGATCAGCCCGGTCTCCTCGGCCAACCCGATGAACTGGTCCGGCCCGACCAGGCCCAGCTCCGGGTGTTGCCAGCGGACCAGCGCCTCCACGGCCACCATCGACGAGTCGAGCAGCGACACGATCGGCTGGTAGTGGACCACGAACTCGCCCCGGTCCAGCGCGGCGGGCAGGCCGGCGACCAGCGCGGAGCGGGCGATGTCGCGGGCGCTGCGCTCGGGGTCGTAGACGGCCCACCGGCCCCGGCCCTCGGCCTTCGCCCAGTAGAGGGTGGTGTCGGCGGCCTTCATCAGCTCCGACGCGCTGGTCTCCCCGGCCGGGCACTCGACGATGCCGATGCTGGCGGAGACGGCCAGCTGCTGGTCGCCGACGTGCACGGGGGCGGAGACCGCGGCGAGGGCCATCTCGGCGACGCCCACCGCGTCGTCGAGGTCCTCGCCACCGTCGACGAGGATGACGAACTCGTCGCCGCCCATCCGGGCGACCAGGTGCCCGTGCCCGGAGACGCACTCGGCCAGCCGCCGGGCGATCACCACCAGCAGCCGGTCGCCGAGGTCGTGCCCGAGGCTGTCGTTGACCGCCTTGAAACCGTCGAGGTCGAGGAAGCAGACCCCGATCCGGTGGTCCGGGCCCGCGTCGGCGAGGACCTGGCCGAGGGTCTCGAAGAACAGCGTACGGTTGGGCAGGCCGGTCAGCGGGTCGTGCAGCGCCTGGAAGCGCAGCCGCTGTTGCAGCTCGTACCGCTCGGTGATGTCCTCGATCATCGCCACGGTGAAGCGTGGCCGGCCGTCGTCGTGCCGGATCAGCGAGACGGCCAGGTCCGTCCAGACGATGCTGCCGTCCTTGCGGTAGTAGCGCTTCTCCACCCGGGCCGCGTCGTGTTTTCCCTCGATGAGCGCCTGGTAGAGCTCCCACATCCCGGCGGCGTCGTCGGGGTGGAACAGCGACGCCACGTTCGTGCGGCGCAGCTCGTCGACGCTGTAGCCGAGCATGTCGGCGAACGCCTGGTTCACCTCGATGATCTGCCCGTCGACGCCGGCGATGCCGATGCCGATGGCCGCCCCGACGAAGACGGCCCGGAACCGCGCCTCGCTGTCGCGCAGCGCCTGCTCGACGAGGTCCCGCGCCTGCCAGGCGCTGCGGGCGATGCGTTCCTGCTGGGTGAAGGTGCGGTCGCGCAGCGCCCGGGCGAATCCGGCGGCGAGCCCACCCTGGAGGGCGGCGACCCGCTGGGCCGTGCCGGGGCGGCCCGCCCGGTCGGGCAGCACCTGGGCGACGAACCGGTCCCCGAGCGCCGCAACCGACCAGTCGAGCAGGCCCGGCTCGGCCAGGTGCGCCTCGACCAGCACCCGGCCGACGCTCTCGGCCGGCCGGGCGGTGAACGCCTCGGCCAGCAGCGCCCCGGCCAGTTGCTCCGTATGTTCGAGGAGCAGCCGCTCGGCCTCGGCCGCGCTGAGCGGCACGAAGCCGAGCCGGCGGGCCGCGCGGGCCCACGCGGCTGCGTACGACTGGGCGCCGGCCCGGCTGAAGCCCCCGCCGCCGGTCGCCGGCACGGCGGTGGTGTCGTCGCCAGTCGCCGGCGTGGCGGTCGCGTCGCCTCCGGGCTCCGGCAGGGCTGTGGCGTCACCGCCGGGTTCCGGCACGGCTGTCACGACGGCCTAGCCGGCGGGCTGGTCGTACCGGGCGACGCCGCCGAACGCGCCGAACCGCTCGGGTTGTGCGTCCACGTCGGACGGCGAGTCGGGACGCCAGAGCGGCATGTGCACCACGCCCGGCTCCAGGATCGTCCAGTCGCCGAAGAAGCCGGTGATCTCGGCGCGGGAGCGCAGCGTGATCTCGGTGGCGGTGCGCGCCGAGAGCCGCTGGGCGTCCAGCATCTCCTGCGGCTGGTCCTCGAACGTGGAGTGCGAGACGACCAGGAAGCTGCCCGGGGCGGCTGCCGCCCGCAGGGTGGCGAGGAGGTCGGCGGGACGGTCGGCGTCCGGTACGAAGTGGACCACCCCGGCGAGCAGGATGCCGACCGGGCGGTCGAGGTCGAGCAGGCCCATGGACCGGCTCGCGGCGAGGATCGCCTCGGGCTGCCGCAGGTCGGCGTGGATCACCCCGGTCAGGTCGTTGCCGGCCAGCAGCTCCCGGCTGTGCGCCACCGCCACCGGGTCGATGTCGACGTAGACCACCCGGGCCTTCGGGTTCGCCGCCTGCGCCACCTCGTGGACGTTGCCGACGGTGGGAATCCCCGAGCCGATGTCGAGGAACTGGTCGATGCCGGCGTCCAGCAGCGCCCGGACCGCCCGGCGCAGGAACTCCCGGCCCGCCCGCATGGTCGCGGCCAGGTTCGGCGTCATGCTGGCGATCTGCTCGGCCAACTGCCGGTCGATCTCGAAGTTGTGCGCGCCGCCGAGGAAGTAGTCGTAGACCCGGGCCGCGCTCGGTCGACTCAGGTCGATCTCGGTGGGAAGTCCGTCCGCCATCCTGTGTCGCTCCCGCCAGTGGTCGCCGCGCCACGGGCCGTGCCGGTCGGCGGACACGGCACGGGGACGCCGGGCACGCCGACCGGCAGACCCGCAGGTCTGTGGTGTTCCACACTCTAAGCCGCAGGTTCCACCATTCGCGAGGTCTGTTTCCCGACCGGGCCGTGGCCGGGCGGCCGGTCAGCCGACTGACTCCAGCATCAGCGCGATGCCCTGCCCCACCCCGACGCACATCGTCGCCAACGCCCGGCGGGCGTCGCGGCGGCGCAGCTCCAGGGCGGCGGTCAGGGCCAGCCGGGCCCCGCTGGCTCCCAGCGGGTGGCCCAGGGCGATCGCCCCACCGTTGGGGTTGACGTGCTCGGCGTCCTCGGGCAGGCCCCACTCGCGCAGCACCGCCACCGACTGCGCGGCGAACGCCTCGTTCAGCTCGATCACGTCGACAGCGTCGAGGCCGACGCCGAGCCGGTCGAGCAGCCTACGGGTCGCCGGCACCGGCCCGATCCCCATGATCCGGGGCGGCACGCCGGCCGCGGCGGCCCCCGTGACGCGGGCCAGCGGGGTGAGACCGTAGCGGGCCACCGCCGCCTCACCGGCCACCAGCAACGCCACCGCGCCGTCGTTGACCCCGGAGGAGTTGCCGGCGGTCACCGTGCCGCCCGCACGGAACGGGGTGGGCAGCGCGGCGAGCTTCGGAAGCGTCGTCTCCCGGGGGTGCTCGTCGACGTCGACCAGCTTCGTCTCGCGCCGGCCCGCCGGCACGGTCACCGGCACGATCTCCTCGGCGAACCGGCCGTCGGCCTGCGCCTTCGCGGCCCGCTGCTGCGACCGGTACGCGAACGCGTCCTGCGCGGCGCGGTCCACGCCGAATTCGGCGGCCACGTTCTCCGCCGTCTCCGGCATCGAGTCGATGCCCCAGCCCCGCTCCATCAGCGGGTTGACCAGCCGCCAGCCGATCGTGGTGTCGTACACCTCGGCGGCCCGGGAGAACGCGGCGGTGGCCTTCGGCATGACGAACGGCGCGCGGCTCATGCTTTCCACGCCGCCGGCCACGACCAGTTCCGCCTCGCCGGCCACGACCTGCCGGGCGGCGGTGGCCAGGGCGTCCAGGCCCGAGCCGCAGAGCCGGTTGACGGTGCTGCCGGGCACCTCGCCGGGCAGGCCGGCCAGCAGTGCCGCCATCCGGGCGACGTTGCGGTTGTCCTCGCCGGCCTGGTTGGCGCAGCCGAGGACCACGTCGTCGACGCGGGCCCAGTCCACCGACGGGTGGCGGGCCACCAGCTCCCGGATCACGTGCGCGGCGAGGTCGTCGGGGCGCACCCCGGCGAGCGCGCCGGCGTACCGGCCGATGGGGGTGCGGACACCGGCCACGAGATATGCCACGGTCATCGACGTAGTCCTTCGGGGTGGGAAGGCCGATACTCAACGGGCCCGCCGGGTCGCGGCGAGGCGGCCCCAGGATATCCACGCCGCGACCGCCCCGCGCGGCCCGTGCAAGGAAGGGCCCCCTGTTAACGCATTCTGTTGTACAAGGGGCCCTTCCTAACGCTGCTTCCACAGCGCGGGCCGGCGCATCGACGGTTGGCTGTGTAAGGAGCCTCACGCCGGGCGGTCCTTCCACCCGGCGAACGGCTGGGCGTATCGTCGGCGGGCGATGACCAACGTCTGGGACCTCACCGTCCGCCTGTACGTCGACCTCCGACGGCAGGCCAGCGGCGTCTGTCCGGCGCGGCCCGTCTCCTCCTGACGCCCGCCCGACCGCCGTTGACCCCACTTGGACGTTCCCATGGCTTCCGCCCTGCGCAAGTTTCCCTTCTCCCTCCAGATCCTGCTCGGCCTCGTGCTCGGCGTGGCGCTGGGCTTCGTCGCCCGCGCCAACGACCTGAGCTGGCTGGCCAGCACCCTCGACACCGTCGGCGACCTGTTCGTCCAGCTGCTGAAGCTGGCCGTGCCGCCCCTGGTCTTCACCGCCATCGTGGTCAGCGTCGTCAGCCTGCGCGGCGTCGCCAACGCCGCCCGGCTGGCGCTCAAGACGCTGCTCTGGTTCGGCGCGACCGCGCTGATCGCGGTGAGCATCGGCATCGGCCTCGGCCTGCTCACCGACCCCGGCCGGGGCGTCACCCTCGACGTGGGCGCCGCCGCCCCGCCGAAGACCACCGGCTCCTGGACCGACTTCCTCACCGGCATCGTCCCGACCAACCCGGTCGGCGCGTTCGTCGAGGGCAACGTGCTGCAGATCGTCTTCCTCGCCCTCGTGGTCGGCGCGGCGGCGCTGCTGGTCGGCGACGCCGCCGAGCCGTTCGTGGCGCTCAACCGGTCGCTGCTGAGCATCGTGCAGAAGGCGCTGTGGTGGGTGATCCGGCTCGCCCCGATCGGCACCCTCGGCCTCATCGGCAACGCCGTCGCGTCGTACGGCTGGGACCTGCTGGCCCCGCTCGCGAAGTTCACCACCGCCGTGTACGTCGGCTGCGCGATCGTGCTGTTCGTGGTCTACCCGCTGCTGCTGCTCGCCGCCGGCCGCCTCAACCCGCTGCGCTTCTTCGCCGGGGCGTGGCCGGCCATCGAGCTGGCGTTCGTCTCCCGCTCCTCGGTCGGCACCATGCCGGTGACCCAGCGTTCCGTCGAGCGCCTCGGCGTCCCCCGCGAGTACGCCTCGTTCGCGGTGCCGTTCGGGGCGACCACGAAGATGGACGGCTGCGCCGCGATCTACCCGGCCCTCGCGGCGATCTTCGTCGCGCAGGTCTTCGGGGTGGACCTGGGCGTCGGCGACTACCTGCTCATCGCGTTCGTGTCGGTGGTCGGATCGGCGGCCACCGCCGGCCTGACCGGCGCTATCGTGATGCTCACCCTGACCCTGAGCACGCTGGGCCTGCCGCTGGCCGGCGCCGGCCTGCTGCTGGCCATCGACCCGATCCTGGACATGATCCGCACCGCCACCAACGTGGCCGGCCAGGCCGTGGTGCCGACCATCGTGGCCGCCCGCGAGGGCACTCTCGACCGGGCCGCGTACGACTCGGCCGGTCGCCGCGGCCTCACCGACCCCGAGCCGGGCGACGCCGGACGCGGCGGCCTCGCCGACCCCGGGACGGGTGACGCCGGGCGGCCCTCCCGCGCCGGTGAGCCGGCTCCCGTCCCCGCCTGACAGTTCCGGAGAGGATCACGACATGAGCAGCCTGTTCACGCCCCTGGCGCTGCGCGCCGTCACCCTGCCCAACCGGGTCGCCCTGGCCCCGATGTGCCAGTACAGCGCGGGTCCCGACGGCCTGCCGACCGACTGGCACCGCGTACACCTGGGTTCCCGCGCGGTGGGTGGTGCGGGCCTGGTGCTCACCGAGGCGACCGCCGTGGTGCCGGAGGGCCGGATCAGCCCGCAGGACGTCGGGCTCTGGTCCGACGCGCACGTCGACGCGTGGCGGCCGGTCACCGCGTTCGTCGCGGCGCAGGGCGCGGTGCCGGCGGTGCAGCTCGCGCACGCCGGGTTCAAGGCGTCGACGTACCGGCCATGGGCGCCCCGGCGCGGCGGGGTGCCCGACGCCGAGGGCGGCTGGACGCCGGTCGGCCCCGGCGCGGAGCCGTTCGTGCCGGACTACCGGGTGCCGACCGCGCTCGACGAGGCGGGGATCGCGGGGGTGGTGGAGGCGTTCGCCACCGCCGCCGGCCGCGCGGTGGACGCCGGTTTCGCCGCCGTGGAGATCCACGCCGCGCACGGGTACCTGCTGCACGAGTTCCTCTCGCCGCTGACCAACCACCGCGCCGACGGCTGGGGCGGGGACCGGGCGGGCCGGATGCGGCTGGCCCTGGAGGTGGCCCGCGCGGTGCGCGCGACGGTCGGCGAGAGCGTGCCCGTGCTCACCCGGATCTCCGCCACCGACTGGACCGAGGGCGGCTGGACGGTCGAGGACAGCGTGGTGCTCGCCGGGGAGCTGGCGGCGGCCGGCGTCGACCTGGTGGACGCCTCGTCGGGGGGCGCGGCTCCCCGGGCCACCATCCCGGTCGGCCCCGGCTACCAGGTGCCGCTCGCGGCCCGGATCCGCCGGGAGGCGGGCGTGGCGACCGGCGCGGTCGGCCTGATCGTCGAGCCGGAGCAGGCCGAGCAGATCGTGGCCGGCGGCGAGGCGGACCTGGTCCTGCTGGGTCGGGAGCTGCTGCGCGACCCGTACTGGCCCCGCCGGGCGGCGGCGAAGCTCGGCGCGACGCCCGACTGGCCCGCCCAGTACGAGCGCGCCTTCTGACCCCACCCGCCCGCCGCCGCGGGCCCGCGCCCGCGGCGGCGCGGGCGGGTCAGCGGCGGCGCGGGCGGGTCAGCGGCGGCGCGGGCGGGTCAGCGGCGGCGCGGGCGGGTCAGCCGGCCAGGTGGCCCCAGTCCCGTTCCAGGTCCCGCCAGGGGCCGTGGGCCGCGACGGTGCCGTCGACAAGCACCACCACCTGGTCGGCGCGGACCAGCGCCGCCCGCTTCGACGTCGAGCCCACCACCGTCACCCCGTGTTCGCGCAGCGCCGCCCACAGCTCCAGCTCCGTGGTGACGTCCAGCGCCGAGGACACGTCGTCGGCGACCAGCAGTTCCGTACGCGGGGCCAGCGCCCGGGCCAGCGCCAGCCGCTGGAGCTGCCCGCCGGACAGCCGGGTGCCCTTGTGCCCGATGAGCAGGCCCAACCCGCCCTCACCGACGCCACCGGCCGCCGCCAGGTCGTGTTCGAGCTGGGCCGTCGACACCGCCGCGGCGGCGTCCACGTCGTGCCCGAGCGCCACGTTGTCGGCGACGGTGCCGGAGAGCACCCGGGGCAGCTGGCCGACGTAGCCGACCTGCTGGGGACGCAGGAACACCTCCGGTTCGGTGACCGGCTCGCCGTTCCAGCGCAGGGTGCCGGTGTGGTGCACGATCCCGGCGAGGGCGCGCAGCAGCGACGACTTGCCCGACCCGACCGGCCCGACGACGAGCACGAGCTGCCCGCGTTCGACGGTCAGGTCGACGTCGTGGGCAGCGAGCGTACCGTCGGTGTGCAGCGCGCCGAAGCCGGCCAGCTCCAGCCGGCGCAGCGGACGCCGGGGCGGGGGCTCCGGCGCGGGCGCGGTGCCGGCGGTCAGGTCGACCCCTGGCACCGACGCCGAGTAGGCCCCGACCCCGGCCATCGCGACCGTGCGGCGCGTCCACACCCGGGCCGACGGCAGCTGGGACACCAGCGACGCCGTCGTCCAGGCGAACCAGCGGGCCGCGCCGAGCGTGGAGACCGCGACCAGGGTCGCCCCGGCGGACAGCCCACCGCCGAGGTAGAGCGCCCAGGCGCCGATCGGCAGCAGGCCGCTGGCCAGGGCGGGCGTCGACCGGGCCCAGACCTGCACGGAGATCTCCCGCCGCTGCCGCTCGCTGCGGGCGGTGTCGAGGTCGGCCAGGTGGCCCAGCACCGGCCGGGTCGCGCCGGCCAGCTTCACCGTGCGGGCCGCCGACAGCGACGACACCAACGCGGTGGCGAACGCCGCCCGCGCCGCCACCGTGGCCCGCGCCGACCGTTCCAGGCGCGGCCCGAACAGCGTCGCGGCCAGCCCGGAGACGACCATCGTCCCGGCGAAGAACAGGGCCGGGACCCAGCTGCCGGAGACCAACGTCATGGTCACCACGATGAGCACGGAGATGGCCTGGTCGAGCATGTTGTCGGCGAGGATCACCACCCGCTCGGTGTCGCCGCCCTGGGCGACCACCTCCGCCGGGGTGTGCCCGCTGATCCGGCGCGGGCCGGTCTGCCCGTGCACCAGCCGCAGGCTGATCCGCAGCATCTGCCGCACCCACCAGTTGGGGAACATGGTGCTGGTGAGGTAGGGCACCGGTGTCGTCACCAGCAGCGCGGCGACGATGCCGACCGCCGGCCACCACGGGCCGCCCACCCCGTCGACCAGGTCGGCCCAGAGCCAGGGCAGGATCGAGCCGTCGAGGCCGAGCAGACCCCCGAAGCCGAACAGCGTGATCGCCGCGAGGCCGTACCGCGGGTTGTTGGTGGTGAGGCGGAGGATCTCCCGCATCGTGCGGGTGCGCGGGGCCGGCGGCAGCTCGGGCGGCTCGACCTTCACCCGCGCGGTCCCGACGGGCGTGTCGGACCCGCCGGGCGCGCCGGCTTCCCCGGGGCCGCCGGGCGCGTCCGACCGCGGCGGGTCGGTCAGCACGGCGGCGGCGCCGCCGGCCCGCCCGCCGACGCCCGCGCCGGCCCCGACACCCGCTCCGACACCCGCTCCGGCGTACGCGGAGGCGTGGCTGACGGCCAGCAGCTCGGCGAACCGCTCCGAGGTGTGCAGCGGCCCCGCCTCGACGACCGCGCCGTCGGCCAGCACCACCACCTCGTCGCAGCGGCGCACCGAGGAGAGCCGGTGGGCGATGACGATGCCGATCCGGTCGGCGAGCAGCCGGTCGGTGGCCCGCTGCACCAGCGTCTCCGTGACCGGGTCCAGCCGCGCGGTGGCCTCGTCGAGGATCACCACGTACGGGTCGCGGACCAGGATCCGGGCGAACGCGACGAGCTGCTCCTGCCCGGCGGACAGCACGTGCCCGCCCTCGCCCAGCCGGGTGTCCAGGCCGTCGGGCAGCCCGGCGATCCAGGCGGTCAGCCCCAGCTCGTCCAGCGCCCGGGCGGCGTCGGCGAGCAGGTCGGGGTCGAACAGCGCGACGTTCTCGGCGAGGGTGCCGGCCAGGATCTCGGTGCGCTGCGGCACCACGGCGATCCACCGGCGCAGCAGCTCGACGTCGAGGTCGAGCAGGTCGGTGTCGCCGAGCAGGACGGTGCCGCGCGGCAGGTCCACGGCCCGGGTGAGCACCTTGGCCAGGGTCGACTTGCCGGAGCCGGTGCGGCCGACGAGGGCGTACGACCGGCCCCGGGCGAACGTCAGCGAGACGTCGCGCAGCGCCGGCGCGCGGTCGCCGTCGGAGCCGCCGGCCGGGTAGCGGTAGGTGAGGTGGCGCACGACCAGGTCGCCGTCGACGGGCTCCCGACCGCCGGCCGGCTCCTGCGGGGCGTCCTGGAGCAGCTGCACCCGCCCCCAGGCGCCAAGCGCGTACTGCAGCTCGGGCACCATCCGGCTGACGTGCTCGACGGTCGCGCCGAACGCGAGCACGAGCAGCCAGACGGCGGTCAGCCGGGCCGCGTCGATCCGGCCGGCGGCCAGCGCCCACGCCCCGCCGAGGACCACCCCGACGATGCCGACGCGGATGACGCCGGCACCGGTCGCGGTCACCCACGCGGACATCCGCCACACCAGGTTGCCCCGGGCCAGCACCGTCGCCGCGCGTCGGGCGAAGAGCCGCAGCACGTACGGCCGGGCGAGGCTGGTGCGCACGTCATCCTGGCCGTGGACGGCCTCCTCCATCACGGCGGCGAGGTCGGTCCAGGCCTCCTCCTCGGCCATCCGGGCCGGGGCGATCCGCCGCGTCGGGCGGCGCAGGACGAGGGCGAGCAGCGCGGTCAACGCGAGCATGCTCACCCCGGCCGGCCACCAGACGAACATGGCCACGACCGTGGAGAGCAGGCCGGTGGCGCTCATCTGGGCGATGCGTACGCCGTGCCCGCGCACCTCGGAGGCCACCTGGTAGACGTCGCCGTCGATGCGGTCCAGCAGCTCGCCGACCGGGGTGCCCTCCAGGGTGGGCAGGTCCTGCCCGAGCGCCACCCGGCACAGCCGCCGCCGCACGTCGGCCGACCAGTCGGCGGTGACGCCGGCCATCACGAGCCCGATGGTGAGGTCGGTGACGACGGCCGCGCACAGCGCCACGGCCAGGACCGCGAACAGGAGGCCCGAGCGGTGCACCAGCACCGGGCCGGCGAGCGCCGCGGCGGCGGCCTGGCCGGCGGCGCCGAGCACGATCAGCGTCGCCACCAGCGTCATCCGGCGTGCCGAGGTGGCCCACAGGTCACGGAAAAGGCGCATGTCGGTCCCTCCGGACACTCGGGTGGCGGTGTTTCCACCCTCCGTGATCCGGCCGACGCCTTCAACGCATTTACCGCCCGCGCCACCCGCCCGGGTGCCCTCCCCACCCACCGCGCCCCGCGCTCCCCGCACCCCCGCGCTCCCCGCGCCCGGGGTGAGAGGGGAACCCTTCTCTACCGCAGGCGTTAAGAGGGGGCCCTTCCTTGCACCTCAGAAGAGGACGGTGGCGAGGGTGCCGACCGGGCGGAACCCGCAGCGTTCGTAGACGCGGCGGGCCGGCAGGTTGAAGTCGTTGACGTACAGGCTGACGGTCGGGGCGACCCGCAGCAGCGCGTCCCGGGTGACCGCCGCCATCGCCGCCGCGGCGATCCCCCGGCCGCGCCACTCCGGGGCGACCCAGACCCCCTGGACCTGCGCGGTGTGCCGGGTCACCACCGCCAGCTCGGCCTTGAAGACGACCTGGCCGTCGACGAACCGCGCGTACGCCCGCCCGGTGCGGACCAGGTCGGCGACCCGTCGCCGGTAGCCGCGCCCGCCGTCCTCGACCAGCGGCGAGACGCCGACCTCCTCGGTGTACATGGCGACGGCGGCGGGGAAGAGGCGGTCCACCTCGTTGCCGCGTACCAGCCGCACGTCGGGGTCGACGACGACCGACGGGAGCGCGTCGGTGGCCAGCAGCGGCTGGTTGGGCCGGACGTCCCGGGCCGGCCCCCAGTGCCCGCAGAGCCGGTCCCAGAGGCCGAGCACCGCGTCGGCCTGGCCGACGATCGACGAGCAGAGCCGTTCCTCGGCGGCGAGCAGTTCGGCGTAGGCGGCGACGGCCGACTCCGAGGCGAGCACGGGGGTGAGGTTGCCGCCGAGCCAGCAGATCGACTCGAGGTGGCGGCGCGCGCCGTAGCCCAGGATGCGCGCCTCGGCCCGCCACCAGGCCAGCCCGCGCGCGGTGACCCGCTCGGCGACCTGCGCCCCCGCGAACGGGTCGAGGTCGAGCAGCCGCTCGACCGCACGCCGCTCCGACTCCCCGAGTTGCCGCACCGGCGCCGTCAGCACGCCTCCAGCCTGCCAGATCGGCCGCCCGCCCCGCCGGCCGAGTACGGAGTCCGCCGTGGGCCGGGCCGGGGTCCCCGGCGGCCCGGCGGCCGGCGGCGCAGAACCGAGTTGTTGCCGACCGGTTGGCGATATATCGTTGATGCATCAGCGACAGAACTTCGAGGGGAGAGAACCATGGGGTTCCACCGACGGACGCACATGCACGAGGCGCGGATGCGGGGCTTCGGCTTCCCGCCGTTCCCACCCGGTCCCCCCGGCCCGCCCTTCCCGCCGGGCCCGCCCGGCCACGGGGGCCCGCACGGCGGCGGGCGGGGTGGCCACCGGGGGCGCGGCCGGGGGCGGCGGCCCAACGTCCGCGCCGCCGTGCTGGCCCTGCTCACCGAGCGGCCGATGCACGGCTACGAGATGATCCAGGAAATCGACTCCCGCACCGGCGGGGCCTGGCGGCCCAGCCCAGGGTCGATCTACCCGACCCTCCAGCTCCTGGAGGACGAGGGCGTCGTCGCCGCCGCGACCGAGGAGGCCGGCGGCGGGCGCAAGCGGTTCACCGTCACCGAGGCGGGCCGGGCCGAGGCCGACGAGGCGGCGCAGGCCCCGCCGTGGGGCGAGTTCGCCGAGGACACCGTCGCGAGCTGGCACGACATCCGCGACGCCGGCACGCAGGCGATGCACGCGCTGCGGCAGGTGATGATGACCGGCACCGACGACCAGCGGGAGCGGGCCGCGCAGGTGCTCGCCGAGACCCGGCGCAAGCTCTACGCCATCCTCGCCGAGGGGTAAGGAAGGGCCCCCTGTTAACGCATACGGTCGAGAAGGGTCCCCTTCTCACGCCCCGGGCACCGCCCGCGCACAAGGCACGCGTGGCACAACTGGCACGCGCGGCACAGCAGGCACGCGCGGCACAGCAGGCACGCGCGGCACAGCAGGCACGCGCGGCACAGCAGGGCACACGACCAGGGGGCCGTTCCCGGCGGAACGGCCCCCTGTCGGCGCATGGTGCGGCGTGGTGCGGCGGGTCAGTGCACCGTGACGGTGGCCCCCGGGAGCAGGTCCCGCAGCTCCTCGGGCAGCTCCGCGCCCATCTCGTCGGCGATCCGCAGCGCCTCTTCGATCAGCGTCTCCACGATCTGCCCTTCGGGGACGGTCTTGACGACCTTGCCCTTGACGAAGATCTGCCCCTTGCCGTTGCCCGAGGCGACGCCGAGGTCGGCCTCGCGGGCCTCCCCCGGACCGTTGACGACGCAGCCCATGACGGCCACCCGCAGCGGCACCGGCAGCCCCTCCAGGCCGGCGGTGACCTCCTCGGCCAGCTTGTAGACGTCGACCTGGGCCCGCCCGCACGACGGGCAGGAGACGATCTCCAGGCCCCGCTCGCGCAGCCCCAGCGACTCCAGGATTTGGTTGCCGACCTTGATCTCCTCCACCGGCGGGGCGGACAGCGACACCCGGATCGTGTCGCCGATCCCCTCGGCCAGCAGCGCGCCGAAGGCGACCGCCGACTTGATGGTGCCCTGGAACGCCGGCCCGGCCTCGGTGACGCCGAGGTGCAGCGGGTAGTCGCAGCGCTCGGCGAGCTGCCGGTACGCCCGGATCATGACCACCGGGTCGTTGTGCTTCACCGAGATCTTGATGTCGCGGAAGCCGTGCTCCTCGAACAGTGAGCACTCCCACAGCGCCGACTCGACCAGCGCCTCGGCGGTGGCCTTGCCGTACTTGGCGAGCAGCCGCTTGTCCAGCGAGCCGGCGTTGACGCCGATGCGGATCGGCACCCTGGCGTCGCCGGCCGCCTTCGCGATCTCCTTGACCTTGTCGTCGAACTGCCGGATGTTGCCCGGGTTCACCCGCACGGCGGCGCAGCCGGCGTCGATCGCGGCGAAGACGTACTTGGGCTGGAAGTGGATGTCGGCGATCACCGGGATCTGCGACTTGCGGGCGATCGCCGGCAGCGCCTCCACGTCGTCCTGCGAGGGCACGGCGACCCGGACGATCTGGCAGCCGGACGCGGTCAGCTCGGCGATCTGCTGGAGGGTGGCGTTGACGTCGGAGGTGAGGGTGGTGGTCATCGACTGCACCGACACCGGCGCGCCCCCACCGACCGGCACCGAGCCGACCATGATCTGGCGGCTGGCCCGGCGCGGGGCGAGCGCGGGGGGCGGCGCGACGGGCATACCGAGACTGACTGCGGTCACTTCAGGCACTCACCTTGAGAAGAGCGTGATCGGGTTGACGACGTCCGCGGTGACGGTCAGCAGCGTGAACACGCCGCCGATCAGGATCACCACGTACGTGATGGGCATGAGCTTGAGATAGTCGACGCGGCCCGGGTCCGGGCGGCCGAACCGGGCGAAGACCCAGGACCGGACCCGCTCGAACCAGGCGATGGCGATGTGGCCGCCGTCGAGCGGCAGCAGCGGCAGCAGGTTGAACACGCCGATGAAGAAGTTCAGCGACACGAACAGCATGAAGAACACCAGCCAGGCGTTGTTCTCCACGGCCTCGCCGCCGAGCCGGCTCGCGCCGACCACGCTGATCGGGGTGTCCACGTCCCGCTCGCCGCCGGTGATCGCCGTCCAGAGGGCGGGCACCTTCTGCGGGATGCGCTTCATCGCCTCGTACGTGCCGACGGCCATGTCGCCGGTGAACCGGGCGGTCCCGCCGAGGGCGGCGACCGGGCCGTACTGGACCCGGGTGGGGGTGCTGAACTGGAGGCCGATGCCGAGCGCGGCGACCGGGCCGACCGTGCCCTTCGGGTCGTCCAGGGGCGGGCGCTGGGTCTGCGCGAGCACGGTGCTCGTGGTGCCGGGCTGGCCGTCGCGGACGTACCCGATCTGGGCGGTGTCGCCCGGCTTCGTGGCCCGCAGCGCGGTCAGCAGCTCGCCGTAGTTGTTGACCGGGGTGCCGTTGAGCGAGGTGATCCGGTCGCCGTCGCGCAGGTTGGCCGTCGCGGCCGGGCTGGCCGGGTCGCTCGCCGCGCACTCGCGCACGGCGTTCTCCGGCACCACGCACTTGGCCAGGGCGATGACCGCCGGCTCCTGGCGGGCCTCGGCGTCGGTGGTCGGGAAGTCGGGGTTGGGCAGGCCGGCGGAGACGGCGATGATCCAGGTCGCGACGAGGGCCAGCGCGAAGTGGGTGACCGACCCGGCGGACATCACGATCGTCCGCTTCCAGACCGGGTAGCGCCACATCGCGCGGTGCTCGTCGCCCGGCTCGACGTCGTCGTCCTGCGGCGTCATGCCGACGATCTTGCAGAAGCCGCCGAGGGGGATGCCCTTGAGGCCGTACTCGGTCTCGCCCCGCTTGAAGCTCCAGATGGTGGGGCCGAAGCCGACGAAGTAGCGGGTGACCTTCATCCCGAACGCCTTGGCGGTGAGCATGTGCCCCGCCTCGTGCAGGCTGACCGAGACGAGGATGGCCAGGGCGAACAGGACCACCCCGAGCAGGTACGCCATCAAGCTCCTTCCACCGATGCCGATGCCGACGACGCCGCCGAGACCGACGACGCCGCCGATGGTGACGCCACGATGATCTCCTGCGCGTGCGCGCGCGCCCACGACTCGGCGGCGAGCACGTCCTCGACGGTACCTGGTTCGGCGAAATCGGGAGCGTCGTCCAGCACCCGCCGGAGGGTGTCCACGATGCCGAGGAACGGCAGCCGGCCGGCGACGAACGCCGCGACGCACTCCTCGTTGGCCGCGTTGTAGATCGCCGGGCGGCAGCGTCCCGCCTCGCCGGCCGCCTTGGCCAGCGCCACCGCCGGGAACGCCTCGTCGTCGAGCGGGGCGAACTCCCAGGTGTGCGCGGTGGTCCAGTCGACGGCGGCGGCGGCGTCCGGCACCCGGTCGGGCCAGCCGATGCCCAGCGCGATGGGCAGCCGCATGTCGGGCGGGCTGGCCTGGGCCAGCGTCGACCCGTCGGCGAACTCGACCATCGAGTGGATCACCGACTGCGGGTGCACCATGACGGTGATGTCGGCGTAGGGCACGTCGAACAGCTCGTGCGCCTCGATCACCTCCAGCGCCTTGTTGACCATCGTCGCGGAGTTGATCGTGACGACGGGCCCCATGTTCCAGGTCGGGTGCGCGAGGGCCTGCTCGGGCGTGACCTGCGTCAACTCGTCGCGCCGCCGCCCCCGGAACGGCCCGCCGCTGGCGGTGACCACCAGCCGGCGCACCTCGCCCCTGGTGCCGCCGCGCAGGCACTGGGCCAGCGCCGAGTGCTCGGAGTCGACGGGCACGATCTGCCCCGGCCGCGTCACCGCGGCCTTCACGAGCGGGCCGCCGGCCACGAGCGACTCCTTGTTGGCCAGGGCGAGGGTACGCCCGGCGCGCAGCGCGGCCAGGGTCGGCGCGAGCCCCAGCGAGCCGACCACCCCGTTGAGTACGACGTCGCAGGGCCACTGCGCCAGCTCGGTCATCGCGTCCGGCCCCGCCACGATCTTGGGCAGCTTGAACTCGCCGCTGGACCAGCCGCGCCGGCTCGCCTCGGCGTAGAAGGCGAGCTGGAGGTCCTGCGCGGCAGACGCCTTCGCCACCCCGACCGCCTCGACGCGCAGTTCGAGGGCCTGCGCGGCGAGCAGCTCGACGTTCCCGCCCCCGGCGCCGAGCGCCACCACCCGGAACCGGTCGGGGTTGCGCCGGACGATGTCGATGGCCTGGGTGCCGATCGAACCGGTCGAGCCGAGCAGCACAAGATCGCGGGAAGTTGTCACCCGCCCATTCTTCCCCAGCCGGGCTATGCGCCCGCTGGGAGCCTCGCCGCCGTCAGTGCGCCTCGTCGTCCAGCAGGTCGGCCGGGTCGACCGTGAACCCGAACGGGCGGATCATCGTGAACGTGCTGCCGGCCGCGGCGACGGCCAGCGGGCGGTATTCGCCGTCGACCAGCTCGTACAGGGGCAGGGTCGGCACCTAGCCGTCGCAGCCCTCGACGCAGCGCATCGCACAACCTGTCCGACGGAAGTCGGGCCTGGGTAAACGGGTGGCCGGATCACGTCACCAGCCGCTGAAGGCCACCAGGAAGCCGATCCCGAGGCCGCCGAGGACGAACAGGTAGCCCAGGCCGATGAAGACCAACCGGCGGTGCCGCAACGGCAACGGGAGGAACCCGGCGAGCGCGAGCAGCACCCCGAGCACGGCACCGCCGGTCGGTGCGAGCACCGCCAACTCACCGGCTGGCCCGCAGATCATCAGCCCCTCGGTTCCTTCGGTGCCGCAGGCGTCCGCGGCCATCGGTAGGAACATCCCGACCAGTGCCACGATCAGGGCGAGCACGACCAGGAGCACGACCGCGACCACGGCGACGGCGGTGGCCGCCGCACTCCCCGGGCGGGCCCCCGCTGCACCCGGGCGGGTGCCCGCCGACAGCGGGGCATAGCCCTGGGGACCGCCCGGCACCACCATGTCCGTCCTCCTGCTTGTCGCAAACCCGGCCTGCCGAGGTTGCCTGGGATCTCCCCGGGGCTGCCGGCGCGGGCACGAGCGTAGGCCGCCGGCACCGGTCCGGCAACGGCTGACCAGGTGAAGTGTCGGCACCGACCAGCGGGGTGCATCCCCAGGGTCCGCGTGGCGGTGTTGCCAGCGTTGTCGGCTGCGGTGACGCGCCCGCCAGGCGCTGTCAGGCGTGGGGGCGGAGGACGAAGGCGTCCAGCTCCTCGCCGCCGTACCAGTCGGTGCGCCGGCCCACGTAGGCCATGCCGAGTCGTCGGGCCACCGCCGCCGACGCCGTGTTGCCCGGCGACACCACCGCCCACACCCGCGGGGTGCCCGTCGCCAGTTCCCGGGCCACCAGCGCGCGGGCCGCCTCGGTGGCGTACCCGTGGCCCCACGAGTCGGGGTGCAGGTGCCAGCCGACCTCGATGTCGGTGGTCGGCACGCGCTCGTCGCGGCCCGGCAGCGGCTTGAGCAGCACCGTGCCGACGACCCGCCCGTCGGCGCGCGTCTCGATCGCCCAGGTGCCGTACCGGTCGCCGTGGGCGGCGTGCCGCTCCCGCCAGGCGGCGAGCCGGTCGACCGCGCCGGACGGGTCGGTCAGCGGCAGGCCCGGGGCCGCGCCCAGCCAGCGCACCACCTCGGCACGAGAGTAGATGTCGTAGATCCGGGCCAGGTCGCCCGGCTCGGCGGTCCAGTCGCGGACGACGAGGCGTTCCGTGGTGAGCACGGTCATGACGCGGGATCGTAATGCGTGACGGGGGGGCGGGACGGGGAAGAAGGTCGCGGTGGCAGACGGATGGCAGCGGGCGAAGCGGATCGTCAGCGCCGCGTTCCGGCCGGTACGCGGGCGGGACCTGTCGCTGCACGCCGCCGCCATCACGTTTTACGGCGCGATCGCCGTGGTGCCCGTGGCGCTGCTGGCCATCTGGACGACGGGGCTGGTCGCCGGGGCGGACCGGGTGCGGCGGCTCACCTCGTACGCCATCGAGACGCTGCCCACCGACATCGGTGCCAACCGGGCGGTGGCCGCGCTGCTGGAGGCCGGGCTCGGCCTGACCCCGGCGCTGGCCCTGGCCTCGCTGCTGCCGGCGTCGCTGTACGGCGAGGGGCTGCGCCGGGCGTTCGTGTCGGTGGCCGCCCCGCGCGAGCCGGGCGGGGCGTTGGTCGGCTGGCGGGGCCGGCTGCTGCTGCTCCCGCTGCTCGCGCCCGCCCCCGCGCTGCTGCTGTCGATCCTGCTGGCCCTGCCGGTGACGACCCACCTGGTGCGCCAGGGCGGCTGGCGGGGCGCGCTCGGCGTGGTGCTGTCCTTCCTCGGCGTCTGGCTGGTGCTCACCCCGGTGCTGATGTGGGTGTTCCGGGTGGTGGGGCCGGCGTCGCCCGACTTCCTGTCGACGCTGGGCATGGGGTCGTTCACGGCGGCGAACCTGTCCGGGTTCCTGCACGGCTTCGTGCTGTTCGCCTCGCTGCCGCTCGACCTGGGGGTGCCGTTCGGCGGCTTCGACGCGATCGGCGGCGGGGTGGCGGTGCTGCTCTGGCTCTATCTGTTCCACGTGATCGTGCTGGCCGGGTATTCGGCGACGCTCGCCCTGTCGGACTGGCGGTCCCGCCGTGCCGCCGCACGGTGAGCAGATGGTCCCGCCGCGCCGCCGCACGGTGAGCACGCGGCCCGGCCAACCCGCCCGGACGTTGGGACCGGCGACGTTCATGAGCAGTAGGTACGGGGTGTCGCTGCCGAACTGCGCCGGCGCCTGACGGCCAGCCCGGCGTGGCAGTGCCGGGCTTGTGCCGCGCCGTGGCCATGCCGGTCGGCGAAGCTCTGCCTACGCGCCGAATACGAGCGAGCAGGTCGGGCTGGCGGTCCACCTGTGCGTGCTGATGCACGATGCGATCGCCGACCGGCTGCGTACGCACCCGGAAAAGGTTGATCCGGCGGACCGTTCCGCCCGCTTCATCGCCTGGACCCGCCACTGACCGCTTACCTCATCGCACCTGCATTCAACATGAGCAAGATTGACGGAGACGGGTTGAACTAGCACGAATAGAAAGCGGCAGCCAACTCCTCGGAAGAAGAGATAGCAACACGAAGGCGACCACCATACGTCCCTCAGTCAAACCAGAAGGCACCGATCAATTAATCAACGCACCTCATCGAATCCTAATTGACCGCCCCGCACTTACACAATAATCGACAACCGCAACCAACCTCACCAGCTCAGCAAACTGCTCCCCCTTCATATCCCTCTCTACACTTCCAGCATAGAATCCACCCTTCCATGCGGCACACACCTCATGCAGACGCGACTGCATTCCTATGACCCACTTCAGCGGCAGCACTCCGTCAACAACAAGACTCAGATCAAATATCGGCCGAAGACAGGTTTCAACCCTAGACCAGGGAACCACACCCCCGTAGTCCATCATTTCCTCAAGGCGTATCCGCTCTTCTGCAGCGAGCAGCGCAGTGAACGCATGGAAGTGCGCCCAACCGTAGCTCGCCGGTGGAGGCACGAGATCCGGACGATCCTCTGGCGCACATTCAACTTCGTAGACGACCACCTAACTCCTCACAGCTTTAGATCCGGCCACTGGCCCGATGCACTAGCCAAATGGGTTGAATTTATCGAGCATCTTACCGCCACTGTAGAACTGCACGCTCCCGGCGGCACGGTCCCCCCAAGAGACCGCCCTGAAGACCTGCCTTAACTCCCAACAGGTAGCACACGTCATGGGCAAGCCCCGCCCATCAACTCTCGCGCCCTCCTTGACGGCACTCCGGAAGATCTCGGCGGGATCGCTCCCGTAGCGGCCAAGCCCATCCAGGGAGATGGCAATGTCGTACCCGTCCGCATCGCCAACTGCGGCAGATACCCGATTCATCCACTCCGGCCGAAACTCCCCAGGACTAACTCGGGCAAGCTTCGGGTCATTGTAAGTTTCATATATCGCGCCCGGGTTTGCCTCACGAAGCTCTGCTGCCAGCTTGTTGCTGTGCTGCTGCACTCCTAGCACCGCAGTCTTCTTTCCGTCACCGCCCCCACCGCTGGAGCCACCGTTGGAGCGGCTGGAGCCGCCGGAGGAGCCGCCGGGTTTGGAGTCTGCTGACTTTCCGCCGCCGTTTCTGGTGGTGGCTGCGGTGGAGCCCTTGGGGTTTGCGCGGGCCTGGGCCTGCTTCTGGACGGGGTTGCCGGTCTTCTTGGCCTGTTCGGTGGCGCGGTTGCTGACCGTGTTGACCTTGTCCTGGGCCTTCTTCTTGGCAGCTTGGGCCGCCTGCTTGGCGCGTTCGATGGCGAGTTTCTTGGCGTTGAGGGCGGCGGTCTCGGCGGCCCTCGCGGCACGCAGAACGTTCTCGGCCGTGCGTTTGGCGTTCTGAAGAGCCTGGATGGCGTTGAAGGTGCGTCGTACGGCGTTGGCGATCCTCGCCGCGCTCTTGATCGCCTTCCAGGCCGGGATTCCGTTGCTGATGAGGTCGATGCAGGACCAGACGCTGCCGCCGAAGCAGCCCAGGGCGGCGTTGATGCCGAGGAAGTCCTTCAGGACGTCCCAGGCGACGGAGAGGATGATCGAGGTGACGGACTTGCCCATGATGGCCTGGGCGTCGGCGACCTGGGCTGCGGACAGGCCCGCGCCGGCGAGGGCGGCGGCGGTCTCCGACGGGGTCAGCGAGATGGACAGGCCCGAGGGGTCGGTGTGGGTGGCCGGGTTGTTGTGGGCGTAGGTGTAGCCGTTGGACTGCAACGGGTCGGCGGTGTCCAGCACCGGGTCGGCGGAGAGGAACCGGCCCACGCTCGGGTCGTAGAGGCGGGCACCCAGCGGGACGTACCCGGAGGGGTCGTCGCGTCGGGCGCCGAGGAACCCGGTCGGGGTCTGCATGTTGGCGGCCAGGGCGGCGGTGCCGCGCTGGTTGCCGAACGGGTCCTGCTTGCGGATCCGAGTGGTCATGCTGGCGTCGAGGGTGACCTCGGCGTACGGGGTGCCCTGGTGGTCGCCGACGACGGCGGCGAGGGCGGACGGGTTGGTGCCGTGGGCGTACCGCAGCACCGATCCGCCCGGGGCCGCATAGGAGCGCTGGCTGCTCACCAACGCGCCGCCCTGCTGCGTGGTCACCTGCGACTCGCCCAGGTGCAGGGTGGCCTGCCGGCCCTGCACGGTCAGCAGCCGTGAGCCGCCCGGCCCGTAGATGTGCCGGGTCTCGTTCTGCGCCTGCCACTGCTGCGCCGCCGCCCCGCCCGCGCACGCGGCCAGCACGATCGGGGTGCCGTCGGCGGTTGCCGCGTCGCGCACCGTCAGGCACAGCCCCGACGAGGTGTGCCGGAGCTGCCCGGTGGACAGGCGCTCCACCCGCTGGTCGGTGCCACCGTCACAGGCGCGGATCTGCGCCGCCGACCCGGCCGTCGTGCCGGTCGGCTGGACGCACCACGTGTCGTAGATGGACAGGGTGCCCAGGTTGGGGTCGGGCTGCCCGCCGGCCGGGGTGAATGCCCACTTCTGTGCGACCGTGTCGTTGCAGGCGAACAACTGCACCGGCTGACCGGCCGCGGCGTGGCCGGCGTTCAGGTCCAGGCACTTGTTGCCCAGGCCGACGTACGAGGTCCGGCCCTTGCTGCCCTGCCCGGTGATTCGCTCGACCTGGCCGTCGTACGTCCAGGTCAGGGTCTGCTCGTCGCCGTTCTGCACCGAGGTGACCGACTTCGTCTCGCCGGTCAGCTCGTACAGCCGCTGGGCGGCGGCGGTGATCGCGGCGCCGGCCGGGGTGACGTAGTTCTTCGTGACCGTGGTGAGGGTGCGCGGCTGACTGCCGTCGGCCCTGCCGTAGGCGTAGGTGGTGGTGGCGTCCTTGGCGGTGTCGCCAGTGAGGTCCTTCTCCACCAGCTCCGTGCGGTTGCCGAGCAGGTCGTACTCGTACTCCTGCCAGTAGCCGGAGCCGTCCGCGCCGGCCGCCACGTTGAGCACCCCACCGGTGCCCGCCGGGCCGGGCGCGCAGGACGCCTGGTCGGCGGCGGTCCACGCCCGCTTGAGCTGGCCGAGCGCGTCGTACTGGAAGCACTGCCGTTCCTGGATGCCGTCGGCCTGCTCGCGGATGGCCAGGACGTTGCCGGCGTTGTCGTACCAGTAGTGGCGGTTCGACACCAGGTTGCCGCCCACGACGCCGGTGGCGCCGGCCTTCTCGCGGTAGACCTGCTGGCTGGTCAGGGCGCCGCTGGCGTCGTCGTACGAGGCCATGGCCCAGACGCGGTGCGGTTGCGCGCCGAGCGTCGAGCGCAACACCTGGCCGTACGGCGAGTAGACCGTCTCCGCGCCGTACCAGTCCTTGCCGGAGACCGACAGGGGCAGGCCGTCCTTGGTGTAGCGGACCAGCACCTTCTCGGTGGGCAGCGCCCCGACGCCGGGCAGCACGGTCGACTCGGGCATGCCCGTGTCGGTGTAGGTGTAGCCGTACGTGTAGGAGGTTTGCAGCCCCCAGGTGCTGGCGATGCTCGCGGGCAGCGTCAGCGTGGTCGACGTCGGCTGGTAGTCGTCGGTGTAGCCGCCGATGCTCTGGGTGTACGGCAGCCCGTCGGTGTAGCGGGTGGCGGTCGCCGGCAGGCCCTTGCCGCCGGCCACCGTGTCGTAGGTGTACTCGCCGAGCAGGGTGCCGCTGCTGCCGCCGAGCCGCTGCTGGACGGGGCGGGACAGCTCGTCGTAGCCGTTCCACACCGTGACGCCCCGGGCGTTGGTGCTGGTGACCTGCCGGTCCCGGTGGTCGTAGGTGAGGGTGGTGACGCCGGTGTCCGGGTCGGTGGCGCTGACCGGCCGGCCCCGGTGGTCGTAGCTCCAGGTCCACTCCTTCGGGTTCTCGGAGTGGGTGGCCCGCGTCAGTTGGCCCTGCGGGTCGTACTGGTAGCGCATCGAGACGAAGGCGCTGCGGTCGCCCTTGGTGTAGGTGTCGACCCGCGCCGTGCGGCCCAGGGCGTCGGTGAACAGCCGGTACGAGGCCGCGCCCGCCGGGTTGAGCACGGTGGAGTGGTCCGCGCCGTACTCGTAGCGGGTGGACCGCAGCGGCACCTCGACGCCGTTGTGGACGGGCATCTCCTCGACGACCCGTCCGAGCCCGTCGTAGGTGTAGCGGGTGGCGTTGGGCACGGCGGTGTCGGCGGCCGGGGTGAACAGGGTGCCGCTCGGGTTGCCGTCGGCGTAGTAGGCATTGCGGGTCTGCCCCACCTCGCCGGCCCGGTTGTAGAGGGTGTCGGTGATCAGCCGTCCGCCGCCGACGGCCTCCTGTTGGCTCTGCCGTTCCCGGCCCAGGCCGTCGTAGATGGTGACCGCGGTCTCCACCCGGTTCTCGTGACTGCGGGCCTTCGTGGTGACGTACGGGGGCTTGCCCGCCTGGATGGTGTACTCGGCCCGGAAGTCGGGGATCGCCCCGGCCGACGGGGTGCGGCCGGCGGCCCACGCCTCGACGAGGCGGCCCAGGGCGTCGAACTTCGACTCGCTGACCCGGTCGTTGAGGTCGGTGCTGCGCACCACGACCCCGCGGCCGGGGTCGAACTCCTGGATTTGCCGGTGGTCGAGGGAGTTCTTCTCCTCGACCTGGAAGGGCTGGCCGGCGGTCGGGGTGTAGGTGGTCGTGGAGGTCTTCAGGTCGGGGTCGGTGCGGGAGACGACCCGGCCGAGGGCGTCGAAGCCGACGGTGCCGTCGGACTGGAAGCCGGAGCCGTCGCCCTTCAGCGACCAGGTCTGGGTGACCAGGGCGCGGGTGTCCGCCGCCAGGGCGGTGCCGTACGCCGCGCCGTCGTAGCCGATCCGGCTGGCGGAGCTGAGCGACGCCAGGTTCGTCCAGGTGGCGGCGGCGCAGGTGGTGGGGCTGGTCAGCATCTGCTGGGTCAGGCCGACCAGGTTCCGGTCGAGCCGGTGCAGGTAGCTGAGCTGGGTGCACGTCTCGTCGCCGGTCTTGCCGGTGTCGCCCAGCGACTCGATCTGCGTCGGCAGGCCGTGCGTGGCGTCGTAGCTGGTCTTCGTCTCGACCTTCCGCGTGGTGCGGGTGTCGTCGCCGGAGCCGGAGGAGCGGCTGTGCGCGACCACCCGGGAGTCGGTGACCCGCCAGGCGCGCAGCGGGCTGAGCCCGTCGTCCCGGTCGCGCCGGCCGAGTTCCTCGGCCTGCGGGTAGGTGACGCTGCGGGTGAGCCAGTCGCCGGCCGCGGCGTCGGCGGTGGGGTAGGTGAGTTCCTCGGCGATGCGGCCGGCGAACGGCTCGCGGTCCTTGGCGATCTCCTGGCCGGCGATGTCCTCGACGGACACGTCGTCGCCCATGCCCCGGAAGTAGCGGGTGACGGACTTCGTCGCCACGCTGCCGTCGCCGTGGTCCGCGTCGGTCTCGCCGGTGCGGACGGTGACCTGCGCGAAGCCGGCGAACTGCGAGTACGTCCGGGCCGACTTCTTGGTGAACTCCTGCTCGGCGAGCTTCCATCCCGGGTCGGCGTAGCTGTACCGGGTGAGGGTGCTGACCGCCGGGCCGTCGATGGCGGGTAGTTCCTCGACGCTGTCCACCACGTACTTGTGGAACCAGTCGATCTCCTCAGCGCTGGGGTCGGGGTGCCAGAACGACGGGTAGCAGAGCCGGTTGTTGTTCTTCAGCGCGGTGGTGTCCGTCTTGCCGGGCAGCCCGGTGCCGGTGGCGCAGCCGCCCGTCGGCTGCTTGTAGCTGACGACGGTCTCGCCGCCGTACTCGTTGATGATCCGGGCGATGCGCAGCCGGGAGAACCCGGGGCGGTCGTCGTTGCGCACCCGGTTCGGCATGTCCTCGGGGTTCGCCTCGAAGCGCACCGGGTTCAGGGTGATCTTGTCGGTGCCGCCGGTGGGCCCGTACCCGGTGCGGGTGATCGACTCCAGCCAGAGCGCGGTGTTCGGGCCGGTCCGGGTGGTGGGGAACGCCTGCGCGAGCTGGTACTCGTCGACCACCTGGCGGGCGGTGCTGCCGGGCTGCCGCTGCGCCGAGGTGGTGATCTTGTCGAGCCGCTTGCGGGTGAAGAAGGACGGGGAGGCGTTCCAGCACTTCTTGTCGTCACTGCAACGCAGGTCAGCCGGGGTGTCGTACCAGATCCGGTACTTGGCCGGGTCGCTGCTGGTGAAGTTGGCCTCGGTGCAGGTGACGGTGCCCTCGGCGAAGCACCGTTCCGCCACCGTGAAGGTGATCTGGGCGGCCGGGGCGGCGGAGAAGATGGTGTTGGCGCGCTGCCCGTAGTCGATCCGGGTGAGGTAGCCGCCCCGGTCGTACGAAACGGGGGCCTTGAAGTTGAAGTTGCGCGCGTAGTGGTTGGTCTCCTTGGCCCACCACAGGCTCATCGCGTTGCCGTGGACGTCCTCGACGTAGTCCAGCGACCAGCGCCAGGCCTGGGTGCAGACCGAGCCGGCCCAGTTGCCCGCCTGGTAGCAGTCCTCGCCCGCGTGGTTGCCGTAGACCGGGACGGTCAGCACCGAGTTGGTGACCGGGTCCCCGGTGGACCAGCCGGGGAGGCGGTGCATCCCGAAGTGGTGACGGGTGCCGTCGCGGGTGGTGACGATCCAGTACTCACCGTCGGCATCGCCGTTCGCCTTGCCGGTGTCCTCGACCAGCTCCACCCGGGAGCCGTCGCCGTTGGCGGTGAACCAGGTTTCCTCGTCGGCGTCCCAGACGAGTTCGGTGGTCATGCCGCCGAGGGAGAGGGTCGCGTTGTCGGAGCCCCAGCACAGGTCGCCGGTGCGGTGCGTGGCGTTGTTCGCACCCGACTTCTTCGAGTCCTGCGTGCAGTTGGCGTAGCTGCGGGTGATGGATCCGGCGCTGTAGTCCCAGCCGTCGCCGATCCAGGATGCCTGGTTGTTGGTGGCCGAGGTCCGGCCGTCGACCGACTGCGAGGAGTAGCCCAGGTTCACCCGGGGCATCAGGCCACCGGGAGCCTCCGGCACCTGCACCTGGTAGCCGTAGGTGAACGCGCCGGAGGAGGCGCCGGCCGCCCAGGAACCGGAGGAGAGCAACGGGGTGGCGGTGTAGTCGCCACCGGCCGAGGCCCCGGTGTCGAGCACGCCGACGACCCCGGCGCCGGCGGCGCTCGCGGCGCTGCGCGCGCCCGCGGCGCCGCTCGGGCCGGCGAGCAGCGACCCGATCGAGACACTGCCGTTGACGAGTCGGCGGGTGCCGTCGTCGTCGGTCGCGGTCGGCGCCTCGTCGGCCGGCACCAGTTCCGTCTCGCTGGACACGGCCGCCCCGGCGTCCGGGCCGGGTGCCTGGTAGGGGCTGAAAGCCAGGGGCGGCGCGCCGCCGGTGTCTGGGGCGCAGTCACCGCCGTCCGGGTCGTCGTAGACGCAGCTGGGCAGCAGCACCAGGCCGAACCGGTCGGCCGCCTGCGGGCCGTAGAGGTCGGCGAAGGGCGTGTAGTCGACGCTGAGGGCGACCTCCGCGTCCGGGTCGGCGGTCACCGGCGGGGTGATCTTCATGATCAGGCCGGGGGCCCCGACGGCCTGGGACGCCTCCGGGCTGGAAAGGTCGACCTTCCAGGTGCCGGCCAGGTCGGCCGGGTCGCCGCCCTCGGGTACGCCGAGGGCGACCGGCAGGTCCTCGACCGGCAGCGGCGTGCCGGGGGTCGCGGCCGTCAGGTCCACCTCGCCGCTGTCCTGCTGCCACGGGGTGACCGCCTGCGGCTCGTACGGGTCCACCGGCACCTCGTCGGCGGTGGTCAGCTCCGTCTCGGCGTCCGCGTCGTGGTCGACGTGCTTGATCGTGGGGATATCGGGCAGCTCGACCGGCATCCCGGTGCGGCTCATCCCAGCGCCGGGCACCGCCCACGCCTGCGCAGGCGCGAGCGCCACCAGCAGGTTGACCGAGAGCGCCAGCGCCAGGGCCCGACGGGTGGGCGACCACCGCCGGCGGCCCGTGACCGGTCGGGCGGGTCGGCCGGGACGCCGTCGGGACAGCAATCCGGTACCAGGCATACGTCGGCTCCCACCCAGGCGCGAAGACGGAAGAGATCGCGGTACGACCGCGATGGCACGGCACGCGCCGGGCGTGGCACGCCTGAGCACTGTGGATCAACCAGCACTCTTACTCAAGGTAACTGGACGTGATCAGAGCGACATGCCAGTGATCCTGGTCACGGCTTATTTCCTCGCGAGGGCCGTCGAGGCAACGGATTCCCCCCTTGACGGATCAATCCGCACATGACCGGCAAGTTGGGCCGAGGAAAGCCGCATAGGTCAACTCTTGGTCGCGACTCTCGACGACAGCGCGTACAAGATCACGAATCGATAACGGAAGAAAGTGTGACGAGCTGGCGACTGGTTGTGCGATCGTGTGCCCGCGCTTGCTGCCCCGTGGCCCTCCGCCGGACGGGATCGCTCGTCGTTGCCGCCGCCCTGTCCGCCCGGCCCCCACGGGAGTAGACCGCCGTGACCGTGCCTCGCCTGCTCAGCCCTTTCCTGCGTACGCGTACCCGGCAGCTCTGCACCCTGGGCTTCCTGCTGGTCGCGCTCCTCGTGGCCGGGCTGCCGTACTGGCTACGCGCCGACGACAGCCGACCTTCCCGACCACAGCGGGCCACCGAGGCCGCGCCGGTGGACACCGTCGGCCGGGACTACGCGGCCGCGATGGCCGAGGCCCGACGCACCGGTCAGGAGGTGCCCGTCGACACCGCCACCACCGCCACCTCGCTCACCTGGGCGCGCCCGGACAGCAAGCTCCGCACCACCTTCCACGCGGTGCCCCAGCGCGCGAAGACCGCCTCCGGGCAGTGGGCCCCGATCGACACCACCCTCGCCCGGGCCGGCAACACCCCCGCCGGGCTCGATGTCACGCCGGCCAACGCGCCGGTGCCGGTCCGCTTCTCCGCCGGCAGCCCTTCCGCGGCGAAGCAGGGCGGGCAGTCGAGCGGCACCACCAACTCCCTGCGGCTCGCCCCGGCCCACCAGCCCGAGAGTCCCGCCGAGACCGCCCTCGCCGAGGTGCAGATCGACGGCCACACGATCACGTACCTGTGGCCCGGCCTCCTGCCGGAACCGGTGCTGGACGGGCCCCGCGCGCTCTACCCTGAGGTGTTGCCCGGTGTCGACCTACTCGTCGTCGCCCGAGAAGAGGGCGGGTTCGGGCAGTTGCTGATTGTCAAGAACCGGAACGCCGCCACCCTCGACGCCGTCGACACCCTGACCTACGGGCTTCGGTCCGCGACGGCCGTCTTCCGCCACCAGCAACTCACCAGCGGGGTGCAGATCCTCGACCCGGCCAGCGGTGCGGAGATCGGCTCCATCCCCAGCCCGTTCGCCTGGGACTCCGCCGGCCGGGAACCCACCTCGCCCGAGACGCCGCTGCGCACGGCAGTGGACACCAGCGCCGACGTGCTACAGCTCTCCGGCCTCAGCGGCGCCGAGCCCGGTTCCCGTCAGGGCCCGATGCCCACCCGACTCGACGGTGAGGACACCGGCGAGGCCCGGTTGCACCTGGACGCCGCCGCCACCGGCCTGCTCACCGATCCCGAGGCGCTCTTCCCGCTCTTCCTCGATCCGACCCTCAAGACAGGACTGCAGTCCTGGGCCACCGTCTACAAGCAGAGCCCGAACACCAACACCTACCACAGCACCAACTTCAACAGCGGCACCTCGGACGCCCGGGTCGGCTACGACGAGGACACCCCCCTGACGACGCGTTCCTTCTGGCGAATGGGCTTCGACAGCAAGATCAAGGGAACGGTGGTCAGCGAGGCCGGCTTCCGGGTGCTGAACAACCACTCCTGGTCCTGCACGGCCCGGGAGATGCAGCTCTGGCTCACCGGAGCCATCTCCTCCAGCAGCACCTGGCAGAAGCAACCGGCATGGGAGTCCGTGCAGCAGAAGCGGTCCTTCGCCCACGGCTACGGCAGCAGCTGTGACGACGAGTACGTCCGGTTCGACGTGCTGGGCGCGGCACAGGAGGCCGCCACCAAGGGCTGGGGAAGCATCACCCTCGGCATGCGCGCCACCAGCGAGTCCGACACGCTGACCTGGCGCAAGTTCAAGGCCAACACGGCCGAGCTGGAGGTCGTCCACAACCGTCCCCCGGGCGAACCGACGGACGGCCGGACCTCGCCCGGCGGCGCTTGCGTGCCCGGCCCCGGCGGCGGCGCCACCATCGCCCGGACCACGATCTCCCTGTCGGCGAAGGCCATCGACCCGGACGGCAACCTCAAGGGGCTGCGCTTCCGCTTCTGGCGGACGGGCACCACGGTGCCCGCGGGCACCCTCGTCACCGACACGCAAGCCGAGGGTGACTACAGAATAGGCAGCCGGACGATCCTCCCCAGCGACCTGGAGGACGGGGTCACCTACTCCTGGGACGTCCGCGCCGAGGACTCCTCGAACGCCTCCTCCTCGTACTACCCGCCCGGCACCGAGCCGTGCCGCTTCACCATCGACGCCTCCGCGCCCCCGGCTCCAGACGTCGCCAGCAACGTGTGGCTGGAGGCGACCCCGGACGGCGCCACCTGGTCCACCGTGAAGTTCGGGCAGACCGGGCCGGTCGAGTTCAGCGCGGCGGGCGCCGCCCAGTTCACCTACTCGTTCGAGAGCATCAACCCCCTCACGATCCCGGCCAGCGGCGGCAAGGCCACCGTGGCCGGTCTGGCTCCCCGGCACGCCGGCCCGAACACCCTGCACGTGTACGCCCTCGACGCGGTCGGCAACCGCAGCGTCCGCACCGACTACACCTTCTACGTGCCGCCCAGCGAGACGGCCGACAAACCCGGCGACGTCACCGGCGACGACCTGCCCGACCTGATCCTCGTCGATGCCACGGGCAACCTGCGCACCTACGCGGGCGATGAGGGCGGCGAGTTGTACTCGTGGCTCGCCGCCTCCTACACCACCGGCAACGAACTGAACCCGCCGGGACATTGGTGGGACGCGGGTGCCGCCAAGGCGGCCCTGATCGCCAAGTACGACGACGCCTACCCGGGCGACGGCGTCACCGACCTGTTCGCCCGCACCCCCGACGGCCGATTCTGGCTCTACCCCGGCGACGGGTACGGCAGTTTCGACGTCAACCGCCGGCTGCGGGTCCTGCTGCCGCCCGGCGCGCCGGATCCGGGCACCTGGACCCAGATCAAGGCCGTCGGTGACGTCACCGGCGATCAACGGCCGGACCTGGTGGTGCGGGCCGGGACGGCGTTCTGGATGCTCGGTGGCTACACCGGGGCGAGCTTCCAGGAGGCGACCCTGATGGAGGGGTCCGCCTGGGGGCGCAGGGACATCGTCAACGTGGCGGACGTCGACGTCGACGGCACCCCCGACCTGCTCTGGCGCAACCTGGACAACGGCAACATGTACGTCCGCCACGGCCTGCCCGGGGCGGCAGCGGGCAGCGTCGACCTGCACTCGCTCAAGCAGGCCGCCAACTCGCGCGACGGCGACGTCTCCTATGGCACCGGCTGGACGGAGGCGGCGATGAGCTCGGTGATCGCGATCCCGGACGTCAGCGGCGACCAGGTGCCCGACCTCTGGGTCCGGTCTGGCGCCGACGGTCAGATCCGGGTCTACCACCCCTCCGCCACGAGTGCCGGCACCCCGGTGAAGGTCGTGCTGGGCGCGGACTGGAGCACCATGAAGTCCTTCGGCTGATCCACCTCACGACAACCAGCAGGCTCCGCAAGCAGAACCCGCCAATGCGGTGAACAGCCACTAGGGAGCTGAGTCACCTACGACATCACGCCGCCCGGCCCTCCCCGCCCTCCCTACCGGCCCCGGCGCGTCCCGGCCCGGCGCGGTGATCAAGAGGAATGTGTCATCGTCGAGATCATTCCTGACGCATTCCTCTTGATCACCGGAGTGCTGGGGTGGCCATCGGGTACTGGGGTGGGTGGGTGATGTCGTAAGTGACTCAGCTCCCTAGCGGGCGGGCCGGGTCACGTCAGCGACCTCCGGGCATCCGGTGGCGCAGCCGTTCGGAGGGCAATCGTCGGCGGCCCAGCGGTCAGGGTCAGGGGTCAGCGGCGGAAGGGGCCGGTGATCTCGTACGTGATGCCGTCGGAGCCGGTGACCGCCCCGCTGACTCCCCGCTGCGACGAGAAGTAGAGGCGGCTGCCGTCCGGGGAGAAGGCCGGGCCGGTCAGCTCCGAGCCGGACTGCCCCAGCAGGCGCAGGAACGGGGTGACCACGCCGGCCGGGGTGATCATGTTGATCTCCATGTTGCCGCCGTCCTCGGCCACGTACAGGTCGCCGGAGCGGGTGCCGGTGATGTTGTCGACGCCGGTGAG
The DNA here is from genome assembly GCF_054052245.1 of Micromonospora sp. PTRAS2. Lineage (NCBI taxonomy): Bacteria > Bacillati > Actinomycetota > Actinomycetes > Micromonosporales > Micromonosporaceae > Micromonospora > Micromonospora sp. PTRAS2. The sequence continues at coordinate 276,518 of NZ_JBSWBU010000002.1, forward strand.
CGGGGCCGCCCCGGCGGGCACCAGCGAGTCGTCGTACGCGAGGTCGAGGCGCTGGTTGGCGGCGTCGTACGCCCAGACCCGGTTGTCGCCCTTGGTGGTGAACCAGCAGGTGCCCCGGTCGTACCAGCAGCCCTCGCCGCCGTCGAAGTGCTGTGCCGCGCCGACCTGGCGGCGGGTGGGCACGGGGAAGCCGTCTCGGTCGGGCACGTCGGCCCAGGTCACCGGGCCGGTCACCTGGCCGGCGGGCGCACAGAGCACCTGGAGCCGGCCGGTGCGCAGGTCGCCCCAGGTGTCGGGGACGAACCGGTAGAAGCAGCCGTCCTCCTCGTCCTCGGTGAGGTAGACGACGCCCCGGTCGGGGTCGCAGGCGGCGGCCTCGTGGGTGAACCGACCCATCCGGGTGCGCTCCTCGGCGGCGCGGCTGCCGTCGGGCCAGGTTTCCATGACCCGGCCGAGCGGCGCCTCCTCGCAGGAGAGCCAGGTGCCCCACGGGGTGGCCCCGCCGGCGCAGTTGAGGTTGGTCCCGCCGAGGATCCGGTACGCCGAGGCGATGCTGCCGTCGGCGCGGAACCGCACGGCCGACGTGCCGCCGGCGAGCGGGATCTCGGAGTTGGAGACGTAGATCCAGCCGTCGGGGGCGGGGAAGCACGCGCCGCCGTCGGGGGCCCAGTGCCACAGGTAGGAGGTGCCGGCGACCCGCTGCCCGGAGCGGGCGACCACCCGGCTGGTGAAACCGGCGGGCAGTTGGATGCCGTTGGCGTCGGCGGCGAGCAGGTCCCCGTACGGGCCGGGGCCGGGCTGGGCCGGCCCGGCGGCGAGGGCCGGCGCGGAGAGGGCGGCGGAGGCCCAGAGGCTGCCGCAGAAGGCGGCGGCCCCGCCGGCGACGGTGGCGCGCAGGACGGTACGACGGTCCATCGGTTACCTCCCGGTAGGGTCGATGCCCCACCGACGGTAGAGCCGGCGGGGCATCGACACCAGTGACTACCCGATGAACGCGGGGTGACGGCTCTCCGGCCCGGCGGGCTCCGGCTCGACCGCGTCCGGGGCGGCCTGTTCCGCCGCGCCGCCGGCCCCGGGTCCGGCCGGGTCGTCCGACTCGCGGATGCCGAAGCGGCGGTAGACCGCGCCGAGCGGGCCCGGGGCCCACCAGTTCCAGCGGCCGAGCAGACGCATGGTGGCCGGCACCAGCAGCGCCCGGACCAGGGTCGCGTCGACCACGATCGCCACGATCATGCCGACCCCGATCAGCTTGATGTACGCCATCGCGCCGGTGGCGAAGCCGGCGACCACGATGACCAGCAGCAGGGCGGCGGCGGTGATGATCCGGCCGGTGCGTTGCAGGCCGGCGGCCACCGACGCGGTGTTGTCGCCGGTGCGGTCCCACTCCTCGCGGACCCGGGAGAGCAGGAACACCTCGTAGTCGGTGGCCAGCCCGAACAGCACGGCGAGCATGAGGATCACGTTGCTCGGCTCGATGAACCCGGTCGAGGTGAAGCCGAGCAGCCCGGACAGGTGCCCGTCCTGGAAGATCCAGACCACCACGCCGAACGACGCGCCGATGGAGAGCAGGTTCATCAGCACCGCCTTGACCGGCAGCACCACCGAGCCGAACGCGAGGAAGAGCAGCAGCAGGGTCGCGCCGGCCATCAGCAGGGCCATCCAGGGCAGCCGGTCGCCGAGGCTGCCCAGCAGGTCCCGGTCGACGCCGGGCCGGCCGCCGACGAGCACCCGCGCGCCGTCCGGGGCGGGCAGGGCGCGCAGGTCGCCGACGAGGTCCCGGGCGGCGTCGCCGGTCGGCTCGCCCGGGTAGGCGACGGCGAGCAGCGTCGAGGCCCCCCGGGTCGCGGCGACCCGCACGCCGGTCACCCCGGGCACCGCCGCGATCCGGTCGGCGAACGGCCCGACCGCGTCGGCCGGCACGCCGGTGACCAGCACGTCGATCGGGGCGATGGTGCCGCCGGGGAACTGCGCGGCGATCCGCTCGGAGACCACCCGGGGGCCGGCGTCGGCCGGGAGCACCCGCTCGTCGACGCCGCCGAACTCGGCGCGCAGGAACGGGGTGGCCAGCAGCCCCAGGATCAGGGCCACCCCGACCAGGTAGGGCACCGGGCGGCGCGTCACGCTGCGCGCGATCCGGGCCCAGGCGCCGCTGGTGTCGGCGTGCGCCGGCCGCCCACGGCCCGCCCCACGCCGCCACGGCACGGGTACGCGCACCGCGTCGACCCGGCGGCCGAGCACCGCGAGCAGGGCCGGCAGCACGGTGAGCGCCGCGAGCATGGCGACCAGCACGGCGGCCATCCCGCCGAGGCCCATCGAGCGCAGGAACGGCTGTGGGAAGACCAGCAGGCTGGCCATGGCGAGGGCGACGGTGAGCCCGGAGACGAGGACGGTGCGGCCGGCGGTGGCCATGGTGCGGCGTACCGCCTCGGCGGTGTCGCGGCCGGCGGCGAGTTCCTCGCGGAACCGGCTGACCACGAACAGGGCGTAGTCGACGGCCATGCCGAGGCCGATCAGGGTGATCACGTTGATCGCGAAGATCGACATGTCGGTGATCATGTTGAGCAGCCGGACGGCGACGAACGCGCCGAGGATGGCGAGCCCGCCGACGAGCAGCGGGGTGGTGGCGGCGACCAGCCCGCCGAAGATCAGCACGAGCAGGACCAGCAGCACCGGCATGGAGAGCAGCTCGGCGCGGGTGATGTCCTCGGTGGTCTGCTCGTTGGCGTACCGCTGGAAGGCCACCGCGCCGCCGAGCTCGGTGCGCAGCCCGGGGGCGTCGAACGCGGGCCGCACCGCGTCGTACGCCTCGGCGCGGGCGTCCTCGTCGACGCCGTCGAGCTGGACGAGGGCGTAGGTGGCCCGGCGGTCGGTGGACACCAGGTGGGGCGCCGGGGTGTCGTAGAAGGTGGTCACGCTGTCGATCTCGGGGCGCTGGCGCAGCGCCGCGACGGTGGCGGCGACCGGGTCGCGGAACGCCGGCTGGTCGACGGTGGCGGTGTCGCTGGACCAGAGCACGATCACGTCGGCGCCCTGCCGGCCCAGCTCGGCGGTGATCCGCTCGGCCGTGCGGCTGGACTCGCTGGCCGGGTCGGCGAACCCACCACCGCTGAGCTGGCCGAAGACGCCGGTCCCCCAGGTCGCGCCGAGCGCCATGAGCGCCACGGCGGCGGCCAGCACGGCCCAGCGGGCCCGCACCACCACCCGCCCCCACCAGTCGAACATCGCATTCCCCCTCACCGACCGTTTAAGGTCGTGGTCAGTAACCATGGCTCTCAGAAGTGAACGCCGTTTACTATTACTACGGTGTTCGCTCCAGTCAAGGGGGTTCACGCATGTCCGCACCGACCCGCCGGGAACGGCTACGCGCGACCACCCTGTCCGAGATCAAGGACGGGGCTCGCCGGCTGCTCGTGACCGGCGGGGTCGAGGCGATCTCCCTGCGCGCCATCGCCCGCGACATGGGGATGACCGCGCCCGCCATCTACCGCTACTTCCCCAACCTGGAGGCCCTCGTCGGCGCGCTGGCCGGCGACCTCTACGACGAGCTGCGCGGCATCATCGAGGCGGCCCGGGACGCCGCCGGCGGAAAACCCGTCGACCAGCTCACGGCCATGTGCCGGGCGATGCGCCACTGGGCCGTCGCGCACCCCGCCGAGTTCAGCCTGATCTTCGGCAACCCCGTCCCGGGGGTCGCCGCGTTCACCGACGCCTGCGCCGACGCCGAGCACCCGGGCGCGCGGTTCGGGGCGGTCTTCCTCGCCCCGTTCCTCGCGCTGACCTGGGGCGCGGCGCTGCCCGGCCCCCCGGCCGACGTGCTGCACCAGCAGCTCGGCTGCCACCTCGCCCCGCTCACCGCCAAGCACGGCGAGCTGCCGATCGAGGTCGCGTACGCGTTCCTGTCGGCCTGGACCCGGCTCTACGGCCTGGTCGCCATGGAGGTCTTCGGCCACCTCACCTGGGCCGTGGACTCCCCCGGGGCGCTGTTCGAGACCGAACTCGCCGCGCTGCTCGGCCAGCTGCGCGGGGCACCCGACGGCGGCCCGCCGACCGGGAACGGCGACGGCCCCCCGGCCGGGTCGGCGCGGCACTAGGCTGCCCCAGCATGAGCGAGCACAGCGGCACGACCGCGACGAGCAACGCGAGTGACCTGCCGGCCCGCGCCGACGTGGTGGTCGTCGGCTCCGGGCACAACGGGCTGGTCTCGGCGATCCTGCTGGCCCGCGCCGGCCTCGACGTGCTGGTGCTGGAGGCCGCCGGGGTGATCGGCGGGGCCACCCGCACCGAGAACCCGTTCCCGAAGGTGCCCGGGCTGCGCCACTCCACCGGGTCCTACCTGCTCGGCCTGATGCCGCCGGAGCTGCTCGCCACGCTCGACGTGCGCATCCCCGTGCTGCGCCGCGACCCGCACTACTTCCTGCCCACCCCGGGCGGCACCGGGTCGCCGTACCTGCTGATGGGCAGCGACACGGCCGCCACCCGGCGGCAGCTCGCGGACTTCTTCTCCCCCGCCGACGTGGCCGCCGACGACGCCATGCAGGCCGAGCTGGCCCAGCTCCGCGACGACCTGGCGCCCGCCTGGCTGGCCGAGCCGCTGCCGGCCGAGGAGATCGCGCAGCGGCACGTCCGGCCCGCCCTGCGGCAGGTCTTCGTCGACCTCGTGCGCGGCTCCGTCGCCGACTACCTGGCCCGCTTCGACTTCCGCTCCGAGCTGCTGGTCAGCATGTACGCGGTCACCGACGGGCTGTCCGGGCTCAACGCCGGCCCGGACGACCCCGGCACCGGGCACAACTTCCTCGTGCACAACATGTGCCGACTGCCCGGATCCGACGGCACCTGGATGATCGCCGAGGGCGGCATGGGCACCGTCTCGCGCACCTTCGCCGACGCGGCCCGCGCCGCCGGGGCGCGCATCCTGACCGACGCCCCGGTCACCGCGATCACTCTCGACGGCGGCGCGGCCAGCGGCGTGACCCTCGCCGACGGCCGGCACGTGGCCGCCCGGGTGGTGCTCGGGGCGTGCGACCCGTACCGGCTGATGGACCTGCTGCCCGACGGCGCGCTCCCGGCGGAGCTGGGCGCGCGGATGGCGGCCGTCCGCCGGCCCGGCACCACCCTCAAGGTCAACCTGGCGCTGACCGGGTTGCCCCGCTTCTCCTGCCTGCCCCCCGGCGCGCCCAGCCCGTTCGGCTCCACCATCCACCTGCTGCCCGGCTCGGCGTCGCTGGTCGGCGGCGGGGGCGAGCCGCCGATGGCGGCGTTGCGCGCCATGTGGGCCGACGTGCAGGCCGGGCGGCTGCCCGCCGAGCCCACCATCGAGTGGTATCTGCACACCACCGTCGACCCGTCGCTGTCCGACGCCGAAGGGCACCACTCGTCGGCCCTGTTCGTGCAGTCGGTGCCCTACGCGCTCGCCGACGGCACCTGGGACGCGGCCCTGCCCGGCTACGTCGACCGGCTGATCGGCATCTGCGAGCGGTACGCGCCCGGCACCGGCGACCTGATCGCCGACGCCGTGCCGCTGACCCCGGCCGGCATCGAGGCGCACTTCGGCATCACCGGCGGGCACATCCACCACGTCGACAACACCGTCTCCTTCACCGACCGGATGCCGTACGCCACCGGCGTCGACGGCGTCTACGCCGGCAGCGCCGGCTGCCACCCGGCGGGCAGCGTCATCGGGGCGGCCGGCCACAACGCGGCCCGCCGCATCCTCGCCGACTTGGTGTAAGGAGGGGCCCCTTGTTAACGCCTACGGTAGAGAGGGGTTCCCCTCTCACCACCCGAGGTGGGTGAACGCGGCCCACGACAGCGGTTGCGCCAGCGACGCCCCGCCACACGCCGCGGCCAACTCGGGGGGCATGCCGGCCGGTGGCCGCCGGTCCGGGTCGAGCATCCACAGCTGGGCCCGCCGCAGGGCGTCGGCCGGCGCGTGGCCCTGTCGCAGCAGGTGGTGCACCACGTACATGAGCAACGACGTGCCGTCGTCCGGCACCCGCCACAGCGACCCGAAGACCGTGTGCGCGCCGGCGGCCAGGAAGGCGGTGGCCAGGCTGAACGCCTCGTCGTGATCGCCACCGGCGACATTCGTGGTGCAGGCTGCCAGGAACACCCGGCCGAGGTCGAGCGCGGCCCGGCGCGACACCTCCAGCAGCTCCCGGGCCGGCAGCGGCCCGTCGGCCAGCACCAGGTGGGCGTCCGCCGGCAGGGCCGGCTCCACCCGGCCGTGACAGGCGAAGTGCAGCATCGAGGGACCCACCCCGGCGGTACGCAGCCACGACAGCACGTTCTCCCGGGTGGCCCGCCGCCCCGGGTCGGGATGCGCCGCCCCCAGATAGTCGCCGTCGGGGTAGAACCGCTCGAACACGGCGTGGGCCTCGACACCGGCGTACCGCAGGTCGCCGAGGGGATCCCCGACGACCAGGGCGGACCGGACGGGACGGGACGGTCGCGCCGCCGTGGTACAGAGCATCCGGGCCGACGGCGTGTACGAGACCACCAGGTCGTGCATGGCGTACCGCCGGCCGGCCGCGGTCTGCTCGTACGCGGCGTGCCAGGGGACCAGCCCGAGCAGTCCCATCGGCACCAGCGCCACCCGGGCGGGCCGGCCGGGCCGCAGCGCCCGCAGGTCGTCGACGAGCCGGCCGAGCACCGCCCGCCACGCCCACCGGCACAGGTCGTCGATCCGGGTCGCGGCCACGTCGGCCCCGGTCTCGCCCACGTCGCCGCCGACCGGTCCCGCCACCCGTGGCCCGGTGCCGGTCGGGCCCAGGGCCGCTGCCAGCAGCCGGCGCACCGGCGCGCCGGGTGCCACGGTCAGGTCGGGGAACTCCTGCGGGAGGATCTCACCGGTGGCGGGCACCAGGACCGCAAGCCCCGGCACCCCCGGGGCGGCCGGCACCAGATAGACCAAGGCGTCGAGGTCCAGGGCGCGGAGTGCGGCCCGCACGTCGTCGGGCCTCAGTGGAGGCAGCAGGTCGTCGAGGAGGCCGGCGCCCTCCAGCGCGCGCAGCACCCGGGGACGCAGATCGTCCGGGACCTCGCTGGCGGCGACCACCGCCCCGAGCAGATCCCCGGTGACCTGGTCGCGGCCCAGGCCGCCGGACTGTTCCCACTCCGCCGCCAGGTCGGCGCGGCCGGCCCGGCCCAACAGCTCCGGCACGGTGCGGCCGGCGGTGGAGGCCTGCAGGGTCAGGCTCCGGCCCGCGTCGAGGGCGGCGAGCAGGTCGTCGTCGGCCTCGTCCTGCAGGCACCACCGGACCACCCGGGTCGCGGCGTCGGCAGCCGACCGGGCCGCCTCCAGCGCCTGATCGGTGCCGGACTGGAGCAGGACGTCCCGGGCCCGGGCCCGCAGCCCGGCCAGCCCGAGCCGCCGCGCCTCCGCCCGGTCCGGATCCCCGGACCGGCGCAGCGCCTCGGCGTGGTCGCCGACCAGCTCGGCCCAGAGCGATCCGGCGGAATCGGGGCCGGCGGCACGGGCCCGGGCGAGATACCGGGCGGCCCGGGCCGCGGCGGCGCGCTCCCGCAGCGCGGCGGCCCGCCAGAGCTCGGCCTTGGCGGCGAGGGACAGCAGCACGAGCGACATCCGGTCCACCGGCTCCAGCCGGTCGGCGGCCCCCGCCAGGTGGTCGGCCCAGCGCCGGAGCAGCTCGTGGTCCGCCCACCGACGGGCCACGGCGAGCTGGACCGCCGCGTTCATGGCCATCGTCGCCACGGTCCGGATGGAGAGCCGCCCGGCCGGCAGTGGCACCGGCGCCCCGGCGGGCGGCAGCGGGCCATGGGTGTTCATGGCGTAGAGGCTCCGGCCGGCGTCGAGCATCGGGTCGACGAGCTGGCGGACCACCCGCGACGGACCGATCCGGTCGCGCAGCCCGTCGGCCCTGCGGATCGCCTCCCGCATGGCCGCGAAATCCCGCCGGGCGCCGTGCCGGATGACGTGGAAGGCGACCTCGACGAGTTCGGACTCGGCGTCGGTACGTCCGGCGTCCCCCTCCACGGCGTCGGTCGCCCCGTCCGGCCGGCCGGCACCGGCGCGGAAGCTGCGCAGGTCGCCGAGCCGGGCGCCCCGGGAGAGCAGCGCCAGCCTGGTCAGCCCTCGAAGGGCGGCGGGCTCGTCGAGGTGCCGGTCGTTGAGCGCGGCGGCGAACCTGGTGACCCCGAAGTCGGAGGCGGAGTCGGTGCTGCTGCTCGCGGCGGCGTCGTCCAGAACGCCCTCGACGAGGTCCATCGCCCCGGGAAATCCCGGCGGCGGGTCGGCGTCGGCGGTCCTCGCGATCGCGAGCAACGACCGCAGGTGGGGCAGGTCGGCGTCGTCGAGCATGATGCCGATCACAGTGCACTCCGCGTAGAGGATCAGACCGGCCAGGGTGGCCCGCGCGGTCGGCGTGGCATCGGTCGCGGCGTGCAGCGCGTCGGTGGCCTCCTGCACGACTCGGCGCAACCGGCCCAGGCCCGGCGGCAACGAGCCCGGTTCGGCCGTCTCCTCGTGGGTCGTCGTCTCCCAGGCGACCAGGAGCCGGGTCCGGTGCACGGCGAACAGGGCATCCGCCGGCAGGCCGCCGCGCAGCGCCCGGTCCAGGCAGTCGCCCGCGGCCGCCAGACTGCCGGGCTCCCGGCCCCGCTGCCAACGCAGCAGGTGGATCTCGCCCAGCCGCTGCCAGACCGGCCCGGCCTCGGCCGCCTCCGGCAACGCGCCGGCGAGCAGCTCGACGGCCTCCGCGAGACCGTCGGGGTCCTCGGTCAGCTCCGCGCGGCTGTGCAACAGCTCGGCCAGGGCCACCGCCGAGGCGGCGTCCGGGTCCTCCGCCCGCACCGTACGCCAGCAGTGGATCGCCGCCGCGACGTCCGCCGGGTCCTGGTCGAGGTCCCACCGGGTCGCGTACCCGCACCCCTGGCTGCGGTGCAGGCTGAGCCAGCCGGGTTGGCCCGGCCGCGCGGCCCTGATCCCCCGGTCGCCCACGGCGATGGCCAGGTCCAGGCAGGTGCGGTCCTCGTCCAGGCCGGTGAGCTCCAGGTATCCGGCGACCAGTTCGTCGGAGGCGACCGCGTAGCGGGGGGTCTCCGGAGGCAGGGCGGCCAGGGCGGCCGTGAGCTGCGCGACGCCCTCGTCGAGGTCCTGGCGCCGCTCACCGGCGTAGTCGTAGCGGGCCAGCCGGGCCAAGCCGCCGAACATCCGGGCGTACCGGGCCCGGTGTGGGTCGGCGTCGCCGACGGTGACCCCGGCCATGGCCCGCTCCATGCGGTCCAGCTCGGCGTGGGCGGCCGGCGAGTCGGGTTCGAGGTCCAGGACCTGCCACTGGAACCGGTCCCAGACCTCGTCGAGCAACTCCACGGCCACGGCGTCCCGCTCGGGATCGTCCGACGGCCAGCCCCGGTAGGCCGCGGTCAGGTGGGCCACCGCCCGGTCCTGGCTCACGGCCGGCCCCTCGGGCCGCTCGGCGGAGCCGGCGAGCACCGCTGCCACCGCCCGCCGGGCGCGCTCACCGTGGGCCAGCCCCAGCCCGTAGTGCCAGCCGGCCGCGTCGGCGTGGTGCGGAGAGCCGTGCAGCGCCCGGGTCAGCTGCTCGATCGCGGTGGCCAGGTGCGCGTCGTCCGGGTCGTCGGCGTACCGCTGCAGGAACGCCTCGCCGATCAGCCCCGCCAGCCCGGCCGGATCCGCACCCGGCGGTGGGTTCTCCTGGTGCCGCAGCAGCAGGTCGATCCACTCGTCCGGCGGCGGCTGGTCCGGGTCGTGCGGGCCGGTCACGTCGCCACGGCCTGCCCGTCGTCGACACCGCCGGCGGGCACCGTGGCGCTGCCGGGCACCTCGGTCACGATCGGCAGGGTCAGCGTGAACCAGTCGCTCGCGGGGCCGTCGACGGCCCCGGCGTCGCGGTGCGCCGCCGCCAGACCCAGCCGACCGAGCAGCCCGGTCACCCCGCGCGGCACCCGGCCCCGGCCCGACCCCGCCCCGGACAGGTCCGGCAGCTCGAACGCCGCCGAGCTGAACTCCTCCTCGGCGGCGAGCAGGATCAGCCAGTCGCGGGTGCGGGCACCCGGGGTGACCGGCTGGTCGTCGGGGAGCCGCAGCTCCACCGGGCGACCGTGCAGGGCGGCGGCGGCCCACCGCGGCGCGACGTGATCGCCGGGGAAGAGGCCGGTGTGCACCCGATGGCCCTCGGTGACGTTCAGCAGGACGAAGTAGAGCTGCCGGGAGCTGTGGTTGTGCAGCCGGACGAAGACCGTCGGCGCGACCCACCGGCCCCGGTCCCGGCGGTAGCGCAGATGGATCGCGCCGTCCGGGCCGGGCAGCAGCGCCGGCCGGTGCGCCGGGGCGGTCACCTCCGTCGCCCGGGCCTCGACGAGTTGCAGGAACACCGCGCCGGCCAGCCCGGACACCGGGTTCGTCAGCGCCCGGACCCGGCGCACCCGGGCCAGGTGTTCCACCGTGGCGACCAGCCGCCGGGCACCGTCGCCGGACACGTCGCTGGCGTCGGGACAGATCGGGGCGTCGTCCCGGTCCCGGATGCCCACCCGGCCCGGCTGGTCGGCTCGCAGCCGCAGCTGGGGCCCCTCTGCGGAGGCGGCACCGGGGACCGGTCGGACGTACGGCGACGGGCCGCCGGTGGGACCGGCCGTGCCGAGCGCCGCCAGCACCAGCTCGACCGTGGGGTGGTGGTCACCCTCGACGGCGACGGTGACCTGCGGGATCGGCACCCGGCTGAGCACCACCGGGTACTGCGTGTCCTCGTCCGGCTCCCAACCGATCGGGGCCACGACGCTGTGATTCGCCCCCACCCGCAGGATCCGCGCCTCGTTCTCCGTGCCGGCGACGGCCACGCGGCTGTCGTCGCCGTCGGCACCGGTCGACAGGCCGTGGCACGAGCCCGCGTCGATCCGCCACTCGTGGCGGGACCGGCGCAGCCACATCCCCGTGGCCGGTGGACGGACCCGGCCGCCGAGGAACGGCTGGTCGGCGATGCCCGGCGTGACCGGATCCAACTGCGGCACCTGCCGGGACGAGTACTGCTCCACCTCGCACCGGGCGGCGGTGAGCAGCTCCCGGTAGGTGGCCGCCGGGCCGAGCCGGCGCATCGCAGCGAGCAGCCCCCAACTGAACAGCCCGTGCCACCGGCCGTCGAGCCAGTCCTCGGTCGCCGTCTCGAACGACCGGCAGGCGGCGAGCGAGACGTACTCGACCGGCGGCCGCGCGGCGGCCCGCCGCAGCTGCGGCAGGAGCGCCTCCACCGCGGGCGCGGTGGGCAGGTCCGCGACGGACCGCTGCGGGTTGCGGGTGGCCCCGTGCGAGTGGCAGCTGTCCACCACCGCCACCACATGGCAGCCGGTGGCGGCGACCGCGCCGAGCAGGAGCAGGAGTTCCTTGTCGTACAGGTCGGGCACGCCGCCGTGGCGGCTGTCGTGGCAGAGCAGCGTCTGCAGCTTCCCGCCCGACTCGAGGTGCCACAACTCCGGCGGTACCGCCGCCCGGGAGCCGTGCCCGCTGAACCAGAACAGCGCGGTGTCGCCCGGCCCGGCCTGGCCGAGATGCGTACGCAGCCCGTCGACCACCGCCTCGCGGGTGGCCTGCTCGTGCAGCAGCACCTTGATCGCCGGGCCCCGCTGCGCCGGGACGCGTCCCCGGAGGAACTCCGCCGCCTGCGCCACGTCGTTGCCGCAGCCCTGCAACGGGGTGACCGCCCGGTACCGGTCGATGCCGACCAACAGCGCGAAGAGCCGCCCGTTCACCCGCCCTCCCCGTGGGGCACGTGCAGCCAGCCGTGCTCGACGAACCGCTTCTCCGGCAGGTCGATGGTGACCGGCGTGAACCGGTCCGGCAGCGGAGGCACCCGCGAGTGCCGGATGACGTCCTGGTAGAGCACGTCCGGCACGCCCAGGACGAAGTCGACCTGCGGATTGTCGGTCAGGGCGGCCCGCAGGGGCGGGCTGTCCAGGATGCGGTGCACCGCGATCGCCGCGTCACCGACCCACCCGCCGTCCGCCGGCTTCATCAGGCCGCGGTGCAACGCCACGCGCAGGCGCATCCGCTCCGCCTGGAGCAGGCCGTCGTTGGTGCGCCGCAGCGCCTCCGCGAGACCGCCGACGAGCCGGGGGATGACGGTCGACTCGTCGACGCCGACCGGCAACACGCAGAACTCACCGTCGCCCTGCGGTTGCACGGCCACCGCCGCCTCGTCGACGCCGGCCGCGCGGCGCGCCTCGGCCAACGCCCGGACCAGCCAGGACTGGGTGCGTTCGGCCAGATGGTTGGGACGACGGCTGTAACCCACCACATCGGCGGCCAGGCAGAGCCGGACCGCTGCGGCCGTGGGTTCGGCCCGGCCGGGCAGTTCCTCGTGGAACGGCACCGCTTCGCGCACGGTGGCCAGGCGAACGCCGCCCGGGTGTCGCCGCCCCGGCCGGACCTGGACCCGCACGCCGAGCCGGCCGGTGAGCACGGTGGTGGCGGCGGGCACCTCGATCAGGGCATGCATGCCGTAGGCCAGGGGCAGCCCGGTGCCCTCGTAGTTCCACCCGAAGCGGTGGCGCTGGGCACCGTACGACCAGGCGCGGGGCCTTCCCGGCCGGGGAGCCAGCCGGGTGAGCCAGCCGGGACGCGCACCGGCGGCGGTGGCCGCCCGGTCGGCGGCGACGGTGGCCGCCCGGGGCGGGTCGGCGTCGAAGGTCAACCCGAGGGCGCCGCCGTCGGCGTCGAGCCGAACGGCACGGACGGCCTCGTCGGTGAGGGTGACCTCGAACCGGACCGAGGTGTGCCGGCCACCGTCCGGCAGCGGGTCCAGGTCGAAGGCGAAGAGCACACCGTAGTACCGCTGCTCGGTGGCCCGCGCCCGGAGCCGCAGGGGGCCGGGCAGCTCGTCGGCCGGTACCGGGAAGACCAGGGGGCGGCCCAGGCTGACCGCACCCGGATCGACGCCGACGTCGGGTACGCCGTCGCGGGACCCGCCGGGGCACAGCGGCGCCCGCGCCAGTACGTCGGCCGGGCGCATCGGCGGGTCGATCAACACCGGGAGGCTCTCGTCCGGCGTCGCCCGCGCGTTTGCGCCCACGTGTTCGCCAGTGCAGTGAGCAAGTGATTCGCCCCCGTCTTCCCGCAGTTCTCGCCCCAACGGCAACATCGGTTGCCGCACCCGGGCGCGCGCATTCGGTCGCCCCGCCGACGGATACGCAAATGTTCGGTTCCCGCGCGGTGCCCGATCATCGCCGACGTTCCGGCCATCTCGGCCGCAGTGTCCGTCAATTGACACACCGGCACATCGCAGTCGCATCGAATCACCCATCTGTCGCCCCCCGTTGCCATGGTCGACCCGAGCACCCGAGGGAATCTCGGAATTTTCCGGGATCCCCCGGCCCGGCCCGTGCGACGCTCCACCGCAGAGCACGTGGTGAGGAGTGACATGAGGGTCCGGTCGACAGCGGTGACCGCGTCCGTCCGGTGGACACCGGCCGGACGCCCCACCACCGACGCATTGCGGCCGGGTCACCGGTACCGCAGACTTGCCGGGTCAGCCGGCGTCGATAGTGCCCGCGAGGTGGGAGTGGACGGTGCCAACGCGCGCCCGCGCGAATGGCCGCCGAACGGCTTCCTCGGGCGGCTACCCGAGGAGACCCGGCAGGTGCTGCTCGGTCGGGGCAGCCCCGTCCGGTTCGAGCCGGGCGAACGGCTCCTCACCGAGGGGGCCACGACCAGCCACGTCGTGCTGCTGACCGGCGGCCTGGTCAAGGTCACCAGCCTGGCGGAGACCTGCGAGGCGCTCCTGGCCGTCCGCACGGCCGGTGACATCGTGGGCGAGACGGCGGCCCTGGCCGAGCGTCCTCGCCGCATGGCCACGGTCACGGCCTGCGGCGTGGTCACCGGCCGGCTGCTCACCGCCGAGGCGTTCCGGCACATCCTCACCCGGCACCCCGAGGCCGCCCGCCTGGTCACCACCATCGTCGCCGAGCGGCTGCGCTGGGCCAACCGGCGGCGCACCGACTTCCTCGCGTACCCGGCGGAGGTGCGACTGGCCCGGGCACTGATCGAGATCGCCACCCGGTACGGCACGCGGGCCGGCGACGGCGGCGTCGACATAGGGCTCTCGCTCAGCCAGCCCGAACTCGCCACCCTGGTCGGTGTCGCACCGGCGACGGTCCACAAGGCGCTGCGGGCACTGCGCGAGGCGGGGGTGCTCCGCTGGAAATACCGCCAGATCACGATCGCCGATCCGACAGCCCTCGCCCGGGTGGCCCAGCACGCCGGGCCCACGACCGGCGACGAGCCCGCCACCTGACGGTCCTCCGACAGGAAACGAGTCGGCGGCCCGTATCCGATCGGCTGACTCTTCGACACATTCGGTCGACGCGACGTCCGGCCCCTGCCGGCAACCATCCACAGCAGCGGAATATCACCGCGCCAAATACCTCTGCGCCACGGGGCGCGAATTCACGTCACGCACACGGGACTCGGGTCGGCTCCTCACCGTCGACGATTCCGGGCTCGCGGATCAATACCGATGGGCATTCACCAGCGCATCGAAAGCGGGGGAGCCATGTCCGAACTGAGAGCGGTAGAGAACGTTCTGCGGCAGCAACGGCGCGACCTCGTCGCCATCAGCAACGCCGTCGGCGAGGTCGGCCGGCAGGTCAACGACATCGGGGTCAAGCAGCGGATCACCCAGGACCAACTGGCGACGCTCCACAACGCTGTGCTTCGCCTCGAACAGCAGGCACAGCGCACCAAGAACCTGCACAGCGCCGAGGCCAGGGTCGGTCAGCTCAAGAACGACATCGAGCAGCAGTTCGGCCACCACAAGGTGGTCCGCCGCACGGCGGTCGGCATGCTCCGCGCCTTCGACCAGGGACTGGTCCGGGAGGAGACCGTCCGGGCGGTCAGCGAGGAGTTGCTGGTGCAGAACTCCCGCTACTGGCTGGCGCCCGTGCTGGTGACGCTGGCCGCCTGGGCCGGCGACGACCCGCAACTGTGCGTCCGCGCGGTGGAGGAGGCCTACCAGCACTCCCCCGAGCGGACCGCGTTGTTCATGGCGCTGGTGCTGCGCCGGCAGGATCGCGGGCCAGCGGCCGTGCGGTGGCTGCGGCACTACCTCGACGCCCAGGACCCGGCAGCCCTGGGCCGGGAGTTCCCGGTCATCCTGGAGGCCACCGCCCAGGGTGCGTTCGGCCCCGCCGGGCTGGCCCTGGTCCAGGAGCGGCTCGACGGGTGGCGTCGGCTCCTGCTCGACGACGAGGCGGTGATCTCCGCCCAGGTGCGGCGTTGGCGGGTCGAGTTGACCAGCCACGTCCGCGTCGACGGGCTGGACGAGGACTTCCCCAGGCTGGCCGAGGCGTCGCCGCAGTGGCCGCAGCTGCGGTTGATGCTGTCGCACGCCCAGGCGCACGGGTCGATCCTCGACCGGTACACCCCGGTGCTGGCCGCGGAGGCCACCCCGAGCAGCCGGATCGAGGACGCCGTGGACGAGCTGCTCGACCAACTGGTCACCGAGTACGACCGGGAGGAGCTGCCGTTGCGCCGGCAGCTGGCCGAGCAGGAGGCCATCGTAAAGGCCGACGGCGACCTCGCCGCGGCGCAGCAGGTCGCCCGCGCCCAGGTCGACGTCCTCGACGACACCCGCGACTACCTCAGCCTGCAGACCGACTGTGCCCTCGCCCCGCACACCCTGGCGGTCTCCGCACAGACCCAGCGGCTGGCGATGGCGGCCTGCCACGACTGGATCGGCGAGGCCCACGCGGGGTTCACCAACGACTATCGGATCGCCGCGCCGACAACCGTCGAGGTGGCCGTCGACCCGGGTGCGCTCAGCGGGGTGGCCGCGTTCCGGCCGCCCTCCTGGACGGGCTCCTTCGACCAGCCGATGGGCACCCTGGAACGCTCGCTCGACGCCCACTGGAACCGCTACGGTCGGCCCTTCGTCGACGGTCTCGCCTTCGACTGGGGTAAGAGCCTGATCGGGCCGCTGGTGGTGCTCTTCGTCGTGCTGCTGATCGGGCTCGCCGTGGGTGGCGCGGGGATCGGCCTGCTCGCCACCGCCCTGACCGGCGGCGTCTGGGCGGTGGTCCTCAAGGGCCGGGCGGAGGCCGCCGCCGCCGAGCAGGAGCGGGTCCGGAGGCTCATCGACGACGCCCGGGACGAGGCACTGCGCGGCCTGCGGGCCGCCGGCATGGAACTCGAAGCCTGGCGGGACCGGTTCACCGCCGCCGACAGCGACGCGAGCCGCGTCACCGCCCTGATCGCCGACCTGGCCACGGCCGGCGGGCCGGGAGCACCGCACGAACGCCGCGCGGTGGGCCGGACCGACAAGGGGGAGTGAAATGATCGACCGTGACGACGTTCCGGAGCCCCGACCCTGGGCCCGGCCAGCGTCCCCGCCGCCCGCCACCGACCGCCGGCGGCAGGTCGTCGAGGAGCTGCCCGACTGGGAGCCGCTGCCGCCCGGCGAGATCCTCGTGCGCCGGCCGCACCGGGCCGACCCGTGAACAGCCACGGCGACGACCTGCAGACCTGGGTGACGTTCCTGCGCCGCTGGCGCACCGAGCAGTCGGCCACCCCCGGCGGGCTGCCGAAGCTGGTCGAGGCGGCCCTGCCCGCCGACGGTTGGGCCCGCTTCGTGGCCATGCTCACCGGCGCGCTGGACCAGCGGCTGAAGCTCTGGGCGGACGGACTGCTGGCAGCCATGGCCGCCGCCGGGGACGAGTTCGAGTGGGCGCGAGCCCTGGTGCAGGGCCGCCGGGGACTGGCGTCGATCCGGGCGGTGGCCGGCAGCCCCGGGCTGCCCGAGCCGCTCGGCCGACACCTGCTCGGCCTCGTCGACGCCCAGATCGAGCTGGTCCAGCGGGCGCTGGAGGACGGCGTCGAGCAGCTGCGTCGGCAGGGCGGTGACGGCCCGCTGGTGCACGCAAGGATGCGCACGGTACGGGAGAACCCGCTGACCGCGTCCACCGCCCCGGGTTCCGGCCCGGTCGACGAGTGGGCCACCGACCCCGCCGGACCGGCTCGCCGCCGGATCATCGTCGCCGGCCCGGCGACCCCCGACTGAGGAAGCGATCATGTCCCGTTACCTGGAGGCCCGCAGGGACCTCGACAGTTACGTCGCCGCCCGGGTGCCGCTCATCAGCGTGCGGACCGTCGAGCCGATGCGCGCCGTCCGGCTGCTGCGGGAGGTTGCCGGCAGCGCACGCCGCGCCGGCCTGCCGTTCTGGCTGCACACCAGGGCGGCCGGGCTGCGGGACCTACGCACCAACGCCCAGGTGCAGGAGGAGCGTTCGCTGGTGGCCGCGATGGACTTCGCCGCCGCCCAACTGTCCCGGCGGGCCCAGGCGACGATCGTCTTCGTCGAACCCGACGATCTGACGGCCGACTCCCCGGCCACCCGGCACATCGCGGAACTCGCGCGGCTCGCCGACGCCCGCTCCGGCAGCATCGTCCTGGTCACCGACACGCCGCTGTGGAGTGGCCTGCAACGTCTCGGGATGAGCATCGTCCTGGACCTGCCCGACGCCCCTGAGATGTACGGCATCGTCACCGACTTCCTCAAGGAGCAGCAGGGCGCGGTCACCATCGACTGGACCGACGCCGACGCCCGGCGTGCCGCCGAGTTCCTGGTCGGGGTTCCCGAGGGCACCGCGATCAACGTGCTGGCCACGATGGCCGCCAGCGGACACCTGCGCCGCGACGACGTGGCCCGGATGGCGGAGTTCAAGGACAAGCACTTCGGCGATCTCGCCGGCCTGGAACGGGTGCACGTCGACTCGGCCGACGGTGGACTCGGTGGGCTGACCAGCCTGCGGGCCTGGCTACGTCGCAAGCACCAGGTGATGCTCGCCGACCTGAGCGAGACCCGGCTGCGTCCGCCGCGCGGGGTGCTGCTGGTCGGCGTGCCCGGCTGCGGGAAGTCCCGCTGCGCCAAGGCCGTCGCGGCCCAGTGGCGGATGCCGCTGTACCGGCTCGACTTCGCGACCATCCTCGGCATGTACGTCGGACAGTCCGAGACCCGGCTGCGGGAGGCGCTGGAGATGGCCGACCGGACGGCTCCCTGCGTGCTCTGGATCGACGAGATCGAGAAGGGGCTCGCCGGTCAGTACGACTCCACCGGGGTGAGCCGGCGTCTGGTCGGGCAGTTCCTGTACTGGTTGCAGGAATCCCGGTCCCGGGTCTTCGTCGTGGCCACCTCCAACGACGTGCGCTCGTTGCCGCCGGAGCTGCTCCGCAAGGGCCGCTTCGACGAGCTGTTCTTCGTCGACCTGCCCGACGACACCGACCGGGCGGAGATCATCCGGCTCTACTACCGGCGCTACCTCGACACCGAACCGGACGGCGACCTGCTCCCCCGGCTGGTCGTCCTCTCCGACGGGTTCGCCGGCTCCGACATCGAGTCGGCCATGAACGAGGTGGGCACCGAGATGCTGCTGCGGGGCGACCGGTCCTGCCCGCCGACCGAGTTCGTCGTCGACACCTTCGTCAACACCATCCCGCTGAGCCGCACCCAGCCGGAGCAGATCGCGGAGATCCGCAGCTGGGGTCGGGACCGGGCGGTGCCGGCCGGCGCCCCGGTCACGGCCGCCGCGTCCGACGGCGAGCCCCGCCGGCGGGTGCTGGTGCCGGGCGACGCGTGATCGGGGGGCGAGGATGAGCGACGAGCGGCAGGGCGCGGAGAGGCCGATCTGGAACCTGCGGGAGCTGGTCGGCGACCTGGCCGATCAGATCCCGCAGCCGCCGCCCGGCGGCACCCGCCCCGAAGGACCGGCCCCCGCCTCCGCGGCCAACGGCGCGGCGATCCGGGCCACGGGCGCCGGAGCGCCCGCCCGCACCGCCCCCGCCGAGCGGGACGAGCCGCTGGACCCGGCGGCCTTCGGGGGTCTGCCGGTGGTGCCAGTCGACCCGGCGACCGCACCGGAGCCTGTTCCCTGGCGTCCCCTCGAACCGCCGACCGGCGACCCGCAGCGGCCGGCAGGTGCCGCGCTCCGGAAGGCGGCCGGGCTGGTCCTGGTCGTCCTGCTGCTCCTCGTCGGCACGGCCTACGGGGCGTACCGGATGGACCCGGGTGCCGCCGACGGAAGCACCTACGACGGGCCGGGGCCGTCTCCCGACCCGTACAGCGCGCCCGTCGCCCCGGGCGGCGACCCGCTCCCGTCGGCCGAAGGCTCCCCCGACACCGGCACCCCGACCACGACCCCGGCTCCCGAGGACCCCGAGGCGGCGGCCCTGACGGAGCTGAGCCGGCTCCACGAGCAGGATCTGCCCACCATCAGCCTCGATGGCCGGTACGTCGCCCAGCTCGCCTCGAAGAGCGTGGGCATCGTCGACCCCGAGCAGCGGGCGGCGAACGGCTCGCACACCTTCTACGCCACCGACATCCTCGCCGAGCACCAGCAGCTCCGCACGGAATTCGGCGGTGAGGCCCGGGTGATCCTCCTGCTCAGCACCGACTACGGTCGGCAACAACTGTATGAGGGGAAGCCCCTCTGGCTCACCTTCGCCGTCGTGCCGGCCGACTCGAAGGACGGGGTCGACGCCTGGTGCCGGGCACAGTTCCCTCAGCTGGACGGGGCGGAGTTGCCGAACCGCTGCGTGCCCCGGCGGCTGCGCCCGCCGGGCACCTGATCGCCGCTGGCGGGGAGGGGACCCTTGGTGACGCGTCCGGTATCTCGCGCCGTCCGGCGGGGCCTCAGCGTCCGGCGGGTGCGCGCTCCTTCGACGGGGGCAGGTCGCCGGGGCCGCGGACCAGGTACAGGCCCACGAGCAGGAGGTAGGCGACCAGGCTGAGCACCGGGTCGACGAAGACCACCGCGAAGGCGACCAGGTAGAGCAGCGGCCCGAGCAGGAACCGGCGGGCCACCGCCCGGGCCAACCGGGGGTCCAGGTCCGGGTGCAGCAGGTTGCGCCGCCGCGCCCACCACCAGCTCAGGTTGAAGAAGAGCGCCTCGCCGAGCACCGTGGCCACGTAGAGGGCGGCGGTGAGCCGCTGGTCGCCGACCGGGCCGCGCAGGTTGTCCGAGAGCAGGTTCGCGGCGAACGGGATGGCCGCGACGAAGAGCAGCAGGAGCAGGTTCAGCACCAGCAGCAGCTGGTCGACGCGGACCACGTACCGCCACATGTTGTGGTGGGTGAGCCACACCTGGCCGACGATCGCGAAGGTGATCACGTACGCGAGGTAGGACGGCCACTCGTGGAACAGCGCGCCCGCCAGGTCCGACCCGGTGGGATTCTGCGGTGCGAACTGGAGCAGCTCGACCGCCATCAGGGTCAGCACGATGGCGATCACGGCGTCGCTGAACGCCTCCACCCGGGAGGCGTCGCGGGCCATCTCGCTGCGCCGCCCGTACCGGTAGCCGGCCGCCTCGTCCGCCCCACCGGTCACGACGCCAACCCGCCGGTCACGACCCCGCCCCGCCCGTCACGACTCCATGGTCACCTGCGGGCGGGGCGGAACGGGAAGGAACGGAGCAGAAGGGGCGGAACGCCGGGTCAGGGCGTCGGGGCGGACGCGTCCGCGCGGTGGGCCCGGACCTTGTGCCCGACGCTGGTCAGGCAGCGCCCGCTGGGCAGGTCGAACTTCCAGCCGTGCAGCTGGCAGGTGAGCTGGTCGCCCTCGACGATGCCGAACCGGGTCAGGTCCGCCTTCAGGTGCGGGCAGCGGCGCTGCACCACCCAGTCGCCGAGGGTGATGTCCTCGGCGTCGCTGGTGCGCTCGTGCTCGTCGTACCAGCCCTCGGCGTACTGGAGGCGCTCGGTGGACAGGCACTTGAAGAAGGCGTACACGAACTCGTTGTACTGGCCGATCCGGGCCGCCGAGAACCGGCAGGACAGGAAGAGCGAGTTGACCCAGTCGACCTCGCCGATGTACAGCAGGTGCTCCACGAGGGCCCGCTCGGTGCGGAACCGGTAGCGGACCTTCTCGTCGGCGTACGGCCGCACCTCCTTGCCGGGGAAGTCCACCACGATCGACTCGACGCTCTCGCCGTCGTAGTCGACCAGGTCGAAGCGGACCGGGCCGCCGACGCCCTTGGCCAGGTAGATCGACTCCTCCAGCAGCGGCTCGATGCGGCGCTTCATCCCGGCCAGCACGTCGACCTCGGGGTGCCGCCAGGACGCCTTCTCCGCCTCGATGACGCCGCGCTTGCGCTCCCGCATCTCCTCCAGGTGGGCGGCCTTGTTCGCGAAGAACTCCTCGACCGGCTGCGGGTGGGTGGTGGTCGCCCCCGAGGTGGTCACCTCGGCGACGCTGCCCGGCAGCAGCACGATGCCGTTGGTGCCGCCGACCTTCGCGTACTCGGCGAGGAAGACCGACTGGTCGGGGAAGATGTTGCCCTCGTCGCCGTGGATGTCGTTGAACTGCCACAGGTCGTCGTCGAGGAAGCACGGCGGGCCGGCGATCGGGAAGACGTGGTCGGCCTTCAGGTCGGCGATGTAGCGCCAGGTGCGGTCGAACTGCCGCTCCCGCTTCTGCTTGCCGAACGCGGTCTTCGCCGACTGCGGCAGCTCGTAGACCATCGGATACCAGATCGCCCCGGAGAACTGGAGCAGATGCGCGTGCACGTGACCCAGCTCGGCGAAGACGCTCAGGTCGGTCGGCCGGGCGTCGTTCTGGTTGAGCAGCCGCACCCCGTCGTACTCCACCCACAGCGAGGAGTCGCCGATCGGGCCGTCGGTCGGGCTGGTGAGCGCCTGGATCATGATCCGCAGGCCGCCGTCGAGCTCCACGACCTGCTCGTTCGGGGCCCGCAGGAACTTCGTGAAGCCCAGCGCCCGCAGCTCGTCCTCCATCTCGGAGGTGGGGAACTCGGGCAGCAGGACGGTGGCGTCCTTGGAGACGAAGTCGCGCAGGTGCGCGGCGTCGAAGTGGTCCCGGTGCAGGTGCGACACGTACAGGTAGTCGACGTCGCCGAGGGTCTCCCAGTCGAGCTGGGAGTTGTCGGGGAACGGGAACCACGAGGCGAAGTAGGCGGGATTGACCCACGGGTCGCACAGGATGCTGCCCGCGGCCGTGTCGATCCGCATGCTGGCGTGTCCCGTACCGGTCACTCGCACCGCAGTCCCCCTCAAAAAGACAATCAAGGTGTACGTCCCGACGCTACCGGAGGCAGTCTGGTCGCCGGCCCGCGACGCCGGTAGTGCCCTCCGGCCCGGGTCCTCCGGCCTCCGGCCGGTCCACTGGGCGCCGGTGGCCGGCACGGGGCACCGGCGGTGGGTGCGGGCCGGCGGGTGCGGGGCCGGCGGGAAACCCCCACCGCACGAGGTCAGCCACGGGGCGTGCCAGACTAACCGGAGATCCGATCGCGAGGGAAGGACCGACAGTGGCAGGAAGCGAGCCGGTGACGTCGCCAGATCAGCACAAGCCTGGGCACCGCAAGGCCGGGCGGATCGGCGCGGTGGTCTCCGCGCTGGCGCTGCTGGCCATGCTGTGCGGCAACCACGAGGGCAGGGTCGAGGACATCTGGCTGGTGGGCCTGGCCGTGCTGCTGCTGGCCATCGTCGTCGGCGACACGGTGCTGCGCCGCAACGGCCTGCGGTCCTGACCCCGGCCGGACCGGCACCGCACGAAGGGCCCACCCCGGTCGGGGCGGGCCCTTCGTCGTGTACGCGTGCTGCGGCGCGGGCAGGTCTGCCGCACCCACCGGGCGGTCAGCGGCCGAAGAGGATGTCCTGGACGTCCTTGAGCGCGGCGTCGACCTCGGCCTCGAAGTAGCCGCCCGGCACCAGGCCGAAGCGCAGGGTGTCCAGGTCCTTCGGGTTGACCGGCATCGGGCCCCGGCCGGCCATGCCGCCGAGGATGCCCTCGAAGAGCCGGTCGACCTGGTCCGGGTCGTACCCGCTGCCGAACCGGCGCACCTGGAAGCTGCGGCGGATCTGGTCCACCCGGTGCAGGTCGCTGCCGGGCGGACCGGCCATCGGCGGGCCGCCGGCCGGAGGGCCCCCGACGGGCGGGCCACCCACCGGGGGGCCACCCACGGGCGGGCCGGCCATCGGCGGCGGGCCCCCGATCGGCTGCGGCGGCATGGGCGGGGAGCCGGCGGGGCCACGGCCGCGCAGCTCGCGAAGGTCCCGCTCGGGCATCCGAATCTCGGCGGTCATGTCGGCCCGCCCGTGCCGCCCCGCCTCGAAGCCGTCGAAGCGCTGCTCGTCCGGGCCGTAGCCGCCGGGGCCGGGAGGCAGGCCCCGGGGCGGCGGACCGCCGTGCCCCATGCCGGGGCCGGGGCCGGGACCCATCGGGCCACCCGGACCCATCGGGCCACCACCCGGGCCACCTGGGCCACCTGGACCGCGAGGTGCGTCGTAGCCGCCGCGCGGCCCGTCGTACCCGCCGGAGAAGCCACCGGTCGGCTCGTCGTACCCGCCGGAGAAACCGCCGGTCGGCTCGTCGTACCGGCCGTAGCGGTCGCCGGGCGGACCGGCCTGCGCCGGCATCGGCCGGGGCGGCATGGGCTGCGGCATCGGCGCGGGCCCCCGGTCGTCACGCATGGTGAGCGGTCCCCGGTCGTCGCGCATCGGGGCGGGCCCCCGGTCGTCACGCAGCGGCGGGCCCATCCGGTCCGGCGGACCCATCCGGTCGGGCATTCGGGGGTCTGCGCCGCGACCGGGCGAGCCGCCGCGCTCCTCCAACTCGGCCAGCTGCCGCTCGACGCGGTCGAGGTGCAGGTCGACCTGCCACTCGTCGTAGCCGTTGAAGCGGACCCGGAAGACGACGTCGTGGACCTCCTGGGAGGCCACGGGCGCGCCGACGGGCCGGCCGTCGAGCGTCGCCTCGACCCGGTCCAGGAAGGCGTCCACCTCGTCGACCTTGTATCCCCGGCGGAGCGCTTTACGCCGGAAACGCTGACCCTGACTCGCCACTATGTCTCCTGGTCTCGTTCGGTACGCCCCGTCACGCCGTTGCCTCCTGCGGCGTCTCGGTGTCCCTGTCCCCGGCGGCGGCGAGCTGCCCGCACGCGCCGTCGATCTCGCGCCCCCGGGTGTCCCGCACCGTCGTCGAGACCCCGGCGGCGCGCAGACGCCGGACGAACTCCCGCTCGACGGGCTTCGGGCTCGCGTCCCACCGACTGCCCGGGGTCGGGTTGAGCGGGATGAGGTTGACGTGCGCCAACCTGCCGGCCAGCAGCTGGCCGAGGAGGTCGGCCCGCCACGGCTGGTCGTTCACGTTTTTGATCATCGCGTATTCGATCGACACCCGACGCCCCGTGCGGGCCGCGTAGTCCCACGCCGTGTCCAGCACCTCGGCGACCTTCCACCGCTGGTTGACCGGCACGAGTTCGTCGCGCAGCTCATCATCGGGCGCATGCAGGGACAACGCAAGAGTCACCGACAGGTCTTCGCTGGCCAGCCGGCGGATCGCCGGGACCAGGCCGACCGTGGAGACGGTGATGTGCCGCTGGGACAGGCCGAGCCCCTCGGGGGCGGGGGCGACCAGCCGGCGGATCGCCGCGACGACGCGCGAGTAGTTGGCCAGCGGCTCGCCCATGCCCATGAACACGACGTGGGACAGCCGGGGCGGGGAGCCGGCAACCGCGCCGGAGGCGGCCACACCGGCCAGGTAGACCGCCTGGTCGACGATCTCGGCCGTCGACAGGTTGCGGGTCAGCCCGGCCTGGCCGGTGGCGCAGAACGGGCAGGCCATGCCGCAGCCCGCCTGGCTGGAGATGCAGACGGTGACGCGGTCCGGATATCCCATCAGCACGCTCTCCACCAGCGAGCCGTCGTGCAGCCGCCAGAGCGCCTTGCGGGTGGCGCCGTCGTCGCAGGCGAGCTCGCGGACCGGGGTGAGCAGGGTGGGCAGCAGCGCGGCGGCCAGCCTGTCCCGGGTGGCCGCGGGCAGGTCGGTCATCGACGCGGGGTCGCGGACCAGACGGCCGAAGTAGTGGGTGGACATCTGCTTCGCGCGGAACGCCGGCTCGCCCAGCTCGGCCACCAGGGCCTGCCGGGCCGGCAGGTCGAGGTCGGCGAGGTGGCGGGGCGGCATGGCCGCGCGGCGTGCGGCGGGGGCGTCCGAGGTGACAGGGATCAGGGGAAGGCTCGTCATGACCCGTCCAGTCTCCCACGCCGTTCGCCCGACGCACCTGGCCGGAGGTGCCGAATCGGACCCGACCACGCGGCCGGAACGGGCTGACCGGCGTGATTCATGCCTCAGCCCACCACCGGGACGAAAACCGCCAGCAACAGGTACGCGGTGGGCACCGCGAACAGGATCGAGTCGAGGCGGTCCATCAGGCCGCCGTGGCCGGGCAGCAGGTTGCTCATGTCCTTCACGCCGAGATCCCGCTTGATCATGGACTCGGCCAGGTCGCCGAGGACCGCCGCGCAGGACACGGCCACGCCGAACAGGGCGCCCCACCAGGGGGCCACGTCGAACAGCAGCCAGATCAGCAGGGCACTGCCCGCCGCCGCCGCGGTGACCGAGCCGGCGAAGCCCTCCCAGGACTTCTTCGGGCTGATCGAGGGGGCCATCGGATGCTTGCCGAGGTTGGCCCCCGCCGCGTACCCGCCGGTGTCGGAGAGCACCACCGCGACCAGGGTGACCAGCACGCGCAGGTGGCCGTCGCCGGGCGCGGCAGCGAGCATCGCCGCGAAGCCGCCGAGGAACGGCACGTACACGGCGATGAGGGTGGCCGCCGTCAGGTCGCGCTGGTAGTCGCCCGGCCCGTCGCCCAGCCGCCAGATCATCGTGCCGAGCACGGTGACCAGCAGGCCGAGGCAGAGCGCGTCGGGGCCGGCGAACCAGGCCAGGCCGACCGTGAGCACGCCACCGGCGATCAGCGGCACCAGCGGCGGGTGGGCCCCGCTGCGGCGGACCGCCCGGGCCATCTCCCAGATGCCGATCGCGATCGCGGCGGCGAGCACGAGGAGGAAGGCGGGCAGGTAGAAGAAGAGCGGCAGCAGGACGGCCGCGCCGAGGCCGACGCCCACCCCGATCGCCGCCGGCAGGTTGCGGCCGGCGCGGCCGGGCGAGGGCTGCTGGGTGGGCGGTCGCTCGGCGCTCGCCCGTCGCCGGCCGGGCCCGCGCCGCCCCCGGGGCGGCTCCGGCTCGGCACCGCCGCCGGGCGGGTACGCCGGGCCGGCCGACTCGTCGGGCGGGTACGCCGTACCGGCCGGCGGGCCGCCGGGGAGGGGCCCGTCGGGGCGCTCGGGAGCGGGCCTTCCACCCGCCCCCGGGGCACCGGGCCAGCCCGGTCGGTCGACGGGGTCACCGGGCCGCGACGGCTCGTCGGGCACCGGGCGGGCACCGTACGGGTCGGTGGCGTCCGCGTCGAACGGCTCCGGGCGCCCCGCCGGGCGGCGCGTCTCGGGCCGGCCGCCCGGGACGGCGGGAGCGTACGCGTCGGTGGTGGCGCTGCGGGCCCACTGCCCCGGCTCCAGATCACGGTCGGGCCAGGGGAGCGCGGCCGGGGCGTCCGGCCGGTCCCAGCTGCGGGACTCGGGGCTGCGGTAGGGGTCGAGGTGGGACATCACGCACCGAACGGACGCGGTACGGGGCTCACCACATGACGTACGACCAAGACCATCCCCTACGACGACTGTTCCGTCCGATTGACCGGCGCGACGGCCGGGCGATCCCGCCCGTTCACCGCGTGGTGGCCGGAATCGTGCCGAGCCTACTGCACGGGTCGCCCCGGCAGGGTGGACGAGCCCTCCGTGCCGCCACCGGCGGTGCGCCCCGGGTTCGCCCGGTTTCGGCCCGTGACGACGAGGGGCGATTCGGCCCGTGACGACGCAGGCACCGGCGCCGCCGCCCGACGACGGCGGCACACCGGTGCCACGGCAGGTCACGCGCGACGGCCCCGGCGGGGGCCGTCGCGGCTCAGACCTCGAGCAGCTCGCTCTCCTTGTGCTTGACCAGCTCGTCGACGGTGGCGACGAACTTCTGGGTCAGGTCGTCGAGGTCCTTCTCGGCGCGCCGGCCCTCGTCCTCGCCGACCTCGCCGTCCTTGACCAGCCGGTCCAGCTCCTCCTTGCCCTTGCGGCGGATGTTGCGCACCGCCACCTTGGCCTCCTCGCCCTTGTGCCGGGCCACCTTGATCATCTCGCGGCGGCGCTCCTCGGTCATCTGCGGCAGCAGGATGCGCAGCTGGTTGCCCTCGTTGTTCGGGTTCACGCCGAGGTCCGAGTCGCGGATCGCCCGCTCCATGGCGCCGATCTGCGAGTTGTCGTACGGCTTGATGATGACCATGCGCGGCTCGGGGACCCCGATGGACGCCATCTGGGGCAGCGGCGTGGGGGTGCCGTAGTAGTCGATGATGACCTTGGAGAACATGGCGGCGTTGGCGCGACCGGTGCGGATGGCGCCGAACTCCTCCTTGGCGTGCTCGATGGCCCGCTCCATCTTCTCCTCGGCCTCGAGGAGGGTGTCGTCGATCACCGGTCTCCTCGCCTCCTTCTTTGTGCTCGTCGTGGGCTGTGCTGTGGTGTCGCAGGGCCGTCTCGCGCGGCCCGCGGCCGCTCAGGCGGTGATCAGGGTGCCGATCTTGTCGCCACCCACCGCACGGATGATCGTGTCGTCGCCCTGCGCGCCGAAGACCAGCATCGGCAGGCCGTTCTCCATGCAGAGGCTGAACGCGGCGGCGTCGGCGACCCGCAGGTTGCGGCGGAGCACCTCGGAGAAGGTGATCGAGTCGAGCTTGCTGGCGGTCGGGTCGATCCGGGGGTCGGCGGTGTAGACGCCGTCCACGCCGTTCTTGCTCATCAGCACCACGTCGGCCCGGATCTCCAGGGCCCGCTGGGCGGCCACCGTGTCGGTGGAGAAGTACGGCATGCCCGCGCCCGCCCCGAAGATGACCACCCGGCCCTTCTCCAGGTGCCGGATCGCGCGCAGCGGGATGTAGGGCTCGGCGACCTGGGCCATCGTGATGGCGCTCTGCACCCGGGTCTCGATGCCCTCCTTCTCCAGGAAGTCCTGCAGGGCCAGGCAGTTCATCACGGTGCCCAGCATGCCCATGTAGTCGGCGCGGGCGCGGTCCATGCCCCGCTTCTGCAGCTCCGCGCCGCGGAAGAAGTTGCCGCCGCCGACCACCACGGAGACCTGCACGCCGCGGCGGACCACGGTGGCGATCTGCCGCGCGATGGCCTGGACGACGTCGGGGTCGACACCGATCGCGCCGCCGCCGAAGACCTCGCCGGACAGCTTCAGCACCACCCGGCGGGCCCGGCCGGGCGGTGGGGCGGTCGGATCATCCGCCCCCAGGCTCCGGTCACTCACAACCTGCGTCATCCGCCCCGCCCTTCCCCGGCCGCACCCCACGTGCCCCGGTTACCGCGTACCTGCCGTCGCTGACCCTACGCCGCCGGTTCGGCGACACGGGCCAGGCATGGGACGAGGAGGCCGCGGTGCCTGTCACGTACACCAGCGGCCTCCTCGTCGATGTTCCCTGCCCCCGGGCGCGCGTCACGCGCCCGACCGGCGGCTCAGGCCTGGCCGACCTCGAACCGCAGGAAGCGGGTCACCTCGATGCCGGCCTCGGCCAGCACCTGCTTCACGGTCTTCTTGTTGTCGGCGACCGACGCCTGCTCGATCAGGACGTAGTCCTTGAAGAAGGCGTTGACCCGGCCCTCGACGATCTTCGGCAGCGCCGCCGCGGGCTTGTTCTCCTCGAGGGCGGTCTGCTCGGCGATGCGCCGCTCGGACTCGACGACGTCGGCCGGCACCTCGTCACGGGTGAGGTACTTCGGCCGCATCGCGGCGATCTGCATGGCGACAGCGCGGGCGTCGGCGTCCCCGGCCTCGTCGGTCTTGCCGGCGTACTCCACCAGCACGCCGACCGCCGGCGGCAGGTCCTGGCTCTTGCGGTGCAGGTAGACCGCGACGGTGCCGTCCAGCTTGGCGAAGCGGTTGAGCACCAGCTTCTCGCCGATCTTGGCGGACTGCTCCTGGATCAGGTCGGCGACCGGCTTGCCGTCGATGCTGCTGGCGAGCAGCTCCTCGGCGGAGGTCGCGCCGCTGGCCTCGCCGTGCTCGACGAGCTGCTGGGCCAGCGCGATGAAGGCGTCGTTCTTGGCGACGAAGTCGGTCTCGCAGTTGAGCTCCAGCAGCGCCTTGCCCGAGTGGGCGACGAGGCCGTTGGCGGCCGTGCGGCCGGCCCGCTTGCCGACGTCCTTCGCGCCCTTGACGCGCAGGATCTCGATGGCCTTGTCGAAGTCGCCCTCGGCCTCGGTCAGCGCCTTCTTGGAGTCCATCATGCCGGCGCCGGTGAGGTCGCGGAGCTTCTTGACGTCCGCGGCGGTGAAGTTGGACATGACTCTCTCTTCGGTGTTGGGACTCGGTGGGTTGGTCTGGGGGCCGGGTGGGTCGAGCCGGGGCCGGTCACCCGGATCCGGGTCGGGCGTGCCCGGCGTACCCGCCACGCCCCGCCGCCCGGGGAAACGGACGGCGGGGGCGCGGCGGCGCGGTCACTCCGCGGCGGCGGCCGCCGGCTGCTCGGCCGGCTGCTCGGCGGCGGGCTGCGCCGGCTGCTCGTCGGCCTTCTTCGGCTCCTCGAGCAGCTCGCGCTCCCACTCGGCCAGCGGCTCGTCGGCGCCGACCTGGCCCGGCTCCGGCTTCTCGTCGCCGCCCCGGCGACGGCCCGAGCGGGCGATGAGGCCGTCGGCGACGGCGGCGGCCACGACCCGGGTCAGCAGCTCGGCCGAGCGGATCGCGTCGTCGTTGCCCGGGATCGGGAAGTCGACCTCGTCGGGGTCGCAGTTGGTGTCGAGCACCGCGATCACCGGGATGCCCAGCTTGCGGGCCTCGTCGACGGCGATGTGCTCCTTCTTGGTGTCGACGATCCAGACCGCGGCCGGGAGCTTCTGCATGTCCCGCAGACCACCGAGGGTCTTGGTGAGCTTGATCTTCTCGCGGGAGAGCTGAAGGGTCTCCTTCTTGGTGTAACCGGCGGCGGTGCCGCTCAGGTCACCCAGCGCCTCCAGCTCCTTCATCCGCTGGAGCCGCTTGTACACCGTCTGGAAGTTGGTCAGCATGCCGCCGAGCCAGCGGTGGTTGACATACGGCTGGCCGACCCGGGTCGCCTGCTCGGAGATGGCCTCCTGGGCCTGCTTCTTGGTGCCCACGAAGAGGATGCTGCCGCCCTCGGCCACCGTGTTGCGCACGAACTCGTACGCCTTCTCGATGTAGTCGAGGGTCTGGCGCAGGTCGATGATGTAGATACCGTTGCGCTCGGTGAAGATGAAGCGCTTCATCTTCGGGTTCCAGCGGCGGGTCTGGTGCCCGAAGTGGACACCGCTCTCCAGCAGCTGACGCATGGTCACGACGGCCATGGTGGGGTACTCCTTGTGATCCCTGGTTACGCCGCCCGGCCGGCGACCGGGCGTCCTGGCGCCCGGTCGCCGGCCGTGGTGGGCCCGATCATGATCGGGACCAGGGAGGCCGCCGCCCCACGAGACGTGGAGAGGGCGCGCGAGGTCGACCGCGCGAGGCGGTCGCCAAGCGCCCAGTGTACGCCCCTGCCCGGCCCGCCGGTCAGCGGGCGGCGAGGGCGGCGGCTCAGCGGGCGGCGAGGGCGGCGGCGAGGAACAGCACCAGGCCCACCGTCAGGTACGCCGTCGGCGGGCGAAGCCAGCCCCGGCTGCCGTCGGTGAGCGCGAGACCGCCCGTGCGCAGCCCGTAGAGCCCGATGCCGAAGATCGGCAGCCCGCCGACCAGGAAGGTGCCCACCACGACGTCGGCCGCCGACAGCGGGTCACCGAGCAGGCCGTGGCGCAGCACCCGCAGGGCCGGGACCTCGAAGACCACCACCAGCACCGCGATCAGCACGGCGAGCGCCGGGCGGCGGGTGCGGTAGACGCCGTCGGAGGGCGCCGGGCCGGGGCGCCGCAGCCCGTCCGGGGCGTACGCCGGGTCCAGGCCGGGCGGCGGCAGGTCCGGACGGGGCGCCACCGGGGGCATGGGCCCGGTCGGCAGGTCCAGCGGATGCGGCGGCTCGGCGGGGCGGCCCGGCTCGGCGGCGCGCGCCGGCTCCGCCGCGCTGGCGGCGACCGCGGCCCGGTCGAGCGGGCCCCACTCCCCCGCGCCCCGGTCCGCCGGCCCGTCCGGGCGGCCGGGCTCGGCGTAGCGGCCCGACTCGCCGGTGCGACCCGGCTCGATGATCGGGTATCCGCCGAGCGGCTCCGGCCCGCGCCCCACCGGGTCGACGCCGAGCGGGTCCGCGTCGAGCGGGGCGTCCCGGGGACCCGCCTCGCGCGGCGGACCGGACAGCAGAGCGCCCTCGCGCGCCGGACCGGGCAGCGACCGGTCGTCGCGCCCCGGAGCGGACAGAGCCCGGTCCTCGGGCGCCAGGCCGGGCAGCGACCGGTCGTCGCGCGCCGGGCCGGACGGGGAGCGGTCGTCGTGCCCCGGGGCGGAGACCGGCGTGGGGCGCTGGCCGATGGTCAGCGGGAACTCCACGGCCCGCTGGGCGGGCGGCAGCGGGAACTCGACGGAGTGCTGACCGGCCGGCAGCGCCGCGTCGGCGGACGGGGCCGGTTCGGCGGCCCGCGCCGCCCGGCGCGCCTCCCGCTCGGCGGCGAGTTCGTCCATCGACACCCCGAACGAGCCCGTGTCGGACCGGCGGGACCGCGCGGGACGGTAACTGTCCGTGTCGGGATCGGTGGCCCCGAACGCGTCGTCCGCGCCGTGCCGCCCGGTCTCGCCGTACCGGCCCACGGGCGGGTCGGTCAACTCGTCGTAACGCCGCTCGCCCGTGTCGCCGCGCTGGTCAGGGACGCGGAACTCGTCCGCTCGATAGCGGTCGTCGCCCGCCGGACGCCAGTCCGACTCGCCGTACCCGCGCTCGCCGGGGTACCAACGCGACTCCTGATCTTCGGGAAAGCTCCGTCGTGCGTTCACGATCGGCACCGTATGTGACAGGCGCACCCCCGCGCCATCCGGACGGACGGCGCGTCGGCGGCGACAAACCGCAGGAGTACGCGGAAACGGACACCGCCCGGCCGTCCGCACATAGCACAGCAAGGGCATGATCGTCCGTTCGTCCACAACCGCCTCCGTCGTCCACAGGCGTACGGCGGAGGCGGCCCCGGTTCGGCATGGTGCCGCCCATGACGAAGCGGAACCAGGCCGTCGGCGCGTACGGGGAACGATGCGCCGTCCGGCACCTGATCGGAGCCGGGCTGCGCCCGGTCGCCCGCAACTGGCGCTGCCCCGCCGGTGAGATCGACATCATCGCCTGGGACGGCCCCGTGCTCGCCTTCTGCGAGGTGAAGACCCGACGCACCACCCACTACGGGACGCCGGCCGAGGCGGTCGTGCCGGCGAAGGCTCGCCGGCTGCGGGGGCTGGCGGCCCGCTGGCTCGCCGAGACCGGCACCACGGCCGGCGAGGTGCGCTTCGACGTCCTCTCCGTCGAGCTGCCCGACGCCGGCGCGGCCCGGGTCGAGCACCTCAAGGGCGCGTTCTGATGGGCGGCCGGGCGTGAGCTACGCGAAGGTGCTCTGCGTCGGCCTGGTCGGGGTGACCGGGCACGTGGTGGAGGTGGAGGCCGACCTCGCCCCGGGGCTGCCGGCCGTGGCGATCTCCGGGCTGCCGGACACCGCCCTGCACGAGGCCCGCGACCGGGTCCGCGCCGCGATCGTCAACTCCGGCCAGCGCTGGCCCAACCGGCGGATCACCCTCAACCTGCTGCCGGCCACGCTGCCGAAGTTCGGTTCGGCCTTCGATTTGGCGATCGCGGTGGCGCTGCTCGGCGGCTCCGGCGAGCTGCCGCTGCTGCCGCTGGAACGGGTGGTCGTGCTCGGGGAGCTGGGGCTCGACGGCACCGTCCGGCCGGTGCGCGGGGTGCTGCCCATGGTGGCCGCCGCCGCGCGGGCCGGGCTGCACCGGGTGGTCGTCCCGGTGGGCAACGCCGCCGAGGCGGCGGTCGTCCCGGGCGTCCGGGTGCGCGCCGTGGACACGCTGCACCGGATGGTCGACTTCGTCCGGGACGGCACGCCCCTGATCGAGCCGCCCGGCCCCGCCCCGGCGGAGGGGCCGGACGGGCCGGACCTGTCGGAGGTGGCCGGGCAGGCGCTGGGCCGGCGGGCCCTGGAGGTGGCCGCCGCCGGCGGGCACCACCTGGCGTTGTTCGGGCCGCCCGGGGCGGGCAAGACCATGCTCGCCGAGCGCCTGCCGTCGATCCTGCCCGCGCTGGACGACGACGCGGCGCTGGAGGTCACCGCGCTGCACTCGATCGCCGGGCTGCTGCCGGCCGGCGGTCGCCTGCTGCGCCGCCCGCCGTTCCAGGCCCCGCACCACACCGCCACGGTGGCCTCGCTGGTCGGCGGCGGGTCCGGGCTGGCCCGCCCCGGCGCGGTGTCGCTCGCCCACCGTGGGGTGCTGTTCCTCGACGAGGCGCCGGAGTTCGGCAAGGGAGCCCTGGAGGCGCTGCGGCAGCCGCTGGAGCACGGCCGGGTGCAGCTCGCCCGCAGCCGGGGCGGCACCGAATACCCGGCCCGGACGCAGCTCGTGCTGGCGGCCAACCCGTGCCCCTGCGCGCGGCCGGCCGGCGACGCGTACTGCGAGTGCGCGCCGCTGGTCCGCCGGCGCTACCTCGGCCGGCTCTCGGGCCCGCTGCTGGACCGCATCGACGTGCAGGTGACCCTGCCGCCGCTGCGGGCGGCGGAGCTGATGGAGGCGGGGGCGACCGGCGAGTCGTCGGCCACGGTCGCGGCCCGGGTGGCGGCCGCCCGCCGGGCCGCGGCCGACCGCTGGGCAGGCAGCGGCTGGCGGGTCAACGCGGAGGTGCCCGGCCCCTGGCTGCGCCGGCCGCCGTTGCGGCTGCCCGGGCGGGACACCCGGGAGCTGCGCGGGCGGCTCGACTCCGGGTCGCTGTCGGCGCGCGGCTTCGACCGGGTCGTCCGGATGGCGTGGACGATCGCCGACCTCGACGGGCGGGACCGCCCGCACGCCGACGACGTCCGGGAGGCGATGCAGCTGAGGATGGGGGACGGGGCGTGAACGGCGACGACGACCGGCTGGCCCGGGTGGCGTTGACCTGGTTGGCCGAGCCGGGCACCCGCTCGGTGCACCGGCTGGTCGACGAGCTCGGCGCGGCCGGCGCACTGGATCTGCTGCTGCGCGGCGGGGCACCGGACGACCGGCTGCGCGCCGCCGTGGCCGCCCGCTGCCGGGACGGGGACGCCCGGGCGGTGGCGGCCGACGCCCTGGCCCGCGCGGAACGGCTGGGCGCCCGGCTCGTCACCCCCGGCGACGGGGAGTGGCCCGTCACCGTCGAGCACCTGCGCCGGCTGGCCCTGCCCGGCACCACCCGCCGGGTGGACGTCGAGACCGCGCCCCCGCTCTGCTTCTGGGTGCGCGGCGGGTGGCCGCTCGGCGACGCGCTGGACCGGGCGGTCTCGGTGGTCGGCGCGCGGGCCGCCACCCCGTACGGGGTGCACGTCGCCACCGAGCTGGGCTACGGGCTGGCCGACCGGGACTGGACGGTGGTCTCCGGCGGCGCGTTCGGCATCGACGCGGCGGCGCACCGGGGCGCGCTCAACGCGGGCGGGCTGACGGTGGCGGTGCTCGCCTGCGGGATCGACCGGCCGTACCCGATGGGCAACACCGCGCTGTTCGACCGCATCGGCGAGACCGGGCTGCTGGTCAGCGAGTGGCCGCCCGGGTCGGAGCCGCTGCGGCCCCGGTTCCTCATCCGCAACCGGGTGATCGCGGCGGCGACCCGGGGCACGGTGCTGGTGGAGGCGTCGGCCCGCAGCGGCGCGACGCAGACCGTCAACCGGGCCCTCGCCGCCGGCCGGCGCGCCATGGTGGTGCCGGGGCCGGTCACCTCCGCGATGTCGGTCGGCGCCCACGAGCTGCTGCGCGAGCACCCGTCGGCCCGGCTGGTCACCGGCGTGGCGCACGTGCTGGAGGAGGTCGGCCGGATCGGCGCCGACCTCGCCCCGCCCGCACGCGCCCCGCAGCGTCCCCGGGACCTGCTCGACGACGAGGCGACGCAGGTGCTGGAGTCGATGCCCCGCCGCGGGGCGGTCGGCGTCGACCGGTTGGCCGCCCGCGCCGGCGTGGACGTCCGGACCGCCCTGCGCAAGCTCTCCCTGCTGGAGGAGCTGGGCCTGGTGCGCCGGCGCGACGACGGGTACGCGCTGGCCACCAGCCCCGCCCGCGCCCCGGCGAGGCCCCGGTGAGCCGCCGGCGCCCGGTGCCGCCCGCCGCACCGACCCCGGCCGCGTCGGTGCCCGGCCGGGCTCGCCGCGCGCTCGTAAGCTGAGCCGGTGCGAGGCCATGGACGGGTGCGGCGGCGGGTGGCGGGCGCGCGGGGCGGTCCCCGGTGAGCCGGGCCGGTCCCGACAGCAGGGCGACGCACGCGGCGCTGCCGACGCCGATGCGGGAGGCGGTCGACGACTTCGCCGACCACCTGGCCCGGGTGCGCAACCGCTCGGCGCACACCGTCCGCGCGTACGTCGGCGACCTGGTCTCCCTGCTCGACCACGCCGCCCGGATGGGCTGCGCCGAGGTGGCGGGCCTCGACCTGGGCGTGGTGCGCAGCTGGCTGGCGAAGCAGCGCACGACCGGGGCGGCCCGCACCACGATGGCGCGCCGGGCCGCCGCGGCGCGCGCCTTCAGCGCGTGGGCCCACCGCGCCGGGCTGATGCCGACCGACGTGGCCGCGCCGCTGGCGAGCCCCCGTGCCCACCGGGAGCTGCCGACCGTGCTCCGCGCCGACCAGGCGGCCGCCCTGATGCGGGCACCGGCCGGCCCCGGGGACCCGGGAGGCGGAGTGCCCCCGCAGGGGCCCGGTTCCGCCGACGTCCACCCGACCGGCGGCGGGGAGCGGGAGGCGGCGGTGGCGCGCGGGGTGCTGCTGCGCGACCGGGTCCTGCTCGAACTGCTCTACGCCACCGGCGTACGGATCAGCGAGGCGTGCGGCCTGGACACCGCCGACGTGGACCACGGCCGCCGCGTGGTGCGGGTGCTCGGCAAGGGCTCCCGGGAGCGGTCCGTGCCGTACGGGGTGCCGGCGCAACGCGCCCTCGACGAGTGGCTGCGGGCCGGGCGGCCCGCGCTGGCCGGCCCGGGTTCCGGGGACGCGCTGCTGCTGGGGGCGCGGGGTGGGCGGCTGCACCCGACGACGGCGCGGCGGGTCGTCGCCGGGTACGCCGAGGCCGCCGGCCTGCCCCGGACCACCCCGCACGGCCTGCGCCACTCGGCCGCCACCCACCTGCTGGAGGGCGGCGCGGACCTGCGGGCGGTGCAGGAGCTGCTGGGGCACTCGTCGCTGGGCAGCACGCAGATCTACACCCACGTGTCGGTCGAGCGGCTGCGGGCCGCGTACCGGCAGGCCCACCCGCGCGCCTGAGCCGGACGGTCCCACCCCGGCCGACGGGGGCCGACCCCGCGGCGGTCCGGTCCTCGTCGCAGGGCGCGGCCCACCGTGCCGGGCTACGATCATGCGATGAGCGCGCCGCAGCCGCCCGAACCCATCCCCGGCGCCCGGCTGCTCTTCTCGCTGGACCCGGCGGTGAGCCACCTCAACCACGGCTCGTTCGGCGCGGTGCCGGTCAACGTGCAGCGCGTCCAGCAGCGGCTGCGCGACGAGATGGAGGCGAACCCGCTGCGCTTCTTCGGGCTCAGCCTGGTGGACCGGATCACCCACACCCGCCGGCACCTGGCCGCCTTCCTCGGCGCCGACCCGGACGGCACCGCCCTGGTCGGCAACGCCACCACCGGCGTCGCCGTGGTGCTGCAGTCGCTGGGCCTGCGCCCCGGCGACGAGGTGCTCACCACCGACCACGGCTACGGCGCGGTCGGCTTCTCCGTCGACCGCGAGTGCCGGCGCACCGGGGCGACCCGGCGGATCCTGCCGGTGCCGTTGACCGCGACCGACGAGCAGGTCGTCGAGATCGTCCGCGCCGGGCTGCGCCCCGGCCGCACCAAGCTGCTCGTCGTCGACCAGCTCACCTCCGCCACCGCCCGCCTGTTCCCGGTCGCGGCGATCGTCGCGGCGGCCCGCACCCACGGGGTGCCGGTGCTCGTCGACGCCGCCCACGCGCCGGGCATGCTGGCGACCCCCGTGGCGAGCATCGGCGCGGACTTCTGGGTGGGCAACCTGCACAAGTGGGGGTACGCCCCGCGCGGCACCGCCGCGCTGGTGGTGGCGCCGCCGTGGCGGGACCGGATGGAGCCGCTGGTGGTCTCCTGGGAGCAGGATGCCGGCTTCCCGGGCAACGTCGAGTGGCAGGCGACCCTGGACTACACGTCGTGGCTCGCCGCGCCGGCCGGCGTCTGGACCCTGCGCAGCCTCGGCGTCGAGCGGGTACGCGTGCACAACGCCGCGCTGGCCGCGTACGGGCAGCGGGTGCTGGGGGACGCGCTGGGGGTGGCGCCGGCCGACCTGCCGGAGCCCGGCGGGCCGACGGTGGCCATGCGGATCGTCCCGCTGCCGGCCGGGCTGGCCACCACGATCGAGGCCGCCCGCGCGCTGCGCGAGCGGATCGCCGAGGAGCTGTCGGCCGAGGTGGCGGTGATGTCCTGGGACGGTCGCGGCTGGCTGCGGGTGTGCGGCCAGGTCTACAACGCGCCGCACGAGTACGAACGCCTCGCCGCCCGGCTGCCGGCGCTGCTCGCCCAGCGCTGACGACCGGCACGTGCTGGCCCCTGCCCCGCCAGGCCGGCGACATGGGGGGCATCGTGGGGCCGGGATGCCACCATGTGCAGCGGTGAGACGCCACCCGCAGGCGCGTGGCGTCGACTCGCCGACCGGGTGAGCGCGCCCGGGGCAGCCGAGCGGCCCGGGCCGGGGCGACGGTCAGAGCGGCAGCAGCCGGACGGGGCCGAGGCCGAGCAGGGCCGTCGGGTCCAGGTATTCCTCGCCCCGGCGCAGGCCCCAGTGCAGGCAGGCCCGGTCCGGGCAGCCCACGTGCCCGGGTTGCAGCCGGCCCAGCGGCGCCCCCGCCGCCACCGGGTCACCGGCCCGGACGCCGGGTGCCACCGGCTCGTAGGTGGTCCGCAGCCCGGCGCTGTGCCCGATGGTGATCACGGGACGCCCGGCGACCTGCCCGGCGAAGAGCACCACCCCGGTCCCGGCGGCGCGGACCACGGCCCCCGGCTCGGCGCTCAGGTCGACGCCCCGGTGCCCGGGCAGCCATGGCTGCGGCGGCGGCTCGAAGCGGCGGGTGAGGCGCGGCGCCCCGTCGATCGGCCACCGGAAGGCAGGGGATCCGGAACCGGAGTCGGAACCGACCGGGCCGGGACCGACCGGGCCGGGAACAGCCGAGCCGGGAGCGACCGGGCCGGGAACAACCGGGCCGGGAGCGACCGGGCCGGGAGCGACCGGGCCGAAGCCGGAGGTGGCGGAAGCGACCGACGTGAAGCCGGAGGTGGCGGCGAGGAGGAACCCGCACAGGACGGTCCCGGCCGCCGCCGCCGAACGTGACCTGCTCAGGCCCGGCGAGCCACCGCCCGTGCCGGGGCCACCCGCGCCGGTGTTCCTGCCCAGGCCGGTGTCGCCCGGCGCGTGCCTCGTCCACATGCCAGGCAGCGTGCCGGAATCCCGGGGTGCCCGCCACCGCCCGCGGCTCGCCTGTGGACGACCGGCGTCGTTGTGGACAACCCCCGCCCGGCCCGATGATCTGCTATGCGCCGGTGGGCGCGGAACGCCTCCACACGGCGCCGGTGGAGGTGACCACCGTCGGCGGGCGACGTGAGGGCTGGATCCGGCGGGCGGTGGGCGGGGCGGCGGTGGCGCTTCGCGGGGCTGGCGCAGCCGGGAGGACACGTGCTGGGCGAGCCCGGGTGCCGGGCGGTGCGGTGCGGTGCCGGTGCGGGCCGGGCCGTCAGCCGCCGAAGCCGGAGTCGGCCGGCAGGGAGATGTCGGGCTTCTCCAGCTCCTCGACGTTGACGTCCTTGAACGTCATCACCCGGACATTCTTGACGAACCGGGCCGGACGGTACATGTCCCACACCCAGGCGTCGTGCATCTCGACCTCGAAGTAGACCTCGCCGTCGGAGTTGCGCACGTGCAGGTCCACCTGGTTGGCCAGGTAGAAGCGGCGCTCCGTCTCCACCACGTACGAGAACTGACGGACGATGTCGCGGTATTCCCGGTAGAGCTGGAGCTCCATCTCGGTCTCGTACTTCTCGAGATCTTCCGCGCTCATCGCACTCCGCCTTCCATGACCACATCCTCCCCCACCGGCGCGGGAGGTCGGGGCTGCTCGCCCAACGCCACGCCGACGGTACCCCTTGACGCCTCGAAACGCTCCATCGGCTCGACCGGCCGCGCACCCACCGGTCGGCGGGATCTGGGTGGCCGCCCGTCCAGGCCGGAAACGGCGGCCACATTGACGTACGAGAACCTGTGCTCCCGGCACGGGCCGCGCTCCCGCAGGGCCGCCGTGTGCTCCGCGGTGATGTAGCCCTTGTGCTCGGCGAAGCCGTAGCCGGGGAACGCCGCGTCCAGCTCGACCATCATCCGGTCCCGGGTGACCTTGGCGAGCACGCTGGCCGCCGCGACGCAGGCCGCCACCCGGTCGCCCTTCCACACCGCCAGCCCCGGCACGTCCAGGCCGTCGACGCCGAAGCCGTCGGTCAGCACGTAGTCGGGGCGGGTGGCCAGCGAAGCGAGGGCCCGGCGCATCGCGGCGAGGTTGCACACGTGCAGGCCACGGGCGTCGACCTCCTCGGCCGGGATCACCACCACCGCGTACGCGAGGGCGCGGGCGACCACCTGTTCGTAGACGCGCTCCCGGCTGGCCGGGGTGAGCAGCTTCGAGTCGGCCAGCCCGTCGATCTCGCCGCGTCGCCCCTCGGGCAGCACCGCCGCCGCGGCGACGAGCGGGCCCGCGCAGGCGCCCCGCCCGGCCTCGTCGGCACCGGCCACGTGCCGGAAGCCCCGGCGTTGCAGGGCGCGCTCCAGCGCGTACAGCCCGGCCTCGCGGCGCACGACGGTGCGCGGTGGGGTCAGCACGGCGTACCCCCGGTGGTGGACCCGACACCGGCGGACCCGGCGGACCCGGCGGGCGCGTCGGCCACGGCCGGCGGGCCGGACGCCTCGGGGCGCGCGGCGAGCGCCCGGCGCAGCAGCGCCGGCAGGTCGGCCGGGTAGTAGCGCTCGGTCGTGGCCGCCAGCTCGTCGAGCGGCCACCAGCGGTGCCCGGTGATGCTGGCCCGCTCGACGGCGTCGAAGCCCGCCGTGTCGACCTCCCACCCGGGGACCCGGGCCAGGAAGAACTGCTGCTCCTGCTCGTAGTGGGCGGCGCCGAACGGGAACCGGATCCGCTCCTGCGCCACGGGCTCGCCCAGCTCTGCCGGGGTCAGCCGCAGGCCCGTCTCCTCGGCCAGCTCCCGGGCGGCGGCGGCCGCCGGGGACTCGCCCGGCTCCAGCCCGCCGCCGGGGGTCAGCCAGTATCGGTGGTCGGGCCGCGCCGGGTCGTGCCCGGCGAGGAGCAGCACCCGGCCGGCGGCGTCGACGAGCAGCACGCGCGCCGCGCGTCGGGGGGTGTAGACCGTCACCGTCCCAGCCTGCCAGACGCGGCCCCCGACGCCCACGCCCACCCGGGAGCCGCTAGGGTCGCGCGGGCGGGTCAGGGGTTCGGCACGTCGTCGAACGACTTCGGCACGGTGAGCCACGTGGCCCGGTCGACCGGCCAGAAGACGGTGAACGCCCGCCCGACCACCTGGTCCTCGGGGATGGTGGCGCTGTCGATGTTCTGGCCCGACTGCTGCCAGTGCTCCAGCGAGTCGCCGGACGCCGAGCGGTGGTCGCCCATCACCCACAGCCGCCCCTGCGGCACGGTGATGTCGAACTCCTGGTCGGCCGCCTTGTCCTGCTGGCCGTTGGCGGAGTAGATGTACGGCTCGTCGATCGGCTTGCCGTTGATCATGATCCGCTCCTGCGGGTCGCAGCAGACCACGTGGTCGCCGCCGACGCCGATCACCCGCTTGATGAAGTCCTCGCCGTCGGGGTTGCCGCTCCACTCGGTCGGTGCCTTGAACACCACGACCTCGCCCCGGTGCGGTGACCGGAAGTCGTAGACCAGTTTGTTGACCAGCACCCGATCGTTGATCTGGAGGGTGTTCTCCATGGACGGCGACGGGATGTAGAAGGTCTGGAGCACGAAGGCCCGCACCAGCACCGCTACCAGGATCGCCACGCCCAGGAGGATGGGCAACTCCTTCCAGAAGGAGCCGCTCTTCTTGTCGGTCTGCTCGTCAATCACGGGTGGAGCCTACGTCGCCGCGAGCGCACCGGCCGACCGGAACGCGCGAGAACGGACAGCGCAGCCGACACCGGGACGAGCAGCAGCACACCACCCGTGCCGCTGGGCCGCACCGGGGCCAGGGGCTGCCCGGCCGCCGGGGTGGGCCCGGTGACCGTCGCGAAGGTCTCCGGCACCGGCAGCGACGCCCACCGCGACGACGGCCAGACCACCGCGAACGCCCGGCCGACGACGTTGTCGATCGGGACCGGGCCCTGGCAGCGGGCGTCCTGGGAGACGAGCCGGTGGTCGCCCATGACGAAGATCTGGCCGGGCGGTACGACCACCTCGTCGAAGCGCCGCGACCGGCACTCGGCGGGGTTGGGCGGCAGGTCCAGCGGCGAGTCGCGGACCACGTACGGCTCGTCGAGCGGGATGTCGTTGACGGTGACCCGGCCCTGGGCGTCGCAGCAGCGCACCCGGTCCCCGGGCAGGCCGATCACCCGCTTGATGAAGTCCTTCTCGCCGGGGCGGCTCACCCCGACCAGGTCGCCGACGGTGCGGCCGAACTTGCCGACGATCCCGGGCTCGGGCTCCTGGACCTCCTGGGCGACCCACTTGTCGGTGCCCCGGAAGACCACCACCTCGCCGCGCTGCGGGTCGCGGACGTCGTAGACGACCTTGTTGACCAGCACCCGGTCGTTGATGAGCAGCGTGTCCTCCATGGAGCCGGAGGGGATGAAGAACGCCTGGAGCAGGAACGTGCGGATCAGCACCGCCAGGCAGAAGGCGACGATCAGCAGCAGCGGCAGCTCCTGCCACAGCGGCATCTGCCGGCGGGAACGTCGTTCCCGCCGACGCCACGGATCGACCGCGTCGCCCTCGTCAAGCGTGCGCACCATGCCACTCCCCGGTTCGCAGAAACGCCACTACCGCCCGGGAGCCTCGACGAGGCCCCACGGGCGGTAGTGGGACGATCCGCGACCGCGGCTCACGCCGCGACGCATCGATACCCGCCTGCGCCCGTGCGACCAGCGTAACCGGGCCGGGCCCGTACGACATCCGCGCAGCTCAGGCGGCGTGGCGAGCGGGAAGTCAGCTCGGCTGCTTCTCGCGGCGCTCCTTGATCTTGGCCTTCTTGCCCCGCAGCTCGCGCAGGTAGTAGAGCTTGGCGCGGCGCACGGCGCCACGGGTCACGATCTCGATCCGGTCGATCGCCGGGCTGTTCACCGGGTAGGTCCGCTCGACACCCACGCCGAAGCTCATCTTGCGGACCGAGAAGGTCTCGCGCAGGCCGTCACCCTGGCGGCGGATGACGACGCCCTGGAAGATCTGGACCCGGGACCGGCTGCCCTCGACGACCCGCGCGTGCACCTTGACGGTGTCACCGGCGCGGAACTGGGGGATGTCGACCCGCTTCGACTGGGCGTCAAGGGCGTCCAGGATGTTCATCGCTGCGTCCTCGTGAGGCTCACGGCGCACCGTCAGTCGGTGCGCGAATGGGTGATTCTGATCCCCGGGTGGCGACCGCGGACGGCCCCGGTCGAGGATCCTCGCAGCCGCCCGCGGCGCGGGCGGTCACGGCAACCTCCCTACTTTGCCACATCCCCCGCCGGCAGCGGAAATCCGGCCCGGTCCAGGGCCGCCCGGTCCCGTTTGTCCAGGCTCGCCGGGTCGAGCGCGGCGAGCAGGTCGGGCCGGCGGGCGGCGGTACGGGTCAGCGCCTCGTCGCGCCGCCAGCGGGCGATCCGGCCGTGGTCGCCGGAGCGCAGCACCTCCGGAACCTCGTGCCCGCGCCAGGTCGCCGGCTTGGTGTACATCGGCGCCTCCAGCAGCCCGTGGGCGTGCGACTCCTCGTCCAGCGAGCCGGCGTTGCCGAGCACCCCGGGCAGCAGCCGGGTCACGGCCTCCAGGATCACCAGCACGGCCACCTCGCCGCCGAAGAGCACGTAGTCACCGAGGGAGACCTCGGTGACCCGCATCCGGGTCGCGGCGTGGTCGAGCACCCGCTGGTCGATGCCCTCGTACCGGCCGCAGGCGAAGAGCAGGTGCGACTCGGCGGCCAGCTCGTGCGCCATGGCCTGGGTGAACGGCTCACCGGCCGGCGACGGCACCAGCAGCCGGGGCAGGGTGACGCCGTCCGGGGCCAGCTCGGCCGGGGCGAGGGCGTCGAGCGCCTCGCCCCACGGCTCGGGCCGCATCACCATGCCGGGCCCGCCCCCGTAGGGGGTGTCGTCGACCGTGCGGTGCACGTCGTGGGTCCAGCTCCGCAGGTCGTGTACGGCCAGCCGCAGTGTCCCGGCGGCCCGGGCCCTGCCGATCAGCGACAGGTCGAGCGGGGCGAGGTACTCGGGGAAGATCGACACGACGTCGACGCGCATGCGCGGGTGCTCCAGGGGCCTAGAGGTCGAGCAGGCCGCCGGGCGGGTCGACGACGACGCGACCGCCGGCGAGGTCGACCTCGGGCACGATCGCCCTGACGAACGGGATCAGCGCCGTGCGCCCCTCGGGGCGGCGCAGCACCAGCAGGTCGGACGCGGGCGCATGGTCGATCTTGACCACCTCGCCGAGGTGTTCGCCGGCCGGGGTGACCGCCGCCAGCCCGACGAGCTGGTGGTCGTGGAACTCCTCCGGGTCCTCCGGCGGGGCGACGTCGGCGCTGTCCACCCCCAGCAGGGTGCCGCGCAGCGCCTCGGCGACGTCGCGCTCTCCGATGCCCTCGAAGGCGACCAGCATCCGCCCCTGGTGCCAGCGGGCGGACTCCACGGTCAGCGCGGCCGGGACCCGGAACGGCACGCCGGGGCCGGGAGCGGGGTTGGCCGGCGGCGCCGCGCCCGGCTCGGTAGCGAGTACCGAACCGGGCGCGAAGCGTGCCTCGGGCTCGTCGGTGCGCACCTCGACGGTGACCTCACCGCGGATGCCGTGCGGCTTGCCGATCCGGCCGACGATGAGCCGCATCAGTACGAGTCGACGATGTCGACGCGCACGCCGCGCCCACCGATGGAGCCGATCACCTGGCGCAGCGCCTTGGCGGTCCGGCCGGACCGCCCGATCACCGTGCCGAGGTCCTCCGGGTGCACGCGGACTTCCAGCCGCTTGCCCCGACGGTTGTCGACCAGCCGGACCCGGACGTCGTCCGGGTGGTCGACGATGCCCTTGACCAGGTGCTCAAGCGCCGGACGCAGTGCCATGTCAGGCCTGCTCGCCGGCCGCGTCCGCGGCGGGCTGCTCCTCGGCCTTCGGCGCCTGCTCGGCGGCCGGGGCCTCGGCCTTGGCGGCCTTCTTGGCCGGCTTCGCCGGGGCGTCGGCCAGGCCGGCGGCGGCCTTCGCCTCGGCCTCGTACGCCGCCTTGCGGTCGGCGCGCTCGGCGGCGACCTTCAGCGGC
The DNA here is from genome assembly GCF_054052245.1 of Micromonospora sp. PTRAS2. NCBI lineage: Bacteria > Bacillati > Actinomycetota > Actinomycetes > Micromonosporales > Micromonosporaceae > Micromonospora > Micromonospora sp. PTRAS2. Next base: position 320,992 of record NZ_JBSWBU010000002.1, read on the forward strand.
GGCGGGGCCGGCAGGCCCTTGAACTTCTGCCAGTCACCGGTCAGCTCCAGCAGGCGCTGCACGGCGTCGCTCGGCTGCGCGCCGACGGACAGCCAGTACTGGACCCGCTCCGACTTGACCTCGATCACCGAAGGGTCCTCCTTCGGCTGGTACACACCGACGAACTCGATCGCGCGACCGTCACGCTTGGAGCGCGAGTCGGCGACGACGATGCGGTACTGCGGGTTGCGGATCTTGCCCATCCGCAGGAGCCGGATCTTTACGGCCACAGTTGTTTCGCTCCTGTTGCGATCTCACCGGCCCGGTCCGGGCGGTGCACGGGTGAGTGTCGACCGGCACAGTGGGGTTGGGCCGGAGACTGCTCGGTGGACTGGCGACGCGCCCGGGGTAGAGGGCGCCGGACGCGCGCCGGATACCAGCGACCCATTCTGCCAGATCGGGCCGGGATTCCTCACATCGGCCGGCCGGGCCGCCGCCCGACGGCACCGAAAAGAGCACTTCGCGCCGTTTGGGTGATTCGTGTCAGCGGGCGGGCGGGCGGTCCCAGCCGGGCGGCAGCGCCCCGGGCACGTCCCACCCGGACGGCGGGACGAAGTCGCACCAGGTGCCGTCGAACGGGAACTCACCGGCCTCGGCGCGGGCGATCACCCGCTTCCCCTCGGCCCGGACCGCGGCCTCGTCGGCCACCCAGTAGTCGGCGGGGAAGGCCAGCCGCTCGGCGAACTCCTCCTCGTCCTTCCACTCCCAGGTGCGGTCGGGCCGGATCACCACGTCGAGGTCCTGGTCGACCATGTCCACCCCGGCCAGGTCACCGTCGTCCCAGCGCACGCCGGGCTCCTCCAGGTTGACGTACCAGTGGCTGAACCGGCCGGCGGCGTCGGAGAACCACCAGACGGAGTGCGCCTCGCCCACGGGCAGGAACTTCAGCAGCGCCGGCCCGTTCCACCGCCCGCGGGCCAGCCGGTACGACGAGGTGGCCCACTCGGTGAACGGCACCGCCCGCAGGCCGAGCCCCGCCGCGGTCACCTCGTTGGCCACCGGCGAGTCGCGGGCGACGTAGACCAGCAGGCCGCGCTCGTCGTCGCTGACCACCCGCCCCGTCCGGGCCCAGCCGATCCGGCCGCGCCGGACGTTGCGGTGCACGATCAACCGGCCGGGCGCGAACCTCATGGCACCGACCCTATCGGGCGACGCTCCCGGCCCGCGGCGGCACCGGCGGCGGAGGCGGACGACGGGCGGCGGGCGGACGGCGGCCCGGGAGCCCATGTTCCGACACCCGATCGGCCGTTGCGGGCTGTCGATCCCCGTCGCTGAATCGCTACCGTGTGATGGACGCGCGTCGTCGAGGGAAGGACGGACCTGTGTCGGAGGACGTGCGGGTCCCGCAGCCGGGCCGGCGCGGGGGCGGGGCCGTCCGCCCCGTGTCCGCCGGGGCGCACGACTGAGGGGCGACACCATGGGAGCTCCACTGGTCACCGACGGCTTCGACGATCTCGGCCGGGCCCTGCGCTCCACCGTGCTCGAGGTGCTTCCCGGCGCGGACGTCCCCGGCGGCACCGCCTTCTTCGTCGCCCCCGGCTTCGCCCTGACCTGCGCACACGTGGTGGGCGGCCGGCAGGGTGACGTGCTGCCGGTGCGCTGGGACGGGCGGGCGCTGACCGCGCAGGTGGTGCACGCCGCCCCGTCCTCACCCGGCGGCCAGCCGGTCTGGTCCCCGCCCGACCTCGCCGTGCTGCGGGTCGCCGACGCGCCCGCCGGGCACCCGTGCGTCTGGCTCGGCGAGCAGCCGCCGCCGGAGGGCACGCCGCTGCACACCGTGGGCTTCGCCGGGGAGCACGCCACGGCGGAGGCCACCCCCGCCTGGCCCCGGTCGGCGGGCCCGCAGGGCGTCCGGGGGGCCACCGCGCTGCGGTTGCGCGGTGACGAACTCGCCAAGGGCAGCCCCGGCAGCCCGGTGCTGGACCTCACCACCGGTGAGGTGTGCGCGATGGTGCAGACCCCCCACCGGCCGGGTGACGCGTACGGCGGGCTGGCCATCCCCCTGGCCGAACTGCGCGGGCTGCCCATCGCCCTGCTGCGCGAGCTGTGGCGCGGGCACGATCGGCACCACGGGGCCGACGGCAGTTGGGCGTACGCCATCGACCGGCTGCGGGACCGGCGCACCGAGACGGTCCGGCCCGAGGTCGCGGAGTTGCTCAACCCGGCGGCCCGGCTGCCGGTGCTGCGCGCCGCCGAGGAGGCGCGGCTGCGGGGGCTGCTGGCCCTGCTGCCACCGGCCGAGGACGCGTACCAGCTCTACGAGCGGGCGTGCGGCGGGCCCGCCGCGCCGACGCCGGCGCAGCCGCTGCTGGACCGGCGCGACGTCATCGGCGCCCTCGACGACGTGACGCGGGCCCGGCGCGGGGAGCTGCACCCGCTGCTGGTCCTCGCCACCGAGCTGATCCCCCGCTGCCGGGACGCCGAGCGGGCCGTGCTCCGGGCCTGGATCGACGACCTGGCCATGCGCCTCGGCCAGCGGGCGCAGCTCGCGAGGCACACCACCGCGTGGACGCCGACGCCGGCAGAGCTGTCGTCCGTGCTGCTGGAGGTCACCCCGGCGGGCCACGACCAGCAGCGGTACCTGCTGTCGATGTCGGTCTACCGCAGCCGCGACGACGTCCGCTGCCTCGACCAGCAGGACGAGCCGATCCCCGTGCCGGAGCTGGAGGCGGCGCTGCGGCGGCTGCTGCGCCTCGGGCTGGGCCACCTCGGCTGGGGCCGCCGGGTGATGGTCGAGCTGACCCTGCCGCCGGAACTGCTGGACCTGCCGGTCGACGAGTGGATCCTCGACCACGACCCCGTCCCGCTCGGGTTGGTCCGGCCCGTGCTGGTGCGGCTCGCCGACGACGAGGAGTCGGGCTCCCGGCCGGAGGCCGAGGAGCACTGGGACGCGCTGTCGGCGGACGGCGACGGCATGTCGTTCGCCACCGTCGGCTGCGGGGTCGACGTCGGGCCGACCTGGTTCTACGCCCACCTCACCCGCACCAACCCGGCGGGCGTGCTGCTGCCCGGCCCGACCACGGACCGGGCCCGGCGCACCCTGCTGGAGGTCGCGTTGCGGGCCGGGACGCCGGTGGCGCTGTGGAGCCGGGTCGGCTGCGAGCGGCACGGCGGCCCGGGCGGCGCGGGCGCCTGCCGGGGCGAGGCGTTCCTCGCGGACCTGGAGCCCCGGCTGCGGCACCGGCCGATCGGGGCGCTGCCCCTGGACGTGCGGCAGCTGCGGGCCGCGGCGGTGGAGGCACGCGACGAGAACCACTGCGGGCACCGGCTGGTCCTGCTCTGGGACAACCCGTTCCGGCGTTTCCGGGACACCTCGACGCTCGACGCGCAGTGGTGAGACCGGCGCGGGCCGGCCGACAGGAGGGAAGAGACGTGCAGGACTGGTGGATCTACCGGGGCACGGGTCGGCCCCACTCCGGGATACTCCGGCTCCCGCCTCCCCCGCCCTGGCGGGTGTTCGACGGCACCCCCCTGGTGCCGCCGCCGTCGAGCCTGGACGGTGGCGTCGGGCGACGGCTCGGCGAGCAGCACCGGGCGGTGAGCTACCGGCCCCGCCCGGACGAGCTGGAGCTGATCAACGCCGCGCTCTATCTGCGCCGACCGTTGTTGATCACGGGCAAGCCCGGCGTGGGCAAGTCGACCCTCGCGTACGCGGTGGCGCACGAGCTGGCCCTGGGCCCGGTGCTGCGGTGGCCGGTCACCAGCCGGTCCACCCTGGCCGACGGGCTCTACAGCTACGACGCGATCGGCCGGCTCCAGGAGGCCAGCCTGCACCACCAGCTCGGCACGACGGGCGACCTGCAGATCGGCCGCTACCTGCGGCTGGGGCCGCTGGGCACGGCCCTGCTGCCGTACGAGCACCCGAGGGTGCTGCTGATCGATGAGATCGACAAGAGCGACGTCGACCTGCCGAACGACCTGCTCAACATCTTCGAGGAGGGCGAGTACCCGATCCCGGAGCTGCAACGGATCGCCGCCAGCCAGCCCCGGGTGGAGCTGCCGGTCGAGGGCAGCGACGACCTGGTCGGGGTGCACCGGGGCGTGGTGCGGTGCAACGCGTTCCCGCTGGTGCTGATGACCAGCAACGGTGAGCGGGAGTTCTCCCCCGCGTTCCACCGGCGGTGCCTGCGGCTCGATCTGGGGCAGCCGGACGCCGAGCAGCTCGGCGCCATCGTGGCCGCCCACTTCGGCACCGAGCCGACGGCGGACACCGCCGAGCTGGTGGAGCTCTTCCTGGCCCGGCGCGAGCGCGGCACCCTCGCCACGGACCAGCTCCTCAACGCCATCTACCTCACCGTCCAGGCGCCCGACGGCGGGCCGCCCGACCGGGAGCGGCTGGCGGACCTGGTGCTGCGGCAACTCGACGCGGGACCTGATTCCTGATGCGCACGGCCCGGCTGGTGGAGGCGCTTCGCGGCGGCGGCCTCGACGCCCTGCCGAGGGAGGTCGCGGAGGCGCTCTGGCTGGCCCGGTTCCTCCCCGGGGACGGCGCGTCGCCGTCGCGGGGGGAACCGTCGGCGCATCCCCCGTCGGGCTCCACCCCGGGGTCGGCCGCGCCCGGGGAGGCCGACCCGCCGGAGGCTGCCGACCCGACGGCAGGGCCGGGGCCAGGCTCCCGGGTCCGCCCGGCCGGGGGCGGGGTCGACCCGCCGCCGGGGCCCGGGGCGACCACCCCGCGGCGCTGGGTCGAGCTGCACCTGCCGGCCCCGGCGGCCCCCGGCGCGGGCGCAGGCCGCGGGGGCGGCGGGGGGCTGCCGGTGCGCGCCCCCGAGCCGCCCGCCCTGGACGCCCGCGCGCTGACCCGCAGCCTGCGGCCGCTGCGGCGGCGGGTGCCGGACCCGCGCGCCGTGGTCGTCGACGAGGAGGCGACCGCGACGCGGATCGTCGAGGAGGGCCTGTGGCTGCCCGTCCTGCGGCAGGTGCGCCGACCGTGGTTCGACCTGACCCTGGCCGTGGACGCCGGGGCGTCGATGGCCGTGTGGCACCCGCTGGTCGACGACCTGGCGGCGGTGCTGGCCCGGCTGGGGGCGTTCCGGCGCGTGGAGCGGGTACGGCTGCCGTCCGGGCCGGGGCAGCGGTTCGAGGTGGGGGCGGCCGGCGGCCCGGGCGTTCCCGGGCACTCGATGCGGGAGCTGCTCGACCCGAGGGGACGCCGGCTGATCCTCGTCGTCAGCGACTGCGCCGGGCCGCAGTGGCACGACGGTTCGATGTTCCGCACCCTGCAGGACTGGGCCCGGCGGGAGACGGTGGCCATCCTGCAACCGCTGCCGCAACGGATGTGGCGGCGCAGCGGCCTGGTGCCGGTGCGCGGCCGGCTGACGGCGACGGACGGCGGTGCCGCGAACCGGCAGCTCCGGTTCACGCCCCGGCAGTGGCGGCCCGGCCGCGACCTGACCGGGATCGTGCCGGTGCCGGTGCTGCAGATCCAGCCGGACTGGCTGGCCGGGTGGGCCCGCCTGACCGGGACGGGAGCGGGTTCGATCGACGCCGTGATCACCCTGCCGCCGCAGCCCGGTCCGCCGGCCGCCGCCGAGCCGCCCGCCGGAGGAGGCCCGGAGGCGGCCGCCCACCGGCTACGCCGGTTCCGGGCCACCGCCAGCCCGGAGGCGCTCCGGCTCGCCACCCAGCTCGCCGAGCTGCCGGTCACCCTGCCGGTCATGCGCCTGGTGCAGCAGGCATCGGCGACGCCGACCCACCCGGCGCACCTGGCGGAGGTGCTGCTCGGCGGGCTGCTCGTCCGCCAGCCCGGCCCTGCGGGCGACCTGCGGTTCGACTTCCACTCCGGCGTCCGGCCGATGCTCCGGGAGCTGCTGCTGCACACCGACCTGGTGCGGCTGCGGCACGAGATCGCCCGGTTCCTGGCCGGGCAGATGGGCATCAGCATGCGGGAGTTCGCCGCGGCGCTGAGCGGGCCGCCGGGGACGACCGGCCACGCGGCCCTCGGCGCGCCCATCGGCCGCCTCCCGGCCACCGTGCTGACCCGGCTGGGCGGCCGGCACCGGGAGCTGATCGCGTTCGTCGAGGACGGAGCCCCGGAGCCGCCGCACAAGGTCAACGGGAAGCCTCCGACCGTCCCGCCCGCGTCCGGCGCGGCCGGGCAGGACCCGCCCGTGCAGGAGCGGGACCTCGCCGGCCTGGACGCGGCCATCGGGTCGCTGCGGCGGGCGACGGCCCGGGACCCGGCCCACGCTGACCTGCCGGAGCTGGCCCGCGCGTTACGGGCCCGGTTCCGGCTGACCGGGGCCTCCGCCGACCTGCTGGAGGCGGCGTCCATCCTGGAGCAGGTGGTGCGCGGCGGCCGGGGGGTGGGCGACCCCGAGCTGGTGCTCGACCTCGCCGAGGTCCGGTTGGCACTGTTCGCCGAGCGCGGCACGGCGGGCGACCTGACCGCGGCGGTCGGCCTGTTCCGCGGCGTCGTCGCCGCCGGCGGGCCCGGGGCGGGGGGCTCGCGGGCCGCCGTCGGGTTGGCCCGCGCGCTGGTGGTGCGGGCCGACCGGCTCGGCGCGGCGGCCGACCTCGACGAGGCGGTGCAGCTCTATCTCGCGGCGGCCGGGACGGCCACCGGCGCGGACCGGGACGACCTGCGGCTGCGGGCGGTCGACGCGCTGCTGCGCCGCTTCGTGCTGACCGGCGACCGGGCCGCGCTGCACCGGGCCGACGCGGTGGCCGGTGCCGCCGCGGACACCCCGGCGCGGCTCAGCCGCCAGGTGCGCCTGGCCGAACTGCTGCGCCGGGCCGCCGACGGCGAGCCGGGCGTCCTGCACCGCGCGGCGCAGCTCTACGCGGAGGCCGCCGGCCGCGACGGCGACGCCCGGGTGCTGCGGGGCCTCGCCGAGACGCACAGCGAGCTGTTCGCCGCGACCGGCGACCCGGCCGAGCTGGACGCGGCGCTGGCGGCCGCGCGGTCCGCCGTGGCGGCCAGCGACGGGGACGACCTGGCGTACGCCGAGTGCCTGGCCACCCTCACCCGGGTGCTGCGGCCCCGCGCCGCCCTGGACCACCGCGGCGCCGACCTGGACGAGCTGGTCGACGCCGCCCGCCGGTTGCTCGACGCGGTGCCCGGCTCCCACCCGGACCGGCACCACCACCTCGCCACGCTGGGCGACGCCCTCCGCCTGAGGTACGGCGCGGAGGGCGACGCCGGCGACATCCAGGAGGCGTGCGCCCGGTTCGAGGAGGCGGTACGGGTCTCGCCGCCGACCGGCCCGGGGATCGCGGGGCTGCTCACCGACCTGAGTGACGCGCTGCGGGCACGGGCCGAGCGGTTCGGCTCCCGCGCCGACCTGGACGCCGCGCGTCTTGCCCTGGTGCGCGCGGTCGACGTGACGCCCGCCGCCGACCCCCGCTCGGCCGACCGGGTCCGGCTGCTGGCCGAGGTGCTGGTCGCGCTACGCGAACGCGCGGCGGCGGTCGCGTGCTACCGGCGCGCGGTCGAGCTGTACGGCCGCCGGCACGGGCCCGACGGCGACCGGACCGTGGAGGTGCGGGCCGCGTTCGGCGGGGCGCTGATCGACGCGGACCGGTTCACCGAGGCGCGGGACGAGCTGCGGGCGGTGGTCGACGTCCTGACCCAGCGGCTCGGGCCGGAGCACCGCCGTACCCTCGCCGCCCGGCACGCGGCGGCGCGGGCGCTGGTCGGGCTCGGTGACCTCGACGGCGCCCGCCGTGAGCTGCGGGAGGTGCTCGCCGGGCAGGCCCGCGGCGGGGGCGAGGACGACCCAGACGCGGTGGCGACCCGGGAGCTGCTGGACCGGCTGGCCGGGAGCGACTGACCGCACCGGCCGGGGCGGGCGGGGCCGGGCGCCCGGCCGCTCGGGCTCTTCGGCGGGCGCACAGGAGATATCCTCGGCTTCTGGCATCGAAGTTCATATCTTGGTCGCCCGTCGGAGCGCGGCCTGCGGCACTTGGCGGAAGGATGGCCGAGCGCATGAGGGAAGCCGAAGTCGGGCCCGCACCGACGATCCTGCCGGACGAACTCCTCGACGAGTTGGAACGCACCGGCCCCGACGTGCTCCGACACGCGATCCGGCGGGTCCGGGCCGAGGCGGCGGCCGGGGCCCTGGCCGTCGCCCGGTTCAACAACCAGAACGGCGGGGTGCCCACGGTCGCGCACACGGCGGGCCGGGGCGACCCGCCCGCCGGGCCCGACGAGCACCGGCGGTGAGGGCCGACGGCCCGCAGGACGCGCCGGTGCCGTTCCAGGAGTTCGTGCTGAAGGTGCACAGCCGGTGCAACCTGGCCTGCGACTACTGCTACGTCTACGAGATGGCCGACCAGAGCTGGGCCCGCCGGCCCCGGGTGATGAGCACCGCGGTGGTGCGGCGCACCGGGGAGCGGATCGCCGAGCATCTGCGCGGGCACGGGCTCACCGCGGCCAGCGTGGTGCTGCACGGCGGGGAGCCGCTGCTCGCCGGGGCGCACCGGCTGGAACAGCTGGTGACGGAGCTGCGCCGGCTGGCCGGGCCACGGATCACGCTCTCCTTCGTGGTGCAGACCAACGGCACCCTGCTGGACCGGCGGATGCTGGAGCTGTTCCGGCGGCACGACGTCCGCGTCGGGGTGAGCCTCGACGGCGACCGGGCCGCGACGGACCGGCACCGCCGCCGGCCGGACGGCGGCAGCAGCCACCCGGCGACGGTCCGGGCCCTGGAGCTGCTGACGGGGCCGCGTTACCGGCCGCTCTTCGCCGGTCTGCTGGCCACCGTGGACCTGGCCACCGACCCGGTACGCGCCTACGAGTCGCTGCTGGAGTTCGCCCCGCCGACGGTCGACTTCCTGCTGCCCCACGGCACCTGGTCGACCCCGCCGCCGGGCCGACCCGCCGATCCGGCCCGCACGCCGTACGCCGACTGGCTGATCGCGGTCTTCGAGCGCTGGTATGCCGCGCCGCGCCGGGAGACCGGGGTGCGGATGCTGGAGGAAATCCTGGTGCTGCTGCTGGGCGGGGCGAGCCGGATCGAGTCCGTGGGGCTCTCCCCGGCGGCGTACGTGGTGGTGGAGACCGACGGCGAGATCGAGCTGGTCGACACGCTCAAGGCGGCCTATCCGGGCGCTGCCGCGACCGGGCTGACCGTGCACGCCGACCGGTTCGACGCGGCCCTGGCGCACCCGGCGGTGCGGGCGGGCCAGCGCGGCGCGGCCAGGCTGCCCACGGCGTGCCGGGTCTGCCCCGCGCAGCGGGTCTGCGGAGGCGGCCTGTACCCGCACCGGTTCCGCGCCGGGCGGGGCTTCGACAACCCGTCGGTCTACTGCCCGGACCTCTACCGGCTGATCGACCACCTGGCCCGGCGGGTCGCGGGCGCGGCCGCGCCGGGTGCCGCCCGTCGTCCGGACCGACCCGGCGGGCCCCGGGCGACGCCCGACCGGCCCGCTGTCGGGTTCCCGATAGGACGGACGGGCGCTGCGGTGGGGACGACGGAAACTATCCTCGGAGCTCCGGACCGCGCCGACCGGGCCGCGGTGCGCCCGACGGCCGGCACGGGGGAGGCTCGATGACCGCTCAGCGCAGCGCCGCCGAAGGCCGGCGACGGATCGTCGTGGCGCACGTCGGCACGGACCGCCTGTGGGCGGAGTGGCTCTGCGAGCAGCTCGAACGCGGCGGGGCCGACGCCGTCGCGCGGCGGATCGAGCCCCGGGCCACCGACGATCCCGCCGCGCTGCTGCGCGACGCCACGGGCGACGACGCCGGCCTGCTGCTGGTGCTCAGCGACGCGCTGCTGCGCGGGGGCACCGGGCCGGCGCCCGGATGGGCGGAGGCGGTGACCGCGCTGCGGGCGGAGCGGGGCGACGCGTTCCGCCCGGTCTCGGTCGGCTCCCGCCGGCCGGCGTTCCTCACCCCGGCGCAGTGCCCGGTGCTCGGCACGATGGACGAGGCCGACGCCCGGGGCGAGGTCCTCGCCCTGTTCGGGCTGGCCGCCCCGGAGCAGCAGCGGCCCTCCGGCACGCCCTGGCCGCCCGACCAGCCCCGGCACTGGAGCCAGCCCTTCCCGTCCCGCAACCCGCACTTCACGGGGCGGGAGGAGCCCCTGACGGAGCTGCGGGACCGGCTCACCGAGGGGGTGACGTCGGTGGTGCCGACCGCCGTGCTGGGCACGGCCGGGGTCGGCAAGACCCAGCTCGTGATCGAGTACGCCTACCGCTTCGCCGCCTGCTACGACCTGATCTGGTACGTGCGCAGCGAGCAGCTCGCCACCGTGCGGGCCGACCTCGCCGGGCTGGCCGCCTCGCTGGGCCTGCGGATCAGCGACGACCTCGGGGTGACCGCCGACACCGTGCTGGACGCGTTGCGCCGCGGCGAGCCGGTACGCGACTGGCTGCTGATCTTCGACAACGCGCCGACCCCGCAGGAGCTGACCCGGCTGCTGCCCACCGGCCGCGCGCCCCGGGGGCGGTGCCACGTGCTGGTGACCTCGCGGGACGAGGGCTGGCGGTCCAGCGCCGACGTGCTGGAGCTGGACGTCTACCGGCGGGCCGAGAGCGTCGAGTTCCTGCGCCGGCGCGCGCCCCGGCTGACCGAGCCGGACGCGGTCGAGCTGGCCGACCGCTTCGGGGACCTGCCGCTCGCCCTGGACGCCACCGCCGGCTACCTGTCGACCTCGCACCTGCCCGTGCGCGACTACCTCGCCGAGAGCGAGCAGCGGATGACGGCGCTGCTGAGCCAGGCCCGGGTCGCGGCGTACGAGCGGCAGGTGGTGATGGCCTGGGTGCTGCCGATGAACCGGCTGCGGGAGCGCCGCCGGTCGGCCGCCCAGCTGCTGCGGCTGTGCGCGTTCCTCGGCCCGGAGCCGGTGCCGCTGACCCTGCTGCTGGGCCCGCCGGGCGGCAGCCGGCCGGCCGTCGAGCTGCCCGCCCCGCTCGACGAGGAGATCGGGGACGTGATGTCCCGGGGCGACATCTTCCGGGAGATCAGCGCCTGCGGGCTGGCCCGCATCGGCGAGCGCGACGGCCGGGAGACGGTGCAGCTGCACCGGGTCTTCCAGCAGTTCCTGCGCGAGCAGCTCACCGAGGCCGAGCGCCGGATGTACGCCCGGGCGGCCCGCCGGCTGCTCGCCGCCGCCGATCCGGGCGAGCCGGACCAGATCGCCCACCGCCCCCGGTACGCCGACCTGCTGGTGCACGCCGAGGCCGCCGACGTGGCCGCCGCCGCGGACGACCCGGCCGTACGCGCCCTGGTGATCAACCTGTGCCGCTACCTCTTCTCCCGGGGCGAGTACACCGCCTGCCAGCGCCTGGGCAGCCGGGCGCGGGCGGCCTGGGTGGAGGTGATCGAACGCAGCCACCCCGACGTGGTGGCGCTGAGCGTCACGCTGGCCAACGCGCTGCGCAGCCGGGGTGAATACCGGGCCGCCCGGGCGCTGGACGAGGCGAACCTGACCCGCGCCCGCACGGAGCTCGGCGAGGGGCACCCGGAGACGCTCGGCGCGGCGAACGGCCTGGCGGCCAGCCTGCGCCGGCTCGGCGACTGGCGGAGCGCGTACGACCTGGATCGGCAGGCCCACGGGCAGGCGCTGCGCGCGCTCGGACCGGACCACCCGCGGGCGCTGCTCACCGCGCACAACCTCGCGGTGTCGCACCGGATGATGGGCGAGTTCCCCCAGGCGCTGGAGCTGGACCAGGAGGCGCTGCGCCGCTACCGGATCCGGTTCGCCGGTGAGGAGAACCGGTCGACCCTGTTCTCCGCCAACAACGTCGCGCGAGACCTGCGCGAGTGCGGCGAGTACGCGCGGGCGTGGGAGATGCAGGAGGGCGTCTACCAGCGGTACGGCGTGTTCTTCGGCCCCGACCACCCGGACTCGCTGCGGGCGATGAAGAACCTCGCGGTCACCCGACGTAAGGCGGGACAATACCTCGACGCGTACCGGCTGGCCAGCAGCTGCCTGGCGCGGCACCGGCACCGGTTCGGGCCGGACTACGCCGAGACGCTGGCGGCGGCCACGAACCTCGCCAACGACCTGCGCTGCCTGGGCGAGGTGCCGGGGGCGCGGGCCCGCGCCGAGGAGGCCGTGCACCGGCTGCGCGCCACCGCCGGGGACGAGCACCCGTACACCCTGTGCGCGGCGGTGGACCTGGCGATCTGCCTGCGGCTGACAGGGGAGCCCGAGGAGGCCCGCCGGCTCGACGAGCGCACCCGGGCGGGGCTGGCGGAGGTGCTCGCCCCGGACCACCCGTACACCCTGGCCTGCGCCACCAACCTGGCCAGCGACCTGCGGGCGCTGGGCGAGGTGGGCGCGGCGCGGCGGCTCGGCGAGGAGCTGCTGGAGCGCCTGCGCCGGGTGCGCGGCGCGACGCACCCGTACACCCTGGCCTGCGCGTCCAACCTGGCCGACGACCGGCGGGCCGACGACGACCACGAGGGGGCCCGCGAGCTGCTGCGGGAGACCATGGCGGGCTACGAGCGGACGCTGGGGGTCGGCCACCCCGAGGCGGAGGCGGCGGCGGCCCGCACGCGGCTGGACTGCGACGTGGAACCGCCGCCGACCTGAGCCGGGCGCGCCGGTCCGGCCCGGCAGGTCAGCCCTCGCGGCTGGTCAACCCTCGCGGCCGGTCAGCCCTCGCGGCCGGTCAGCTCGCCGGCCCGGTCGGCGGGGTCGGGCGGCGGATAGCGCCTGGCCGTCCAGCGGCGCGGCACGCGGGCCGTCCCGGCGGGTTGGCGCTCGCGGGGCCGGCCGGCCGCACGGCGCGGCGGGCGTCGCCCGGACGGTGCCGGGGCCCGGCCGGCGGGTGGACCGGAGGCCGGCGCCCGCGGCCCGACCACGGCGGGGCCGCCAAGGGCGCTGCCGGGTGCCGGTGGGTCCTCCGAGCGGTCCCGCAGCTGGCTGCGGTAGAGGGTCCGGTCGCCGACGACCAGGCAGGCGATGCCTGTGGCCAGCATGGCCGGGAAGAGCAGGCTCAGGTTGCCGGTGGTCTCGGCCGCCATCACGACCAGCGCGAGCGGCGCGTGGGCGATGGAGCCGAGGCACGCCGCCATTCCGATGATCACGTACGGGGCCGGGGAGCCGGGGGCGAGCCCGAGCGGTTCCAGCAGCCGCCACACCGCCGCCCCGGCGGTCGCGCCGATCACCAGCCCCGGGCCGAAGATGCCGCCGGAGCCGCCGGAGCCGACCGACAGCGAGGTGGACACGATCTTGACGAGCGGGATCGCCAGCAGGAGCCACACGGAGGTCGACAGCATCGCCTCGGCGTCGAAGGCGCGCTGGGCGGTGCCGTAGCCGGTGCCCAGGACGCCCGGCACGGCCAGCCCGATCGCCCCGACCACCAGGCCCGCGAGGGTGGGCCGCAGCACGCGGGGCAGCCGGCGCATCCGGGCCGAGGAGAAGAAGCCGGCCGTCGCGTAGAACGCCCAGGCGTAGAGCCGGCCGAGCAGGCCGGCGAGCAGGCCCAGCAGCGGGACGACCAGCCACTGGGCCGGATGGTCCCACCCCGTGCCGGCGACCGTGCCGAAGATCGGCTCGAAGCCGTGGAACAGCCCGAACACCAGGAAGGACACCGCCGAGGCGAGCAGCGCCGGCACGACCACGCCGGCCGCGACGTCGGCCCGGTAGAGCAGCTCCGCCCCGAGCAGCGCCCCGCCCAGCGGGGACCGGAAGATGGCGCCCACGCCGGCCGCGAGGCCCATCGCCACCGTGATGCGGGCCTGCTCGTAGGTCAGCCGGGACCGCCGGGCCACGACCGACGCCAGGGCGGCGGTGATCTGCGCGGTGGGCCCCTCGCTGCCGCCCGAGCCGCCGGAGCCGATCAGCACCACGGAGGCGAGCATCTTGACCGCCGGCACCCGGGCCCGCATGCCGGTCGGGTCGTGGTGGGCGGCGTGGATCGCCGCGTCCGTGCCGTGCCCGCTGGTCTCGGGCGCGACCCAGACGACGAGGGCGGTGGCGACGAACGCGCCGGCGGCGACGAGCAGGGGGATGAGCAGCGGGGTCGGGAAACCGCCCGCCTCGGCCGGGCCGCCCTCGCCGGCCAGGCCCGGCACCTCGTGCCCGCCGATGCCGCGCAGCAGCAGCTCGTTGCCGAGGTGCAGCAGCTCGGCGAACGCGGCGGCGGCCAGGCCGGAGAGCGCGCCGGTGAGCGTGGCCAGGGGAAGCCACCGGCGCAGGGCCCCCGGCCCGCCCCTACCGCTCATCGGCAAACTCCATCACCAGCGCGCCTCGGAGCACGAGGCGGTGCGTCGCCCGCCTCGTCGAGCAGCTGGCAACCGAACGTGTGCCGGGGTGACCGTCCATCGTCGACCGCCACTCGCGTGCCCGATGATAGCGACCGATCCGTTGCCGCGTGACCCGCTCGACGAGTCGGCATCCCGACCGGACCAACGCGCGCCGCCGCGCCCGGGTGACGCCGGCCCGCCGGCCGGAGACACGCCGAGGGGCGGCCGGCGGGTGCCGGCCGCCCCTCGGCGGAAGCGGTGGGTCAGTAGGCGCGGGCCAGGATCGCGACCAGCTCCGGCTCGTCCTCCGAGTCCGGGACGGAGCCGTCGGCGCGCAGCAGGCAGCGCACCGTCACGCCCTGACCGTTCGCCTCGGCCTCGCCGGCCACGCCGACCGCCGACCACGGCACGCGGGCCCAGCCGGTGGCGGCCGCCTCGATCGCCTCGGCGAGCGTGGCCACCTCCACGGTGCGGGACTGGCGGTGGGTCAGCGCCTGGTCGTGCAGGGCGCGCTGGTCGGCCTCCAGGGCGGCCAGGACCGCGCCGACCACGTCGGCGACCGGGGTCGGGGACTTCGAGCCGTCCGTGCGCCGGACCACGACCGCGTTGCCGGCGGCCAGGTCGCGGGGGCCGACCTCGACGCGTACCGGATAGCCGCGCAGCTCGGCATCGACGGCCCGGCGGCCGAACGCGGTGTCCGTGCGGTCGTCGAGCGCGACCCGGACCCCGGCGTCGCGCAGGCCGTCGCGCAGCTTGGCCGCCGCCTCGCCGACGCCCTCGCCGTCCTTGACGATCATCACGTACGCCTGCACGGGCGCCAGCTTCGGCGGGACCCGCAGGCCGTTGTCGTCGCCGTGGGCCATGATCAGGCCGCCGAGCATCCGGGTGGAGGTGCCCCAGGACGTCGTCCAAGCGTGCTCCCGGCCGCCCTCGGCCGAGGAGTAGCTGATGTCGAACGCCTTGGCGAAGTTCTGCCCCAGCTCGTGGCTCGTGCCGAGCTGGAGGGCCTTGCCGTCGCCCATCATGCCCTCGCACGTGTACGTGGCGGTGGCCCCGGCGAAGCGCTCCCGGGCGGTCTTGAGGCCCACCACGACCGGGATGCCGAGCACGTTGACCATCAGGTCCTCGTACGCCTCGTGCAGGATCTTGCGGGCGTACGCGCGGGCGTCTTCACGGGTGGCGTGGGCGGTGTGCCCCTCCTGCCAGAGGAACTCGCTGGTGCGCAGGAAGATCCGGGGGCGCAGCTCCCAGCGGACCACGTTCGCCCACTGGTTGAGCAGCAGCGGCAGGTCCCGGTAGGAGTCGATCCACTTGGCCATGAACTCGCCGATCACCGTCTCGCTGGTGGGGCGCACCACCACCGGCTCGGCGAGCTGCTTACCGCCGCCGTGGGTGACCACCGCCAGCTCCGGCGAGAAGCCCTCGACGTGCTCGGCCTCGCGCTTGAGGTAGCTCTCCGGGATGAACAGCGGGAAGTACGCGTTCTCCGCGCCGGCCGCCTTGATCCGGGCGTCCATCTCGGCCTGCATCCGCTCCCAGATGGCGTAGCCGGCCGGTCGGATGACCATGGTCCCCCGGACCGGGCCGTTGTCGGCCAGCTTCGCCTTGGCGATCAGGTCCTGGTACCAGCGGGGAAAGTCCTCCGCCCGGGGAGTGAGCACGCGTGCCATGACCGCACATCCTATGCGCCCCGCCCCGCGACGCCGTCATCGGGCGCGCTCCCGCCCCGCGCCGTCCCGCCGGGGCTGGATCGTCACCCCGCACGGCAGGGCTCGTTCGTGGCCCGTGACGCGGCACAGTCCCACCCACCGGCAGCACCATCGACCAGCGAACCCCTTTGCTCTGCACCCATATATGCAACGGTTCACGCAGCGCGACGCGACCTCACGCACCTCCGCCCGCCGCATTCCTGCATCCACCCTGTTGGGACAAGGTGTTGCGCCGGTGGGTGCAGAGCAAAGGGGAGCACGGACGCCCTGCACCGCCAGGCCAGCATCACGGACAGTAGTGGCGGCCGCCGCGCTCGGCCGCGCGGGCGACGACACCACTCAGGCCGGCCGTAGACTTCGACCACCATGGGTGAAGTGAGGGACGCCGCCCGGCAGCGGCTGCGGGACAGCATCGTCGACGCCGCCCGGGCGCAGACGATCGCCGGGGGCTGGGACGGCGTGCGGATGGGCGGGGTCGCCGCGGCGGCCGGGGTGAGCCGGCAGACGGTCTACAACGAGTTCGGCACCAAGGCGGGGCTGGCCGAGGCGCTGGCCCGGCGCGAGGTGGACCGGTTCGTCACCGACGTGCGGGCCCGCCTCGACGAGCACGGCGACGATCTGCGGGCGGCGGCGTACGCGGCGATCGCGCACACCCTCGCGGCGGCGGCCGACAACCCGCTGATCAAGGCGATCCTGACCAGCGCCCGGGGCGGGTCGGACGAGCTGCTGCCCTACCTGACGACGCGCGCCGAGCTGGTGCTCACCGAGTCGACCGCCGTGCTGCTGGAGTGGGCCGCCGGCCACCTGCCCGTCGCCGACCCGGCCGCGCTGGCGTTCGCCGCCGACACCGTCGTCCGGCTGGTGGTCAGCCACATCGTGCTGCCCCGCTCCCCCGTCGAGCAGACCGCCGACGCCCTCGCCACGCTGGCCACCCGCCTCTTCGCCCCGATCCCCTGACCCTCCGCCGCCCTTGCACAGCGGCCCCGGCCCCGCCCCGCGACGGACTGGCGCGCGCTGACGGTCGGCGCGTCGGCGGTCAGCGCAGCACCCGGCCGCGCAGGACGATGCGGCTCGGGGTGCGCACCACGCTGAGGTCGCGGCGGGGGTCGGTCGGGTAGACCGTGAGGTCGGCGAGGCCGCCCTCGACCAGGCCGGGGAAGCCGAGCCACTCCCGGGCCCGCCAGGAGGCGGCGGCGAGGACGTCCACCGCCGGCATGCCGGCCTGGGAGTGCAGCAGCAGCATCTCCTCGGCGGCCAGCCCGTGGTCGATGCCGCCGCCCGCGTCCGTGCCGACGTAGATGGGCACCCCCGCCTCGTACGCCGACCGGACCACCTCGGGGAAGCGGTCGCGCAGGGCGAGCATGTGGTCGGCGTACCCGGGGAACTTCGCGCGGGCCTGCTCGGCGATCCCGCCGAAGGTCCGAATGTTGATCATCGTGGGGACCAGGGCGGTGCCCTGGCGGGCCATCAGGTCGATGAGGTCGAGGCTCAGCCCGGTGCCGTGCTCGACGGAGTCCACCCCGGCCCGCACCATGATCTCGACGCCCGCTTCGGAGAACGTGTGCACCGCCGCCCGGGCCCCGGCGGCGTGCGCGGCGGCGACGGCGGCGGTCATCGTGTCGGCGTCCCAGGCGGGCGCGAGGTCGCCGGTGCCCCGGTCGATCCAGTCGCCGACCAGCTTGACCCAGCCGTTGCCGGCGGCGGCCTGCGCGGCGACGGTGGCGGCCACCTGCGGCGCGTCGACCTCGACCCCGATGTCGCGCAGGTAGCGGCGCGGCGGGGCGACGTGCCGGCCCGCGCGGGCCAGTCGCGGCAGCCCCGGGTCGTCGTCGAGCTCGGGGTACGGGTACGGCGAGCCCGCGTCCCGGATGGCGAGGACCCCGGCGTCGACGTCGACGTGGGCCGCCGCGCGGGCCTGGTCGAGGGAGGTGATCGGGGCGCCGCCCCGGGCGATGCCGAGGTGACAGTGGGCGTCGGTCAGCCCGGGGAGCACGAAACCGCCGTCGACGACCGTCTCCGCGCCGGGCACCGGGTCGAAGGTGACCCGGTCGCCGACCAGCCACAGGTCCCGGACCTCGTCGTCGGGCAGGAGCACACCGCGCACATGCAGAGCCATGCGCACAGTCCTACCCGATCACTTCTTCGTCCGCGCGAGGACCTCCTGCCGGCGCTGCGACCACGCCGGAAGGTCGAGCGTCACCTTCCAGGGCCGGTCGATGGTGACCAGTCCGTCGGTTTCCACACTGGGCTCGTAGCCGCCCTTGGGACTCAGGAGCAGCTCGGTAAAGGTGATCTTCTCGCGCAGCGGATCGATGACCCAGTAGGCCCCCACTCCGGCATTGGCATAGAGGCGGACCTTCTCGTGCCGGTCGCGGATGGTGGAGTCGGGAGAGATGACCTCGACGGCGAGCAGGGCGTCCTGGACCGGCACTGGCGAACGATTGGCCTTCTCGACCCGGATGACCACCACGTCCGGTCGTGGTTCGTTGCGACGGTCGATCGACAGGGACTGGTCCATGCTGACGAAGAAGTCGTCCGGGCAGTGCAGTTCGAGGGCGAACATCACCCGAGCACAGACAAACTGGTGCAGCGGCGTCGGCGACGGCACGATCAACCTTCCGTTGATCAGTTCGTACGGAAGGTCCTTCGGCAGGTCGCCGAGGTCGTCGACCGTCCACTCGTGCCGTTCGGGCAGGATGGGCGCTGCGGTCATGACATCTCCTCCCAGGGGGCGACGACCACCCTAAGCGCCGAGGCCGTCGCCCACCGTCACCGACACGCGTCAGCGGGGCCGGTTGTCGCCCTTGCCGAGCTTGTTGAAGTCGATCTTCGGAAGCTTGAAGCCCGGGGGCAGTCCCTGGCCGCCGGCCAGGTCGCCCGGGTCCAGGCCCGGCGGAAGCTGCGGCATGCCGCCCGGGAACCCGCCCGGCATCCCCGCGCCCGCCCCGGTACGCGGCCGGTTGCCGCCCTTGGTGCCCTTGCGCTTGTTCTTCGGCGACTTGGTCGCCTTGCGCCGGCCGCCGCCGGGCAGGCCCATCATGCCGCCCATCTGCTTCATCATCTTCTGCGCGTCGGCGAAGCGGTTGAGCAGCTGGTTGACGTCCATCACGGTGACGCCCGAACCGTTGGCGATGCGGGCCCGGCGCGAGCCGTTGATGATCTTCGGGTTGGTGCGCTCCGCCGGGGTCATCGACCGGATGATCGCGGTGACCCGGTCGAAGTGCTTGTCGTCCAGCTCGGCGAGCTGGTCCTTCATCTGCCCCATGCCCGGCATCATGGCCAGCACGTTGGCAATCGGGCCCATCCGGCGCACCGCGATGAGCTGGTCGAGGAAGTCCTCCAGCGTGAACTGCTCGCCGCCCATCAGCTTGGCGGTCATCTTCTCCTTCTGATCGGAGTCGAAGGCCGCCTCGGCCTGCTCGATCAGAGTGAGGACGTCGCCCATGCCGAGAATCCGGCTGGCCATCCGGTCGGGGTGGAAGACGTCGAAGTCCTCCAGCTTCTCGCCGGTGGAGGCGAACAGGATCGGCTGCCCGGTCACCTCGCGCACCGACAGCGCGGCGCCGCCCCGGGCGTCGCCGTCGAGCTTCGACAGCACCACGCCGGTGATGCCGACGCCGTCGCGGAACGCCTCGGCGGTGCGGACGGCGTCCTGACCGACCATCGCGTCGATGACGAAGATGACCTCGTCGGGGTCGACCGCGTCACGGATGTCGGCGGCCTGCCGCATCATCTCGGCGTCGATGCCGAGCCGGCCGGCGGTGTCGACGATGACGATGTCCCGGGCGGCCCGCTTCGCGTGCTCGATCGAGGCGCGGGCCACCTGCACGGGGTCGCCGGTACCGTTGCCGGGCTCCGGGGCGTACACCTCGACGCCGGCCCGGCCGCCGAGCACCTGGAGCTGCCCGACGGCGTTGGGGCGCTGGAGGTCGGCGGCGACCAGCAGCGGCTGGTGGCCCTGCGCCTTGAGCCAGCGGGCCAGCTTGCCGGCCAGGGTGGTCTTGCCGGAGCCCTGGAGGCCGGCGAGCATGATCACCGTCGGCGGCTGCTTGGCGAACTGGAGCCGCCGCCCCTCGCCGCCGAGGACGTTGATCAGCTCCTCGTTGACGATCTTGACGATCTGCTGGGCCGGGTTGAGCGCCTGGGAGACCTCCGAGCCGCGCGCCCGCTCCTTGACGTTCGCGATGAAGCCCTTGACCACCGGCAGGGCGACGTCGGCCTCCAGCAGCGCCAGGCGGATCTCGCGCGCCGTGGCGTCGATGTCGGCGTCCGTGAGCCGGCCCTTGCCGCGGAGCTTGGTGAAGATCCCGGAGAGGCGGTCACTCAAGGTGTCAAACACGCGAACATCCCGTTTGTCAGTGTTTCGGCGGGCACAACGCGACCGGGCGCAGGTGTCCGGCCATGGCTAGGGTAGCCCGCCGGCCGCACCCGCGCTCCGGCCCGCCCAGCACCCGTGCTCCCGGCGGCAGTGGTTAACAGGGGGCCCTTCCTATACCGAAAGCGTTAACAAGGGGCCCCTCCTTACACGGCGGCGAGGACCGCGGCCTCCAGGCGGGCCCGCTCGTCGTCCGCCGGCCAGCCGCCCACCAGGTAGAACGCGTCCACCACGTCCCCGCCGAGGGTGGAGATCCGGGCCGCGCGCACCTGCGCGCCGGCCTCGTCGAGGGCGCAGGTCACCCGGTAGAGCAGGCCGGCCGCGTCGGCGGCGCGCAGCTCCAGCAGCACCGCGTCGGTCGCCGCGTCCCGGTGCCACACGACCCGGGGGGCCGCGCCGGAGCCGCGCGCGGCGAGCGCCCGGCCGCGCAGCCGCTGGGTGACCGAGACGTCCCCGGCGACCGCCCGGCGCAGGTCGCCGCCGAGTGCGATCGGGTCGGGCGGCAGGCCGTAGCGGGGCTGCACCCGGCACTCCACCAGGGCCCGGCCGTCGACGGTGGAGGCGTCGGCGGAGAGCACCTCCAGCCGGTGCAGGGCCAGGCAGCCGGCCACCGTCGCGAGCAGGCCGCGCCGGTCGGCCGCGGCCACCGCCACCCGGTCCCCCGTCAGGTGTACGACCGGCAGCGGCCCGTCGAGCAGCGCCGGGTCGGGGGCGGGCGGGGCGGGCAGCACTCCCGTGTCCAGCGCGGTGCGGACCCGGGCGACGAGTTCGGCGACGAGGCGGCCCTTCCAGTCCGACCAGGCGGCCGGGCCGGTGGCCGCCGCGTCGGCGCGCACCAGGGCGTGCAGCAGGTCCAGGGTGGTGCCGTCGCCGACGGCCTCGGCGACCCGGGCGATGGTCACCGGGTCGGACAGGTCGCGGCGGGTGGCCACGTCGGGCAGGAGCAGGTGCAGCCGGACCAGCGTGCCGATCAGCGCCGCCTCCGGCCCGGGCAGGCCGATCCGGGCCGCCACGGACTCGGCCAGCGGCGCGCCGACGGTGCTGTGGTCCCCCGGCAGCCCCTTGCCGATGTCGTGCAGGAACGCGCCGAGCAGCAGCAGGTCCGGCCGGTCCACGTCGCGGGTGTGCCGGCTCGCCTCGTACGCGGTCTGCACCAGGTGCCGGTCGAGGGTGTAGCGGTGCACGGGGTTGTGCTGGGGCAGGCTGCGCAGCCGGGTCCACTCGGGCAGCCAGCCGTCGATCAGCCCGTACCGGTCGCAGGTCTCCCAGGCGGGGACGAGGCCGGGCCCCGCGCCGAGCAGGGTGATGAGGGCGGCGCGGGCGTCCGGCGGCCACGGCGACGGCAGCGGCGGGCAGTAGGCGGCCAGCCACTCGCAGGTGGCGCGGGCGATGGGCAGCCGGGTGGTGGCCGCGGCGGCGGCCATCCGCAGGGACAGGCTCGGGTCGGGGCGCGCGCCGATGGCGGTGCGGGCCAGCACCAGTTCGCCGTCGTGCTCGACGACGTCCCGGGCGACCGGGCGGCGCACCGGGCGGGGGTCGGACCCCCGGCGGCGGGAACGCAGCCGGTCGGCGGCCCGCCAGGCGTCGTCGAGGGCGTGGCTGACGGTGCGGGCGTCCCCGGCGACGCGGCGCAGCAGCACGTCGCCGTCGTGCGGGGCCACGGCCCCGGAGGTGGCGTCGCCCGCCGGCTGGCGCAGGCCCAGCCGGGCGGCGACGCCGTCGCGTTCCTGGGCGACCAGCCGGTCGACGCGGCGGCCGGCCTGCTCGTGCAGGGCGTCGCGGGTGTCGAGCAGGCGCAGGTGGGCGGCCCGGACGGCGGGGCGCAGCGCGTCGGTGATGCCGGCGGTGGCGATGGCGCGCAGGATGCCCACGTCGCGCAGCCCGCCGGCCGCCTCCTTGAGGTCGCCTTCGAGCAGGAAGGCCAGCTCGCCGTGGGCCTGCCAGCGGGCCTCGGTGATCTCCCGGAGGGCGGGCAGCTGGCGGACGGCGGTGCGCCGCCAGTGGTCGGCGGCGGTGCGGGCCAGGGTGTCGGCGAGTTCCCGGTCGCCGGCGACGTACCGGGCGTCGAGCAGGCCGAGGGCGACCTTCACGTCGTCCTGGGCCACGGACAGGGCCTCGGCCAGGGTCCGCACCGAGTGGTCGAGCCGCAGGCCGGCGTCCCAGATCGGATACCACAGCTGGGGGGCCAGCTCGTCCATGCCGGGCACCCCGGCGTGCACGAGCACCAGGTCGAGGTCGCCGTACGGGGCGCACTGCCGCCGCCCGAGCCCGCCCACGGCGACCAGCGCGATGCCGGGCCGGTCCGGCAGCAGCGGCACCAGCCACCGCTCGAACGCGGCGGCCCGCGCCCTGCGCGCCGCCTCCCCGATCCCCCCGGGTACGCCGACGACCTCGTTGATCAAGAGGTTCGCGTCGCCGTCGCCGTCGCCGGCGTTGCCCGACGCGTTCCCCTTGATCAACGAGGTCATCTGGTCGGGCCGGCCTAGAGGGCGTCCAGGCCGCGTTCGCCGGTGCGGACCCGCACGACGTCCTCGACGCCGGTCACCCACACCTTGCCGTCGCCGATCTTGCCGGTCCGGGCGGCGCCGACGATCGCGTCGACGATCTTCTCGACGTCGATCTCGTCGGTGAGCACCTCGACCCGGATCTTCGGCAGGAACTCGACCGTGTACTCGGCACCCCGGTAGACCTCGGTGTGCCCCTTCTGTCGGCCGTAGCCCTGGACCTCGCTGACGGTCAGCCCGGCCACGCCGAGGGCGTGCAGGGCCTCCTTCACCGCGTCCAGCTGGTACGGCTTGATGACCGCGGTCACCAGCTTCATGTCCAACCCCTCCATCCCAGGAACGTTAACCGGCGACCTTCTCGCTGACCGGCTCGGACTCGTCCGAGGCCGGCTTGGTGCCGGCGGCGCCCGCCGGCGTCCCGATCCCGGCGAGCGCGAACGCGCTGCCACCGCCGCTGCCACCGGCCACGGAGAGGTCGTAACCGCTCTCGGCGTGCTCGGCGAGGTCGATGCCCTCGACCTCGGCCTCGGGCTTGAGGCGGAAGCCGATCGTCTTCTCGATCGCGAAGGCGAGCAGCCAGGCGACCCCGAAGGACCAGACCGTCACGATCAGGCCGGCGATGGCCTGGCGGCCGAGCTGGGTGACCCCGCCGCCGTAGAACAGGCCGTCGGAGGCGCCGACCACGTCGGTGATCGCGGAGTTGACCGAGTTGGTGGCGAACAGGCCGAGCCAGAGCGAGCCGATCCAGCCACCGACGAAGTGCACGCCGACCACGTCGAGGGAGTCGTCGTAGCCGAGCTTGTACTTCAGGGCGATGGCGAGCGCGCAGACCGCACCGGCGACGATGCCGAGCAGGACCGCGGCCCAGGGGGCGATGAAGCCACAGGCCGGGGTGATGGCGACCAGACCGGCGACCGCGCCGGAGGACGCACCGACCATGGTCGGCCTCTTGTCCTTGATCCACTCCACCGCGAGCCAGCCGAGCACCGCCGCGGCGGTGGCGAGCTGGGTGTTGATGAAGGCGAGGCCGGCGACCGAGTCGACGGTCAGCTCCGAGCCGGCGTTGAACCCGAACCAGCCGAACCAGAGCAGGCCCGCGCCGAGCGCGACCAGCGGGATGTTGTGCGGCTTCATGCCCTCGCGGGGCCAGCCGAGCCGCTTGCCGAGCACCAGCGCCACGGCCAGGGCCGCCGCGCCGGCGTTGATGTGCACGGCGGTGCCACCGGCGAAGTCCAGCGCGTGGATGTCACCGCCGATGATGCCGCCGCCCCACACCCAGTGGGCGACCGGGAAGTAGACCAGCGTGGCCCACCCGAAGGCGAACAGCAGCCAGCCGCCGAACTTGGCCCGGTCGGAGATCGCGCCGCTGATCAGCGCGACGGTGATCACCGCGAAGACCATCTGGAACGCCATGAACACGTAGAGCGGGACCCCGATGCCGCTGGGGTTCTCCGCCGTGGCGCCCCACAGATCGGTCTCGGCCAGGAAGGTCTTGGTGCCGAGGTACGCCCCCGGGTCGCCCCAGAAGCCGTTCACGTCGGTCCCGAAGGCGACGCTGAAACCGTAGAACCACCACAGAACAGAGATGAGCCCAATGGCGGAGAAGCTCATCATCATCATGTTGAGCACGCCCTTGGCCCGGTTGAGCCCGCCGTAGAACAGCGCCAGTCCGGGCGTCATGAGCAGCACAAGCGCGGTCGAAACCAGCAGCCAAACGGTGTTGCCGCCGTCGATCGTCGGTGCTTCAGGCACGCTGGCCTCCTAAAGGTGAAGTTCCCTCCTTCGCGGCTTCCGGGGCAGCGTCGCCCGTACGCCGGTTGCGCGGAAGCTTGGTCGCCTCCTGTTTCCTTCAGCGTCACCACGCGATTTCCGGCCCGTGACGCTGTGTTTCGGACGTGTGAAGAAAACCTCACGACCGCCGGACGGGGCGGGGCTCAGCGCAGCGCGTACTCCAACGCGTGCCGTTCGTAGTCCAACAGGCGCAGATCGCGCATCGGGCGGCGGAGGTGACCCTTGTGCACGATCCGGACGAACGCCGGCTCACCCGCGGCGGCCATCCGGCGGATCCCCTCCACGTGGTCCACGACGCGCTTGCGGATCGTGCGCACCAGCCGGTGCCGGTCGCGCGGGATCAGCCCGTACGCGTCGGCGAACAGCCGCAGCCGGCGCGGCCGGTCCGGGTGCCGCCAGCCGAGCGTGATCGAGTCCCGGTCGGAGAAGATCGGCACCCAGGTCCACGCCGCGTACGCCACGTCGTAGATCCGCGCGCCCGGCGAAGCGAGGTCGAAGTCGATCAGCCCGAGGGTGCCGTCCGGCCGCCAGATCACGTTGTGCGGGGCGGCGTCGTGGTGGCAGATCACCTCGGTGTCCGGCGGCGGCGGGCCGAACGAGCGCCACACCGCCCCGGGCGGCGGGGCGAAACCGTACTGGGCGTCGTGGAACATCCGCAGCATGGTGGCGACCGTCACCAGCGCCTCGTCGGTGACCCAGTGCGGGGCGAGCGGGTATTCCCCGCACTCCCCCTCCAGGTACGACAGGACCTCCCGGTTGCGCTCGTCCATGCCGAGCGCCCGGGGCGCGCCGGTGAACCCGACGTACTCCAGGTGGCGCAGCAGGGCGTGCACGGACGGCGTCCACGGGCCGGCGTTGCGCCGGACGGTGTCGCCGACCCGGACGACGGTGCTGACGTTCCCGCCGTGCAGCGGGATCTCCTGCGAAGTCACGTACGGTCTCCCGAGGCCCGGCGCGGGGTGGCGGTCCTCGCGCCACCCGGCATAGGCGCGATCGTCACTGGTCACTGCGAGGTTACGCGTCGCGGGCGAGCGGCTCGGTGCCGAGCAGCGCGTCGACGAACTGCGCCGGGTCGAACGGGGCGAGGTCGTCCTTGCCCTCGCCGAGCCCGACCAGTTTGACGGGGATGCCGAGCTTGCGCTGCACGGCGATGACGATGCCGCCCTTGGCGGTGCCGTCGAGCTTGGTCAGCACCACGCCGGTCACGTTGACCACCTCGGTGAAGACCCGGGCCTGCTCCAGGCCGTTCTGGCCGGTGGTGGCGTCGAGCACCAGCAGGGTCTCGTCGATCGGCCCGTGCTTCTCCACGACCCGCTTGACCTTGCCCAGCTCGTCCATGAGGCCGACCTTGTTCTGCAGCCGGCCGGCGGTGTCGATCAGCACCGTGTCGACGCCGGTGTCGATGCCGCGCTTCACCGCGTCGAACGCCACGCTGGCCGGGTCGGCGGCCTCCGGTCCGCGGACGGTCTCCGCGCCGACCCGGCCGCCCCACGTCTCCAACTGGTCGGCGGCGGCGGCGCGGAACGTGTCGGCCGCGCCGAGCAGCACGCTGCGGCCGTCGGCGACCAGCACCCGGGCGATCTTGCCGCAGGTGGTGGTCTTGCCGGCCCCGTTGACGCCGACCACCAGCACCACCGCCGGCACCCCGTCGGACGGCGCGGTGCGCAGCGACCGGTCCAGGGTCGGGTCGAGGGCGTCGACCAGTTCGGCGGCGAGCAGGGCGCGCAGCTCGTCGACGGTGCGGGTGCCCAGCACCCGGGTCCGCTCGCGCAGCCGGTCGACGATCTGGCGGGTCGAGTCGATGCCGACGTCGGCGGTGATCAGGCTGTCCTCGATCTCCTCCCAGGTGTCCTCGTCGAGCCGGTCCCGGCTGAGCAGGCCGAGCAGGCCCTTGCCGAAGGCGTTCTGCGAGCGGGACAGCCGGGACCGCAGCCGCACCAGCCGGCCGGCGGTCGGCTCGGGCACCTCGACGGCGGGCGGCGCCTCCACCACGGGCGGGGGCTCGACCAGGATCCCCGTGGCGAGGTCCGCCTCCGGCGCCTCGACGGGCGGCCCGGCGAGGTCCTGCCCGGCCCGGGTGTCCACCTCCGTCTCCGGCAGCGGCGGTTGCGGGCGCCGACGCAGCCGCGGCACCACCAGCCCGAGGCCGCCGAGGATCAGCACGCCGAGCAGGGCGAGCGCGATGAGGAGGTATTCCGTCATGCCGAAATCCTGTCAGATGCCGGCGACGACGTCCCAGCCACCGCTACCGACGGGGGTGCGAGCTGCGGGTACGCTCGCGGCGGCCAGGGGTGGCGCGACGGCCGACCGGGTAGAAATGATGAGATCGTCTCGTCTCCTGGAGGTTCCCCATGCCGGCTCCCCGCCTGCTCATCGGCCCGCTGCTGCGCCGGGTCGTCGGCACGCGGGCCACCGTCTGGGTGGAGACCAGCGCGCCCGCGACGGTCCGGGTCCGCACGGCCGACGGCGCCGAGGGGGCCGCGACCACCTTCTCCGCGTACGACCACCACTACGCGCTCGTCGTCGTCGAGGGGCTCACCCCGGACAGCGCGACGACGTACGAGGTGCTGGTCGACGACGAGCTCGCCTGGCCGGAGCCCCGGTCCGCCTTCCCGCCCAGCGTGATCCGCACCCGCGCCGCCGACGACCGGGACCAGCCGGTGCGCCTGGTCTTCGGCTCCTGCCGGGAGACCACCCAGCACTCGACCGCCCGCAAGCTGCCCCCGGACGCGCTCGACGCGTACGCCCGGCGGTTGATGGCCGACCCGGGCCGGGCCGACGCCCAGCCCGACCTGCTGGTGCTGCTCGGCGACCAGGTCTACGCCGACGAGACCTCACCGACGGTGCGGCGGCTGCTCAAGCGGCGGCGCAGGCGGCCGGAGGGCGCCCCGGCGACGCAGGTGGTCAGCTTCGACGAATACACCAAGCTCTACCTGGAGTCGTGGCGCGACCCGGAGATCCGCTGGCTGTTCTCGACCGTGCCCAGCGTGATGATCTTCGACGACCACGAGGTGATCGACGACTGGAACACCTCCGCGTCGTGGCGCGACGACATGCGCGCCCAGCCCTGGTGGGCCGAGCGGATCGGCAGCGGCCTGGCCTCCTACTGGGTCTACCAGCACCTGGGCAACCTCGACCCCGACGAGATCGCCGCCGACCCCGTCTACCGGAAGGTCACCGCCGCCGCGTCGGACGCCACCGAGGTGCTGCGCGAGTTCGGCGCCCGGGTCGACAGGGAGGCCGACGAGGCGCACGACACCGAACGCTGGCGCGCGGTGCAGTACCAGTGGAGCTACGCCCTGGACCTGGGGCGCACGCGGCTGGTGATGCTCGACAACCGGTGCAGCCGGGTGCTGGAGCGGGGCAACCGGGCGATGCTGCCGCCCGGCGAGTGGTCCTGGTTCCTCGACCGGGCGCACGGCGTCTACGACCACCTCGTCGTCGGCGCGTCGCTGCCCTGGCTGCTGCCGCCGGGCATCCACCACGTGGAGGCGTGGAACGAGAAGCTCGCCGACTCCCGGCACCGCTGGGTGGCCGGGTTCGCCGAGCGGCTGCGCCGGGCGCTCGACCTGGAGCACTGGGCGGCGTTCCGCCGTTCCTTCGACGCCCTCGGCGCACTCTTCGCGCGGCTGGGCAGCGGCCCGGCCGGGCACACCGGCGACCGGGTCGGCGCGGGGCCGGCGTACCCGCCGCCGGCGTCGATCAGCGTGCTGTCGGGCGACGTGCACCACTCGTACGTGGCCCGGGCCCGTTTCCCCGACCCGGCGGTGCACACCCCCGTGCACCAGCTGACCTGCTCGCCGATCCACAACCAGGTGCCGGCGGCGATGCGCCCGCTGATGCGGCTGGGCTGGTCGCCGGGGCCGGCCGGGGCCACCCGCGCGCTGGCCCGCTGCGCCGGGGTACGCCGCCCGAGCGTGCGCTGGCGCAAGCTGGCCGGCCCGTACTTCGGCAACGCGGTGGCCACCCTCGCCCACACCGGACGCACGGCCGACGTGACGATCGAGGGCACCACCGGCGACGGGCACCTGCGAACGGTGTTCCGAAGGCGGCTCGCCTCCGAGGGCTGAGCCCGTCGCGCCCGTACCCTTGCGGCGTGGACGATCATTCCCCGGAGATCCTGCGGTTCGTCGAGCACGAGTTGACCGCGCTGCTGCGCCGGGGCCGCTCGCTCTCCTTCGAGGTCGCCCGCGAGGTGCACCCCGACCTGGACCAGAACGCGTACGGGCTGCTGTTGTGGCTGCGCCGGTCGGACGCGACCCGGCTGACCGACCTGTCGGCCCGGCTCGGGATCAGCAAGGGGACGCTCAGCCGACAGATCAACGGCCTGGAGGCGCTCGGGCTGGTGCGCCGGGAGCCCGAGCCGGAGGACCGCCGGGCGTGGCGGCTCACCCTGACCGAGGAGGGGCAGCGCCGGTTCGACGCCGCCCGGGCGACCCGGCTGGCCATGTTTCGGCGCATAGTGGAGAGCTGGTCGAGACGGGACGTGGAGGACTTCGGCCGCCTGCTTCGCCGCTTCAACGACGCCCTCGACTGAGGTGCAAGGAAGGGCCCCCTGTTAACGCTTTCTGTATAGGAAGGGCCCCTTCCTAACACCCCGCGTCGCGCCGGACGGCGCGCAATGCGGTGGCCGCTGTCGGGGGTAGCCGCCAGGATGGGCGGATGACCTGGAGAGCACCGCAGACCACCCGCAGCGACGCCCCGTTCGTCGGCGACGAGCGCACCATGCTCGACGGCTGGCTGGACTACCACCGGCAGACCCTGCTGCTCAAGTGCGCCGGGCTGACCGCCGAGCAGTTGCGCACGCCCAGCGTCGAGCCGTCCGGGCTGAGCCTGCTCGGCCTGGTGCGGCACCTGGCCGAGGTGGAGGCGTGGTGGTTCCGGGAGTGCTTCGCCGGGCAGCGCGTCGACTACCCGTACTTCACGCCGGAGAACCCCGACGCCGACCACGACGTCAGCGCCGCCGACGCCGAGGCCGACCTCGCCGTCTACCACCGGGAGGTCGGCCTCGCCCGCGCCGCCGCGGCGGGCCGCTCCCTCGACGAGACGTTCACCGAGGTCGGGCCCAAGAAGCGCACGTTCAGCCTGCGCTGGGTCTACCTGCACATGATCGAGGAGTACGCCCGGCACAACGGCCACGCCGACCTGATCCGGGAACGCATCGACGGCGTGACCGGCGAGTGACGGCCCCCGGGGCCGGCGAGTGACAGAACCCGGGGCCGGCAGCCCGCCGGCCCCGGGACGACCGCTCACTACGCCAGGGCCGCCCGCAGGTAGCGCAGCCCCGACGGCCCGTCCCACCGGTACGCCGACAGCCCGGCCGCCCGCGCGCCCCGGATCGCCCAGTCCTCGTCGTCGACGAACAGCACCCGGGCCGGCGGGGTGTCCAGCGCCGCGCAGGCGGCCTGGAAGTATTCCTTCGCCGGCTTGTGCACCCCGACGACGGAGGAGTTGACCACCACGTCCAGCTCGTCGGTCAGGCCCAGCGCGGCGAGGTCGGTGTCGAGCAGGTCGGTGCCGTTGGTGCCGAGCCCGACCCGTACGCCGGCCGCCCGCACCTCGCGCACGAACGCCAGCACGTCGGGGTCGACCTCGCCCCGGTAGCGCTGCCACTGCTCCACGGCGGCGCGGGCGCGCTGCTCGCCGCCGGCCGAGTCGGCCAGCGCGTCGGCGACGCTGGCGACCCAGTCGGCGTGGCTGACCTGGCCGGTGAGCACCGGCTGGAGGCGTCCCCAGTGCATGGCGATCTCGGTGAGCACCCCCTCGGCGAGGCCGTAGTCCCGTTCCACGCCGGCGGCGACCGCCGGGTCCCAGCGCCGCAGCACCCCGTCGAGATCCACCAGGAGCGCCGTCGCGCGTTCCCGAGCCACTACTGTTTCTCCTCGCCGCGGCCGTGCCGCTGGTCGTCGCCGTCCCGGCCGACGCCGCCGTCGATGGCGGCGCGGGCGGGCGGCCCCTGCTCACCCTCGGCCCGGTTGAGCCGCTGGCTGATCACCTGGGTGACCCCGCTGCGCATGGTCACCCCGTAGAGGGCGTCGGCGATCTCCATCGTCCGCTTCTGGTGCGTGATGACGATCAGCTGACTCTTCTCCCGCAACTGTGCCAGCAGCGTGATCAACCTGCCCAGGTTGACGTCGTCGAGGGCCGCCTCGACCTCGTCCATGATGTAGAAGGGGCTGGGCCGGGCCCGGAAGATCGCCACCAGCATCGCCACGGCGGTCAGCGACCGCTCGCCGCCGGAGAGCAGCGACAGCCGCTTGATCTTCTTGCCGGGCGGCCGGGCCTCCACCTCCACGCCGGTGGTGAGCAGGTCCTCGGGGTCGGTGAGGATCAGCCGCCCCTCGCCGCCGGGGAAGAGCACCGTGAAGACCTGCTCGAACTCCCGCGCGGTGTCGGCGAACGCGCTGGCGAAGACCTCCAGGATGCGCTCGTCGACGTCCTTGACCACGGTCAGCAGGTCCCGGCGGGTGGCCTTGAGGTCCTCCAGCTGCTCGGAGAGGAACTTGTAGCGCTCCTCCAGCGCGGCGAACTCCTCCAGCGCCAGGGGGTTGACCTTGCCGAGCAGGGTCAGCTCGCGTTCCGCCTTCGCGGCCCGCTTCTCCTGCACCGGCCGCTCGTAGCGGACCGGCTCGGGCACGGGCAGCCCGTCCCGCTCGGCCGCCGCCACGTCGGCCTGGGTCGGGGGTACGGGCTGCGTCGGGCCGTACTCGGCGAGGAGCGTCTCCACGTCGAGGCCGAAGTCCTCGGCGGCCTTGGCCTCCAACTGCTCGATGCGCAGCCGCTGCTCGGCGCGGGCCACCTCGTCCCGGTGCACCTGGCTGGTCAGCCGCTCCAGCTCCGCGCCGAGGCGCTTCGCCGCGCCGCGTACCTCGGACAGCTCGGCCTCGCGGGCGGCCCGCTCGCGCGCCACGGCGTCGCGGTGCTCCTCGGCCCGCGCGATCGACACGGCGAGCCGGGCCAGCGCCTCGCGGGCGCCGCCGGCCACCGCGCGGGCGATGGTCGCGCCCCGGGCGCGGGCCGCGCGTCGGGCCGCCGCGCGTTCCCGCGCGGCCCGCTCGGCGGCGGCCTGCCGGCGCAGCGAGTCGGCCCGGCCGGCGATCGAGGAGACCCGCTCCTCGGCGGTACGCACGGCGAGCCGGACCTCCATCTCGTTCTGCCGGGCCTGCGGCACCATCGCGGCGAGCTGGTCGCGTTCGTCCGTGGACGGCTCGGCGTCGATCGGGGTGGCCTCGGCCAGCCGCAGCCGCTCCTCCAGCTCGGCCAGAGCGGCGAGGTCCCGTTCCCGGGCCGCCTCGGCGCGGGCGCGGGACTCGCCGAGCCGGTCGGTCTCCGCCTTCGCCGACCGGGCGGCGGCGCCCAGCTCCGCCAGCCGGCGGGCGGCGGCGTTGCGGTGGCTCTCGGCCTCCCGCTTCGCGGCGGCGGCGTGCTGCACGGCCTCCTTGGCGGCGGCGACCTCGGCGCGCGCCTCGACGAGTTGCTCGCGCAGCTCGGCGGCGGTGCGCTCGGCGGCGAGCCGGTTGCCCCGGGCCTCCTCGACGGCGGCCTGCACCTCGATGAAGCTGGGTGCCTTCGCCGACCCGCCGGCCGCCGCGTACGCCCCGACGACGTCGCCGTCGGGGGTGACCGCGCGCAGCTCCGGGTTGTCGGCGACCAGCTCGGCGGCGGCGGCGAGGTCGTCGACGACGGCCACGTCGCGCAGCGCCCGGTGCACGGCGGGGCGCAGCTCGGCGGAGCACTCGACCAGGTCGGGGGCCCAGCGGGCGTGCGCGGGCAGCTTCGGGCGCAGGGCGTCGGCGCCGCCGGTCATGCCCGGCCCGGCGGGGCTGCCGACGAGCAGGCCGGCCCGCCCGGCGTCGGAGATCTTGAGCAGCCGCATCGCCTCGACGGCCTCGTCGACGCCGGTGACCGCGACCGCGTCGGCGAGCCCGCCCAGCGCGGCGGCGAGCGCGGCGGAGTGGCCGGGGGCGACGGTGAGCAGCCCGGCGAGGCTGCCGAGCAGGCCGGGCACCTCGCCGGCGCGGGCCAGCAGCGCCCCCGCGCCGTCCTTGCGGCGCAGGCCGATGGCGAGCGCCTCCTCGCGGGCCTTCTGCGTGGCGGCTTCCTTCTCGGCGGCCCGTTCCGCGTCGGCGAGCGACCGGGCGGCGGCCTGCGCCCGCTCCTGGGCGGCGACGGCCTCGGCGTGCCGGTCGTCGAGGTCGGCGTTGTCCCGGTCGGCCTCGGTGGACTGCTCGGCGACGGCGTCCAGGTCGGCCTGCGCCTGCTCGGCGCGGGCGAGGGCGTCGGCGTGCGCGGCGGCGAGCCGCTCGATTTCCTCCCCCGCGCTGGTGGTGCGGGCGCGGGCGGAGTTGACCTGGCCGGTGAGCCGGGCCAGCCCTTCGCGCCGGTCGGCGATCGCCTTCGCGGCGGCGACCAGCTCCCGTTCGGCGGCGGCGAGCTGCCGTTCCAGCTCCTGCCGCTGTTCGACGGCCTCAGCGAGGCGGATCTGGTCGTCGGTGAGCGCGCCGCGCAGCTCCTCCTCCTGCTCGCGGACCCGCTCCGCCTCGGCGTCCAGCTGGTCGGGGTCGCGGCCGGGGCGCTCGTCGTCGGGCGTGGCGGTGAGGTGGCGCAGCCGCTCGCGGGCGAGCTGCTCGACGGAGCGGAACCGCTCGGAGAGCGCGGAGAGCTTGTACCAGGTGTCCTGGGCAGCGGCGAGCAGCGGCGCGTCCTCGGCGAGGGCGGCCTCCAGCTCGCCGAGCCGGCCCTGCACCTCGGTGTGCTCCGCCTCGACCTCCTGGCGTCGCTCCCGCGCGGCGCTCTCGTCGGCGATCTCCCGGTCCAGGGTGGCGCGCAGGGTGTGCAGGTCGTCGGCGAGCAGCCGCAGCCGGGCGTCGCGCAGGTTGGCCTGGATCGCGGCGGCGCGGCGGGCCACCTCGGCCTGCCGGCCCAGCGGCTTGAGCTGGCGGCGCAGCTCGGCGGTGAGGTCGGTCAGGCGGTTGAGATTGGTCTGCATCGCGTCGAGCTTCCGCAGCGCCTTCTCCTTGCGCTTGCGGTGCTTGAGGACGCCGGCCGCCTCCTCGATGAACGCCCGCCGGTCCTCCGGCTTGGCGTGCAGCATCCCGTCGAGGCGGCCCTGGCCGACGATGATGTGCATCTCCCGGCCGATGCCGGAGTCCGACAGCAGCTCCTGGATGTCGAGCAGGCGGCAGGAGTCGCCGTTGATCTCGTACTCGCTCTCGCCGGAGCGGAACATCCGGCGGGTGATGGAGACCTCGGTGTACTCGATGGGCAGCGCGCCGTCGGTGTTGTCGATGGTGAGGGTGACCTCGGCCCGGCCCAGCGGGGCCCGCCCGGCGGTGCCGGCGAAGATGACGTCCTCCATCTTGCCGCCGCGCAGCGCCTTGGCGCCCTGCTCACCGAGCACCCAGGCGATGGCATCGACGACGTTGGACTTGCCGGAGCCGTTCGGGCCGACCACGCAGGTGATCCCCGGCTCCAGCTTCAGCGTCGTCGCGGAGGCGAAGGACTTGAACCCCTTCACCGTCAGGCTCTTGAGATACACCTTCTCGATCCTCGTCCGGTGGCCGCCGAGCGTCGTGGGCTGCGCGGACCTGGTGAACCCGCAGACTAACCCGGTCTCGCCGGCGCTCGGGCACGCGACCCGCCCCGGGCCCGCGTCGGCGGCCGGCCGGGACGCCGCGTACCGGTTTTCCCGGTACGGATCGGACGGCCTCGGCCGAGGCAGAGCTTGATCAATTATTCAAGATCAGAAAATGGTACGGGGAAATTGCCCCGGACATGGCTGCGCGCCGGCACATAAGTGTCGGCGCGCGATTTCTGCGTGGTGCGATTCAGTTGTCGGACCTACTGGAGATCAGGTCAGCGCCGGCTCGGCCAGACGGAGGAGGTCGTCCGCCTCCGCCGCAGCCGCCGCAAGCCGATCGTTCTCGGCACGCAGGCGCGTGATCTCGAACTCCAGAGCCTGAACCCTGGACCGCAGTCGGGTGACCTCGTCGAGCAGACGCCGATCGGGCGCTGCACCTACGTGGCCGTAGAGGGCCTTCGCCATGCTGACTCCTTGATATGCGCTGCCGGAAAGGCCGGACCAACGCGCGCCCACTCGTTCGCGGCTGTCATTCCCAGCGATTCTGGGCACGACCGGGCGCGACTGGCGACACCTACATATTGAGCCGACAACCCCTCATTCGTCAAGTTACCGCAGGCCGTAGATCATCTTCACGTCGGCCGGGCCGCTTGTCGGTGGCTGCCACAAGGCGCGGACACGCTCTGTCCGGACGCGTTAACTGTACGCCCGGGAACAACGGAACTCACCCCACGCGAACCGCTTTCGTCTTAACTCTTTCTTAGCCACGTTGCCGCAGCTTGCGGCGCGCCCGTACGGTCACCCCGGCCCGCAACCGACCCATGGAGGCGACAGGCGTGTACGGCTGGACCGACCCGAACGACCCGGAGGGCGCGCGGTGGCGCCAGGAGCCCCCGGCCGACGAGCCGGCCTGGCTGACCGACCGCCCGGCACCACGGTCGACCTACCTGTTCGGGGACGAACCGGACCAGCCGAGTGACCAACGGCACACCGACCAGCCCCCTGCGCCGCCGGCCGACCGGCCGTGGGCGGGCGAACCCACCGCCCGGTGGCACTCGCCGGAACAGCCGAACGGGCAATGGCACGCACCGGAACGGCCGAGCGGGCAATGGCACTCCCCGGAACAGCCGAGCGGACAGTGGCAGTCGCCGGAACCACCGGGCGATCGGTGGCACGCGCCGGAACGGGCCTCCGACCAGTGGTATCCGGCCGGCCAGCCGGCCCCGGCGGCCGAGCACACCCGGGCGCTCCCGATCGTCGAAGGCCCGGTCGTCGCCGGCCCGGCCGTGGGCTCGGCCACGCCGGCCGCCGGGCAGCCGGCCGACCTCGCTGCCCGCCGCGCCGACACCGCCGCGGGCAGCGGCGAGGGGCGGCACCGGCCCGCCCGTCGGCTCCCGCGCCCGCTGCTGATCGGCGGCGCCGCCGCAGCGGCCACCCTGGTGGTGAGCCTCGGCGTCGGCGCCCTCGTGCTGCCCGGCGGGGACGCCCCACGGACCGACCCGGCCGCGGCCGACGCGCCGGTCGCCGCGCCCGCCGACCCGGCCGACCCGACCTCGGCCGGCCCGTCGCCGACGCCCTCGCCGAGCGCCTCGCCGACCAGCGCCAGCCCGTCGCCGTCGCCGAGCCGGACCGCCAAGCCGACCCCGAAGCCCAGCCGGACCACCGCCGCGTCGCGGAGCAACCAGCGCAGCAGCGCCCCCGCCACGCCCCGCGTCGCCGCCGCGCCGGGCGTGAGCGCGCAGGCGCAGGAGGTCGTCAACCTGGTCAACGCGGAGCGGGCCAAGGCCGGGTGCGGCGCCCTGAAGATCGACGACAAGCTCATGGCGGCGGCCCAGGCGCACAGCCAGGACCAGGCCGACCACCGGAAGATGACGCACGACGGCAGCGACGGCAGCGACGTCGGCGAGCGGCTCGACCGGGCCGGCTACGCCTGGCGCGCGTACGGCGAGAACGTCGCGTGGAACCAGCAGACCCCGGCCGCGGTGATGGACGCCTGGATGAACAGCCCCGGGCACCGCGCCAACATCCTGAACTGCTCCTTCACCGAGATCGGCGTCGGCGTCGCCAACAGCAACGGGCCGTACTGGACGCAGGACTTCGGCACGCCACGCTGACCCGGGCCGGGCGTGGCCCCCGGGACGGGGAGAGGCGAGTCGTCCCGGGGGCCACGCTCGTTTGACCCGGTGAGGCGCGCCGGGGCGGTGCCCTTGGCGGCGGGTCCGCCTCGGGGCGACCGGCGGCCGGTCCGCTGCGGGCGGCCGGTGGGCGCACCCGCCTCCGGGCGGTTCGACGCCGCCCGCGACCTGCGGAGCTGCCGATGCGGATCGGGCCGCCGTCGCCCCGCGTCGGGCGCGCGTCGCGCCGACTGCTGCGCCTGCTCGTCGCGCTGACGCTGCTGACGACGGCGTACGGCTGCCGAGCCGTGGTGACGCCGCCGGGCGCGCCTACCCCGTGGCCGCCCGGCCAGGCCCGGCACTGGCGCTGGCAGTGGCAGCTCACCGGCCCGCTCGACACCACGGTCGAGGCGGACGTGTTTCTGCTCGACCCGGTGCGTACCACGAGCACCGAGACCGCGGCGCTGCGCGGCCGGGACCGCCGGCTGGTCTGCCAGGTCGGCGTCGGCGCGTACGCGCGGACCGACCCGGACGCCGACCGGTACCCGCCGGAGGTCGGCGGCGCGGCCGGCCGGTCGCCCGGCACCCGGTGGGTGGACGTGCGGCGGTGGGACGTGCTGGAGCCCATCCTGGCCGACCGGCTGCGGCTGTGCCGGGGCAAGGGCTTCGGGGCGGTGGCCCTCGCCGACGCCGACGGCTACGCCCACCCCACCGGCTTCGACCTGGACTTCGACGACCAGCTGCGGTTCAACCGGCGGGCCGCCGCCCTGGCCCGCTCACTGGAGTTGTCCCCCGGCCTGCTCGGGGACGTGCCGCAGGTGACCGCCCTCGCGCCGGACTTCGACTTCGCCGTCAACGAGGAGTGCGTCCGGCTGCGCCAGTGCGCGAAGCTGCTGCCGTTCGCGGACGCCAGCAAGCCGGTGTTCCACGTCGAATACACGGGCGACCCGGACGAGTTCTGCGTGACCACCCTCGGCTACGGCTTCGCCTCCATCCAGAAGCGGCGCGAGCTGGACGCGTGGCGGGACGCCTGCCCGGACGCCCCGCCGGCCCCGGCGCGGGGCGGGACCGGCGGCCCCTGAGCGGGTCAGCCCCGCAGCGCGGCCCGGGGCCGGGGCTGGCAGCGGGGGCAGCTGTACGAGGAGCGGTTCATGAACGCCTCCCGGCGCAGCGGCGCGCCGCACCGCGGGCACGGCTCGCCCTCCCGCCCGTACGCGTTGAGCGCCCGGTCGAAATAGCCGCTCTCGCCGTTGACGTTGACGTAGAGGGCGTCGAAGCTGGTGCCGCCCTCTTTGATCGCCTCGCCGAGGACGTCCCGGACGTGGCCGAGCAGCCGCTGCGCGACGGGCGCGGTCAGCTGGTCGGTGGGCCGGGCCCCGTGCAGCTTCGCCCGCCACAGCGCCTCGTCGGCGTAGATGTTGCCGACGCCGGAGACGAGGGTCTGGTCGAGCAGCGCCCGCTTCACCTCCGTGCGCCGCCGGCGCAGGGCGGCGACGAAGGCGCTGTCGGAGAACTCCGGGTCCATCGGGTCCCGGGCGATGTGCGCGATCTCGGGCGGCAGCTCGGCCCCGCCGGAGGAGACCGCCAGCCCGCCGAACGTGCGCTGGTCCACGAAGCGCAGCTCGGGCCCGTCGTCGGCGAACCGGAACCGGACCCGCAGGTGCAGCTCGTCGGCCGCCGTCGCCGGCTGGAGCAGGAGCTGACCGGACATGCCGAGGTGGCCGACGATCGCGTCTCCGCTGTCCAGCGGCAGCCACAGATACTTGCCGCGCCGCCGCACGTCAAGCACCGTCCGCCCGGCGAGCACGTCGGCGAAGTGCGCCGGCCCGGCCAGGTGCCGGCGCACCGCCCGGGGATGGCGCACCTCGACGCCGACGATCCGGCGGCCGGTGACCCACTGGGCCAGGCCCTGCCGGACGGTCTCGACCTCGGGCAGCTCAGGCACGGTTCGCCTCGCCGGCCGCCGGGGCGTCGGCGGGCCTGCCGGTCGGGGCGTCCGCGGGCTCACCGTCGGCGGCGACCAGCGCCGACGCGCCCACGGCGCCCGCCGCGTCGACCTCGACGACGCCCACGACGTCCGTGCCGTTGACCGCGCCCGGCTCGACGGGCCCGTCCGACGCCTCGGCGGCGGCCCGCTCCCGTTGTGCCGCCTCGGCCCGGTCCCGTTCGGCCTGCTCGGCCCGGTCCCGTTCGGCCTGGGCTGCCCGGTCCCGTTCGGCCTGGGCGGTCAGCTCCCGCCAGGCCGACTCGGCGGCCCGCTGCTCGGCCTCCTTCTTGCTGCGCCCCTCCGCCCCGCCGTACCGGTTGCCGGCGACCACCACCCAGGCGGTGAACGTCTTGAGGTGGTCCGGCCCGGTGCCCTCGATGCGGTATTCGGGCACGCCCAGCCCGAGGGCGGCCGTCAGCTCCTGGAGGCTCGTCTTCCAGTCCAGCGCGGCACCCCGCCCGGCCGACTCGGCCATCAGCGGGTCGAACAGCCGGTGGATCACGATCGCGGCGGTGTCCAGCCCGTACTGGAGGTAGATCGCGCCGAGCAGGGCCTCCAGGGTGTCGGCGAGGATGCTCGCCTTGTCCCGGCCGCCGGTGCTCTCCTCGCCCTTGCCCAGCAGCAGGTACGCGCCGAGCCCGTCCGGGCCCAGGCCCCGTGCCACGTCCGCGAGCGCCCGCATGTTGACCACACTCGCCCGCAGCTTGGCGAGCTGGCCCTCCGGCAGGTCGGGATGGTTGTGGAACAACGCGGTCGTGATCACCACGCCGAGGACCGAGTCGCCGAGGAACTCCAGCCGCTCGTTGGTGGGCAGGCCGCCGTTCTCGTACGCGTACGAGCGGTGGGTCAGCGCCCGCTCCAGCAGCTCCGCGTCCAGCGAGACCCCGAAGGCGGCCTCCAGGTGACCGATGGGCGCACGCCGCCGCTTGTCGATGGTCATGATGCGGTTACCTCTCGGTTCACGACCGGGCGGCGCGCGCCGGGCGCACCCGCCGGTGCCGGCGCGCCGACGCGGCCGGTCGGGACGGTACGGGCGGTCACAGGCTCACCTCGGTGTCGGTGGTGCGCTCGGTGTGGTCACCGGGCTGCGCGGAGGTCTCCGGGGCCACCCCGGCCGGGCCGGCGCCGCCGGGGACGCCGAGCAGCACGGAGACGGTGTCGGTGGCCCGCCGACGCCACAGGTGGGCGGCCAGGGCGATGCCGGAGGCGACGTCCTGGCCGCGGGCCGCGCCGTGGCAGACCACCACCGTGCCGGCCACCCCGAGCAGGGCGGCGGCCCGGGGGGCACCGCCGCCGGGCGGGGGCCCGCCGGCCATCGCGTACGCGCCCTCGATCGCCTTCAGCAGCACGTTGCCGGTGAACCCGTCGGTGACCACCACGT
Source organism: Micromonospora sp. PTRAS2 (assembly GCF_054052245.1). Taxonomy (NCBI): domain Bacteria; kingdom Bacillati; phylum Actinomycetota; class Actinomycetes; order Micromonosporales; family Micromonosporaceae; genus Micromonospora; species Micromonospora sp. PTRAS2. Next base: position 360,612 of record NZ_JBSWBU010000002.1, read on the forward strand.
CGGCGCGCAGGCCGGAGGCGATGTCGTACCCCTCGACGAGGCCGACGTAGCGCGCGGCGCAGGGCAGCGGCGCGGCGGCGAGCGCCGGGTCGGCGCTGCGGCGCAGCCGGTCCCCCTTGCCCGCCTCGGTGCCCACCGACAGCAGCCCGACGCGCGGCTCGACCACGCCGTGCGCGACGGCCGCGTAGGCCGCGCCGAGCACGGCGTGCCGCGCGAGGGTGGCGGGGCCCGGCTCCAGGGAGCCGCCGACGTCGAGCAGCACCACCGGTCCGGCGACCGCCGGCAGGGTCGCGACCAGGGCCGGCCGGCGCACGTGCGGCCACCGGCCGAGGCCGAGCGCCGCCGCGGTGACGGTCGCGCCGGTGGAGCCGGCGGAGACCATCGCGTCGGCGAGGCCGTCGCGGACGGCGGTGGCCGCCGTGCGTACGGTGCTGTCGGCGCGGGCGGCGACCGGATTCTCGGCCATGCCGACGGCGGCGCGCACCGGCCGGACCGTGACCCGGGCGCGTTGCGCCGGATCGAGCGCACCGATCAGCTCGTCGGCCACCTCGGCGGGGCCGACGAGCAGAAGGTGCAGGTCCGGGTCGGCGCGCATGGCCCGCAGAGCGCCGTCAACCACGACGGCGGGAGCATCGTCCCCGCCGAGGAGGTCAACGGCGATCCGCGCGGTGCCCGGCTCCAGCGGGACACCGGCCGGAACGGGCCGGCCGGCGACGGCGGGAGCCGGGGCACCGGGCGATCGCCAGGATGCGCGCGCCACCCGACCGGGGGTCGGGGGCGTCACTCGGCGTCCAGGTCAGACCTCGAGAACCTGGCGGCCGTTGTACGTGCCACAGACGGAGCACGCGGCGTGCGGCAGCTTCGGGGACTTGCACTGCGGGCAGGCGGTGGTCGCCACCACGGTCGCCTTCCAGTTCGCCCGGCGGGACCGGGTGTTGCTGCGCGACATCTTGCGCTTCGGGACGGCCACGGTTCCTACTCCTCTGTACGGTTCAGTTGCGACAGGCCCGCCCAACGCGGGTCGATCTGCTCGTGACTGTGGTCGGCCGGCAGATCGTCCCAGTGCACCCCGCACTCGGGGCACAACCCTGGGCAGTCCTCCCGGCAGAGCGGGTTGGTCGGCAGCATGAGCACCACCGCGTCCCGCAGCGCCGGCTCCAGGTCGATCAGATCGTCCTGCATCCGGCCCACCTCGTCCTCGTCGGTCGTGGCGTCCGTGGTGCTGTTCTCGTACGCGTACAGCTCCTGGACGGGCACGGCCACCGAGTCGTCGATCTCACGCAGGCAACGCCCGCACTCGCCCTTGACGCGACCGCTCACGGTCCCGGAGACGAGCACCCCCTCGGACACCGACTCCAGCCTCAGGTCGAGGTCGAGGTCCGCGCCCTCCGGCACGCCGATCAACTCCACGCCGAGGTCCTTCGGTGCCGGGACGACCCGCCGGAGCGTACGCAACGCGCCAGGGCGACGCGGCAGGTCCCTCGTGTCGAGGACCAGCGGCGCCTTGGGGTTGAGTGATGAAGGCGAGTGTTTGGGCATAGTCAGACTCCGGCCGGTGAGAGGCCGACAAAAAAGGTTACCTGGACGACCGCCGGACCGTCGAACCGGGGGCGACGCCCGCCCCGCCTGTCGGCTGCTGAGGTGCCGCTCAGAAGGGTAACGGGCGCTCCGCCTCGTCCCCACCGAAGGTGCCGATCTCGCGCAGCGCGTGCATCTTGTCCCGCCCGCGCTCGATGGAGGCCAGCGCCCGGGTGAGGAACTGCTCGAAGTTGGCCAGCGCGGTGTCGACGTAGTCGTCGACCTCCTCGCGCAGCCGCTGCGCCTCGGCGCGGGCCTCGGCGATGATCCGGGCGCCCTCGTGCTCGGCCGAGACCGTGATCTCGTTCACCGACACCAGGCGGGCGTGTTCCGCCTCACCCTCGCTGATGATCCGGTCGGCCTCCCGCTTGCCGGCCTCCATGATCTTGTCCCGCTCCCCCAGCAGGGCCGCCGCCCGGCGCAGGTCGGCGGGAAGGTCGGCGCGCAGCTCGTCGAGCGCGGCGATCATCTCGCCCCGGTCGACCATGCAGTTGTTCCGCGACATCGGGACGGAGCGGGCCTGCTCCACCATGGCGATCAGTTCGTCGATGCGGTCGAGCGGGTCCACCGGTACCTCACTCCTGTCGTCGTCGGCCGACCTACATGATGCGGGCTACGGCCGGGTTCCCGCTCGAACCATCATGTCGCGCCCCGGCCACCGCCCGCCGATCCACCCCGCCCGGCGCGTCGTGTCGCGGCCGGTCAGGGCGCCGTGTCGCGGCCGGGCGGGGTCTTCACACCCCGCCGTCCAGGTCGTCGGCCGCCGGCCGAACCGGTCGTCACGCCCCGCCGGTCAGGTCGTCGGCCGCCGGTCGGGCCGGGGTCGTCGCCCCGCCGGTCAGGGGCGCGGCGGCGGGCCGAGCCGGACCTGGAGGGCCTCGCGGACCAGGTCGGGGACGTGGGCGGAGACGTCGCCGCCCCACTTCGCCACGTCCTTGACCAGGCTGGAGGAGAGGAAGGAGTAGAGCGGGTTGGTCGGCATGAACAGCGTCTCGACGCCGGCCAGGCCGATGTTCATCTGGGCCATCTGCAGCTCGTAGTCGAAGTCGCTGACCGCCCGCAGGCCCTTGATCAGGACGCTGGCCCGCTGGGCCCGGCAGAAGTCGACCAGCAGGCCCCGGAAGGACGCGACCCGCACGTTGTCGTACGAGGAGGTGACCTCGCGGAGCATCTCGATCCGCTCCTCGACGGTGAACAGGCCGCTCTTGGACTGGTTGACCAGCACGCCGACGATCACCTCGTCGAAGAGCCGGGCGGCCCGCCCGATGATGTCGAGGTGTCCATTGGTGACCGGGTCGAAAGAGCCGGGACACACCGCACGTCTCATGATCGGCGACCGTACCAAAGGGTGGTCTCGCCGTAACGGCGGCTGCGCTCGGCAGTGACGCCCTCCACCCAGCCGACCGGGCCACTCCGGCTGGAGCGCTCCACCACCACGAGGGCGTCCGCCGCCAGCCAGCCGCCGTCGACCAGCGCGGCCAGCATCGCGGTGACGTCGGCATCGGGTACGGCGTACGGGGGGTCGGCGAAGACCACGTCGTACGGCCCGCCGTCCGGGCCGGCCGCCAGCACGGTGGCGACCTTGCCGGTGACCAGCCGCGCGGCCGGGGCGGCCCGCAGCGCGGCGATGTTCTCCCGCACCACGCGGGCGGCGCGCGGGTCGGACTCGACCAGCAGGACGTGCGCCGCCCCCCGGGACAGCGCCTCCAGGCCGACGGCGCCCGATCCGGCGTACAGGTCCGCGAAGCGCGCCCCGGCCAGGTCGACGTCGGCCTGCACGGCGCTGAACAGCGCCTCCCGGACCCGGTCGGAGGTGGGCCGGGTTCCGGCGCCGGGCGGCGCGGCGATGCGCCGGCCGCCGAGCGTCCCGGCGACGATCCGGGTCACCGACTGCTCCTGCTCATGCCCCGACGCTACGCGACGCCGGCGCCGGGGCGGGCGGCACCGTGTGTACCACCAGCGTCCCGATGTGATCACGTTTCGTATATCAATGATCTCAAATTGATAACATCACCCTTAGGGCTATCTGAGCGCTGTAACGGTCGGCGCGTTCTCGCTAGGGTCTGCCGGGTGCCGGCTGCGCTCCGCCGGCCCACCCGGCGCCGGGAGGCGTCGTCGCGGGCGCGCCTCACCGGCCGCGACCGCTGACCGCCGTTGCCCGCGCCGCGCCCTGACGTTTCTTCACCCCGGGAGTACGCGTGATCCGTCCCAAGCTGTCGCCACGGCGGCCGCTCGTCGTGGCCGCCGCCGCCCTGGCCGGCCTCGCCACGGCGTTCGCGGCCTCGTCGCCGGCCCTGGCGACCAGCCCTTCGCCGTCGGCGTCGGCGACCGCCACGGCGTCGCCCAGTCCGACCGTCACGCCGACCTCGCCCGCCCCGGAGGGGCCGGCCTGCGTCAGCGCGGCCGACGCCCGCTACACGCACACCTTCAAGGGCAAGCGCGGCGAGGCCAGCATCACGCTGGTCAACGGCCCGCTCTGCGAGGGCCAGGAGCAGTCCTTCGCGCTGGTGTCCTACGTCGCCCCGTCGGCGAAGGTCGCCTTCCCCCAGTACGTGCTGGACAAGTCGGTCAAGAAGTTCACCGGCGTCGGCGCGGGCGAGCTGGGCGTGGCCACCCTCGACTTCAAGGTCGAGGTTCCGCAGTGCTACACCCAGGTCGACTTCGTCTTCGGTGACGAGATCATCGACCCGCTCACCGACAACGGCTCGCGGTACGGCCACCGCAAGGTCGGCAGCCCCAAGGCCCCCGGCTCCCAGTCGACGGGCAAGCCCCAGGAGGCCTGGTACAACGGCGGTTCCGAGACCTGCAGCCCCGCCCCCGAGGTCATCGCCGAGTCCGACTGCGAGGGCAACGTCGAGCTGACCCTGGTCAACCGCAGCGGCAACGCGGCGGCGGCGTTCACCATCACCGGCAGCGGCGGCTACACCGAGACCGTCTCCGTGCCGATGCGCAAGATCGAGACCCGCAAGCTGAACCCCGGCCAGGCGCAGGAACTCAAGGTCACCGCCCCCGGCATGGAGGACTTCACCGGCGGCTGGGCCAAGCCCGAGGACTGCCAGGAGCCCGAGGTCGGCGAGCCCGACGGCGGCTACGAGTCGACCTGCGACGAGCTGATCTTCCGGATCGCCAACCCGGAGAACGGCGCGACCCTCACCTCGACCTTCACCCCGAGCACCGGCGAGCCGAAGACCGTCACGGTCGAGGCCGGCCGCGACGTCACCGTCACCTTCCCGGCGAGCCCGGGCCTGACCGTGACCGTCACCGGTGACCTCGCCTCCGGCGAGGCGATCAAGTGGGAGCAGCCGAAGGACTGCGAGGACGGCGAGGAGGGCGGCTCCGGCGGCGGCGACCAGGAGGGTGGCCTCCCCGTGACCGGCGCGGCGGCCGGCGGCATCGCCGCCGGCGCGGTGGCCCTGCTCGCGGTCGGCGCGGTGCTCTTCGTGATGGCCCGTCGTCGGCGGATCCGCTTCACCGCCTGATCGGGCCACGGCCTGAACTGATCTGACGCACCTGCGAGGGCGCGTCGACCACCCGGTCGGCGCGCCCTCGCCGTGTGTCTGGTGACGGTCGGCGGGTGGCGGGTGCCTCGCGTCTCGATCGCGGATCGCGGGCTGTCATGTCGGCGACATGGCGGTATCCGGGCCCCGCTGATACCGCCATGTCGCCGACATGGAGTCGATCATCGGCCTGGGACCAACGCGAAGTCAGCCCTTTTCCAGGTACTCCGCGCGTTCGGCGTCGACCAGGGCGGCCACCGAGGCGGCCAGCGCCGGATGGCGGGCCAGCTCCGGATCGTCCTCCACCAGCGCGATCGCCTCGGCGCGGGCGTCGCGGATCAGGTCGGTGTCGCGCAGCAGGGACAGCAGCCGCAGGTGCGAGCGCCGGCCGGACTGGGTCGCCCCGAGCACGTCGCCCTCGCGGCGCTGCTCCAGGTCGAGCTCGGCGAGCTTGAAGCCGTCCGTGGTGGACGCCACCGCGTCGAGGCGTTCCCGGGCCGACGAGCCCTCGGCCGCCTCGGTGACCAGCAGGCAGAGCCCCGCCGCCGAGCCCCGACCCACCCGGCCGCGCAGCTGGTGCAGCTGGGAGACGCCGAACCGGTCGGCGTCCAGCACGATCATCACGGTGGCGTTGGGGACGTTGACGCCGACCTCGATGACGGTCGTGGCGACCAGCACGTCCAGCTCGCCGTCGGCGAAGGCGCGCATCACGGCGTCCTTCTCGTCGGCGGGCAGCCGCCCGTGCAGGATCCCGATCCGCAGCCCGTGCAGCGGCCCCTCGGCGAGCAGCGGGGCGACCTCGGTCACCGCGAGCGGGGGCCGCCGGCCGTTGTCGTCCTCCCGGGGCGGCTCCTCCTCCGACCCGGACCCCGAGCCACCCGACCCCGCATCCCCGATCCGGGGGCACACCACGTACGCCTGGTGGCCGGCGGCGACCTCCTCGCGCACCCGGCGCCAGGCCCGGTCGAGGAACGCCGGTTTCTCGGCGGCCGGCACCACGTGCGACGCGATCGGCGAGCGCCCCTGCGGGAGCTGGGTGAGCGCGGAGACCTCCAGGTCGCCGTAGACGGTCATCGCCACGGTGCGCGGGATCGGCGTCGCGGTCATCACCAGCACGTGCGGCGGCTGCTCCGCCTTGGCGCGCAACGCGTCGCGCTGCTCCACGCCGAACCGGTGCTGCTCGTCGACCACGACGAGGCCCAGGTCGGCGAAGTCGACGCCCTCGTAGAGCAGGGCGTGGGTGCCGAGCACGATGCCGGCCCGGCCGGCGGCGACCTCGGCGAGGGCCCGGCGGCGGGCCGCCGCGCCCAGCGAGCCGGTGACCAGCTCCACCGAGGTGGCCCCGTCGGCGGCGCCCAGCTCCCCCGCCCGGGCGAGCGGGCCGAGCAGGTCGAGGATGCCCCGGTGGTGCTGGGCGGCGAGCACCTCGGTCGGGGCGAGCAGGGCGGCCTGGCCCCCGGCGTCGACCACCTGGAGCATCGCCCGCAGCGCCACCACCGTCTTGCCGGAGCCGACCTCGCCCTGCAACAGGCGGTGCATCGGGTGGGCGGTGGACAGGTCGGCGGCGATCTCCGCGCCGACGGCCCGCTGGCCGCCGGTCAGCTCGTACGGCAGCCGGGCGTCGAACGCGTCGAGCAGCCCGCCGGGGCGCGGCGGCCGGGATCGGGCCGGCCAGGCGGCGGCCCGGTGCTTGCGCTGCACGAGGGTGAGCTGCACGGCGAACGCCTCGTCCCACTTGAGCCGGCGGCGGGCCCGGTAGAGGGCCTCCTTGCTCGACGGCCGGTGGATCTCGCGCAGGGCGGTGCCGAGGTCGATCAGGTTGCGGGTGGCCCGGACGGTGGCGGGCTGCGGGTCCTCCGGCGGGGTGAAGGTGTCCAGCACCACGCGCACGCAGCGGGCGATCACCCAGGTCGGCACCGCCGCGGCGGCCGGGTAGACCGGGATCAGGGCCCCGGCGAACTCCTCGACCTCCTCGTTGGCGGCGGCCTCGCCGTCGCCGCCCTCGCCGAGCAGCACGTATTCCGGGCCGTTGAGCTGGCGCTTGCCCCGGAACTCGGTGACCTTGCCGGCGAACAGCCCCCACCGGCCGGGGCGCAGCTCCCGCTCCCGCCACGCCTGGTTGCCGAAGAAGGTGCAGGTGAGCACCCCGCCGGAGTCGTCGCCGACGGTGACCTCCAGCAGCTTGCCCCGGCGCTGGCGCATCGGCCGCACGTCGGTGCGCCGCACCTGGGCCAGCACGGTGACCTGCTCGCCGACGTCGAGCGACCGGATGTCGGTGTGTTCGCCGCGCTCGTCGTAGCGGCGGGGGAAGTGGTGGACCAGGTCGCCGGCGGTGTGCAGGTCGAGGTGGGCGGCCAGGGCCTTGGCCGTCTTCTCCCCGACCAGCTTCTTCAGCGGCGTGTCGACCGTGGCCGGCTCGGACGTCGTCGTCATTCGACCCCCACCAGGAGCGGATAGTGCGGCTGGCCCCCCGCGTAGGCCTGGACCTCCACGAACGGCCAGCGCCGCGCGACGTGCTCGGCGACGGCGTCGGCCAGCCCCTCGGGGGCGTCCGCGCCGGAGAGCAGGGTGACCAGCTCCCCGCCGCCGCCGAGCATGCGGTCGACCACGGCGGTGCAGGTGTCGGCGAGGTCGGCCCCGATCAGGTGCACCTCGCCCTCGACGAGGGCCAGCACGTCGCCGGGGCGGCACGGGCCGGCGACGGTGAGCGCCTCGCGGCTGGCCCAGCAGACCTCGGCGTAGCGGCACGCCCCCGCCGCCTCGGCCATCGCGATCACGTCGTCGGCGAAGCGGCGCTGCGGGTCGCGCACGGCGAGCGCGGCCAGCGCCTGCACCGGCGACCGGGTCGGCACCACGCTGACCCGCACCCCCAGCGCGTGTGCCTCCCGCGCGGCGGCGTTGGCGACGGCCTGGGTGTTCGGGTCGTTGGGCAGCACCACCACCCGGGCCGCGGCCGTGGCGCGGATCGCGTCGAGCAACTCGCCGGTGGACGGGTTGCCCGGCACCACCGTCGCCCCCTCGCCCGTGAACAGCTCGGCGATGCCCGCCCCCGAGGCGACCACCACTGCCGCCCGGCCGTCGCCCGCCGGTGCCGCCGTGCCGTGCGCCGCGACGGCGTCGGCCGAAGCGGCGGGCGGCTGGTCGGCGAAGCGGGTCACCGAGATCCGGTGCGGCCGGCCGGCCTCCACCCCCGCCTCGACCGCCGCGCCGACGTCGTTGACGTGCACGTGCACGTTCCAGGTGGCCGACGCCGCGTCGGTGGCCCCGTCGCCGACCACGACCAGCGAGTCGCCGAGCCCGGCGAGGGTCTGCCGCATCCGGGCCACCGCGTCGGCCTCGGCGTCGAGCAGGAACTGCACCTCGTACGCGTAGTCCGTCGAGCCGGTCTCGCGGGCGGCCGTGGCCGGCGGGCGGACCGGGCGGGGCGCGGGGGCGGGCCGGCGCGGGCTCTCGCCCGTCACCACCTCGACCAGCGCGTCGAGCAGCAGGCAGAGCCCCCGGCCGCCGGCGTCGACCACGCCCGCGCGGGCGAGCGCCGGCAACTGTTCTGGCGTGCGGGCCAGCGCCTCGGCCGCCGCGCCGGCCGCCACCCGGGCGACGGTGGGCAGGTCGTCGCTGTCGGCCGAGCCGGCCGCGCGGGCCGCCGCCGCGACCACGCTGAGCACGGTGCCCTCGACGGGCTGGGCGACGGCGGAGTAGGCGGCGGCGGTGGCGTCGCCCAGCGCGGCGGCGAGCTGCCGGCCCCGCACCGCCGGGGCGGCGGCCAGGGTGTCGGCGAGGCCGCGCAGGATCTGCGACAGGATGACCCCGGAGTTGCCCCGGGCGCCCAGCAGCGCGCCGCGCGCCATCAGCCGCAGCGCGTGCCCGTGCGCGGTGGACCCGCCGTCGGGCAGGGTGGCCAGGTCCATCGCGAGCGCCTGCTGGGCCGAGGTGAGGGTGAGCACCAGGTTGGTGCCGGTGTCGCCGTCGGGGACCGGGTAGACGTTGAGGTCGTCGATCTCGCCCTGGTGCCGGCGCAGCGCGGCCAGCCCGCCCGCGCACCAGCGGCGCACCGCGGCGGCGTCGAGGGTGTCCAGCACGTCGGGAAGCCTACTGGCGCGCACCGACACCCGCCGGGGGCGACGCCACGATGTCGGCGACCTGGCGGGCGGCATCGCGGCGACCGGCGCCGGAAGTGCCCCCGCCCCGGCGTCACCAGGGGCCCGGTTGGGCGGCGACGGGGGGATCGGGTAACCTGGCCAGGTTGCCCGGGCTGCGCCTGGCGGCGACCTCATGAACGTATCAATCCCAGGAGTATCCCGTGGCTAGCGTGTGCGACGTCTGTGGCAAGGGGCCGGGCTTCGGCCACAACGTGTCCCACTCGCACCGGCGGACCAACCGCCGCTGGAACCCGAACATCCAGTCGGTGCGCACCCCGGCCGGTGGCGGCACCACCAAGAAGTTGAAGGTCTGCACCTCCTGCATCAAGGCCGGCAAGGTCACCCGCGCCTGACGCGGTAGCGCCGACCCACCCATCGTCGACAAGCCGGCGGGCCCGAGGGCCCGCCGGCTTGTGGCGTCCGCGTACGCAGCACGGAGGCACCGTTGGACCTGGACCTGGGCCCCGCCGAGATGATCGTCGTCGGGGCCTCGCTGGGCACCCTGCGTTGGTTCGACGAGGAACTGCCGGCGGGCAGCGTGGTCGTCGTCGAGGAGCCCGACGTGATCAGCCGGCGTGGCATCGACGAGCTGGTCGGGCGGCTGTCCGTCCTGGCCCGGGTCGTGCCGGCCGAATACCAGACGGGCTTCGACGCGGACGCGCTGCTGGCCCGCGAGCCCGATCTGGCCAGGGCCCGCCTCGTCATGCCGGGCCTGGAGTACGCCGTGGGCGCCGCCGCCCGCCTCGCCGCCCGCCTCGGCCTGCCCGGTGCCGGGGCGGAGGCCGCCGACGTCTTCTCCGACAAGCACCGGATGCGGCTGCTCGCCGCCGACGCCGGGCTGCCGAACCCGGCGTACGAGCTGGTGGGCGGGCCGGCGGAGGCGGTCGAGTTCGCGCGCCGGCACGGCGGCCGCTGCGTGCTCAAGCCGACCCGGCGCTCGGGCAGTCTCGGGGTGCGGCTGGTCGCCGACCCGGCCGAGATCCCGGCCGCCTGGGCGGCCACCGCGGCCCCCGAGGCCCCGCCGGAGGCCACCGACCGGGGGCTGCCCACGCAGGTCCTCGCCGAGCAGGTGCTCGACGGCCGGGAGCACAGCGTCGAGCTGCTCGTCGCCGACGGCGAGGTGATCTTCGGCAACGTCACCGACAAGCGGGTGCTGCCCGGTCCCCTGCCGGTCGAGACGGGGCACACCGTCCCGTCGGCGCTGCCCGGGGCGGTCCGCCGCGACCTGCTCGACGCGGCGGGGCGGCTGTGCGCCGCCGCCGGGTTCCGCACCGGGGTGCTGCACAGCGAGTGGATCGTCGTCGGCCCGCGCCCCGGCACCGAGCCGGCCGAGGCGGGCGGCGTGCCACACCTGGTGGAGTGCGCCGCCCGGCTGCCCGGTGACATGATCACCGCGCTGATCTCGATCGGCTACGAGTTCGGCTTCATCGACGCGTACCTGCGGGTGTTGCGCGGCGAGCGGCCGGCGCTGCCGACCCGGCCGACCGGGGCGGCGGCGGTGGAGTTCCTGCTCGCCGACCCGGGCACCGTCACCGGCGTCGAGGGGCTGCGGCCGGCCCGCCGGGTGCCCGGGGTGCTGGAGGTGCAGCTCGACACCGCCGTCGGCGCGACCGTCGCGCCGGTCACGTCGTCGGGCCGGCGCAGCGGGCACGTGCTGGCCTGGGGCGTCGACCCGGCCGAGGCCGAGCGGGCCGCCCGCGCCGCCGCGGCCGAGATCCGCGTCACCGTCGCCTGACGGGCCGCCGCCGCGCAGCCGCCCAGCCGACCAGGGCACGGGCCGCCGCCGCGCAGCCACCCCGACGAACAGGGCACGGGCCGGCCAGGGCGCGGGCCGGCCAGGGCGCGGCGGGCAGCGGCTCGGTCAGAGGGTGCGGCCGAAGGAGAGGCAGCCCGGGTGGTCCCGGTAGAAGCCGAAGTTCGGGATGCGCTCGTAGCCGGCCGCGCTGTACATGGTGATCGCCTCGGGCTGCTTGTCGCCGCACTCCAGGACGAGCTGCTTGCGCCCGTGCTCGCGGGCGGACCGCTCGACGGCGGCGAGCACCGCCCGGGCCACGCCCCGGCCCCGCGCCTGCGGGCTGGTGTACATGCGCTTCAGCTCGGCGGTCTCCCCGTCGTCGCCGTGGCTGCGCCAGCCCCCGCACCCGACCGGCTCGCCGGCGAGGTAGGCCACCAGGAACGCGCCGTGCGGCGGCACGAACTCGGCGGCGTCGACCGGGGTGTCGTCGCCGCTGCCCCCGTACCGCCGGCCCAGGTCCGCCAGGGCGGCCCGGATGAGCTCCTGGGCCTCCGGGGAGTCGAAGCGGGCCGCGCGGATCTCGATCTCGCTCACGGGGGAAAGGGTACGTCGCCGGCCGGTCCCCTACCGGAAGTGGTCCCAGCCGGCCGGGCCGTCGTACGCCTCGCCGTCGACGGTCACGCCGGTGCCCTCCGTCACCCGGCCGACGATCCGCCACGGGTCGGGCAGCGCCACCGCCGGGGGGAACGTGGCCGCCAGCGCGTGGTCGTCGCCGCCGGCGAGGATCCAGGAGTACGGGTCGACCCCCAGCGCCTGGGCGGCGTCGCGCATCTGCCGGGGCACCTCGAAGGCGTCCCGCCGCACGTCGATGCCGACCCCGCTGGCGCGGGCCACGTGCCCGAGGTCGGCCAGCAGCCCGTCCGAGACGTCGATCATGGCGGTGGCCCCGAGCCGGGCGGCGTGCGGCCCGGCCGCGTACGGCACCTCGGGCCGCCGGTACGCCTCGACCAGGAGCTTCGGCGTGCGGAAGCCCCGGGACAGCACGGTGTAGCCGGCGGCGGCGTACCCGCTGCGGCCGGCGAGCGCCACGACGTGCCCCGGGCGGGCCCCCGAGCGGACGACCGGGGACCGGCCGCCCAGGTCGCCCAGGGCGGTGACGGCGATCGTGAGCGTGGGGCTCGCCGACATGTCGCCGCCGACCACGCTCGCGCCCACGGTGGCGGCCTCGGCCCCGAGCCCGTCGGCCAGTTCCTCGGCCCAGGCCGGGTCGAGGTCCGCCGGCATGCACAGGGCCACCAGCAGGGCGGTCGGGGTGGCACCCATCGCCGCGATGTCGGCCAGGTTGGCCGCCGCCGCCCGGTGCCCGACGTCGCGGGCGGCGGACCAGTCCCGGCGGAAGTGCCGCCCCTCGACGAGCACGTCGGTGGAGGCGACCACCCGGGCGTCCGGCGCGGCCAGCACCGCCCCGTCGTCGCCGGGCCCGAGCAGGCAGGACGCCCCCTGGGGCAGCCGGGCGGTGACCCGGTCGATCAACCCGAACTCGCCGATTCCGGTCACGCTCATGCCCGCTCCCCGCCGCGCCCGTGCCCACCGTGGACCCGGGACGGCCCCGCGCCCCGGCTGCCGTGAACCCGGGATCGTTTGGCGTCCCGCCCGCCGTGGCCGCGGGATCGTCCCGCGCCCCGCCCGCCGTCGCGCCCGTCGCGCTCGCTCACCGCTTCTCCTTGGCCACCGATAGGGATCAGACCTGGTCCGTAAGGTAGTTTCACCCTTCGGGCCGCCCAGCGGCGGCGACGGACGGAGGTCGAGTCGTGGTACAGGCGTACATCCTCATCCAGACAGAGGTGGGTCGGGCGCGTGACGTGGCCGGCCTGATCGGCGACCTTCCCGGCGTGGTGCGGGTCGACGCCGTCACCGGGCCGTACGACGTGGTCGTGCTCACCGAGGCCAACACGGTCGACGAGCTCGGCAAGCTCATCGTCAGCAACGTGCAGATGGTGCCCGGCATCACCCGCACCCTCACGTGTTCGGTGGTGCGCCTGTAAGTGGACGAGATCACTTCCTCCTCCGAGTCCCCCGCCGGGGCGGGCACGAGCGACGACGCCGGCGCGCCGCGCCGGGACCGGGCCAACCGCAACGCGGCGCTGCTGGCCACGCTGGTCGCGGTGCCGGTCACCGTGGCCGTGGCCGGGTTCACCTTCGCCAAGCTGACCCCGGACGCCCCGGCCGCCGAGCCGGGCCCGGCGGCGACCAGCGCCGGGCCGCGGTCCACCGCGCCGGTCGAGATGGCCGCCCCCCGGCTGGCCGAGCGGCCCGCCACGGTGTGCCGCGCGCTGACGTCGCAGCTCCCGCCGACCGTGCGCGACCTGGCCCAGCGGCCGGTCACCGCCGGCCCCGAGCAGAACGCCGCGTACGGCGACCCGGCGCTCACCATCGCCTGCGGCGGCGCCGAGCCGGAGCCGGGCGACACCGACGACATCTGGGTCGTCAACAAGGTCTGCTGGTACGCGGCCGAGGGCCCGGACGCGACGGTGCTCACCACGCTGGACCGGGAGACGGCGGTGCGGGTGACCGTGCCCCGCACGTACGGGGCGGCCCTGCAGTGGGTCAGCCCCATCTCCGACGTGGTGATCGCCTCGGTGCCCTCGGGCGGCGACGCCCCCGGCGGCTGCACCGGCTGACCGGCAGCTCCCGCCGGCTGGCCGGTCCTCACCGGCTGCGGCGGCTGACCGGCCACCGCCGTCGGCTGCGCCTGCCGGTCGCCCCGGCGGCTGCGCGCGTTCAGTGCAGGCCGACGCCGCGCCGCTGGGCGGTGCGGATCAGTCGGTTGACCAGCTTCGGATACTCCAGCCCGGAGGCGGCCCACATCAGCGGGAACATCGACGTCGGGGTGAAGCCGGGCATCGTGTTGATCTCGTTGAGGTAGACGTCCAGGTCCGGGGTGACGAAGAAGTCGACCCGGGCCAGCCCGGCGCAGTCCAGGGCGGCGAACGCCCGGACGGCGTAGTCCTGGACCTGCCGGGTGACGTGGTCGGGCAGGGTGGCCGGCAGGTCGTACTCGGGCTCGGAGAGATATTTCGCCTCGAAGTCGTACCAGTCGTGGTCGCCGCCGGCCCGCACCTCGGCCAGGACGGACGCCTCCGCGCCGCCCCCGGCCTCGCCCTCCAGCACGCCGCACTCGACCTCCCGGCCGACGATCGCGCCCTCGACCAGCACCTTCGGGTCGATCTCCCGGGCCGTGGCGACGGCGGCCTCCAGGTCGGCCCAGTCGTCGACCTTCGTGATGCCGAACGAAGAGCCGGCCCGGGACGGCTTGACGAAGACGGGCAGCCCGAGCCGCTGCTTGTCCTCCTCGGACAGGGTGACCCCGCTGCGCAGCACCGCGTACGGGCCGACGGGGATGCCCTCGGCGGCGCAGAGCTTCTTGGTGAACTCCTTGTCCATCGCGGCGGCGGAGGCGAAGACGTTCGCCCCGACGTAGGGGATGCCGGCCATCTCCAGCATGCCCTGGATGGTGCCGTCCTCGCCGTACGCGCCGTGCAGCACGGGGAAGACCACGTCGACGTCGGCGAGCACCCGGGGCCCCTCGGCGGGGTCGAGCACCAGCAGCCCGTTGCCGGTGGGGTCGGCCCGCAGCACGAGGTCGGCGCCGGCCTCGGCGGTGATCTCCGGCAGCCGCCGGGCGCTGATCGCCAGCTGGGCCGGGTCGCCGCTGGTCAGCACCCACTTACCCGCGCGGGTGATGCCCACGGGGACCACCTCGAACTCGTCCGGGTCGAGCGCGCTGAGCACGCTGCCGGCGCTGACGCAGGAGATGCCGTGCTCGGGGCTGCGGCCGCCGAAGACGAGGGCCACACGGGTCTTGCCTGGGGTGGTCACTCGGTCACCCTTTCGTTCGCGACTGCGAGGCTCGTGGTGCTCGCCGGTGGCGCTCACCCGGATGACCTTACTGTGCGTGGCCGGACAACGGAGTTGATACCCGGGGAGAAGCGGCAGCACCGCGCAACCGGTCAACAGTGCATATACGCTGCGTAATCACGCCACGGCGGACAGCGGCTCCCGGGCGGGCGGCGGGCGACGCGTCAGAGGCCGTAGCGGCGGCCGACGGCGATCACCTTCACCCGCTGCCGCCCGGCCCGCACCATGCCCAGCGCCATGAACGCGCCGGCGATCCGGTCGGCCGCCTCCCGGCTACTCGCCCCGACGACCTGCCGTCTCCGCTCGGGGGCCTGCCGCTCGTCGCGGCGCACGTCGTCCACCGGGCGGACGTCGGTGAGCACCACCAGGAACCGGGTCACCGCCGGCCTCCCGCAGCGCCCCACGCCGCCCGGCCGGGCGACCCTTCCGGCTCCGCGGTGGTCGCCGCCAACCCGCCGGAGCGGTCCCGGCAGACGTACGCCAGGTGGGCGTGGATCCACGCGTCGTCGTTGTCGCGCAGCACGGGGTGTGCGCACCAGCGGCACCGCGACACCCGGGGCCAGCAGGCGGTCACCGTCATCCGAGTCCCTTCCGGTGCGTCCCGGGTGGCGGCACGCGGCGATCGGGTACGGGGGAGAAAACCCGATCGCCACGCGCCCCATCCCCTCCGGTCACTCACCACCGCCGTCGCCACGACAACCGGCAGTGAGGAACTGGTCACAGGTTGACATGTGGACTGGCGTGAATGCAACTCTCATCGCCGTTCTCTCATGTGCACACTCCCGGCCATGTATGTCACCATCGACGCATGGCACCGAAGACGGCCCGGGCCCGACGGCTCGGCATCGCGCTGCGTACGCACCGGGAGGCGGCCGGCCTCACCCTCGAAGCCGCCGCCGACGAGATCAACAGCACCCGGAGCACCCTGTCCCGGTACGAGAACGCCCAGACGCTGATCAGCCCCGCCACGGTGCGCGCCCTGCTCACCCTCTACGGGGTGGGCGCCGACGAGCTCGCCGCCGCCGTCCAGCTCGCCAAGGACGCCCGCAAGCCCGGCTGGTGGGTGTCCTATTCGTACCTGCTGGACCGGCGGACCATCGACTTCATCGCGCTCGAGGCCGAGGCCACCGGCATCGCCAACTTCGAGCCGTCGGTGGTGCCCGGCCTGCTCCAGACCGCGGACTACATCCGGGGGGTGATGCGGGGCGGCCCGCACACCCTCAGCGACGAGCAGGTCGAGCAGCGGGTCCACCTGCGACTCGACCGGCAGCAGCGGATCACCGGTGACGATCCGGCGATCCTCGACGCGATCATCGACGAGGGCGCCCTGCTGCGCCCCGTGGGCGGCCAGGCCGTGATGGAGGCGCAGCTGCACCACCTGCTGAAGATGGCCGAGCTGCCCAACATCACGGTCCAGGTGATCCCCCTGTCCGCCGGCTACCACCGGGGCACCCGGGGTTCGCTGCACATCCTGGAGTTCCCCGACCCGGAGGACCCGCACATCGCGTCGGTGGAAACGGTCGCCGGCCAGATGGTCCTCGACCGGCCCGGTGACCTGCGTACCTGCACCAAGATCATGGAGCACCTGCGGACGGTCGCACTCAGCCCTGCGGCCACCCGGGACCAGCTCCTCCGACTCCTGAAAGGACGGTAGAACATGACCCCGACGACGAGCGCGGCCCTCGCCACGGCGCGATGGCGCAAGAGCAGCCGCAGCGGCGACGAGGGAGCCTGCGTGGAGATGGCGGTCGTACCCGGCGCGGTGGCCGTCCGCGACTCGAAGGACCCGACGGGCCCGGCGCTGCTCTTCCCGCCGACCGCGTGGGCCGCGTTCGCCGCCGCGCCGCCCCTCACCTCCCGGCGCCCCTGACCGCCGCGCGGGCCGGCCGGGGGGTCCCGTCCCGGCCGGCCCGCGCGGCCACCGTCGTGGTCCACCCGCCGTCCGGTCCGCACCGCCGGCCGGCGGGTGGGCCACCACCTCGTTCCGGCCCGCCGGCACCCCGCCCGAGCCGGAGCACCGGGGCGCGGTCCGCCGAGGTCAGCCGGGCCGGCGGGCGGTCACCGCGGTCGCGTCCAGCTCCTCGTCGTACGCCACGGACGGCGTCAACCCGAGGTCGGCCAGCGCGGCGCACAGCGCCTCGACCTGCCCGGCGCCGGCCTCCACGGCCAGGTGCCCGCCCGGTGCCAGCCAGTGCACCGCCCCCCGCGCCACCCGGCGCAGCACGGCCAGCCCGTCCGACCCGCCGTCGAGCGCCACCGGCGCCTCGTGCAACCGCGCCTCGGGCGGCATGAGCGCCACCGCCTCCGTCGGCACGTACGGGGCGTTGGCCACGATCAGGTCGAGCCGGCCCCGCCATTCGGTCGGCACCGGCTCGTACAGGTCGCCCTGGTAGACGGGCACGCCGAGGTGGGCGAGGTTGCGCCGGGCGCACGCCACGGCGGCCGGGTCGAGGTCCGCGGCGGCCAGCCAGCGGGGACGCAGCCGCCCGGCGAGCACCAGCGCCGCGGCACCGGACCCGCAGCACAGGTCCAGCACGGCCGCGCCGGGCCCGGTGACCGCCGCGGCGGCCGACACCAGCAACGCGGTACGCGCCCGCGGCACGAACACGCCCGGGTCGACGCCGACCCGCAGGCCGCAGAACTCGGCCCAGCCGAGCAGGTGCTCCAGCGGCAGGCCGGCGACCCGCCGCTCGACCAGGTCGGCGAGCCGCTCGGGAGTGTCGGCGGCGGCGGCGAGCAGCTCCGCCTCCTCCTCGGCGAAGACGCAGCCGGCGGCGCGCAGCCGCGACACGAGCGCGTCCGTGGACTGAGCGTGAGAAGGGGACCCTTCTCTACCGTATGCGTTAACAGGGGGCCCTTCCTTGCAGGGCGGCGGTGACGTCGGCGACCAGGTCGGCGGTGTCCTCCACGCCGCAGGAGAGCCGGACGAACCCGGGCGGCGTGTCGTCGCCCCACTGCGCCCGCCGGTCGGCGGTGGTGTGCAGCCCACCGAACGACGTGGCGGCGGCCACCAGCCGGGACGCGGTGAGGAAACGGGCCACCCGCTCGGCGTCACCGAGGTCGAACGACAGCACCCCGGGCATCCGACGCAGCTGGGCCGACGCCAGCGCGTACGCCGGGTCGCCCGGCAGCCCCGGCCAGCGCACGCCGGTGACGTCGGGGCGGCCGGCAAGCAGCCGGGCGAGCGCCTCGGCGTTGGCGCTCTGCCGGGCCAGCCGCAGGTCCAGCGTGGCCAGGGAGCGGTGCGCCAGCCACGCGTCGAACGCCCCCGGCACCGCCCCGGTCATGGTGCGCCAGGCGGTGACCGGGTCGAGCAGCCCGGCGGAACGGGTCGCCACGTACCCGAGCAGCAGGTCGGAGTGGCCGGTCAGGGCCTTCGTGCCGGAGGCGACGACCACGTCGGCGCCGAGGTCAAGCGGGCGCTGGCCGAGCGGGGTGGCCGTGGTGTTGTCCACCGCCACCAGGGCCCCGGCGGCGTGCGCGGCGGCGGCCAGGGCCGGCACGTCGGCGACGTCCAGGCCGGGGTTGGCCGGCGACTCCAGCAGCACCAGCCGCACCCCGGCGAACGACGGGTACGGCCCGGCGGTCGGCGCGAACAGCACCCGCACGCCGATCCCGGCGAGGGTGTCGGTGGCGAACGCCCGCACCGGGAAGTAGCCGTCGGCGGGGAGCACCACCGTGTCGCCGGGGCGCAGCACGGCCAGCAGCAGGCCGGTGATCGCCGCCTGCCCGCTGGCGAAGACGCGCACGTCGCCGCCCTCCAGCTCGCCGATGGCCGCCTCCAGCAGCCGCCGGGTCGGGTTGTCGGGGCGGCCGTACCCGTTCGGCGTCGCCGCCGGGCCCTGCCGTGGGTCGAGGTGGTAGGGCGCGGCGAAGACCGGGCCGGGCAGGAACGGCTGCCCCGGGGCTGGCTCGGGCAGCCCGGCCCGCACGCACCGGGTGCCGTCGCCGTCGGCGCTGTCGGTGCCGATGCGTTCGCCGTCGGTGCCTTCGCCGTCGGTGCCGGGGGTCGTCACGCGGGCCGCCTCACTCGTACGACTCGGGCTTGGCGGTGCGGCTCATCAGCGCATCGACGGCGAGCCGGGGGTCCATCCCCTCGTGGCAGATCCGCTCGATCTGCTCGGTGATCGGCATCTCCACCCCGTGGGCGCGGGCCAGGTCCCGGATCGCCAGGCAGCTCTTCACGCCCTCGGCGGTCTGCCGGGTGGCCGCCTGGGCCTGCTCCAGGGTCTCGCCCCGGCCCAGGTGCTCGCCGAAGGTGCGGTTACGGGCCAGCGGCGACGAGCAGGACGCCACGAGGTCGCCCATCCCGGCCAGGCCGGCGAAGGTGATCGGGTCCGCGCCGAGCGCCACCCCGAGGCGGGCGGTCTCGGCGAGCCCCCGGGTCATCAGCATCGCCCGGGTGTTGTCGCCGAAGCCCATCGCGGTGGCGATCCCGTACGCGAGGGCGATCACATTCTTCACGGCCCCGCCCAGCTCGCAGCCGATCACGTCGTCGTTGGTGTACGGCCGGAAGTACGGCGTGCGGATCGACGCCTGGACGAGCTGGGCGCGGCGGTCGTCGGTGCCGGCGACCACGGTGGCGGCGGGCTGCTCGGCGGCGATCTCGGGGGCGAGGTTGGGGCCGGAGACGACGACCACCCGGTCCGGGGTGACCCGGGCGGTCTCCACGATCACCTCGCTCATCCGCTTGGTGGTGCCCAGCTCGATGCCCTTCATCAGGGACACCAGGGTCGCGTCCGGGTGCAGGTCGCCGACCCATTCGGCGAGGTTGCCGCGCAGCGTCTGCGACGGCACCGCGAGCACCACGATCTCCGCGCCCCGGATCGCCTCGGCGGCGCTGCCGGTGCCGGTGACCCGGTCGGGCAGCCGCAGGTCGGGGAGGTATTCCGGGTTGTGCCGGCGCAGCCGGATCGCCTCGGCCACCGGCTGCCGCCGGGCCCAGATCGTCACGTCCCGGCCGGCATCGGCAAGGATCTTGGCGAAGGCGGTCCCCCACGACCCGGCCCCCAGCACCGCCACGTGGCCGGTCACGCCGCGTCCTCCCGCCCCCGCGTCGGGCGGGCGGCCCCGGCGGCCCGCGCCGGTCGTTCCCACAGCGGCGGCGGCGTCCCGCCCCGGATCTCGGCGAGCTGGTCGCGCAGGCGCAGCATGATGGTGTCGGTCATCTCTTCCAGGGTGGCCTTGGTGGGCGTGGAGCCGGCCCACCGGCTCAGGTCGACGGGCGGCCCGGCGACGACGGTCACCGGGATGCGGGGCCGCAGGCCCAGCCGGTTGTTGCGGGGGTCGAAGAGCCGCTCCGGACCCCACATGGCGACCGGGATCACCGGCGCGCCGGTGGCCAGCGCCAGCCGGGCGGCCCCGGTCTTGCCCCTCATCGGCCACAGGTCGGGTTCCCGCGTGGTGGTGCCCTCCGGGTAGATCACCACCGCGCCGCCCTCGCGCAGGGCGGCGACGAGGGCGTCCAGGGACTTGACGGCGTCGACCGTGCCGCGCTCGACGGGGATCTGGAGGCAGCGGTGCAGGATCCAGCCCACCACCGGCACCCGGAAGACGCTGGCCTTGCCGAGGAACCTCGGCCAGCGCCCGGCGTCGTAGACGAAGTGCGCGGAGACCAGCGGGTCGGCGTGCGAGAGGTGGTTGGGGACGATGATGATGCCGCCGTCGTGGCGCAGGTGCTCCATGCCCCGCCAGGTGCGCCGGGTCCAGACCGTCATGACGGGCTTGACCAGCACCACGGCGAACCGTTGCCAGAACCCCAGCCTGCGCCGCGTCACCCTGCCTCCTCGTAGCCCCGACCCCACGCCGCACCCGCCCGTGCCGCCCGCAGCGAAATCATGCCTGCTCGCCCCCGGTACGGCCAGTGAGGGTACCGCCGGGGTGACTGGCAGGATTGTGCCGTGCGGCAGCGGACCTGGACTGTGGTGGTGCCGGTGAAGCGCCTCGGCGTGGCGAAGAGCCGGCTGCGGGGGGCGCTGCCGGGCGTACCCCACGAGGAGTTGGCGCTGGCCCTGGCGGCCGACACGGTCGCCGCGGTGCGGGCGTGCCCGGCGGTCGCCGGGGTGGTGGTCGTCACCCGCGACGCCCGCGTGGCGGCGGCCGTCCGCGCGGCCGGCGTGCGGGTCGTGCCGGACCCGCCGGACGCCGGCCTGAACGCGGCCTTCCGGCTCGGCGCGGCGGTCGCGGCCGCCGGCGGCGGGTGGGTGGCCGGGCTCACAGCGGATCTGCCGGCGCTGCGCCCGGCCGAACTGACCGCCGCGCTGCGCGCGATCGCCGCCGGCCCGCCGGGGGTACGCCGGTTCGTGGCCGACACCCCGGGGACCGGCACGGTGCTGCTCGCCGCGCCGCCCGGCGTGCCGCTGGACCCCCGGTTCGGGGTCGGCTCGGCCGCGGCGCACGAGGCGGGCGGGGCGCTGCCGCTGGCCGGCGACTGGCCCACCCTGCGTCGGGACGTCGACACCGCGGCCGACCTGGCCGCCGCCGCCCGGCTCGGGCCCGGGCCGCACACCGCCGCCCTCACCGGCGCGGGCTGAGCCCCCGCCGGCACCGGTGTACGGTGCTGGCATGCAGGGCACCGTGGCCACCTACGACGCGGCGACGCGCAGCGGCGTGCTGTTGCTCGACGACGGCACCGAGCTGACGTTCCCGGCGCGGGCCTTCGACGCCTCCGGCCTGCGGCTGCTGCGGCTGGGCCAGCGGGTCCGGGTCGAGACCGACGCCGCCGGGGAGATCGTCCGGGTGACGTTGCCGACGATGCCGTGAGCTCCCCACCCAAGTTCATTTTGCGTTAACCCGTTCCGGGACATTATGAGCGGGTGAGCACCCCTCGCGAGCACCCCACCGGCCCGGCCGCCGACCACCGACCCGCCGGCGACGGCCCCGCGCCCGGCCACGACCGACCCGCGCCCGCCGACGACCGACCCGCGCCCGGCGAGCCGGCGAGCCGGCGCAACGGGTCCCACCGGCGCGGCGCCGACGGCCGGTTCCGCCCACGCGACACGCCGGAGGCGGCCGATGCGGCCGAACCGGCCAGAACGACCGAACCGGCCGAACCCGCCGGAACGACCGGGGGCGAACCGGCAGCGGTCATGGGCGCACGGGCGGCGGCCCTGGGCGCACCGGAAGCCGCCGACCCGACGACGGCCCCACCGGGTCGGGCGGCGGCGTCCGCCGGGCTGGAGGAGGTGCTCGACGTCGACCCCCTGACGGACGACGAGCCCGCGCCGCCGGTGCCGCTGCCCGAGGACCGGTTCCTCAACCGGGAGCTGTCCTGGCTCGACTTCAACGCCCGGGTGCTCGCCTTGGCCGAGGACCCGCGCACGCCGCTGCTGGAGCGGGCCAAGTTCCTGGCGATCTTCGCCAGCAACCTCGACGAGTTCTACATGGTCCGGGTCGCCGGCCTGAAGCGTCGCCAGTCCGCCGGGCTGCCGGTGCGCGGCGGGGACCGGCTGCCGCTGCGTACCCAGCTGGAGCGGATCGGCGAGCGGACCGCCGAGCTGGTCGGCCGGCACGCCTCCTGCTTCGTCGACGACGTGCTGCCGAAGCTCGCCGCCGAGGACATCCGCATCCTGCGGTGGACGGACCTGGACGCGCCCGAGCGGGAACGGCTGCGCACCTACTTCCGGGAACACATCTTCCCCGTGCTCACGCCGCTCGCGGTCGACCCGGCGCACCCGTTCCCGTACATCTCCGGGCGGTCGCTGAACCTGGCCGTCGCGGTCCGCGACCCCGACGGCGGCTCGGAGCTGTTCGCCCGGGTCAAGGTGCCGAACAACGTGCCGCGCTTCGTCCGGGTCGACCGGGAGTCCCCCGGGGTGCGGGTGCTCCCGGTCGAGGAGCTGATCTCGGTGCACCTGGGGCAGCTCTTCTCCGGCATGCAGGTCGTCGAGTGCCACCTGTTCCGCGTCACCCGCAACGCCGAGGTGGAGGTCGACGAGGACCGCGACGAGGACCTCCTGCAGGCCCTGGAGCGGGAGCTGGCCCGCCGCCGCTTCGGCCCGCCCGTGCGCCTGGAGGTCGCCGCCTCGATCTCCGACCACATGCTGGAGCTGCTCGTCCGCGAGCTGGACATGGACAGCCACGACGTGCTGCGGGTACGCGGCCTGCTCGACCTGTCGGCGCTGTGGCAGCTCTACGGCGACGCCGACCGCCCCGACCTGAAGGACCCGCCGTTCGTGCCGGCCACCCATCCCCGGCTCACCGAGGGCGAGGTGCCGCGCAGCGTCTTCGCCACCCTGCGCGACGGCGACGTGCTGGTGCACCACCCGTACCACTCGTTCGCGACCAGCGTGCAGCGCTTCGTGGAGCAGGCCGCCGCCGACCCGGACGTGCTGGCCATCAAGCAGACCCTCTACCGCACCAGCGGGGACTCCCCCATCGTCGACGCGCTGGTCGACGCCGCCGCCGCCGGCAAGCAGGTGGTGGTGCTGGTGGAGCTGAAGGCCCGCTTCGACGAGGTGGCCAACATCGGCTGGGCGCGCACCCTGGAGCGCGCGGGCTGCCACGTCGTCTACGGCCTGGTCGGCCTCAAGACGCACTGCAAGACCGCCCTGGTCGTGCGCCAGGAGGGCAACCAGATCCGCCGGTACTGCCACATCGGCACCGGCAACTACCACCCGAAGACCGCCCGGCTGTACGAGGACTTCGGCATGCTCACCGCCGACCCGGAGATCGGCGCGGACCTGACGGACCTGTTCAACGTGCTGACCGGCTACAGCCGGCAGACCGCGTACCGGCGGTTGCTGGTGGCGCCGCAGGGCATCCGGCGGGGGCTGATCGAGCGGATCGAGCGGGAGATCAGCCACGTCCGGCTCGGCATGCCCGGGCTGGTCCAGTTCAAGGTCAACTCGCTGGTCGACGAGGAGGTCACCGACGCGCTCTATCGGGCGTCCCGGGCCGGGGTGCACGTGGACCTGCTGATCCGGGGCATGTGCACGCTGCGCCCCGGGGTGCCGGGGCTGTCGGAGAACATCCGGGTCCGCTCGATCCTCGGCCGGTTCCTGGAGCACTCCCGGATCTTCCGCTTCGGCAACAACGGCTCCGCCGAGTTCTGGATGGGCTCGGCCGACCTGATGCACCGCAACCTGGACCGCCGGGTGGAGGCGCTGGTGCAGGTGAGCGACCCGGTGGCCCGCGCCGAGCTGGACCACGTGCTCACCGCCGCGTTCAGCCCCGACGTGGAGGCGTTCGAGCTGCACGGCGACGGCTCCTGGACCCGGCGCACCGGCGCGGAGCAGGCCCTGCCGACCCATCTGCAGGACCTGCTGCTGCGCCGGGTCGGCGGCACGGCCGGATGAGCCTAGGCTGAGCGGATGCCGGAGGGGGAACGCGTGATCCGGGCGGCGGGCGGGGTGGCCTGGCGGCAGGCCGATGGCGGCGTGCTGGTCTGCCTCGTGCACCGCCCCCGCTACGGCGACTGGTCGCTGCCGAAGGGCAAGCTGGAGCCGGGCGAGCACCCGCTGCTGGCCGCCGTGCGGGAGGTCGCCGAGGAGGCCGACGTGCGGGCGGTGCCGCAGGTGCGGCTGCCCACCGTGCGCTACCGCAGCGAGGGCCGGCCGAAGGTCGTCGACTACTGGTCGATGCGGGCCGTCGACACGGGCGGCTTCCAGCCCGACACCGAGGTCGACGACATCCGCTGGCTGCCCGTCGGGGAGGCCGCCCGCCTGGTCAGCTACCCGCACGACGCCGAGGTGCTGACCGCGTTCGCCGCCCTTCCGCCGGTCACCGCGACGGTGGCCCTGGTCCGGCACGCGCAGGCCGGCCAGCGCGGCACCTGGTCCGGGCCGGACTCCGCCCGGCCGCTCGACGCCACCGGCTGGGCCCAGGCGCACGCCCTCGCGCCCCTGGTGGCGGTGGTCCGCCCGACCCGGCTGCTGTCCGCGTCCGCCCGCCGCTGCGTGCAGACCCTCGACCCGGCCGCCGCCCTGCTCGACCTGCCGGTCGAGGTGACCGGTGACCTGGACGAGCCGCGGCCCGGCCAGGACCCGCACGAGCGGGCGCTGGCCGCCGCCGCCTGCCTGGCCGAGCTGGCCGCCGCCGGGGGCGCGGCCGGGGCGTGCAGCCAGGGCAAGGTGCTGCCCGGCGCGCTGGAACGCCTCACCGGCCGCGCCGGCGACTTCACCACCGAAAAGGGCGGCGGCTGGCTGCTCGCCTTCGCCGCCGACCGCCTCCTCGCCGCCGACCGCTGGTAAGGAAGGGCCCCTTCTTAACGCATACGGTAGAGAAGGGTTCCCCTCTCACCACCCACACCCGCAGCCCGACGCAGCGGGCGGGCGCGTCACGGCAGGGCCAGGGCGGGGCAGGGTGGACGTCACGGCAGGGCTAGGGCGGGCAGGGTGGACGGGCGTCACGGCAGGGCCAGGGTCACCGCGACCGGGAGGTGGTCGCTGGCGGTGCTGCGGGGTGCCACCGGGTCGGCGGCGCGCATGCCCGCCGAGACCAGCACGTGGTCGATCTGTTCGCGCGGCTCGTCCGCCGGGCTGGTTGGCAGGGGCCGGGCCGAGGCGAGGGCGTCCACCAGCCCCGCACGGGTGAACTCCGCATAGCCCGGGGCGCCCGGCTCGGTGTTGAGGTCACCGGCGACCACGAGAGGCAGTCCGGCGGCGTACCGGAGGGCGAAGCCCGCCACCGCGCGGGCCTGCGCCACGGGCTCCCGCCCCGGCGGCGGCTGCAGGTGGGTGGCGACCACCGCGAGGCGTACGCCGCCGCCGAGGTCCACGGTGACGCCGAGCGCCTGGGCTCCGGTGGGCGCGCCCACCGCGGCCAGCCGCTCGCTGCGGGCCGCCGTCAGGGGGAACCGGCCAAGGACCGCGTCGCCCCAGAGCGGATCGGCGGCGGGCGCGAAGACGTACGGCATGCGCAGCCGCGCCGCGAGCAGGGCGAGGGTGTCGTGGCCACCGTTGAGCAGCCAGCCCCGGTCCACCTCGCCGAGGACCACGATGTCGGGGCGCTCGCGCGCGACCACCCGGGCGAGCCCGTCGGGGTCGAAGCGACCGTCCAGTCCGAACCCCATCCGGATGTTGTAGGCCACCACCCGGACCGCCGCCGGGGGCGTGCCGGGCCGCAGCGGGGCGAAAGCGCCCGACGGCAGTCCCGTCGCGACGAGCACGACGAGGCCGCAGGCCGCGGCGGTTCCCCGAACCCACCGTCGGGGCGGCGTGGACGTCGCCCGCCGGGGCCCACCGAGGGCCACGGCGGCGACGAGGCCGGCCATCGCGACCGGCACGGCGGCGTTGGGGTAGCCGAGGTCGTAGGCGGCGTAGTAGCCGACGGCGGCGACGGCGAAGAGCAGCATGCCGAGCACCGCCGCGAGGCCGGGCCGGCCCGGCGCGACCCCGGGAGTGGACGACGCGGCGGCAGCCGACGGGACAGCGGACGGCGCGGCACCGGCGGGCGGCACGGCGACGACGGGCGGCACGGCACCGGCAGGCGGCACGGCGACGACGGGCGGCACGGCGGCACCGGGTGACGCGGCGTCGGACGGCACGGCGGCGGGCGGCACGGCGGCGGCGAGGGCGAGGCAGGCGCCCGTGCCGGCGGCGGTCAGCACGACCGCCGGCCCCAGCAGCCCGGCGTCGCGGGTGGCGAACAGCACCGCGCCGACCACCAGCGCCAGCGGGCCGGCCACCCGCCAGCGCCCCCGGGGCGGCCGGGCCAGCGCGGCGAGCAGGAAGATGCCGACCGCCCAGGCCGGCAGGGTGGGCACGTCGCCGGGTTCCGGTGGCCAGGAGAGCCCGCCGCCGGGGCCGCGCCAGTAGGAGGCGGCCGTCGCGGCCACCGCCGGGGAGAGCGCCACGAGGCCGGTCAGCAGCAACGCCGGGCCGGCGAGCAGCCACACGCGGGCCGCGCCCGGTTCCGCCGGCCGCGCGGGACGGGCCGCGGCGACCAGGAACACCGCCACGAGGGCCACGCTCCCTGCCCACCCGACCGGGCCACCCCGCCAGACCAGGTCGTACGTGCCGAGCACCGCGTGCACGACCGCGCCGAGGGCGATGCCCAGCGCCAGCCCCGGCACCGGCCGGCCCGTGGTGGCGGCGGTGCCGGCCAGCCAGAGCAGTCCGGCGAGGAGGCCGACGGTGGCCAGCCAGAGCTGCGTACGGCCGCCTGTTCCGGCGGTGAGGGCGAGCCGCGCGCCGCCCAGCGCGACGGCGGCGGCGAGCGTGACGGGCCGCGCCCCGAGCCGGCGGACCAGCGGAGGGAACGCGAGCGCGAGCACGAACCAGCCCAGCGCGAACGCGCCGAGCAGCTCGGCGGGGGTGGTGGCGGCCTGCCCGAAGATGGTGATGACCGACGGGAGGAAGACCCGCAGCACGTCGGTGAGCACGACGATGCCGAGGGCGAGCGCGGCGGTGCTGAGGTGGCGGTAGCGCACGGGCTGCCTTTCGCCGACCGTTTGAGGGGTTCGGCGATTCTCCGCGCGGGGCACGCCGCCGGTCAACGGTGGGGACGGCGCGGGCTGTCCGGCCCACGCACACCGCGGGGCGCCCACCGTTCGGGTGGGCGCCCCGCGGGACGGTGCCGGCCGGTCAGCGCTTGGTGGCCGCCTTCTTGGCCGGGGACTTCTTCGCCGGCGCCTTCTTGGCCGCCGTGCTCTTGGCCGTGGTGCTCTTGGCCGCCGCCGTGGTGGTCTTCTTCGCCGCGGTCGACTTGGTCGCCGCCGCCGACTTCTTCGCCGGGGCGGCCTTCTTGGTGGCGGTCTTGGCCGCCGTCGTCTTGGTCGCCTTCGCCGGGGCGGCCTTCTTCGTCGCGGTGGTGGCCTTCGCGGTGGTGGCCTTCGCCCCCGTCGCCTTGGCCCCGGCCGCCTTGGCCGCGGTGGCCTTCGCCCCGGTGGCCTTGGCACCGGCCGCCTTCGCGGTGGTGGCCTTGGCCGTGGTGGCCTTGGTCCCGGCCGCCTTGGCCGTGGTGGCCTTGGCGGTCGTCGCCTTGGTGGCGGCCGTGGCGGTCTTCTTCGCCGCCACCGTGGCCTTCGGCACCTTCCCGCTGGCCACCATCTCCTTGAAACCGGCGCCGGCCCGGAAGGTCGGGACGGATGTCTTCTTGACCTTCACCGCCTCGCCGGTACGCGGGTTGCGCGCTGTTCGCGCACCCCGGACGCGCTTCTCGAACGCTCCGAATCCGGTGATCGCCACCTTCTCGCCCTTGGTGACCGCCGCCTGGACCTCAGCGAGGACCGCGTCGAGCGCGGCCGTCGCCGTCTTCCGGTCCCCCAGGCGAACGGCGAGCGCCTCGATGAGCTCGGCCTTGTTCACGACTTCCTCCCGATTGTGCAACTGACTCGACGCGAGCCATTCTGCGCGCACGGTATGCCCTGTGCTGCCTGGACACAAACATTCGGTGGAAAAAAGCCCTTGTGTCGTAACGGATTCGCCCCCACCGGCGAGGCCGGTGGGGGCGGAAACCGATGCGGGATCGGGCGTACGGCTATGCCACGGAGGGCAGGAACGGCCTCCGGCCGCGCTCGTAGGAGGTGATGTCGGGCTCGTGCCGAAGAGTGAGTCCAATGTCATCCAACCCCTCCATCAGCCGCCAGCGGCTGAAGTCGTCGAGGGGGAAGGACCAGGTGGCGTCCCCGGCCCGGACCTCACGGGACGCCAGGTCGACGGTGACCGGGGTGGTCGGGTCGGACTCGACGAGGGACCACAACTCCTCGACGGCCCGCAATTCCAACTCGACCGGCAGCAGACCCTCCTTGAGGGCATTGCCGCGGAAGATGTCGCCGAACCGGGGCGAGACCACCGCCTTGAACCCCCAGTCGCGCAGCGCCCACACGGCGTGCTCCCGGGAAGACCCCGTGCCGAACTCCGGGCCCGCCACAAGAATCGACGCACCCGAATACGCGGCATCGTTCAACACGAATGAAGGGTCCTCCCGCCACGCGTTGAAGAGCCCGTCGGCGAATCCCGTCCGGGTCACCCGCTTGAGGTACACGGCGGGGATGATCTGATCCGTGTCCACGTTGGAACGGCGCAGCGGCACGGCGGTGCCGGTGTGCACGGTGAACTTGTCCATCTGTGCGGCTGCCCTTCTACAGGTCTGCGGGGGCGGCGAGCCGGCCGACCACGGCGGTGGCGGCGGCGACCGGCGGCGACACCAGGTGGGTGCGTCCGCCCCGGCCCTGGCGGCCCTCGAAGTTGCGGTTGGAGGTCGAGGCGGAACGCTCACCCGGGGCGAGCGTGTCCGGGTTCATGCCCAGGCACATCGAGCAGCCGGCGAACCGCCACTCGGCCCCGGCGTCGGTGAAGACCTTGTCCAGCCCCTCGGCCTCGGCGGCCTCCCGGACGGCGGCCGAGCCGGGCACCACGAGCATCCGTACGCCGTCGGCGACCGTGTGTCCGCGCAGCACGTCGGCGGCGGCGCGGAGGTCCTCCAGGCGGCCGTTGGTGCAGGAGCCGACGAAGACCACGTCGACGGAGAGGTCGCGCAGCGGAGTTCCGGGGGTGAGGTCCATGTACTCCAGCGCGCGGCGGGCGGCGGCCCGCTCGGACTCGCCGGCGAACTCCTCCGGGTCGGGGACTGCCGCGCCCAGCGGCGCACCCTGGCCCGGGTTCGTGCCCCAGGTGACGAACGGCGTGATCCGGCTCGCGTCGAGGGTCACCTCGGCGTCGAACGTCGCGCCCTCGTCGGTGGGCAGGCTCCGCCAGTACTCCACCGCCGCGTCCCAGTCGGCCCCCTGGGGCGCGTTCGGCCGCCCCTTGAGGTACGCGAAGGTGGTCTCGTCCGGCGCGATCATGCCGGCCTTGGCGCCCCACTCGATCGACATGTTGGCGACGGTCATCCGCCCCTCCATGGAGAGCGCGCGGATCGCCTCGCCCCGGTACTCCACGATGTGGCCGCGGCCACCGCCGGTGCCGACCTGGGCGATGAGGGCGAGCACCAGGTCCTTGGCGGTGACGCCGGGGCCGAGCTGGCCGGTGACGTTCACGGCCATCGTCTTCGGGCGGGCCTGCGGCAGCGTCTGGGTGGCCAGCACGTGCTCGACCTCGCTGGTGCCGATGCCGAACGCGAGCGCGCCGAAGGCGCCGTGGGTGGCGGTGTGGGAATCGCCACAGACGATCGTCATGCCGGGCTGGGTGACGCCGAGCTGCGGGCCGATGACGTGCACGATGCCCTGGTTGGCGTCGCCGAGCGGGTGCAGCCGCACGCCGAACTCGGCGCAGTTGCGGCGCAGCGTCTCGATCTGGGTGCGGGAGGTGGGGTCCGCGATCGTGAGCAGGTCGCCGCGCCGCTGCGAGAACGCCGGGTCGGCGTACCCCGTGGGGGTGTTGTGGTCCTCGGTCGCGAGCGTGAGGTCGGTGCGGCGCACGCGGCGGCCGGCGAGCCGCAGGCCGTCGAAGGCCTGCGGGCTGGTGACCTCGTGCAGCAGGTGCAGGTCGATGTAGAGCAGGTCCGGTTCACCGTCGGCGGACCGGACGACGTGCGCGTCCCAGACCTTCTCGGCCAGGGTCCTCGGTCGAGTGTCTCCCACCATCTGGACATCCTAAATTCTGGGAGGTAAATTTCGGCTTGTGGGACACAGTATGAGCGGTGTCGGCGTTCTCGACAAGGCGGTGGTCATCCTGGCCGCCTGTGTCGACGGCGCCAGCCTGGCCGAACTCGTTGAACGCACCAAGCTGCCCCGGGCCACCGCGCACCGGCTGGCACAGGCGCTGGAGATCCACCGGATGCTCGTCCGGGACACCCAGGGCCGTTGGCGCCCGGGCCCCCGGCTCGGTGAGCTCGCCAACGCCGCGCCGGACGTGCTGCTGACGGCGGCGGAGCCGCTACTGGCCGCGCTGCGCGACGCCACCGGGGAGAGCGCCCAGCTCTACCTGCGCCGCGCGGACGAGCGGATCTGCGTGGCCGCCGCCGAGCGGGCCAGCGGGCTGCGGGACACCGTCCCGGTGGGCTCGGTGCTGCCGATGACCGCCGGTTCGGCGGCGCAGATCCTGCTGGCCTGGGAGCCACCGGAGGCGGTGATGCCGCTGCTGCCCCGGTCGAAGTTCACCGGACGCACCCTCGCCGAGGTGCGCCGCCGCGGCTGGGCGCAGAGCGTCGCCGAGCGGGAGGCGGGTGTGGCGAGCGTCTCGGCCCCTATCCGTGACCGCACGGGCCGGGTGATCGCCGCGATCAGCATCTCCGGCCCGATCGAACGCCTCGGCCGCCGCCCCGGCGAACGCCACGCCATGGCCGTGGTCCGAGCCGGCCAACGCCTGAGCGGCCTCTAACCCACCCACCCACCCCGCCCCCTTCGCCCCCGGTGATCAAGAGATTTGCGTCATCTGTCGCACCGAACCTGACGCAAATCTCTTGATCACCGACACGGAGTGGGTGGGGTGGGGCAGGGGGCGGAGGAATGGGGGAAGGCCCGGCTCACCGGGGTGAGACGGGCCTTCCTGGGTGTAGCCCCGACGGGATTCGAACCCGCGCTACCGCCTTGAGAGGGCGGCGTCCTGGGCCGCTAGACGACGGGGCCAGAACTTTCCTGCTTCACCGCCCTGCCGGACGGTGCCGCTGTATTCTAGCGACGGGCCCCGGGGGTGAGCGCACAGGGGTGCGCGTCGCGCCACGGCATCCCGGGCCGGCACGCGACAGGCCGCCCGCACGAGAACGGGCCGCACGAGAACGGGCGGCCGGCGCGAGACAGGCGGGCCCGCACGAGGCAGAACGCCGGAACCAAGCCGGCCCGGCACCGGAGCAGGCTCGGCACGAAGCAGGCCGGCACCGGGCCGACCGCCGACACAGCCTGGGACGCAAATCAGCCCGCCTCACCACAGTGAGACGGGCTGGATAACCTGTAGCCCCGACGGGATTCGAACCCGCGCTACCGCCTTGAGAGGGCGGCGTCCTGGGCCGCTAGACGACGGGGCCAGAACCTGTCTTGCTCCACCGCCCTGCCGGGCGGTGCCGCTGAAAACTACCAGAGATCATTCTGGCCCGCTTGCGCGGGCCGGAGCGCTCTCCGACTTGATCCAGCGACCGACACTCTCACGAACGCCGGTTGCTGGGGTACCAGGACTCGAACCTAGACTAACTGAACCAGAATCAGTCGGGCTGCCAATTACCCCATACCCCATTGGCACCTCGCGGTGCCGTTCGGCGCCTTGCGGCACCGGAGAGAAACTTTACCCTCCCGCCCCCCACAGGCCAAATCGGGGGCCCGAAACCGCATCTGGCCTGCGGCTTCGGGCTTCCCGACGACTCAGGTCACCGGGACGACCGGGTTGCTCAGCTCCCCGATCCCCTCGATACGCACGGTGACCGTATCCCCCTCCGTGAGCGGGCTAACCCCGGCCGGCGTGCCGGTGAGGACCACGTCCCCGGGGAGCAGCGTCATCACGTGCGAGACGTACGACACCAGGGCTGGCACGTCGAAGACCATGTCCCGGGTGCGGCCGAGCTGGCGTACCTCCATCTCGTCCGGGTTGCGGCCGACCTCGCAGCGGACCTCCAGGTCGGTCACGTCGAGCCCCGTGGTGATCCACGGGCCGATGGGGCAGAACGAGTCGAAGCCCTTGGCCCGGGTCCACTGCCCGTCGGAGCGCTGGAGGTCCCGCGCGGTGACGTCGTTGGCGCAGGTGTAGCCGAAGATGGCCCGCTCGGCGGCGGCCCGGTCGGCCCGGCGGGCCCCCGGCGCGCCGATCACCACGGCCAGCTCGGCCTCGTGCTCGACCTGCTTGGAGAAGATCGGCAGCCGGATGGCGTCCCGTGGCCCGATCACGGAGGTGGACGGCTTGAGAAACAGCAGCGGCTCCTTGGGCACGTCGTTGCCCAGCTCGGCGGCGTGCTCGGCGTAGTTACGGCCGACGCAGACCACCTTGCTGGGCAGGATCGGGGAGAGCAGCCGGACGTCGGAGAGCGCCCACCGGGCGCCGCTGAACTGGATCTGGCCGAACGGGTGACCCTCGATCTCGGCGACGGTCAGGCCCTCCGGGCCCGCCCCCGGTTCGCCCTCGACGACCCCGAACGACATTCCCTTGGCATGAGCGAAACGAGCGATACGCACCAGGCCAATCTAGCCCGCCCGCCCCGGGCGGCACCGGCACCGGGCGCTCGGCGGCGCGCGGCGGGCCAGCGTACGCCGGATGCCGCCGCCGCGGGCCGGGTTCGCCGCTTCGTACCCGCACGGCGGGGAGCCGCACCTAGCGTCGGCTACCGGAGGTTCGTTCGTATGCCTGCATCGAGACGACACCACAGGGCCCTCGCAGTGTTCGTGCACTGCCTGGGCATTCTCGCCGCCGTGCCGGCGCTGCCCACGGTGGCCCCGAAGCCCGTCACGCCCGCGGCCACCGCACCCGGAGCCGCACCGCCACAGGGGGCGCTGCGGGCGGCGGCGGCCACGATGGCGCCGACGCCGACGGACACCGCGACCCCGACGGGCACCGCGACGCCCGCGGCCCCCGCGCCGCCGCCACTGGTCTCCCCGTCCGTGGTCGTGCCGACGCGGGGCGGACCGTCCGCCGTGACGGTGGCGGTCACGCCGGCCGGCACGCCGGCCCCGGGCTACCAGGTCCAGGTGCGCAACGCCAGCAGCATGCCCGTGGCCACCACCGTGCGCCAGGAGCTGCCGCCCGGCACGTCGGCGACCTGGGTCACGCCCGGGGGGCGGACCAGCCGCTCGGCCACCACCACGGAGGTGACCTGGCAGCTGCGGCTCCCGCCGCGCAGCACCACGACCCTGCACACGGCGCTCACCACCGCCGCGCCGGGCCGCGCCCTGTCCGCACCGGCCTGCGCCTTCGCCGCCGGCGGCGACCGGCCGTACGACTGCGCGACCGCGACCTGGGACCGCTCACCGGTCCCGGTGGCCCAGGCCACGGACGCGCCGGCCTGGCGGCGGCCCGCGGCGCTGCTCGCCGCGCTGGCCGGGGTGTTCCTGCTCACGGCCGGCGGGCTCTGGTGGTGGCAGCGGCACCGCCGCGCCCGGGCCACGGCCGCGTCGACCGGCGGGCGCACCGGATCCGGCGGTGCGGGGAACCGGCCCGCCGGTGCGGGGACCGTCTACGCCGGCACCGGCGCGGGGTCCTCCGGCACGGCCCCGGCGGCGGCACCCGGCCAGGGCGGACAGCCCCGTCCGGTCGCGCCGGTCGCCGTGGCCCGCCGCCGCAGGCCCCCGGTGTGGCTGCTGGTGGGGGCGGCCGCCGCGGTCCTGGCCGGCGTGGTGCTCGCCGCGACGCTGACGGCCACCCGACGGGTCGCCGCGATCGACACCACCAAGCAGCCGAGCACCGGCGCGTGGGTGGGCACCAGCACCACCGGCGTGATCGGCATGCCGCTGCGGGAGCAGGCGCTGGAGTTCACCGTCTACCGGATCGCCTGCCCGTCGGCGTCGTCGGCCGCCGGGCGGCAGTGCCAGGCCACGGTCGGGGTGCGCAACCTCACCCCCGAGCAGCAGACCTGGCACGGCGAGATGCAGCGGGCGTACCTGCCGGGGGGCACCTGGGTCAGCACCGACGAGGCCGCCACCCGACTGGCCAACCAGGGGCGGGACGTCTTCGGCCAGCCCCTGGCCGCGGGCAGCCGGCTGGTGCTGCCGCTGGTGTTCACGGTCGACGGCACGGACCGGCCCAGGCAGCTGGAGCTGCGCAGCGGGGTGTTCTCCGCCGGGGTCCGGGTCGACGTGCCCTGACGCGGGGTCGGCGGGGGCGGCGGCCGTACGCTGGTCGGGTGACCGCCGCCCTCGCTCCCGCCGCGCCGCTCGACCTGGCCGACTGGCAGGCGCGGCGGCGGGCCCACGAGGAGCGGGTCGACGCGTGGCTGGCCCCGCACCTGGCCCGCCGCCGCGCCGGGCACAAGCACCCCGTGGAGGACTTCCTCTTCACCTACTACTCGCACCGTCCGGCACAGCTGCGCCGTTGGCACCCGGGCGCGGGGGTCGTGCTGCGCGGCGCGGACCCGGCCGAGTTCGGCCGGGACTACCGCGCCACGTCCGCCGGGCTCGCCCTCGACACCGATGCGGTACGCGCCCGGCGGGCCGAATCGCTCGGCTGGATCCGTGCCCTGCTCGCGGCGACGGCGGGCCGGCCGGCGCACCTGGGCTGCTTCGGGATGCACGAGTGGGCGATGGTCTACCGGCAGACCCAGGAGGAGATACGCCACAACGCGTGGCCGCTGCGGCTCAGCCCGGCCCGCACCGCCGAGGTCGTGCAGGAGCGGGGCGTGCGGTGCAGCCACTTCGACGCGTACCGGTTCTTCACCGCGCCGGCCCGGCCGCTGAACGTGCTCACCCCGACGCGGGAGCGGCAGCACGAGCTGGAGCAGCCGGGCTGCCTGCACGCCAACATGGACCTGTACAAGTGGGCGTACAAGCTGTCGCCGCTGGTGCCGAGCGAGCTGGTGGCGGACGCGTTCGCGCTGGCCCGCGAGATCCGCACCCTGGACATGCGGGCCAGCCCCTACGATCTCGCCGCGCTCGGCTACCCGCCGGTGCGGGTGGAGACGCCGGAGGGACGGGCCGAGTACGCCGCCGCCCAGCGGGGCTTCGCCGAGCGGGCCGCCGGCCTGCGGGCCCGCCTGCTCGCCGCGCTGGCCTGACACCCCCGTTTCGCACCTTTCATCACCTTTTGCACTCGTCGTTCGTTGGCTCCCTGTACGCGCGAGGCCGAGGAAACGGGAGCACCATGACCAGACGATCACTCGCCGGGCGGGCGCGGGGCCTGATCCTGCGCACCGCGCCCGGCATTCCGCGCTCCCGCCGCGAGGCGCGGACGTCGCTGGAGGCCCTGGCCACCCTGCGCGGGCAGGGCTGGCACCGGTCCGTGGGCGCGGCACCCGTCGACGGCGAAGGCCGGCCGCTGCCCTGGCTCAGCTACTCCGCCGTGCGGTGGCTGGACGAGGTGCTGCACCCCGGCGTGCGGGTGTTCGAGTACGGCTCGGGGTCGTCGACGTCCTGGTTCGCCTGGCCCGGCCGGGTCGGCGAGATCGTCTCCGTCGAGCACGACGCGGCCTGGTTCGCCCAGCTCCCCCAGCCGGCCAACGGGGAGATCCGGCACGTGCCCTGCGCCGACGGCTGGTGGGACGGTTCGGCGGACTCCCCGTACGTGACGGCGATCGCCGACGGGGCCCCCTGGGACGTGGTGGTGATCGACGGCGCCTCCCGCACCGTCTGCGCCCGGGTCGCGCCGAAGTACCTGGCCCCGTCCGGCCTGGTGGTCCTCGACGACACGGACCTCGCGACGACCGACCCGGCGGCGGCGGAGCTGGCCGCCCACGGCCTCGGCCGGCTCGACCTGTGGGGCTTCAAGCCCGGCGTCCAGCGGATGACCTGCACCTCGGTCTTCAGCTGGGACTTCAACCACTGGCTGCTGCCGGGGCCGGCGCACCACCACACCCGCTGACGGCGGGCCGGCGGCGCCGCGCGCCGACCTCCACCGACCGCCCCATCCACACCCCCACCCCCACCCACCACTTCTCCGCCCTTTGCTCTGCACCCACGGGCGCAGCGGTCACCGACGGTGACTGTTGCGGATCAGGGTGCAGAGCAAAGGGACGGGAACGAAGGGTGGCGGCGGCGGGGCGGTCAGCCCGAGCGCGCGGCCCGGCCGGGGATCAGGACGTGGCGCAGCTCGTCTGCGGCACCGGGTTGCTGGAGCCGGCGCTGGCGAGGAACCCGAAGGTCGCCTCGGCACCGGGGGCGAGGCCGCCGTTCCAGCCCACGTTCCGGGCGGTGACCGCGGTTCCGCTCTGCGTCACGTCGGCGTTCCACGCCTGGTTGATCCGCTGGCCGTCGGCGTAGCCGAACCGGACCGTCCAGCCGCCCAGCGCGGCGGTGCCCGTGTTGCGCACGGTCACCTCGCCCTGGAAGCCGCCCTGCCACTGCCCGACGATCCGGTAGACGGCCGTGCACCCGCCGCCGGGGTTCGAGGTCGGGGTGACCGGCGGCGACAACGTCGGCGTGACGGGCGGGGTGGGCGTCGGCGTGGCCGTGGGGGTCGCGCTGGGGGTGGCCGTGGGAGTGGCCGTGGGGGTCGCCGTGGGGGTGGTGCCGGTCAGCGCGGCGACCACCGCCGGGTACCAGCGGTCCGACATCTTCTGGTCACCGGCGGCGTTCGGGTGCACCCCGTCGTAGGTGTCGGCGGCGGTGCTGAAGCCCGTCCACTGGTCGACGACCACGATCGGCGACTGCGCGGTGGTCTTGCCCGCCGCCCAGCCGTCGATCGCGCTGTTGAGCGCCACCACCCGCTGCCCGCACTCGGCGCAGCTCGCGGGGGCCATCGGGATGATCTTCGCGACGACCACGCGCATCGCCGGGTTGCTGGCCCGCATCTGGTCGACCAGCTTGGAGTACGCGGCCAGGATGGTCGCCGGGGCGATGTTGCTCCACACGTCGTTGGTGCCGAAGTGCATGAGCACGACGTCCGGGTCGGTGGCGGAGAGCCAGCCGGGCAGCAGGTTCTGGTTGGCGACGTTCGTCACCAGGTATCCGCCGTGGCCCTCGTTGTCGCCGTCGTACGGCTGGCCGCAGCCCTGCGGGCCGAGGGTGCCGACGAAGTCGACGTTCGTGTGGCCGCTGGACTGGAGGCGGTTCCAGAGGATGGAGCGCCAGCAGCCGGGCGAGCCGGTGATGGAGTCGCCGAGGGGCATGACGCGCACCGGGTCGGCGGCGGCCGGCAGGGCGGGCGGCGCGGCGACGAGCCCGAGCAGCAGCGTCAGCGGCACGGCCGCCAGGGCGGCGAGGAAGGCGGAGAGGAAGGGCTTTCGGGGCATGGCGGAGGAACTCCTGTCACGTGGCGTCGTACGCGGTCGGTGACGGCCCTGTTGCTCCCGGATCCATTCCAGCAGACCCCGGCGTCGCGCTCAACCGCCTCCCACGTTCCGCCCCGAGCCGCCGCGGCACGGACGGCGCCGGCGCGGCACGGACGGCGCAGCGCGCGGCGCGGTCAGTCGCCGTCGACCCGGCGGTCGCGCTTGCGCTGCGCCTGGCGCTTCTTGTCGGCGAGGCGGCGTTCCTTCGCGCCCCTCGACGGGCGGGTCGGGCGGCGCGGCGGGGGCGGCGGGGCGACCGCCTCGCGCAGCAGGGCCGCCATCCGCTCCCGGGCCGCCTCCCGGTTGGCGAGTTGGGCCCGGTGCTCGCTGGCGGCGATGGTGAGCACCCCGTCGACGAGCCGGCCGGCCAGGCGGTCGAGGGCCCGGGCGCGCAACGGCTCGGGCAGGCTCGGCGAGCCGGCGACGTCGAAGCTCAGCTCCACCCGCGAGTCGGTGGTGTTGACGCCCTGCCCGCCCGGCCCCGACGAGCGGGAGAAGCGTTCCCGAAGCTCGGCGGCCGGCACGACCAGCCGGTCGGTCACCCGCAGTCCGTCGTCCACGTGAGCAGGCTAGCGCCCCGCCCGGGCACCGTGCGTGGCCGTGGGGGTCGCCGAGGGGCCCGGCGCCGGTCCCGCGCGGTCGTCGCCGGAGCCGGCGGCGTACGCGACCGCCCCGACGAGCAGCAGCGCGATCACGCCGACCTTCGTGGTGACGGCCCGGATCAGCCCGAAGGCGGCGCGGCGCGCGCCCGGGACGGTGTTGCGCGCGGTGCGGTAGTCGACCCATCCGCGGCGGGCCCGCGCGTACGCCGACCCGACGCCGCATCCGACGAGGAGGCCCACCACCAGCAGGGCCGCGATGACTTCTCGCTTCATCCTCGCGAGTATCCATACTCAGCGTGATATTTCCATGGGCCGATGATCCCACGCCCAATATCTGCCAATTCTCCCCTCCGCGCCGCCCGGGAGCGGCCCGGGAGCGCGGCCCGGCCCAGGTCAGCCGCCCTTTCCGATGATCGCGTCGGCGCTCTGCTGCACCTGCTCGATCGGGATGGCGAAGCCGATGCCGATCGAGCCGCTGCCGTCGATGGTGGCGATGGCGGTGTTCACCCCGACCACCTCACCTCGGGCGTTGACCAGCGGGCCGCCGGAGTTGCCCGGATTGATGGACGCATCGGTCTGCACGGCGCGGTGCCGGTTCGTGCCGAGGCGTACCTGACGGTCGAGCGCGCTGACGATACCCGCGGTGACGGTCCCGGCCAGCCCGAGCGGGGACCCGACCGCGAGCACCGGCTCGCCGACCCGGGTGGCGCCCGGCTTGGCCAGCGGCAGCGGGGACAGGCCGGCGTCCGGCGGCACCCGCAGCACGGCCA
Organism: Micromonospora sp. PTRAS2; assembly: GCF_054052245.1. Classification (NCBI taxonomy): domain Bacteria; kingdom Bacillati; phylum Actinomycetota; class Actinomycetes; order Micromonosporales; family Micromonosporaceae; genus Micromonospora; species Micromonospora sp. PTRAS2. The sequence continues at coordinate 399,570 of NZ_JBSWBU010000002.1, forward strand.
GGTCGCTGCCGGGCTCCCGGCCGACGACCTCGGCGGCGAACCGCCGGCCGTCCGGCAGTTCCACCGTCACCGCCCCGCCGCCCCCCTTGGCGAGGATGTGGTCGTTGGTGATCAGGTGCTGCTGGTCGTCGATGGCGAACCCGGACCCGGTCGCCGAGCTTCCGGCGGCCCCGCCCACCAGCACCGACACCACCCCCGGCACGGTGCGCTCCGCCGCGGTCACCAGCTCCGCCGGCACCGGCGCGGCCGACGCCGCCTCCGGGCCCGGCACGTCGGGTGAGTCGGCGACCCAGGCGCCGGCCGCCGCACCGGACAGGGTGGACAGCGCCACCACCCCGGCGGCGGCCAGCAGCCGGCCCTGCCAGCTGCGCCGCCGGTCGGCCCCGCCCCCACCGGGTACGTCCCGACGGCCACGCCCGTCGGGGTCGAGCTCGGGCGAGACGAACCACGGCCCGCGCGGCTCGCCCAGTCCGGTCTGTACTGCCATCCGCTGCTCCTCACGTCCACGTCTGTCGGGGAGGTCCGGCCGGCTCGGGCCGGCCGGTGGGGCCGCCGCGTTCAGGGCAGCCGGGAGAACCACCGCATCGATCCCGCCGCAGCGCCCATGGCCAGCACCAGGCCCAGCCCGATGAACCGGGCGGAGACGTCCTGCCGCTGGGTGCGGTAGCCGACGGAGGTGCCGATGTCGTCGTACACGGCCCGCAGCTCCTCGCGGCTGGTCGCCTCGTGGAAGCCGCCGCCGGTGGAGTCGGCGACCGCCTTGAGGGTCTGCCCGTCCACCGGCACCTGGATGGGCCGCCCGCCCCGGTCGACGAACCCGGACGGGGTGCCGAACGAGATGGTGTGCACCGGCACCTTCGCGTCGACGGCCTCGGCGGCGGCCTCCATCGGGTCCATACCGGAGGTGTTCGCGCCGTCGGAGAGCAGGATGATCCGGGCCGGCGGCAGGTCCTTCGCGGCCTGGCTGTCCAGCGCCCGCACCGCGCCGAGGGAGGTGTTGATCGCCTCCCCGATGGCGGTGCCCTGCACGCCGGTGCTGCCCTCGGCGAGGCGTTCGATGCCGTCGTGCAGGGCCTCCCGGTCCGTGCCGGGCGGCACCAGCACGGCGGCGCTGCCGGCGAACGCGACCAGCCCGACGTTGAACTCTTCGGGCAGGCCGTCGACGAAGCGCCGGGCCGCTTCCTTGGCGGCGCTGAGCCGGTCCGGTTCCACGTCGGAGGCGAGCATCGAGGTCGACACGTCGACCGCCACCATGACGGTGGCCCGTTCCCGGGGCACCCGCACCTCGGCACTGGGCCGGGCGAAGCCCACCACCAGCAACGCCAGCATGGCCAGGAACAGGCCGGCCGGCACGTGCCGCCGCCACGCGGGGCGGTGCGGGGCCACCCGGTCGAGCAGCCGCAGGTTGGTGAAGCGGACCGCGTACCGGCTGTGGCGGCGCTGGGCGAGCAGGTAGCCGACGGCGAGCGCGGCGACCCCGAGCAGCAGCCAGAGCCGCAGGGGCGACTGCCAGGTCACGCGGCACCTCCCGACAGCGCGCCGGGGCGGGCCGTCCGGCCGGTGCCGCTGGCCGCCGGGGCCAGGGCGAGCCGGCGCTGGGCGTGCACGTGCCGGACGATGTCGGCGCACCAGTCGCGGTCGGTACGCAGCGGCAGGTGGGCCGCCCCGCACCGGCGCAGCACCTGGCGGATCTGGTCGCGCTGGGCGAGGGCCGCCTCGGCGTACCGCTCGCGCAGCCGGCGGTCGCCGGTGCAGACCTCGCGCCGGCGGCCGGTCTCCGGGTCGACCAGGGTGATCAGGCCGACGTCCGGCAGTTCCAGCTCGCGCGGGTCGGTCACCTCCACGGCGAGCACCTGGTGCCGGACGGCGAGCCGGCGCAGCGCCGCCTCCCAGGGCGGCGGGTCGGCCGGGTCGTCCGGTAGCCCGTCGAGGAGGTCGGAGACCACCACGACGAGGCCGCGCCGGGTGGCGGCCCGGCCCACGGCGACGAGCCCGTCGGCGAGGCCGGGCGCGGCGGGCGGGCCGGCGGCCGGGTCGGTCCCGGCGGCGCGCGGCGCGGCCAGCAGGGCCCGCAGCAGACCGAGCAGGTGGGTACGCCCGCCCCGGGCGGGGAACCGGCGTAGCCCGTGCGCGCCGAGCAGTTGCGCGCCGAGCCGGTTGCCGGAGCCCGCCGTGAGGAAGCCGACCGCCGCCACGGCGGCCACCGCCAGCTCGCGCTTGTCCAGCTCGGCGGTGCCGAACTCCATGCTGGGGCTGGCGTCGACCAGCAGCCAGGTGGTCAGCTCCCGGTCGGCGTCCACCTCGCGGACGTGCGGGACGGTGGTGCGGGCGGTGACCGCCCAGTCCATCCGGCGCACCTCGTCCTCGCCGGGCCGGTACTCGCGGCTGCCGGCGACCTCGCTGCCGGGCCCGGGCAGCAGGCCCCGGTGCTCGCCGTGCAGCAGCCCGTCGAGGCGGCGGGTGACGGTCAGCTCCAGCCGGCGCAGCCGCCGGTCCGGCGCGAGGTCGGCCAGGGTCGGGTCCGGCGGCACCGGCCCGGCTCCCCCGGCGTCCCGTGTTCCCCGGGCGGAGCCGGCGGGCGGGGCGGCCGGGCCCCTCACGCCGCCGCCAGGTCGGTGGCGTATCCGGTGTGGTGGGCGGCGATCCGGGGCGGGGGCACGGCGTCGACCAGCCGGTGGACCACCGCCTCGGCGGCGACCCCGTCGGCGACCGCGTCGAAGGAGAGCACCAGCCGGTGGGCCAGGACGTCGACCGCCAGTTCCCGGACGTCCTCGGGCAGCACGTGGTCGCGGCCCCGCAGCAGCGCCTGGGCGCGGGCGGCGGCGACCAGGCCGAGGGTGGCCCGGGGGCTCGCCCCGTACGCCAGCAGCGGCGCGATCTCGGGCAGCCCGAACCGGCCCGGGTCCCGGGTGGCCAGGATCAGCCGGACGACGTACTCGGCGATGGCGTGGTGGACGAACACGTCGCCGGCCCGCCGCTGGAGCGCGCGCAGCCGCTCGGGGTCGAGGACCCTGCGCGGGGTGGGCCGGTCGGTGCTCATCCGGTAGAGGATGGCCAGTTCGTCGGCGTCCCCGGGGTAGTCGACGACGATCTTCATGAGGAACCGGTCCCGCTGCGCCTCGGGGAGCTGGTAGACCCCCTCCGACTCGATCGGGTTCTGGGTGGCAAGCACCAGGAACGGCGTGGGGACCGGAAAGGCGCGCCCACCGATGGAGACCTGCCGCTCGGCCATCGCCTCCAGCAGCGCGGACTGCACCTTCGCCGGGGCCCGGTTGATCTCGTCGGCGAGCACGAGGTTGGCCATGATCGGGCCGAGTTCGACGTCGAAGCTCTCCTTCGACGCCCGGTAGATGCGGGTGCCGACGATGTCGGAGGGGACCAGGTCCGGGGTGAACTGGATCCGGGAGAAGGTCCCGCCGACCACGGTCGCGAGGGTCTGCGCGGCGAGGGTCTTCGCCACGCCGGGGACCCCCTCCAGGAGGCAGTGGCCGCCGGCGACGAGGGCGGTGAGCAGGCGCTCGACGAGCCGATCCTGCCCGACGATCACGCGTTTGACCTCGAAGAGGGTCTGTTCCAGCTCGACGCCGCTCGGATCGGGATCGACCGCGGTGGGCAGGCTGGCCAGGGTGTCCGAGATGTCCGTCACGGTGCTTGCTTCCCGGGCCGGCACCCGGGCAAACGTCGGAATTCGAGCACCTTACCGGGCCGAACCGGGACGAGGACCGTCATCCGCCACCGAAGGCCGCAGGGGGCGCGGACGGCGCGAGGGTGCCGGCCCCGTCGCCGGGACCGGCACCCTCGCCCGCGTACGGGTCAGGGAGTGAACACGGCCAGGTGGAACGGCCGGTCGGCGGGAGCGCCGGTGGAGTCGTACGTCTGCACGAAGACCCCGTTCGGCGTGGCCAGCCGCGGCGCGACCGAGATCTCACCGGCCGGCGGGATGCAGCACGAGTCCGTGGTGCCGATCGTGGCCACGAAGGCAGCGCTGGTCAGGCTGCGGTTGAAGATGACCTGGTACTGGCCGGGGCCGTACTTGGTCGCGGAGACGGCGTCCCGCGAGCGGAGCAGGGTGCCGGCGCTGCTGACGACGGCGAAGGACGTGGAGCCGTTGACGTAGGACGGGCTCACCCCCTTCTTCATCGCCGCCTTGGCCGCCGCCGCCTCGGCCACCGTCGGCTGCGGCTGTCCGGACGGCGCGGCGGCGCGTTCGCCCGGCTGCCCGGACTGGGCCGCGGGCCTGGCCGCCGTGGTGGTCTGGGCGGCGGCGATCCCGCCGCCGGCCAGCGTCAGCACCAGCGCGCCGAACGTGACCGCGACCGCCCTACGGGAAATGATTCTTGCCATGACAGGTCCCCCTTGTTGACCGTGTCGACACGACCGACTCGCGAAACAACGAGCCGGTTTTATCCGAGCCTGCCAACACCGCAAAATTGTCGCCTGAGCGACCGCCGCCAAGCCGGCTGGAGAAGCACCCACACCCGCCTTGAGCAGCCAATATTGCCGTGCACATCGAGGCTGGAACCAGGTGGAAAGTAGCACCGCCAAAAGCGCGTGGTCAATGGCAGACGGCGGCGTTTCAGACTGTTTCAGCCCGCCCTTCGAATTGCGAAACATGAACGCTCGACAATTCATGATGGGGGCTGCCCGGCGCGGGTGGCGTCGCCGGTCGAGCACTGCCGCTACGGTGTCGACGTGCTCACCTACGCCGACACCCGCGCCCGCCCGGCCGGTCGCGCCGCCCGGATCAGGACCTGGCTGTGCTGGCTCGCGGTGGCCCCCGGGCTGATGTGGGCGGCGGTACGCCTGCCCGGCCTCGAACGGGGGCCGGCGGTGCAGGCGGTCGCCTTCACCCCGTACGTCGCGGCCTGGACGCCCGTGCCGCTGCTGCTCGCGCTCGCCCTGCGGCGCCGCTGGCCGGCGGCGGTCGCGGCCCTGGTCGCGGTGGCGCTGATCGCCGTGGTCGCGCCCCGGGCCGTGCCGTCGGCGCAGCCGCGGGCCGGCGGGCCGACGCTGCGGGTGCTCACCGCCAACCTGCTGGCCGGTGCCGCCGACGCCGGCACCGTGGTCGGCCTGGTGCGCGACCTGCGGGTCGACGTGCTGGCCGTGCAGGAGTTCACCCCGGGCGCGGCGGCCGAGCTGGACCGGCTCGGCCTGGCCGGGCTGCTGCCGCACCGGCAGCTCAACCCGCAGGTCGGCACCGTCGGCTCGGGGCTCTACGCCCGCTTCCCCATCGCCGGGGGCGGCATCCGGCAGCACCGCGGCGGCTGGGGCTTCACCCAGGCGTACGGGACGCTCACCCCGCCGGGCGGGCCGCCGGTGCGGGTCGAGTCGGCCCACCCGGCGGCCCCGTACGCGCTGGACCAGGTCGGGTTCTGGCGCACCGACCTGGCGGCACAGCCGCCGGCCACCCCCGACGCGGGGCTGTCGATCCTCGCCGGGGACTTCAACGCCACCCTCGACCACGCCCCGCTGCGCGACCTGCTCGCCACCGGGTACGTCGACGCGGCCGACGCCACCGGCGCCGGGCTCGTCGGCACCTGGGGCCCGTACGACGGCGACCCGATCCCGCCGGTGACGATCGACCACGTGCTGGTGGACCGGCAGATCGCCGTCCGGTCCGTGTCGGTGCGCGCGGTGCCGGGCAGCGACCACCGCGCGGTCCTCGCCGAGCTGCGCCTGCCCGCCGCCTGAGCCGCCCTACACGTGGGCGCGGTCCAGGCCGTAGGTGAGGGCGTCGACGAGGGCGTGCCAGGACGCCTCCACGACGTTGGGGTGCACGCCGACGGTGGTCCAGTCGCGGCCCGCCCCGTCGGCGGTCTCCACCAGCACCCGGGTCACCGCGCCGGTGCCGTGGCTGCCCTCCAGGATGCGCACCTTGTAGTCGGCCAGCTCGAAGTCGCGCAGCTCCGGGTAGTGCCGGGACAGGCCGACCCGCAGCGCCTCGTCGAGCGCGTTGACCGGCCCGTTGCCCTCGGCCGTGGCGATCAGCCGCTCGCCGCGTACCCGGATCTTGACGGTGGCCTCGGAGACCACCGAGCCGTCCTCCCGGTGCTCGACCAGCACCCGGTAGGACTCCAGGGCGAACGGCCGGACCGGGGCGGCGTCGGGCAGCTCGGAGCGGACCAGCAGCTCGAACGAGGCGTCGGCGGCCTCGAAGGACCAGCCGCCGGCCTCCAGCTCCTTGACCCGCCGGGTCACCCGGGACAGGGTCTCCGGATGGCCGGCCAGGTCCAGGCCCAGCTCGCGGCTCTTCAGCTCGACGCTGGCCCGGCCGGCCATCTCGGTGATCAGGATCCGCATGTCGTTGCCCACCACGGTCGGGTCGACGTGGTTGTAGAGCAGCGGATCCACCTTGATCGCGCTCGCGTGCAGCCCCGCCTTGTGGGCGAAGGCGGCGGCCCCGGCGTACGCCTGGTGGGTGTCGGGGGCGATGTTGGCGATCTCGGCGATGGCGTGGGAGACCCGCACCATCTGCTCCAGGCAGCCCTCCGGTAGGACCGGCAGCCCGAGCTTGAGCTGGAGGTTGGCGGCGACGGCGAAGATGTCGGCGTTGCCGGGACGCTCGCCGTAGCCGTTGGCGGTGCCCTGCACGTGGCGCACGCCGGCCTCGACGGCGGCGATGGTGTTGGCCACCGCGCAGGCGGTGTCGTTCTGGGCGTGCATGCCCAGGCGGGCCGGGTCGACGCCGGTGCGGGCGGTCAGGTCGGCGATGGCGGCGCTGACGCGGGAGGGCAGCATGCCGCCGTTGGTGTCGCAGAGCACCATCACCTCGGCGCCGGCGGCCAGCGCGGTCTGCACGACCTCCGCGCCGTACGCGGGGTCGTGCCGGTAGCCGTCGAAGAAGTGCTCGCCGTCGACGAAGACCCGCCTCCCCTCGGCGACGAGGTGGCGCACCGTGTCCCGGATCATCGCCAGGTTCTCCTGCGCGGTGGTGCGCAGCGCCCGCTCGACGTGCCGCAGGTCGGCCTTGGCGACCAGCGCGACGGCCGGGGTCTGCGCGTCGAGCAGCGCCCGCACCTGCGGGTCGTCGGCGACGGCGACGCCGGCCTTGCGGGTGGCCCCGAACGCCACGAGCAGGGCGTGTTTCAGGTCGAGTTCGGTGCGGGCCCGGCGGAAGAACTCGGTGTCCTTGGGCACCGCGCCCGGCCAGCCGCCCTCGATGAAGCCCACGCCGAACTCGTCGAGCAGTCGGGCCACGGCGAGCTTGTCGACCACCGAGTAGGTGAGCCCCTCGCGCTGGGCACCGTCGCGCAGCGTCGTGTCGTACAGCTGGAACGTCATGGGGAGTCCTTTCGGGCGCGGGCGGGACGGGTGGGGGTGGCGGAGGGGGACCAACAAAAAGACCCCCCGCGGATGCGGGAGGTCTGCGCGCTCGGCGAGTCGGTTGCCGGGCGCGCTAGTTGCCAATAATGACGACGGTGCTGGTCACGGTCGCCACTCTGCCACCCCCACCCGGGTTTCGGGAGGAACAATCCACATGTCGGGACGGTCACGGAGGGTGGCCATACCGCAGGTCGGGTCGCCCACGGGCGAAACGCGCCGCTGGTGATCGACTTCACAAGTCATCCGGCCGCTACCGAGCCGAAACACCACTGCGGCAGTATCTGGAACCGATCAAGTTACCGGCCCCGTGCCGCTGTCAAGGAGGACCCGTGCTCACTGTCGGTGACCGCTTCCCCGAGTACGAACTGACCGCCTGCGTCTCGCTGGACGCCGACCGGGCGTTCGAGTCGATCAACCACAAGTCGTACGAGGGCAAGTGGCGGGTGGTCTTCTTCTGGCCGAAGGACTTCACGTTCATCTGCCCGACGGAGATCGCCGAGTTCGGTCGGCTCAACGGCGAGTTCGCCGACCGGGACGCCCAGGTGCTCGGCGTGTCGGTGGACAACGAGTTCGTCCACTACGCCTGGCGCAAGGACCACCCCGACCTGCGTGAGCTGCCGTTCCCGATGCTCAGCGACATCAAGCGCGAGCTGACCGACGCCTGCGGCGTGCTCGGCGCCGACGGCGTGGCCCAGCGGGCCACCTTCATCGTCGACCCGGACAACGAGATCCAGTTCGCCATGGTGACCGCCGGCTCCGTCGGCCGCAACGTCTCCGAGGTGCTGCGCGTGCTCGACGCCCTGCAGACCGACGAGCTGTGCCCGTGCAACTGGAACAAGGGCGGCGACACCCTCGACGCCACCAGGCTGCTCGCCGGCGCCGGGGCCTGACGATGGGCCTCGACGCGATCAAGGCGGCCCTGCCCGAGTACGCCAAGGACATCAAGCTCAACCTGGGCTCCACCGTGGGCGCCTCCACCCTCAAGCCGGAGCAGGCGTGGGGCACGGCGCTGGCCTGCGCCGTCGCCGCCCGCAACCCGGTCGTGCTGCGGGAGATCGCCGCCGAGGCGGCCACCCACCTCACCCCCGAGGCGGTCGAGGCGGCGAAGGGCGCCGCGACGATCATGGCGATGAACAACGTCTACTACCGGGCCAAGCACCTCATCGGCGACGAGAACTACGCGTCGATGCCGGCCCGGCTGCGGATGCAGATCATCGCGCGGCCGGGCGTGGAGAAGGGCGACTTCGAGCTGTGGTGCCTCGCCGTCTCGGCGATCACCGGCTGCGGCGTCTGCCTGGAGTCGCACGAGAAGACCCTGCGCGCCGCCGGGTTCACCCGGGAGCAGGTGCACGAGGGGCTGCGCATCGCCGCCGTCGTGCACGCCGCCGCCGTGGCCCTCGACGCGCAGGCCGCGCTCGTCTGAGCCGTACGCCCGGACACCCGCCGGCGCCGCACCCCCGCGGCCCGGCGGGTGTCCGCGTGTGGGCGGCCCGGCGAGGGGCCGGCGTGTAGGCGGCCCGGGGCCCGGGTAGGTGGTCGTTCGGAGACGATCCCTCCGAGACGACCACGACGGTCGGGGCAGGAGCACCCATGGACAGGCTCGACCCGCACGCCGCCACCGGCACGCCCGACCCGATGCGGCACGGCGACCAGGGCGCGATCGCCGGCGGCGCCCCCGCCGGGGCGTTCGACCCGTGGAGCTACCGCGACCGGCCCTCGGTCGCCGACGCCGACCTCGTCGGCTACCACGTCGAGGCCACCGACGGCGGCGTCGGCAAGATCGACAGCGCGAGCCACGAGGTCGGCGGCAGCTACCTGGTGGTCGACACCGGCCCCTGGATCTTCGGCAGGAAGGTCATGCTGCCCGCCGGCACGGTCAACCACGTCGACCACGACGCCCGCACCGTGTACGTCGACCGGGAGCGCGACCAGATCAAGGCCGCCCCCGAGTACGACGAGGAAAGCCACAGCGACCCGGCGTTCCGCGACCGGCTCGGCGGCTACTACGACGAGAGCTACGGCAACCTGCCCCCGGGCACCGCGCGCTGAGCCCCCGTCCGCCGCAGCGGCCGGCGCTCACGGTGACGGCCGCCGTTCGCCGTAACGGCCGGTGGGGTTCCGGCCCACCGACGGTTACGGTGTCAGCGTGGACGCGACCGAGGACAAGCGCAGGATCCCCTTCACCGCCCTGTTCAACTTCCGCGACGTCGGCGGCTACCCGACCGGCGACGGGCGTGCGGTCCGCTGGGGGCGGCTCTACCGCTCCGACTCCCCGCACCGCATCGACGGCCCCGACCGGGAGGCGTTCGCCGCCCTCGGCGTGCGCACCGTGATCGACCTGCGCCGCCCGACCGAGGTGGCCCGGGACGGCAGGGTCCCGGAGCTGCCCGGGCTCGCCTACCGGCACATCCACCCCGAGCACGTCGACTGGGCGGAGGCGCAGTACGAGCCCGGTTCGAGCCTCGCCCGCTTCCTCGCCGACCGGTACGCCGCCCTCGCCGGCACCGGCGCGGCCGGGCTCGCCGAGGCGGTCGGGCTGATCGCCGACAGCGCCGCCGAGCCGGTCGTCGTGCACTGCGTGGCCGGCAAGGACCGCACCGGGATCGTCTGCGCGCTGACCCTGTCGGCGCTGGGTGTGAGCGACGCCGACATCGCCGCCGACTACGCGCTGAGCACCGAGGCGTCGCAGCGGTTCAGCGCCTGGGTGGCCGCCACCATGCCGGACGCCCGGGACCTGCCGGCGCCCTACCTGGCCTCGCCCGCCGAGGCGATGACGCTGTTCCTGGCCGAGCTGCGGGAGGGGCACGGCTCGGCGGAGGGCTACCTGCGGCACGCCGGCGTCACCGACGCCCAGCTCGCCGCACTCCGCGACCACCTGCTGGAGTGAGCGCGCCCCGCCAGCTCACCAACCCGGCCTACCCGGCCCGCCAGCTCACTCGCCCGCCCCGCCCGGCCCGCCCGCCCCGTCGGGCTGCCCGGCGGAGTTAAGAAGGGGCCCCTCCTCTACAGAATGCGTTAAGAAGGGGCCCTTCCTTGCACCTACAGGCGGGTCACCCAGCCGTGCGGGTCGGCGGCCCGGCCGCGCTGGATGTCGACCAGCCGCTGCTGCAACGCCGTGGTCACCGGGCCCTGCCCGCCGTCGGCGACGGCGAACTCGCCGTCGGGGTACTTGACCCGGCCGATCGGCGTGATCACCGCCGCCGTGCCGCAGGCGAACGCCTCGCGCAGCCGGCCACTGGCCGCGTCGGCCTCCCAGTCGGCGAAGCTGACCGGCCGCTCCTCGACCCGGTGGCCGGCCTCGGCGGCCAGGGTGAGCAGGGCGTCCCGGGTGATGCCGGGCAGGATGGTGCCGGTCAGCGGCGGGGTGACGAGGGTGTCGTCGTCGTAGACGAAGAAGACGTTCATCCCGCCCAGCTCGTCGACGTAGCGGCGCTCCACCGCGTCGAGGAAGACGACCTGGTCGCAGCCGGCCTCGATCGCCTCGGCCTGGGCGGCGAGCGAGGCGGCGTAGTTGCCGCCGCACTTGGCCGCGCCGGTGCCGCCGGGGGCGGCGCGGGTGTAGTCCGGCGAGACCCAGACCGTGACCGGCTTGACCCCGCCCGAGAAGTACGACCCGGCCGGGGAGGCGATCACCACGTAGAGGTATTCGTTGGACGGCCGGACGCCGAGGAAGACCTCGCTGGCGATCATGAACGGGCGCAGGTAGAGGCTGGCCCCGTCGCCCTCCGGGATCCAGTCCCGGTCGATGTCGACGAGCCGGCGCAGCGAGTCGACGAACAGCTCCGGGGGCAGCTCCGGCATCGCCATCCGGCGGGCCGAGTCGACGAACCGGGCGGCGTTGGCCTCCGGCCGGAACATGGTGATCGACCCGTCGGCGAGCCGGTAGGCCTTCAGCCCTTCGAAGATCTCCTGCGCGTAGTGCAGCACGGCGGAGGCCGGGTCCATCGGGATCGGCCCGCGCGCCTCGACCCGGGCGTCGTACCATCCCTTGCCCTCGGCGTACCGGATCGTGACCATGTGGTCGGTGAAGACGCGGCCGAACCCCGGGGCCGCGAGCAGGGCCGCCCGTTCGACGGCGGATACCGGCGTGGGATTCGGACGGATCTCGAAGTCGAGCATGTCACCACCGCTCATCGCGCGTGCCTCCCTGGGGAACGACGGCGCGCGGGACCGCACGCCGGAGGAAAGTGCTGCCAGAAACCTACCCCGAACGCTCGTTCAGCGGGTAGCGCCAACCGACGGGCGGTGGCTTCTGACAGGGGTGCCGGCGGTGCCGGCCGCCGGGTGCGCGACGGCTACCCGGTCGTTCAGGCCACCGCGTAGCCGGCGAGCCGGTCGCCTACCTCGGCGGTGCGCAACGGTACGCCCGCGCCCCGGTTGGCCAGCTCCGTGCCGACGGCGGCGGTGACCCGGGCGGCGGCCTCGGCGTGCCCGAGCTGGTCGAGCAGCAGGGCGGCGGAGAGCACGGCGGCGACCGGGTCGGCGACGCCCTGGCCGGCGATGTCCGGCGCGGAGCCGTGCACCGGCTCGAACATCGACGGGTACGCCCCGGACGGGTTGATGCAGCCGCTGGCGGCCAGCCCGATGCCGCCGGTGACGGCGGCGGCGATGTCGGTGAGGATGTCGCCGAAGAGGTTGTCGGTGACCACCACGTCGTAGCGCTGGGGCTGGGTGACCAGGAACATCGCGGCGGCGTCGACGTGCTGGTATTCCGTGGCGACGTCGGGGTGCTCGGCGGCCACGGCCTCGAAGGCGCGGGCCCACAGCGACCCGGCGTGGGTCAGCACGTTGGTCTTGTGCACCAGGGTCACCTTGCGCCGCTCGCGGCGCGACGCCCGGGCGAACGCGTCGCGGATGACCCGCTCCACGCCGTGCCGGGTGTTCAGGCTCTCCTCGGTGGCCACCTCGGCCGGGGTGTCCCGGTGCAGGGAGCCGCCCGCCCCGGCGTAGAGCCCCTCGGTGCCCTCGCGTACCACGACCAGGTCGACCTCGCCGGGCTTGACGTTGGCCAGCGGGCCGGCCACGCCGGGCCACAGCCGCGAGGGGCGCAGGTTGACGTACTGGTCGAAGGCGAAGCGGAGCTTGAGCAGCAGGCCCCGCTCCAGCACGCCCGGCGGGACGGTCGGGTCGCCGACGGCCCCGAGCAGGATCGCGTCGTGCCCGGCCAGCTCGGTCAGCACCGATTCCGGCAGCACCTCGCCGGTGCGGTGGTAGCGGGCCGCGCCGAGGTCGTAGGCGGTGGTCTCCACCCCGGGGAGCACGGCGTCGACGACCTTGAGGGCCTGCGCGACCACCTCGGGTCCGATCCCGTCACCGGCCACCACCGCGATGCGTGCCACGTCCTCAGCTCCCTCGCCTCGTCGTCTTCGCCCAACGGTACGGCCCCGTCCCGCCTCCCGGTACGAGCCTTCCACAATTCGGGAAAGCGGAATGCACAGCAGGCTCCCAGGTGGGATTCATGGTGCGGTCAACTTCCCTGCGTAGGGTCGGTGGCGAACGGGTCACGGGGGCCCGGACGGGTGGTCGCCGCGGTGCTGCGGCGCCGTCAGCGAAGGAGCGGCAGCGATGCGCATCGACGAGCAACCCCGGCAGCGCTGGGTCGACCAGCAGCCGCGCACCCGCTGGGTCGACCAGACCGCCTTCGCCAGCCGCCGCCCCGACCTGCGGCTGGGCACCCGCAGCCACCGCCTCGACGCCGCCGGCGGCACCGCCGTCGACCGGATCGCCGTGCAGCACACCGTCCGGACCGGCACCGCCGAATACTCGCTGCTGCTCAACGCCCCGAGCTGGCTGGGCCGGCGCGGGGTCGGCGCGGCGCTGGCCGACGCCGTCGCCGAACTGCGCGCCGTCGACCTCACCTACGGCCCGACCCGCCCCGACAGCCTGGTCTCCCGGCTGCGCCGGGGAGAGATCAGCCCCGAGTCGTACGCGCCGCTGGCCGACCTGGTCGACCGGTGCGCCGCGATGCGGGCGGCCACCGACGGCTGGTTCGACGCGTGGGCGGTGCCCGGCGGCTTCGACCCAGGCGGCCTGCTCGGCGGCTGGGCGGTGGAGCGGGCCGCGGCCCGGCTGCGCGCCGCCGGCATCCACGACTACGCCGTGCTCACCGGCGCCGACCTCGTCGTGCGCGGCCACGCCCCGCACGGCGGCCCGTGGCGGGTGGCGGTGCACCACCCGACCGACCCCCGGCGCGCCCCGCTGGCGCTGGAGATGACGGCCGGTGCGGTGGGGACCTCCGGGGTGACCGGCCGGCGGGGCCACGTGGTCGACCCGCACACCGGGGAGCCGGCCGACCAGCTCGACGCGGCCACGGTGATCGGCCCGGACCTGGCGGTGGCCGACGCCTACGCCACCGCGCTCTACGCCGCCGGCCCCGCGGGACTGGCCTGGTTCCGCAACGGATCGGACTACCGGGCGCTGTTCGCCCACCGCCGGCGCTGAGCGCACGCCATCCGCACCGGCCGGCCTTCGCATCCCGGCCGCCGGGTGGTCGGCGATCGGCCCCCACGGTCTCGGCAACGACCGTGGGGGCCGATCAGCGACGAGTGCGCGTGGCTCGCGCAATCGAGGGGTGCGGGACCGGCCGGGCCCGAGGTCAGACCACGCCACCCGAAGACGGGCCGACGACCGAACTCAGCCAGTGACCGCACGAGTACGCTAGCGAATCGACGCAACTCGACGCAAGAGTCTCCACAGCGGACCGTCTCCGGGGGACGGTCGGAACATTCGCGGTTGACCTGCGGTGGGGTCGCGGTGACTTCCCGGCCACAAGATGGCACGCTGTCCGCCGTGAGTTTCGATCTGAGCGTGTGGGCCCTCCCGGACGGGGCCACGCCCGCGGACGTGCGGGCAGCGGTGCAACGGTGCCGGCAGGGGCAGCACGGCGAACGTTACCCGGACCCGCGGGTCGTCGCCTTCTACCGGGCGATCACGGCCAGGTATCCCGACCGGCCGGCCGGCCCGGGTACCCCGTGGGAGGTCGCGCCGCTGCACGCGGCGAACGACCACATCGAGATGAACCTCAACCCCGCCTGCGAGGACCAGGTGCTGCTCGACATCGAGCGGCTGGCCGGCGAGTACGACCTGATGCTCTTCGACTACCAGGACGGTTCGGTCTATCCGCCGCCCGCGCGCACCCGGCGCTGAACCGGCCCGTCCGCTGAACCGACCCGACACGATCTGATCCGACGCGGTACGACACGACGCGGGGCCCGGCCGATTCGGCCGGGCCCCGCGGTCGTCCCAGGTGGACCGTGCGCGACGGTCCACGATGGACGGATGCTACTACTCGTCGCGCAGGTCGGCGGCGCTGGCCGAGGTCGCGCCGATCGAGTCGGCCGCCGAGGTGAGCAGGTCGGCGCCGAGGGCCTGGTCGACCGTGAGGGTCATCAGGGTCTCGCCGCCGGCCTCCCGGCGGGCCACCTGCATGGCGGCGATGTTGATGCCGGCCTCGCCGAGCAGCGTGCCGACGGTGCCGACCACGCCCGGGCGGTCCACGTAGCGCAGGAAGAGCAGGATGCCCTCCGCGCCGATCTCCACGTCGAAGCCGTCCACCTCGGTCAGCTTCAGCACGTCGCGGGCGCCCGCCGCGGCGACCGTGCCGGAGACGCTGACGGTGCGGCCGTCGGGCAGCGCGCCGCGGACCGTCACCAGGGTCGGGTGGTCGGTCGTCTCGGCCTGGCTGGCCAGGTTGACCTCGACGCCCCGCTCGGCGGCCAGGTGCGGCGCGTTGACGTAGGTGACCTGCTCCTCGACCACCGAGCTGAACAGCCCCTTGGTCGCGGCGAGCTTGAGCACCGACACGTCGTGGGCGACGGCCGCGCCGCGCACCTCGACGGTGACGCTGGCGGCCACCCCGCCGGCCACGGCGGTGAACGCGCGGCCCAGCTTCTCGGCCAGCGGCAGCAGCGGGCGGATGTCCTCGGCGACGACGCCGCCGGCCTGGACGTTGACCGCGTCCGGCACGAACTCGCCCTGCAGGGCCAGCTTCACGCTCTTGGCCACGGCGAGGCCGGCCTTGTCCTGCGCCTCGGCGGTGGACGCGCCCAGGTGCGGGGTGGCCACCACGTTGTCGAAGGCGAACAGCGGCGAGGAGGTGCACGGCTCCTTGGCGTACACGTCGACGCCCGCGCCGCCGACGCGGCCCTCGGCGATCGCGTCGGCCAGGGCCTGCTCGTCGACCAGCCCGCCCCGGGCGGCGTTGACGATCCGCACGCCCGGCTTGACGATCGCCAGCTCCTTCTCGCCGATCAGGCCCACGGTCTCCGGGGTCTTCGGCAGGTGGATCGAGATGAAGTCGCTCTCCCGCAGCAGCTCCTCCAGCCCGACCAGGCGCACGCCGAGCTGGGCGGCGCGGGCCGGCTGGATGTAGGGGTCGTACGCGATCAGCCGGGTGCCGAAGGCGGCCATCCGGGACGCGAAAAGCACCCCGATGCGGCCGAGGCCGACGACGCCGACGGTCTTGCCCTGCACCTCGACGCCGGTGTACTTGGACCGCTTCCACTCGCCGGCCTTGAGCGCGGCGCTGGCGCTGGCGGTGTTGCGGGCCACGGCGAGCAGCAGCGCGACGGCCTGCTCGGCGGCGGAGACGATGTTGGAGGTGGGGGCGTTGACGACCATGACGCCCCGCGCGGTGGCGGCCGGCACCTCGACGTTGTCCAGGCCCACACCGGCCCGGGCGACCACCTTCAGCCGCGGGGCGGCGGCGATCGCCTCGGCGTCGATCTGCGTGGCGCTGCGCACGATCACCGCGTCGGCCTCGGAGAGCGCGGAGAGCAGGGCCGGGCGGTCGGTGCCGTCGACGTGACGGACGTCGAAGTCGTGGGCGAGCACCTCGATGGCGGCGGGGGCGAGTTCTTCGGCGATCAGTACGACAGGATTCATCGGTCCTCGTAGAGGTCGTATGGCGGTCGGCCGGGGCGACGGGGCGCCGCGCTGCGCCCTGCGCTGGTTCGTGCCATGGCCGTCAGGTGCCGGCTACGCACCTACCCGCGATCGTAGGGCGCGGGCCGCCCGGCGTGCCCCGGACGCTGGGGTGAGTGCCCTCACAAACCCGACATGTCAAGGGTGTTAAGGCTGGGTGAAATGACACGGCGACCCGCCCGACGCCGGGGAGAGCGTCGGGCGGGTCGCCGCGGTGCGGGCAGTGCTCAGGCGGTCTCGGTGATCGGCCGGTCGACCCAGCTCATCATGGACCGCAGCTTCTGGCCGGTCGCCTCGATCGGGTGCGCCGCGCCCTCGGCCCGCCACTTGGCGAAGTTGGGGCGGCCGTTGTCGTCCTCGGCGATCCACTCGCGGGCGAACTCGCCCGACTGCACCTCGGACAGGATCTTGCGCATCTCCTCCTTGACCCGGGCGTCGACGACGCGCGGGCCCCGGGACAGGTCGCCGTACTCGGCGGTGTCGGAGACGCTGTAGCGCATCCGGGCGATGCCGCCCTCGTACATCAGGTCGACGATCAGCTTCAGCTCGTGCAGGCACTCGAAGTAGGCGATCTCCGGGGCGTAGCCCGCCTCGGTGAGCACCTCGAAGCCGGTCTGCACCAGCGCCGCCGCGCCGCCGCAGAGGACCGCCTGCTCGCCGAACAGGTCGGTCTCCGTCTCCTCCTTGAAGGTGGTCTTGATCGCGCCCGCCCGGGTGCCGCCGATGCCCTTGGCGTACGCCAGGGCCAGGGCGAACGCGGTGCCACTGGCGTCCTGCTCGACGGCGACGAGGCAGGGCACGCCCTTGCCGTCGACGTACTGACGGCGGACCAGGTGACCCGGGCCCTTCGGGGCGACCATCGCCACGTCCACGTCGGCCGGGGGCTTGATCAGGTCGTACCGGATGTTGAAGCCGTGGCCGAAGAAGAGCGCCTTGCCCGGGGCCAGGTTCGGGGCGATCGCCTCGGTGTAGAGGCCGCGCTGCGCGGTGTCCGGGGCCAGGATCATGATCACGTCGGCCTCGGCCGCGGCCTCCGCCGGGGTGAGCACCCGCAGGCCCTGCTCCTCGGCCTTGGGCCGGCTCTTCGAGCCCGCCGGCAGGCCGATCACCACGTCGACGCCGGAGTCGCGCAGCGACAGCGCGTGGGCGTGGCCCTGGCTGCCGTACCCGATCACCGCGACCTTCTTGGCCTGGATCAGGCCGAGGTCGGCATCGTCGTCGTAGTACACCTCAACGCTCATTGACTTCCCTTTCGTACGGCGGCCCGGGTATGGCCCGTCGTGGCTTGTGCGGTCGGTGGTGCGGGGAATCAGGCGGCCCGCAGGGCCGGGCCCGCGGTGATCGAGCGCGAGCCGCGCCCGATCGCCACCGTCCCGGACTGGACCATCTCCTTGATTCCGTACGGTTCGAGGTCGCGCAGCAGCGCGTCCAGCTTGTCGGGGGTGCCGGTGGCCTCGATCGTCAGCGTGTCGGGCGCGACGTCGACGACCCGGGCGCGGAACAGGTTGACCGTCTCCAGCACCTGGCTGCGTGCCGCGCGGTCGGCGCGGACCTTGACCAGCAGCAGCTCCCGGGCGACCGAGACCTGCGGGTCCAGCTCGACGATCTTGAGCACGTTGACCAGCTTGTTGAGCTGCTTGGTGACCTGCTCCAGCGGGGACGACTCGGCGTTGACCACGATGGTGATCCGCGAGACGTCCGGGTTCTCGGTCTCGCCGACGGCGAGGCTGTCGATGTTGAAGCCGCGCCGGGAGAACAGCCCGGAGACCCGGGCCAGGACGCCCGGCTTGTTCTCCACCAGCACGGAAAGCGTGTGCATCGTCATGGTTAGATGTCGTCCTCGTCGAAGGCCGGGCGGACGCCGCGGGCGAACATGATCTCGTCGTTGCTGGTGCCGGCGGCCACCATCGGCCACACCATCGCGTCCTTGCCGACCACGAAGTCGATCACGACGGGGGCGTCGTTGATCGCCATCGCGGCCTCGATGGTCTTGTCGACGTCGGCGGCGTTCTCGCAGCGCAGGCCGACGCAGCCGAGGGCCTCGCCGAGCTTGACGAAGTCGGGGATGCGGTGCTTGTGGGTGCCCAGCTCGGTGTTGGAGTAGCGCTCGTTGTAGAACAGCGTCTGCCACTGCCGGACCATGCCGAGGTTACCGTTGTTGATCACGGCGATCTTGACCGGGATGCCCTCCAGCGCGCAGGTGGCCAGCTCCTGGTTGGTCATCTGGAAGCAGCCGTCGCCGTCGATCGCCCAGACCACCGTGTCCGGCCGCCCGACCTTGGCCCCCATCGCGGCCGGGACCGCGTAGCCCATCGTGCCGAGGCCACCGGAGTTGAGCCAGGTGCCCGGCTTCTCGTACGAGATGAACTGCGACGCCCACATCTGGTGCTGCCCGACGCCGGCCACGTAGACCGCGTCCGGGCCGGCGATCTTGCCGAGCCGCTCGATCACGTACTGCGGGGAGAGGGTGCCGTCGGCCGGCTCCTCGTAGCCCAGCGGGTAACGCTCGCGCAGGTCGTCGAGCTGGGTCCACCAGTCGCCCAGGTCGGCCGGTCGGCCGGCGGCCCGCTCGGTGGTGACCGCCGCGATCAGCTCCTCGATCACGTGCTTCGCGTCGCCGACGATCGGCACGTCCGCGTGCCGGTTCTTGCCGATCTCGGCCGGGTCGATGTCGGCGTGCACGATCGTCGCGTCCGGGGCGAAGGAGTCCAGCTTGCCGGTCACCCGGTCGTCGAACCGGGCCCCCAGCGCCACGATCAGGTCGGCCTTCTGCAGGCCGTAGACGGCCGCCACGGTGCCGTGCATGCCGGGCATGCCCAGGTGCTGCCGGTGCGAGTCGGGGAACGCCCCGAGCGCCATCAGCGTGGTGACCACCGGGATGCCGGTCAGCTCCGCCAGCCGGCGCAGCCCCTCGGTGGCCCCGGCCTTGAGCACGCCGCCGCCGACGTACAGCACCGGCCGGCGGGCGCTGGTCATCAGCCGGGCCGCCTCCCGGATCTGCTTGCCGTGCGGGTGCAGGGTCGGCCGGTAGCCGGGCAGGTCCAGCGTCGGCGGCCAGGAGAAGGTGGTCTGCGCCTGCAGGACGTCCTTGGGGATGTCGACCAGCACCGGGCCGGGGCGGCCCGTCGAGGCCAGGTGGAACGCCTCGGCGAGCACCCGCGGGATCTCCTCGGCCGTCTGGACCAGGAAGTTGTGCTTGGTGATCGGCAGGGTGATGCCCTGGATGTCCGCCTCCTGGAAGGCGTCCGTGCCGATCGACGGCCGCGCGACCTGGCCGGTGATCGCCACCATCGGCACCGAGTCCATGTACGCGTCGGCGATCGGGGTGACCAGGTTCGTCGCGCCCGGGCCGGAGGTGGCCATGCAGACGCCGACCCGGCCGGTGGCCTGGGCGTAACCGGTGGCGGCGTGGCCGGCGCCCTGCTCGTGCCGGACCAGGATGTGCCGCACCGTGGAGTCGTAGAGCGGGTCGTACGCCGGCAGGATCGCCCCGCCCGGGATGCCGAACACGACGTCGACGCCGAGCGCCTCAAGGGACCGCACGAGGGAACCGGCCCCGGAGAGCTGGACCGGCTCGGGCTGCCGTACGGCCGGGGCGGCCGGGACGGCGGCGGCGCGGCCGGTCGCCGCGGCGTCGGTCGCGGGCTCGGCACCGGCGCGGGCCCGGCGGGCGGAGTGGGCGAGTGTCTCTGGCGTGGGTCTCGTCATTGCGGTTCAGGCCTTCGGCTGGAGTGGCTGGTGCTCTGCAAGCGTGCGACGCGGGCGGGTGCCCGCACCGATGCGATGGGTCCGATGGCAATAAAAACGGCCCTCGTGCAGACATGCACGGGGCCAGCGCACTCTCGACGACGGAGAGTGCGCTCAGGTAAGTACTCGCGGAGACCGGTTCGACGACATGCGGTCAAGCCTGCCGCATCTCACGCGATGAGTCAACTGATCCCACATTTTGGTTAACGGACGTCGGCGCGTCCTGCCCCGACGCGCCGCCCGCACCCCCCGCGAGCTGCGCGGACCCGTCCCAGTCGGCCCGCGGGGCGGGCCCGTCCCAGTCGGCGCGCTGCGCGGGCAGGCGCGCCGGCCGCACCGGGGCCGGCGGGGCCGGGGACCGGCGGGCCCCGGGCGACGTCGCGGCCTCCAGCATCGCCTCCAGGTGCTCGGCCGGCACCCCCCAACCGAAGAGCGCGCCCTGGCCGAACCGGCAGCCGGCGGCGACCACGGCGGCCAGCTCGGTGGGATTGGTCACCCCCTCGGCGATCACCTCCAGCCCGAGCTGGTGCCCCAGGCGCATCACGATGTCCACCATCGGGGCGAAGGGCGGCCCGTCCGCGCCAGCCGGACGGACCGGCTCGTGCTCGGCCACCAGCCCGTGATCGATCTTGAGGATGTCGATCGGCAGCCGGCGCAGCTGGCCGAGTGACGAATATCCCGCGCCGAAGTCGTCGAGGGCGATCCGGACGCCGGTGCGCCGCAGCGCGGTCAGCCGCCGGATCAGCTCGTCGAGGTCGGTGGCGACGGCGTGCTCGGTGACCTCCAGCACCAGCCGCTGCGGCGGCACGTGGTGGGCGCGCAGCGCGTCGGCGACCTGGACCACGTACTCCGGGGCGTGCAGCTCCCGGGGCGAGACGTTCACCGACACCCAGACGTCGTGCCCGTCGGCCAGCCAACGGGAGAGCTGGTAGCACGCCTGGTGCAGCACCCACGCGCCGAGTTTGGCGATCATCCCGCACTCCTCGGCCAGCGGGATGAACTCGTCCGGGCGCACGTGGCCCAGCTCCGGGTGGTGCCAGCGCAGCAGCGCCTCCGCCCCCACCGGGCGCACCGACGGCAGCGACGCCACCGGCTGGAAGACCAGCCGCAGCTCGTCGCGCTCGATCGCCCCGCGCAGCTCGTGCTCCAGCGTCGTGCGGCGGCGCAGCAACTTGTCGTACGCGCCGTCGTAGTGCTCGATCCGGTTCTTGCCGCGTTGCTTGGCATAGCGCAGGGCCAGGTCGGCGTGGCGCAGCAGCAGCTCCGTGTCCGGCTCGTCGGGCAGCCCGGCCACCCCGATGCTCACCGACAGGAAGACCGGCCCGCCCGGCTGGTCGTACGGGTCGCCGAGCACCCCCAGCAGCCGCTCGGCGATCCGCCCCGCCTCGACCGGGCGGCCCGGCACGAGCACCGCGAACTCGTCCCCGCCGAGCCGGGCGGCCAGGTCGTCGGGGCGCAGGTTGCCGCGCAGCCGCCGGCCCACCTCCGCCAGCACCTCGTCGCCCACGTCGTGCCCGCGCATGTCGTTG
This sequence comes from Micromonospora sp. PTRAS2, assembly GCF_054052245.1. Lineage (NCBI taxonomy): Bacteria > Bacillati > Actinomycetota > Actinomycetes > Micromonosporales > Micromonosporaceae > Micromonospora > Micromonospora sp. PTRAS2. Next base: position 421,091 of record NZ_JBSWBU010000002.1, read on the forward strand.
ACGTTCTTGAAGCCGTCCAGGTCCAGCCCGAGCAGCACGCACGGGTCGCCGGAGCCGGTGGCCTGGTGCAGGGCGCGCAGCAGCCCCCGCCGGTTGGCCAGGCCGGTCAGCGGGTCGGTGTGCGCCAGCTCGCGGAAGTGCGCCTCCCGCTCGGCAAGCCGGCCCGCGTAGCGGCGCACGTCGTGCAGGGCCAGGTATTGCCGGGCCACCAGGGCGAAGCCCTCCAGGCTGCCGGCGACGATGCCCAGCGCGTCGAACCGGCCGCCCTGGATCAGGTGGTACATCGCGGAGGCGGCCATCGCGCCCATCGGGACGAAGGCGTACGCGCCGTCGGAGCCGATCAGGTCGACGTCGAGCTGCCCCGGCGGGTCGGCCCGGCGCACGACCAGCGCGGCGGTCAACAGCCCCGCCGCCAGCAGCGCGGCGCCGGCCAGCACCATGCCCGGCACGGCCTGGCAGAGCCCGCCGGCGATGCCGAGCCCGCCGGAGGTCACCGCCGTGATCCCGGTGCCGAGCAGGGCCAACCGGCGGCGGGGCCGGGCGGCGCGCAGGAGCACGATCAGGGTGAGCCCGGCGGTGAGCGCGACGCTGACGGTGGCCAGCAGGATCGGCGCGCAGGCCATCGGGGTGGCGGCGCCGAGCAGCCGGGTCGGCTCGGAGAAGAGCACCCAGCCCACGAACCAGAGCGCGGTGGCCATCGTCACGCTGTCGAGGATGAGGCGGGCCGTCGCCGCGCGGGTCGCCCCCGCGCCGGGCAGCCGCAGCAGGCCCGCGCCGAAGGCGAGCGCGCTCGCCGCGACCCCGGCGGAGACCAGCGTGGCCCAGCCGGTGCGCTGCCCCTGCCGGTGGGCCAGGTGTTCGCCGGTCAGCGCCACGGCCAGCCCGACCGCGAGGCCGGCCACCGCGAAGCCCCCCGCCACGGCGACCAGCCCGGCGGCCCGCCCGCACCGGCGGCCGCCCCGCCGGGCGGAGGCGACCAACAGGGCGGTCGCGCCGGCGGCGACGAGGCCGCTCAGCACCACGACGGCGATCATGCCCGGGGGGAAGTACACGCTCCCAACTGTGCCGGATGCCCGCCGCCCATGGGGGGCCGGGTGTGCATCTGTTGGGACACGGGGCCGCGCCCCGGCGGTTGCCCCTCCGGCGGTGCAAGACTGGTACCCATGCCTGAGCTGCGGTCGAGGACCTCCACCCACGGTCGGACGATGGCCGGCGCCCGGGCCCTCTGGCGGGCCACCGGGATGACCGACGACGACTTCGGCAAGCCGATCGTCGCCATCGCCAACAGTTTCACCCAGTTCGTCCCCGGCCACGTACACCTCAAGGACCTCGGCGGCCTCGTCGCCGACGCGGTCGCGGAGGCCGGCGGGGTCGGCCGCGAGTTCAACACCATCGCCGTGGACGACGGCATCGCCATGGGCCACGGCGGCATGCTCTACTCGCTGCCCAGCCGCGAGCTGATCGCCGACGCCGTCGAATACATGGTCAACGCGCACTGCGCCGACGCCCTGGTCTGCATCTCCAACTGCGACAAGATCACCCCGGGCATGCTGCTGGCCGCGCTGCGGCTCGACATCCCCACCGTCTTCGTCTCCGGCGGCCCCATGGAGGCCGGCAAGACGGTGGCGATCGAGGGGATCGTCCACTCCAAGATCGACCTGATCGACGCGATGATCGCCTCGTCCAACGAGGCGGTCACCGACGACCAGCTCGGCGAGATCGAGCGGTCCGCCTGCCCGACGTGCGGCTCCTGCTCCGGCATGTTCACCGCCAACTCGATGAACTGCCTCACCGAGGCCATCGGCCTGGCCCTGCCCGGCAACGGTTCGACGCTGGCCACCCACGCCGCCCGCCGGTCGCTGTTCGTCGAGGCCGGGCGCACCGTCGTGGAGATCGCCAAGCGGTGGTACGACGGCGACGACGCCTCCGTGCTGCCCCGGCAGATCGCCAGCCGGGCCGCGTTCGAGAACGCCGTCGCGCTCGACGTGGCCATGGGCGGGTCCACCAACACGATCCTGCACCTGCTCGCCGCCGCGAGAGAGGCCGAGCTGGACTTCTCCGTCGCCGACATCGACGCCGTCTCCCGCCGGGTGCCCTGCCTGGCCAAGGTCGCGCCGAACTCCCCGAACTACCACATGGAGGACGTGCACCGCGCCGGCGGCATCCCCGCCATCCTCGGCGAGCTGGACCGCGCCGGGCTGCTGCACCGCGACGTGCACTCCGTGCACTCCCCCACCCTCGCCCGGTGGCTCGCCGACTGGGACGTGCGCGGCGGCTCCGCCACCCCGGAGGCGATCGAGCTGTTCCACGCCGCCCCCGGCGGGGTGCGCACCACCGAGCCGTTCTCCACCACCAACCGCTGGTCGACGCTGGACACCGACGCGGCCAGCGGCTGCGTGCGGGACCGCGAGCACGCGTACAGCGCCGACGGCGGGCTGGCCATCCTGCACGGCAACCTCGCCCCGGACGGGTGCGTGGTGAAGACCGCCGGCGTGCCCGAGGAGTGCCTGACCTTCCGCGGCCCGGCCAAGGTCTACGAGTCGCAGGACGACGCCGTCACGGCGATCCTGGCCAAGGAGATCGTCGCCGGCGACGTGGTGGTGATCCGCTACGAGGGCCCGAAGGGCGGCCCCGGCATGCAGGAGATGCTCTACCCGACCTCGTTCCTCAAGGGGCGGGGGCTGGGCCGCTCCTGCGCGCTGCTCACCGACGGCCGGTTCTCCGGCGGCACCTCCGGGCTGTCCATCGGGCACGTCTCCCCCGAGGCGGCCTCCGGCGGCCTCATCGCCCTGGTCGAGCCCGGCGACGAGATCGTCATCGACATCCCGGGCCGGTCCATCGAGCTGAACGTGCCCGCGGACGTGCTGGAGGCGCGGCGCATCGCACAGGAGAAGCGCCCCAAGCCGTACACGCCGGCCGACCGGCAGCGCCCGGTGTCAGCGGCGCTGCGCGCGTACGCGTCGATGGCCACGTCGGCCAGCGACGGCGCCTACCGCCGCGTCCCGGAGTAGAAGGAAGGGCCCCTTGTTAACGCCTGGCGTATAGAAGGGGCCCCTTCTCACCACCCGGCGTTCCCCGCCCGGGCAGGCCCGGGTGCCTGCGGCACGTCGGCCGTGGCCGATCGTGGACAGTTCCCGCACGCAGCGAACGGCAACTGTCCACGATCCACACTTGTGGAAGCGACCGTCCGGCCGCTGGCCGGCCTCGACGACGACGGTCGCGGCGGCATTGCCGCTCATCACGGCGTTGCGCATGCTCGGGCTCCGCGCCCAACTCGATTCGCCGAGCGCCCTGGAGCGCGCCCGACGGATCGTGACGGCAGGGGCTGATTCAGGACTCTGCTCGTGCGGCGGAGGGTTCGCCGCGCGCCTGGGTGACAGGTGGCGAGGTCGTTGGCGGTGGCCACACTCGCGGCGGTGACCACGGTGGCGGCGACCGGCGTGGGCCTGGCGTGGCAGTGCAGTTCGTCGACTACCCGAGGGTTGATCAACATCATGTCGGGGAGATGGGGGTGTCCTGGACGCGAGATACCGCCACCTCCCCGACATGACGCGCCGCTCAGGCGGCGCGGCGCTCAGGCGGTGGGCGCGCCCCGGAGCAGGCCGCGGGCGTACGCGATGGCCGCCGGGGTGTCCGGGAAGACCAGCCCGTCGCGGCGCAGCTCGTCGGCCACCCCCAGCGTGGCGAGAACCTGGTCGTGGCCGGGGGTGATGCCGGAGAGCAGCACGGTGATCCCCCGGCCGCGCAGCCGCCGGATGGCGTCGCCCAGCACGTGTGCCCCGGTGGCGTCCAGCGCCGACACCCGGGACATCCGCAGGATGACCACCCGCACGTCGGCGACGTCGGAGAGCTGGAGCAGGAAGGTGTGCGCGGCGGCGAAGAAGAGCGGCCCGTCCAGCCGGTACGCCACGATGTGCTCGTCGAGCAGCGCGTGCTCCTCGGCGCTGTGCTCGCCCCGGTCGAGGGGCACCTGCTCCAGCCTGGCGCTGCGGGCCACCGCGCGCAGCGCGATGACGATCGCGACGGCGATGCCGACGGCCACGGCGGTCACGAGGTCCCAGATCACGGTGACGGCGAAGGTGAGCACGAGCACCAGCGCGTCGCCCCGGGTGGCGCGCGCCAGCGCCAGGAGCGAGGCGGCCTCGACCATCCGTACGGTGGTGGCGAGCAGCACCCCGGCGAGCGCCGCGAGGGGGATGCGGCCGACGAGCGGCGCGGCGGCGAGCACGATCGCGGCGAGCGCGACGGCGTGGGTCAGCGCGGCCAGCTTCGACGACGCCCCGGCGCGCACGTTCACGGCGGTGCGGGCGATGGCGGCGGTGGCGGGGATGCCGCCGAACAGCGGGGAGGCGAGGTTGGCCAGCCCCTGCCCGAACAGCTCCTTGTCGGGGTCGTGCCGCTCGCCGACGGTCATGCCGTCGGCGACGGTGGCCGACAGCAGGCTCTCCAGGGCGGCGAGGGCGGCGACGGCGAGCGCGGAGGGCAGCAGCACGCCGACGGCACCGGGGTCGAGGAAGCCCAGCGACGGCGCGGGCAGCCCCTGCGGCAGCGCGCCGATGCGGACCAGGTCGACCGGCGCGGTCTCCGCGAGGATCGTCGCGGCGGCGACCCCGAGCAGGGAGAACGGCACGCCGGGCCGCCAGCGGCCACCGAGCAGCATCAGCGCCGCGACGCCGAGGGCCACCGCGAGGGCCGCCGGCCGGGGGTGTACGACGAACCGGGCGACCGCGTCGGCGGCCACCGCCCACACCCGGTCGCCGTGCGCGTCGGTGACGCCCAGCGCGGCGGGCACCTGTTGCAGGGCGATGACCACGGCGATGCCGGCGGTGAAGCCCTCGATGACGGGGGTGGGCAGGTAGCGGACGTACCGGCCGAGGCGGGCCAGCGCGAGGGCGATCAGCACGAGGCCGGCCATCGCGCCGACCATCAGCACCCCGGCCGGGCCGAACTGCTGCACCACGGGCACCAGCACCACGGTCATCGCGCCGGTGGGGCCGGAGACCTGGAGGTTGGAGCCGCCGAAGACGGCGGCCACGGCACCGGCGACGACGGCGGTGACCAGCCCCGCCTGCGCGCCGAGCCCGGAGGTGACGCCGAAGGCGAGGGCCAGCGGCAGGGCGACGATCGCGACGGTGAGGCCGGCGAGCAGGTCGCGGCGGGGCGAGCGGCGTACGGCGTGCCAGTCGGCGCGGCCGGGCAGCAGGCCGAGGACGCGGTCGCGGACGGCGGCGGTCGCGGCAGTGGCGGCTGTCGCGGCTGTGGCGGCGCTCACCGGCCCGCACCGGGCCGCGAGCCGGTCTCCCCGCTGGCGGCCGGAGCCGGGCCGGCAGTCGGCACGGCGTCGGCGCGCAGCTCGTCGAGGAGGGCGTCGCGGTCGGTGAGGACCGCGCCGAGGATGCGCCGCCCAGCGGCCAGCAGGTCGGCCACGTCGGGGGTGCTGAGGGAGTACATGACCAGCGGGCCGTCGCGGTGGGAGGCGACCATGCCGGCGCGGCGCAGCACGGCGAGCTGCTGGGAGAGGTTGGACGCCTCGACGTCGATGACGGCGAGCAGGTCGCGGACGGGCTTCGGCCCGTCCTGGAGCAGTTCGAGCACGCGGATGCGCACGGGGTGCCCGAGGGTGCGGAACAGCTCGGCCTTGGCCTGGTACAGCGGCACGGACACCTGGGGACTCCCGGCTCGACGACCCATACGTGAAGACTTTACCACTTGCAGAAGTCTTCAAGTCGTGAGCCGGGACACCCCGCGCCCCGGTCAGGCCACCGGGACGAACCGGGCCGCGTCGGCCACCACGTACCCGTCGGTGCCCTCCGTGCGGATCAGCACGCTGCCCGCCGAGCCCGCCGCGAACTCGTACGCCCCGAGCGACACCCACTGCCCGCCCGAGCCGCGCTGGTCCACCGTGCGGGTGGTCACGCCACCGGCGTGCGCCACGTCCACCGGGACGTTGCTCGCCCGGTTCGGATCGGCCGTCCAGCGCAGGTAAACCGTCCACGTGCCGGCGGCCGGCAGCGCCGGGGTGAACCGCAGCCGGTTGACGCCCTTGCCGGTGTTGCCGTCGTGCTCGTAGTCGGTGCCGAAATAGCCGCCGACCTGGGTGCTGCCCACCCAGACCCCGCCCCGGGTCACCCCGACCGAGCGGTTGTCGACCACGATCTCGCCCTCGGTGACGGGCGGCCAGGTGAGGATCTGCCCGTCGGCGCGCAGCCGGGCCTGGAGGGCGCCGACGTCGACCCGCTGCGCCGGCACGCCCGCGTCCAGGGCCAGCTTCGCCGCCGTCGCGGCGGACTGCGCGAGGATCATGAACACCGGCTCCATCCGGATCGAGCCGTACGCGATGTGGCTGGCCGCCAGGCAGACCGGGACGAACAGGTTGGCGCACTGCCCCTGCGCGGGCACGATCGACCGGTAGCTGACCGGGTACGGCCCCGGCACCCCCACCTGCACGTCGCCCTCGTTCTTCACCACCCCGTTCACCACCACCCGCTGGCAGTTGTGCGAGTCCATCGTGTAGCTGGCCAGGCCGACCGAGTCGGCGACCCGCACCGCGCCCCGGCAGTCCCGCTCCGTCATCACGTAGTCGGCGAGCATCCGCCGCGCCTCGCGGACGTACAACTGGGGTGGCCAGCCGCCGGTGGCGGTGAACTCGTCGGCGGCCAGGCCCCAGGCGGCGGTGTCGGCCCGGACCGACGCCGGCAGCCGGGGGTCGTTGGCCAGGAACCACAGCAGACCCTGCTGGTACGCCCGGTGCTCGGCCACCATCGTCTGCCGCTGCGCCCAGGTGGCCGTCGGATACCCGTGGCTGGCCCCGATGAAGTCGGTGGAGAACGCCCCGGTGTTGTTGGAGTCGGTCTTGCCGCCGCCGACGCTCTGGGTGGTGAAGAACGGGCCGGTGTAGCCGGCCTGCACGTAGCGCAGCAGCAGCTCGTAGTCGGCCGGGTCGTAGCCGGCCGGCTTCGGGAACGGGATCCGGTCGGCGGCCCGGGTGAGGCACATCCGGAAGTTGTACGCCTGGATCCGGTCGTCGCCGGTGCCGTTGGGCGCGACGGGGGCGGCGGAGATGCCGGGGAGCAGGCCGCTCGCGGCGTTGCCCGGCACCACGTACGGGTCGACGGGCAGGGTGAACTGGTGCGCCCCGCGCAGCTGCACCCCGTTGATCGTCTCGCCGTACACCGAGTTGGCCTCCCGGCCGACCGCGTACGACACCCCGGCCGCCGCCATGAGGTCGCCCTCGTAGGTGGCGTCGACGAACATCCCGCCCGCGAAGAGCCGCCCGTCGTCGGTGGCCAGGCCGGTGAGCCGGTCGCCGGCGCGGGTCACGGAGGCGAGCCGGGCGTCGAGGTAGACCGGGATCGCGTGCTCGGCGAGCAGGTCGGCGAAGACGGCGGCGGCGACGTGCGGCTCGAAGACCAGCCGCATCGGCGAGGTGGGGGTGACGGCCGTGCCGGCGTACTTCGCGTGGACCCGGCGGTAGAACTCCCCGGCGAGGCCGCCGATGGCGGCGCTGGTGCCGCTGTCGGTGTAGCCGAGGCCGCCGGTGGTCAGCCCGCCGACGTGGCCGCCCGGCTCCACGATCAGCGCGGTGCGCCCCAGCCGGCGCATCTGCACGGCGGCCATGATCCCCGCCGAGGTCGCGCCGTAGACGACCAGGTCGGCGGTGACCGTGGCGGCGGCGAGGGCGGGCAGGCCGGGGCCGGCGGCGGCCTGGACTGGCAGGCCGAGGCCGGTGGCGGGGGCGGCGAGGAGGGTGGCGCCGCCGAGGCGCAGCAGGTGGCGGCGGTCGAACGAGAGCGGCATCGCGCAGGCCCTTCGGGAAAGGGGAAGGCGCGCGCCGCCGCACCTCGGGAACGCATCGACTCTCGTGCATGCGCTCGGCCGCTGTCAAGCGCCTGCGGGGTGTTTGGAGGGGCCCCTTCCTATACAGAAAGCGTTAACAGGGGGCCCCTCCTTTCAATTCACCGTGCGCAGGACGGGGCGCACGGTGAGGGCGGCCGCATCGAGCGGGCGCGGGGCCCGCACCGTGAACGTCGCCGACTCCCCTGGCAGCAGCGTCACCAGGGCCTCGTCGACCTCGGCGGCCGGGTCGAGCCGGTCCGGGAACAGGGTCAGGTCGCGCAGGAACGTGCGGGCGGTGACGCGTACCCGCTGCCCGCCGTCGACCTCCTCGACCGTGGCGTCGTATTCCGCCACGGGCCAGTCGGCGTCGCGGTCCTCGGCGAAGAACCAGAACGCCCGCCCGGCGTCGCCGTCGGCCTCGGCGACCAGCAGCTCCCGCCGGGCCTGCTCCGGCCGGGCCAGGTCCGCCGGCAGCGCCAGCTCCACCGTCGCGTACGCGGGCACGTCGAGGTCGTACGTCGACTTCGCCCTCGGCTCGCCGTCCGCCGTGACCCGGGTGACGGCGGCGGCGGCCCGCCACGGCTGCCCGGTCTCGTTGACGGCCACCAGCGCCAGCCCGCCGTCGCGGGGCTGGACGGTGAGCAGCCGGTCGGCGTACGCGCGGCGCAGCGCGTGCCACAGGGGTTTGCGCCGGCCGTCGCCGTCGACGGCCGCCCAGGAGGTGACGGGCCAGCAGTCGTTGAGCTGCCACACGATGGTGCCCATGCACACCGGCCGGTGCGAGCGGAAGTGCTCCACCCCGAGCTGGATGGCGCGGGCCTGGTTGAGCTGCGTGAAGTAGTGCCACTCGGCGAAGTCGGCCGGCGGGGGCAGGTGCGCGTCCAGGCCCCGCTGGAGCTTCGCGTCGCCGTCGATGGCCTTCTGGTGGTGGGCCATCCCGGGCGAGTCGGGGGCGAGCGGGTCGTCGGAGATGGCCCGGCGCAGCGTCGCGTACGCCGGGGGCGCCTGGTAGCCGAACTCGGCGACGAACCGGGGCACGTACTCGCGGTACTTCGTGTAGTCGTCGGTGTTCCACACGTCCCAGATGTGCATGCTGCCACGCGCCGGGTCGTTGGGGTGGACGTCCTCGGTGCCCGACCAGGGGCTGCCCGGCCAGTACGGGCGGGTCGGGTCCAGCTCGGCGACGATCGCCGGCAGCAGCTCCAGGTAGTAGCCCCGGCCCCAGGTACGCCCGGCGAGGCGCTCCTGCCAGCCCCAGTCGTGCCAGGCCCAGATGTTCTCGTTGTTGCCCGTCCACAGCACCAGCGACGGGTGGGCGGCCAGCCGGGTGACCTGCTCGCGCGCCTCGGCCTCCACCTCGGAGCGGAACGGCTCCTCCTCCGGGTACGCGGCGCAGGCGAACAGGAAGTCCTGCTGCACCAGCAGCCCGAGGGAGTCGGCCAGCTCGTAGAAGTCCTCCGACTCGTACCGGCCGCCGCCCCAGACGCGCAGCAGGTTGATGTTCGCCCCGACGGCCTGGTCGAAGCGGTGTGCCAGCCGCGCCCGGGTGACCCGGTCGGGGAACGCGTCGTCGGGGATCCAGTTGACCCCCCGGGCGAACACCGGCACGTCGTTGACGACCAGGGTGAACGCGGAGCCGTGCGCGTCGGGCGCGGTGTCCAGGCGCACGGTGCGGAAGCCGATCCGGCGGGACCAGGCGTCCAGCTCCCGGCCGTCGGCGGCGTGCAGGGTCACGTCGAGGGGGTGCAGCGGCTGGTCCCCGTACCCCCGGGGCCACCACAGCGCGGGGTCGCGGACCTCGACGGTCAGCGCGGCCGTGCGCTCCCCGGCCGCGACGACGGCCTCGGCGGCGGACCCGGCCACCGTCGCGCGGACGGTGACGGGCTCGTCGGCGGTGGCCTGCCCGGCGGTGGCGGCGCGCTCGACCTCGACGACCACCTCGACCCGGCCGACGCCGTCGGCGACGGTGACCAGCGGCCGGACCGTCGCGAGCCGGGCCGTGGACCAGGCGTGCAGGCCGATGTCCTGCCAGATGCCGGCGGTGACGACCGTCGGCCCCCAGTCCCAACCGAAGTTGCAGGCCGTCTTGCGGATGAAGTTGAAGGGCTCGGGGTACGCGTTGGGCCGGTCGCCGAGCCGGTCCCGGTGCGCCTCGGCGTAGCGGTACGGCGAGTCGAACCGGACGGTCAGCGTGTTGGCCCCCGGCCGCAGCGCGTCCGCCACGGCGAACCGGTAGCCCCGGTGCATGTTCTCGGCGCGGCCGACCTCGACGCCGTTGACGGCGAGCGTGGCGACCGTGTCGAGGCCGGCGCAGACCAGGTCGACCCGGTCGGCGTCGCCGGCCGGCGCGTCGAACGTGGTCTCGTAGACCCAGTCGGTGCGCCCGATCCACGCCAGCGCCGTCTCGTTGTCGTCGAGGTACGGGTCGGGAATCAGGCCGGCGGCGAGCAGGTCGGTGTGCACGCAGCCGGGCACGGTCGCCGGGACCGACCGGCCGGCCACCTGCGGCGGCACCTGGCCGCCGGCGACGGCCCGCAGCAGCCAACCCTCGTGCAACGATTGCCGGATCACGACTTCACCGCGCCTTCCATGATTCCGCGGACGATCTGACGCCCGCCGACGAACAGCATGACCAGCAGGGGGATCGTGGCGACGAACGCGCCGGCCAGCACCCGCCGGTAGATCACGTAGTTGCCGCTGGCCAGGTCGGAGATGGCCACCATCGAGGTGGGGAAGTCGGTGCCGCTGAGCGTGATCAGCGGCCACTGGAAGTCGTTCCAGGTGGCCACGAACGTGAGCAGGCCGAGCACCGCGAGGGCGGGCCGGATCGCCGGCAGCACCATGCTCCAGTAGATCCGCATGGTGGTCGCGCCGTCCACCCGCGCCGACTCGACCAGCTCGTCGGGGACGGAGTTGACGATGAACTGCCGCATGTAGAACACGCCGAACGCGGTGACCAGGCCGGGCGCGATGACGGCGAGCAGGGTGCCGTTCCAGCCGAGCTTGCCCATCACGATGTAGAGCGCCACGATGCCGAGCTGGTTGGGCACGGTGAGGGTGAGCACCACGAACAGCATCAGCCAGCCGCTGCCCTTGAAGCGCAGCTTGGCGAACGCGAACCCGGCCAGCGAGCAGAAGAACAGCACCGAGGCGGTGACCACGGTGGAGACGATGAAGCTGTTGATCAGGCCGGCGGCGAAGAAGACGTCCTGGAGGGAGAAGACCTCCTCCAGGTTGACCAGGAGCTGGTTGCCGGGCACGACCGCCGGGGGGATCTTCGCGAGGGCCTCGTCGTCGCTGGTGGCGATGACGAACATCCAGTACAGCGGGAAGACCGAGAACAGGATCGTCACGGCCAGCAGCAGGTACGTCCCGAGGCCCGCCGGGGTGTCCTGCGGGGCGCGGCCCATCAGCCGGGCCCGGCGGCCCCGGGGCGCGGGGGCCTGCTCCACGGGCCGCGGCGCGGTGTCGACACTCATTTGCGCCCTCCGGACAGGCGGCTCGTCAGCCAGGTGTTGATGCCGGCGACGACGAGGATGATCAGGAACAGGGCCCAGGACATCGCGGCGGCGTAGCCGAGGTTGAGGTCCTTCCAGCCCACCTTGTAGATGAGCTGGGCGATGGTCTGCCACTCGCCGTTCGGGCCGCCGGTGGCCGCCTGCGCGTTGAGGTCGAACAGCATCGGCTCGGTGAACAACTGGAGGCCGCCGATGGTGGAGAGCACGACGGTGAACACGACGACCGGCTGGATCATCGGCACGGTGATCCGCCAGAGCTGCTTCCACGGGCCGGCGCCGTCGATGGCCGCCGCCTCGTAGACGTCGCGCGGGATGGACTGCATCGCCGCGAGGTAGAGCAGCGCGTTGTAGCCGATCCACTTCCAGTTGACCATGGTGGCGACGGCGATCCAGGAGTGCAGCTTGTCGGCCCGCCAGTCGATCGGGGCGTCGCCCCCGCCGAACGGGCCGAGCAGCCAGTTGGCCATGCCGAAGTCGCGGGAGAAGAAGACGCTGAACACCATCGTGGAGGCGACGATCGGCGTGACGTACGGCAGCAGGATGCCGACCCGCCACCAGGTCTGGGCGCGCAGCCTGCGGTTGAGCAGCGAGGCGATCACCAGGGCGAGCAGCAGCTGCGGCAGCGAGGAGAGCAGGAAGATGCCGAAGGTGTTGTAGAGGGCGTTCCAGAAGTCCTCGTCGCCGGCGAGCCGGGCGAAGTTGTCGAACCCGGCCCAGTACGGCAGCGTCGGGTCGTCCAGCTCGTAGTTGCGCAGCGACACCACGCCGTTGAACAGCAGCGGGAACAGGCCGAAGACGGCGAACAGCAGGAAGAACGGCGCGATCATCAGGTACGGCATGTAGCGCATGTCGAAGCGGTACAGCCGGTTGCGCCAGGTGAGCCGCCGCTCGTCGGCCCCGGATCCGCCGGTGCCGCGCTCGGGCGCGGAGCGGGGGGACGGTGGCGCGGCGCGGGTGGTGGACATGGGGGACGCTCCAGGGCCGGTCGGACTGTGCGGGGGTGTCGGGGAGGGCGTTGCCCGGCCCCCGCGCCGGGGGCGACGCGGAGGCCGGGGCGGCGACCGGTGGCGGGGCCGGGCCGCCCCGCCACCGGTCGCCGGGGCGTCAGGACTTGCTGGCCTTCTCGGCCTCCTTGACCGCCTCGGCCCAGGCGGCGTCCGGCTTGAGCGTCCCGTTCTCCACCCGCCGGATGACGTTCTCCACGTTCACCCGCGTCGGGCCGTTCTTCTTGCCCTGGTACTGCGGGGTGAGGCCCTGCGCCATCTTCGGGAAGATCTGCCCGACCGGGGCGTCGTTGAAGAACGGGTTCTTGAACTCGGCGATCGCCGGGTCGGCGTAGAGGGCCGGCTGCGACGGCAGGTTGCCGACCTTCTTGAAGATCTCGATCTGCTGCTCCGGCTGCACCAGCCACTCCAGCAGCTTGTACGCCTCGTCGACGTTCTTGCTCTGCTTGGGGATGGTCAGGAACGAGCCGCCCCAGTTGCCGCCGCCGCCGGGCACGGCCGCGATGTCCCACTTGCCCTCGGTGCCGGGGGCGGTCTCCTTGATGTGCCCGAGCATCCACGCCGGGCAGGCGAGGACGGCGAACGCGCCGCTGGTGAAGCCCTTGTCCCAGTCGGCCTGGAAGCTGACGAGCTTGGCGGAGATGTCGGCCTGGAGCGCCTTGACGGTGTAGTCGAAGGCGACCTTCGGGCCGCCGTCCATCTGGAGCTGCTCCTGCTCGGTGTAGAAGCCGACCTGCTGCTGGCCGAGGATCGGGTTGAACAGGTTCGTGCCCGAGTCGATGAACTTCTTCTTGGTCTTGCCGGTGTACTGCTGGCCGACCTCGATGAACTTGTCCCAGGTGGGCCACAGCGCGGAGACCTGGTCGCGGTCGGTGGGCAGCCCGGCGGCGGCGAACAGGTCGGTGCGGTAGCACATGGCCAGGCCGCCGACGTCGGTGCCGAGGCCGATCTGGGTCTTGCCGTCGGCGGAGAGCGTCTGCTTCCACTTCCACGGCAGGTACTTGCTCTCGAGCGACCCGGCGCCCTTGTCGAGCAGGTTGACGAACTTGTCGGACTGGCCGCGGAACTGCACGGCGTAGCCCTCGTCGATGGCGGCGATGTCCGCCGCGCCCGAGCCGGCGACCAGCTTCTTCTGCAGGTCCTCGTGCTGGGCGTTGTACTCGCCCGAGTTGAGCTGGATCTTGACGTTGGGGTGCTCGGCCTCGTACTTGGTCTTGAGGTCCTGGAGCCCGAAGTCGCCCCAGAAATTGATCTTCAGGGTGACCGTGCCGCCACCCGCGTCGTCACCGCCGGTGGTGCTCCTGCCGCTGCACGCGGCCACCATGGTCAGGCCGACCGCCCCCACGGCGACCGCGCGGGCCCAGTGGCTCCAGGACCGTCTCATGTCTTCCTCCGAGCAAGATGGAAACGCTCCCGACATCGAGAGACGTTGACTGAACCGGATAAGTGACGCCACCGTACGGGCCGACCCCACCAGTGTCAACGGCCGGTTAACTGAGTGCCTGTTCCGTAACCTTTCGGTGTCCTGCGCAGGCTTAACCGCGCAAGCGCAGCCCCGGGGCCACGCCACGCACGGGGCCCGGCCCCGACCGCCGGCCCCACCCGGTTGCAGTAGCGTGAGGGCCGCCGGCCACCCCGGCACCGTGCACCCGCCCCGGGGCGGGCCGAGCAAGTGGAGGAACACGCCGGTGAAGCGGCCGACCATCGCCGACGTCGCGCGGCGGGCCGGGGTCTCCAAGGGCGCGGTCTCGTACGCGCTGAACGGGCAGCCCGGCGTCTCCGAGGCGACCCGCCAGCGCATCCTGGCCATCGCCGCGGAGATCGGGTTCAGCCCGAGCAGCGCCGCCCGGGCGCTCTCCGGCGCCAGCGCCAACGCCGTGGGCCTCGCCCTGTGCCGCCCGGCCCGGATACTCGGCATCGAGCCGTTCTTCATGGAGCTGATCAGCGGCGTCGAGGCCGAGCTGTCCGCCCGCTCGTACGCGCTGACCCTCCAGGTGGTCGCCGACCCCGACGCCGAGATCGCGGTCTACCGCCGCTGGTGGGCCGAGCGCCGCGTCGACGGGGTCTTCGTCTGCGACCTGCGCACCGACGACCGGCGGGTGCCGGCGCTGGAGGAGCTGCAACTGCCGGCCGTGGTGATCGGCGGCCCCGGGCACACCGGCGGGCTGGCCCATGTCTGGTCCGACGACGCCACGGCGCTGGTCGAGACCGTGGAATACCTGGTCGCCCTGGGGCACCGCCGCATCGCCCGGGTCGGCGGCCTGCCCTCGCTGCTGCACACCGAGGTCCGCAGCGACGCCTTCACCGAGGTGTGCGCCCGGCTCGGGCTCGACGAGTCGGTCACGGTCTGGTCGGACTACACCGGCGAGGAGGGGGCCCGAGCCACCCGGCGGCTGCTCAGCTCCCCGCACCGCCCCACCGCCGTCATCTACGACAACGACGTGATGGCGGTGGCGGGCCTGTCCGTGGCCCAGGAGATGGGCCTGACGGTCCCCGGCGACCTGTCCATCGTCGCCTGGGACGACTCGCCCCTGTGTCAGCTCGTGCACCCGCCGCTGACGGCGCTGGGCCGGGACATCCCCGCGTACGGCGCGCACGCCGCCCGGCAGCTGCTCCAGGTGATCGCGGGCGAGCCGGTCAGCGGCGTACAGGGCGAGACGGCGCACCTCACCCCCCGGGGCAGCACGGCACCACCCCGGGCACGGTGAGCCGGGCCAGGGTCGACTGAACCGGTTAAGCGGTCACCGGGACGCCGACGGGAACTCCTCGAAGTACGCCTCCACCCGCTCGGCGGTCGCCGGGCGGGCCAGCGCGTGGCCCTGCCCGTACCGGCAGCCGGCCCGCGCCGCCGCGTCCACCTGCGCCGGGGTCTCCAGCTCCGCCGCGACGACCTCCAGGCCGAGGCGTTGGCCGAGGCCGACCACCACGTCGGTCAGCGGCGGCCGCACCGGCCCGCCCGCACCGGCCGCGTCGGGTCGGTGCGCGGACGACGCCGCCGGGGCCAGCTTCAACAGGTCGACCGGGAGCCGGCGGAGCTGGGCCAGCGAGGCGTGCTCGGCCCGGAACCCGTCCAGGGCCGTGCGGACGCCGAGCGACCGCAGCCCGGCGAGCCGGGCCACCACCGCCGGCAGCTCCGGGCCGACGCGGGGCTCGGCCACCTCGACCACCAGCCGGTCCGCCGGCACCCCGTGTGTGGCCAGCACCGCCGCCGTGCGGGGCAGGAAGTCCGGCGCGGTCAGCTCCCCCGGGGTGACGTTCACCGACATCCACAGCCGTCGGTCGCCGGCCGACCAGTCGGCGAGCTGACGGCACGCCCGGTCCAGCACCCAGCGGCCCACCTCGCCGATCAGGTCCAGGTCCTCGGCGACCGGCAGCAGCTCGGCCGGCAGCACCGTGCCCAGCACCGGGCTACGCCAGCGCAGCAGCGCCTCCGTGCCCACCGGCAGCCGGTCGGCCAGCCCCAGCACCGGCTGGTAGACCAGGTCCAGCTCGCCCCGGGCCACCGCGCCGGGCAGCTCCCGCTCCAGGTCGAGCCGGCGCACCAGCTGCTCCTCCAGGTATGCGTCGTACCACTCGATGCGGTCCCGCCCGAGCTGGGCGGCCCGGCGGCGGGCCAGGTCCGCCTGGCGCAGCACGTCGTCGGGCCCCACGCCGCCGACCTCGGCCAGGCCGACGTTCGCCTGCAACCGGACCTCCTCGTCGCCCGCCATCCGGTACGGCTCCGCCAGCGCCGCCAGCAGCCGGGTGCCCAGCCCGTACGCGAGCACGGGGCCCACGTCGGTGAGCACCGCGAACTCGTCGCCCACCAGCCGGGCCACCAGGTCCTCCGGGCCGGCCACCGCCCGCAGCCGGCGGGCCACCTCGACCACGACCGTGTCGCCGAACGCGTGCCCGCGACCGTCGTTGACCGCGCCCAGGCCGTGCAGGTCGACCACCAGCAGCGCCCCCGACCCGCCCCGGCGGGCGCGCAGCTCGCGCAGCAGCTCCCGCCGGTTGGCCAGCCCGGTGAGCTGGTCGGTCGCGGCCAACTGGTGCACCGCGCGTTCCAACCGGCGACGCTCGCCGACGTCGCGCACGTGCAGCACGAGCGCGCGGACCTCGGGCACGCCGCGCTGGTCGCTCACCGTCGACTCGGTCTCCCGCCACGCCCCGCGCCCGTCGCGCATCCGCGCCGGCAGCAGCGTCGGCCGGTCACCGGCGAGCACCCCGTCGAGCAGCCGCGCGATCCGCCCCGCGTCGTCCGGGTGCAGCAGGTCGGCGAAGTGCCGACCGAGCACGTCCGCGTCGGTGAGGGCGAAGAGCCGGGCCGCCGCCGGGGACTGCCAACGCACCCGCAGCGCGTCGTCCAGCAGCAGGATCAGGTCGTTGCCGCCGGAGACCAGCGCGCGGAAGTGCGCCTCCTGGGCGGCGAGCCGGCCGGCGTACCGACGGTTGTCGGCTGCGGAGATCAGCTCCCGGACGACCAGCGGGGGGATCACCGAGAGGCCGAGCAGGACCATGCCGGTGCTGAACGGGCCGTACGCGGCCAGGTGCCCGGCGGCGGCCAGGGTGGCGATGCCCGCGGGCGCGCTGACCCGGGGCCAGACCGGCGGCGGGCCCCCCGCCCGCCTCGGGTCGCCGGCGGCCACCCGCCGGACCCCGGCCGCGGTGAGCAGCACGCCGGCCACCAGCGGCGGCACGGTCGCCAGGGCCGCGCGGTCCGGCGCGCCGTAGGCCAGCAGCACGATCAGCGCGAGCAGGCCGAACTGGGCGGCCCCGGTGCCCAGGAGGCAGACCGCCGCGCCCGGGCGGCGTCGCCAGTCGGCCAGGGCCGCCACGCCGACCGCCGCGAAGCCGAACCCGCCGGACGCCACCGCGATCCGGGCGGCGAGCGGGGCCTGCTCCGTCGGCAGCAGCACCCAGGCGGCGAAGTGCAGGCTCAGGCCCAGGCTGACGATGTCCGTCGCGTGGCGCACCCGGGCGCGCGCCGCAAGCCGGGTGCGGCCGGGCAGCAGGAGCAACCCGACGGTGTGCAGCACGGCGGCGAGGCCGAGCCCCGCCGCGCCGACGGCGACGCGCAGTCCGGCGGCGACCAGCGGCAGCACCGCGACGGTCAGCCCGACGGAGAGCACCGCCGCGTGGAGCAGCCCGGCGGCGGGCCGCACCCGCGGGCCACGCCACGGGCCGGGTCGCGCGACGTCGTCCCCGGCGGGGTCACCGCCCCGGGCCGGGACGACCAGCCGGGACAGCCGGGCCCCGGCGAGGGCGCTGCCGGCGGCCCCGGCGAGCGCCACCACGGCCAGCGGCGGGACCGCGCCGGCCAGCCCGGCGAGGACGAGCAGCGCCACCGCCGCCAGCACCAGCAGGTCGGCGGGGCGCAGGCGGGGAACACCTGAGGGGTACGCGACGGGCACGGCGGTCGCCTTCGTGAGGGGGCACGGGCGGATGCGGTACGGCGGTGCGTCCCGGCACGGCGGTTGCGGTCGCCGGGCCGGGATGAGGGGCGGTGCCGCCCGGTGGACGGGCCCGCCAGCGGCATGGCATGGCGCGGCGGGTGAACGCGCCCAACACGGGAGAACGATTCATCGTCACCGCCGGACGCGGACGCGGCGGACCGGGTGGGCGTGATTCGGGTCACTGCCCCCCGCCGGCCATCCGCCGCCCGGCCGGCGGGTCACACCGGCCGGGTGGGATCATCTCCGGGTGCGTACCGAGACCGTCCGCTTCCGCCACAACCAGGCGATCCTGGTCGCGGCGGTGATCGCCTTCATCGGGGCCCTGCCGCTGGCCAGCGCCGGGTGGTATTTCGTGCCCGTGCTGCTCGTCCCGCTGGCGATCGGGGTCTGGGCCTGGCGGGCCGGCACCGAGGCCGACGCCCGGGAGCTGCGCCTGCGGGCGCTGGCCGGGCAGCGCCGGGTCGCCTGGGACCGGGTCGTCGAGCTGGGCGCCGACGCCCGGGGGCGGGCGGTCGCCCGGCTCGACGACGGCGAGCTGCTCGTGCTGCCCGGGGTGCGCGGCAGCGAACTGCCCCGGCTCGTCGCGGCCACCGGCCAGAACCTGCCCGGCCCGGCCGCCTGACCCCACCGCCGTGGGCCGGCCGGTCAGTAGCCGTCCGACACCGCGTTCACCAGCGGCTCCCCCGCGGCGAAGCGCCGGACCTGCTCGGCCACCAGCCGGTACGCCCGGGGCAGCAGCCCGCGCACCGAGCCGGCGACGTGCGGGGTCAGCAGCACGTTCGGCAGCTCCCACAGCGGGTGGTCGGCGGGCAGCGGCTCCGGGTCGGTGACGTCCAGCGCGGCCCGCAGCCGCCCGGTCGCCAGCTCGGCGACCAGCGCGTCGGTGCGGGCCACCGGGCCGCGCGCGGCGTTGACCAGCAGCGCGCCGTCGGGCATCGCGGCGAGGAACTTCTCGTCGACCAGGCCGCGCGTCGCGTCGGTCAGCGGCACCAGCACCACCACCACGTCGGCCTCGGGCAGCAGCGCCGGCAGCTCGTCGACCCCGTGCACCCCCTCGGCGGGACGCGGCGTGCGGGCGACCAGGGTGAACGTCACCTCGAACGGGGCGAGCCGGGCCCGCACCGCCGCGCCGATCGAGCCCGCCCCGACGATCAGCACCCGCTTGCCGGCCAGCTCGTCGGTCGGGCAGAGCCGGTCGTAGGCCCACTCGCGGCGGGACTGGGCGAGGGCGAAGGCGGGGAAGCCGCGCACCTGGGACAGGATCGCGGCGACCACCCACTCGGCCGTGCCGACGTCGTGCACGCCGCGCGCGTCGCAGAGCGTCACCCCGGGCGGCACCCGGCCCGCCCAGGCGTCCGCGCCGGCCGAGAGGAGCTGCACCACCCGCAGGTCGGGCAACCTCCCGAGCAGGGCGGTGGCGTCCACGCCGGAGAGGAACGGCGGCACCCAGAACCGGACGCCGGCCACCTCGGAGGGCAGCCGCGACGGGTCCTCGGCCACCTCGACGGTGACCCCGGGCGGCACCTCGCCGAGGAGGGCGCGGCCGGCGGGGTGCGGAATCCATACCTTCACGGACGCCGACGATAGCCGGTGCGGGCCCCGTGACGGCACCGCCGGGCGGCTAGGCTGGGCCGGGTGAGCACCGGAGCCCCGTACCCCCGCAAGAGCCCGCTGCGGGCGGTCGTCGCGGCGTCCTGCGCGGCGCTGCTGCTGGCCGCCGCCGGGTGCAGCTTCGGCGAGCCGGAGCCGGACCCGGCCGGCGAGCCGCCCAACCTGCCCACCCCGTCGGTCTCCGCGCCCGCCGGGGCCGGCCCGCAGGTGGTCACCACGGTGCTGGCCAAGGGGCTGCGGGTGCCGTGGGGCATGGCGTTCCTGCCCGACGGCGGCGCGCTGGTCACCGAGCGGGACAGCGGCCGGATCCTCCAGGTCGGCCCCGGTTCCTTGCGCGGCGGGCTGACGGTCACGGCGGTGCGGACGGTGCCCGGCGTGGTGCCCGGCGGCGAGGGCGGGCTGATGGGGATCGCGGTCTCCCCCACCTACGCGACCGACCAGACGATCTTCGTCTACCACACCGCCGAGAACGACAACCGCATCGTCAAGCTGGACCTGGACGGGGCGCCCACCCCGATCCTGACGGGCATCCCCAAGGCCGGCATCCACAACGGCGGCGGGCTCGCCTTCGGGCCGGACGGCTTCCTCTACGCGAGCACCGGCGACGCCGGCAACCGGGAGGCCGCGCAGGACCAGAAGAACCTGGGCGGCAAGATCCTGCGGATCACCACCGCCGGCAAGCCGGCCCCGGGCAACCCGTTCGCCGGCTCCCCCGTCTGGTCCCTGGGCCACCGCAACGTGCAGGGCCTGGCCTGGGACGCCGGCAAGCGGATGTACGCCGTCGAGTTCGGCCAGAACACCTGGGACGAGATCAACCAGATCACCAAGGGCGGCAACTACGGCTGGCCCCAGGTCGAGGGCCAGGCCGACGACCGGCGGTACGCCGACCCGCTGGTGCAGTGGCGCACCACCGACGCCTCCTGCTCGGGCCTCGCGGCGACCGACCGGCTGCTGGTCACCGCCTGCCTGCGCGGGCAGCGGCTGTGGCTGGTCGAGCTGACCGACACCGGCACGGTGCTCGGCCAGCCCCGGGAGCTGCTCACCCGCCGGTACGGCCGGCTGCGCGGCGCGGTCGCCGCCCCCGACGGGTCGGTCTGGGTCACCACCTCCAACCACGACGGGCGGGGCCAGCCGGCCCCCGAGGACGACCGGATCCTGCGTCTCGTCTTCACCGACGGCGGCGCAGGCCGCAGCTGACCCGCCGCCGCCAGCAGGGCCGGAATCCCGGGTTTGCCAAGATCCTTCACTGGGCAGGTCAGAATCTCAGCATGGACGGGCAGGAGAACGAAGAGCGCAGCGCCGGCGAAGCCGCGCCCCGCACGGCCGGGCGCGGCCGGGTCCGGCGGCTGGGGGTGGTCCTCGCCGTCCTGGTGATCTCCCTGGCCGGGGCGGTCATCGGCACCCTCGCCGGCGGGCGGGTGCACACCGACATCGGGCCGTTCCGCGCGGAGCTGAGCCTCACCCCGTCGCTGGAGGGCGGCACCACCGTCGACATCCCGCCGCTGGGCGCGCTCCAGCTCGACAGCCACGACGGGCCCACCCACCTCACCGTCGGCCTCGGGGCCCTCGACCAGCGGCGCACCGAGGCGCTGATCGACGACCCGGCGAGCATCAGCCGGGCCAGCCAGTCCGCCGTCACCGACGTCCGCAACGGGGTGCTGCGCCTCGGGCTGCGCACCGTCGGCGCGGCCGTGCTGGTCACCCTCATCCTCGCCGGGCTGGTGTTCCGCGACACCCGGCGCACCGCCTGGGCGGGCGGGCTGTCGCTGCTGGTCACCGCCGGCAGCCTCGGCCTCGCCGCGTCCACCATCCGCCCGCAGGCGATCGAGGAGCCCCGGTACGAGGGGCTGCTGGTCAACGCCCCCGCGATCGTCGGTGACGCCCGCCGGATCGCCAACGACTACACGAAGTACGCCGAGCAGCTCCAGCGCCTCGTCGGCAACGTCAGCCAGCTCTACACCACCGTCTCCGCCCTGCCGGTGTACGAGCCGGCCCCCGGCACCACCCGGGTCCTGCACGTCTCCGACATGCACCTCAACCCGACCGGGTGGCAGCTCATCCGCACGGTCGTGGAGCAGTTCGGCATCGACGTGGTGATCGACACCGGCGACATCACCGACTGGGGCAGCGAGCCGGAGGCGTCGTTCGTCGGCTCGATCGGGCTGCTCAAGAAGCCGTACGTCTACATCCGGGGCAACCACGACTCGGGCAAGACGGCCGCGGCGGTGGCCCAGCAGCCCAACGCGATCGTGCTGAACAACTCGACCACCACCGTCGCCGGGCTGACCATCGCCGGCATCGGCGACCCCCGGTTCACCCCCGACAAGGAGACCTCGCCGGCCGGCAGCGGCCTCACCAGCGAGGTGGCCGACCAGGTGATCGGGGCCGGTGAACAGCTCGCCACCACGGTCCGCAACTCGCCCAAGCCGGTGAACATCGCGCTGGTGCACGACCCGGCGTCGGCGGGGCCGCTGTCGGGCACCTGTCCCCTGGTGCTCGCCGGGCACACCCACGCCCGGCAGGTCTCCAAGCTGCCGCAGGCGCCGGGCCAGATGCCGACGCAGCTGATGGTGGAGGGGTCCACCGGCGGCGCGGGGCTGCGCGGCCTGGAGGGCGAGAAGCCCACCCCGCTGTCGATGACGGTGCTCTACTTCGACAAGGAGAAACTGCTCCAGGCGTACGACGACATCACCGTCGGCGGCACCGGCCAGGCGCAGGTCAACCTGGAGCGGCACGTGGTGCAGAACCCGAAGGCCGGCGACCAGGTGCCGGTCACCCCGACCCCGACCCGCTGACCCGGCCACCCCGCCCACCCCGCTCGCCCCCACTCACCCCCGCCGCTCCGCTGCCCTCGCCGCCCGAGCGCCCGCGCGGGCCGTCGGTACGGGGCAGCACGGGCCCGGCCGGTACGGGGCAGCGGGCCCCCGACCTGCGGGCCGCGGACCTGCCGCAGGCATACCGCGGACCTGCTGCGGACCTACGAAGCCATGGTCAACCGTGACAGTGTGTCACCGAGCAGCGCCTGTCGACCCACCCCGTCGCCTCCTTTGCTCTGCACCCATCGACGCAACAGTCACCCTCGGCAATCACCCCACCAGAGGTCGATCGGGGAGTGTCAACCGTTTCCGCAAATCAGCGGCAGTGTTGCGTCGATGGGTGCAGAGCAAAGGGAGGGCAAGGTGAGGTGAGGCCGACGGAGAAGGTCACGGAAAGCTACAGAGCGGCACTGACCACGGAGCGCAACGAACCGCAGCCCGTTAGGGGTAGGACCGGCGCGGCCGGCGGGACCGGCGCGGGGCAGCGGGCGGCAGCGGGCGCGGCGACGGAAGCCAGCGGAGGGCGGGGCGGGGGTCAGCGCAGCGAGAGGGCGGCCAGGGCCGCGTTGACGATGCTCCCGGGCAGCAGGTCGTGCAGCTCGTACAGCTCGCGGACGCTGCCCGACTGGCCGAACTCGTCCACGCCGAGCGGCACCGCCGGGGCGCCGACGGCCGAGCCGAGCCAGGCCATCGCGTGCGAGGCCGCGTCGTGCACCGTCACCACCGGCACCCGGTCGACGAACGCCGACCGCAGCGCCCCCGGCACGCTCGGCACGGTGGCCGTCCGCACCCCCTGGCGCAGGGTGCGCTGCCACGCCCGGTAGAGCCGGTCCAGGCTGGTCACGTCCACCACGTGCGCGGCCACGCCCTCCTCGGCCAGTTCGGCGGCGGCGGCCAGCACCTCCGGCAGCACCGCGCCGGAGGCGGCGAGCTGCACCACCGGCGCGTCGGCCAGCTCCGGGTGCGCCGCGTGCGCGTCGACCAGCCGGTACGCCCCGGCGACCGCCTGCCGGCGCAGCACCGCGTCGCCGAGCCGCGCCCGCGCCGCCTCGAAGGGCGCCTGGTCGATCGGGCGGGTGCTGAGCCGGAAGTAGTACGCCCCGTCCTCGACCGGCGCGGCCGTGCTGGCCGGCGTGCCCCCGGCGGCGATCTGCCCGAGGGCGTCGCAGAGCAGCCAGTCGAGGGTGGCCGCGTACGCGGGCTCGACGAACGTCACCCCGGGCAGCTCCAGCCCCACCGACGCGGTGATCGTGGACTGGTGCGCGCCGCCCTCGGGAGCCAGGGTGATGCCCGACGGGGTGCCGGCGACCACGAACCGGGAACCCGAGTAGGTGCCGTAGAGGAACGCGTCGAGGCCGCGCAGCACGAACGGGTCGTAGACGGTGCCGACCGGCAGCAGCGGCTGCCCCGACAGGTCCCACGACAGGCCGAGCTGGCCGAGCAGCAGGAACAGGTTCATCTCCGAGATGCCCAGCTCGATGTGCTGCCCAGCGGGGCTCTCGGTCCAGCGCAGCATCCGGTCCTCCGTCCAGGACCGCTGCTCGGTCGGGGCGAACACCCCCGTCTTGTTGATGAACCCGGCGAGGTTCGTCGAGGTGGCCACGTCGGGCGCGGTGGTCACCAGGTAGGGGGCGACGCCCTCGTCGCGGGCCAGCTCCACCAGCACCCGACCGAAGACCTCCTGGGTGGAGACGGGCCGGTTCGCGCGTACCCTCGTGGTTTCCGGAACGGCGACCGGCAGCGCCCGCCCGGCCGGCGGTCGGGACAGCGCCTCCCGGCGCGCGCCGGCCCGGATGCCGGCCGGCGACGCCGGGTCGAGGCGGTCCCACTCGGTGGCGGGGGTCAGGCCGTGGGCCGCGCGCAGCTCGTCGACCTGCGCGGTGGTGAGCAGCGCCGAATGGTTGCGGGGATTGCCGGCGATGGGCAACCCCCAACCCTTCACGGTGTACGCGAAGACGACGCTGGGCCGGTCGGTGACCGCGTCGCACTGGGCGTACGCGTCGAGCATCGCCTGCAGGTCGTGCCCGCCCAGGTCGGTGACCAGCGGGGCCAGTTCGTCGTCGGTGACGTCGGCGATCAGCTCGGCGATGCCGGCCGGCGCGCCGTCGCAGAACCGCTCCCGCAGTGCCGGCCCGGCCAGCCCGAACAGCGACTGGTACTGCTCGTTGGGCATCGCGTCGATCCAGTCGCGCAGCGCCTCCCCGCCCGGCCGCGCGTACGCCTGCGCGAGCCGGCGGCCGTACTTGACCTCGACGACGTGCCAGCCGGCGGCCTCGAACTGGCCGCGCCACTGGTTGATCCGCACCCCGGGCACGACCCGGTCGAGGGACTGCCGGTTGAAGTCGACCAGCCACATCACGTTGCCCAGGCCCGTGGTGGCGGGGTCGGCGACGGCCTCCCAGATGTTGCCCTCGTCCAGCTCGGCGTCGCCGATCAGCGCCACGAACCGGGAGCGGGGGCGCGCGCCGAAGTGCGCGTCGACGTACCGGCGGGTGACGGCGGCGAACAGCGGCGCGGCGGCGCCGAGGCCGACGGAGCCGGTGGAGAAGTCGACGCCGTCGGGGTCCTTCGTGCGCGACGGGTACGACTGGAGGCCACCCCGGGCGCGCAGCCGCGTCAGGTAGGACCGGTCGAGGTTGCCGAGCAGGTATTGAATCGCGTGGAACACCGGCGAGGCGTGCGGCTTCACCGCGACCCGGTCGGCGGCGTCGAGGTGCGCGAACCACAGCGCGGTCATGGCCGTGACCAGCGACGCGCTGGACGCCTGGTGCCCGCCGACCTTCACCCCGTCGCCGGTGTCCCGGTCGTGGTTGGCCGCGTCGACGGTGCGGGTGGCGAGCCAGAGCACCCGGCGCTGGATCTCGTCGAGGACGTCGAGGTCGTGCTGGTTCACGGGGTGCTCCATCCGGGCGTCGCCGTTGACGCCTCGCGAGGGGGTGGGGGTGGGGGTGCGGGTGTTAGGAGGGGGCCCTTCCTATACAGAAAGCGTTAACAAGGGCCCCCTCCTTGCGTCTCAGGCGCCGAGGCGGGAGAGGATCAGCTCGCGGACCGTCTTCGCGTCGGCCTGGCCGCGGGTGGTCTTCATGACCGCGCCGACCAGCGCGCCCGCCGCCGCGACCTTGCCGCTGCGGATCTTCTCGGCGATGTCCGGGTTGGCGGCGATCGCCTCGTCCACGGCGGCGGTCAGCGCGCCGGTGTCGGAGACGACCTCCAGGCCCCGGGCGGTCATGATCTCCGTCGGCGAGCCCTCGCCGGCCACCACGCCCTCCAGGACGCTGCGGGCCAGCTTGTCGTTGAGCTTGCCCGCGTCGACGAGGCCCTGCAGCTCGGCGACCTGCGCCGGGGTGGCCCCGACGTCGGCCAGCTCCACGCCCGTCTCGTTGGCCCGGCGGGACAGCTCGCCCAGCCACCACTTGCGGGCGGCGACGGGGGTGGCCCCGGCGGCGACGGTCGCCTCGATCAGCTCGACCGCGCCCGCGTTGAGCACCGACTGCATGTCGGCGTCGGACAGGCCCCACTGCTCCTGGAGGCGGCGGCGGTGCAGCCGGGGCAGCTCCGGCAGGGCCGCCTTCAGCTCGGCCACCCAGGCGGCGTCCGGGGCGAGCGGCACCAGGTCCGGCTCCGGGAAGTAGCGGTAGTCCGTCGCGGTCTCCTTCGACCGGCCCGGGGTGGTGTCGCCGGTGTCCTCGTGGAAGTGGCGCGTCTCCTGGGTGATCCGGCCGCCCGCGTCGAGCACCGACGCCTGCCGCAGCATCTCCGACCGGACGGCCCGCTCCACCGAGCGCAGCGAGTTGACGTTCTTGGTCTCGGTGCGGGTGCCCCACTCCTGGCCGGGCAGGTTGAGGGAGGTGTTGACGTCGCAGCGCAGCGACCCCTCCTCCATCCGCACGTCGGAGACGCCCAGCGAACGGATCACGTCACGCAGCTCGGTGACGTACGCGCGGGCCACCTCGGGGGCCAGCGCCCCGGTCCCGGGGACCGGCTTGGTGACGATCTCCACCAGCGGGATGCCGGCCCGGTTGTAGTCGACCAGCGACTCCGTCGCGCCGTGGATGCGGCCGGTGGCCCCGCCCACGTGCAGGGTCTTGCCGGTGTCCTCCTCCAGGTGCACCCGCTCGATGCCGATGCGCACCAGCTCGCCGCCCACCTCGACGTCGAGGTAGCCGTCGACGCAGAGCGGCTCGTCGTACTGGCTGATCTGGAAGTTCTTCGGCATGTCCGGGTAGAAGTAGTTCTTCCGGGCGAACCGGCACCACGAGGCGATCGAGCAGTTGAGCGCGAGGCCGATCCGGATCGTCGCCTCGATCGCCGCCTTGTTGGCCACCGGCAGCGACCCGGGCAGGCCCAGGCAGACCGGGCAGACCCGGGTGTTGGGCTCGCCGCCGAAGTCCGTCGGGCAGCCGCAGAACATCTTGGTGTTCGTGCCCAGCTCGACGTGGGTCTCCAGGCCGATCACCGGCTCGTAGCGGGCGACGACGTCGTCGTACGCGGGCAAGGTCGTCGTGGTCATCGGTGCTCCTGCCTCACAGTGCCGGTGGGGTGAACGTGCCGACCGCGGACTCCAGCGCGGCGGCGACCCGGTACATCCGGTCGTCGGCCATCGTGGGGGCCATGACCTGCAGGCCGACCGGCAGCCCGTCGGAGAGGCCGCACGGCACCGAGATGCCCGGCCCGCCGTACAGGTTGGTCGGGATGGTGTACAGGTCGGCCAGGTACATCTGGTACGGGTCGGAGGTGCGCGCGCCGATCGGGAACGCCACGAACGGGGTGGTCGGCGAGATCAGCGCGTCGACCCGCTCGAACGCGGCGGTGAAGTCGCGGGTGATCAGGGTGCGGACCTTCTGCGCCTGCCCGTAGTAGGCGTCGTAGTAGCCCGAGGAGAGCGCGTACGTGCCGAGCATTATCCGGCGCTTGACCTCGGGGCCGAAGCCGGCGTCCCGGGTCAGCGACATGACCTCTTCGAGAGACCGGTTGCCGTCGTCGCCCTCGCGCAGCCCGAACCGGACGCCGTCGAAGCGGGCCAGGTTCGAGGAGCACTCGCTCGGGGCGATCAGGTAGTACGCCGGCAGCGCGTACTTGAAGTGGGGGCAGGACACCTCGACGATCTCCGCGCCGAGCTTGGCCAGGGCGTCGACGGAGTCGCGGAACGCCGCCGCGACGCCCGGCTCCGCGCCCTCGCCGGAGAACTCGGTGACCACGCCCAGCTTCACGCCGGTCAGGTCGCCGGTCGCGCCGAGTCGGGCGGCGGCCACCACGTCGGGCACCGGCTGCGGGATGGAGGTGGAGTCGCGCGGGTCGTGGCCGCCGATGGCCGCGTGCAGCAGCGCCGCGTCGAGCACCGTACGCGCGCACGGGCCGGGGGTGTCCAGCGAGGAGGAGAACGCCACCAGGCCGTAGCGGGAGGTGCCGCCGTAGGTGGGCTTCGCGCCGACGGTGCCGGTGACCGCGCCCGGCTGGCGGATCGAGCCGCCGGTGTCCGAGCCGATGGCCAGGGGCGCCTCGTACGCGGCGAGCGCGGCGGCGCTGCCGCCACCGGAGCCGCCGGGGATGCGGTCGGTGTCCCACGGGTTGCGGGTCGGCCCGTACGCCGAGTATTCCGTGGAGGAGCCCATCGCGAACTCGTCCATGTTGGTCTTGCCGAGCATCACCGTGCCGGCGGCGCGCAGCCGCTGCACGATCGTCGCGTCGTACGGCGGGCGCCAGCCTTCCAGGATCTTCGACCCGACGGTGGTCGGCACGCCCTTGGTGGTGAGCACGTCCTTGACGGCGACCGGCACGCCCGCGAGGGGGCCGAGTTCCTCACCGGCGGCCCGGCGCTCGTCGACGGCGCGGGCGGCGGCGAGCGCGCCGTCGGCATCGACGTGCAGGAAGGCGTTCACCCGGTCGTCGACGGCGGCGATGCGGTCCAGGTGGGCCTGGGTCACCTCGACGGCCGAGGTCTGGCCGCCGGCGACGAGGCCGGCGATCTCGACGGCGGTCAGCTTGGTCAGGTCGGTCATGACGCCACATCCTCGTCCAGGATCCGCGGGACGCGGAACCGCTGCTCCTCGGCGTCGGGCGCGCCCGACAGGGCCTCGGCCGGGGTCAGGCCGGGCACCACCACGTCCTCGCGCAGCACGTTGGTCAACGGCACGGAGTGGGACGTCGGCGGGATGTCCGCCGCGGCGACCTCGCCGACCTGGGCGACCGCCTGGAGGATCGTGTCGAGCTGGCCGGCGAAGGTGTCCAGCTCCTCCTCCGTGACGGCGAGCCGCGACAGTCGCGCCAGGTGCGCGACCTCCTCGCGGGAGATGGCGGCCATCAGTGCCCCCTTCTGGCTGTCCTGCTGCATCTGGCGGTGGCTTGCCGCGCGCCGGGAACGACGATGACGCGCGGTGACCGCAGCGAGTCTATTGCCCGGCACCGGCCGGGCGTCCCCGACTCCCCCTGCGGCCGGCGCGGCGGCGGGGTCAGCGGGCCTGCGGGGGCCGGCTCTCCGCCTCGCGGGCCGCCGGCCGCAGCGGCCGGTAGCGGGCCAGCCAGTCGGTCAGCTCCCCGGCGGGCATGGGCCGGGCGTAGAACCAGCCCTGCGCCACGTCGCAGCCGGCGGCGTGCAGCAGCCGCCAGGTCCGCTCGTCCTCCACGCCCTCCGCGACGACCCGCAGCCCGAGCGCCCCGGCCAGCTCGATCATCGACCGGACGATCGCGGCGTCGTCGGCGTCGTCGGCCATCCCCAGCACGAACGACCGGTCCACCTTGACCTCCGACAGCGGCAGCCGGCGCAGGTGCTGCATGCTGGAGTAGCCGGTGCCGAAGTCGTCCAGCGCGATGGCCACCCCGATGGCGTGCAGCCGCGAGATGGTCGCCAGCACCCGGCGGGGGTCGGCCATCAGCGCGCCCTCGGTGATCTCCAGTTGCAGCCGGTCGGGCCGGACGCCGTAGCGGGCCAGCCGGTCGGCGATCTGGTCGGCGATCTCGCCGGTGTGCAGGTCCCGGACGCTGACGTTGAGCGCGGCCCGCAGGGTGATCCCGGCCGCCGACCACTTCGCGAGCTGCTCCACCACGTCGTCGACGACCCGGCGGGTGAGCAGCCGCATCACGGCGCTCTGCTCGGCGACCCGGATCAGCTCCTCCGGATCGACCATGCCCCGGCGCGGGTGCCGCCAGCGCAGCAGCGCCTCGACGCCCACGAC
The DNA here is from genome assembly GCF_054052245.1 of Micromonospora sp. PTRAS2. Classification (NCBI taxonomy): domain Bacteria; kingdom Bacillati; phylum Actinomycetota; class Actinomycetes; order Micromonosporales; family Micromonosporaceae; genus Micromonospora; species Micromonospora sp. PTRAS2. Next base: position 450,483 of record NZ_JBSWBU010000002.1, read on the forward strand.
CTCGCCGGTGGCGATGGCGACCTGCGGCTGGTAGTACATCGTGATCCGGCCGGCGCCGTCGGCGTCGCCGCGCGCCGGCCCGGCCTGCGGCACCGGCACCACGGCGTCCGCCCCGCCCGGCTCGGCGTCGGGCTCGGCGGCCCGCCGGCGGATCGGGTCGGCGGCGGTGACGATCCGGTTGATCAGGTCGTCGGGGTGGTCCGGCTCCACGCGTTGCCGGTGCCGGCGGGCCCGCCACCGGCCCGGCCCGGCGGGTGCCGGCCGTCCCGCGTCGACCGGCCCGCCCGCCGCCGCGGACAGCGCCGCCGGCAGCGCGGCCCCGTCGCCGCCGCGCGCACCGACCGGCGCGTCGCGCTCCGCCGACCCGACCGGCCCCGCCTCGAGTACGCGCCGCAGGTCGGCCAGGAGCCCCAGCCGCTCGGCCGAGTTGTGGTCGGACTCGGCGGCGTAGACGGCGATGGTGTCGTTGCGGTGCTTGGCGTCGTACATGGCGACGTCGGCGTGGCGCATCAGCGTGGCGAAGTCCTCGCCGTGTTCGGGATACATGGCGATGCCGATGGAGCCGCCGACGTCCAGCGGCAGCCCGTCCAGCGACACCGGCTCGGCGAGCGCGGCGACCAGCCGCTCGGCCGTGGCGCGGGCGGCGTCCACGCCGGCCAGGCCGGTGCTGACGATGGCGAACTCGTCCCCGCCGAGGCGGGCGAGCAGGTCCCGCTCCCCCACCGCGCCGGCCAGCCGGGCGCTGACCTCGATCAGCAGGCGGTCGCCGACGGCGTGGCCGAGCGCGTCGTTGACGTTCTTGAACCGGTCCAGGTCGATCAGCAGCAGCGCGAGCTGGGCGTCCGGTTCGTTGCGCGCGGAGCGCTCGGCGTGCAGGTGGACCTGCTCGGCGACCTCGGCCAGCAGCGCCTTGCGGTTGGGCAGGCCGGTGAGCGGGTCGAGCGCTCCGAGGTGCTCCTGCTCGGCGGCGAGCCGGGCCATCCGGTACACCGCGAACAGCGGCACCAGCACCAGCGGGATCAGCGCGGCGCTGGCCCGGGCGGCGGCCACCAGCACCGGGGCGAGCAGCAGCAGCGACCCGGTGGAGATCAGCTCGTACCCCAGGCCGGACCGCACGCCGGGCCACCAGCGGTCCGCGAAGCGCAGCCGGATGGCGGTGCTGACCAGGCCGTAGTTGACCGCGAACCAGACGGCGGTCGCCGCGCCCACCGCCAGCACGTCGACCGCGCGCAGCCGCCCGCCGGCGAAGATGCTCCCCGGCCCCAGGGCGGTGACCGCCGAGGCGGCGGCGAGGGCGCAGGCGTACTGGGCGGCGTTGAAGCCGGAGCGCCACGCGGCGTGCCCCATCCGCCAGCCGGAGACGACCACCGCCACGGTCTGCACGGCCACGGCGGGGCCCAGCCCCCAGCCGAGCAGGATGGCGAAGGTGAAGCAGGTGGACGGGAAGACCGCCGACGACTGCCGCCGCCCGGGCGGCACGAACGGCCGCGCGTCGCAGACGACGGCGAGCGCCGCCATCGTCCAGAACGCCGCCGGCAGCTCGGCGAGCCGGCCCGCCAGCGCGGCCAGCGGCCCGGCGGAGAGCAGCACCGCCAGCGCGGCGACGGCGGCGACGAAACCGAAGAAGGGCGTCACCCGTCCCGGCGGGACGGAGTTTCGCGGATCGACGGCCTCCATCGCACCTCCCGGGCAGCGGTCGCGGCGGGCCCTGTGCCCGCCGTGACCACCATGAAACGCCCTGGGTGCCGCTTTTCAGAGATGACAGCCGCGAATCGGTCCTAGTCGTAACTAACTTGGTATACGCGGCCAGGTGCGGTCAAGGTGCCCCGGCGGTCGCCCGCCGCGGGCCCGCCGCGCTCCCGCTCGGGTCACTCGCCGACCCGGGCCACCTCCCGGGCCGCGTCCGGGCCCCGGTCGAGCAGGACCCGGAAGCCGTCCTCGTCGAGCACCGGCACCTTCAGGGTGGCCGCCTTGTCGGCCTTGGACCCCGGGTTGTCGCCCACCACCACGAAGCCGGTCTTCTTGGAGACCGAGCCGGTGACCTTGCCACCCCGCACCTGGATCGCCTCGGCGGCCTGGTCGCGGGAGAACCCGCTCAGGGTGCCGGTCACCACGACCGTGAGCCCCTCCAGCGGGCGCGGCCCCTCGTCGCCGGCCTCCTCCGCCATCCGTACGCCCGCCTCGGCCCACTTGCGGACCACCTCGCGGTGCCAGTCGACGGTGAACCACTCGACGATGCTGGCCGCGATCGTCGGGCCGACGCCGTCGACCGAGGAGAGCTCCGCCTCGCTGGCGGCCTGGATCGCCGCCATCGACCGGAAGTGCCGGGCGAGGGCCTGGGCGGCGGTCGGGCCGACGTGCCGGATGGAGAGCCCGACCAGCACCCGCCACAGGTCGCGTTCCCGGGCCACGGCGAGGTTGTCGAGGAGCTTGGCGGCGTTGCTGCCGAGGCTGCCGTCCTTGTTGACGAAGAACGGCGACCGGGCCAACTGCTCGGCGTCGAGCCCGAACAGGTCTCCCTCGTCGGTGATGACCTGCGCGTCGAGCAGCGCCGCCGCGCCCTTGTAGCCGAGCACCTCGATGTCGAACGCGCCCCGGCCCGCGAGGTGGAAGACCCGCTCGCGCAGCTGCGCGGGGCAGCTGCGGCTGTTGGGGCAGCGGATGTCGACGTCCGCCTCCTTCTCCGGGCGCAGGGCGGTGCCGCAGGAAGGGCAGTCCGCTGGCATCTCGAACCGCTTGGCGTCGGCGGGGCGCAGGTCGACCACCGGGCCGAGCACCTCGGGGATCACATCGCCGGCCTTGCGGATCACCACCGTGTCGCCGATCAGCACCCCCTTGCGCTCCACCTCACGGGCGTTGTGCAGAGTGGCGTAGGCGACAGTGGAACCGGCCACCAGGACCGGCTCGAGCAGGGCTCGCGGGGTCACCCGGCCGGTGCGCCCGACCTCCACCTCGATGTCGAGGAGCTTGGTGTTGACCTCCTCCGGCGGGTATTTGAAGGCGATCGCCCAGCGCGGGGCCCGGCTGGTCGAGCCGAGCCGGCCCTGGATGGAGACCGGGTCCACCTTGACCACGACCCCGTCGATCTCGTGCTCGACGTCGTGCCGGTGCTCGGCGTAGTACGCGATGAACTCGGCGACGCCGGCCAGGTCGGGCACGACCCGCCAGCGGTCGCTGGTGGGCAGCCCCCACGAGCGCAGCGCCGCGTACGACTCGGACTGCGCCGTCGGCGTGTAGCCGCGCCGGGCGCCGATGCCGTGCACCACCAGCCGCAGCGGCCGGGAGGCCGTGATCCGGGGGTCCTTCTGCCGCAGGCTGCCCGCGGCGGCGTTGCGCGGGTTGGCGAAGGGCGCCTTGCCCTGCTCGACGAGACTCGCGTTGAGGTCGGCGAAGCCGGCGATCGGGAAGTAGATCTCGCCGCGCACCTCGACGAACTCGGGCACATCGGGGAAGTCGTCGGACGGCGTCAGCCGCGCCGGCACGTCGCGGATGCTGCGGACGTTGGCCGTGACGTCCTCGCCGGTGCGCCCGTCGCCCCGGGTGGCGGCCCGCACCAGCCGGCCCTTCTCGTAGGTGAGGTTGATCGCCAGCCCGTCGACCTTGAGCTCGCAGAGGTAGGGCACCGGGCCGCCCGCGTCCCGCTCCACCCGCTCGGCCCAGGCCGCCAACTCCTCGTCGGCGAACGCGTTGTCGAGCGAGAGCATCCGCTCGGCGTGGGTGACCGGCGTGAAGTCGGTGGAGAAGGTGCCGCCGACCCGCTGGGTCGGCGAGTCGGGGGTGCGCAGGGCGGGGAACTCGGCCTCCAGGGCCTCTAGCTCGCGCAACTGCCGGTCGAAGTCGGCGTCGGAGATGGTGGGGGCGTCCAGCACGTAGTAGCGGTACTGGTGTTCGGTCAGCTCCTGGCTGAGGGTGGCGTGCCGCTCCCGCGCCTCGGGGGTCGGCTCGGGGCCCGCCGCCGCCTCCTGCGCCGGGCTCACCTGCTGTGGAACGGCTTCCTCGGACATGCTGCCGGCTTCGGACACCGTGTCGACCTCCCTGTTCACGCTACCCCCGCACCGTATCGGGACGGTGGGACAATCCGCGGCCTGGGCGGAGCAGCCGACGTCACGCGAGGGAACGTGGGCAGTTGCGGTGCCTAGGGAGCTGAGTCACCAACGACATCACCCCGCCGCCGGTCCATCCGCCACCGGTCCATCCGCCGCCAGGCCCCGCGGCCGAGCCACCCACCGCCCAGGCCCCCCACCACCAGGCCATCCCCACCCCGCCATGATCGTCTGCTGATCATGGAGACGACACGCCGACGCCCGTCTCCATGATCAGCAGACGATCATCGCTTGGCTTCGGCACACAGCCTGCCCTGTCGCTGCGTCTCCCAGGGAACGCCGCACGATGTCCGAGGCGCTCCGGCCGGCAACGAGTCGGCATCGCGTGTGCGGGTCGACCTGCGGCCTCCTGCCAGCGCCCGACCCGCCTCAACGGGGATCGGTCGGGACAACGCGAGCAGCGCGTTCAGGCCGCCACGTTGCCCCACCGCTTTACCGCCCCACCGCCCTACCGCCGCAACGCTGCCGGGCCGCTGGCGCACCGCCGAGCATGTCGCCGCCCGTGGTCGGGCTGCCTCGCAGGGCGCTGATGTCGTATTCGACTCAGCTCCCTATGTCCCGGCAGCAGTCATCCGCCCTCGACCCGCCGCCGGCTCGGGGGGTGGGTCGAGAGGCAGGCCGGGGGAGAGAGCAGTCGGGGGCGAAGAGAAAGGCAGCCGGCCGGGGAGCAGTCAGTCGAGGGCGGCGGCGAGGGCGGCGAGCTGGTCGGCGTACTCGATGCGGGTGGCCCAGTCGGTCGGCCAGGCCGGCAGGCCGTGCGCCGCGCCGACGAACGCGCCGGCCAGGGCCGCGATGGAGTCGGAGTCGCCGGCGGTGGTCGCGCCGCGGGCCAGCGCGCCGACCGGGTCGTCGGCGTGCCACAGCGCGCAGAGCAGCGCGGTCGCCAGGGCCTCCTCGGCCACCCACCCCTCGCCGGTACGCCGGCACGGGTCGCCGCCGTCGTCGGGGCGGGTCAGGGTGGTGGTCAGGCGGCCCAGGGCGCCCAGGCACTCGTCCCAGCCGCGGGCGATGAACTCCTCCGGCGAGTCGACGCCGGGACGCTGCCACAGGTCGCCGAGCCAGTCCGACCGGTAGACCCGGCGCTGCTCCCGGGCCCGGTCGGTGAGCAGCGCCGGCAGCTCGGCCAGCGCGGCGCCGTCGCGCAGCAGGCGGACCGCGTACGCCGTCAGTTCGCTGGCGGCCAGCCCGGTCGGGTGGCCGTGGGTCAGGCCCGCCTGGAGTTGGGCGAGACCGGCCAGGGTGTCCAGGTCGACGGCGAGCAGCCCGACCGGGGTGACCCGCATGTTGGCCCCGCAGCCCTTCGAGCCGGCCACGGTGGCCTCCTGCCAGCGCACCCCCCGGGACAGCTCGGCGCAGGCCCGCAGGCAGGTCATGCCCGGCGCGCGGTTGTTGTCGGGGCTGACCGACCAGGCCACGAAGCGCTCCCGCAGCAGCGGCTCGACCGCCGCCGGGGTGTACGCGGGCGCGTCGTGCAGCGCCCAGGCCACCGCGAGCGCCATCTGGGTGTCGTCGGTGACCAGCGCGGGGTCGCCCTCCAGCTCGCGGGGGCCGGACGGACCGTAGCGGCGGTGGATCTCGGCGACGGTCAGGAACTCGGTCGGGCGGCCCAGCGCGTCACCGTAGGCCAGGCCGAGCAGCGAGCCGGAGGCCCGCCGGAGCGAGGAGTCGATCACCCGTGTGATCATGCCGCGCCCCGGCGATCCCCGCCATGCGACGGGACACAGACGGGCCGGTCGGTCCCGGGTCAGTCCCAGCAGAGGCAGAACGGGTGGCCGGCCGGGTCGGCGTAGACCCGGAACCCCTCCCCCTCGCCGTCGAGCCGGCGCGCGCCCAGCGCCAGCACCGCCCGCTCGGCCGCCTCGATGTCGGTGACGGTGACGTCGAGGTGGAGCTGCTGTGGCCGCTCCGGGTCGGGCCAGGTCGGCGGGCGCAGGTCGGGGGCGCGTTGGAACGCGAGGCGGGGATGCTGGCCCGGGTCGCCGCCGAGCACCACCCACTCGTCGCCGTCGGAGTCACCCTCCGCCAGCGGCAGGCCCGTCAGCTCGGCGTAGAACGCCGCGAGGGCACGCGGATCGGGGCAGTCGATCACGGTGCTGCGCAGTTGTCCGATCATGTGCGTCATCCTGCCCACGGGGTGCGACAGGAAACCTCAGTCCTCGGCGAGTCGCCGGCCCGCGTCCCGGCACGCCGCGAGCACCGCCCGCACGTGCTGCGGCGTGGCCCCGGCGAGGCCGCAGGCGGGGGTGACCACCACCTGCTCGGGCAGCCGGCGGCGCGGGAAGCCGAGGCGGTCCCAGAGCTGGCGTACCCGATCGGCGACCTGGGCGGAGGTCGGCGCGCGACCGCCGGGCGGCGGGGTGGCCGGTGCGGCGCCGGCCAGCAGCCCGAGCCCGGCGTCGATGGCCTCGCCGAGCGGGTCCAGATCCTTCACCAGGGCGAGGTCCAGGGCGACCCCGGCCGCGCCGGCCGAGCGGATCAGCTCCAGCGGGACATCCGGCGCGCAGCAGTGCACCACCACCGGCACGCCGACGGCCTCGACCACCGTGCGCAGCAGGTCCGCCGCGTCGGGCTGCGGCACCGACCGGTACGTGCCGAAGCCGCTCTCGGTGGGCACCCGCCCGGCCAGCACGGCCGGCAGGGACGGCTCGTCGAGCTGGAGCAGCACCGAGGCCCGGGGCAGCCGGCGGGCGACCGCCGCGAGGTGGGCGCGCAGCCCCTCGGCGAGGGAACCGGTGAGGTCCCGCACCGCGCCGGGGTCGCGCAGCATCCGGCCGCCGATCGGCAGGTCGATGCCGGCGGCCAGGGTGTACGGGCCGGCGGCCTGCACCTTGACCGGGCCGGCGTACTCCTCGGCCTGCTCGGCGAGCTGGTCGAGGTCGCGTTCCATGAGGTCCCGGGCCCGGCGCAGCTCCCGCCCCGGGCGGGGGGCGACCCGCCAGTGGGCCGCGTACAGCTCGACGGGCAGCTCGACCAGCAGGCCGCCGGTGCGGCCGATCAGGTCCGCCCCGGGGCCGCGCGCCGGCAGCTCGGGCAGGTGGGGCAGGGCGGGCAGCTCCCCGAGGACGATCCGCTGCGCCTCGGCGATGTCGGTGCCGGGCAACGAACCGATGCCGGTCGCCGCGCCGAGGGGCCAGGGCCACGCGCTAGCTGTCACGGGCGAAGGGTACCGGTCGGCGGCCGGCGGCACGCGGCGATGTGTCGCACAGCCGGGCACCGCGCACGCGGCGCTGGTCGAGCCGGGCGGCGCGTCAGCCGGCGATGGTGGCCGAGCCGAGCACCACGTCGCCGGCCGGGTCGGGCCGGTACGCGACGATGGCCTGGCCGGCGGCGACCCCGCGCACCGGGCGGCGCAGCTCGGCGCGCAGCGTGTCGCCGGTCAGCTCGACCGTGGCGGGCACCACGTCGCCGTGGGCGCGCAGCTGCACCTCGCACTCGATCGGCCCGTCGGGGCGCTCGCCGCCGGTCCACACGGGACGGTCGGCGCGCACCGTGGAGACCTCCAGCGCCTCGGCCGGCCCCACCGTGACGGTGTTGGTCTTCGGGGTGATGGAGAGCACGTAGCGGGGGCGGCCGTCGGGGGCGGGCCGGTCCAGATGCAGGCCCCGGCGCTGCCCCACCGTGTACGCGTACGCGCCGGTGTGGCTGCCGACGACCGCGCCGGTGAGCACGTCGACCACCTGGCCCGGCGCCTCGCCGAGCCGGCCGGCGAGGAAGCCCCGGGTGTCGCCGTCGGCGATGAAGCAGATGTCGTGCGAGTCGGGCTTGTCGGCGACGGCGAGGCCGCGCCGGGCCGCCTCCTCGCGGACCTGGGCCTTGGTCGAGTCGCCGAGCGGGAAGACCGACCGGTCGAGCTGGGCGCGGGTCAGCACCGCGAGCACGTACGACTGGTCCTTGGCCGCGTCGACGCTGCGGCGCAGCAGCCCGTCGGGGCCGAGCCGGGCGTGGTGGCCGGTGACCACCGCGTCGAAGCCCAGCGCCACGGCCCGGTCCAGCACCGCCGCGAACTTGATCTTCTCGTTGCAGCGCAGGCAGGGGTTCGGGGTGCGGCCGGCCGCGTACTCGGCGACGAAGTCGTCGACCACGTCGGCGTGGAACCGGTCGGCCATGTCCCACACGTAGAACGGGATGCCGAGCACGTCGGCGGCGCGGCGGGCGTCCCGCGAGTCCTCCAGCGTGCAGCACCCGCGCGCCCCGGTGCGGTACGTCTGCGGGTTGCGGGCCAGCGCCAGGTGCACGCCGGTGACGTCGTGCCCGGCCTCCACGGCCCGCGCCGCCGCCACGGCGGAGTCGACCCCGCCGGACATGGCCGCCAACACCCTCACCCCGTCACGCTCCCTTCCCCGCTCCGAGCGTACCGGTCAGCGGGGCGCGCGCAGTGCGGCGGCGCGGCGGGCCCGCTCCACCGCCGCCGGCAGGGCCGCCACGAGCGCGTCGACGTCGGCCTGGCCGCTGGTGTGGCCGAGGCTGAAGCGCAGCGAGGAGCGGGCCCGGTCGTCGTCGGCGCCCATCGCGATCAGCACGTGGGAGGGCTGGGCCACCCCGGCCGAGCAGGCCGAGCCCGTGGAGCAGGCGATGCCCTGGGCGTCGAGCAGCAGCAGCAGCGCGTCGCCCTCGCAGCCGGGAAAGGAGAAGTGCGCGTTGCCGGGCAGCCGGTCGTCGGGGTCGCCGTTGAAGACGACCTCGGGCACGGCGTGCCGGACCCGCCGCACGAGGTCGTCGCGGAGGGCGGCGACGCGGGCCGCGTACTCCTGCTGGCCCTTCACCGCCGCCTCAACGGCGACCGCGAAGGCGACGATGCCGGCGGTGTCGAGGGTGCCGGAGCGCACGTCGCGTTCCTGGCCACCGCCGTGCAGCAGCGGGGTGGCCGCGACGTCGCGGGCGAGCAGCAGCGCGCCCACCCCCGCCGGGCCGCCGAGCTTGTGCCCGGTGACCGTCAGCGCGGAGACGCCGCTGGCGGCGAAGTCGACGGGCACCTGGCCGACCGCCTGGATCGCGTCGGTGTGGAACGGCACCCCGTGCTCGGCGGCGACGGCGGCCAGCGCGGCCACCGGTTGCAGGGTGCCGACCTCGTTGTTGGCCCACATCGCGGTGACCACGGCGACGGCGTCGCCGTGGTCGGCCAGCTCGGCGCGCAGCGCCTCCGGGTCGAGCCGGCCGGCGGCGTCCACCGGCAGCCAGCCCACCTCGGCGCCCTCGCGTTCGGCCAGCCAGTCGACCGTGTCGAGGACGGCGTGGTGCTCGACGGCGCTGGAGACCACCCGGCGGCGGGCCGGGGAGGCGGCCCGGCGGGCCCAGAAGATGCCCTTGACCGCCAGGTTGTCGCTCTCCGTCCCGCCGCCGGTGAAGATCACCTCGGAGGGGCGGGCGCCCAGCGCGGCGGCCACCCGCTCGCGGGACTCCTCCACCCGGCGACGGGCGCGCCGGCCCGCCGCGTGCAGTGACGACGCGTTGCCGACCTCGCGAGCGGCGGCCACGTACGCCTCCAGTGCCTCGTCGAGCATCGGAGTCGTCGCCGCGTGATCCAGGTATGCCATCGCCGCTCAGCCTACTGACCGGCCTCGCGCCGGCCCGACTCCGGAGGTCACCCGCGCCCCGGGGCGCCAGGACCCCGGGGCGCGACCGCTCACACCGGGACGGCGGTGACGACGATGTTGTCCCGGTATCGGCGGGTCTGCGGGTCGAACGGGCCGCCGCAGGTGATCAGCGTGAGCCGGGGGCTGCCGTCGCGGGCGAAGTACCGGTCCAGCGGGATCTTCGTCTTGGCGTACTCCTCGCGGGCGACGACCCGGTACTCGCGCGTCGTCCCGTCGCCGCCGGTGGCGGTGACGGTGTCGCCCCGGTCCAGCTCCCGCAGCCGGAAGAACGCCCCCCTGCCCTGTTCGGCGCTGTCCACGTGGCCGGCGATCACCACCGACCCGGCGTCGGCGGACAGGCCGGGGCCGTACCGGTACCAGCCGATCCGGTCCACGCTGGGCGGGACCTCGAACTCGTCGGTGCGCGGGTTGACCCCGACCGGGTCGACGCGGGCGGTGACGTCGATCGCCGGGATGCGCAGCCGCACCGGCGGCACGGTCGCGTCGCCGGCGGGCAGCTCGCCGGCCGTGACCGGCACCGACGGGCCACCGGGGGCGCTCGCGGCCGGCGATCCGGTGGCCACGGCCAGGGCCGCCGCGTCGTCCGCGCCGACGTCCTCGGCGGGCTGCGAGCCGCAGGCGACCACGGCGGCGACGGTGAGCGCGGCAGCGCCGGCGGCCATCGCCGCCAGCGCGCCGCGGTTGCGCACCGTCACCGGCGGGACGTCCGGGCCGTGGCGGCGACCCGGACGCCGCCGCCGACCAGCAGCAGGACGCCGGCGCCGGCCAGCACGTACCACCAGGTCTGCACGCCGGTGCCGGCCTGGCCGCCGGTGCCGCTGGGCACGCCGCCCGGGGCGGAGTGCAGGCCGGTGATGGTCTGCGCGACCAGGTCGAGGTTCTTGGCCTCGGCCGAGCCGATCGCGTAGACGATGGTGGCGGTGCCCTCCTTCAGGTCCAGGTCGGCGGGACCGATCGCCACGGTGTCGGTGCCGGCGAGCACCACGTCGGCGGAGACGGTGCCGGCGTCGACGTCGGCCTTCGCCTCGTTCGGGTTGGTCAGGTCCTCGAAGACGGGCTTTCCGCCGGCCCGCACGTCCACGGCCGGGGCGGCGGCGGTGTGCCGGACGATCAGCCGGGCCTTGCCGGCGTCGACCTTGGCGGTGTCGTTGGCGAACGGCGTGATCCTGGGCTTGCCGGCCTCGTCGAGGTGCGCGGCGAGGCTGATGTTCGCCCCGCCCGGCACCTCGGCGTCGTCGACGGTGAGGATCGCCTTGTCGAGCGCCTCGCCGGGCTTGGTCAGGGCGATGTCGTACGCGCCCTGCTCCAGGTCGAGCGGGCCGGCCACGTCGCCGGGCTTGAAGTTGTCGAGGGTCTTCTTGCCGTTGACATACACGTCGACGGGGGTGTCGGGGATGCCGTGCACGACGGAGACCTTGCTGGTGGCGGCGTAGGCCGGCGTGGCGGTGAGGGCACCGGCACCGGCGAAGGTCAGCGCGGCGACCGCGCCGCCCGCGGCGACCCGACGGAAGTACGAGAGCTGCATGTCTGCCTCCTGGTGGTTCGTGCTGGTTCGTCAGGCCTGGCTTGCAGAACGGGTTACGCCGGCTCCCGCCGCCCCGGATGCGCCCTCCGACGACTTCTTTTTCTTTCCGGCGGGCGCATCCACGGGGGCCCTCGACGGCGAAGAGCAGGTGAGACAGGTGCGGACGCACGAGGCGCGAAGGTGGGGCGATGACGGCGGGGGTTACAGTCGGGCATGCTCCACGGAAGGCGAACCGCCCGGTGACAGCGGTGCAACAGGAACCCGAGCCACCACCCCAGGACGACCTCGCCGAGCGGTTCCGCGCGGGCGACGAGGCCGCCCTGCGCCAGGCGTACGACCGGTACGGCCGGGCGGTGCTGCACCTGGCCACCAGCACGCTGGCCAACCGCAGCGACGCGGAGGACGTGACCCAGGCGACCTTCGTCGCGGCCTGGCTGGGGCGGGACACCTTCGATCCGTCCCGGGGGTCGCTGATCGGCTGGCTGCTCGGCATCGGCCGGCGCAAGGTCGTCGACCGGCTGCGCGCCTCCGCGCGGGAGAACCGCGTGGTGGAGACGGTGCGGCAACTGCCCGATCCGGCCCCGACCGGCCCGGACCCGGACACGGTCGTCGACCGGCTGGTGGTTGCCGACGAGCTGGCCCGGCTCCCCGACGACCAGCGCCGGATGCTGGAGTTGGCGTTCTACGACGACCTGACCCACCAGCAGATCGCGACGGTGACCGGCGTGCCGCTGGGGACGGTCAAGAGTCACATCCGGCGAGGTATGGCGAGCCTGAAACGCAGATGGGAGGTGGACGGTGCAGCACCTGGACCACGACCGGCTGGTCTTCCTGGCGCTCGGTGAGAGCGAGGCGGACGACGGTGAGGCCCGCCACCTCGACGCCTGCGCGCACTGCCGGGCCGAGGTGGACGGCCTGCGGCACGTCGCCGGCCTCGGTGCCGGCACCCAGGGGCTGGGCGACCTGCCCGACCCGCCCGAGCACGTGTGGCAGGGGATCGTCGCGGAGGTCGTGGCGGCCGAGGCGCTGCCGTCGCTCGGCGACCGCCGCGCCGCCGGGCCGCCGGAGACCGACGCGCGGCCGGAGAACGGCGCGGCGCGGCCCGGCGGGGCCGGTGGGCGGCGTCGCCGGTTGCCCCGCTGGGCGGTCACGGCGGTGACGGCGGCGGCCGCCGCCGCGGTCGGCGTGGTGGGCACCTTCGCCGTGCTGTCGGGCTCCGCCGACGAGCCCCGGCCGCCGGAGCGCGTGGTGCTGGCCAGCGGGGCCCTGACCGCGTACGGGACGACGCCGCGCGACGCCAACGGGGACGCCCGGGTGTTCACCGACAACCAACTGCACCTGCATGTGGCGAATCTCCCGGCGGTACCGGGGTACTACGAGGTCTGGCTCATCGACCCGGCCACCATGCGGATGTTCTCGGTCGGCGTGCTGAACTCCGGCACGGGGGACGCGCTGCTACCGTTGCCGCCGAACGTCGACCTCCGGACCTACTCGGTGGTGGACGTCTCCGCCGAGCAGTACGACAACAAGCCCGCCCACTCCGGCGACAGCCTGCTGAGGGGCACCCTGACGGGCTGATCGGCGGGCCGGATCAGCTCCCCGGCCCGCCGATCAGCTCCCCGTCGACAGGCAACGGCGGAAGGGGGCCACCCGATCCCGGGTGGCCCCCTTCGGCGTTTCGCCCCGGGTCCCCCGGGGGGTGGCTCACTTGCGCTTGCGGATCTCCTCGGCGGCCTGCGGCACGACCTTGAACAGGTCGCCCACCACACCGAAGTCGGCCAGCTCGAAGATGGGCGCCTCGCCGTCCTTGTTCACCGCGACGATGGTCTTCGAGGTCTGCATGCCGGCCCGGTGCTGGATCGCGCCGGAGATGCCCAACGCCACGTAGAGCTGCGGGGAGACCGTCTTGCCCGTCTGGCCCACCTGGAACTGGTGCGGGTAGAAGCCGGAGTCGACGGCCGCGCGGGACGCGCCGACGGCCCCGCCGAGCAGGTCGGCCAGCTCCTCGACCAGCTTGAAGTTGTCGGCGTTGCCGACGCCTCGGCCGCCGGAGACGACCACGGACGCCTCGGTGAGCTCGGGGCGGGAGCCCTTCTGCTCGGCGACCCGGTCGACGACCTTGGCCAGCTTGTCCGCCTCACCCACGGTCACGGTGAGCTGCTCGACGGCGGGGGTGGCGGGGGCCGGGGCCGGGGTGAGCGAGTTCGGCCGCACGGTGACCAGCGGCAGGCCCTTGGTGACCTTCGACGTGACGATGGTCGAGCCGGCGAACGCGACCTGCGTGGCGGTGCCGTCGGCGGCGAGGGCGACCACGTCGGTCAGGATGCCGTTGTCCAGCTTGACGGCCAACCGGGCGGCGATCTCCTTGCCCTCCTGGGCGGAGGCGAGCAGCACGGCGGCCGGCTGCACCCGCTTGACGAGGTCGGCCAGCACGGTGGCCTTCGGGGCCACCAGGTAGCCGTCGATCTCCTCGCTCTCGGCGGCGTAGATCTTCTCCGCGCCGTACTCGCCCAGCTTCGCGCTCAGCGCCTCGGCCGCGCCGGGGCCGCCGAGCACGACCGCGCTGGGCGTGCCGAGCTCGCGGGCGAGGGTGAGCATCTCAAGGGTGACCTTCTTGACGCCGAACTCGCGGGTGGCTTCGACGACGACGAGAACCTCAGACATGACCTGCACCCCTCACACGAACTTCTCGGTGGCGAGGAACTCGACCAGCTGCGCGCCGCCGGAGCCCTCGTCGGTGACCTTCGCGCCGCCGGAGCGCGGCGGGCGCTTGCTGTGCTCCAGCACGGTGCTGGTCGCGCCGTCGAAGCCCACCTCGGCCGGGGCGACGCCGAGGTCGGCCAGGGACAAAGTGCGCACCGGCTTCTTCTTGGCGGCCATGATGCCCTTGAAGGACGGGTAGCGCGGCTCGTTGATGGTGTCCCACACGGAGACGACGGCCGGGGTCGAGGCGGTGACCACCTCGTAGCCCTCCTCCGTCTGCCGCTCCACGGTCAGGGTGGAGCCGTCGACGGTGAGCTTGCGCGCGCCGGTCAGCGCGGCCACACCCAGGCGCTCGGCGATCATGTGCGGCATGACCTGGACCCGGCCGTCGGTCGACTCGGCGCCGCAGATCACCAGGTCGGCGTTGAGTTGACCGAGGGCGGCGGCGAGCACCTTCGAGGTGGCCACGGCGCAGGACCCGTGCAGGGCGTCGTCGACGACGTGCACGGCGGCGTCCGGCCCCATCGACAGCGCCTTGCGGATCGACTCGGTCGCCCGGTCCGGACCCATGGTCAGGATCGTCACCTCGCCCCCGTGCGCCTCCTTGATCTTCAACGCCTCCTCGATGGCGTACTCGTCCATCTCGTTGATGACGTTGCTCGCCGAACCGCGGTCGACGGTGTTGTCGTCAGGACGCAGGTTGCGGTCCGCGCCCGAATCGGGCACCTGCTTGACGAGTACGACGATGTTCATCGCGCTTCGACGACCCCTCCTGTTGGTGTGGCGATCCCTCGCCAGGTCACGGGCGCAGCCTCCCGCGAAACTTAACGATCGGTCAACCACGGGCTGCTGTGCACTTGCCCACGCGCCAATGTTACCCACAAGTAGCATCGGCTCCCGGGGGCCTCAGGGTGACACAGCTCACCGCGCACCCCGACTCCGGGGCGCACCGGACACGCGCGGACTCAGGCCGGCTCGGCCAGCGCGCCCCGGATCCGGTCGATCACCTCGGCCTCGGCCGGCGTCACCCCCCGGTGCGCCCGCGCCACCCGGTCGGCGGCGGCCAGCACCAGCGACCGGTACGCCGCCACGTCCTCCGGCGACTTCGCGCGCAGGATCTCCACCGCCCGGCCCAGCGCCGGCAGCACCACCGCCTCGACCTCCAGGGCCGAGTCCCGGGGCAGCCTCGGCAGCGGGCCGGTCGTCAGCGCCTCCTTCACCGGGCCGCTCGCCCCCGCCATCGCCCCCGACGCGGCGAAGCTCTCCCGCAGCATCGCGAACATGCCCGGGTCGGCGTTCGACACCAGGAAGACCGCGCCGAACGCGCCCGTCTTCAGGGTGAGTCGTTCCTCGTCCGTCAGCGGCTGGCCCATGGTCACGGAGTGTAGATGCAGGGCGTGGTCGTAGTGACCGGGACGAGACCCAACCGCTGCAGGATCGGCCGACTGTCCTCGGAGGCGTCCACCTGCAGCAGGGTCCGGCCCCGCTGGGCGGCCAGCCGCGCCCGGTAGCCGACCAGCGCCCGGTAGATGCCCCGGCGCCGCCACTGCGCGAGCGTCGAGCCGCCCCACAGCGTCGCGAAGCCGGTGCCCGCCACGTAGCGCACCCAGCCGGCGCTGACCACGGTCTCCCCCGCCTCGGCGACCACCACCGTGATCGACTGCGGGTCGGCGGCGATCTCCTTCTCCAGCCCGTCGGCGAAGTGATCCCGGGACACGCCCCAGACCTCCTCCTCCATGACCATGATCCGGTCCAGGTCGGCGCGGGCGGTGACCTCGCGCAGGCGTACCCCCTCGGGGGTCACCGGGAGCGTGGCCGCCAGCGGCGCGACCGGGCCGATCACGACGGTCTCCCGCTCCTCGGGCACGAAGCCGGCGGCCCGCAGCCGGTCCGGCAGGTCGGCGGGCTCGTCGTGGCCGTGCAGCTTCCACTCCACCGACTCGCCCCGGGCGCGGAAGAACTCCACCTGGCGGACGATCAGCGCGTCCAGCGCCGCCCCGGTCAGGCCACCCAGGTCGCGGTACGTCAGAAAGCCCCCGTGGTCCAGGCCGAGGATGCGCACCAACGGCCCGTCCCGCTCCACCGTCACGCCCTCCGGCAGCGGGTCCGGGGCCCACGCCTTGAGCTGGTTGTCGTACGCCTCGCGCAGCGTCGTCGCATCAAGATCAGTCACCCGTCCAACCTATGCCCTGGACAAAGCGGATAATCGGCTGCGTGTGGGAGACGGTACGGCGGTGGTTCGACCCGCGGGAGCTGCGGTCGGTGGGCAGCACGCCCGACTACCGTTTCTCCCTGGCCAACGAGCGGACGTTCCTGGCCTGGCTGCGCACCGGGCTGGCCCTGGTGGCCGGCGGGCTGGCCGCCGCCCAGTTCCTCCCGCCGCTGCCGCTGGCGCACCTGCGCGAGGCGATCGCCGTCGCGCTGCTGCTGCTCGGCGGCACCGTCGCCGTGCGGGCCGTGGACCACTGGGCCCGCACCGAACGCGCCATCCGGCTCGGCGAGGAACTGCCGGCGTCCCGCTTCCCCGCCGTGCTCGCCCTCGCCGTGGGGCTGGGCGCGGTGCTGCTGGTCATCGCGGTGCTGGCCCGCGCGATCGGCGGCCGGTGACGGTCGGGCCGGGCCCGGCCGGCGACCCGGGGCTGCAACCCGAACGCACCCGCCTGGCCTGGCGGCGCAGCCTGCTCGCGCTCACCGCCGTCACCGTGCTGACCGTCCGGCTGGCGCTCACCGGGGACGCCGCCGGGGCGGTGCTGGCCGGCGCGGCGGTCGCCGGCTGGGCGGCGGCCCTCGCCCTGTGCTGGGGGCGGGCCGTCGGGTCGGGCCCGGTGCGCGCCACCTCCCGCACCATGCCGGCGCTGGCCCTCGCCGCCGCGTGGCAGGCCACGCTGGGCGTGCTGCTGGTCCTGCGCGGACTGGGGTGACGGGCGCGGGTGCGCCATGATGGGGAGATGGCCCGCCTGTACGTCCTGCTCTTCCTGGTCCAGATCGCGCTCGCGGTGCTGGCGCTGATCAGCTGCCTCTCCGCCGAGGAGGGGGCGATCCGCGGGCTGCCCCGGATCGCCTGGGTGCTGATCATCCTGTTCTTCCCGCTGGTCGGCTCGATCGCCTGGTTCCTCGCCGGCCGGCAGCGCCCCGCCGCAGGGCCGGGCGCGCCCCGGTCGGCCCCCGGCGGCCCGCGTCGGCCGCTCGCCCCGGACGACGACCCGGAGTTCCTCGACTCCCTGGCCGAACGCACCCGGCGGCAGGACGCCGAGCTGTTCCGCCGCTGGGAGGAGGACCTCCGCCGGCGCGAGGACGACCTGCGCCACCGCGAGGGCGACCCGCCCCGGGAGGAGAACCGCCCCGAGGTGTGACCGGGCCGCCCCCGCAGGCGTCAGACGCGACGCCGCAGCGCCCGGACCGCCAGCGGCGCGAAGACGGCGGCGAGCGCGACGGCCCAGATCATCGCCTGGATCGCCGGACCGACCACCGGGCCGCCCACCAGCAGGCCGCGCAGGGCGTCGGCCAGGATCGTCACCGGGTTGACCTCGACCCAGTGCTGGAGCCAGCCCGGCATCCGGTCGGTGGGGACGAAGACGTTGCTGGTGAAGGTGAGCGGGAAGATCACCGTGAACCCGAAGATCTGCACCTTGTCGGGCTCGCTGACCAGCACCCCGACCAGCACCGAGATCCACGCCGCGGCCAGCGAGAACGCGAGCAGCAGGGCGAACGCGCCGAGCAGCCCGAGCACCCCGTTGCCGAGCCGGAAGCCGAGGATCGCCCCGACGCCGATCAGCAGCGACACCGACCACGCCTGCTTCACGGTGTCGGCGAGGATCCGCCCGGCCAGCGGGGCCCAGCGGGCGATCGGCAGGGCGCGCAGCCGGTCGAACACCCCCTTGGTGAGGTCGTTGTTGAGCCCGAAGCCGGTGGTCATCGTGGCGAACAGGGCGTTCTGCACGATGATGCCGGGCAGGGCGAACGTGAGGTACTCCCCCGGCGAGCCGGAGATCGCCGTGCCGAAGACGTACGTGAACAGCAGCACGAACATCACCGGCTGGATGCTGAGATCGAGCAGCTCCATCGGGTTGTGCTTGATCTGCACCAGGCTGCGCCAGGCCAGGGTGAGGGTGTGCCGCACCCCGGCGCCCACGCCGAGACGGCGGGCCGGGGCGAGCGGGGCGGTGACGGTGGCGGCGGTCATGCCGGGGTCCTCTCCAGGTCGGCCCCGGACGGGGTGTCGTCGCCGGTCGGCGCGTCGGGCTCGGCACGGTGGCCGGTGAGGTGCAGGAAGACCTCGTCGAGGCTGGCGCCCCGCAGGGCCAGCTCGGCCACGGGGATCTCGGCATCGTCGAGGCGGCGGACCACGGCGGGCAGCACCCCGGGGCCGTTGACCGCGACGGTCACGGTGCTCTGGGCCACCTCGGGACTGGCGGCGGCGGCCTCCCCCGCGATGGCCACCACGGTCGCCAGGTCGGCCGGGTCCGCCGGTCGGATCGCGAGGACCTGGCCGCCGGTCTTGGCCTTCAGCTCCTCCGGGGTGCCCTGGGCGATCACCCGCCCGTGGTCGACCACGGCGATCTCGCTGGCCAGCTGGTCGGCCTCCTCCAGGTACTGCGTGGTCAACAGCACGGTCACCCCGTCGGTGACCAGGCCACGCACGGTGTCCCACAGGTCGTTGCGGCTGCGCGGGTCGAGCCCGGTGGTCGGCTCGTCGAGGAACAGCACCTGCGGGCGGCCGACCAGGCTGGCGGCCAGGTCGAGGCGGCGGCGCATGCCGCCGGAGTAGGTCTTCGCCGCCCGGTCGGCGGCGTCGGCGAGCTGGAACCGGGCGAGCAGCTCCCGGGCCCGGGCCCGGGCGTCGGCCCGGGAGAGGCCGAGCAACCGGCCGATGAGCAGCAGGTTCTCCGTGCCGGTGAGCGCCTCGTCGACCGAGGCGTACTGGCCGGTGAGGCCGATGAGCTGGCGCACCCGGTGGGCGTCGCGGCGCACGTCGTACCCGCCGACGGTGGCGTGGCCCTCGTCGGCGGCGAGCAGAGTGGCGAGCACCCGCACGGTGGTGGTCTTCCCGGCCCCGTTGGGCCCGAGCAACCCGTACACGGTCCCGCTGGGGACCGCGAGGTCGACTCCGGCGAGGGCCGTGGTGGCGCCGAAGCGTCGCACCAGGCCCTCCGCCCGGATCGCGTACGTCATGGAAACTCCCGTCGTCTGTGCATGTGTCACGCCAACTGGCCGACGGCACTGACAAACTGCCGAGCCTCGGCTGACGTTACGACGACAGACGCCGGGAGTCCCCCGAATTAAGCGGTGGCGCTCAGGCCAGGTTCGACGAGCGGGGGTACGCGTCGGCCGGGTCGGTGAGCACGTTGACCAGGTACGGCACGCCCGAGGCGAAGGCCCGCTCCAGGGCCGGGGCGAGGTCGCCGGCCTTCTCCACCGTCTCGCCCGCCCCGCCGAGGGCCTCGACGACCTTGTCGTAGCGCAGGCCGGGCTGGAGGTCGGCGGCGACGTCGTAGCCGTACATGGCGCGCATCGGGTGCTTCTCCAGCCCCCAGATGCCGTTGTTGCCGACCACGATCACGACGGGGAGCTTCTGGCGCACCAGGGACTCCACGTCCATCAGCGAGAAGCCGGCCGCGCCGTCGCCCATCAGCACGCAGACCTGCCGGTCGGGGTGGCTGACCCGGGCCCCCATCGCGTAGCCCATGCCGGTGCCGAGGCAGCCGTACGGGCCCGGGTCGAGCCAGGTGCCGGGCTGCGCGGGCTCCAGGTATTTCCCCGCGTACGAGACGAAGTCGCCGCCGTCGCCGATGGTGATGGCGTCGGGGGCGAGCACCCGGCGCAGCTCGCCGTAGACGCGGGCCGGGCGGATCGGGTCGGTCTCGGCCGCCATCGCCTCGGCGTCGCGGGCTTTCGCGGCGTCCTCGGCCTCGCGCAGCCGCGCGACCCAGTCGTCGTGGTCGGCCCGGTCGCCGGGGTGCTCGGCGAACGCGGTGAGGATCAGCCGCAGGTCACCGGCGGGCGAGGCGGCCGGGGTGACGTGGGTGGCCCGCTGGCTGGGCGCGTCCACCACGTGCACCACCCGGGCGTCGCCGAAGTCGCCGAAGGCGAGCCGGAAGTCCAGCGGGGTGCCGACCACGACGACGACGTCGGCACCGGACAGGGCGACCCGGCGGGCCTTGGCGAAGGCCAGCGGATGCGACGGGGGCAGCGCGCCGCGCCCCATCCCGTTGGTGAACACGGGCACCCGCAGCGCCTCGGCGGCGGCGCGCAGGGCGTCGACGGCGTCCCCGGCGTACACGTCGGAGCCGGCGATGATCACCGGGCGGTGGGCGGCGGCGATCAGCCCGGCGGCCCGGGCCACCTCGTCCGGGTCGGCCTCGATCGGGGCGGGCGCGACCGCCTCGGGCAGCTCGGCGTCGCCGACGGAGAAGATCGCCTCCAGCGGGAAGTCGAGGAAGACCGGGCCCCGGTGCGGGGTGAGCGCGGTGGTCAGCGCCGCGCTGACCGCGCGCGGGATGTCGTCGGCGCCGAACACGGTCTCGGCGTGCTTGGTGACGGGGGCGACCAGCGGCAGGTGGTCCATCTCCTGGAGGCTGCCGGAGCCCCAGCGGAACTGCGGGGCCCGGCCGCCGAGCACCAGCACCGGCGAGGCGTTGAAGAAGGCGCTGGTCAGCCCGGAGACACCGTTGGTGACGCCGGGGCCGGCGGTGAGCACGGCGAGGCCGGGGCGGCGGTTGAGCTTGGCCACCGCCTCGGCCGCGAACACCGCCGACTGCTCGTGCCGCACGTCGTAGAGCGGAAAGCCGGCGGTGTGCGCCGCGTCGTAGAGCGGGAAGACGTGCCCGCCGGAGAGGGTGAACATCTCGCGTACGCCGTGCGCGCGCAGCGCCGCGAGCGCCAACTGTCCGCCGTGACCCTCGACCCGCTCCGTCATCGCCGCTCCCCTCGCCGTGGCCGGAGTCACACGCTACTGGCCGGTAGGCGGAATGTGAACCGGGCTCGGGTCAGCGGCCGGTAAAGTCGGGCTTCCGCTTCTCGACGAAGGCGGCCATGCCCTCGCGCCGGTCGTCGGTGGCGAACAGCGCCGCGAAGAGCTGGGTCTCCCAGGCCAGGCCCGAGGTGAGGTCCATGTCCAGGCCGGCGTCGACCGCCAGCTTCGCCGCCCGCAGCGCCTGCACCGGCCCGTTCAGGTACGGGGTGACCAGCTCGACGGCGGCGGCGTACACGTCGGCGGCCGGCACGACCCGGTCGGCCAGGCCGATCCGCAGCGCCTCCTGGGCGTCCACCATCCGGCCCGACATGATCAGGTCCTTCGCGCGGGCCGGGCCGACGAGCCGGGCCAGCCGCTGGGTGCCGCCCGCGCCGGGGATGACCCCCAGCTTGATCTCCGGCTGGCCGAGCTTCGCGTCCTCGGCCACCACCCGCCAGTCGCATGCGAGGGCCAGCTCGCAGCCGCCGCCGAGGGCGTACCCGGTGATCGCGGCGACCACCGGCTTGGGGATCCGGGCGAACGCGCCGAGCGCGCTGGACAGGTCCGCCGCCCGCTCCGCCATGTCCACGTAGGACATGACGGCCATCTCCTTGATGTCCGCGCCGGCCGCGAAGACCTTCTCGCCGCCGTACACGATGACGGCGCGGACCTCGGGGTCGGCGGTGGCCTCCGCCGCGGCGGCGCGCAACTCCTCCTGGACCTGCTTGTTCAGCGCGTTCATCGGCGGCCGGTCCAACCGGATGGTGCCGATGCCGTCCTTGGTCTCCAGCCGCACGAACTCGCTCACACTTGCCCTCACTTCCTCGTCGAAGTCGCGTGCCAACCTTACGGCCCGGATCGTTGGGGCAGATAGTCTGATGTCCGCCCCGCCCACCGGAGTCCGCCATGGTCACGTACTACGACGACAGGTCGGTGCAGGTCACCTCCACTTCCGTGCGGGTGGACGGCCGGACGTACCCGCTGGCCGAGATCAGCATGGTCTGGCACCTGCGCGGCAGCCGGTCCTGGCGGGTGCTCGCCGGCCGGGGCGCGATCGGCGCGGCGCTCGCCGGCCCGCTGGTCGCCGCCGCGCTGGGGGTGGCGCTCGCGCTGTGGCTGCACCGCTCGCTGACCGTCACGATCGCCATCGTGGGAGCCTCCGTGCTGGTCGGGCTCGCCGTCGGGCCGGTCGCCGACTTCCTCTTCGAGCACCTGGACCGCTCGTACGCCCGGGGCAGCCGCCAGTTGGAGCTGTGGGCCCGCTGGCGGGGCCAGCCGGTGCGGCTGGTGTGCACGGGCGACGCGCTGCGCTTCGGGCAGATCTACCGGGCGGTGCAGCGGGCGGTGGAGGCCGGCCCGGCAGGGCAGGCGGAGCGGTCCGGTCGGACCGGCGGCCGCCCGCCGGGGAACGCCGTCAGGCCGTAGCGCCCGGCGCGGACCCCACCCCGCCCTACCCCGCGCGGTCCCACCCCGGCCCGCGCCGCACCTCCGCCGGCCGGGGGAGGCGGCTCCCGCGCCGCCCCGGGCCCCCAGCAGGGGCTTCAGCCCGACTAGCAAGCTGATGTTGTGGATGGATCAGGCCCCGGGGCGGGCGGTGCTGTGCGGCGTTGTGTGGTGCGGTGCCGTGGGCGCGGTGCGGTGCGGTGCAGGGCGGTGGCGTGCGGGGCGGTGCTGCGTGGGGCGGGTGCTGCGCGGGGCGGGGCTGCGCGGGGCGGGGCTGCGCGGGGCGGTGCTGCGTGGGGCGGTGCTGCGTGGGGCGGGGCTTTGCCGTGCGGTGCTGCGTGGTGCAGTGCGGTGCGGTGTCCGACCGGGGAGGGATGCCGCGCCCGGGGCGGGCGATGTCGTAGATGACTCAGCTCCCTAGGACCCGAACGTCCCTCGCCGGGCTGGGCGAGCGCGCCCGGTGGCGGTTAGGCTTGGTGATGGCCATCTATTACCAGGACGACGCGGTGCAGGTGACCTCCGAGTCGATCCGGGTGGGTGGCCACACCATCGCGCTCGCCGACGTCACGTACGTCTGGCACGCGCGCGGGCGCACCACCCTCGCCGTCCGCGGCCGGGTGATCGGCCGGGGCGTGCTGGTGCTTCTGCTGTCGCTGCCGCCGCTGGTGGCGCTGGTCTGCGTGGTGTCGCTGGCCTGGTCGGCGCAGGACCGGGGCAACTGGACCCTCGCCCTGATCATCCTGGCCGCCTGCGCGGTCGGTGCGCTGGCCCTGGTCCCGTTCCTGGAGCTGCCGCTCGGCTGGCTGGACCGCTCGTACGAGCGCGGCAACCGGGTCAACGAGCTGTGGGTGCAGCACCACGGGCGGGAGGTGATGTTGCTGAGCACGCCGGACGCGCTGCGGTTCGGGCAGATCTACCGCGCCGTGCAGCGGGCCGTGGAGCAGCAGGGCGAAAGGGGCTGACCGGGCGGCACTGGTCCGTCCGACGCACACTGGGAGGCATGGTGATTCCCCTCCCCCGGCCGTCCGCCGTCGTCGGCCTCACCCGCACCGCCCTCGACCAGGCGCTCGGCTCGGCCGCCTCGTTCGCCGCCGTCCCGGCCCGCGCCTTCGCGGTGCTGGACGGGGTGGAGGCGCTGCTGCACCGGATCAACGGGGTGGTGGACCGGATCGAGGGGACGCTGGACCGCACCGACCGGGTGCTCGACGACGCCGAGAGCGCCGTCCGGGAGGTCGCCGTGATCAGCGCCGCCGCGACCACCGCGATCGACACCGCCACCGAGGTCGCCGCCGCCGCGGCCGTGGTCGTCGGCGAGGCCGAGCGGGTCTCCGCCGCCGCCGGCACGGTGGTCGCCGAGGCCGGCGCGGTGGCCCACCGCGCCGCGGGGACCGTGACCGCCGCCGCCGAGGCGGCCGGCACCGCCGCCGAGCTGCTGGCCGCGTACGAGCCGGCGCTACGCCGGGGCGCGCCGATGGCGACCCGGTTCGTCGAGCAGCTCAGCCACGAGGAGGTGACCGCGGCCATCCGCCTCGTCGACGAGCTGCCCAAACTCAAGGAGCACCTGACCGCCGACATCCTGCCGATCCTGGCGACGCTGGACCGGGTGGGCCCCGACCTGCACGACCTGCTCGACGTCACCCGGGACCTGAAGCTCGCCGTGGCCGGCATCCCCGGCCTCGGCATGCTCCGCCGCCGGGGCGAGAAGCTGACCGACGAGTGAGGGCCGTGTCTGCCGGGTGGGGTCAGGCCGGCGGGGCGTAGAGCTGGTCGATCTCGGCCCGGCTGGGCAGGGCCACGGACGCGCCCAGCCGGCGTACGCAGGCTGCGCCGGCCGCCGCCGCCCAGTGCACCGCCGCCCGCAGGTCCCGCCCCTCGCCCCAGGCCACCGCGAGCGCGGCCGTGAACGCGTCCCCGGCGGCGGTCGAGTCGACCACGTCGACCCGCACCGCCGGGACGTGCACTGGCGCGGCGTCGCGCTCGACGTACCAGGCGCCCTCGCCACCGAGGGTCAGCACCGCGCGGGGCACCAGCGTGAGCAGGGCACCCGGGTCGTCGCGCCCGGCACCGGTGAGCGTCCGCGCCTCGTTCTCGTTGACCACCAGCAGGTCCACGGCGTCGAGCAGCTCGGCCGGCACGTGCCGGGCGGGCGCGGCGTTGAGGATCACCCGGGTGCCGGCGGCCCGGGCGGCCAGCGCGGCCTCCGTCACCGTCGCCACCGGGATCTCCAGTTGGGCGACCAGGACGTCCGCGTCGCATACGGCGGTCAGCTCGCCCTCGGTGAGGCCGGTGAACGCGGCGTTCGCCCCGGGGGTGACCAGGATGGCGTTCTCGCCGTCGGCGCTGACCATCACCAGGGCGACGCCGGACGCCCCGTAGACCACCCGGAGGTGGCCCGTGTCGACGCCGGCCGCCGTGATCCGGGCGCGCAGGGTCACCCCGAACGCGTCCGAGCCGATCGCGCCGAGGAAGGCGCAGGACGCCCCGGCCCGCACGGCGGCGACCGCCTGGTTGGCCCCCTTGCCGCCGGGCACCATGACGAAGTCGCTGCCGAGCACCGTCTCGCCGGGGCGGGGCAGGGCCCCGGCGGTGGCCACCAGGTCCATGTTGGCGCTGCCCACGACGGCGACGCGGGTCTGCCGCACGGTTGCCTCCCTTGCTCCGGCCGCTCCGGTTGCGCCCAACTCGCGACTCAGGCGGCGCGGGCCGTCCAGCGGGCGCCGTGCCGCTCGACCGTCAGCGGCAGGCCGAAGGTCTTGGCGAGATTGTCGGCGGTGAGGGTGTCGCCGAGCAGCCCCTGGGCCACCACGGCGCCCTCGCGCAGCAGCAACGCGTGGGTGAACCCGGGCGGGATCTCCTCGACGTGGTGGGTGACCAGGACCAGCGCCGGGGCGTCCGGGTCGTACGCCAGCTCGGCCAGCCGGGCCACCAGGTCCTCGCGCCCGCCCAGGTCGAGCCCGGCGGCGGGCTCGTCGAGCAGCAGCAGCTCGGGGTCGGTCATCAGCGCGCGGGCGATCTGCACGCGCTTGCGCTCCCCCTCGGACAGGGTGCCGAAGGGTCGGTCGGCGAGGTGCCCGACGCCGAGCTGACCGAGCAGGGCGCGGGCCCGCGCCTCGTCGCCGGGGTCGTAGCTCTCCCGCCAGCGCCCGACCACCGACCAGGCGGCGGTGACCACCACGTCGGCGACCCGTTCCTCGGCGGGCACCTGCCCGGCGAGGGCGGCGGTGGACAGACCGATGCGCATCCGCAGCTCGTTGACGTCGGTGCGGCCGATGCGCTCCCCCAGCACGTGGGCGACGCCGGTCGTCGGGTGCAACCGGCCGGCGGCCAGGTTCAGCAGCGTGGTCTTCCCGGCACCGTTCGGGCCCAGCACGACCCAGCGTTCGTCCAGCTCGACCCGCCAGTGCACGTCGTGCAGCAGCGCGGTGCCGGACCGGCGTACGCCGACACCGTCCAGGCTGACCACCAGATCCGCGTCCACGGGGGTGGCGGCGGGGGCGGCGCCCGGGGCGCCGGGGATCAGGTCACCAGTCACCCGCCCATCCAACCACGCACCGCCGCACCGCCCCCCACGGGCAGCGTCCACACCCTAGGGTGGGGCGCCGTGTCGTTGGTCACCGCACGGGGGAGACGCGGATGTCACACCGGGAGCACATCGGATGAGCGCGGTCATCGAGATCGAGGGGCTGCGCAAGACGTTCCACGGCCCGTACCGGAGTCGGCACGTCGCCGTGGACGGCTTCGACCTGCTGGTGGGGCGGGGTGAGATCCACGGCTTCCTCGGGCCGAACGGCTCGGGCAAGACCACCACGCTGCGCGCCCTGCTCGGCCTGGTCCGGGCCGACTCCGGCCGGATGCGGCTGTTCGGCGAGGACGTCCCGCGCGCGCAGGCGCGGGTGGCCGCCCGGGTCGGCGCGATCGTGGAGACCCCGCAGTTCTTCGGCAACTTCACCGGGCACCGCACGCTGCGGCTGCTCGCCCTGGCCAGTGGGGTGCCGACCCGGCGGGTCGACGAGGTGCTGGCGCAGGTGGGGCTGCTCGACCGGGGCGAGGACGACGTGCGGGGCTACTCGCTGGGCATGCGGCAGCGGCTCGCGGTGGCCTCGGCGCTGCTCAAGGAGCCGGAGCTGCTGATCCTCGACGAGCCGGCGAACGGGCTGGACCCGGCCGGCATCCGGGAGATGCGGGACCTGATGCGGTCGCTGGCCGACGCGGGGGTGACCGTCCTGCTGTCCAGCCACATCCTCGGCGAGATCCAGCTGATCTGCGACCACGTGACGATCGTCTCGGCGGGGCGGCGGGTGGCCGCCGGCCCGGTCGCGGAGGTGCTGGCCGGCCACGACCAGCACGAGTGGCTGGTCCGCGTGCCGGAGCCCGACCGGGCGGCGGAGCTGCTGCGCGCCGCCGGCCTGGCGGTGGACGAGCGCCCCGAGCACCTGGTGGTCGGCGGCGTGTCCGACGCCGGCGAGGTCAGCCGGCTGCTCGGCGAGCAGGGGCTGTGGGTACGCGAACTGGTCCCGCTGCGGCCGGACCTGGAGAGTGTCTTCCTGGAGTTGACCGACGGCGGCGTGCGGGACGAGGAGGCGGGGGCGTGAACCTGGTCCGGGCCGAGTGGGAGCGGCTGGCCACCCGCCGCTTCGTGCGACTCATGCTGGTGCTGCTGGTGCTGGCGTTCGCGGTCACGGCGGTGACCACGCTGGTGGGTTCGCACCGGCCGTCGCCGGACGAGATCGTCGCGGCGCAGCAGTCGGCGGCGCAGCAGCGGCAGGCGCTGGAGGACACGTTCCAGCAGTGCCTGGCGGCCGTACGCGGGACGCTGCCGCCGGAGGAGGCCCAGGACTACCCGCCGAACTGCTCGGTGTTCGATCCGGGCCAGCGCGACCGGCTGCCCGTGGCCGCCGACCATCTGCAGGGGGTGTTCACCTTCGCCGACCAGGCCCGGCCGCTGCTCTACTTCCTCGTCGCGTTCCTGGTGCTGTTCGGGTTCCTGGTGGGGGCGTCGTACATCGGGGCGGACCTGTCCACCGGTGGGGTGGTGAACCTGCTGATCTGGCGACCCCGGCGGCTCGCCGTGCTCGGCGCGAAGCTGGGCACCCTGCTGGGGGCGCTGACGCTGCTGTCGGTGCTGGCCTCGGCGGCGTACCTGGGGGTGTTCTGGCTGATCGGGCAGGGCGCCGGGCTGCCCGGGGCGACGGGCGGCGACTTCTGGCCTGGGCTGGGGCTGATCTGGCTGCGCGGGCTGGTGCTGGTGCTGCTCGCCGCGGCGGCCGGCTTCGCCCTGGCCACGCTGGGCCGGCGGACGGCCGCCGCGCTCGGCGCGGTGACCGCGTACGCGGTGGTGTGGGAGCTGGGCCTGCGGGTGGTGGTGGAGGTGGTGGGCCTGCCGCGCGGCGAGGACTGGATGCTCTCCACGTATCTCGACGCGTGGCTGACGGGCCAGGCCCGGCTCTCCGACGCGACCGCCTGTCGGGGGGTGAGCGGCTACTGCGACGGCAACTACCAGATCGGGTGGGGGCTCGGGCTGGCGGTGCTGCTGACGCTCGTCGGCGTGCTGACCATGGCGGCGTTCGGCGCGTTCCGCCGCCGCGACCTCAGCTGAGCTGCCGCAAGGCCAGGCAACACCTTGCAGCACCCCGCGCGGTGGTGAAGAATTCCTTCACATGAGCCGCGCGGGGTCAGCCCACGGTGCTGCCGAAGACCTCGTCGCGCACCGCGTCCAGGGCCGTGCGCAGGGCACCGTGCAGGATCGGCTCCTCGGTCAGCCCGGTCGGCACCACCCGGGGGCGCACCAGGGTGATCGCGGCCACCTCGTGCTGCACCCGCTCGGCGAGCGCCGCCCCGCCGGCCTGACCGACCTCGCCCGCGAGCACCACCAGTGGCGGGTCGAGCACCACGCAGGTGCTCGCCACGCCCAGGGCCAGCCGGCGGGCCAGCTCGTCGAGCAGCGGGCCGCCTGCGGTGCCGGCGGCGATGGCCGCGCGCACCGCGTCGGCCGCCGAGTCGGCGGGCAGCCCGTGCTCCCGGGCCACCGCGAGCACCGCGTCCGCCCCGGCGAGCTGCTGGAAGGCCGGCTTGGCGCGGCGCGACACGTCGCGCGGGATGGGCACGCCGGGCACCGGCAGGTAGCCGATCTCGCCGGCCGCGCCGCTGCTGCCGTGGTGCAGCCGACCGCCGAGCATGATCGCCAGGCCGACGCCCGCGCCGACCCAGACCAGCACGAAGTCGCGGTTCTCCCGGGCCGCCCCCGACTGCGCCTCGGCCACGGCGGCCAGGTTGACGTCGTTCTCGAAGACCACCGGCGTGGCCAGGTCCTCGCGCAGCGCGGCGAGCAGGCCCCGGTGCCAGCGCGGCAGGTTGAACGCGAACGTGATGTCGCCGCTGGCCGGGTCGACCAGGCCGGGGGTGCCCAGCACCACCCGGCGCACGCTGGACAGCTCCGCGCCGGCGCCGCTCGCGGCCTGCACGACGGCGTTGTGCACCACCCCGACCGGGTCGTCGGTGTCGCGGGTGGACTGCTCCACCCGGGAGACGACCGCCCCGGTGATGTCCGCGCAGGCGGCCACGACCCGCTCGGCGCCGACGTCCACCCCGACCACGTACGCCGAGCCCGGCCGGACGGCGTACAGCTGGGCGTTCGGGCCCCGCCCGCCGGCCTGTTCGCCGACCCGGGCGACCAGGCCGCGTTCCTCCAGCCGCTCGACGAGCTGGGAGGCGGTGACCTTGGACAGCCCGGTCAGCTCGCCGAGCCGGGCCCGGGTCAGCGGCCCCTGCTCCAGCAGCAGCTCCAGCGCCGCGCGGTCGTTGAGCGCCCGCAACAGGCGGGGGGTGCCGGGCAGCCGGGTCGCACTCATGCCACGTCCTCAATTTTTCGTAAACTTTGCTAACCAAACCGACACGCGGGTGACCGTAGCGTAACGGCCACCCCGAACCTGGGTACTCGGACGACCCGGCACCGGCCGACGCCTCCGGTACGACGACCGCGCCCGACCGGGCACGGCAGAGGGGAGACCTCCGTGGGGACCGATCCTGGACTGCGCCGGCTCGCGCTGGGCACGCTGCTCGCCGCGTACCCGGGGCCGGTCCCGCCCGGCTGGGCCGTCGACCTGGTCGCCGAAGGGCTCGCCGGGCACACCCTGTTCGGCACGAACGTGCACGACCCGGCCCAGGTGGCGGCGAGCACGGCCGCGCTGCGCGCCGCCCGCCCCGACGTGCTGGTCGCGATCGACGAGGAGGGCGGGGACGTGACCCGCCTCGCCCACGCGACCGGCAGCCCGTACCCGGGCAACGCCGCCCTCGGCGCGGTCGACGACCCGGCGCTGACCGGGCGGGTGTACGCGGCGATCGGCGCCGAGCTGGCCGCCCTGGGGATCACCGTTGACCTCGCCCCGACCGTGGACGTGAACACCGCCGACGAGAACCCGGTGATCGGCACCCGCTCGTTCGGCGCGGACCCGGCCCGGGTGGCCGCCCACTCGGCCGCCGCCGTCGCCGGCCTCCAGTCGACCGGCGTGGCCGCCTGCGCCAAGCACTTCCCCGGCCACGGCGCGACGGTCGCCGACAGCCACCACGAGCTGCCCACCGTGGAGGCGTCCCCGGCGGTGCTGCGCGAGCGCGACCTGCCCCCGTTCGCGGCGGTCGTCGACGCCGGCGTCAAGTCGATCATGACCGCGCACATCCGGGTGCCCGCGCTCACCGGCGACGGCCCGGCCACCTTCAGCCGCGCGGTCCTGGTCGACCTGCTCCGCCGTGAGCTGGGCTTCACCGGGGCGGTGATCACCGACGCGCTGGAGATGAAGGGCGCGGCGCTGGCCGCCGGCGGCGTCGGCCCGGCCGCCGTCCTGGCGCTCGCCGCCGGGGCGGACCTGCTCTGCATCGGCGCGCGGGTCGACGCCGGCCTGGTCGAGCGGGTCGCCGCCGAGATCGTCGCCGCGCTCGGCGACGGCCGGCTCGACCGGGCCCGGGTCGAACAGGCCGCCGGCCGGGCCGCCGCGCTCGCCGCCGGAACGCGGGCCGCCGCGCTCGCCGCCGGGACCCGCGCCGCCGGCCCGTCGCCGATCACCCCCACCGACCTGGGGTACGCCGCCGCGCAGCGCGCCGTCCGCGTGGAGGGCGACGTCGCCGGGCTGGGCCGGCCCCTCGTCGTGCGGCTGGACGCCGCGACCACCATCGCGCAGGGGCGGGTGCCGTGGGGCCTCGGCCCGCACCTGACCGGGGCGGAGGAGATCCGGGTGGTGGCCGCCGAGGCGGATGCGGATGCGCTGCGCGCCCGCGCCGGGGAGCGGCCGATCGTGCTGGTCGGCCGGCACCTGCACCGGCTGCCGGGCGGCGCGGCACTGGTGGACGCGCTGACCGCCGTGCACCCGGTGGTCGTGGTCGAGATGGGCTGGCCGGGGCGGTGGCGGCCGGCGGGTGCCCGCGCGTTCGTCACCACGTACGGCGCGAGCCACGCCAACGGGCGCGCCGCAGCACAGGCCCTCGGCCTGACCCCCTGACGACCTGACCGCCTGACCCGCGCACCGCCGCCAACCCGCTCTTGAACGTGTTCAAGTTGTGCCCTACGCTGAAGGCGACCTGAATTTGAACGTGTTCAAGGAAGGTGCCGGGATGGACGTCAAGGTCTGGATGTACCTGGTCTACCTCGCGGTCAGCATCGGCCTGACCGTCTGGGTGGCGCGGTCGCTGTCCCGCAACGGGCTGGTCTTCCTGGAGGAGGTCTTCGCCGACGAGCGGCTGGCCCGCGCCGTCAACAGCCTCCTGGTGGTCGGCTTCTACCTGCTCAACCTCGGCTACGTGACGGTGGCGATGCGGCACCGCGACCCGGTCACCGGCACCAGCCAGGCGATGGAGGAGCTGTCCCTGAAGGTGGGGCTGGTGCTGCTGGTGCTCGGCGCGCTGCACTTCTTCAACGTGTTCGCGCTCGGCCGCTACCGCCGGGGCCGGCTGCGCCAGCTCGCCACGCACCCCCCGGTGGCACCCGTCGCCCGGCTCGCCCCGCCGCCCGCCCAGCCGGGCCCGCACGCGCCACACATGCCGCACCCCGCCGGCCCGCACGCGCCACACGCGCCGCACCCCGCCAGCCCGCACGTGCCGCAGCCTGCCGGCCCGCAGCCTGCCGGGCCCCCGGCCGCCCCGCACGGTGGCGCGACGGGCGCCGGCCCGGTCCCGCCGGCCCGATGAGCGGACACTCTCCCGTTCCGGCGGGCGACGCCGGTCCCACCGCACACGGGGGCGGTGGGATCGGCGGCCTCACCGTCCTCTACGACGCGCACTGCCCGCTGTGCCGGGCCGCCCGGCGCTGGCTGGCCACGCGCGCCCAGCTCGTACCCCTGGAGTTCGTGCCGGCCGGGTCGGTCGAGGCCCGGCGGCGCTTCCCCGGCCTCGACCACGACGCCACGCTGCGCGACCTGACCGTGGTGGCCGACACCGGCGAGGTGTACGCGGGCGACGGGGCCTGGTTCGCCTGCCTGTGGGCGCTGGCGGACCACCGGGCCACGGCCGAACGGCTGGCCCGGCCGCACCTCATGCCGCTGGCCCGACGGGTGGTGGCCGCCGCCTCGTCGGTCCGCGGGCTGGTCCGCGAAGAGTGGGACGGATCGGTCGGCCCCGACCCGGGATACGGTGGCGACGATGACCGAGCAGACTGCGCCGACGACCGCTGCGGGCGAGGCGGCGACCGTCCGGGGTGAGCAGACGCGGCGGCTGATCCTGGACACCGCGCTGCGGATGTTCCGTGAACGCGGCTACGCCCGCACCACCATGCGGGCCATCGCCCAGGAGGCGGGCGTCGCGGTCGGCAACGCGTACTACTACTTCGGCTCCAAGGACCACCTGATCCAGGAGTTCTACGCGGGCACGCAGGTGGAGCACCGGGCCGCCGCGGCGGCGGTGCTGGCGCGGGAGACCGAGTTCGGGCAACGGCTGGCCGGGGTGCTGCACGCCGGCATCGACGTGCTCACCCCGTACCACGAGTTCGCCGGGACGTTCTTCAAGACCGCGGCCGAGCCGACGTCGCCGCTGAGCCCGTTCTCCGCCGAGTCCGCCGCGCCCCGGCAGGCGTCGGTGGCGCTGTTCCGCGAGGTGCTCGACGGCTCGACCGCGAAGGTCGACCCCGAGCTGCGCCCGGAGCTGTCCGAGCTGCTCTGGCTGGCGTACCTGGGGGTGATCCTCTACTGGGTGCACGACCGCTCACCAGGGCAGGCGAAGACCCGGCAGCTCGTCGACGGGGCGGTGCCGCTGGTCGACCGCCTCGTCGGGCTGTCCCGGCTGCGGGTGCTGCGGCCGGCCACCCGCCAGGCGATCAGCCTGATCCGCACGCTGCGTCACTGACGCGCGATCCGGCACCACACCAATCCGCAGGTCAAGTCGCAGGTCAAGTCCACTAGACGACACCGCCGACCCGCCGGCCACCCTTGCCCACCGCCGATCTCATTACGTAGCGTCATGGGCGGGACGGCGGCCGGCGGGAGCGACCGGTCGCGCCGAGGGAGGACCTGGGGGGGGGGAGGCCGCGCGGACCGTGGATCCGGCCCGGGATCCACGGTCCGCGCCCGGCTCACGGGGGATAGACCCCGTACGACCGCCAGCCCCGGTCGGGGAAGCCGGCGGCCTCCGCCACCCGCGCCGACGCGCCGTTGGCCGGGTCGTGCCGGTACGTCGGCACGGCCCCCTCGTCGAGCACCCGCCGGGCGGCCTGGGCCACCAGCCGCCGGGCCAGCCCCCGGCCCCGGGCGGCCCGCACGGTGCCGACGGCCAGCTCGTGGCCGTGCGCGTCGTGCCGCTTGATCGCCACGCCCGCCAGGTACCGCCCGTCGGCGTCCCGCACCACCAGCACCTCGCGGTCGAACAGCCCCAGCCACCGGGGCAGCCCCGGCTCGGTCGGCGCGATCCACTCCCCCACCTCCGGCAGCGGGGCCGGTGCCAGGGTCCACCGGAACACGTCGTCGTTGGACACCCAGCGGGGATGCGCGACGGCGACCGGCAGGCCGGCGAGCAGCCGCCGGTGCGACCGGGCGGCGAGCGCCCGGACCTCCGGGACGTGCCGGGGCGCGACCGAGAGCACCGTGCCGCGCCCGTCGCCGACCGCGACCGCCGGGCGGAGCCGGCCGTCCCAGGCGGGCAGGTCACGCCGGTACGAGCCGACCACGTGCAGCCCCGGGCCCGGCGGCCACTGCCCGAGCCAGGTCACCAGGTGCAGGTACAGCCGCCGGTCGCCCACCGGTCGCCTCCCTCCGCAGCGCCCGCCGGGGGGCGCCGCCATGATCACGGTACGCCGGTGGGCTCGCGATGGTGCGCGGGTTGGTTGAGGCCCGGGGCGGACGGGTAGACGTGGGGCGGCACCGCCGCCGGCCGACGGTGCGTCGTCACGCCGCCGACGGCGGGAACCCGAGGCGCTTTGACCACGTCATATCTATTTCCATACATGTACAACTTTATTTGGGACGGTATGGTCATGCCGAAACTGCCTGAGGACCGACACGAGCAGGACGCCGAGCGGCGCTGGCGGGGTGCGCGCGGGTGGTTCCCGGCACAGCCGGCGTACCGGGAGGCGCGCAACGTGCGCGGCGTGCGGCCGGCGCTGTCCTGGGCGGAGCTGAACCGGCTACCGGCCGGCCTCTCCACCCGGCGCGGCCTCACAGCCCGCTGACCGGCCCCGGACCGACGCGGGCCGGGTGGGCTCAGAGCTGGGCGGCGATGGCCTTCGCGCTGTCCACGTCCGGGCCGGGCAGCGGGACGAAGACCGTCCGCCGGTAGTACTCCAGCTCGCGGATGCTCTCCCGGATGTCGGCCAGCGCCCGGTGGGCCAGCCCCTTCTTGGGCTGCCCGAAGTAGACCCGCGGATACCAGCGCCGGCACAGCTCCTTGATGGAGGAGACGTCGATCATCCGGTAGTGCAGGTGGGCGTCGAGGCGCGGCATGTCCCGGGCGATGAAGCCCCGGTCGGTGGCGATCGAGTTGCCGCACAGCGGCGCGGAGCGGGCGTCCTTCACGTGGCTGGTGACGTAGTCGAGCACCAGGTCCTCGGCCTCGGCGAGGGTCACGGTGGAGCGCCGGACCTCCTCGGTCAGCCCGGACTTGCCGTGCATGGTCCGGACGATCTCCGGCATCGCCGCCAGCGCCGCCTCGTCGGCGTGGATCACCACGTCGACCCCGTCGCCGAGCACGTTGAGGTCGGGATCGGTGACCAGCGCGGCGACCTCGATCAGGGCGTCCCTGCCGAGGTCCAACCCGGTCATCTCACAGTCGATCCAGACGAGAAGATCAGCCACGGGCACAGCCTACGCGCAGCCCACACCCTCGCGCCTCGGCACCGTACGCGGGATGGACCGCTAGGGTTTCCCCGTGCCAGCTGAACCGATCGCGCCACCCTCCGTGACCGTCGCCGAACCGGGCGGCCGCCGGGTCCGCCGGCTGGTCACGGTGCTGGCGCTGGCGGCCGTGCTGCCGGCGCTGTACCTGCCGGGCCTGAAGCACGACTTCCTCGACCTCAAGATCTACATGCGGGCGATGGACTGGTGGGCCGCCGGCCACCCGCTCTACGACTACGTGCAGCCGGACCGGGTGCAGGGCGAGCTGTACTTCACCTACCCGCCGGTGAGCGCGCTGCTGCTGCGCCCGTTCGCGCTGCTGCCGCTGGGGCTGACGATCGCGGTCTTCACGGTGCTCACCGTGCTCGGCGTGGTGGTGACCACGCGGTGGCTGCTCGCCCCGGTCATCGCCCGGCACGGGCTGCCCCGGGTGTTCACCGTCACCGTCGGGGTGCTGCTGGTCTTCGCCGTGGAGAGCACCCGGGAGACGATCACCTTCGGCCAGATCAACATGCTGCTGGTCGTGCTGATCCTGGCCGACCTGCTCTTCGCCGTGCCGCAGGGGCGGCGCTGGGCGGGCGTGGGCGTCGGGCTGGCCACCGCGCTGAAGCTCTATCCCGGCATCTTCATCGTCTACCTCCTGGCCACCCGGCGGTGGCGGGACGCGGCCGTGGCCTCGGCGACCGCCGCCGGCGCCACGCTGCTCGCCGCGGCCGTGGCGCCGGCGGACTCGTGGCGGTTCTTCACCCACGAACTGTGGGCGACCGACCGGGTCGGACGCACCGACTACACCGGCAACCAGTCGCTGTTCGGTCTGCTCAGCCGGCTCACCGCGCCCGCCGAGCCGAGCCGGGTGCTGTGGCTGGCGCTGGCCCTGCTGGTCGCCGGGTACGGGCTGTGGCGGGCCGCCCGCGCCGCCCGCGCCGGGGACGCGCTGACCGGCCTGACGCTGACCGGCCTGGTCGGGGCGCTGGTCAGCCCGATCACCTGGACCCACCACATCTACTGGTTCGTGCCGGCGGTGGTGCTGCTGGCCGACGCGGCGCTCGGCGCGGACCCGACGACGCCGGCCGGGGCGCGGCGGCGACGGTGGCTGGCCGGCCTGGCCGTCGGCACCGGCGCGCTGATCGTCTACGGGGTGGTGTCGTTCCACGACTGGGGGGTGGCCCCGGTGCCCACCGACTCGCCCGGTGAGTTCCTGGCGCGCAACACGTACGTGCTGCTGAGCCTGCTGCTGGTGGTGGCCCTGCCCGTTGCGCGCCCCGCCCCGGCACCCGCCCGCCAGGGCGAAGAATCGCGCCAAATGGACACTTCTCCCGAGTAGCGTCGTTACCGGTTAATCTTACCCATACCTCGGGCATCCCCCGTGGCACCGATCCCCCGGTGCAGGCGGCCCTCCGTGTCGGCAGCACGGAGGGCCGCTCGCCTGCCGCGCAAGGAGGGGCCCCCTGTTAACGCATTCGGTAGAGAGGGGTCCCCTTCTCACCGGCCGGGGGCAGAGCTGGGCGGAGCTGGCCACCGGGTGCCGATCAGGGATGCTGGCGGCGGGCGCCGGGCGCGGCGGGGCGGATACGGCGGGGCTCGATGCGGCGCGGCTCGACGCGTACCGGACGGGTGGTGGCCTCCGGCGCGGCCGGCGGCCAGGCCGGCGACGCCGGGCGGGCCGGCGAACCGGGCGGGAAGGGCGGCGGGGCCAGGTCGGCGAGGGTGACCGGGCGGCGGGCCGGTGCCGGCCCCAGCGCGGGGCGGGGCCGCTCGGCCGACGCACCCACCGCGACCAGTTGCCGGTCGGCGACGACGGCCGGGGCCGGCACGGGGCGCGCGCCCAGCCCGCTGAGCGAGGTCACCCCGAGCCGGTCGGCGAGCACCGGGACCTGGTCGGGCTCGACCACGAAGACCACCTCGCGCGGTCGCGCCGGGCGCAGCAGCAGCGCGGCGGACGCCACCAGCAGGACGCCGAGGACGCCCAGCAGCCAGGCTGCCGCCGGGAACCAGTCGGCGCCCGCGCGCGCCTGGAGGGCGACCACCCCGAATCCCACGGTGAACCCGCCGGCGGCGTCGGAGTGCCGGGACAGGACGCCGAGCACACCCGCGGCCAGTAGCGCCGGGAGACCGATGGTGAGCAGCAGCATGCCGGCGAGCGCGCGAGCGATCCGCATCCGTGTCGTTCCCTTCCGTGGCCTGAGTACCCGGCCGACCTTACCGGCGCAAAAGGCGCAATCGGCCCGATATCAGCAGCAACGGCGTACGACGGGGGCCGGAAACGGGCCGGCCCGCCGGGTGGACCGGCGGGCCGACGGGCGAGGGCTCCCGGGTCAGCTCGTCGCGGCCGGGCCCCGCCGGGTCCGGGCGAACGCGAGCCCGCCGAGGACCAGCCCGGCCAGCCCGGCGACCAGCCCCGCGACGCCGAACGCGAGGCCCGCCCCGCCCTCGGAGTCGTCATCGTCGTCCGCCGCCGCCGCCGCGGGCGCCGCCGGGGCCGGGGCACCCTCCGTCGGGGCGGCAGCGGTCAGGGTGAGCACCGGGGCCGGGTTCTCCGGCTCCTCCGCCCCGGCGGTCGGCTCCTCGATCCAGCGCACCACCGTGCCGTCGGAGTAGGTCTGGAGCGCCTTGAACACCATCGTGTCCACCTGCGGCAGCGGCCCCATCGACACCGGGAACTCCTGGAACTGGCCCGGCTTCACCGCCGCGTCCCCGGTCGCCGTCCAGGTGATCTTCGCCACCGCCTCGGTGACCTCGCTGCCGTGCACCTGCACCGGCGGGTCGACCTTGCGCTTCTCCACCGTCACCGTCCAGCCCGGCACCGGCATCGTCGACACCGAGCCGACCGGCGCGTTCTCCGGCAGTACCACCTCGACCTTGGTCGTCGAGGCCTCGTCGCCCTCGTTCGGCACCCGGAACGCGAACCGACCGTAGCCGCCCTGCGTCGCCTCCTTCGGGTTGACCGAGACGTGTGCCGAGGCGGGCGCGGCCACGCCGAGCACGACGGCGGCGACGGCACCGAGGGCCAGGGCGGCGGCGGTTACGGAACGCCGGTGACGGAGCATGGGAATACCTTTCGTTAACGGATCGGCACGGTGGCGCTCACCGTGGCCTGGTCGATGTCCGAGATGCGGACGGTGAAGCGGAACTGCCACTCCCCCGAGGCGGGCAGGTTGATCTCCCCGGACGCGTGGTTGTCGGTCAGCGGCAGCAGCGGGATGTCGATCGGCTCGATGCCCGCCGACGGCAGCGCGGCGGTCGCCTTCCACTCGGCCACCGGCTGCGGCCGGTTGTCCGACGTGTACGCGTACAGGTGCATCGAGTTGTTGCCCCGCCCGGCCGGGTCCAGCTCCACCTGGAGCGAGTAGATCGGGCTGGACAGCGTGGTGGTGAAGAAGGTGTCCGGCGTACCGGCCACCTCGGCGGCGCTGCGGGCCGGCGGGGTCTGCACCAGGGTCGCCGTCACGCCGAGCACCACGGCCGTGATCGCCAGCTCGACCCAGACCGCCCGGCGCACCGGGGCCGGGTGGGCCGCGGCGGTGCGCCGGCGCACCAGCGCCCGGGAGTACGCGGCCACGCCGATCACCAGCGCGAACAGCGCGATCTTGGCCAGCACCAGCCGCCCGTACGTGGTGTCGACCAGGGCCGACGGGGTGGCCACCTCGATCAGCGCCTGCACGGTGCCGGCGAGCAGCAGCGCCGCGACCGACAGCGCCGCCCAGCGCGACCAGACGGGCAGGATCGCGCCCAGCTCCCGCTCGTCGGCCAGGCGCAGCAGGAAGCCGCCGAGCATCACCAGCCCGCCCAGCCACACGGCCATGCTGCCCAGGTGCACCGCGTCGACCACCACCGACACCGCCGGTGCGGGCGAGGCCGCCGGGTGCCCGGCCAGCGGCCAGGTGAACAGCGCCGCGCCGCCGAGGACCGCCAGGATGATCGCGTCGGTGCGCCCCACCGGCCCGGCGAAGAGCGGGCGGAGCAGGAACGCCGCCGCCGCGAGCAGGCCGAGCCGGACCAGGTGCGTCGTGCCGTACGTGCCGCCGAGCACGTCGCCGAAGCCCGCGCCGGTCACGTCGAACAGCCCGCCGCCGGCGGTGTAGGGCACCTGGAGCCACAGCTCGGCCAGCGTGGCGAACGCCAGCACGCCGAGCCCCACCCAGGCGAGCCGGGCCGGGCCACGGCGGTCGAGCCGGCGCGGCCACAGCGCGCCGAGCACCAGCGCGGGGCCGACCAGCAGGAGCAGACCGGCGTAGCCCAGGTATTTGGCGACCTTGACGCCGGTCTCCACCACCGGGTCGGCACGGGTGTCCGACCCGCTGTCCGTCGGCGGGGTCGACGGCGCGCCCACCGACCAGGTGAACGCGCCGGAGATCGGGTGGTTGTCCGCCGAGATCACCCGGTAGCTGATCAGGTACGTCCCGCGCCCCGCCGACGGGTCCACCGGGATGGTCACCACCGTGTCGGAGAACGACGGCTCGCCCCGGTCGGCCCGCGCCCCGTCCGGGGCGATCACCCGGATCTTCCCGGCCACCTTGCGCACCGGCTCGCTGAACGTCAGCACCACCTCGGACGGCGCGCTCGGCACCACGGCGGAGGCGGCCGGGCTGCTGCTCACCAGCACGGCGTGGGCGCTCGCGGGGGTGGCGGGAGCCAGCAGCAGGGCGACGACGGTGACGAGCAGGCCGGCGAGCGCGCCGAGGCGCGCGAGCCGGCGGGGGGGCCGGAGAGTGGCAGCAGTCATGCCGGCCATGCTCGCCGATGAACCGGCCGATCGGCGAGCCCCAGCGGGCGGTTCGGCTCGCCGCCGGCGCGCCCCAGGGCCCACAGCAGGCCCGCCTGCACGACGGCCGCCAGGTGTCCGGCCTCGTGCACCAGGGCGGTGGTCGAGTTGGCGATGTCCAGCGCGCTGGTGGCCGCCAGGCAGAGCGCCAGCACCAGGGCCACCGGCAGGAAGGCCCGGGCCCGCTCCGGCCGCCACGCCGCGAGGGCGAAGCCCACCGCGAGCGCCACGTCGAACGAGGCCATCTCGCGGCCGGTGTGCGCGTCCGCGCCCACCCCGAAGCCGCCGACCAGGACGGGCAGCGCCACGGCGAGCTGGGCGACCGCGGCCACCGCCACGGCCACCCGCAGGAGCTGGCGTCGGGCGCGCACGGTCGCGGCGGCGGCGGCCCGTGCCGTGGCCCGCTCGGCGGCGACTGCCGCCAGCACGGACGCGGTGAGGTCGGGCACCCGCACCGGGCGCAGCCGGGTGAGCCGGGTCACCTGCTCGGCGCTGGCCAGCCAGGACCGGCAGTCGGGGCAGGAGCCGGTGTGTGCGTCCAGCGCCGCCGGCGACGCCTGTGGGTCCTCGCCGTCGAGCCGCGCCGACAGTGCCACGCGGACGTCGTCGCAAGTCATAGGAGGGTGGTCGGGCGGCGCACCGGAAAAGTTCCCGGAGTGTGCCACGTCATCGGAAGGGTCGAAGGACCCTGCCCACCGCCGGCACGCCGCGTACCGTGGTCTGACGTGATCCCCGCGCCGCGCGAGCCCGCCGCCGACGGTCCCACCGACCCGGCCCGCAGTCGTGCCCCCGACCCGGCGACCGCACGCGAGCCCGACCCGGCGACCGGCTGGGCGCTGGCCGCCCGCGACGGCGACCCGGCCGCCCAGGCGGCGTTCGTCCGGGCCACCCAGGCCGAGGTGTGGCGGTTCGCCGCCGCGCTGGTCGACCCCGACACCGCCGACGATCTCACCCAGGAGACCTACCTGCGGGCGTTCCGGGCGCTGCCCGCCTTCGCGGGGCGGTCCAGCGCCCGCACCTGGCTGCTCGGCATCGCCCGCCGCGCCTGCGCCGACCACCTGCGCGTCGTGGTCCGCCGCCGCCGGCTCGCCGAACGGCTGGCCAGCCACGCCCACACCGACCTGCCGCACCCGGACCCCGCCGGGCAGCTCGGCGCGGCCGACCTGGTGCGCCGGCTGCCCGCCGAGCGGCGGGGGGCGTTCGTGCTCACCCAACTGCTCGGCCTGTCGTACGCCGAGGCCGCCGCCGTGGAGGGGGTGCCGGTCGGCACCATCCGCTCCCGCGTGGCCCGGGCCCGCCACGACCTGGTCGA
This sequence comes from Micromonospora sp. PTRAS2, assembly GCF_054052245.1. Lineage (NCBI taxonomy): Bacteria > Bacillati > Actinomycetota > Actinomycetes > Micromonosporales > Micromonosporaceae > Micromonospora > Micromonospora sp. PTRAS2. Next base: position 491,179 of record NZ_JBSWBU010000002.1, read on the forward strand.
GGCGGCCGGCGACGCCCTGGCCGGATGACCGGAAACGCCGGCCGTGACCGGGAACTCCTGCGCGACGGGGAACCTCCGTCGGGCCCGGGACGACCAATGACCGTGACCGCATCGCACACCGGGGCCGCCCGTTGGGCCGCCGTCCGGCCCTGGCTCGGCGTCGCCGCCCGGCTCGGCCTGGCCGCCGTCTGGCTGATCGCCGGCGGGGCCAAGGTCGGCGACCTGGCCGCCTCCGGGCGTGCCGTCAACGCGTACCAGGTCATGCCGTACGACGTCGCGACCGTGATCGGCGCGGCGCTGCCCTTCGTCGAGCTGGCCCTCGGGGCGCTGCTGCTGTTCGGCCTGGCCACCCGCCTGGCCGCCGGGATCTCGGCGGCCCTGCTGGTCGTCTTCGTCGCCGGCATCGCCTCGGCCTGGTCGCGCGGCCTGGCCATCGACTGCGGCTGCTTCGGCAGCGGCGGGCAGCTCGCCGCCGGGCAGGCGCCGAGCTACCTCCCGGAGATCCTCCGGGACCTGGGATTCCTGGCCCTGGCCGGGTTCCTGCTGATCTGGCCCCGCACCCCCGTCTCCGTCGACGGCTGGCTCGCGGGCCCACCGGTGGAGGACGATGATGAGTAGTCGCAAGGGGCAGAAGGACGCCGCCCGGGTGGTCCGCGAGCAGCTCGCCCGGGAGCGCCGGCGCAAGCGCACCCTCTGGACGTCGCTGGTGGCGGTCGCCGTGCTGGTCATCGCCGGCGGGATCGGCTGGGCCGTCTGGTCCAGCCAGCGCTCCGACACCTTCACCGCCCCGCCGGGCGCGACCGAGGCCGGCACCGGCATCGCGTACGGGACGGGCCCGGTCACCATCGACCTGTACGAGGACTTCCTCTGCCCCGCCTGCAACCAGTTCCAGCAGACCAGCGGCGCGACGATCGACCAGCTCGTCAGCGAGGGCAAGGCGCGGGTGGTGTTCCACCCCGTGGCCTACCTCAACCGGTTCTCCACGACCGAATACTCCACCCGTTCCTCCGCCGCCTCCGGCTGCGCCGCGAAGGGCGGCAAGTTCCAGGAGTACGCGAAGGCGCTGTTCGCCAAGCAGCCGCCCGAGGGCGGCGCGGGGCTGAGCGACGACGAGCTGGTCGACATCGGCGCGGGCGTCGGGCTGAACCGGGACGACTTCGCCTCCTGCGTCTCCGACGGGACGTACAAGGCGTGGACCGAGCACGTCACCGACGACGCGAGCCGGGCCGGCGTCACCGGCACGCCCACCGTCAAGGTCAATGGCGCGGAGGTCGCCGACCGGTCGCCCGCGGGCCTCACGGCGGCGGTGGCGGCGGCCAGCAAGTGACCCCCGCCCCGCCCCGCCCCGCCGGGCTGGGCCGCCGCGCCGGCGTGGCCGGGCCGGCCGTCGTCGCCCGGCTGGCCGGCGTGCTCGTCGGGCTGGCCGCCGTCCTCGCCACGGCGACGCCGGCCGCCGCGCACGGCGGGGAGTCGCCCGACGGCACGGACTACCGGGCCGAGGTGACCGGCGTCACGCCGGACCGGCCCGGGCTGACCGCCCGCGTCGTGGAGGGCGGGGCACGGCTGGAGCTGGTCAACCGCACCGGGCGGCCGATCGAGGTGATCGGCTACACCGGCGAGCCGTACCTGCGCGTCGGGCCGGACGGGGTGTACGAGAACAGCCGCTCCCCGGCGACGTACCTCAACCGGACCCTCGCCGGGGACACGGCCCTGCCCGCCCAGGCGGACCCGGCCGCCGCCCCGGACTGGCGGCGCGTCGGCGACGGGCCGACGGCCCGTTGGCACGACCGGCGGGCCCGCTGGCAGGAGCCGGCCCCGCCGGCGGTGGTGCGCGCCGACCCGACCCGTGAGCAGCGGGTGCGGGACTGGGTGGTGCCGCTGCGCGACGGCGCCGAGCCGGTGGAGATCCGGGGCACCCTCGACTGGGTGCCGCCGCCCGACGCGTACCCCTGGTGGGTGGCGGCCACGCTCGGCTTCCTGCTGGTCGGCTCCGCCGGGCTGCTGGCGGCCGGCACCCCGCTCGGGGCGCGGGCGCTGGCCGGCGCCGGCGCGGCGCTGGCGGCGGGCGGGGTCGCCGCGATCGTGTTCACCGTGGGCCGGGAGCTGGACGCGGGCGCCACGGGCGTCGGCGGCGTGCTGCTGGGCCTGCTCGGCGGGCAGATATGGGCGCTGCTCACCGGCCTCGGCGCGCTCGCGGCGGGCGGGTACGCGCTGGCCCGCCGCCCCGCCGCCGACTTCGCCCTCGCGTTGGCCGGGGGGTGCCTCGCCCTGTTCGCCGGGGTCACCAACGTCGCCGTCCTCGCCCGCTCGGTCCCCCCGCTCCCCTGGCCCGGCGGGCTGGCCCGCACCCTGCTCGTGGTGATCCTGGCCACGGGGGCCGGCGCCACGGCGGCCGGCCTGCTCCGCCTCCGCGCCGCCGCCCACCCGGGGAGTCCCCGCCCCGCCCCCGGCGTGACGGAGCCGGTCAGGGGGTGAAGCCGTAGGGCAGCTCCAGGCGGTGCGCCGCCAGCAGCTCCCGGTCGGCCAGCAGCTCCCGGGTGTCGGCGTCGGCGACGATGCGCCCGCCGTCGAGGATCACCGACCGGTCGCACAGCTCCAGCGCGTACGGCAGGTCGTGCGTGACCATCAGCAGGGTCACCGGCAGGCCGCGCAGGATCTCGGCCAGCTCCCGGCGGGCCGCCGGGTCGAGGTTGGACGACGGCTCGTCCAGCACCAGGATCTCCGGGTGCATGGCCAGCACGGTGGCCACCGCCACCCGGCGGCGCTGCCCGAACGACAGGTGGTGCGGGGCCCGGTCCCGGTGCTCGCCCATCCCCACCGCCGCGAGGGCCTCGTCGACCCGGGCGGCCAGCTCGGCCCCGCGCAGGCCCAGGTTGGCCGGGCCGAACGCCACGTCCTCGGCGACCGTGGGCAGGAAGAGCTGGTCGTCGGGGTCCTGGAAGACGATCCCGACCCGGCGGCGGATCTCCGCGAGGGTGTCCCGGTCGCGGCTCACCGTCAGCCCGCCGACGCTCACCGAGCCCTCGGCGGCGGTGAGGATGCCGTTGAGGTGCAGCACCAGCGTCGTCTTGCCCGCGCCGTTGGGCCCGAGCAGCGCCACCCGTCCGCCGCGCGCCACGGTCAGGTCGACCCCGTGCAGGGCGACGTGCCCGTCCGGGTACGCGTACCGGACGCCGCGCACGTCCAGGGAGGGGGGAGCCGGGTTCTGCACGCCACCGATCATGTCAGGGCGACGGCGGTCGCGGCGATCCCGGCCGCGACCAGCGGCACCGTCGCCCCGACCAGCCACTGCCCCGCGCTCGCCGCGCCCGCGCCCTGCCACACCGCCGGCATCCGGCCGGAGTAGCCGCGCGACAGCATCGCCAGGTAGACCCGCTCGCCGCGCTCGAACGCGCGCAGGAACAGCGCGCCGACCCCGGCGGCGAAGCCGCGCAACTGCCACAGGAAGCGCGGGTCGTCGCCCCGGGAGACCCGGGCCACCCGCATCCGGCGGGCCTCGCCGACCAGCACGTCCAGGTAGCGGAGCATGAAGGTGGCGATCTGGGTGACGATCTGCGGGCAGCGCAGCCGGTCCAGGCCGACGATCAGGTCCCGCGTCGTCGTGGTCGCGGCCAGCAGGAGCGACGCGAGCACCCCCAGCGTGCCCTTCGCGACGATGTTCCAGCCGCCGAGCAGCCCGTCGACGGACAGGGCCAGCCCGGCCACCTCGACCCGCTCGCCCGCACCGAGGAACGGCAGCGCGACCGCGAAGAGCACGAACGGCAGCTCGATCGCCGCGCGGCTGAGCAGCCAGCCCGGCCCGACCCGGGCCAGCGCGGCCACGGCGGCGACCAGCAGGGCGTACCCGCCGAACGCCCAGAACGCCGTGCGCGGGGTCGCCACCACGGCGAGGGTGAACAGCACCATCGCGGCGATCTTCACCTCTGGCGGCAGGCGGTGCACCGGGGAGGTCGCCTCCCGGTAGAGCACGTGCGCGTGACCGGCCCCCATCGACGGGCCGCCTACCGGGACCGCGCGACGCGCGACGCGTCGTCGGCCGGCGGCTGCGGGTCGGCGGTCGTCGACTGCACGTCGGCCGTCGGCAACTGCGGGCCGGCGGTCGTCGACTGCGCGCCGGCCGTCGGCGGCTGCGGGCCGCGGCGGCGCAGCAGCCAGAAGACGCCGCCGCCCACGGCGAAGGTGAGCAGCACGCCGAGCACCCCGGACAGGCCGGTGGAGAGGAAGTCGTTGTCGAGGCCGCGGACGCCGTAGTCGGCCAGCGGGCTGTCGGCCAGCTCGTGGTCGCGTTCCTGCTGGGCGGGGCAGCTGCCGCCCGTGATCTCCCCCTCGGCGTCGACCGTGCAGCCCTTGAGCAGCGACGAGTCCAGCCCGTCGGGGTGCGAGGAGGCGTAGTTGCTCACCACGCCCGCCAGCAGCAGGGCGACCAGCAGCCCGCCGACGACGAAACCCCAGGGACGCTTGCTCATCGGGCACCTCCGGCGACCGGGACGACGGGAGCCGGCGCGGCCGGCCTGAGGGCGCGCAGCGCGTACACCAGATCGGGGCGGACCTTGGCGACGGTGACCACCGTGGTCGCGGTGATCAGGCCCTCGCCGATGCCGATCAGCAGGTGGACGCCGGCCATCGTGCCGGCCAGGCCGGCGAGGTTGCCGCCCAGGTCGGTGGTGCCGCCCAGCCAGTACTGGAGCACGAAGCCCTGGGACGCGACCACGACGCTGACCAGCGCCGAGACGAAGGCCGTCACGGCGAGGCCGGTCGGGGTGCGCGGCAGCACCCGCAGCAGCAGGGCGATCAGCAGGTACGCCGCCGCGGTGCCGAGGACCGCCATGTTGGTGACGTTCAGGCCGAGCATCGCCACCCCGCCGTCGCCGAAGACCAGCGCCTGCACGACCAGCACGACCGCCACGCAGAGCGCGCCGACCCACGGGCCGACCAGCAGCGCGGCGAGCGCGCCGCCGAGCAGGTGGCCGCTCACCCCGGCGGTGAAGATCGGGAAGTTGAGCATCTGGACGGCGAAGATGAACGCGGCGACGAGCCCGGCCATCGGGGCGAGCCGGTCGTCGAGGTCGCGCCGGCCGCGCAGCACGCAGAGGGTCAGCACGGCCAGGGCGAACGCGGCGAAGACGGCGGCGACCGGGCCGTTCACGATGCCGTTGGAGATGTGCATCGCCAGGGTTTCCACTCGACCTCCCGGAGGCCCGGCGGGAGCGTCCACGCCGGCTCGGCCCAGCCTATTTCCACGGATGAGCTGTTGCCAATCCCTGGCAACAGCGTCGAGGCGCTGATCACCGCCGGGCCGGGGACCGCCGCGCGGGGCCGGGACCGCCGCGCGGGGCCGCCCGGACCGCCGCGCGCGCCCCGCCCGGACCGCCGCGCGCGCCCCGCCCGCCATGTCGGCGACATGGGGCCATCACCGCCCCCGGGATCCCGCGATGTCGGCGACATGGCGGGCGGCGTCGGACCGGCAGCCCGGGGCGGCGTCGGATCGGCAGCCCGGGGCGGCGGTAGGGTTCGGCCATGACCGCGCCAGCCCGCCTCAGCCCCGGTGACCCCGCGCCCGAGTTCAGCCTGCCGACCGACACCGGCGAGACCCTCTCCCTGGCCGACCTGCGCGGCCGGACGGTGATCCTGTACGCCTACCCCGCCGCGATGACCCCCGGCTGCACCAAGCAGGCGTGCGACTTCCGCGACTCGCTCGCCTCGCTCCGGTCCGCTGGCTACGAGGTGGTCGGCATCTCGCCGGACAAGCCGGAGAAGCTGGCGAAGTTCCGCGAGCGGGACGCCATCACCTTCCCGCTGGTCGCCGACACCGACCGGGCGGTGCTCACCGCCTACGGCGCGTACGGCGAGAAGCAGTCCTACGGGCGCACGGTGACCGGGGTGATCCGGTCCACCTTCGTCATCGACCCCGACGGCAAGATCGAGCGGGCGCTCTACAACGTCAAGGCCACCGGCCACGTCGCCAAGTTGCGCCGCGACCTCGGCCTCGACCGGGCGACCGGGTGACCGGGTGACCGGGCGACCGGGCGACGCCCGCGCCGGAGGCCCGACACCCCCACGCCCCGCGCCGCACGCCGGGTCACAACGGCAAGCAGCGAGATGGCCGGGGCACCACCCGCCGTCGATACTTTCCTGGTAGCGATCAGACTACGGCCGGTCACGCCGGGGATCGCGGGCCCGCCGCACACGGGCACCGGGACGAAGACGGCTGCCGGCATCCGCGCGGGGAAGGGGCAGCTGTGGACTACGCCGAAATCGTGCACCTGGTGAACACCGATCCGGTGGCCCAGATCTTGCTGGAGTCGCCGGTCGCGATGCGGCTCGGCTACGTGGGCCTGGACGGTCACCCGCGCACGGTGCCGGTCGCGTACCTGTGGAACGGCGAGGCGTTCCAGTTCGCCAGCCCGACGACCGCGTACAAGGTGCGGGCGATCGCGGCGCATCCGCAGGTCTCCTTCAGCGTCGACACGTACTCGGCGGAGGTGCGGCGGAAGGTCGCGGCGCAGCTCGGCCCGACCGTCTCCGACTACACGCCCGTCGTCATGCTGGTGCGCGGCACGGCGTCCATCGAGGTCCACCCCGGGGTCCCGGACGTGCACGTCAAGGCGTCTTGGCGGATGTTCGCGGACAAGAGCCTGGCCCCGGGCTGGGAGCAGCAGAAACGCGCGCACACGACCGACATGGCGGTGATCACCATCAAGCCGACCCACGTCACGCTGTGCGACTTCGTGACCCGGTTCCCGCCGCCGGTCGAGATCAACGCGCCCGCCCACGACCCGGCGCACGGCGGCAGCGGCGGCGCGCCGGTCCCGGTCACCTGAGTCCGGCCGGGATCCGGGCGGTCCGCCTGCCGGACGGTGCTAACACGAGGGACGCCGAACCCTCTAGACTCCTCGGGCAGGCGGGAGTGGTGGAATTGGGTAGACACGCAGGATTTAGGTTCCTGTGTCCGTGAGGACGTGGGGGTTCGAGTCCCCTCTCCCGCACCACGGGTTCCATCACGCGCGTCATCGCGGTCGACGGGTCGGTCGATGCTCCGGCCGGCTCCGTCGCGACCCGCCGACCCCAGCAAGCCGTCCGGCACCTGGTGCGGCTGTTGTGCGTGTCACGATCGTGCGGCCGGCGGGTGGCGGCGGGGCCAGGATGGCGACGTGAGCCTGCGTTTCGTCCTCGACCCCGACCTCACCGCCGAGCTGCGCGCACAGATCGTCGCCCTGTGGGTGGACGTCACCAACGCCGGCGGCGCGGTCGGCTTCGTGCCGCCGGTTACCGCGGCCGACGTCCGGCCCGTCGCCGAGGCGGCGTTCGCCGGCATCGTCGACGGCCCGGACCGGCTGCTCGTCGGCTTCGACGGCGACCGGCCGCAGGCCGTGCTGGTCTTCGCCGACAACCGGTTCGACCTCAAGGCCCACTGGTGCGTGCTGAAGCGGGTGATGGTGCACCCGGGCACGCAGGGCCGGGGGTACGGGTCGGCGCTGATGCGGGAGGCGGAACGGCTCGGCCGGAAGCTGGGCCGGGAGGCGCTGCACGTGACCGTGCGGGGCGGGCTGGGGCTGGAGCGGTTCTACACGCGGCTCGGGTACCGGGAGGTGGGCCGGCTGCCGGGCGCGCTGCGGGTCGCCCCGGGCGACGACCGCGACGAGATCCTGATGTGGCTCGACCTCACCGCCGGCAGCCCCGATCCTGGGAAGGCGTCGCGGTAGTCCGATCAATGGCCGGTTGCGGTGCAATCGCGTCGGCGTGTCGGGGAGCGGAGCCAGCCAACATCCCCGCCCGGCCAGGTGGGGACGCCGACGAGACTCCGGGTCAGTTGCGGCAGCCGGCGGCGGGCGCTTCGGCGGCGAGCGGCACGACGGGCGCGTCCGGGGCCGACGGGCTGGATGAGGCCGGGGCGGCCGACGGCGACGGGCGCGGGGACGTCGCGCGGGGCGTCGGCGAGGCGCTGGGCCGGGGCGACGCCGAGCGGGCAGCCGGTCGACCGCCGCCGGCCGACGCGCCGCCGCCGTACATCCTGACCGTGCCGCGCTGGACCTGCCCGGGCGTCAGCCGGACGCCACCTGCCGTGACGCGGTGGCCGTAGACGTCGGTGACCCGGATCGAGTACGGGCCGGGGCCGACGCCGGACTCGACCAGCCAGTAGTTGTAGTCCTGCCGGGCGGCGGCCCGCCACCCGCCCGATTCGCCCTGGCGCACCTCCACGGCGCGCAGCGGGTTGCCGTGGTCGGCGACCAGCACGGCGAACCAGTACCGCGAGGCGCCCTCCTTGATCCGGAACGTGAGCGGGCCGGGCAGCGGCGGGTCGACCACCGCGCGGTAGCTGACGGAGACGATGCCCTGCACCGGGTCGGCGATCCGCGCGAACGCCTCGCGCGAGAGGTCCAGGTGACCGGGTGCGCACTCGGGGCACTGGTCCATGACGAGGACGCGGACCGTGCCCTTCGGGCCCGTCACGTCGAGGTGGCCCCCGCAGGCCGCGCCGGCGGCGTACTCCGACGGGCCGAGCGCCACGTAGAGCCGGTTCGCCGGGGCGCTCGGGTAGGAGCAGTTGCCGCCGGCGCCCTTGGAGTCGTAGAAGGTGGCCTTGCCCTTGTGGACGGTCCCATCGACCGGCGGCGCGGCGGCGACCGGCGCGGCGACACCGAGCGGGACGGCGGCGGGCGGGGCGGCGCAGGCCGGGGTGGCGCCGGCGCGCAGGGCGAGGGTCAGGCCGAGGACGCCGGCGAGGACGGCCACCCCACCGGCAGCGAACCAGCGGGACCGGCCGGGGCGCGGGGCGCGGCGGCGGCCGGGGCCGCCGGCGGGCTGGGGGGCGTCCGTGGGCGCGCTTCCGTCGGTCACGCCGGTCGATGCTGCCGGACCCCCGGCGTCGGGGACAAGCCGGCTAAGCCAAAGCTAAGACGCCGGGCGTCACCAGGCGGCCCCGATGCCGTCGCCCGGATACCAGTGCCGGGCCGGGGTCTCCCGGTACGCGAGGAACCGCCGGCCGGTGCGTTCGGCGTGCTCGGCGAGGACGTTGGTGGCGGTGACGTTGTCGGTGAGCAGCAGCGCGCCGGGGGCCAGCTTCGGCTCGACGGCGTCGAACTCGCGCTTCTCGTGGGCGCGGCTGTGGTCGCTGTCGTGCAGGAAGAGGTCGACGGGCCGGTCGAGCGCGCCGATCGAGGCGACGGAGTCCCCGACCACCAGGTCGACGACCTCGGACCAGGGTGCGGTGCGGGCCAGGTAGCCGGCCTCGGGGTTGATGTCCAGCGAGGTGACCCGGCCGGGGTGGCCCTCGGCGGCGTTGCGCAGCAGGGCCGCCGCCAGCACGCAGCTGCCCAGCCCCTTGTCGACGCCGGTCTCCACGACGTGGGCGGGGCGGGCGGCGCGGACCATCGCGTACCAGCCGATCCGGCGCGCGTAGCGGACCTGGCGGTCGGCCAGGCCCCGGCGGGACGCCTCCGCGGTGGCCCGCTCGATGTGCCGGCGCAGCTCGTCGTCGCCCTCGATCTCGGCGAACCAGCCGCGCACCCGGCCCACCGGCACGTCGCAGACGACGCTGACGAACCAGGACAGGTGGTGCCGGCTCAGCGTGGTCAGCTCGTACGTGTAGTTGTGGTGCTCCCGGGAGGTGACCAGCCAGCGGGCGGAGGCGCGCAGCACCTTGGCGTCGTACCGGGCCACCCGGGCGAGCCGCCTGGGGAAGGCGGCGACCGGGGCGAGCCGGGTGCGGGCGACGGCCCGCCGGAGCTTCGTTGCGTCCACGGGAGGGTTGTACCAGGTCCGGGGAAACAACGGGTGGCGAACTTCACCCTCGCCCGGCCCCGGACCGGCCGGTACGGGCACGTGCGGGGCGCGGCGCGTCGATAGCATCGCCGCCATGTCCCGTCCCGAGCAGGTGGCCGCACCGACCCCGGGCGGCCCGCCCGACCCGCCCGCCGCAGCGTCCACGCCGGAGGGTGCCGGGGCGCGCCCGAAGCGCCGCCGGTGGGGGCGGATCGCGCTGGTCGCGCTGCTCGCCGTAGTGCTGCTGGGCGCGGGTGGCACGGTCGCCGGGGCGCTGTGGCTGCGGTCGGTGGAGCGGGGCGTCGACCGGGTCGACGCGTTCGCCGAGGTGCCGGAGCAGGAGCGGCCGGCGGCGGTGGCCCGGGGCGCGCTGAACATCATGGTCCTGGGCAGCGACTCGCGGGACCCGGACGGCACCCAGGGGTCGCGCACCGACACGATCATCGTGGCGCACCTGCCGAAGGACCGGTCGAGCGCGGAGCTGATCTCGATCCCCCGGGACACCTGGGTCCCGGTCCCCCGCTCGGCCGACGGGCGGCACGGCGGCCGGGAGGCGAAGATCAACGCCGCGTACGCCTGGGGCGGGGTGCCGCTGATGGTGCGGACGGTGGAGCAGTTCACCGGCGTCCGCATCGACCACGTGGTGCTTGTCGACTTCGCGGGGTTCCGGGAGATCATCGACGCCCTCGGCGGGGTCGAGATCACCTCGGAGAAGACGTTCACCTCCATCCACCCGCCGTTCCGCACCTTCCGGCAGGGGCCGCAGCTCATGGACGGCGAGACGGCGCTGGACTACGCCCGGCAGCGCAAGCAGTTCGCCGACGGCGACTTCGCCCGGATCCGGCACCAGCAGCAGGTCATCAAGGCGATCCTCGACCGGGCCGCGTCCGGCGGCATCCTCGCCAACCCCAGCCGGCTCAACGCGTTCGTGCGGGCCACGTCGGATTCGGTCTCCGTCGACCGGGGCATGTCGCTGCTGGACATGGCGACCCAGCTGCGCGGGTTGCGCGGCGGCAACCTGTTCTTCTTCACCTCGCCCAGCCGGGGCACGGGCACCGTCGGCAGCGAGAGCGTCGTCTTCGCCGACGACCGCCGGGCGCGCACCCTCTACGACGCCGTCCGCCGCGACGCCGTCAAGGAGATCGTCGCCGCCGGCTCGTGACGCCGCCAAGAGCCCGGGCTGGGCGGTCGGGGAACGTCGGACCCGGTCCGTAGGCTGCCGCCCATGCCCGACGACCTGCCCCGGCTGCTGGCCGCGCTGCCCGCCGGAAAGCTGCCCCCCGGCCGCCTGATCACGCCGCAGGCGGGCGGGCCGCCGCGCTACTGGCTGAGCGACGCACCGGCCGAGCCCGCGCTGTGGGCGCAGTTCCGGCGCAACCACCCCGGCACGGGGCTGTGGCCGCTGCTGCTGAGCGGCCTGGGCGGCCAGCCGCACCGCCCCTGGGTCGACGGGGAGGTGGCCCCGGCCCGCCGGCCGCCACGGGGCGGGCACGACCCGGCGGAGCTGCTGGCGCACTGGTGGGACGGCTGCGTGTCCGAGGACGACGACCCCGAGCTGGCCGAGGCCACCGCCCCGTTCGGCCGGCGCTGGCCCGGCCTGGCCGCGCCCGGCGAGCCGGAGGAACCGGTCGGCGACGTCGCCGACGACCTGGTGGACTTCCTGCTCAGCGACACCGAATACCTCGGGGAGACCCGGCTGGGGCTGGTGCCGGCCGCCGGCGGCGCGGACGCGCCGGCCGCCACCGGCTGGACGGGGCCGGTGCACCACCTCGACTCCGGTGGCCAGCTCACGGCGGTGCTGCGCAGCTGGGCGGAGCGCTTCGGCGCGCTGGTGATCGGGGTCGGCTTCGACACCCTCCACCTCAGCGTGGCCGCCCCGCCCACCACGCCCGAGCACGCCCTGCGCGTCGCCGCCGAGCACCTCGCCTTCTGCCCCGACAACGTCCGGCAGGGCAGCGGCTCGCTGGCGGCGTACGCGCAGGAGATCCGGGGCATGCAGAGCTGGTCGTTCTGGTGGGACTGACCGTCGGCGGCCCACGTCCCGCGCGGCGTCAGCCGCCGGTGCGCCGCCGGGCCACCAGCTCGTCGAGCAGCGCCGCGTGGGCCGGCTTCGGCCGGAAGTCGGCGTCGAAGAGGCAGGCCGCGCCGAAGCCGCGGTGGTAGCCGGGGATCCAGCTGCGGGCGTCGGTGAAGCCCCACACGGTGACCGACGCGCAGGCGGCCACGTCCAGGCAGGCGCGCAGCACCTCCCGGTACACGGCGGCCTGGCGGCGCAGCCCCTCCGCCGTCGCGGGGAGCCGCACCCGCACGTCCAGCTCGGTGACGGCGACGCGCACGCCCAGCGCGGCGAAGCGGCGCAGGTTGCCCCGGACGTCCTCGGGCGGACGCTCGGCGTCCAGGTGCCCCTGGAAGCCCACCCCGTCGACCGGTACGCCGTCGGCGCGCAGCCGCCGCACCAGGTCCAGCAGCGCGTCGGCCTTCGCGGTCCGCCCCTCGGTGCCGTACTCGTTGACGAACAGCCTGGCGTCGGGGTCGGCCTGCCGGGCCCAGCGGAACGCGTCGGCGACGTAGCCGGGGCCGAGCTTGCGCAGCCAGAGGGTGTCGCGCAGGGAGCCGTCCTCGGCGAGCACCTCGTTGACCACGTCCCAGGCCCACACCCGGCCCCGGTAGTGCGCGACGACGGCGGTCACGTGCCGGCGCAGCACCTCCCGCAGCCGCTGCGCCGGCCAGTCCGGGGACACCCAGTCCGGCACGTCGTTGTGCCAGACCAGGGTGTGGCCGTAGACGGCCTGGCCGTTGCGGTGGGCCAGGTCGACGATCTGGTCGCCGCCGGCCCACGCGTACACGCCGGGCGAGGGCTCCAGGTTGCGCCACTTCATCGCGTTCTCGGCGGTGACCGCGTTGAACTCGGCGGCGAGGACCCCCGGGTAGGCGGGGTCGAGGTTGAGGCCCCTCGGGTCGACGGCCGTGCCGATCAGCGTCCCGGCCGGGGCGAGGCCGCGCAGCGTGCCGGCCGCCGACGGGGTGTAGGCCGGGGCGGACCGGGCGGCCCCGGCCCCGCCCGGGTCCCCGGCGCGGCCGGTGCCGACGGCGGCCATGCCGGCGAGCAGGACGGTGGCGACGACCAGCGCCGCCGCCACCAGCAGGCCGGCGGCGGTGAGCGGGCGCGGCCGGGTCACCGCCGGAACCGGCCGGGGTCGGGTGGGCGCGCCGGCCACGGCCCCGGCGGCGGCGTCAGGGTGGGGCAGCGACGCCCGATCGAGGCTCCGGCCGCCGTCACCCACGGGCCCAGGGGGCGGCTGTGAAGTTGCGCCGGGCGCGCTCGGCGTAGATCGCGCGGGGCAGCTCCGGCACCTCCTCGGTGGTGAGCAGGCCGGTCAGCGTGCGGGCCACCGCCGCCGCGTCGCCGGGCACCCGGGGCGTGCGCAGCGCCGCCGGCTGCCCGATCTCGTCGAGGAAGTCGTCGCACTTCTGCTGGTACGGCACGAGGGTGAACGGTACCCCCGCCAGGTAGGCGAAGACGGCCCCGTGCAGCCGCATGTGCAGCCCGAGGTCGCAGCGCTTCATCTCGTCCCAGCAGACACGCACGCCGTCGCGGGCGGTGACGACCCGCACGTCGCAGTGCCCCGCGACGGCGGCCCGCAGCCGCTCGCTGACCCGCTCGTCGCCGTGCAGCGGGTGGGTGTTGAACACGAACACGGTGATGTCGACGGGCTCGGCGCGCACCAGCGCGCGTACCCCCTCGACCAGGGCGTCCTCGCGGCGGCGCACGTCGGCGTCGGCGGCCTCGTGGTCGACGCCGAGCAGGGTCACGCCGAGGCGGGCCCGGCCGGTGGGGCGCGGCCGGCGCGGCGGGACCGGCTCGCCGAGCGCCTCGGGCAGCAGGCCGGCGAGGTCACCGGCGGGCACCAGCACGCCCGGGTAGCCGGCCCGTTCGAGGACCTCGGCGGAGGCGATGTCGCGTACGCCGATGAAGGCGACCCGGCGCAGGACGCGCAGCAACCGGCGCTCGGAGGCGGCGGAGACGAACGGGCCGACGGAGACCCCGACGGCGGCCATCGGGTGCCCGGACACCCCGGAGAACAGCGAGAAGACCTTCTTCTCGCTCAGCGGCCCCATCTCGCGGAACACCGAGCCGCCGCCGAAGACCAGCATGGTGGAGCGGCGCAGCAGGGCGGCCTTGTTGAGCACCCAGCCGGCCCGGTCGGCGGTGCCGCGCGAGCGGTACCAGCGCGGGTCCATGCCGGTGCGCTCCGGCGGCAGGTCCACCATGGGTGGTGCGGCGAAGACGGGCTCCTCGGCTCCCCAGTAGACCCGCGTCGCCCAGTCCATGACGACACAGAACGCGTTGTCGCCGACGTTCTCCATGCCGTAGTAGCCGACGACCAGGGGCCGGCGGGCCACGGCGGCCGGCGCGGGACGGGTGGGTGCCGGTTCAGGACGCACGGGGAGCCTCCCTGCTCAGGCGCCTGCGCAGGTCGCGCCAGGTGGGCAGCGGGGCGTCGCCCACGACGCCCCGCCGGGCGGCGACCCAGAGCAGGCAGCAGAGTACCGCCTCCGCCAGCACGGTCGCCCCGGCGGCACCGCGCACGCCCCACGCCGGGACGGCCACCGCCAGCGCCACCAGCAGCACCACGGCGCCCACGGCCTGGTACACCACCTTGCGGCGCAGCAGCCCGCCGCTGGTCAGCAGCGCGGCCACGGCGGCACCGCCGAACCGGAACGGCACCGCCAGCGCCAGCACCGCCAGCACCGGCGCGGCGTCGCGGTATGCCGGGCCGAACACCAGCGGCAGGGCCACCAGGCCGCCGACCGCCACCGCCGCCGCGACGACCGCGCCGAGCGCGACCATCCCGGCGCTGCCCCAGCGGTACGCCAGCAGCACCGCCTCGGCGTCCGAGCCGGCCCAGCGGTGCAGCTTGCCCAGCAGGTACTGCTGGTAGACGACCCGGGGCACCAGGTAGACGGCGGTGAGCACGGCCATCGGCACGGCGAGCAGGGCCGCCTCCGCCCCGCCGAGCAGCTGGGCGGCGAGCACCGTGCCGAAGTGGATGCCGAGCAGGTAGCAGACGTTGCCGAGCACGTACGGGGTGGCCGCCCCCAGCAGCTCGCGCGGCCGGGGGCCGGTGTCGACGTCCGCCGGGGCGGCGGGGACGGCGGCGCGGGGGGCCGGGACGGCGGCTCGGGCGGCGGGGGCGGTGGCGCGGGCGGCTCGGGCGGCGGGGGCCGGGTGGCCCTCCAGCGGCATCGCGCCGCGCCGGAACTCGCGGGAGGCCAGCAGGCAGGCGGCGACCGTCGCCACGGCGACGACCGCGTACCCGGCCGCCGCGGCGACGACCGACAGCCCGGCCGCCCAGACCGCGCCGGTGACCAGCACCCGGCCCAGGTGGGGGGCCAGCTGGAGCGCGGACAGCCCCCGGTAGTCGCCGCGCAGCTGCCGCACCGCACCGGCCAGGGCGAGCGCCGCCTGGGCCACCACGACGGTGGCGAGCAGGGCCCGCACCCCCGCCGCCGTGGTGTCGGGCAGCTCGGCGGCGCTCCAGGCCAGCACGCCGAGCAGCAGCACCGCGCAGGCCGCGCCGGCCAGCCGCAGCGACGGCCCCACCCAGCGGTACGCCCGCGCGCCCTCCTGCCCGAACACCTGCAACCACAGCTCGGACACGCCGAAGACGGCCACCGGAGCGGTCAACGACACCACGGCCAGCACGGCGGTGAACGAGCCGAAGTCCTCCCGGGTGAGCGTGCGGGCGAGCAGCACCTGGCTGCCGAACGCGGCGACGGTGACACCGACCTGGCTCAGCCCCAGCAGGCCGACCTGGGTCAGCATGGTGGCCGCCCGCCCGCGCCCGGGCTTCGGGTGCGGCCCGGAGCCGGGGTCCGGCTCCCGCCCGCGCCGCGGTTCGCCGCCCCGCCCGGCGTCAACGGCCGAGGCTGACAAGCCACTTGCCCGTCTCGCTCAGGGTGCGCAGCGCCTTGATGCCCAGCGCCACGCCGGGTGCCCGCGACGGGCGGTACATGTCGATCAGCCGGAACCAGAAGACCAGCCCGCCGAGGCGGCCCCGGGTGATGTTGCCGTCGTGCCGGCGGAACCGGACCACCGGGTGGGGCAGGTGCCGGGGGTGCACGCCGGCGCGCAGCGCCCGCAGCATCAGCTCCACGTCCTCGAAGAGGCGGAAGCTCTCGTCGTACCCGCCGATGTGCTCCAGCACCCGCCGGTCGATGGTGGTGCCGGAGTGCTTGAACGGCAGCCGGGGGCGGGTCAGCACGCCCAGCAGCATGGTGCGCGCCGAAGTGTATTCGGGCAGCCGGATGCGCCGGGAGGCGTCGCCGCGCACCTCGTGGTAGTCGACGTAGACCCAGCCGCCGCCGGTGGCGGTGAGCAGGTCGTGCAGCCGGCCCAGCGCGTCGGCGGAGAGCTCGTCGTCGGAGTCCAGCACCGTGATGTACCGGCCGGTCGCGGCGCGCAGGGCGACGTTGCGGGCCCGGGCGATGCCGCTCGGCGGCAGGCTGAGCACCCGGACCCGCCGGTCGGCGGACACGCCCGCCTCCGCCAGGACCCGGGTGACCGGGACGGCCGAGCCGTCGTCGACGACGACCAGCTCGAAGTCCCGGTGATGGTTGGCGAGCACGCTGCGCACGGCGTCGACCAGCAGTTCGGCGCGGTCGCGGACCACGATGCAGACCGAGAACGTCGGCACCACGGCCGCGTCGTCGCCCGCGTGCGGTGCCCCGTCCGCGTCCTGCTCACCCTGGACGGACGCCGGCAGTGGATGCCTCATCGAGCCGCCCCTCCTCCCCCCGTTCGACATCGGCCGTGACCGTGTCGTCGCCCGACGACGCGCCCGTCGCGCCGCCCAGCGACAGGATCACCAGCTGCCCGAAGAGGAACAGCCACATGAAGTACGGGTACGCCATCGGCTTCTGCGTGAGCCCGAAGAGCACGAAGACCGCGTACAGCACGCCGAGCGCCCAGCGCTGCGCCGGATCGGCGCACCGCCGCCGGACGACGACGTAGAGGCCGGCGACGGTCCCGACGACCGCGACGAGGCCGACGACGCCCCAGACGACGAGGACGCGCAGCAGGTCGTTGTGCATGTCCCACGGCTCGTAGCCGAACCCGAAGAGCCAGACGTCCGGCGTGGACCGGTGCAGGACGCGGGCGACGTCGTTCCAGATGGCACCCCGGCCGTGCATGAACGTGTCGGAGCGCACGTCCAGCGAGCCGACCTCCGTCAGCGCCACCCCGGCCCGCTCCCGGACGGCGTCGCCCACGAGCGCGACGGCGACCCCGCCGGCCGCGACCAGGCCGGCGGCCACGGCCACGACCCGCCGCCGGCCGACGCGGGTGCGCAGCGTGGCCCGCAGGGCCCCCAGCCGCCGCGCCTCGAAGGCGGCCACGATCACCAGCAGGCAGCCGATGGTGAGCCGGTGCAGCGACACCGCGCCGGTGGCCACGAAGAGGCCGACCAGCGCGTACCGGCCCAGCGGGGTCAGGCGCAGCCGGCCGCCGGGCAGCCGCAGCCGGTCGCCGAGCACATAGCAGAGGAAGACCGAGAACATCAGCAGCCGCCCGAGCGACATCGGGTGGTAGTAGCCCCCCGACGCCCGGCCGATCTTCTGGCCCGGCAGCTCGAAGTAGAACGAGTAGGGCACGACGCCGGCGACCTGGAGCCAGGCCAGCGCGCAGTGGACGACCGCGCCGGCCAGCACGACGGCCGCCACCACGGCCAGGCGGCGGACGGGGAACCGGGCCGGGCGCATCAGCGCCATCCCGATCAGCGCCACCGGGGCGAAGCTGACCAGCAGGCGCACCGCCTCGGCGGGGATCGCCGTGGCGGGGTCGAGCCGCGGGCCGTAGATGGGGTAGCGACGGATGTCGAACAGGGCCAGCAGGTCGGCGCGCGGCCCGGCCGCCAGGTAGCTGAATCCGGAGACGACCAGCAGCAGGGCGAGGGCGAGCAGCATCGCCTGCACGGGGCGCGGCGGCAGCCGGCGGGCCGCGAGGACCGCCGCCGTGAGGGCCGCCAGCATGCAGCCCGCCCCGACGGCGCTGAGCAGGACGCCCAGGTCGACGCCGCCGCCCGCGTCCCGCTCGCCGATGTCGAGCAGGGGCTTGACCGCGATCAGCGCCAGCGCGGCGGTGGCGAGGTGGCCGGCGGCCCGGTCGAGCCGCTCCGGAGCGCCGCCCCCGAGCCGGGTGCCGGGGGCGGTGAGCGGCGCGGGACTGTCCACCTTGTCCAACCGTCGGTAAGGAGCAAAACACCAGGACGATACCAACGCGGGGGCCCCGCCCGCTGACCCCACGGCCGCCCGGCGGGGCGCGCGGGCGGCGCGACCCCGCCTTGCGGCGCGGTGTCCCGTCCGGCAAGCTGGTCAGCCGTGTCGAGCCCCCCACCCCGCCCCGGCCCGATCGGTGTGGTGATCGCCGCCCACGACGAGGCGAACGTCATCGGCGGCTGCCTGGACGCGCTGCTCGCCGACGCGGACACCGACGACGGCGTCGAGCTGGACGTCGTCGTGGTGGCCAACGGCTGCACCGACGACACGGCGCGGGTGGCCGCCGCGCGGCCCGGCGTACGCGTGGTGGAGCTGGCCGAGGCGGGCAAGGCGCACGCGCTGAACGCCGGGGACGCGGTGGTGCGCGGCTTCCCCCGGTTCTATCTGGACGCCGACGTGGTCCTCGGCCCCGGCGCGCTGCCGGCGATGGCCGCCGCGCTGACCGCCCCGGTGGACCCGCCGCTGGCCGTGACGCCCCGCCGGGAGATGGTCACCACCGGCCGGCCGCTGCTGGTGCGCGCCTACTACGCGATCAACACCCGGTTGCCGATCTTCGCGGACGCACTGTTCGGCCGGGGCGTGCTGGGCGTGTCGGCGGCGGGACGGGAGCGCTTCGACCGGTTCCCGGCCGAGATCGCCGACGACCTCTTCCTGGACTCCCGGTTCGCCTCGGCCGAGAAGCGCGAGGTGTCGTCGGTGGCGTCGCTCGTGCAGACCCCCCGGACGCTGCGGGACCTGGTCCGCACGCTGGCCCGGGTGCGGGCCGGCAACGCCATGCTGCGCGCCTCGCATGCCGGGATCCGGCCGTCGGTCCCGTCGTCCTGGCTGCGCGACGTGGTGCTGCCCCGCCCCT
The DNA here is from genome assembly GCF_054052245.1 of Micromonospora sp. PTRAS2. NCBI lineage: Bacteria > Bacillati > Actinomycetota > Actinomycetes > Micromonosporales > Micromonosporaceae > Micromonospora > Micromonospora sp. PTRAS2. The sequence continues at coordinate 510,071 of NZ_JBSWBU010000002.1, forward strand.
GGCTCGCGCCGGCCGCGGTGGTCTACGTGGCCGTCACGCTCGCCGCCGCGCTGCGCGCCCGCCGTCACCCGCGCGGCGCGTGGGGCCGGGACGCCTCGACCCGCTGACCGCCCCGGCGCGACGGCACGGGGCGCGGCCGGCACGGCGGCGCGGCGGGCCTGGAGCGCACCCGGCGCGGCGGCGGATCAGCGGCGCGATCGGCGCCTCGCCAGCAGCACCACGCCGATCGCGAGCGCGGCGAGCAGGGCGCCGCCGAGCCCCGAGAACAGCACCGTGGGCAGGTTGGACTGCTCCGGTGCCGCCGCCGTGAGCTGCTGCCGGTCGGCCGCGCTCCGCCGGTACGCCTCGGCCAGCTCGTTGCCGTTGCCGCCCCGGGCGACGGCGTCCAGTTGGGACACCGCCGTGGCGTCCCGTCCGGTGAAGTACGCGTCGAGCCCGCGCCGGTAGAGCCGGTCGGCGTCGCCGAGCGTGGGCGCGACCCCGGCCTCGGCGAGCAGCTCCCGGGCGGCGGTGACCGGCACGACGGCCCGGTTGGCCCCGCCCGCCCCGGACCGGTCGTTGGTGAGCACGCCGACAACCCGGCCGGCCGGGTCGAGGGCGACGCCGCCGTGGGAGTAGATGCCGATGTCGTCGCCGATCCGGAACAGCGGCACGGCGCCCTGGCCGGTGGCGGTGGCGGTGACCTGCACGGTCTTCGAGCGCAGCGTGTAGGTGGCGTCGCGGAAGTCGGCGTCGACGGTGTGGTAGCCGGCGACCACCACCACGCCGCCCGGCGTCAGCGCGGCGGCGTCGCCCAGCTCGACGCCGGGCAGGTCGGGCCGGGCGACCTTGACCAGGGCGAGGTCCCCGGCGTCGGCGGCGCGGGTGCGGACCACCTCGCCGGCGATCGCGGGGGTGCCGGTCAGCCCGCCGGTGGCCTGGTTGAGCTGCACGAAGACCTGGCTCGACGGGGGGCGGTCCGGCTCCTTGCCGGTGAACCGGGTGCCGGCCGTCCGCGACCGGACCCAGCCGTCGAGCGCGCCCGAGGTGAGCTTCTTCCCGGCGACGAGGATGCGGCCGAGGGTGTAGAGGGCCCGCTCCCGGGCGACCGGCTCGTCGGGGGCGACGCACTGGCCGTTGGTGAGCACGTGCCCGGCGGGGTCGACCACGAAGCCGCTGCACCGCCGCTGGAACGTGACGGGCGTCGGGTTGAGCAGCGCCCCGGTCCGCCCGTCGCGCAGGTATCCGTTGAAGACGGCCTCGACGAAGACGAGCCCCGGCGCGGCGGTGGCGAGCGCCCGTTCCTGCGCGCTGTAGGGGGCCGCCTGGCTCCACGGGCGGAAGCCGGCGGCGGGGGTGGCGGTCGGGAACGCCCCGGCGGGGCCGGCCGGCGGCGGCGCGTCCGCGCCCCGGGTGACGGCCCAGACGGCGAGCCCGCCGCCCGCGGCGAGCACGGCCAGGGCCAGCGCCGCGACGCCGAGCCGCAGCCCGGTGCGCGGGCGGGGCGGCGGGGACGGCTGGATGCGCCGGGCGGGCGACGCGAACGGGTCGTGCGGCGGCCCGGGGTCGGCGGGCCCGGGGTGGGCGGCCGGCGGGTCCGCCGGTGGGGTCGCGACGACCGGCGAACCGGTGGCGTGCGCCGCCCAGACCGGCGGCGCCCCCGAGCTGGGCGCCCCGGACACGGGCACCCCGGAGCTGGGGATCCCCGAGCCGGGCGGGCCCGAGATCGGGGCGCCCGAGGCGGGGACGCCCGAGGCCGGGACACCCGAGGCGGGGACGCCCGAGGCGGGCTGGCCGGAGGCGGGCACGGCCGAGCTGGGCACGCCCGAGGTCGGGGTGGCCGGGGCGACCGGGGTGGTCGCCGGCATCGCCCGGGTGGCCAGGTCGCCGACGGGCTCCAGGTGGGGCGAGCGCAGCGGCATGCCGAGCAGGCCGAAGAGCTTGTCGGCGGCGTTCTCCACCTCGGCCGGATAGGCCACCCAGGGGCGGGCGGCGGCGAAGTCGGCGTTGACGTAGCGGGGGCCGCCCGGGGTCTGCGCGAGGGTGTCCGCCGCGTTGGTGAACGCCTCCCGCCAGGGCTGGTCGGCGGCGGCGGCGCCCTCCAGCACGGCGACGGTCAGCAGCCGGTCCTGACTGTCCACCGCCCACCAGGCGCTGCCGACCTGGCAGACGCCCGACGCCTCGGTGAACCTGTACGGACCTTCCGGCTGCATGCCCCACTCCTCTGTTCACCCGCCGTGCGGATAGTACCGAGGCGGCACGACGCGGGAGGCCGTCGCGGGGTTGCCCCTGAAAGTTTTCATGCATAGGGTCAGGACATGAATGAAGGAGGCACGGTCGGGGCGTCCGCCGACCGGGTGCTCGACCTCTTCCAGGGCGTCCGGCTCACCCCGACGCAGCGGCGCATCGCGCACAGCCTGGTGCAGCACGCCGCCGCCGCGGCGTACCTCTCGGCGGCCGAGGTGGCCGAGCTGGCCGGCGTCAGCCAGCCGTCGGTGACCCGGTTCGCCGTGGCGCTCGGCCACGACGGCTACCCGGCGCTGCGCCGCCGGCTGCGGGAGCTGACCGGCGCCGCCGGCGCCGGCGAGCCCTCCGGCGGCGGCAACGAGCTGCAACGCGCCGTCGGCACCGAGGTGGCCAACCTGGAGCGGCTGGCCGGCGAGCTGGCCGACACCGACCGGATCGCCGCCGTCGGCAAGCTGCTCGCCGCGAGCCGCCCCCTGCCGGTGCTCGGGCTGCGGGCCGCCGCGCCGCTGGCGGCGTACTTCGCGTTCTTCGCCGCCAAGGTGCACCCCGACGTGCGGGTGCTCGACGACGGCGGCAGCCTGCTCGCCGACCGCCTGGAGCAGGCCGCGGCGGCCGGCGCGACCGCCCTGCTGGCCTTCGTGCTGCCCCGCTACCCCCGGGAGACCCTCGACGCGCTGGCCGAGGCGCGGGCCGCCGGGCTGACGGTGGTGGCCATCACCGACTCGCCGGTCAGCCCCGCGACCGAGCACGCCGAGGTGGTGCTCCCGGCCGCCGTCGGCACCGACCTCGTGTTCGACCTGCACACCGCACCGATGACCCTGGCGATGGTGGTCCTTCAGGCCATCTGCGACGCCGCGCCCGCCGAGACCCAGCGCCGGCTGGAGGCGTTCGAGTCCTCCGCCGCCCGCCGCCAGTTGTTCCTCGGCTGAGAGGAGAGACGAGATGCCCCAGCCCGTCCGCGCCGCCCGGGGGGCCGCGCTCACCGCCCGGGGGTGGCCGCAGGAGGCCGCCCTGCGGATGCTGATGAACAACCTCGACCCGGAGGTGGCCGAGCGCCCCGACGACCTGGTCGTCTACGGCGGCACCGGGCGGGCGGCGCGGGACTGGCCGTCGTATCACGCGCTGGTGCGCACGCTCACCGACCTGCGCGACGACGAGACGATGCTGGTGCAGTCCGGCCGACCGGTCGGGGTGCTGCGCACCCACGAGTGGGCCCCCCGGGTGCTGCTGGCCAACTCCAACCTGGTCGGCGACTGGGCCACCTGGCCGGAGTTCCGCCGCCTGGAGTCCCTCGGCCTGACCATGTACGGGCAGATGACGGCCGGCTCGTGGATCTACATCGGCACCCAGGGCATCCTCCAGGGCACCTACGAGACGTTCGCGGCCGTCGCCGCGAAGTTCGCCGGTGCCCGCGGCGACGGGCAGCAGCACGGAGACGGCACCCTCGCCGGCACGCTGACCCTCACCGCCGGCTGCGGCGGGATGGGCGGGGCGCAGCCCCTCGCGGTCACCATGAACGGCGGCGTGTGCCTGATCGTCGACGTCGACCGGTCCCGGCTGGACCGCCGGGTGCGCGACCGCTACCTCGACGAGGTCGCCGACTCCCTCGACGACGCCGTCGAGCGGGTGCTCGCCGCGAAGCGGGACCGCCGGGCGCTGTCGGTCGGCGTCGTCGGCAACGCGGCCACGGTCTTCCCCGAGCTGCTGCGCCGGGGCGTGGCGATCGACGTCGTCACCGACCAGACCAGCGCGCACGACCCGCTGTCGTACGTGCCGGAGGGGGTGGAGCTGGCCGACGCGCCCGACTATGCGAAGGCGAAGCCGGCCGAGTTCACCGACCGGGCACGGGCGTCGATGGCCAAACACGTGGAGGCGATGGTCGGCTTCCTCGACGCCGGTGCCGAGGTCTTCGACTACGGCAACTCGATCCGGGGCGAGGCGCGCCTCGGCGGGTACGAGCGGGCGTTCGACTTCCCCGGCTTCGTGCCGGCGTACATCCGGCCGCTGTTCTGCGAGGGCAAGGGCCCGTTCCGCTGGGCGGCGCTCTCCGGTGACCCGGCCGACATCGCCGCCACCGACCGGGCGATCCTCGACCTGTTCCCCGAGAACGAGTCGCTGGCCCGGTGGATCCGGCTGGCCGGCGAGCGGGTCGCGTTCCAGGGCCTGCCGGCGCGGATCTGCTGGCTCGGCTACGGCGAGCGCGACCGCGCCGGGGTGCGGTTCAACGAGATGGTCGCTTCCGGCGAGCTGTCCGCGCCGGTGGTGATCGGCCGCGACCACCTCGACTGCGGCAGCGTCGCCAGCCCCTACCGGGAGACCGAGGCGATGGCCGACGGCTCCGACGCGATCGCCGACTGGCCGCTGCTCAACGCGCTGGTCAACACGGCCAGCGGGGCGTCCTGGGTGTCCATCCACCACGGCGGCGGGGTCGGCATCGGCCGGTCCATCCACGCCGGCCAGGTCTGCGTCGCCGACGGCACCGCCCTGGCCGGGCAGAAGATCGAACGGGTGCTCACCAACGACCCGGCGATGGGCGTCATCCGGCACGTCGACGCCGGCTACGACGCGGCTCGCGAGGTCGCCGACCGCACCGGCGTCCGCGTCCCGATGGCCGAGGCGCAAGGAGGGGCCCCTTGTTAACGCATTCTGCAGGTGAAGGGCCCCTTCCTAACCACCACCACGGCAGCCAGCGGCGGTTCCGGGAGCTGTGGGACGAGATCGCGCCGATCGGGCGTGACTCCGGCAGCGGCGGCTACCTGCGGTACGCGTTCACGGCCCCCGAGCTGACGCTGCGCGACTGGTTCCGGGCGCAGGCCGACCGCCGGGGCATGCCGGTGACCGTCGACGGCAACGGCAACCTCTTCGCCCGCTGGGGCGAGCCCGACGCGCCGCAGGCGGTGCTGACCGGCAGCCACTTCGACTCGGTGCCGCACGGCGGCGCGTACGACGGGCCGCTCGGCATCGTCAGCGCGTTCCTCGCCGTGGACGAGCTGCGCGCCGCCGGGGTCACCCCGTCCCGGCCCCTCGTGGTGGCCGCGTTCGCCGAGGAGGAGGGGGCCCGGTTCGGCGTACCCTGCCTGGGGTCGAGGCTGCTCACCGGCGCGCTCGACGCCGACCGCGCGGCCGGGCTGCGCGACGCCGACGGGGTGAGCCTGGCCGAGGCGCTGGGCGACCGGCCGGCGGGCCCCCGCCCCGACCTGCTCGGCGGCTGGTCGTGCTTCGTGGAGCTGCACGTCGAGCAGGGCCGCGCGCTGGTCGACCAGGGCGCGCCCGTCGCGGTCGCCAGCGCCATCTGGCCGCACGGCCGCTGGCGCTTCGACTTCCACGGCGAGGGCAACCACGCCGGTACGACCCGGATGGCCGACCGCCGCGACCCCATGCTCACGTACGCGTTCACGGTGCTCGCGGCCAACAAGGAGGCCCGGCTGCGCGGCGCGCACGCCACGGTGGGCCGGGTCCGGGTCGAGCCGAACGCCACCAACGCGATCCCGGCGCGGGTGACCGGCTGGCTGGACGCCCGTGCCGCCGACCCGGAGACCGTCGCCGGCCTGGTCGAGGCGGTCCGGGCGAAGGCCGCCGAGCGGGCCGGCCGCGACGGCACGGAGGTGACGGTGACCGAGGAGTCGGCGACGCCGCTGGTCGGCTTCGACGGCGACCTCGGCGGGCGGCTCGCCGCGCTGCTCGGCGCGCCGGTGCTGCCCACCGGGGCGGGCCACGACGCGGGGGTCCTCGCCGGGCACCTGCCCACGGCGATGCTGTTCGTACGCAACCCGACCGGGGTGTCGCACTCCCCCGCCGAGGCGGCCACCGACGCCGACTGCGCCGCCGGGGTGACCGCCCTGGCCCGGGTGCTGACGGAGCTGACGTGCCAATGACCGGACAGGCGCGACGATGACCGCCACCCGCTGGCTCGCCGAGTACGCGTGGCTGCCCGACCGGCCCGAGCCCACCGCCGACGTGCTGATCGAGGCCGACGGCGGCCGGCTCACCGCCGTCGCCCCGCTGTCGGCCGGCGGCGCGCCCACCGCCGGGGTCGAGGTGCTGGCCGACGCCATACGGCTGCCCGGGCTGACCCTGCCCGGCCTGGCCAACGCCCACTCGCACGCGTTCCACCGCGCCCTGCGCGGGCGCACCCAGGGCGCGGACGGCGGGCCGGGCGGACAGGGCGGGCGGGGCGACTTCTGGAGCTGGCGCGACCGGATGTACGAGGTGGCCGCCCGCCTCGACCCGGACAGCTACCTGGCCCTGGCCCGCGCCGCGTACGCCGAGATGGCCCTCGCGGGGATCACCTGCGTCGGCGAGTTCCACTACCTGCACCACGGCCCCGACGGCACCCGCTACGCCGACCCGAACGCGATGGGCGCGGCCCTGATCGAGGCCGCCGCCCAGGCCGGCGTCCGGCTCACCCTGCTCGACACGCTCTACCTGACCGCCACCGTGGACGGCGCGCCGCTCGCCGGCCCGCAGCGGCGCTTCGGCGACGGCGACGTCGACGGGTGGTCCGACCGGCACGACCGGCTGGCCGCCGCGCAACAGGGCCGGCCGCACGCCCGGATCGGGGCGGCGCTGCACTCGGTGCGGGCGGTGCCGGCCGACCAGATCGCCACCTTCGCCGCCCGCAACGAGGGGGTGCCGCTGCACGTGCACCTGTCCGAGCAGCCGACCGAGAACGACGCCTGCCGGGCCGCGCACGGGGTCACCCCGACCCGGCTGCTGGCCGACCGGGGGGCGCTCACCCCGGCCACGACCGCCGTGCACGCCACCCACCTCACCAGCGCCGACGTGACGCTGCTCGGCGACGCCGGCACCGGCGTCTGCCTCTGCCCGACCACCGAGCGGGACCTGGCCGACGGGATCGGGCCGGCGCGGCGGCTCGCCGACGCGGGCATCGCCCTGAGCCTGGGCAGCGACAGCCACGCCGTCGTCGACCCGTTCGAGGAGGCCCGGGCGGTGGAGCTGGACGAGCGGCTGCGCACCCGCCGCCGGGGGCACTTCGCCCCGGCGGAGCTGCTGGCCGCCGCGACCGTGGCCGGGCACGCCGCGCTGGGCTGGGCCGACGCCGGCCGGCTCGCCGTCGGGGCCCGCGCCGACCTGGTGACCGTGCGCCTGGACACCGCCCGCACCGCCGGGGTGCCACCGGTCGGTGCGTTCTTCGCGGCGACCGCCGCCGACGTCGCCTCGGTGGTCGTCGACGGCCGGCAGGTCGTCGCCGACGGGCGGCACCTGACCGTGGACGTGCCGGCCGCGCTGCGCGCCGCCATCGGGGCGGTGACCCGGTGATCGGCAGCCTGCTGGTCGACGACATCGGCGAGCTGGTCACCAACGTGGCCGGCACCGGCGACGGCGGCCCGCTGGGCCTGCGCCGCGACGCCGCCGTGCTGATCGAGGACGGGCGGGTCGCCTGGGTCGGGCCGGCGCGCTACGCGCCCGCCGCCGACCGCCGCGTCGACGCGCAGGGCGGCGCGGTCCTGCCGGGCTTCGTGGACAGCCACGCCCACCTGGTCTTCGCCGGGGACCGGGCCGCCGAGTTCGCCGCCCGGATGGCCGGCGAGCCGTACACGGGCGGGGGCATCCGCACCACGGTCGGCGCGACCCGCGCCGCCTCCGACGGCCAACTGCGGGCCACCGTGCGCCGACTGGTCGGCGAGGCGATGCGGCAGGGCACCACCACGATCGAGACCAAGAGCGGGTACGGCCTCACCGTCGCCGACGAGGCCCGGTCGCTGCGGATCGCCGCCGAGGTGACCGGCGAGACCACCTTCCTCGGCGCGCACGTCGTCCCCGCCGAGTACGCGGGCCGCCCCGACGACTACGTGGGCCTGGTCTGCGGGCCGATGCTCGCCGCCGCCGCGCCGTACGCCCGCTGGGTCGACGTGTTCTGCGAGCGGGGCGCGTTCGACGCCGACCACGCGCGGGCGATCCTCACCGTCGGGCAGGCCGCCGGGCTTGGGGTGCGGCTGCACGCCAACCAGCTCGGCCCCGGCCCGGGGGTGCAGCTCGGCGTCGAGCTGGGCGCGGCCAGCGTCGACCACTGCACCCACCTGTCCGACGCCGACGTCGACGCGCTCGCCGGCTCGCCGACCGTGGCCACCCTGCTGCCGGGGGCGGAGTTCTCCACCCGGTCGCCGTACCCGGACGCGCGGCGGCTGCTCGACGCGGGCGCGACCGTGGCGCTGGCCACCGACTGCAACCCCGGGTCGTCGTACACCTCGTCGATGCCGTTCTGCGTCGCGCTCGCCGTACGCGAGATGCGGATGACCCCGGCGGAGGCCGTGTGGGCCGCGACCGCCGGGGGCGCGCGGGCGCTGCGCCGCGACGACGTCGGGGTGCTGCGGCCCGGCGCGCGGGCCGACCTGATCGTCCTCGACGCCCCGTCCCACCTGCACCTGGCCTACCGGCCCGGTGTTCCCCTGATCCGCCAGGTCCTGCACAACGGAGTGCCGCAATGTCGATCGTGACCGTCCAGCCCACCGGGGTCTCCCCCGCCGACGTGCTCGCCGTGGCGCGCGGCGCCGCGAAGGTCGTCCTCGACCCGTCCACCGTGGCGGCGATGGCCACCAGCCGGTCCATCGTGGACGGCATCGAGGCCGCCGGCCGCCCCGTGTACGGCGTCTCCACCGGATTCGGGGCCCTGGCCAACACGTTCGTCGCGCCCGATCGACGGGCCGAGCTGCAGCACGCGCTGATCCGCTCGCACGCCGCCGGGGTGGGCGCGCCGATGCCCCGCGAGGTGGTCCGGGCCATGATGCTGCTGCGGGTCCGCTCGCTGGCGCTGGGCCGCTCCGGGGTCCGCCCGCTGGTCGCGCAGGCCCTGGTGGACCTGCTCAACGCCGACGTCACCCCGTGGGTGCCGGAGCACGGCTCACTCGGCGCGTCCGGCGACCTGGCCCCGCTCGCGCACTGCGCGCTGGTGCTGCTCGGCGAGGGCTGGGTGCTCGGCCCGGCCGGCGAGCGCCTGCCCGCCGCCGACGCGCTGGACGCGGCCGGGCTGGCCCCGGTCGAGCTGGCCGCGAAGGAGGGGCTCGCGCTGATCAACGGCACCGACGGCATGCTCGGCATGCTGCTGCTGGCGATCCGCGACGCGGCCCACCTGTTCACCATGGCCGACGTGACGGCCGCGCTGGCCATCGAGGCGATGCTCGGCTCGGAGCGGCCGTTCCTGCCGGAACTGCACGCGATCCGGCCGCACCCCGGCCAGTCCGTGTCGGCCGCGAACATCCACCGGCTGCTCCAGGACTCCGCCGTGATGGACTCGCACCGCGACGACCTGGCGCACGCCGTGCAGGACGCGTACTCGATGCGCTGCGCGCCGCAGGTCGCCGGGGCGGCCCGCGACACGCTCGGCTTCGTCCGCGCGGTCGCCGACCGGGAGCTGGTGTCCGTGGTGGACAACCCGGTCGTGCTGCCCGACGGCCGGGTCGAGTCGACCGGTAACTTCCACGGCGCGCCGCTCGGCTTCGCGGCCGACTTCCTGGCCATCGCCGCCGCCGAGGTGGGGGCCATCGCCGAGCGGCGGGTCGACCGGCTGCTCGACGTCACCCGCAACCGGGACCTGCCGGCGTTCCTCTCCCCCGACGCCGGGGTCAACTCCGGGCTGATGATCGCCCAGTACACGGCCGCCGGGATCGTCGCGGAGAACCGCCGGCTCGCCGCGCCCGCCTCGGTGGACTCGCTGCCGACCAGCGGCATGCAGGAGGACCACGTGTCGATGGGCTGGGCGGCGACCAAGAAGCTGCGCACCGTGCTGGACAACCTGACCAGCCTGCTCGCCGTGGAGCTGCTGGCCGCCGTGCGGGGCCTCCAGCTGCGCGCCCCGCTCACGCCGTCCCCGGCCGGGCGGGCGGCCCTCGCGGCGCTCGGCGGGGCCGCCGGTGAGCCGGGGCCGGACGTCTTCCTCGCCCCGCTGATGGAGGCCGCCCGCGCCGTGGTGGCCGGGCCGGAGCTGCGGGCGGCGATCGAGCGGCAGGTCGGCCCGCTGGGCTGAGCGTCGCCGTCCCGCCTGGCCGCGCCGGCCCGCGCCTTGCCCGGCCGCCCTCGCCCCGCGCCGCCCCGCCCGCGCCGCCTCAGCTCCCGAGGATCGCCACGCCGATCAGGACCGGCACCGCCGCCACGGTGGACAGCAGCACCGCGTCCCGGGCCAGCACGACGCCCCGGTCGTAGCGGACCGCGTAGACGAAGACGTTCTGCGCGGTCGGCAGCGCGGCCGTGACCGTGCAGGCCAGCACCGTCGGCTGCGGCAGCCCCAGCGCGTACCGCGCCACGAGGTACGCGACGACGGGCTGGGCCAGGGTCTTCAGCGCGACGGCCAGCCACACGTCCCGCCCGGTGTCCCCGGAGCCGGGCCGGGGCGCGCCGTGCAGCGACAGCCCGTACGACAGCAGGGCGGCGGGCACGGCCATCGCCGCCACCAGCTCCACCGGCCGCAGCACGGGCTCCGGCGGCAGCCAGCCGGTCAGGTTGACGGCCAGGCCCAGGGCGCAGCCCACCGTGACCGGATTGGCCAGCGGCGCGACCACCGACCGGGCCACCGACCGCCGACCGCCGACCGCCGTGTCCAGCACGACGAAGGCGACCGGTGCCATCACGACGAGCTGGAACATGATGACCGGCGCGATGAACGACGCGTCGCCGAGGACGTAGACCGCGACGGGGATGCCGATGTTCGCCGCGTTCACGTACGACGACGTGAGCGCCCCGATCGTGGCCTCCGCCGCCGGACGCCGCCACAGCAGCCGCGCGACCAGCACGAACACCGTCGCCACGACGGTGGTGCCCGCGACCGTCACGACCAGGGCGGCCGAGAAGACCTCGCGCAGGTCGGCGTGGGCGACCGTGTCGAACAGCAGCGCCGGGGTCGCGACGAAGAACGCCACCCGGGACAGCACGGTGGACGCCCCCGGCCCGAGCACGCCGAGGCGGCCCACCAGGTAGCCGACGCCGATGACGGCGCCGATGACGGCGAAGCCCGTCAGCACACCAGGCACGTCGCTCCCCGGCCGACCGCCGCCCGCCCCGCCGTCAGGCCGCCGGCGGCAGCACCTTCGCGACCAGCTTCGCCAGCTCGCGCAGCGCCTTGCCCCGGTGGCTGATCGCGTCCTTCTCCTGCGGGGTCAGCTCCGCGTTGGTGCGGTCCTGTCCGTCGCCGAGGAAGATCGGGTCGTACCCGAAGCCGCCCTCGCCGCGCGGCGCGCGCAGCAGCCGACCGGCCTGGCGGCCGTCGACCAGGTGCTCCTTGCCGCCGGGCAGCACCAGGGCCACGGTGCAGACGAAGGACGCGCCCCGGTGCTCGTCGGGCAGGTCGGCGATCTGGTCCAGCACCAGCTCCAGGTTGGCCCGGTCGTCGCCGTGCTTGCCGGACCAGCGGGCGCTGAACACCCCCGGCATGCCGTTGAGCGCGTCCACGGCGAGGCCGGAGTCGTCGGCGATGGTCGGCAGGCCCGTGCGCCGGCAGCCCTCCCGCGCCTTGATCAGCGCGTTCTCGCCGAAGGTCAGGCCGGTCTCGGGCAGCTCCGGGTATTCCTCGACGTCGTCGAGGCCGAGCAGGGCGACCCGGTGCGCGCCGAGCGCGCCGTCGAGGATCCGCTGCAGCTCGACGAGCTTCTTGCGGTTACGGGTGGCGAGCAGGACCTTCGTCATGAGAGTGCCTTCCGCTGGGCCTCGGCCAACTCCGCACAGCCGGCGACGGCCAGGTCGAGCAGGGCGTCGAGCTGGTCGCGGGCGAAGACGCCGGACTCTCCCGTGCCCTGCACCTCGACGAACTCGCCGGTCCCGGTGCAGACGACGTTCATGTCGACCTCGGCGGCCACGTCCTCTTCGTAGCAGAGGTCCAGCCGGGCCTCGCCGGCGATCACGCCGACGCTGACGGCGGCGACGGAGCGGTGCATCACCTTCTCCGGCTTACCGGCCAGCGCCTTGCGGGCGGCCAGCCAGGTCACCGCGTCGTGCAGCGCCACGTACGCCCCGGTGATGGCCGCGGTGCGGGTGCCGCCGTCGGCCTGGAGCACGTCGCAGTCGAGGACGACGGAGTTCTCGCCGAGGGCCTTGAGGTCGATGGCGGCCCGCAGGCTGCGGCCGATCAGCCGGGAGATCTCGTGGGTGCGCCCGCCGACCTTGCCCCGGACGCTCTCCCGGTCGGAGCGGGTGTTCGTGGCGCGGGGCAGCATCGCGTACTCGGCGGTCACCCAGCCGAGCCCGGAGCCCTTGCGCCAGCGGGGCACCCCCTCGGTGACGCTGGCGGTGCAGAGCACCCGCGTCCCGCCGAACTCGACGAGCACGGAGCCCTCCGGGTGGGTGCTCCAGCCCCGGCTCAGGGTCACCGGTCGGAGTTGGTCGGGCCGCCGCCCGTCAGGTCGCGCCATCCCTGCACCCTATGCGGTGCGGCGGACGGGGCCGCCGCGGGTCCCGCCCTGCGCGCTCGCGTCGGCGCACGCCGGATCGGCGCGCCCGCCGGCCCAGCGCGATCGGCGCACCCGCCGGCCCAGCGGTTAGGAAGGGACCCCTGTACAACAGAATGCGTTAACAGGGGGCCCCTCCTTACATCCAGGCGGCCGGCAGGACGTCGGCCGGCTCCCCGGCGGACCGCACCGCCCGGTAGTGGCCGATCAGCTCGTCGCCGACGGCCGACCAGCTCCGCCGCGCGACGAGGGCCCGTGCGGCGGCCCCGTACGCGGCCCGGCGGGCGGGGTCCGCGACCAGCTCCGCGACGGCGTCGGCCAGCGCCACCGGGTCGCCGGGCGGCACCAGCAGGCCGGTGACGCCGGGCTGGACGAGGTCCACCGGGCCGCCGCTGGCGGGTGCGACGACCGGCACCCCGCTGGCCGCCGCCTCCTGGATCGTCTGGCCGAAGGTCTCGTGCGGCCCGGTGTGCACGAACACGTCGAGGCTGGCGTAGAGCCGGGCCAGCGCCGCGCCCTGCTGCACGCCGAGGAAGGTCACCCCGGGCAGGGCCCGTTCGAGGTGCCGGCGGGCCGGGCCGTCGCCGGCCACCACCACCCGTACGCCGGGCAGCCGCGCGGTGGCCGCGAGCAGGTCGACCCGCTTCTCCGGGGCCAGCCGGCCGACGTACCCGACGAGGACCCGGCCGTCCGGGGCGAGCGACCGGCGCAGCGCCGGGCAGCGGTGGTCCGGCCGGAAGCGCTCCGCGTCGACGCCGCGCCGCCACAGCCAGATCCGCTCGACGCCGTTGGCGATGAGGTCGGCGGCGGCCCGGGTGGACGGGGCGAGGGTCCGCCCGGCCGCGTTGTGGATCTCCCGGAGCCGACGCCAGGCCGCCGCCTCACCCCAGCCGACCCGGTACGCGCGGGCGTACGCGGCGACGTCGGTCTGGTAGACGGCGACGGTGGGCAGCCCGTGCCGGGCGGCCAGGGTGGCGGCGCGCGCCCCCAGCACGAACGGGCTGGCGAGGTGCACCACGTCCGGCCGGTGGGCCAGCAGCGCCTCCGCGAGCCGCCCGCCGGGCACCCCGACCCGGAACCCCCGGTAGCGGGGCAGCGGCACGCTCGGGATGCGCACCACGGGGTACGGCTGGCGGTCGGCCGCCGCCCGGCGCGCGGCCGGCGGGGCGGGCGCGATGACCAGCGGCTGGTGCCCCCGGTGCAGCAGGTGCTCGGCGCTGCGCACGACGGAGTGCGCCACGCCGTTGACGTCCGGGGGAAACGACTCGGTCACGAGGGCGATCCGCATGGCCTCACCGTGCGGGCGGCACGGATGCGCCAGGCGACGGGCCGCTGACGGCCCGGCGAACAGTACGGCACAACCCGGCGGCGGTGCCGCCCGGCGGGTCAGACGTCGTAGCAGGCGCCGGCGCGGACCACTTCCAGCGGCCCGTCGTAGGCCGTGCCGGCCGCCTCGACGGTGAGCGCCTCGCTGCCCCACGCGGCGACCAGGTGGGTCAGCAGCAGCCGCCCCACGCCGGCCTTGGTGGCCGCCTCGCCGGCCTCCCGGCCGGTCAGGTGCAGGTCCGGCGGGTTCTCCACCCCGTCGAGGTAGCTGGCCTCGCAGAGGAAGAGGTCGGCGTCCTGGGCCAGCCGCAGCAGCGCCTCGCAGGGCGCGGTGTCGGAGGAGTAGCAGAGCACCCGGCCGTCGTGTTCCAGCCGCACGCCGTACGTCTCGATCGGGTGGTTCATCCGGTCGACGGTGACGGTGAACGGGCCGATCGGGAAGGTGCCGGGCTGGAGGCCGTAGAACTGGTAGACGTCCTCGACGGTGCTGTCCTCCTGGCCGTAGGCCAGGGCGAGCCGGTCCGGTGCGCCGGAGGGGGCGTAGACGGGCAGGGCCGGGTACGGGCCGTCCGGGGCGTACCGCCGCACCACCACGTACGAGGCGGCGTCGAGCATGTGGTCGCAGTGCAGGTGGGTGAGGATGATGGCGTCCGGGGCGTGCAGCCCGGCGTAGCGCTGGAGGGTGGAGAGCGCGCCGGAGCCGAAGTCGACCAGCAGCCGGAAACCCTCGGCCTCGACCAGGTAGGCCGAGCACGGGGAGTCTGGTCCGGGAAAGCTCCCGGCACAGCCCAGGACGGTCAGTCTCATGGAGTCGTCCCGCTGTCACATACCGTAGTCGTCACGTCGGCCGCCGCTCCGTCGATGATCTTTACCGACGCGTACGACACGCTGCGCAGCCTACGCTGACGCACCCCGGCGCAAGAATCATCTGCTGGAAGTTGTCACGAACGTGACACCCCCGGCCCGCCTCCGGGTCAGTGACGACGAACGGGCCGCGCCGGTCACCCGGTCACGGCCCGTCAGCGTCGACCCGCCCGTCAGCGGCCCGCAGGGCCCGTCGACTGGCCCGTCGTCACGCCCAGAGCTGCCCTTCCAGGGCCTCCTCGGCGTCGGCGAGGGTGCCGCCGTACGCGCCGGTGCTCAGGTATTTCCAGCCGCCGTCGCAGACCACGAACGCGACGTCGGCGCGGCGGCCGTCGCGGACCGCCTCGTGCGCCACCGCGAGGGCGGCGTGCAGGATCGCCCCGGTGGAGAAGCCCGCGAAGATCCCCTCCACCTCGACGAGCTGCCGTGTGCGCAGCACGGCGTCCCGGGTGCCGACGGAGAACCGCCGGGTCAGCACCGTGGCGTCGTAGAGCTCCGGGACGTAGCCCTCGTCGATGTTGCGCAGCCCGTAGACCAGCTCGCCGTAGCGCGGCTCGGCGGCGACGATCTGGATGCCGTCGACCTTCTCCCGCAGGTAGCGGCCGGTGCCCATGAGCGTGCCGGTGGTGCCCAGCCCCGCCACGAAGTGGGTGATCGTGGGCAGGTCCTGGAGCAGCTCGGGGCCGGTGGTCTCGAAGTGCGCCCGGGCGTTCGCCTCGTTGCCGTACTGGTAGAGCATCACCCAGTCGGGGTGCTCGGCGGAGATCTGCTTGGCGGTGGCGACGGCCTGGTTCGAGCCGCCGGCGGCCGGCGAGAAGATGATCTCCGCGCCGTACATCCGGAGCAGCTGGACGCGCTCGGTCGAGACGTTCTCCGGCATGACGCAGACCAGCCGGTAGCCTCGCAGCTTGGCCACCATGGCCAGGGAGATGCCGGTGTTGCCGCTGGTCGGCTCCAGGATCGTGTCGCCGGGGCGCAGTCTGCCGTCGGACTCCGCCCGGCGGACCATGAACAGGGCCGCCCGGTCCTTGATGCTGCCGGTCGGGTTCCGGTCCTCCAGCTTCGCCCACAGCCGCACCGGCGGTGCCCCCTCGGGCACCACCGGCGACAGCCGCGGCAACCCCACCAGGGGCGTGCCGCCGCAGGCGTCCAGCAGGCTGTCGTAGCGCGCCATCGCCGGCCGCCTCAGCGGACGACGGCGCGCGGGGTCACCGAAGGCGGAACGACCGCCGCCGCGGCGCTGTGCGAGGCGATCGCCGCCGCCGCCGCGAAGCCGAACGCGCCGCCGGCCACGGCCGGCAGGATGGTGACGCTGTCGCCGTCGTTGAGCTTGGCGTCGAGCGCGCCGAGGAAGCGGACGTCCTCGTCGTTGACGTAGACGTTGACGAACCGGTGCAGCACGCCGGCGTCGGTGACCAGGCGGGCCCGCAGGCCGCCGTGCCGGGAGTCCAGGTCGGTCAGCAGGTCGCCCAGGGTGTCGCCGGCGCCCTCGACGACCTTCGCGCCGCCGGTGTACGTGCGCAGGATGGTGGGGATGCGAACCTCGATGGCCATGGTGTCTCGTACTCCTTGTTCGGGTGTGCGGTCTGCACGGTGACGGGAAGAGAGGGAATGTCGCGGGGCCGCTGGGTCAGCGGTCGGAACACTCGTAGTCGACCGTCGCCGGGCTCTGCCCGAACATGTAGGACTGGACGGCGTGCGGGTCCACGGCGGCGTCCACGATCTCCACCGGCTCCTCGGTCACCACGCCGTCGACGATCCGGAAGGAGCGGATCTCCTCGGTGTCGGGCTCGCGGGTGGAGACGAGCAGGTAGTGCGCCCCCGGCTCGCCGGCGAAGGAGACGTCGGTGCGGGAGGGGTAGGCCTCCGTGGCGGTGTGCGAGTGGTAGATCACCACCGGCTCCTCGTCACGGTCGTCCATCTCCCGCCACACCCGCAGGTGCTCCATCGAGTCGAACTCGTAGAACGTCATGGAGCGGGCGGCGTTCTCCATGGGGATGTGCCGGGTCGGGGTGTCACTGCCGGCGGGACCGGCGACCACGCCGCACGCCTCGTCCGGGTGGTCCCGACGCGCGTGGGCGACGATCGCGTCGATGATCGACCGGTCGATGCTCAGCACGCCGCCCAGCGTAGCCCCTCGCCGACGCCCGCAGCGAGGTGGCGCGGGTCACGGTCAGTCGATCATGGCGTTGAGCAGGGATTCCTGGAGATAGCCGAGATAGGCGTAGACCGAAAGCTGGAACACCCGGCTCGACGACGGGTCGGCGGCCACCGCCTCGTCCAGCTCCGCGCCCAGGTCCGTGCCGTCCTTGATCTCCAGCCGGACGCCCATCGCGAGGCGGGCGTCGTTGAGGGCCCGCAGCCACGCCTCGGCCGCCTCGGCGTCGAGCTGCACCTCGCCACCGGCGGAGTCGGGCAGCGCGGCGAGGACCGCCCCGGCCTGGTCGATCTTGCCGGTCTTCAGGTCGCCCTCGGTGTACTTGCGGAACTCGGCCGTGCCCGCCGAGTCGTCGGGGTAGACCTCGGGGAAGAGCCGGCCGACCACCGGGTCGGTGTGGTCGAAGCCCTCGGTGAGCAGCCCCACCACCTCGGAGGCCACCTTGCGCAGCACCCGGACCTCGTCCACGGCCAGCGTGGCGACATACCGCTCGCCCCGGCGACGGAACATGCTCACGACCTCTCCACCGTGGCCCACAGCCCGTACGCGTGCAGCTGCGCCGCGTCGTGCTCCATCCGCTCCCGGGCCCCGCTGGAGACCACCGCCCGCCCCTTGTGGTGCACGTCCAGCATGAGCTTCTCGGCCCTCTCCCGGCTGTAGCCGAACAGCTTCTGGAAGACCCAGGTCACGTACGACATCAGGTTGACCGGGTCGTCCCACACGATCGTCACCCATGGCCGGTCGGAGACCGGCACCTCTTCGGTGTCCGGGGTCTCGACCGGCGCAACCTGCGGAGCCGCCATGCCCCCCATCGTGCCACCGGTCGCGGGGAAGCGATGAACCGGAACGCCGGACGGGCCCGGATCCGCCGCCGCGCCGGCGCACCGGGCCGGCCCGGCCGGGCACCGCCGCCGCGCGGCGGGCCCGCCGTCAGGCGAGCAGGATGCCGTGGTCGAGGGCATCGGCCAGCACCGTGTCGAGCGAGAGGCGGACCGCCTCGAACCGCCGGGACACCTCCCGGGTCAGCTCCAGCTCGACCTCGCGCAGCGCCCGCTGCGCCCAGGCCCGGGCACCGCCCGGGTCGTCGTTGCCGGGGCCGCGCCAGCGCTGCCAGCACGGGCCGGAGAGCGCCACGGCGACCGGCGGGAGCACCTCGGCGCGCTCCGCGCCCGGGTAGCCGCGCAGCGCGTCGGCCGCGCCGGGGCCGGCCAGCTCCGCCACCCCGGCGGTGCTGGTGACCAGCAGCACCCGGTCGAGGCCCCGGCCCGCCGGATGGTCGTCGAGCCCGAACCGCACGGCCTCGACGATCCGCCGCCGTACGCCGTCGGAGACCGGGCCGCCGAGGACCCGCTCGGCGGCATCGTCGCAGATGCCCCGCACGGCCTGGTCGCACAGGGCGGTGGCGAGCAGGGAGAGCGCCTCCAGCTCCCGGTCGAGCAGTTGCGGCAGCCCGGCGCACCCGACCCCGAAGACGATCTCCTGCACCACCCGCAGGTGCATGTCGGCCAACTCCAGGGCGACGTCCTGCCGGATCCGCTGGGCGCAGGACCGGGCCTGCCGCTCAAGCTGCCCGGCCCAGTCGGTCGCCTCCACGCCGGGCAGCACCGGCACCCGGTCGTGCGCGCCGGGCGGCTCCGGCGGCTGGGCGCTGCCCCGGCGCAGCCCCTCGTCGGCGGCCCACCCCACGATGGCCCGGCGCAGCGCCTCGGTGTCGTCCGGGCGGGCCGGGTACCACCGCGCGCGGGCCAGCCCGGGCACGGCGGCGAGCAGCGCGGCGCGGTGCGCGGCGACCACCGCCCCGGCCGGATCCGCCGCCCCGGCCAGCTCGGACGGTGGCCCGGCCAGCTCAGCCGACTCGGGCGGCCCGGTCGACTCGGGCGAGTCAGCCGGCGCGGGCGAGTCAGCCGGCGCGGGCGGCGCGGCCCAGCCCGACAGCCCCGGGGTGACGACGACGAAGACCTCTGCCGACGAGCCGGCGACCTCGGCCAACAGGTGCCGCTCGGCGGCGGTGAACGCCTGGTCGGCGGCGATCACGAAGAGCAACGCCCCGGCCCGGCCGACCGCGTCGAGCAGCAGCCGCCCGCCGGCGAGGCCGAGGGTCCCGGTGTCGGGCGTGTCGACCACGGCGAAGCGCCGCAGCAGCGGCTCGGCGACGGTCAGCTCGACCCGGCGCGGCGGTCGGGCCAGCGCCGGGCCCGCCGCCGAGCCGTCCGGCGCGTACGCGTGCGGCTGCCGGTAGCCCGGCACGTACGCGGCCCGCGTCGGCACCCGGGCGTGGTCGACCAGCAGCCAGCTCCCGGGTGGCACGGCGAGCCGCTCCGGGGCGAGCCCCAGCAGGGCGGCGAGCACGTCCCGGCGCGCGGCGCCGGCCGGGCCGGCGGCGACCACGGCGATGGGCTCGCCCGCCGGCGGCTCGGTGACCCCGAGCCGGGTGGGCAGCGGGGCGCGACGCGGCAGGGCGGCGGGACCGCCCGGCTCGTCGGGCACGTCGACCCCGGGGAGAGGGCCCGGCTTCATCAGCGGCCTCCCGGTGCGGGCGGCCGCGGGGGACCCGGCCGCGTGGATCATCCGGCGGTAGCACCCGGATGCAGAAAGGCTACGTTTTCCGGACAGCTTGTTCGCACCCGTCGGATACTCACCGGTAATCGACAGGTTACTCAACTTCTCCGCGTGACGGTGCCCGCACAGACGGATGACGGTCGATATGCTGCCCGGATGAGTCGGTGGGACTTCGTCGGCCGCCGCGCCGAGCTCGACCACCTGCTGGTCGCGGCGACCGGCGCGGCCGAACGCGGGCTCTTCCTCAGCGGCTCCGCCGGGGTCGGCAAGAGCCGGCTGCTGCGCGAGGCGCTCGCCGCCGTCCCCGCCGACGGGCACGCCGTCTGGTCGGTCTCGGCCAGCGCCACCACCGCCGCCCTGCCCTTCGGCGGCATGGTCCAGGTGCTTCCCGCCGAGCCGCCGCAGGGGCTCTCCCCCGCCGGCGTGCTGCGCTGGGCGGTCGGCCAGCTGCAACAGCAGGCCGCCGGGCGGCGCATCGTCCTGGCCGTCGACGACGCGCACCTGCTCGATCCGCCCTCGGCCGCGCTGGTGCACCTGGTCGCCCGCGCCGAGAACACCACGGTGATCGGGACGCTGCGCGACGGCGAGCAACTGCCGCTGCCCATCCGGGCACTGTGGACCGACGGCCTGGTCGACCACGTGGAGCTGGCCCCGCTGGGGCGCTCCGACACCGTCGGGCTGCTCGCCGCCATCCTCGGCGGTCCCGTCGACGCGGGCTCCGCCGACCGGCTGTGGCGGCTCTCCGGCGGCAACCCGCTGCTGCTGCGCGAGCTGGTCATGGCCGCGCCGGCCGACGAGCTGACCCGCACGTACGGCGTCTGGCGGTGGACCGGGCGGCCGGCGCTGGCCCCCAGCCTCACCGACCTCATCGACACCCGCATCGGGCGGCTCACGCCGGGGGTGCGGGCGGTGCTGGAGCTGGTCGCCTTCGGCGAGCCGCTCGGGCTGCACCTGCTCGACCAGGCGGTGGAGCCGGCCGACGTGGAGACCGCCGAGGAACGCGGGCTGATCGCGGTGGAGCACAACGACCGCCGGATCGACGTGCGGCTGGCGCACCCGCTCTACGGGGAGATGATGCGCCGCCGCTGCCCGGTCAGCCGCACCCGCCGCCTGCAGGCCCGCCTGGCCGCGCTGCTGGAGGCGGTGGGGGCCCGCCGCCGCGACGACCTGCTGCGGGTGGCGGTCTGGCGGCTCGACTCCGGCACCGCACAGGACCCGGCGCTGCTGCTCGGCGCGGCCGCGCAGGCGTTCGCCCGGTACGACGTACCCCTGGCGACCCGGCTGGCCCGGGCGGCGCTGGACGCCGACGGCGGCTTCGACGCCGCGGAGCTGCTGGCCACCCTCCTGATGTTCGCCGACCGGCCGGAGGAGGCGATCGCGATGCTCGACTCCGTCGCGCCGGACGCGACGGAGCAGGCGAGGTGCGTGCGGTGGCTGACCGTCCGCGGGATGGTCAGCTACTGGGGGCTCAGCCGGGAGTCCACCGTCGACGAGATCGCGGCGCGCGGGGCGGAGCTGACCGACGCCACCGACCGGGCCCGGGTGCACGCCTTCGAGGCGATCATGCGGCTGCACCGGCTGGACACGGCGCGGGCGGTGCGGCTGGCCCAGGCGGTGCTGGACCGCCCGGCCGCCGGCGTGGCCGCCCGCGAGCTGGCCCGCTGCACCCTCGCCCACCTCCAGGCCGCGCAGGGGCAGCTCGCCCGCAGCGGCGCGGCCATCGAGCAGGTGCAGGCCGAGGCTGCCCGCTGGCGCGGCGACATGCCCTACCTCCAGCTCGCGCTGGAGCTGGCCCGGGGCACCCGGCTCGCGCTCGCCGGCGACCTGGCCGGCATCGACGCCATCGTGGCCGACGAGTTCGCCGACCTGGCCGGGGCGGGTGACTTCCGGCTCGGCACCGGCTACCTGGCCATCCTCCGGGCGTACGCGGCACGGCTGCGCGGCAGCAGCGGCACGGCGCTGAAGACGGCCCTGGAGGCGTGCGCGGTGCTCGCCACCAGCCGGGTGTACGCGGGCCTGGCACACGCCGAGCGGGCGCAGGCGGCGGCGCTGCGGGGCGACGCCGCGCACGCCGCCGAGGCGATGGCCGAGGCGGACCGCACCCACGCCCCCGGGATGGCGGTGCTCTACCCCTGGCTGGAGCAGGCCCGGGGCGCGGTGCTCGCCGTGTGCGGCGACCCGGCCGGCGCGACCAAGCACCTCGCCGCCCTCGCCGACCGGCTCCGCGACGACGGGCTCACCGGCCACGAGCTGCTCGTCCTGCACGACCTGGTGCGGCTGGACGCCGCCGCCACGCCCGTGGGACCGACCTGCACCGACGGCGGCCGGCGGACGGTCGCCCAGCGGCTCGCCGAGCTCAGCGAACGGGTCGACGGCCCGCTGCCGCCGCTGCTGGCCCGGTACGCCCGGGCCGCCGTCGCCGGCCCGGCCGACGACCTGCTCGCGGTCGCCGACGGCCTCGCCGCGCTGGACCTGCGGGTCTGGGCCGCCGAGGCGGCCGCGACGGCGGTGCACCGGCTGCGCACGGGCCGCTCCGGCGCGGCGCTCGCCGCGCACGAGCGCCTCGGCGAGCTGCTCGGGCTGTGTGACCAGATCGACACCCCCGCGCTGCGGCTCGGGGAACCCGCCCTGACCGACCGGGAGTGGGAGGTCGCCCGGCTCGCCGCCGAGGGGGTCACCAGCCGCGCCATCGGGGAGCGGCTCTTCCTGTCCAGCCGCACGGTCGACAACCACCTGCACCGGATCTACCACAAGCTCGGCGTGACCGGCCGGGCCGAGCTCCGTGCCGCCCTGCGCTGGCTGCCCGGCTCCGCCAGCGGGCGGCTCTCCCCGGGCTCCGCCGGCGGCCGGCCCCTCCCCGGCCCCGCCGGTGGGCGGCCCGTCCCGGGCCAGGAGGGCGAGCCGGGGAGGTGAACTCTAGGCTGGGCAGGTGAGCACCTTTCGCCCCGCGCTGCTGACCGACCACTACGAGCTGACCATGGTCAGCGCCGCCCTGGCCGACGGCACCGCCGACCGCCCGTGCGTCTTCGAGGTCTTCAGCCGTCGGCTGCCCACCGGCCGCCGCTACGGGGTGGTGGCAGGCACCGCCCGGCTGATCGACATGATCCGCGACTTCCGCTTCTCCGCCGACGAGGTCGACTTCCTGCGCCGCACCGGCGTCGTCGACGACACCGGCGCCGACTGGCTGGCCCGTTACCGCTTCACCGGCGACATCGACGGATACGCCGAGGGCGAGCTGTTCTTCCCCGGCTCGCCGATCCTCACCGTCTCCGGCGGCTTCGCCGAGTGCGTCGTGCTGGAGACGCTGGTGCTGTCGGTGCTCAACTACGACTGCGCGGTCGCCGCGGCCGCCGCCCGGATGGTCACCGCCGCGCGGGGCCGCGCGCTGATCGAGATGGGCTCCCGGCGGGCCCACGAGGAGGCGGCCGTCGCCGCAGCGCGGGCCGCGTACCTCGCCGGGTTCCGGTTCACCTCCAACCTGGCCGCCGGCCAGCGCTACGGCATCCCGACCGCCGGCACCGCCGCGCACGCGTTCACCCTGCTGCACGACGACGAGCGGGCCGCGTTCGCCTCGCAGGTCGCCACGCTGGGCAAGGACACCACGCTGCTGGTCGACACGTACGACATCAGCCAGGGCATCCGCAACGCCATCGCCGTGGCCGGGCCCGAGCTGCGGGCCGTCCGGATCGACTCCGGCGACCTCGCGGTGATCGCCCAGCAGTCCCGCGAGCTGCTCGACTCGCTCGGCGCCACCGAGACGAAGATCATCGTCTCCGGCGACCTCGACGAGTACGCCATCGCCGCGCTCGCCGCCGAGCCCGTCGACATGTACGGGGCGGGCACGGCCGTCGTCACCGGCTCCGGCGCGCCCACCGCCGGGCTGGTCTACAAGCTGGTCGAGGTGGCCGGGCGGCCGGTGGTCAAGCGCTCCGAGCACAAGGCCACCATCGGCGGCCGGAAGGTCGCGGTACGCCGGCACAAGCCCACCGGCACGGCGACCGAGGAGGTCATCGTGCCGCAGGGCGTGCCCGACCGGCAGCCGCACGACCGGCTCCTGCAGCGGACGTACGTGGCCGGCGGCGAGCCGGTCGAGCCGCCCACGCTGGACGAGTCGCGGGAACACCTGCGGCAGTGCCTCATCTCGATCCCCTGGGAGGGCCTCAAGCTCTCCGCCGGTGACCCGGCGGTCCCGGTGACCGTCGTCCCCGCCGGCTGACCGCCCCGCCCGCCACCGACCTACCGCGAAGGAGCACCCCTGGCATGGCGAACGCGCTGATCATCGTCGACGTGCAGAACGACTTCTGCGAAGGCGGCTCCCTCGCGGTGGCCGGCGGCGCCGGCGTCGCGGCGGGGATCTCCCGGCTGCTGGCCACCGAGCCCGACCGCTGGGACCACGTGGTGGCGACGAAGGACTACCACGTGGACCCGGGCGCGCACTTCGGCAACCCGCCCGACTACGTCGACTCCTGGCCCGCGCACTGCGTCGTCGGCACGCCCGGCTCGGAGTTCCACCCCGAGCTGGCCACCGACCGGATCGAGGCGATCTTCCACAAGGGCGAGCACGCGGCGGCATACTCCGGCTTCGAGGGGCACGCCGCAGACGGCGAGCGCCTCGCCGACTGGCTGCGCGCCCGCGGGGTCGACCGGGTCGACGTGGTCGGCGTCGCCACCGACCACTGCGTCCGGGCCACCGCCCTGGACGCCGCCCGGGAGGGGTTCGCCACCACCGTGCTGCTCGACCTCACCGCCGCCGTGGCGCCCGCGACCCTGGACGTCGCCCTCCGGGCGATGGACGGCGCCGGGGTGGCGATGACCGGCACGCCGGTGATCACGGCCACCTGAGCGGGTAAACCGCTGGCGGGTGTCACACCCCCGGTCGAGGATGTCGGGCGGAGGTGTCCCACCGTCGTGAACATGTCGCCCTACCGGCAGGCGCTCGCCCTGCCCGGCCTCCGGTCGCTGCTGCTGGTGTCCGTGCTCGCCCGCGTCCCGCTCACCGCGACCGGAGTGACCATCACCTTCCACGTGGTGCTCAACCTCGGCCGGGGCTACGGCGCGGCCGGCCTGGTCGGTGCGGCGATGACCGTCGGCGCGGCGCTCGGCGGCCCGCTGCTCGGCCGGCTCGTCGACCGGCGCGGCCTGCGGCCGGTGCTCGTGCTGACCACCGTCGCCGAGGCGATCTTCTGGTCCACCGCGCCGACGCTGCCGTACCCGGTGCTGCTGCCGGCCGCGTTCGTCGCCGGCCTGCTCGCCCTGCCGATCTTCTCGGTGATCCGGCAGTCCATCGCCGCGCTCGCGCCGCCCGAGCACCGCCGCCCGGCGTACGCGCTGGACTCGATGTCGGTGGAGCTGTCGTTCATGGTCGGCCCGGCCCTCGCCGTGGCGATGTCCACCGCCGTGTCCGCCCGGGTCACCCTCTACGCGGTCGGCGCGGGCATCGTCGCCGCCGGCGTCACCCTCTGGCTGCTCGACCCGCCCACCCGCGCCGCCGACGAACCCGCCACGCAGCGGCGACGGGTGCCGCGCCGGGAGTGGCTGACCGGCAGGCTGGTCGCCGTCCTCGCCGTGAGCCTCGCCACGACCCTGGTGCTCGGGGGCACCGACGTCGCGGTGGTCGCCGTGCTGCGTGCCGGCGGCGAGGTCGGCTGGACCGGGGTGGTGCTCGCCGCGTGGGCGGTCGCGTCGCTGGTCGGCGGCTTCGCGTACGGCGCGGTCAGCCGCCCGGTCTCGCCCCTGGCCCTGGTCACGGTGCTCAGCCTGTGCACCATCCCCGTCGGGCTCGGCGGGGCGCACTGGTGGCTGCTCTGCCTCGCCCTCGTCCCGGCCGGGATGCTCTGCGCGCCGACGCTCGCCGCGACGGCCGACACGGTCAGCCGGCTCGTCCCCGCCGAGGTGCGGGGCGAGGCGATGGGCCTGCACGGTTCGGCGGTGACGGTCGGCATCGCCCTCGGTGCGCCGCTGGCCGGCGCGGTCATCGACGCTTCCGCCCCGCCGTGGGGCTTCGTGGTCACCGGCGCGATCGGGCTGCTGGTCGCCGCCGCCGTGCTCTCCGCCGAACTGCGCCGCCGCACCACCCCGACGATGACCACTCCGACCGTGGCTACTCCGGCCGTGACCACTCCGACGGTGGCCGCCCCGGCTCCCGCGTCGGACCCGATCCCGCCGCTTCCGGCCGAACCGGTCCCCGCGTCATCGGCTCCTGATCGCCCCGCCATGTCGGCGACATAGCGGTATCCCACCCCCTCCAACCCCGCCATGTCGCCGACATGGCAAGCGACCCCCACCCGTCGCGCGCCGCTCAGTCGTCCCGCCGATCAACTCTGACGCTTTCCTCTTGATCACCGGAGTGGGGGCGCCCGGTGCTCGCCCCTCGTCGGGAGGCGGGTGGTGGGAGGCGGGTGGCGGGTGGTGGCGCGCGCAGCCCGCAGGGCACGCGGCGGGGCAGGGCGTGGGGGCAGCGCGGTGGGGCAGCCCGTTCGGGGTAGCACCCGGCGTCGGGTGGAAGGGCCCGGACGGCGACGGGCGCCGCACCCCTGGGGGGTGCGGCGCCCGTCGTACGGGTTGACCGAGCGGGTCAGCGCTGGTCGAGGTTGCCCGCCTTGTCTTCCTGGTAGCTGGCCCCGTTGTCGGATTCGCTGGTCAGCGGCTTGGAGCCGCCCTCCGGCGGGCCGGCGAGGCTCTGGCCGGCGGCCAGCTCGGGGAACTTCGCGTCGAACGCGGGGCGCTCGGAGCGGATCCGGGGCATCCGGTCGAAGTTGCGCAGCGGGGGCGGCGAGGTGGTCGCCCACTCCAGCGAGTTGCCGTGGCCCCACGGGTCGTCGACCTCGACCACCGGGCCGGTCTTGTACGACTTCCAGCAGTTCCAGATGAACGGCAGGGTCGAGATGCCGGTGATGAACGCCCCGATCGTGGAGATCATGTTGAGCGTGGTGAAGCCGTCCTGGGGCGCGTAGTCGACGTACCGCCGGGGCATGCCCTCGTTGCCCAGCCAGTGCTGCACCAGGAACGTGGTGTGGAAGCCGATCATGGTCAGCCAGAAGTGGATCTTGCCCAGGCGCTCGTCGAGCATCCGGCCGAACATCTTCGGGAACCAGAAGTAGATGCCGGCGAAGACGGCGAACACGATCGTGCCGAAGAGCACGTAGTGGAAGTGCGCCACCACGAAGTACGAGTCGTGCACGTGGAAGTCCAGCGGCGGGCTGGCCAGGATCACGCCGGTGAGGCCGCCGAAGAGGAAGGTCACCAGGAAGCCGATGGCGAAGAGCATCGGCGTCTCGAAGGTGATCTGGCCCCGCCACATGGTGCCGATCCAGTTGAAGAACTTCATGCCGGTCGGCACGGCGATCAGGTAGCTCAGGAAGCTGAAGAACGGCAGCAGCACCTGGCCGGTGGAGAACATGTGGTGCGCCCAGACGCTCATCGACAGGGCGGCGATGGCGATGGTCGCGGCGACCAGCCCCTTGTAGCCGAAGATCGGCTTGCGGGAGAAGACCGGGATGACCTCGGTGATGATGCCGAAGAACGGCAGCGCGATGATGTACACCTCGGGGTGGCCGAAGAACCAGAAGAGGTGCTGCCACAGCATCGGGCCGCCGGTGGCCGGGTCGTAGACGTGCGCGCCGAGCAGCCGGTCGGCGGCGAGCGCGAAGAGCGCGGCGGCCAGCAGCGGGAAGATCAGGATCGCCAGCAGGCTGGTGACCAGCATGTTCCAGGTGAAGATCGGCATCCGGAACATCGTCATGCCGGGGGCGCGCAGGGTCAGGATCGTGGTGATCAGGTTGACCGCGCCGAGGATGGTGCCCAGACCGGAGATGGCCAGGCCGACGACCCACATGTTCGCGCCGACGCCCGGCGAGTGCTCGGCGGTGCTCAGCGGGGTGTACGCGGTCCAGCCGAAGTCGGCCGCGCCACCCGGGGTGAGGAAGCCGGCGGTCGCCATCGTGCCGCCGAACAGGTAGAGCCAGTACGCGAAGGAGTTCAGCCGCGGGAACGACACGTCCGGGGCGCCGATCTGCAGCGGCACCACGTAGTTCGCGAAGGCGAACACGATCGGCGTCGCGAAGAACAGCAGCATGATCGTGCCGTGCATCGTGAACAGCTGGTTGTACTGCTCCGGCGACAGGAACTGCAGCCCCGGGCGGGCCAGCTCGGCCCGCATGATCAGCGCCATCAGGCCGCCGATCATGAAGAACGCGAACGCGGTGACCATGTACATGATCCCGATCTGCTTCGCGTCCGTGGTGCGCAGCAGCCGCGCGATTGCCGACCCCTTGACCGGCTCTCGGACCGGCCAGGGCCGGGTCACGACCGGCTTGGGTGCGACGGTGGTCACGAGTGGCCTCCGGTTCTGGGTTGTCCCGCTCGGCACGCCCTGGTTATCTGCGAGCCGTCATCCGCAAGGAGGATAGTCCCCGGCAGGTGGGGGTGCCGCGTGGGGTGGCCGGCTACGATCACGCCCCGTTCGCGCGCGCTCGCGCCGGCGCGACCGAGGCGCGACCGACCGCCCCCGCGCGCCGGGGCGACCCACGGCCCCGCTCACACCGGCTTGACCAGCAACCCGTAGTGCGCGCCGAAGATCTCCGCCCCGCGCCGGCGCAGGAACGGGTCGCGCAGGGCCGGCGGCACGTCGCGGGTGCGGTTGCGGTCCCGGGTCCGGTCCCGCACCCACTGGGTACGCGGCCGACGGCGGCTCTCGTACGCGACCAGCGCCTCCTCGACCGTGTCGGTGGTGGTCAGCGACTCGGCCAGCACCACGGCGTCCTCCAGGGCCATGGCGGTGCCCTGCGACAGGGTGGGCGCGGTGGCGTGCGCGGCGTCGCCGACGAGCAGCACCCGCCCCCGGGACCACCGGCCCAGCTCGACCTCCTCGGTGATGCCGACGTGCACCTGCTCCAGGGCGTCGAGCACCTCGGGCACCGGGCCGGCGTACGCGCCGAACAGCTCGGTCAGCCGCGTGATGGGGTCGGCGGGGGCGGCGGTGCCCACCTCGTCGGCGTAGCAGTAGAGCCGGCCGGCCCCGAGCGGCACGACGAGGAAGCCGGCCTGTTGGCCGAGCAGGGCGGTCCACTCGTCGACGCGCGGGCCGCCCCGGACGACGCCGCGGTAGACGACGTGCCCGGCCGGGCGGGGCGGCCCGCCGAGCGCGGCGAGGGCGCGCACGGCCGAGCGGGGGCCGTCGGCGCCGATCACCAGGTCGTACTCGGCGGTGGTGCCGTCGGCGAAGGTGATACCGACGGCGGCCGGCAGCGGCTCGACCTCCCGCACCTCGACGCCGTGGCGGACCTCGCCGCCGGCCCCGGTGAGCAGCACCCGGTGCAGCTCCGACCAGGGCAGGGCGCGGCATTCGCCGACGTCCGCCCAGAGCGAGCCCAGGTCGACCTCGCAGAGCGGGTCGCCGGCGGCGTCGAGGAAGCACTGCCGGCGGATGACCTGCCCGAGGGGACGCACGGGGCCGTCGAGGTCGAGCCCGCGCAGGGCGCGGGCCGCGTTGCCGGGCAGGTAGAGACCGGTGTCGACGAGGGCCGAGGCCGGCAGGCGCTCGGTGACGTCGGGCCGGAGGCCCACCCTCCGCAGTGCCCGGGCCACGGCCAGACCGGCGATGCCCGCACCGACGACGAGGATGCGCAGGGGGGAGCCACCCATCGTGGTGTACGCCTCCGGGGGGTAGCGGCACGCGTTGGAGGCAAGACACTACTCGGTGCGATCGACGCACGCCAGGGCCGTTCGTCTCGGGCGGGTCGACCCTCGACGGGTTGCGTCGATTGCCGGGGGACGGCCCACGGACCGGCCGGCTGGGCGAAAAAGTTGTTCCGCGAGGTGAACGCTGTTCCGTCGGTGCGCCGATCCATCGACGACCACTAAAGTGTCGAGGGTGACGGCGGACGACGCGCACCGGGCGGTGAAGTCGGCCGGTCGCACGCTGGACGTGCTGGAGGCGCTGGCGGCGGCCGGCGGCCCGCGCCCGCTGAGCGAGCTGAGCCGGACGCTCGGCATCCCCAAGAGCAGCCTGCACGCGCTCCTGCGCACCCTGCTGTCGCGGGGCTGGGTGGAGACCGACGACGGCGGCGGCCGGTTCGCGCTCGGCCTGCGGGCCCTGGAGGTCGGCGCGGCGTACCTGGGGCGCGACGGCGCGACGGGCCTGCTGGGCGGCGTGCTCGACCGGCTGACGGCCCGGTTCGGCGAGACCGCGCAGCTGTTCCGGCTCGACGGCGGGTCGGTGGTGCTGCTGGGCCGGCGGGAGTCGCCGCACGCGCTGCGCGCGTACCACCCGATCGGCTGCCGGCTGCCGGCGCACGCCACGGCGGCGGGCCGGGCGCTGCTCGCGCAGCGGCCGGACGACGCGGTGGACCGGCTGCTGAGCTGGCCGCTGCCGGCCCGGACGGCGAGCACGGTGACGGGGCCGGCGTGGCTGCGCGCCGAACTGGCGGCGGTGCGCGAGCGGGGCTGGGCGGCGGAGGCGCAGGAGTGCGACCCGGGGCTGGCGGCCGTCGCGGTGGCGGTGCCGCTGCGGCAGCCGGCGACGGAGGCGATCGCGCTCTGCGCGCCGGTCGCGCGGCTGGGGCCGCAGACCCGGGCGCGGATGGCCGCCGCGCTGGTCGAGGTGGCCGCGCGGGTGGGCGCGGGGCGACCCCTGCTGGCCGGGGATTCGTGGCCGCCGTTCGACGGGCCGAACGGCGATCCTCCGCTAGCTTAACCGTTTCATTTGCGCAACGGTTTCAAACATGTAAATGTGTCGGCGGAGCGTGGGAGCGCTCCCGCACCGCACACCGACCCGTCCCGTCCCGACCTGTCCCGAGCCTTTCGCCGTCGCAGCAAGGAGCATCATGAAGCGTCCACTCCGCGCACTCGCGGCCGCCGGCCTCCTCGCGGCCGCCTCGATCGTCGCCGTCGCCGTCGGCGGCACCGCCTCCGCCGACACCCAGATCTGCGAGCAGTTCGGCTCGACGGTCATCGGCGGCAAGTACGTCGTGCAGAACAACCGCTGGGGCACCACCGCCCAGCAGTGCATCAACGCCACCAGCACGGGCTTCGAGATCACCACCCTCAACGGCAGCAGCCCGACCAACGGCGCGCCGACCGCGTACCCGTCGATCTTCGTCGGCTGCCACTACACGAACTGCTCGCCGGGGACCAACCTGCCGGTGCAGGTCAGCCAGATCAGCAGCGCCCCCGGCAGCATCAACTACCGCTACGTCAGCGGGGCCATCTACAACGCCTCGTACGACATCTGGCTGGACCCGAGCCCCAAGCGGGACGGGGTGAACCAGATGGAGATCATGATCTGGCTCAACCGGCAGGGCCCGATCCAGCCGATCGGCTCCCCGGTGGGCAACGCCAACATCGCCGGCCGCAACTGGGAGGTCTGGCGCGGCAACAACGGCGGCAACAACGTGATCTCCTACGTCGCGTCGTCGGCGATCCCCAGCCTGAGCTTCGACGTGCTGCACTTCATCAACGACACCCGCAACCGCGGCGCGATCACCAACTCCTGGTACCTGACCAGCATCCAGGCCGGCTTCGAGCCCTGGCAGGGCGGCGCCGGACTGGCCGTGACGAACTTCTCGCAGAGCGTCAACACCGGCGGCACCCCGCCCACCACCAACCCGACGCCTCCCCCGGGCACCGGCGCCTGCGCGGTGAAGTACACGGCCAACTCGTGGAACAACGGCTTCACCGCCGACGTGCAGATCACCAACACGGGCACGGCGACGCTCAACGGCTGGACGCTCAACTACAACCTGCCGGGCGGGCAGCAGATCACCGGCTCGTGGAACGCCACCGTGTCCCAGAGCGGCTCGGCCGTGACGGCCCGCAACATCAGCCACAACGGCACGCTCGCCCCGGGCGGCACGGCCACCTTCGGCTACCAGGGCACGCTGAGCGGCGCGTACTCGTCGCCGAGCAGCTTCACCCTCAACGGCATGACCTGCACCCGCTCCTGACCAGCCACCGCACGACGGGGGCGGCCCGGTCTCGGGCCGCCCCCGCGCCGTGTGCCGCCCCCACCCCCGGTGGACGTCAGCCGCCGAGGGCGTCGATGTCGCGCATCTCCTCGGCGGTCAGCGAGAAGCCCCAGATGTCGGCGTTGGTGCGGATCCGCTCCGGGGTGACCGACTTCGGGATCACCACGATCCCGTGGTCGACGTGCCAGCGCAGCACCACCTGGGCCGGCGACACGTCGTGCGCGGCGGCGATCCGGGTCAGCACCGGGTCGGCCAGGTCGGTGGTCTTGAACGGGCTGTACCCCTCCAGCACCACGCCCCGGTCCCGGTGCTCGGCGTGCCGCCGCCGGTCGTACAGCGCGGGACCCCAGCGGATCTGGTTGACCGCCGGGACCTCCCCGGTGGCCTGGATCAGCTCGTCGAGCTGCGCGGTGCCGTAGTTGCTCACCCCGACGGCGCGGGTCAGGCCCTCGTCCCGCGCGGCGAGCAGTTCCCGCCACACCGGAATGCTGTCCGACGCCGCCGACGGCGGCCAGTGGATCAGCCAGAGGTCGACGTGGTCGAGGCCCAGGGCGCGCAGGCTGGCCTCGATCGTCTCGCGCTCCCGACCCACCCGGTCGGGCGGCAGCTTCGTGGTGACGAAGACGTCCTCCCGGCGCAGGCCGCTGTCGCGGACCGCCCGGCCCACCTCCGCCTCGTTGCCGTACATGGTGGCGGTGTCGACGTGCCGGTAGCCGGCGTCGAGGGCCGCGAGCACCGCCGCGTGCCCGGCCTCGCCGGTGGCCTGCCAGGTGCCGAAGCCGAGCAGCGGCATCCGCACGTCGCCGGAAAGCAGAACGGTGGGCTGGTCGAGGGTGTCCATGGCCGCTGTCCTACCCCTGATCGCGCCGCCCATGCCCGCCGCGGCCCGCGCGGCGCGGCGCACCGGCTGCGCGACCGCCCGGTTCGGCGGAGAATGCGGGGGTGGCCGACCGCCTGGAGGACTACCGCTCGCGCCGCGAGCCGACAGCGGGAGAGCGCACCGTGTACCTGACGCACCTGGAGTGCCCGCGCTGCGGGCGGGCGTACCCGGCCACGGAGCCGCAGAACCTGTGCGCCTGC
Organism: Micromonospora sp. PTRAS2; assembly: GCF_054052245.1. Classification (NCBI taxonomy): domain Bacteria; kingdom Bacillati; phylum Actinomycetota; class Actinomycetes; order Micromonosporales; family Micromonosporaceae; genus Micromonospora; species Micromonospora sp. PTRAS2. The sequence goes on from NZ_JBSWBU010000002.1 coordinate 542,641, forward strand.
GGGTCGCCCCTGCTGGCGCGCTACGACCTCGCGGCCGTGGCCGCCGCGGTCACCCCGGAGCGGTTCGCGCTGCGCCCGGCCGACCTGTGGCGCTACCGGGAGCTGCTGCCCGTGGCCGACCCCCGGCACGTCACCACGCTGGGCGAGGGCTGGACGCCGCTGCTGCGCGCCCCGGCGTACGGGGCCCGGATCGGCATTCCCGACCTGATCGTCAAGGACGAGGGGCTCACCCCGACGGGGTCGTTCAAGGCGCGGGGCGCCGCGGTCGGCGTGAGCCGGGCCCGGGAGCTGGGCGTACGGCGGATCGCCATGCCGACCAACGGCAACGCGGGCGCGGCCTGGGCGACGTACGCGGCCCGCGCCGGCCTCGCGTCGACCATCGTGATGCCGCTGGACGCGCCGGCCATCTGCCGGCGGGAGGTGCTGGCCGCCGGGGGCGACCTGCGCCTGGTCGACGGGCTGATCAGCGACGCCGGCCGGCACGTGGCCGCGCTCGTGGCGTCGGCCGGCGGCGCGGTCTTCGACGCCGGCACGCTGCGCGAGCCCTACCGGCTGGAGGGCAAGAAGACCATGGGGTACGAGATCGTCGAGCAGCTCGGCTGGCAGGTGCCCGACGTGATCGTCTACCCGACGGGCGGCGGGGTGGGGCTGATCGGCATCCACAAGGCGATGCAGGAGCTGCACGGGCTGGGCTGGATCACCGACCGGCCGCCCCGGCTGGTCGCCGTGCAGTCGACCGGCTGCGCGCCGATCGTGCGCGCCTTCGCCGCCGGGGAGGACCGGGCGCGGCCGTGGGCCGACGCGCGCACCGTCGCGTACGGGATCACCGTGCCGGCGCCCCTCGGCGACGAGCTGATCCTGGCCGCGCTGCGGGCCAGCGCCGGAACCGCGATCGCGGTGGACGACGCGGAACTCCTGGCCGACCTGCGGCACTTCGGCGCGGACGAGGGGCTGCTGCTCTGCCCGGAGGCTGCGGCCTGCCTGACCGCCGCCCGGCACCTGCGCGAGGGCGGCTGGATCCGGGCCGGCGAGCGGGTGGTGGTGCTCAACACCGGCGCCGGGCTGAAGTATCCGGAGACGGTGGACGTCTCGGCGGCCCCGGTCGTGGCCTGACGGCCGACCCGCAGGGCGGGCCGGGTCAGCTCGTGGTCGGGTCGGTCAGTCGCCACGCGGCGTTGACCAGCCCGATGTGCGACAGCGCCTGCGGCGTGTTGCCCAGGTGGGCGCCGGTGCCCGGGTCGATCTGCTCGGGCAGCAGCCCCACGTCGTTGGCGTGCCCGAGGAGCTGCTCGAACAGCCGCCGGGCCCGGTCCCGTTCGCCGGTCAGCACCAGGCACTCCACCAGCCAGAACGAGCACAGCAGGAAGCCGGCGGGGTCGGTGGACCAGCGCCGCACCAGGCCGTTGCCGGCGCCCAGCTCGCGCTCGACCGCCTCGATGGTGGCGCGCATCCGGGGATCGGTCGCGTCGGCGAAGCGCACCAGGGGCAGCAGCAGCGCCGAGGCGTCCAGCTCCGGCGAGCCGAAGGCCCCCGTGTACGCGCCGACCCGCTCGTTCCAGCCCTCCCGGAGCACGGTCGCGCGGATCTCGTCGCGGGTCGCCGCCCAGCGGCGCGGGTCGGCCCGCCCGCCGAGCTGCGGGGCCAGCGCCACCGCCCGGTTCAGCGCCACCCAGCAGAGCACCTTGGACGACAGGTAGTGCCGGTCGGCGTCCCGGGTCTCCCACATCCCCCGGTCCGGCAGCCGCCACGTCGCGGCCACCTGGTCGGCGAGGCCGACCACCATCTCCGCCAGCTCGTCGGCGAGCGTGTCGCCGAGCTGCTCGTGCAGCCGCCAGACCGCCGAGATGACCTCGCCCGGCACGTCGAGCTGCCGCTGCCGCCAGGCGTCGTTGCCGAGGCGGACGGGCCGGCTGTCGGCGTATCCCCGCAGGTGGAGGCAGTCGTGCTCGGAGAGGTCCCGCTCCCCCTCCAGCCCGAACAGCACGGGCACCGGCGCGTCGCCGATGCGGCCGATCGAGCGGGCCGCCCAGGCGAACAGGCGCGACGCCTCCTCCGGGCAGGCCGCCACCCACAGGGCGCGCATCGTCGCCGCGAAGTCGCGCAGCCAGGAGAACCGGTAGTCGTAGTTGCGGTCGCCGCCGAGGCGTTCCGGCAGCGACGTGGTCAGGGCCGCGGCGACCGCGCCGCTGCGGGCGTACGTGAGGCCGGTGAGCACCACCGCGCTGTGCCGCACCTGCGGGACGTACTCGCCCTCGTAGTGGTGGGACTCGCGGAACGCCTGCCACGCCCGGGTCGTGTCGGTGAGCGCGGCGACCGGGTCGAGGCGCACCGGCGGGTCGCCGTACGCCGGGGCGTACGCGAGGGTGAAGCCGACGGTCTCACCGGCCGCGACCGCGAACTCCTGCCGGACCCGGTCGCGGTCCGCGCGCAGGGCGGGCCCGGTCCCGGCCAGCACCAGCACCGCCGGGCCGGCGGCGGCCAGCACGCTGCCGTCGGCCTGCTCGTGCAGGTACGGCGTGAGCAGACCGTGCTCCGGCCGGGGCGCGAGGTCCAGGCCCATCCGGACCCGGCCGGTGAGCCCCTCGACGACCCGCAGCAGCACGGCCGGGGAGTTCATGCCCAGCTCGTGGCCGCGCGCGCCGGCCTCGGCGGCGAGCGCGTCGGTGACCGCGACGCTGCCGGAGGGCGTGTGGTGGACGGTGCGCAGCACCAGCGTGTCCGGCCGGTACGCCCGCTCGACGCGCGACGGTGCGAGCGGGGCGAGCCGCCAGTGCCCGGCCGCCGGGTCCAGCACCCGGGCGAGGACGGCGGACCCGTCGAACCGGTCCGGGCACCACCAGTCGACCGAGCCGTCCCGGCCCACCAGCGCGCCGGAGCGGCAGTCGGACAGGAACGCGTAGTCGGAGATGGGCGGCTGTTCCACCCGGCCGGGGTACCCGCGCCGGCCCGGATCAGGCAGCGGGACCCGCAACCCGGCGGCGCACCGATCAGGCAGCGGGACCCGCGACCCGGGCGGCGCACCGGTCAGGCGGCACGGCGCGGACCGGCGGCGGGGCCGGCCCGGCACGCGGGCGGGCCGGCCCCCGGCCGTCGGCTCAGGAGGTGGGCGGCTCGTCCTCGCCGGCCGCCTCCGCCGCGTCGGCCTCCTCCTTGGTGTGGTGGACGGCCTGGTCGGCGTGCTCGGGCGGCCCGTAGACGGTGTAGAGCACCAGCGGGTTGGGGCCGGTGTTGACGAAGTTGTGCTTCGTGCCGGCCGGCACCACCACGAGGTCGCCCTGGGCGACCTCCTTCTTCTCCCCGGCGACGCGGGCCTCGCCGGTGCCGCTGACGAAGGTGAGGATCTGGTCGATGCCCTCGTGGACCTCCTCGCCGATCTCGCCGCCCGGCGGGATCGTCATGATCACCAGTTGGGTGTGGTCGCCGGTCCACAGCACCCGCCGGAAATCCGGGCTCTTCTCGGCGACGGTCGCGATCGTGAAATGCTCCATGGCCCGCACATACCCCGTCCCGCCCCGCGTCACGCCGGGAACGACGGATGGTGGAATTTCCCACTGATCCGAGGTTTGGACCCGCCCGGACCGGGCATCGACACCTCGACCGACGCACCCGTTCGGTCGAGCCAGGTCCCCGCCGGCGTACCGCCGTACGGCTGCGGTGGTGGGAGACGGCCGGAGCGCGGCGACGTTACGACCCCCGGGTCGCGGCGGCGCCGTGCGCTCCTGTCCGGAGCCGGCCACCGAGCGCCCGCCGATCACGGACTCGGGCCGCCCGCGCGGCCACCCGGCGCGCTTCAGCGGTCGCGGTGCAGCCAGGCCAGCAGGTCCGGTGGGGCGAGAGTGGCGGTCCGCGCCCGGTAGCGGGCCAGCGTCGCCGCGTCCAGCAGTTCCCGGCCCTGCCCCGAACGGCCGCGCCGGAAGAAGGCGTTCCGGTCCTTCAGCACGCCCGCCGGATCCGGGACCAGCAGGTCCGCCCGCTCGCGCATCCGGTCGAAGGTGGCCGCCTCGACCAGCTCCGGCCAGCGCGGCTGCGCCACCTCGACGCCGAGCCGCCCGGCCAGGGCGCGCATCTGCCCCGCCAGGTCGGCCACCAGGTCGTCGTAGTGCACGAGGGTCACGTTGGGCCGGTCGCGACGGCCCCAGGCGTCGCCCAGGTGCCACAACACCCCCTCGAGCGAGTCCAGCTCCGCGCGCGGGTCGACCTCGCGGTCCACCCACCGTCGCAACGACTCCACCAACGGGGTACGCGGGGCGGACGGCCCCGCCGGGGCGGGCCGGCCGGTCAGCTCCGCCAGCCGCGCCCGGTCGAGGTTGCCGCTCTGGTGCCAGAGCGAGACCGCCATGTCCAGCGGGTGCCGGGCCACCACCACGTAGTGAGCCCGGTCGTCCAGGGGCACCCCGTCGAGCGGGGTGTGGGTCTTGACGAACCGGCGGTGCCGCTGGGCGGCGAGCCGGGCGTACACCTCGTCGCGGGGTTCGGCCAGCCAGTCCAGCCAGGGCGAGAGGTGCGACAGCGGGGCCGGCAGGTCGGGCGTGCCGAACACCAGCAGGGCGCAGATCATCTGCATCCAGGTGGTGCCGCTCTTGGACCGGGTGCTGATGACGATGTCGCCGTCGCGGAACGGGAATCCGGCCCAGCGGGCGCTGTCTTCTTCGGACGATCGGTAACGAAAGGACTGGTCGGGCATCCGGGGATCGTACGATCGCCCCTGGCCGGACGCCCGGCATTTGCCGTTGACCCTGTGACGAGCGCCGATGTGTCGCTACATTGAATTATGGTGCCCGCCCACGGGAGCCGGGCGGCGGAACCGGTCTACCATCCCATCCTCGCCTGCCACCGCGGCGAACTGGAGGCGCTCCGCCACCTCGACAGCGCCACGGCCGCCCTGATCGCCCCGGTCCTCGACGTGTCCATCCTGGACCGCGCCCTCGCGGAGGCGTTCACCCGGCTCCCGCCCGGGCTGCTGCCGGCGGTCGACGTCACCGCCCTGCCCGACGGGCCCGACGCCGAGCTGGCCCGGTGGAACGTACCGCTGGTGCCGGTGGCCGGGCTCGCGGACAGCGACGCGCGGCTGGCCGCGCACGGCGTGGCGGCCCGGGCGTACGCCGGGCGGTTGGTGGTGCGGCTGCGGGCCCGCAGCGACCGGCACGGTCCGGACGCCGCGACGGCCTCGGTGGAACGGATCTGGCGGCTCACCCGGCTCGTGCCCGAGCAGTGCGAACTCCTCGTCGACTCCGGGGACGTCTGCTGCCCGGCGGACGTCCGGCTGGCCGAGCCGCGCGTCCGGCGGCTGGTGGACTGGGCACGGCGGCACGCCTGGCGGTCGGTGACGGTGGCGGCCGGTGGGCTGCCGCCGACCGGGTCCGGGTTTCCCACCGACGAGCCGGTCCGCCTGGAACGCTGGGACTGGCTGCTCTGGCGTCGGCTGGCCGACCTCGGCGTCCGGTACGGCGACTACGCGGTCGGCTGCGCGGTGCCCGGCGGCGAGCCGCTGTCCGACCGTCTGCCGACCGTCCGCTACACCACCGACCGGGAGTGGTGGCTCTACCGCTGGTCGCGGCGGGGCGGCCGGGGCGACGAGCGGGTGGCCGACCTGTGCCGGACGCTGGTGTCGGCGGCGCACTGGCCGGCGGCCGGGGCGGCCTTCTCGTGGGGTGACCACGAGATCCTGCGTCGGGCCCGGCGGGTGGCCGGGGCCGGCTCGACGACGAACTGGGCGGCCTGGAGCACCTCGCACCACCTGGCCCACGTGCTGCACCAGCTCCGGGACGGCGGCGAACGCCGCCCCACCGTACGACCCGCGCGCGCGGCCGGCCGGCGCGGCGAGGGGCCGACTATTTCTCGGTGAAGCCGAACTGCACGACCCCCTCGTCGTCGACGGTGGCGTCGACCGAGGTGTCGGTGAGCAGGTCGGCGGCGTCGGAGTCGAGGAAGATCCGGGCGCCCTGGTGGTCGACCACCTGGTCGCCCTGGACGGGCTCGGGCACCAGTTCGATGGTGAGCGAGCCCGCGTCGGTGTCGGCGGCGATGCGCAGGCCGCCGCCCTCGGCGACGTCTTCCTGGGCGGTCAGGTCGCGGATCACCAGCACGGCGTTGTCGGTCATGGTCAGCATGGGGCACTCCTCGTGGATTCTCGGTCGCGGTCGGTGCAGACCGGGCTCAGCCCGCGGACGATCACACGGGGGAGCTCGGGTGACGGCAGTGCCGTCACCGGGCGGAACGGGGCTGCTCGGAGCGCGCCCCTGCACCCACCGTGCCCGCTGCGGCCGCATCCGTCAAATGGAACGAGTTCAATCACCCCTTGCGGCGGAACCGGCTCCGAGCTGCCCGGATGCTCCCTACGCTGAAGCCATGGACGACGCGAGGCGGTACGCGGCCGAGTTCGTCGGCACCCTGTTGCTGGTCTTCTTCGGCGTGGGCAGCGCGGTCTTCGCCCAGGTCCAGGGCGGCGTGGTGGTGGTCGCCCTGACCTTCGGCTTCATCGTGCTGGCGCTGGTCTACACCATCGGCCCGCTCTCGGGCTGCCACGTCAACCCGGCGGTGACCCTGGGGGTGCTGCTGTCGGGAAAGATCTCCCCGGTCGGCGCGGTGGCGTACTGGATCACGCAGTTCGCCGGTGCCACGGTGTCCGGCCTGATCATCTGGGGGCTGACCCGGTGGGGCGGCGTGGTGGACCAGACCGGCGCGCTCGGCACCAACGGCTACGGCGCGCACATCAACCTGGGCGGCACGGCGGTGCTGGAGACGGTGCTGAGCTTCCTGTTCGTCCTCGTCGTGCTGGTGGTGACCAGTCGGGCCGAGCATGCCGGGTTCGCGGGGCTGGCGATCGGGCTGGCCCTCGCGGCCTGCATCGCCGTCGGCCTGACCCTCGACGGCGCCTCGGTCAACCCGGCCCGGTCGTTCGGCCCGGCGGTGTTCGAGGGTGGCACGGCCCTGCGGCAGCTCTGGGTGTTCGTCGTCTTCCCGCTGCTCGGCGGCGCGCTGGCCGCCCTCGCGGCGCCGCTCGTGGTGCGGCGCAACCCGCACTACCGCGCCGACCCGGAGGAGCCCACCGGCCCCGCACCGAGGACCGCCTGACCCGGCCGACGGGTGCAGGACCGGGACGAAAGACGCCCGCCTGCGCCGCCGGGAACCCCCGGCACCTCCCGATTCGGCACTAACCTTCGCCCGATGGGGTTGGCCGGCAGAATTCTCCATGGCAGCATCAGCGCATGCAGCGTTACGCCGCAGGCCCGAACGCGTGCAGGCGTCACCTGTCAGACCGGCCCGGGCCCCTTCCGGGTGCGGAGGAAGGGGCCCGGGCCCACGGGCGCCCCACGGATCGACGGGCGCGTCAGGCGCCGGGGCGGTCCGGCGGGCGCACCGTGGCGGCCGGGTCGCCCCGCTCGATCAGCAGGTCTATCTCGGCGGCCCGCAGGCCGCGCAGGGCGAGCACCCGCCGGCCCCAGCGGTGCAGCCGGCAGGGGTGCGGGCTGGCGTCGTTGCGGCAGACCGTCCCGCCGGACCAGCGCCGGGGGGCGTGCACCACGACCGCCCGCACCGCGAACTGGGCGTCCTCCCCCGTCACGTACGGCGGCAGCGGAATGTCCCACAGCCCCTCCCCCGACTCCTCGCGGGCGCCGGGGACGGCGGCGGAACGGACGGCACGGGTGGGGGTGGCGGTGCTGCTCATCGGGCAAGCCTCCACAGAGGACGGACGGACCAGGTCAGCGGAAAACCTACGACCGTCCAGAGGCGGCATGACGGACAAACTGTCCCGACCGCCGGGTAGGCGCCGACCACCCGGAACCGGCTCAGCGCAGCGCCACCGCCTGCAGGTTGACGTTGCCGCAACCGCCGAAGGTGGCCTCGACGGTCCAGGTGAGCAGCAGCTTCGCCCCCTTCGGGGCCCGGAACCGCACGGTGAACTCGGCGGTGTGCGTGGTGTGCGGATCCTCCAGCCGGCGGACGGTCGTTTCGCCGCCGCTGGACAGCCGCGCCTCCAGCCGGCCGCGCGCCATCCACAGGCCGGCGTAGAGGCGCACGGTGCGGGCCTCGCCCCCGCCGTCCACGGCGAGCGCGAAGCCGCTGCCGACGCCGCAGGCGGAGACGCCGGTCGTGGTCGCCGTGGACGACGTCACCGGCGAACCGTCGCGCCAGCTGAACGTCTCCGGGCTGACGTCGTGGCCGACCCGGTCACCACGGCCGCCCTCGTCGGCGATCTCCCCCGAGCCGTCGCGTTTGCGGACCGTCGAGTCGGCCCCCCGCAGTCCCCAGTGGACCCAGTCCCGGGTGCCCGCCGCGGTCAGGTCGACGTCGGCCGGCACGTCGGCCTGGGCGACGTCGAGGTGGACCGCCGCCGGCTGCGGCGCCACCGGGCTCGACGGCGACGGCGGCGGGGCGGTCGGGGTCCGCTGCCGGGGACGCAGGCCGGGAGTGGCCGCGTCGGCCGGCGAGCCCGGGCGGTCCACCACCGGGAACCCGCCGCTGGGCCGGCCCGCGGGGGCCGGCAGCACGGCCTCGTCGTCCGGTCCGGCGGCGGGGCCGCCCGGCGCGGCGGCGTACACCCCGAGGGCGACGAGACAGGCGAGTACCACCAGGCCCTCGACCGCCCACCGTCGGCGCTGCCGGGCCCGGGCCAGCCGGCGCTGCTCCGAGCGCGTCCGGCCGTCGGCCAGCTCCCCGACCCGGTGCGGCGGGTCGGTCACCCCGCGCCCACCAGGGCCGACGCCCCGCGTGAGGTCTTCCTGCGCCACCTGGCCTCCACTCCCCACCCGGTGTCCCGGTCCCGGCGACCGCCGCACACCGGCGTGAGCCGTATCACGTTGGCACCACCCCCGCCCGGACGCCAGGGGTGTCCCGCCGGGCGTTTCCACTTCGTTACCGTCCGGTAGGGACCGGCGCACGACCGGGTCACCGGCGACCGGGCGGACTGCGCCACGGTGCCGGTTCACCGGACGGGCGCGGGAACGTCGGCGGGGGTCAGCCGGACAGGCGCCGACGTCGCGGCGAGACAGGCAGGGCGCACCGCGACGCGCCGAGGCGGTGGTGGCGCCGCCGGCTGCGCTGAGCGTACTGGAGGTCACGTTAAGCGCGAAAGCGGCGAAGTCCACGAACCGGGGCGGGCCCCGGTTGAGCCGCCGGTCAGCCCACCTGGAAGCCGAGGGCCCGCGCCAGCAGCACCGCCTGCTCGGCGTCGATCAGCGCGCCGGCCCGCTGCACCGTCGTCGGATCCAGCGCCGACAGGTCGCTGCCCCGCAGGTCGGCGCGCAGCAGGCGGGAGCCGTGCAACTGGGCGCCGGAGAGGTCGACGCCGGTCACCGTGGCGTCGGTCAGATCGGCGCCGGCCAGGTCCGCCTCGCGCATCCGGACGTCGGTCAGGCGCACCCCGCGCAGGTCGGCGCCGGGCAGCGCCACGAACGACCAGTCGCCGCCGTCGACCCGCAACGGCCGCAGGTCACACTGCTCGAAGCTGCTGCCGACCAGCTTGCAGCCCGTGAACTCGGCCTCGAACAGGTTGCACCGCTTGAACACGCAGCGGGTGAAGGCCGAGTCGACGTGGCGGGAGGCGTTGAACGCCACGTTGCCGAAGACGCACTCGGTGAAGACCGCGCCCCGGCTGACCGCCTCGGTCAGGTCGACGTGGAAGAACTCGCAGCGCACGAAGTGCCGGTCGGCCAGATCCTCGGCGTACCAGTCGTCGTGGCGGAAGGTCGCGTCCTCGGTGGGCTCCGGCACCCGGCCAGCCTAACGGCGGCCACCGACGTCTTCCGCGCGGCGCGTACCGGCTAGTAGGTTCGGTGGGTGAGCCTGGCCCTGCGCACCGACCCCGACCGCATCGGCTTCGACCCCGCCCGGCTGGCGCGGATCGACGAACACTTCGGCAGGTACGTCGACGACGGCCGGCTCGCCGGCTGGCAGATCGTCGTCACCCGCCGGGGCGAGATCGCCCACTCCGCCACCTACGGCATGCGCGACCGGGAAGCCGGGCTGCCGGTCGAACCGGACACCATCTGGCGCGTCTACTCGATGACCAAGCCGATCACCTCCGTCGCGGCGATGATGCTGTGGGAGGAGGGCCGCTTCGAGCTCACCGACCCGATCGGCCGCTGGCTGCCCGAGTTCGCCGACGTCCGGGTCTACGACAAGGGGCCGGTGACCAAGCCGCACACGGTGCCGGCGGTCGAGCCGATCCGGATCTGGCACCTGCTGACCCACATGTCCGGCCTGACGTACGGCTTCGCCCAGGTCTCCGTCGTCGACGGCCTCTACCGGGCGGCCGGCTTCGACCTCGGCGTGCCCGTCGGGGCCGACCTGGCCGCCGCCAGCCAGGGGCTGGCCCGGCTGCCGCTGCTGTTCCAGCCCGGCACCGGCTGGAACTACGGGGTCTCCACCGACGTGCTCGGCCGGCTGATCGAGGTCGTCTCCGGGCAGCGCCTCGACGAGTTCCTCGCCGCACGCATCTTCCGGCCGCTGGGCATGACCGACACCGGCTGGTGGGTCGAGGAGGCCGACGCCAAGCGGCTCGCCGCGCTCTACTTCCCGCACCCCGCGACCGGGCAGGCCATCCGCGCCGACGCGCTCGGCCGGCTCGCGCTGACCGCGCCCGACTTCCTCTCCGGTGGCGGCGGGCTGGTCTCCACCGCCGCCGACTACCACCGGTTCACCCAGTTCCTGCTGCGCGGCGGGGAACTGGACGGCGTACGCCTGCTCGGACCCCGCACGGTGCGCTTCATGACCCGCAACCACCTGCCCGACGGCCGCGACCTGGCCTCATACTCGCCGACCGGCTTCGCCGAGACGGTCCTCGACGGCATCGGCTTCGGCCTCGGCTTCGCCGTGGTGCAGGACCCGGTCCCGTCCCGGGTGCCGAGCAGCGCCGGCGAATACTACTGGGGCGGGATGGCCAGCACCGCGTTCTGGGTCGACCCGGCGGAGGAGGTCACCGCCATGCTGTTCACCCAGCTCATGCCGTCGAGCACCCATCCGCTGCGGCCCCAGCTGCGCCAGCTCGTCTACTCCGCCCTGGTCGACTGAGCCGGGCCGGTGGGCCCGCCGCCCGCCCCGTCGCCGACGCCGGGGAAGCGCGGCCGGGATCGCCGGAACGGCACCGCCGGGCCCGGCCGGCTCCTAGCCTGGGGCCATGAGCAACGTCGTGGTGTTCGGCGCCGGGGGCACGGCGGGGTCGCGGATCACCGCCGAGGCGGTCGCCCGGGGCCACCGGGTGACCGCAGCCGTACGCCGCCCCGAGGCGACCAGCTACCTGCCGGCCGGGGTCGACCTGGTGACCGGGGACGTCACCTCGGCGCACAGCGTGCGGGAGCTGGCCCCGGCCGCCGACGTGATGGTGGTCGCCGTGGGCGGCGACGAGGGCCGGGCGCTGTGGCGGGACGCGGCCGAGAACCTCGTCACCGTGCTGCGGGAGGTGCCGAACCCGCCCCGGATCATCCACGTCGGCGGCGGGGCGACCCTGCTGACGCCCCGCGGCACCCCGTACCTGGAGGAACCGGACTTCCCGGAGGAGTACCGGGAGCCCGCCCTGGGCCAGGCCGACGCCCTGGCCTGGTACCGCTCGGCTGCCGACGGGGTCACCTGGACGTACGTCTCCCCGCCGCCGCTCGAGTTCCACCCCGGCGAGCGCACCGGCCACTACCGCACCGGCCTCGACGAGCCGGTGACCGACGAGCGGGGCCGGGCGGCCCTGAGCTACGAGGACCTGGCCGTCGCCGTCGTCGACGAGATCGAGAACCCGCGCTTCGAGAACATGCGCTTCACCGCCGGCTACTGAGCCCGCCGGCTTCAGTCGGCGAGGCGGGCCGGGAAGCCGCCGGTGGCGATCGGGCCCCAGCCGTCGATGGTGACCCGGATCAGCGACTTGCCCTGCCGGACCATCGCCGCCCGGTACTCGTCCCAGTCTGGGTGCTCGCCGGAGATGCTGCGGAAGTACGCGACCAGCGGCTCCAGCGCCTCGGGCAGGTCGAGCACCTCGGCGGTGCCGTCCACCTGCACCCACGGCCCGTCCCAGTCGTCGGAGAGCACGCAGGCCGAGACGCGCGGGTCCCGCCGGACGTTGCGGGCCTTCGCCCGCTCGGGGTAGGTCGAGATCACCAGCCGGCCCTCGGGGTCCACCCCGCACGCCACCGGGGAGGACTGGGGCCGGCCGTCGGACCGGGTGGTCATCAGCAGGACCCGGTGCCGGGGACGGATGAAGTCGATCAGGGCGGCCCGGTCGACCCGGGTGTTGCTCGCGATGCTGCGTGCCATACCCGTTTCTACCAGCAGCGCCGTCAGCTGGGCCGGGCGGTGCTCCGCCCGGCCGCCGGCTGGGCGGGCACCCGGGGACGCACCGTGGGCCGCCAGGCCCGGCCGTTGGCGTAGATCACCCGGAAGCCCAGGTACGCCGCCAGCGGCGCCCAGTGCGCCGAGCCCATCCGCAGCTCGGCGGCGTTGTGCCGCTGCCCGTTGGCCAGCACGTCGAGCAGCACGGTCTCGAAGGCCGCCGACTCCACCCAGTCGACCTCCCGGGTGAACCCGCAGATCAGCGCCGCGCCGGTCTCGTCGAGGAAGTCGCGCAGCACGGCGTCGGACGCCCGCAGCACCGAGCAGCTGCCGAAGTAGAGCCGGCGGCCGTCGCAGCGGCCGGCCATCCGCTCGGCGACGTCGGAGAGGTCGACCGAGTCCCAGTCGGTGAGGCAGAGGCGGCTCGGCTCGCCGTGCATGGCGAAGAAGCCCACCCGGTAGTCGGCGTACTGCTTGAGCAGCCAGCGGTCGAGGAAGTAGAACAGCTCGTCGCGGGTCGCCGCGTCCTTGTGGATGAAGCGGATCTTGCCCAGCCGTTCGAGGAGTTCCAGGGTCGGCAGGACCGAACCGCGCTCGTTGAGGTCACGGTGCCACTGCCCCTCGACACAGAAGACACCACCGCGCGCCACCAGCCACCTCCCCGAGCCCCCGCTGACGTTACCGCCAGCCGCCGCCACCTCGGGGATCACCCTCCGTAGGAGTCGGCTGCGAGCTCGCCGCCCCCCGTCGCGTCGTCGCGTCGTCTCGGCGCAAGATCGCGCTCGATCGGGGAACGAGTGGCCTCGCGGGGCGCAGGAGGCCACTCGATCCGTGATCGAGCAGGACCCTGCCCGCACGGCGTCGGCCCGGTCGCGGGGTGCACCCACGACCGGGCCGACGCGACGCGTTCGCCGTCAGCTCGCCCGAGGCCAGCGCGGCGCGGCGGCGTTGGGGGGCACCGGCCGGCTGGGCAGGCCGGGCCGGACCACGGGCCGCCCGGTGGGCACGGAGACCCGCCCAGGCGCAGGGGGCACCCGTCCAGGGGGTGTCGGCACCCGCCCCGGCGGAGTGGGCACCCGCCCGGGCGGTGTCGGCATGCGTCCCGGGGGCGTCGGCATCCGCCCCGGCGGTGTCGGCATCCGTCCGCCGGACGCGGAGACCCGGCCCGGCGGCATGGGCGTACGACCGCCCGGGTTGGCGGCGCGGCCCGGGGGCGTCGCGCCCCGCCCGGACTGCGTGGCCGCCGGGTGGGCGGCGGGCCGGTCGGCGCGCGACGGACCGGTCGCCGTGAACGGGAACGGCACGTGCACGAACGGGTTCCCGTGCCGGATCAGGGCGTCGATCTGACGCCCGTTGAGGCCGTGGGCCTCCAGCACCCGCCGGCCCCACCGGTGCAACCGGCAGGGGTACGACGCTCCGTCGTTGCGGCACAACGCCCCCGACGGCCACTCCTCCGCGGTGTGCACCACCACCGCCCGGACCGCGAGCCGGACGTCCTCGGGTGTCAGGGACGCCGGGACCGGCACCTCACCCAGCACTTGGTCGATGGGATCCGTCGACTGCTCACCAACTCGCACGGCAGGCCTCCCGCAGCTCGGCAGCGGTGCGGCCGACCCGCCGCACCACATCCTCGCGCAGTGGTACGGCGCGCGGGGGCGAGGAGTTCAATCGCGGTAGGCGGTCAGCAGATCCTCCGCCGACAGCGCCCGCACCCCGTCCACGTCGACCCCGGCGCGCGATACCGCGACCAGTTCCGTCCGCTCGTCCGCGCCGGGCAGCAGCGACCGGTGCAGCAGCAGCCGCCCGAGGTCGTGACCGTCGAACGCACGCCGCTCCAGCCACTTGATCGAGCCCACGAAGGTCACCCGCCGGGCCACCGGCTCCCGGTCCGCGCCGACGAGGTCGATCTCGGGGTTGTTCGTCCGGGTCCAGAACCCGCCGACGGCCGATGTTCCCTCCGGCAAAGGGTCGGCGGGCAGCCGGCGCAACGCCTCCCGGACGGCGGGTTCGATCGCCCGCCCCCGCCAAGCTTGAGGGCATCAGGGGCGATACCAAGGCCATGACGGTCAGGTGGCGGCATCCGAGGGCGAATGATCACGCGATGTCGCCGACATGGTGTCGATCAAGGGCACGCGGCGGCGCCAAGGCGGGGCGCGGAGGGCGGGCCCCAGGCACGCGGCCGTGGGCAGCGGTTTCACCCCCGTAAAGTTTCCCGGCGCTCTCCCGCTGTTCACGCCAGCGCCGATAACATCGCTGACCATGAATACAAAGAGCATCACCCGCTCGCGATCCGGGCGGCTGATCACGGCGTTCGCACTGGCCGTCACGGTGCTGACACCCGTCGTGGCGAGCACCTCCGCGTCGGCGGCGACCACGCTGACCGTGGCACAGGCGCTGGCCGCCCAGGACGGCCGCACGGCCACCGTCACCGGGTACGTCGTCGGGCAGCCGACGGCGACGACCACGGTGATCACCTCCGGCTACACGGCGGACACGGCGATCGCCCTCGCCGACAGCGCCGCCGAGACCGGCACGGGCAGGATGCTCTACGTCCAGGTGACGGCCGCCTACCGCAGCACCTTCGGGCTGCTGACCAACCCGGGGCTGCGCGGCCGGCAGGTCACCGCCACCGGGACGCTGACCGCGTACTTCAGCCACGGCGGGCTGAAGAACCCGACCGCGATGAGCCTCGGCGGTGCCACCCCGGGCCCGACGCCGACGCCCACCGCGTCGCCCAACCCGTCGCCCAGCCCGACCGGCGGCGGTGGCCCGTACGACTCGACGTACTACGCCAGCGCGATCGGCAAGACCGGCAGCGCGCTGCGCAGTTCCCTGCACGCCATCATCAGGACGCAGACGAAACTCAACTACGACCAGGTGTGGGAGGCGTTGAAGGACACCGACCAGGACCCGGCCAACGCCAACAACGTGCTGCTGCTCTACAGCGGCCGCTCGCAGAGCAAGACCAGCAACGGCGGCGACGCCAACGACTGGAACCGCGAGCACGTCTGGGCCAAGTCGCACGGCGACTTCGGCACCGCCACCGGCCCCGGCACCGACGTGCACCACCTGCGCCCCGAGGACGTCTCGGTCAACTCGACGCGCGGCAACAAGGACTTCGACGCCGGGGGCAGCGGGGTGTCCGAGTGCACCGGCTGCTACTCCGACGCCGACTCGTTCGAGCCGCGCAACGCGGTCAAGGGCGACGTCGCCCGGATGATCATGTATATGGCGATCCGGTACGAGGGTGACGACGGCTGGCCGAATCTGGAGATCAACAACTCGGTGTCCAACGGCACGTCCCCGTACCACGGGAAGCTGTCGGTGCTGCTCGCCTGGAACCTGGCCGACCCGCCGGACGCCTTCGAGAAGCGCCGCAACCAGGTCATCTACGATCGCTGGCAGGGCAACCGCAACCCGTTCGTCGACCACCCGGAGTGGGCCACCGCCATCTGGGGCTGACCCCGCCCGGGGCCACCCGGTTGTCGCGGATCACCCCGCCCGGTCGTGAGATGGCGGCCGGGGCGGGGTAGGACAACCGGGTGGCACGGCCCGGCCGCGCGACCTCCGCGCGCCCCGGGCCCCTGACGATGGGAGAGACGGCCGACATGGCGAACACGGTTCCCGACATCGCGCTCAACGACGGCAACACCATCCCCCAGCTCGGCTTCGGGGTCTACCAGATCGCGCCGGAGGACACCGCCGAGGCCGTCGGGCGGGCCCTGGAGATCGGCTACCGGCACATCGACACCGCCGAGATGTACGGCAACGAGGCCGAGGTGGGCCAGGCGGTGCGCGCCTCCGGCCTGGACCGGGACGAGGTCTTCGTCACCAGCAAGCTGAACAACGGCTTCCACCGCCCCGACGACGCCCGCCGCGCGTTCGACTCCACCCTCGCCGCGCTGAAGATGGACCACATCGACCTGTTCCTGATCCACTGGCCGCTGCCGACCCTCTACGACGGCGACTTCGTCTCCACCTGGAAGGTGCTGGAGGAGTTCCGGCGCGACGGCCGGGCCCGCTCGATCGGCGTGTCCAACTTCCAGGTGCCGCACCTGGAGCGGCTGGCCGCCGAGGCCGACGTGGTGCCGGCGGTCAACCAGATCGAGGTGCACCCCTACCTCGGCAACGAGGAGGTGCGGGCGTACGGCCACGCGCACAACATCCTCACCGAGGCGTGGTCGCCGATCGCCCAGGGCGCGGTGCTCGACGACCCGACCCTCGTCGACATCGCCGAGGAGGTCGGGCGCACCGTGCCCCAGGTGGTGCTGCGCTGGCACGTGCAGCGCGGCGACATCGTCTTCCCCAAGTCGGTCAACCCGAAGCGGATGGCGGAGAACTTCCAGATCTTCGACTTCGAGCTGGACGACGCGACGATGGAGCGGGTCACCGGCCTGGACCGGGGCGAGGCGGGCCGGCAGGGCCCGAACCCCGACACGTTCGACTACGTGCCCGCCTGAGCGGGCGAACCCGGCGGCGGGCTGCCACGGCAGGCCCGCCGCCGGCGCGTCCGGCCGGGGCCGTCAGCGGTCGAAGGTGTCGGGCAGGTGAATGCGGTCGGCGGGCACCCCGGCGGCGAGCAGCCGCAGCCGCGCGCCGGCCACCATCGGCGGCGGCCCGCACAGGTGCACCTCCTGGTCGCCGGCGTGGTGGCGCAGGGCGACGGTGAGCGCGTCGCCCTGCTCGGCGGGGCCGGCCGCCGGGTCGTGGGAGTACGCGGGCACCACCGTCAGCCACTCGTGGGCGGCCTCCAGCTCGGCGAGGGTGGCCCGGTCGTAGAGGTCGGCCGGGGTGCGCGCCCCGGCGACCAGGGTCACCCGCCGACCGTCCGGGGCGGCGGCGAGCTGCTCGACGAGGGCGCGCAGGGGTGCCAGTCCGGTGCCGCCGGCGACGAGCAGCAGGTCGTGCCAGGGGCTGGGGTCGAGCAGCAGGCTGATCCCGCACGGCGGGCCGAGCAGCAGCGGCTCGCCGGGGCGTACCCCGTCGACGAGGGCGCCGGAGACGGTGCCGGCGGCGACGGCGCGCACGTGCAACTCCACTGTGCCATCGGGGCGGGGCGCGTTCGCCGGGGAGTACCACCGCCAGGCGCCGGGCCGGCTCGGGGCGCAGACCGGCACCGCCTGCCCCGGCCGGTACGGCAGCGGCCGGCGCGGGCGTACGGTGAGCACGGCCACGCCGTCGGCGGCCCGGTCGTGGGCGACCACCTCGGCCCGCCACCACGCCGGCCCGTCGCCGACTCGGGCGGCGGCCCGGCGCACGGCGGTGACCGCCCGACGCAGCCCGCGTTCCCAGCCGGTGGCGAGGGCGGCCGTCCAGTGTGCCCGGTTCTCCCGGGCGACGGCGGCGAGCAGGGCGTCGCCGAGCAGGTCGGCGTGCTGCGGCAGCAGGCCGACGCCGCGGTGGGCCCGGGCCAGGACCGCCAGCGCGGCGGCCCGCCCGGCCGTGTCGTCGACGCCGCCGGCAAGCCGGCCCAGCGCGGCGAAGACCACGGTGTGGTCCCGCTCGGGCAGCAGGCCGGGCAGGCGGTCACTCACGGTGTCCAGGAAGTTGGCGGCGGCCCGGTCGACGGCGGCGGCGGTCGCCGCCCAGGACGGCCCGAGGTCGGCGCTCACCGCCCGGATCGTCTCCGCCACCCTGACTGTCGGCCCCGCTCGCAGCTCGGTCGTCTTCACGGCGATGGGTACGGACGGTGACCATCGATGGTTCACCCCATTGACCGAGGGTGATCAGTCGATCACCCCTGCGGAGGTCGGCGCTCCCGCCACTCCCGGGCCAGGATCGCGAAGACGAGCCGGTCGGCCCACTCCCCGCGGAACAGGTAGCTCTCGACGTGGCGCGCCTCCTGGCGCATGCCGAGCCGCGCCATCAGCCGGGCCGACGCCTCGTTGCGGGCGTGGCACCGCGCGTAGGCCCGGTGCAGCCCGAACTCGCCGAACCCCCAGTCCAGCAGGGCCGTGGCGGCCTCCGTGGCCAGCCCGCGCCCGTGGTGGTCGGGGTGCAGGACGTACCCGAGTTCGGCGGTGCGGTCGGCCGCGCTGCGCCAGACCAGCTCGACGGTCCCGATCACCCGCGCGTCGGCGACCACGGCGAGGGCCAGGCAGTCGCCCTCGGCGCGCAGCGCGTCCTCGCCCGCCATGGCGGTCACCGAGGCGAGCGCCTGCGCGCGGGTGCGTGGTTCGGCGTCGAGCATCCAGCGGGTGACGTCGGGTCGGCCCTGGTAGGCGTGCACGTCGTCGAGGTCGCCCAGCGCGACCGGGCGCAGGGCCAGCCGGGCGGTGCGGATCGGATAGGTCGGACGGAACATCGACCGATCGTAGGGGCGTGGGCGCGGCCCCGCCGCCCCTGGACGGTCGGACGGCCGCATCGGACCGGTCGGCCATATTCATCGACGGCCATCGACCAATAGGCTACCGGTCATGCGTGCCCGTCGCGTCACCGCCGCAGCCGCCGTCGCCGGCCTGCTGAGCCTGCTCGCCGTCACCGCCGCCCGCGCCGACGACGGCCCGGCCCTCACCACGCCCGGCGCGCCGGTCGTCGTGGCCAACGAGCCGCACCAGCTCACCCTCACCTGGACGCCGTCGGCGTGGGTGGGCGAGCCGGGTGGCACCGAACCCATCACGTACGAGGTGCTGGTGCCGCTGGGCCCCAACACGTACCGGGGACTGGGCAGCACGCAGACGCCCTCGATCACGCTGACCGCCCTGCCGCCCGGCACCGAATACCAGGTGGCCATCCAGGCCCACACCCTGGGCGGATACTCCGACACGTCGGCGACCACCGACCTGCGCACCGCGTACGGCCGGGCGAAGGTCAGCTACCTCAACCTCGACTGGGCGCCCACGGACAACCAGGTGCAGTTCGTCGCGCAGGTCGTCAACACCGGCACGCAGCCGCTCGACCTGCGCACCGTGCGGGTGGACTACCACGTGCGCTTCGAGGGCGGCAACACGTCCCTCGTGACGGAGTGCGACTGGGCGGCGCTGGGCTGCGACAGGATCCAGCGGCAGCTGTTCTACTTCCCGCCGCCCGCGCCGCCGCCCCCGCCCCCGGGGAGCAGCCCCACACCGGTCCCCACCGCGACGCGGTACCCGGTGCCGGGCACGCCCGTACCCGGATACGTCCGGCTCACCTTCACCGGCGGGACCCTCGCCCCCGGCGAGTCGAGCGGGCCGATCCAGCTCCGCTTCCACCGGCAGAACTGGACCGCCATCGACGAGCGGGACGACCCGAGCTGGCGGGCCGCCACCGGCACCTGGGCCGACAACAGCCGGATCACCGTCGACGTCGACGGTGTCCGCGAGTTCGGCGACCAGTACGCCGGCTGAGCCCGGCCGGAGCCACTTTTAAGTACGTTGGCAGCTCGCTGCGAGTATCCCCCTGATTCGCCCCGCCCTGAGGTAGCTTCTACTCCGCGCGCGACACCCTTCTTGGACGACGCATCCCGATCGTCCACATTCACTTTCACTCGTGAAGGGCCCGACGGCGGACATGGGCGAACCCCTCGAACCTTACGTACCCGACCCCACGCTCAGGGCGGCGCTGGAGGACTTCGGGCAGCAGTGCGACCGGGAGATCAGCGTCCCGCCGCAGACCCGCCTCGACCGGGGCTACGGCGGCGGCACACTCTTCGTCGCGCGACTCACCGAGCCGGCGCCGCCGGGCCGGGAGCCCAGCCGGAAGGTCTTCGTCAAGGTCCTGCCGGCCCGCTCGCGGCACCGGGAGGTGCGCGGTCAGCAGTGGTCACGGGCCACCGCGCGCGCCACCGTGGGCGACTTCGCCCGGCAGCACCTGGCCGAGCAGATCTTCCCGCCGATCGACCTGCGCGACGGCCGCCGGCTGATGTTCCAGGAGCCGACCAGCGACTTCCAGGAGCCGACCGACGACGACGCCCGGGTGCGGGGCCTGGACGAGCTGGACGGCGACGACCTGCTCGCCGCATTCCGGGCCGTGCTGGAGGCGGTGCTGCACGAGTGGAACAAGGTCGCACCGACCGCCGGCCCGCCGACGCGCCAGACGACGCTCGGCCCGTACCTCGAACGGGAACTGCGGGCGGCTGGCGCGTGGGAGAAGATCCATCACGCGTTGAGCATCTTCGGGTTCCACAGCGGCGCCGAGTCGCTGCTCATCGACTCGCGGCCCCTGCCGAACCCGCTGCGGCCCGTCGACCCCGCGTCGCCGCACCACCGCCAGCCGGTCGACTTCCATGCCGGCTTCGCCCACGGCGACCTGCACGGCGGCAACGTGCTCGTGCCCTGCGGGGCCGACGGCCGGTCGCACCCCGAGCGGTTCTCGCTGGTCGGGGTGAGCGCCGTCGACGCGGACGCCCCGCTGACCCGCGACGTCGCCGCCCTGCTGCTGGCCACCGTGCTCCGGTACGTCCCTGGACTCACCCGCGACGAGTCCGAGGCGCTGATCGACTACCTCGTCCACCCGCAGCGGGGGCGACCGGGCGCGCTGCCCGGACCCGTCGCGGAACTCGTCCGGATCGCCGACGAGGTGGGGACCGCCTACGCGGGGCCCGGTGGCACGGCCACGTGGCGCAGGCAGGCCCGTGTCTCCCTGATCGCCCAGGCCCTGACCTGCACCACCTTCGAGGACCTGCGGCCCGACCGGGGCCTGTGGTGTCTGCGGCTCGCGGCGCGGGCCATGCAGGCCCACCTCGACGAGAACCCCATTGGGTACGCGGCCTCGGCCGCTCCCGCCACCGCCGTGGGCAGGTGGCCGGTGAGCCCGCCGAACGCCGTTGCTCCCGCCGTCCCGGCGGCCCGGACGAGGTCACCGGGAGCGTCACCGCGCCAGGTGCTCCTCTGGTGCCTGCTCGCGGCAGCGCTGCTCGCCCTGGCCGGCATGGCGCTGTGGGCAACCGCGGCCCTCGGTGTGCCCTGACCCCGCCCGGATGCAAGGAAGGGCACCTTGTTAACGCATTCGGTAGAGGAAGGGCCCCTTCTTAACTGCCCGGTGGCGGTGGTCCACTCGGGGATGGCGCGCTCTCTGGGCGTCTGCGTGTGGCGCTCCGCAGGCCGGCCGATCCGCTGCTGCTCCTCGACGGCCGTGCCGGAGCCCGTCGGCTGACGCGCGTCGCCGCGAACGGCGGCGGTTGGCCAGGCGGCGATCGTCGAACAAGCACGTGCCTGAGCCGCCTCGCGTCGATCGGTCACTATGGGTAGCGTGTCGAAGCCGATTCGTGTGATGTGGGCGCTCGCTGTGACGGGGCTCAGCGTGCTGGTTCTGGCCGGATACGTGGTCATGGTGTTGCGTGCGCCCGAGTTGTTGCTCCCGTCGGACGTGGCATCCCCACCGGAGAAGCCGCCGACGCTGACATCGGCGGAGCAGCTGACCGCGATTCACAACACCCGGCTCCTGGCCATCTCATTCGGTGGCGCCATGGTGGTGCTTGCCGGTCTGCTCTACACCGCCCGCAACTACCGCCTCGCTCACCGCGGGCAGGTCACCGACCGGTTCACCAAGGCCCTCGAACGGCTCGGATCCGACGAACTGTACATACGCATCGGCGGCATCCATGCACTCGAACACGTGCTCCGGGACTCGGCCGACCACCACGCCGACATCGTCGAAGTCCTCGTGGCGTTCATCCGCCAGCGAGTCCCCCGCACCCCTGACGACGAAGACTCCCCGATCCACCCCCGCCCGCCCCTCCCGACCGAACCCGAACCGGATGTACAAGCCGCCCTCACCGCCCTGGCCCACCGACCCCACCGCCGCGAACGCAACCACATCAACCTCACAGGCCTGCATCTCCCGCATGCGAACCTACGTGGGGTGCAGCTCAAGGGAGCGAACCTGGATGGGGCGCAGCTCCAAGGCGCGGACCTTCGGGAGGCACAGCTCCAGGGCGCGGACCTGGATGGGGCGCAGCTCCAGGGGGCGAACCTGCGGGGGGCGCAGCTCCAGGGGGCAAACCTGCGGGGGGCACAGCTCCAGGACGCGAACCTGATCGCGGCGCAGCTCGGCGCGAACCTGCGTGAGCCGCAGCTCCACGACGTGTACCTGCGCAAGGCGCAGCTCCAAGGGGCGAATCTGCGGGGGGCGCAGCTCTTGGGCGCGGACCTGCGTGAGGCGCAGCTCCAGGGCGCGGACCTGCAGGGGGCATACCTCCAGGGCGCCAACCTGCGAGGGGCGCAGCTCCAAGACGCGAACCTGCGTGAGGCGCTGCGCTGGGGCGTGAGCCTGCGGGGGGCACAGCTCAAGGGCGCGAACCTGCGTGACGCGCAGCTCCAGGACGCGGACCTGGGCGGGGCGCAGCTCAAGGGCGCGGACCTGCGGGGGGCGCAGCTCAAGGGCGCAAACCTGCGTGACGCACAACTCCGAGACGCGGACCTGGGCGGGGCGCAGCTCAAGGGCGCGAACCTGGAGCTGCCAACAACGTAGGTGTCGAGTCCCACCTGGTGCCTGACGGATCAGTCCCAGGTGTTGCTTGACGGTTTGGTCCGAGGGTAAGTACGGAGATCGCATCGCCGTCCTGGCGCTACGGGATCCTGGGTCCTGGCATGATGGTGAACCGGCCCTCGGCGTGGCCTGACCGATGATTCTTCCGCCGGGCCGGGCTGATCGACGAGTACGCGATAGTCACCCACCCGGCCCTGATGGGTGGCGGCACGCCGTTCTTCACGGCCCTGGACAACTGGGTGAACCTGACCCTGGTGGAGACCCGGACGTTCCCCGACGGCGTGCTCCTGACCAGGTACGAGACCAGGCGCTGAGCGCCCCCAGCCTCGCCCCGAAGCCCGTTGCAGGCCCCCGGGTCGGGCTAGGCAGAGCCGTGCAGGTGGTCGAGGATCGTCTGGTTGGCCTGCCAGCCGTCGGGGAACTTCACCGGCACGTCGAGGTGCACCGGCTCGGTCGACGGGTGCGCGTCCAGCAGCTCCGCGATGCCCGCCCGCGCCACCACCACGCACGCGTGCCGGTGCCGGGACGTCAGCACGCACAGCCGCCCCGACTCCAGGTGGAAGGCGGTCGCGTCCCGCCGGCCCGACAACGGGTGCAGCACGATCGTCACGTCGTACTCGCGGCCCTGGAGCCGGTTGGCGGTGTCCACGGTGATGCCCGCCCCGGCCGCGCCCAGGTGCGCGCGGATGGCGGCGACCTGGTCGCGGTGCGCGGCCCCCACGGCGATCCGGTCGGCGGTGACCGGCGCGCCGGCCGGCGCGTGCTCGGAGACGGCGACCGCGCCGCGCGCCAGCACCCGCAGCGCCAGCGCGGCGCACGCGGCGGCGGCCTCGGAGTCGGTACGCGGGGTGTGCCGCTCCGGCAGCTCGTACAGCGCCCAGCCCGTCGACGCCGCCAGCTCCACCGCCGCGTCGACGGCGTCCCCCGGCCCGGCGTCGGTGAACGCGAGCACCCGATCGTCGCGGCCGGTGCCCGCCCGGAACCCGGTGAACGGGTAGAACGCCGCAGCGACCACCGGCGCCGCCGACGCGGGCAGCCGCCACGACACCGGCAGCCGGTGCACCGGCAACTGCGGGTTGTGCCGCAGCAGCACCGCCACCGCGGACTGCATCGGGTCCCAGGTCAGGCCCGTCCAGCGCACGGTCTCGACCGTGGAGAACGGGTCGAGCTGCCCGGGATCCCCCACGAACAGGGCCCGCTCGAACCTGCCGGCCACGCGCAACAACGCGTCAGACCGCATCTGGTACGCCTCGTCGACGATCGCCCACGGCCAGCAGCCCTCGGTGACCATGGCCCACTTGGCGGCCGTACCGATGACGACGGCCGGCTCGCCGAGGTCGGCGACCTTCGCCGCCACCTTGACCGTCGGGTGGCCCTTCACCCGGTCGGTCGGCTTGTATTCCGTGGCGGAGAGCCGGCCGATGCGCAGCCCGGGGGCCTTGCGGGCGAGCCGGTCGATGAGGTCGTCGACCTGCTCGTTGGTCTGCGCGACGATGATCAGCGGCTCGCCGGCGGCGGCCAACTCGACGGCGGCGCGGACGACGAGGGTCGACTTGCCGGCGCCGGGCGGCGAGTCGACGACGACGCCCCGGTGGTCACCGGTGCGCAGGTCGGCCAGCACCGCGTTGACGACCCGCTCCGCCTCGACGGACGGCGGCACCTCCAGCGCGACGGTCACTGCCCACCTCCCCCAGCGAATCCGCACTCTACCTGGCTGACCTTGACCGCTCCCGGCGTCACATAGCCCAACCCGAGGTCGCTGCGATCCAGGTTCGGCCCCGTGCACGCCCGGTCAACGCGGGGTCGGCGAGTGCGGACGCACGCCGCAACACCACGTCGAATTCCGGGGGAAGCTGGCTGTCCAAGCGATGCTTACGCCGCCACGAAGCCCACCGCGACTGCGCGAGCGCCGCATAGCCGTCAAGGGCCTTGCTCAGCGGCTCACGCACCACCTGCCGGTACTGGGCAACCTGCTGGATGGCCGTCACTAGTTCGTCACCGTCGATATCGTGGCGATTTGAGAGCAGGTAGACATCGGCGAAGTCACGCCAGCGGGTGTTCGCCAGGCCGCGCTGCAACGCCGTCACCAGCTTCTCCGAATACACCATGGCCAACGGGTAGCCCGTTAGGACGATCTCTCCGTCAAGGAGGCGCGGCAGTTTGATCGGTTGCGGCTCCGGCCAGATCGGGTCGCCAACGTTGACATCGACGTGGCAGGTCAGCCGCGCCGCGGAGAGGCTTCCGGTAAGACTGACCCGCACCCCGGCATAGGTGTCGTCATCCCGAATCGTCTCGGCCGTCGCAGCCTCCGCATCGAGCACCAAGCCGTCGTCAAGTTCCACGGCTGCGACATGTCGAACGATGTCGAGCACCTGGCCACTGTCATTCGAGATCCATCGGCCCTGGAGGTCCACGTCCCGCGTGGGGCGCCGGGCGGAGTAGGCAGCCAGCAGCACGCCGCCCTTGAGGACGAGCCTGTGCGCATACTCGGATTGAGCCAGACGGGCGAGGAATCCCTCCAACCCGTAGATCTGGTGCAGCTCGTCGGTCGGCCGGCCAGTACGGCGGGCAAGGTTCTGGAGGTCAAGGTAGACGCAGCCGGCGACAGTGGCCCGCGTCGGACGAACGGTCACAGCAGGATCTCCAGCGCCTCTCGGAGTGGTCGCTCCGCCCTGGGGAAGTTCCGGGCCATCCCCAACAGGCTTGCCGGTGAAGCGTCCCGTCGTCTCAACCACCGCCTGAGCGCCGCGTAGACCAAGTCCGGCCCCTCTCTGTGCCGCAGCCGAACGGCGTCGATGATGCTGCGTTCGGGGCTGTACAGCCCGATGGACGTCTCAGGATCGAGCGGCAACTCCGTACGCCCGATCTGGAACGTGGCGGGATCGAACCAGTGCCAGGCAACCGGCGCGACGGTGACCGGTCGGTGCCGCCCGCGAGGCAACGCGACGTCGATGCGAGCGGGAATCTCGTCGGTCAGGCCGTGGCGAGCCAGGGCGGTGGTCAGGCAGAGCGTAGCCGCTGACGCACGGCGGGCAGTCTCGACGAGGTCAAGGTCCGTTGCCTCGGCGTCACGACGACGGTACAGGCCCCGCCCGAGGGACTCGATGAGTCCTTGATCGCGCAGCTGGTACAGCCGCCACTCAGTAACGCCGGCGGCTAGAGCCTCGGAGTAGCTGAAGGTGGCAGGGAGACGGGCAAGTGCCCTGCCCCCTGCCCCCGACTGATCCACTGAACCCACGGGGAAACTCTATACATGTCAGGGTGATCTGTAGCGGATTTCCCTGGCGCGCCACGCGGGACGCCCGCCCGAGGTCTACGGGAGATCACGCCCGGTCAGGCCACGCAGGAACGCCAGCCCTTCGACGGCGAGCGCGTCGGGGCCGGCGGCGAGGGGCCGCCACACGGACATCGGCACGGCCAGGGCCTCGGCGGTGAACGACTCGATGTTCACCTGGCCGGAGTAGCCGATGCCGGTCAGGGCGTCGAACATCCCCGGCCAGTCGAGGTGGTCGCCGCCGGGCACCCCCCGGTCGTTGCCGCACACCTGGACGTGCGCGAGGTGGCCGCCCGCCAGCCGGATCGCGGCCGGCAGGTCACGTTCCTCGATGTTCAGGTGGAAGGTGTCCAGCGCGAGGCCCAGCCCGGGGACGCCGTCCACCACCTCCAGCGCCTGCTCGACGGTGTTGAGCAGGCTCGTCTCGAACCGGTTGAGCGGTTCGAGGGCGATCGTCACGCCCTGCCCGGCGGCCTCGTCGGCGAGCGGCCGCAGCCGCGCCACGAGGCGGGCGGTGGCGGCCCGCCGGGCGTCCGCGTCGAGCAGCCACCGCCGGCCGGCCGGGGCGTAGAGCGGGCCCGCCACCACGACGGCGCCCACCCGCCCCGCGACCCGCACGCAGTGCCGCACGAATCCTTCCGTACGCCGCACGACCTCCTCGTCGTCGGCGAGCAGGTCGTGCTCGGGCAGCAGGCCCGCGCAGACGGCGGGGGCCAGCTCCAAACCGGCGAGCAGGTCGGCCGCTGACGCGGGATCCCAGTCGCCGGGCGCCTGGACGGTCAGCTCGATGGCGTCGAAGCCCCACGCCCTGATCCGGGGGGCCAACCGGGCGAGCGCCCGGTCGGTCAGCGGGGCCGCCCACGCCCACGTGTTGATGCCGATCCGCATCCGCATCCTCTCGCCGCAAGATCAACAGATCCCGTCGACTGTAGAGGGCCGCCGGTCAGGCGGCGACGCCACGCCGCCCCTGGGCCGCGTCACCCGGAATCGGCAGCTCCTCCACGTGCTGCCATTCCAGGTCGCCGTTCCCCCGCAACGCCGCCTCACCCCAGCACACGCGGAGCAGGCCGGCCTCCGAGTTGCAGGCGTACCCGATCAGCAGCACCTTCGGCTCGACAGGGAGCCGCTCGACGGCCTCCCGCAGCTCCGACCGAGCATCGGCCTCCTGATCGGTGAGCGGCATGAGCGGCAGGGTGTCCTGCTGATAGCGCGGCTCCGGGCCGCACAGGGCGAGCAGGGCGCGGGCGAAGCGGCTGAGGGTACGCTCCGGCCGGGTCCGCGCGATATCGGCGTCGCTCCTGGTGGAGTAGTGCCAGGGCAGCAGCAGGTGCCCTGCGCAGACCGTGATCCTGAACTGGGCACCCGGCGGCCGCAGGTCCGTCACGTCGGGCAACTCCCGGAGGTGCTGGTGCAGTTCCTCGTACTGCACGAGCCAGCGCACGGAACCGAAGGCGTGGTCGCTGGTCATCTCGGACGCCTCCCGGGCATCCATGGCGCGCTCCACCGCCCGCTTGAGGGCCGCCGGGACGCGCTTGCGCAGCGCCACCGCCTGAGCGAACCCGAACTTTTCGATCGACCATCGCGACGGCCCGTCGGCAACACCCACACCGATCACTCCTCGTGTCCTGTCGCACACGTTCCGACATAGACGGTCTCACGAAGGTCGATGCCGGGCCAGGGTCTCACCGCATCCCGGCCACCTCCTGACGGTGGGCCCGCAGCGCGGCGGCGGCCGGATGGTCCGCCGAGCTGGCCGGTGGACGCAGTTTCTCGCCGCGCCATCTCGTAGTGCCCCGCCGCCGCCTTGACCCGGACGCGGAACTGCTCGTCGATCCAGATCAGGCCCCGGTCGAAGAGGTCGTGCACGTCGGCCCGGAGCAGCAGACCGCGATCGGCCGGCGACGATTCGATCGGGTGCCGGCGGTGATGATGCCACAGGCCGGGCCGCCACCGGCATTCGCCTGGGGTGACGGAGAAAAGCTAAGTCGATCTTGAACGTTCTCGGAGCCGTCCGGACCTACAGGGTGACAGAACCACCAAGGGTCCGATGCGGAGGTCGCTGCGTGGTGCATTCCGATAACCGCCTGCTGGGCGACCAACCCGCCCAACCCGAGAAGTCCCCCGCTGCGGATGTCGACTTCGACAGCTTCTTCAAGAAGAACTTCCCGAGCAGCGTCCGGATGCTGATGAAGCTGGGTGCCAGTTACCAGGAGGCGGAGGATGCCGTCTCCTCGGTGATGAGCACTCTCTATCCCCGATTCCACACCGTGGAGCACCCGCCCGCATACGTGCGCGTGGCCGCCACGCGGGCATATATCAAGTACATCGAACGGGAACGGCAGGGCCAGGCCCTTGCCGCCCGCACGGCCCCGGCCGAGATCGCGCCGAAGAACGACCCCGACGTCGACGAACGCGCCTGGGTCCTGCAGCAGCTCCGCGATCTGCCGGCGGCCCAGATGGAGGTCATGGCGCTGACCTTCGATGGATACAGCCCCGCCGAGATCGCCAAGTTGCTGGGGAAGGACCCGCAGACGATACGCACCAATCTCCACCAGGCGCGCCGACGCCTCCGCGGCAGGGCGCAGGAACGCCCGGCGGAGATTCCGGCCCGGCCCCACGAGTCCCCGAAGGAGGTATGAATGAATCCCGCCGAGAACGACCGAGATTACCTGGAGGACGGTTCCACGTTCGACCCGCTTGCCGAGGCGCTGGAGGAGAACGCTCCGGCGCTCCAGCGCTTCCTTCTCAGCGTGGATGCGGTGGCCAGCGAGTTCCTCACCGAGGAAAAGATCGCCAAGAACCTCGCGAGGGTGAAGGACGGGGGACCGGGAAATGCGGCGCCGCCGCCGGAGACCTGGCCGTGGACTGCCCGGAGCCAGGCGGGTGCGCGCGCCGTTCCCGACACGGCATGGCGCACCGACCCGATCGCCGCAAACGCGGAACCGCCCCGGCCGCTGAGCCCCGGGTACGCGCGCCTCAGAGGCAACAGGTGTTACTACCGGGCACACGACGTCAGGGTGACCAGTCTGTTCGTCTCCCTGAGCGGTCAGAGGTACGACCTGGACGACCTCGACGACTTCCGCGTGGCTCGACAACCCATTCGCCCGCCGTTGCTGACCATTCCCCTGATAACCGCGGTCTGGCTCCTACCACTGCCCTGGCAGGGCCACAGCGTCTGGGTCGCGGTCGGCGTGGCGGTGGCCCTCACCGCCTTCGTCCTCTCCTGGCTGCTCTGGCGCAGGCGGCAACGGTCCTACGAGTTGTGGGCCCGCTATCGTGGCCTGACGGTGCAGGTGTTCTGGTCCACGGACGAGGAGACGTTCACCGAGCTGTGCCAGGCCATTCTTGCGGCGAAGGGTGATCGACCGGGCCAGCAACCGGCGGTTCCTCCCGCCGCGCGGCAACCGGCACGGGGTCGACTGGCAGCGATGGTCAGGACACTGCCGCTCACCAGCGGCCCCCGGCCACTGCCGCACGGGACAAGAGTCGGCTGATGAGCGTGGTTGCTTCCCGCACGAGCAGATCGCGGGGCTGGTGGCCCATGCCCGGGTAGGAGCCACCAGCCCACGCGTCGTCCTCAGGCCGCGCCGGTGGTGCCGGCGTCCTGCTCTGGCTTCACGGCCTCGGCCAGCTCCGGCAACCACCGGGTCACGACCCTGAGCAGCCGGTACGCCAGCCACTGCCGTGGAGGATTCGTCGTGCTGAACAGCGCCAGCGCGACCAGACCCGCCACGAGCAGGGCGTACGCCCCGAACAGGCTGATCGTCACCCAGCGGGGGATGCCGAGTTCGCTCGACATGAGGGTGGCGGCAGTGCCGGCCACGCTGATCCCGAGGATCAACTTGGTCGGCGTTGCCCCGCCGCCCGGCGAGAGAGGTGATCTTTCCGTACCCTGTTGGTCAGGTTCGCCCAGGCCTAGACTGGACATGGTGGCTCCGATCCATGTCGTGGGTCCATCACGGGAAACCACAGCCTCCGGCTGCAACCGGGGGCTGTTCCCGTTCGGGGGTCAGCCCAGTGGCCGTGGATCGGCGCTCCGGCGATCGTGACGCCGTGCCGACATCGAGTAGGTCATCCGGCCGCCCTCGGCGTGCAAGATCGTCGAGCCGGCGACACCGATCGGCTACCTCCCGGTTGCCCGAACGGCCCATAGGCGGGCCATTCGCAATCCTATGGGCTTCGACCGCCCCGGCGCAGGGCACCGCGCAGTCGCCCGTGCCGCTACGGTGGCCCGTGTGGCGGATCTTGAGCGGGGCGTCTACGAGCACCTGATCACCCACCATCTCGCCGGGCAGCTCCACCACCTCGACGCCGTGCTCGTCCAGCACCACCCCCTGGACCCCGCCGACTCCCACCACCCCCTGACCCGGCACCTCGCCGCCCTGATCAGCCGCGCGCTCCAGGCCGTCCCCAACGGGGACGACAAGCTGCGCCGCCAGGTCGACCTGACCAACCGGATCGCCGAGGCCGTCGCCGCCCTCAGCCCCATCGCCACCGACCACCACGACCTGGTCGCCGATGCCCGCAACCTGCTGCACGCCATCGCCGCCCCGCCCACCCCGCCCGCGCAGCCGACCTTCCCGGCCCGGCCGACCACCCCGCTCTCCACCGGCGCGCTGCTGGTCAACGGCCGCCACCAGCCGCGCATCGGCCACGAGGTCACCCACGAGATGGCCTCGGCCGAGCGGGTCGACCTGCTGTGCGCGTTCATCAAGTGGCACGGGCTGCGCATCGTCGAGCCGGCCATCCGCGAGCTGATCGGCCGGGGCGGGACGCTGCGCGTCATCACCACCACGTATCTCGGCGCGACCGACCAGCGGGCGCTGGACCGGCTCGCCGAGCTGGGCGCCGAGGTCAAGGTCTCCTACGAGACCAGGACGACCCGCCTGCACGCCAAGGCGTGGCTGTTCCGCCGCGACAACGGCCTGACCACGGCGTACGTCGGGTCGAGCAACCTGTCGAAGGCGGCGCTGGTCGACGGGGTGGAGTGGAACGTCCGCATCTCCGACGTGGAGCAGCCGCACGTCATCGACACGTTCACCGCCACGTTCGAGGACTACTGGAACGATCCGGCGTTCGAGGCGTACGACGCCGGGCGGGACGGCGAGCGGCTGCGGCAGGCGCTCAGCGGGGAGCGGAGCGAGGAATCGCCGACGCAGATCGCGAACCTGGACGTGCGGCCGTACCCGTACCAGGCGGAGATCCTGGCCGAGCTGGACGCGGAGCGGCAGGTGCACGGCCGGCACCGCAACCTGGTGGTGATGGCGACCGGGACCGGCAAGACGGTGGTGGCGGCGCTGGACTACCGGCGGCTAAACAGGAACAAGACCGTCGACTCGCTGCTGTTCGTCGCCCACCAGGAGCAGATCCTGCGGCAGAGCCTGTCGACGTTCCGGCAGGTGGTGGGCGACGGCAGCTTCGGCGAGCTGCTGGTCGGCGGGAGCGAGCCGAGGAACTGGACGCACGTCTTCGCCTCGATCCAGTCGCTGCACCGCCGCGAGTTGGACCCCGGGGCGTACGACATGGTGATCGTCGACGAGTTCCACCACGCGGAGGCGCCGACATACGCGCGGCTGCTGGAGCGGCTGCGTCCGCGCGTACTGCTGGGGCTGACGGCGACCCCCGACCGGGCCGACGGCGGCGACGTGCGGCGGTGGTTCGACGGCCGCGCCGCCGTGGAGCTGCACCTGTGGGAGGCCCTGGAGCGGCAGTTGTTGGCCCCGTTCCAGTATTTCGGGGTGCACGACGAGGTGGACCTGTCGCACCTGCGGTGGCGGCGCGGCCAGGGGTACGACCTGGGCGAGCTGGGCGCGATCTACACCGGCGACGACGCGCGGGCGCGGCTGATCCTGCGGGCCGTGCGGGACACCGTGGACGTGGGGCGGATGCGGGCGCTCGGCTTCTGCGTGAGCATCGGGCACGCCGAGTTCATGGCGGACTGGTTCACTCGGCACGGCGTGCCGTCGGCGGCGGTGACGTCCCGGACGGACCGGGCGGCGCAGCACGGCCTGCTGCGCGACTTCCGGGCCGGGAAGCTGCGGGTGCTGTTCACCGTCGACCTGTTCAACGAGGGCGTCGACCTGCCGATGGTCGACACGATCCTGATGCTGCGGCCCACCGAGAGCGCGACGGTCTTCCTCCAGCAGCTCGGCCGGGGCCTGCGCCTGGACGACGACAAGCCCTGCCTCACGGTGCTGGACTTCATCGGCGGGCAGCACGCCAACTTCCGGTTCGACCTGCGCTGGCGGGCCCTGACCGGGGTCAGCCGGCGGGCGGTCCGGGACGCGGTCGAGCAGGACTTTCCCATGCTGCCCAGCGGCTGCCACGTCGAGCTGGACCGGGTGGCGAAGGAGGTGGTGCTGGCCAACCTCAAGAGCGCCCTGCCCACGTCGAGGAGGGGCCTGGTGGCCGAGCTGCGGCAGCTCGGGGACGTCGACCTCGCCGGTTTCCTGCGGGAGACCGGCCTCGAGGTCGAGGACGTCTACCGGTCGGCTTCGGTCGGCGGGTGGACCGGGCTGCGGCGGCTCGCCGGGCTGGACACCCCGGCCCCCGGCCCGGACGACCGCGAGTTGGGGCGGGCCATCGGGCGGATGCTGCACCTGGATGACGCCGACCGGCTGGACCTGCTGGCCCGGGTCGCCGCCGGTGAGCGGCCGGAGCCGGGACGGCTGTGGGACATGCTGCACTTCGACCTGTGGGGTCCGCAGGCACCGTTGAGCGACCGGGACGCACGGCTCGCGCGGCTGTGGGCGGAGCCGGCGCGCTGCGCCGAGCTGCGGCAGCTCGCCGGGGTGCTGCGGGACCGCATCCACCGGGTCACCGTGCCCGTCGGCGCGCTGCGGGTGCACGCCCGCTACAGCCGCAACGAGGCGTGCGCCGCGTTCGGGATGCCGAACCCGGGGTCGCTGCGGGAGGGGGTGAAGTGGCTGGAGTCCGAGCGGGCGGACCTGTTCTTCGTCACGCTGGTCAAGTCGGAGCGGCACTACTCCCCCACCACCATGTACGCGGACCGGGCCGTCACCGACCGGCTGTTCCAGTGGGAGTCGCAGAGCACCACGTCGGCGGCGTCGGCAACCGGGCAGCGCTACGTCCACCACGCCTCGCACGGCTCGACGGTGCACCTGTTCGTGCGGGAGACGCGGGTGCCGGACCGGGACCTCGGCGCGCCGGCCTACCTGTACGCCGGGCCGATGGCGTACCGGCGGCACACCGGGGACCGGCCGATGCGCATCGTCTGGGAGTTGGCGCATCCGTTGCCGGCCGACCTGTACGCGGCAGCCCGCGCCATCGCCGCATGAACGTCAGCTGTGCTGTGCCCGGTGGAAGACCGGTTGGGTGATCTCCCTGGTGAACTGCGGGCCCACCAGGTAGCGCTTCCCGGGGAGCCAGCCGTGGGAGTTGTCGCCGACCACGACGCCGAGCCCGGTGCGCGGGTCGAAGTCCGCGAACCGCGGGCCGCCGCTGGAGCCGCCGCCCATCACGCACTCGGTGCCCCACTGGCCGGGCGGCTCCGGCCAGTCCTCGGTGGACTGCTGCTCCACCGCCGGGCCCGTGCAGTAGGCGAGGCGTTCACCCGTGTATTCGGGCAGGCCCTCACGGGCCTTGTCCGAGCTGGCCCGTGGGTAGCCGAACTGGTGCACCACCCGCGCGCCGGGCACGTCGTAGCCGATCCGCTGGGCCGCGCCGACGGCGTCCTGCACCCGGCGTCCGTCGCTGTTCGGGTGGAGCACCACGAACGCCTGGTCGTACGAGTCGTAGAGGCTGTCGATCTGGTCGTTACGCAGCCACGTCGAGGGGGCCACCGAAAGACGACCGACGAACGTGCCGTACGGCGCGCCGCCGTCCCGGTAGCCGGGGACGAACAGCACGTTGCTCGACCACTGGTTGTCCTCACCGATCAGGTCGGTGTTGTTCACGCAGTGGGCGGCGGTCACCACGGTGCTGCGGTTGGCGCTGTCGAGCACGGTCGCCGTGCAGCTGCTGTCCTCGCCGTGGTCGGTGAAGAAGAGCCGCCCGACGGTACGCGGGACGGCGTTCGCCCGCGTCCACGGCGCGCCGTCCGGCCTGGCGACGGCCGGCACCTCCGCCGACGGGGTCCTGAGCGCCGCGATCCGCTGCGGAGTCCAGTACGCCAGCACGGCCTGCTGCTCCGCCGCGGTGAAGGCCACGGCGTGGGTGGCGACGGGACCGGGCTTGGCGGCCACGGGCTGTGGGGCGGTCCCGGCCAGGGTGGTCGTCACGAGCACGGTGACCGCGCCCGCGACGCCGATGCGGCTGCGCCAGCCGAAAGTTGGCTTCGATGTCATAGCGGGAGCGTAGAAACGGAATGTCAGGAACTGGTTCGGGATGGTTGAACCGGCCCATCACTCGCGAGGAGATCACCCATGCTCGACCATCTCGGCATCCAGGTCCGCGACGTCCCGGCCAGCGCCGCCTTCTACGACGCCGTCCTCGCGACGCTGGGCGCGCGCCGGCTGATGGAGTTCGGCGACGTGCTCGGCTACGGCAGCGACAAGCCCGACTTCTGGCTGAGCCCCACGACCGCCACGGGCGCCACGGGCGCGGCGCACGAGGCGCACATCGCGTTCACCGCCCCTGACCGGGCGGCCGTGCGGGCGTTCCACGAGGCGGCGGTCGCCGTCGGGGCGGAGGTGCTGCACGCGCCCCGGGTGTGGCCGGAATACCACCCGACCTACTTCGGCGCGTTCGTCCGCGACCCGGACGGCAACAACGTCGAGGCCGTCTGCCACGCCCCGGAGTGACAACGAGACCTTGGACAGTTGTCGTCACCGGCGGACGACAACTGTCCAAGGTCCGGTAGGGGCGGTCGGCGGATGCCCGCGGTCCGGGTAGGAGCGGTCAGCGGACCGGGTCGTGGGTGCCCCGGGGCACGTGCGGCTTGCAGCGGCGCAGCCGCTCGGCGGCCATCCGCCCGCCCACGGCCAGGCCGTGCCGCTCGACGGCGGCCAGCCCGTACGCGCTGCACGTCGGGGTGTAGCGGCACTGGCCCGGCCAGCGGTGCGACAGCCACCGCCGGTAGCCGAGGATCGCGGCCCGGCCGGCCCGGTCGACGACCGGCGCGCGGGTCGCCCCGGCGGCCACCGAGCCGAGGGTGAGCAGGAACGAGAAGAGCCCGAAGTCGCAGCAGTCCGGGCCGTCGCAGTCGCAGTCGGTGCAGGAGTCGACGCCGCGCCGCTTCTTCTTGCGGTGGCGGTCCCGCTTGAGGTTGAGCATGCCGACGATGGTGCGGCACGCGCGCCACCTGACCGAACGGAGGAGTCAGGACCAGACCGTACGGCGCAGCCCCTCGTGGGCGGCGCAGACGTCGGGCCGCCCACCGGTGAGGGTGAGCGCGCCGTCGCGGCACTGCACCAGATAGCCCGTGCCGGCCCAGAAGTCCTGCCCGCAGTCGAAGTAGTCGCAGACCCGCACGTCGGGCCGGCGGATGCGGGAGCCGCCGCAGTAGTCGTACCCGAAGGGGTTGGCCGGCGCGCCGCAGAGCCCGTCGCGCTTCGCGGCCGGCGGGCCGGCGGGCGGCGGCGCGGCGGACGACGCGGCGGTGGACGACGCGGTGCCGTGCCGCGGCCTCGGCGACGCCGTCGGGCCGGGCCGGGCGGTGGGGAGCACGGCCGCCCCGGGGGTGGGCGCTGCGGTGGCGGCGGCGGCGACGTCCGAGCCGGGCCGCACCGGCGGGTCCGACTCGAACAGCGCCACGGGCACCAGCAGCGCCACGGCGGCGGCCACCGCGACGGTACGCCGACCGCCCGGCACGAGGGAGGTGATCCGGGCCTGCGCGGGGGTGGCGATGGCGGGGCGGAACGGGCGCGTCTGGTCGTGTTCGGCGATCAGCTCGTCGAGCTGCGCCAGGACCGCGCCCCGCTGCTCGATGGCCTCGGCGAAGGCCAGGGTGAGGGTGAACCGGAACTCCGCGGCGGCGTCGGCGGGCAGCAGCAGGCCGGAGGTGCGCCGCCGGTCGAGGACCTGGATCAGCGTGACCGGCGCCGCCGGGTCGTGGGCCAGACCGGTCATCCTCCCGTACGCCCAGTCGCGCCGGCCCCGCCCGCCGAGCAGGACGAGGCGGCGGTCGGTGAGCACGGCGAGGCCGGCGTCGGTGACCTTGACCCCGTCGGGGCGGCGGTGGTGCAGCGCGGACCGGCCGGGGTCGACGCACAGGTCGGGGGCGGGGAGCACGGCGGTGTGCCGCAGCTCGACCAGTTGCACGGCGGGCAGCGCCCAGAACACCCGCTCGCCGGGGGCGAGCTCCAGGGGCAGGCCGGCCCCGGCGGTGGCCTGCCGGCCGAAGTCGGCCGCCGCCGCGCGCAGCCGCCGCAGCTCGTCGTCGCGTCGCCGCCAGGCCCGCTCGGCGTCGCGGTACGTCCGCTGCCGCCGCTCGTTCTGCCGGTGCGCCCACCGGTACCGCCACGTGGGGGCCGCCGAAGGCCGCCAGGTGGAACCCGTCGAATCAGTCTTCGCCACGCCGACTCCTTCGCCGCGCGAGCCACCAACCGGGGTGTCACCGGGATCAACGGCAGCGACGAACCAGACGGACCCACCAAAACAGGCTAATCACCCGATCGGTGGACCAAACAGCACGGTAGGCGGATGACAGCGCGTCGATTCACGTTCCCCGCCGGGAACCGTGTGGGGAGGTGGATCACTGGGTATCGCCTTCCGCAGCCGGGCGCGGCAGGCGTGCCGGCACCGCCGACGCCGAGGAGGAGCCGTGGCCGACCCGGACCAGCACCCGCGCGTGGTGATCGGGGTCGACATCGGCACCACCAGCACCAAGAGCGTCGCGTACGACACCGACGGGCGACAGCTCGCCAGCCACTCGGTGGGCTACCCGCTGGACGAGCCGCAGCCCGGCTACGCCGAGCAGGACCCGCTGCTGATCTTTGACGCGGTGGTGGAGACGGTCCGCGCGGTGGTGGCCGAGCTGCCCGGGCCGGTCGCGGGGCTGTCGTTCAGCACGGCGATGCACAGCCTGATCGGGCTGGACCCCGACGGGCAGCCGCTGACCCCGTCGGTGACGTGGGCGGACTCCCGCGCCAGCCGGCAGGCCGAACGGCTGCGCGCCGCGCGGTCGGGGCTGGCGCTGCACCGGCGCACCGGCACCCCGGTGCACCCGATGGCGCCGCTGCCGAAGCTGGTCTGGTTCGCCGAGCAGGAGCCGAAGCTGTTCGAGCAGGTCGCGCACTGGGTCGGCATCAAGGACTACGTGCTGCTGCGGCTGTGCGAGGCCCTGGTCACCGACCACTCGGTCGCGTCCGCCAGCGGCCTGATGGACATCCAGACCCGCGCCTGGGACGCCGAGGCGCTGCGCATCGCGGGCATCACCGAGGAGCAGCTGCCGCAGCTCGTGGCGACCACCATGGTCCTGCCGGGGCTCACCGCCGAGTACGCCGCCGCCACCGGCCTGCCCGCGGACACCCCGATCGTGGTCGGGGCCGGGGACGGGCCGCTGGCCAACCTGGGGCTCGGCGCGGTGCATCCGGGCGTCGTGGCCTGCTCGATCGGCACCAGCGGGGCGATGCGGGTGATGGTCGAACGCCCCGCCGTGGACCCGCTCGGCGGGGTGTTCTGCTACGCGCTGACCGAGGACCGCTGGGTCGTCGGGGGCGCGATCAACAACGGCGGGATCGTGCTCCAGTGGGCCGGCGACGCCCTCGCCCCCGAGCTGGGCGAGGACTCCGAGGAGGAGCTGCTCGCCCTGGCCGCCCGCGCCCCCGTCGGCTCCGGCGGGCTGATCATGCTGCCGTACCTGCTCAGCGAGCGCGCGCCGCACTGGAGCGCGCTGCCGCGCGGGGCGTACGTGGGGCTGACCCACGGCCACCGCCGCGAGCACCTGGTCCGGGCGGCCCTGGAGGGGGTCTGCCAGCAGCTCGCCCTGGTGCTGGCGTCGGTGCGGTCCGCCGGCAACGAGGTGCGGGAGGTGCGGGCCAGCGGCGGGTTCGCCCGCAGCCCGCTGTGGCGGCAGCTGCTCGCCGACGCCCTCGGCATGCCGGTGCGCTTCCCCGCCGGGCACGAGGGGTCCAGCTTCGGCGCGGCGCTGCTGGGCATGCAGGCCCTCGGCCTGATCGCGTCCGTCGACGTCGCCGCCGACCTGGTCCGCATCGACGAGACGATACGCCCCGACCCGGCCGCCGCCGCCACGTACGCCGCGCTGCTCCCCCTGCACGCCGAGCTGTACGACGCGCTCGTCCCGACGTTCACGTCGCTGCGGCGGCTGGCCCCGAGCCTCCCGCCGGAGCCACCACCCACCGCCCCACCCATGTGATCGCCCGTGCCGCCGCCGGCACGGACGCCGTCCGAAGGTCGTGATAACCGTGGTCACACTGCTCGCCGCACCGGCGGAACCCCTCACCGACGCCGGTGACGCCCAACTGATCGTCGCGGCCGTCCTGGGCATCGCCGCGGTGGTGGTCCTGATCGCCTGGGGCAAGGTCCATCCGTTCCTGGCGCTGATCCTCGGCGCGGGCGTGCTCGGCGTCGCCGCCGGGGTGGGTGCCGAGGCGATCGTCACCTCGTTCAGCGGCGGCGTCGGCTCCACCGTCGGCGGGGTGGGACTGCTGATCGCCCTGGGTGCGATGATCGGCGGCCTGCTCGCCGAGTCCGGCGGCGCGGACGGCATCGTCACCCGCATCGTCGACCGGGTCTCCGGCCGGGGGCTGCCGTGGGCGATGGCCGGGGTGGCCGCCCTGATCGGCCTGCCGCTGTTCTTCGAGGTCGGCGTGGTGCTGCTGGTGCCGATCGTGCTGCTGGTCGCGAAACGTACCGGCGTGTCGCTGATGAAGGTCGGCATCCCGGCGCTGGCCGGCCTGTCGGTGCTGCACGGCCTGGTGCCGCCGCACCCGGGGCCTCTGGTGGCGATCTCGTCGCTCAACGCCGACCTGGGCCTCACGCTGGGGCTGGGCCTGCTGATCGCCATCCCGACGGTGATCGTCGCCGGCCCGGTCTTCGGCAACATGATCTCCCGGTACGTGCCCGCGACCATTCCTGAGGCCCTCCTGCCGACCCGCACGCCGGCCGCCGTCGGCGGGGTGGAGCGGGGGGCTGCGGAGCGGGGAGCGGCCGGGCCGGGGGCTGCCGGGCGGCGGCAGGCCGACGTGGACGGCGAGCTGCTCACCGAGGACGACCTGGTCAACCCGGGCACCGGCCGCCCCGGCGCGCCCGTGGACGACTCCGGGACCGAGACCGCCCGGCGGGCCCCGAAGTTCTGGCCGGCGGTGATCACGGTGCTGCTGCCGGTGGTGCTGATGCTGCTGCGGGCCATCGGCGAGCTGACCCTGGCCGAGGACACCGCGGGCCGCCGGGTCCTCGACATCATCGGCACCCCGATCGTGGCGCTGCTGGCCGGGGTGATCGTGGCCATGTTCACCCTCGGCTTCCAGGCCGGCTTCAGCCGCAAGCAGGTCTCGTCGGTGCTCGGCGGGTCGCTGCCGCCGATCGCGGGCATCCTGCTGATCGTCGCGGCCGGCGGCGGGTTCAAGCAGGTGCTGGTGGACGCCGGCGTGGGCAACCTGGTCGCCGACGCGGCGAAGGACGCCAGCCTGTCGCCGCTGCTGCTGGGCTGGCTGGTCGCCGTCGGCATCCGGGTCGCGACGGGTTCGGCGACGGTGGCCACGATCACCGCCGCCGGCATCGTCGCCCCGCTCGCCACGACCATGGACCGGCCGGGGGTCGCCCTGCTGGCCCTGGCGATCGGCTGCGGGTCGCTGTTCTTCTCGCACGTGAACGACGCCGGTTTCTGGCTCGTGAAGGAGTACTTCGGACTCACCGTCGGGCAGACCATCAAGAGCTGGTCGGTGCTGGAGACGATCATCTCGGTGGTCGGCTTCGCGGGCGTGCTGCTGCTTGACCTGCTGCTGTGACCTGCCGTTGTGACCTGCGGGCGGTGGGCGGCCTGCTCGCCAGTGCCGGCCGGAGGTGGGGATGGTCGTCGCGCTCCCTAGGGAGCTGATGTCGTGGATGATTCAGATCGGGGTCTCCAGACAGGCCCCCGGCCGGGAGCACGCCGCAATCAGACCGGGCGCACGCCCGGTGCCCGACGGTGATGTCGTAAACGACTCAGCTCCCTAGGGGCCGGAAGGACCGAGGCCGGAAGGACCGAGGCCGGACCACCATGGACCCGCCCTGCCCCGGCCGGCGCGGGCCCGCGCCGGGCGATGACCAAGCCAACAGTGGGGCGACGGCGCCGAGGCGAGCCGCCCGAAGTCCGCACCGGGCCGACCAGCCGGGCGACGGCCGGCGGTGGCGTGACGGAAGCCGGGGCGCGTCGGGTGGACGCCGGGCGGGGGGTCAGGTGCGGTTGCGGGCCGCTGGGGTGAGGGCGGCGCGCAGGCCGGCGAGGCCGGTGGGGCGACCGTACCGCCAGCCCTGGCCGTGCACGCAGCCGATCGCGGTGACCGCCTCGTGCTGCCGGTCGGTTTCCACCCCCTCGGCCACCACGGTCAGGTCGAACGCGTCGGCGAGCCGGGTCACCATTTCCACCGTGGCGTACGCGCGGGAGTCCTCGCCGAGCCGGGCCACGAACGACCGGTCGATCTTCAGCTCGGTGGCCGGGATGCGGTGCAGGTAGCTCAGCGACGAGTAGCCGGTGCCGAAGTCGTCGATGGCGATGCGGATGCCCAGCTCGCGGAGCTGGCGCAGCCGGTCGAGCACGGCGTCGCTGCCCTCGATCAGGGCAGACTCGGTCAGCTCCAGGGTGAGCGCGCGGGGAGCGAGGCCGGCGCCGGCGGTGGCCGAGGTGACGGTGGCGATGAGGTCGGGTCGGCGCAGGTGCGCGGCGGCGATGTTGACCGCGACGGTGGCGTCCGGGTTGCGGTCCCGCCAGGTGGCGGCGGCCCGGCACGCCTCGTGGATCACCCAGCGGTCGATCGGCAGGATCAGCCCGGTCTCCTCGGCCAGCGGCAGGAACCGGGCGGGGGTGAGCAGCCCCAGCCGGGGGTGCCGCCAGCGCACCAGCGCCTCCGCGCTGCGCACCTCGCCGGTGGCCAGGTCGACGATCGGCTGGTATTCCAGGTGCAGCTGCTCCTCGTCGACGGCGCGACGCAGGTCGGCGATCAGCTCGGCGCGGCCCACCGCCGCCTCCCGCAGCGCGGCCGTGCACGTGCGGTACGCGGACTTGCCGGCCGCCTTGGCCGCGTACATGGCGATGTCGGCGTCGCGGAGTAGGTCGGTGTGGGAGGCGTGCTGCGGACCGTACTCGGCGATGCCGATGCTGGCCGAGGGGTGCACGCCGGCCTCCTCCTCGCCGGGGGAGGGTTGCAGGGCGTCGAGCAGCCGTTCGGCCAGGTGCTCGGGGCGGACCTCCCGGTCGCCGTCGACGAGGACGGCGAACTCGTCGCCGCCGAGCCGGACGACGGTGCCGTCGTCGGCCACGGCCGCCTTCATCCGGCCGGCGATGCTGGTCAGCAGGTCGTCGCCGGTGACGTGCCCGAACCGGTCGTTGACCTGCTTGAAGCCGTCCAGGTCGAGCAGCAGGACGGCGACCGGGGGCCCGTCGCGCAGCGCCCGGCGCAGCCGGCGGGTGAAGGTCAACCGGTTGGGCAGGCCGGTGAGCTGGTCGGTGTAGGCGAGGCGGCGCAGCCGGGCGACCAGCCGCAGGTTCTCGTTGGCGGCCAGCCCCTGCCGCAGCGCGAGCACCCCGAGCAGGGCCATCATGCCGACGAAGACCAGGTGCGGGGTCTGTCCGGTGGGCCGGCGGGCCAGCACCACCGCCACGATCGCGCCGCCCACCGGCAGGTAGGGCAGGGCGACGCGCCACCACGGCGGCAGCGGCGCCTCGACGGCCTCCTCGGCGGCGTCCCAGGCCGGGGGCGGCGGATAGTGGGCGGCGACGCCGATCAGCAGGTAGCTCAGCGGCCAGCACACGTCGATCGGATGGCCGGGGGCGTAGCTGCCGTGGGCGAACAGGGAGACGTACGCGGCGTCGGCGACCGCCCGGGTGCCCAGGCTCGCCCCGATCGCGGCGAGCGGCCGCCACATCGGGCGGGCCGGGCCGGCCACCGCGACGAGGATGGTCAGCTGCATCAGGTCGAGCATCGGGTAGAGCAGCCCGAAGGTGCGCACCGGGTCGGCCAGGTCGGCGTCGGCGATGTCCCGGAACACCACCACCCAGCCGATCGGGATGAGGGCGAGCCCGACGATCACCCCGTCGAGCACGGTGCGGGCCCGACCGACGGCGTTGCGGGACGTGGCGGCGCAGCAGAGCAGCGCGGCGGTGCCGGTGCCGATGCCGAGGGTGAACAGCGCGCCGATGAGCACCGTGTGCGGCAGGGCGTCGTCGCCGAGCCGCTGGACCGTCCACACCGTCCGGCCGAGGGCGGCGAGGCCCATGGTGACGGCGAGCAGCACCCAGAACCGGCGCAGCGGCGCCGGGTGCCGGCGGGCGGCCCGGACGCAGGCGTGGCCGGCCCAGCCCGCCACGGCGATCGCGGTGAGGTCGCTGACCAGGGCCGCGCCGGGCAGGGCGACGGCCAGCCAGGTCAGCTCGACGAGCAGGATCGCCGCGGCCACGGCGAGCCCGGCCCGGCCGGGCCGGGCCGCCCCGGCGGGAGCCGCGCAGGCGGGACGTGCGTCGTGGGGCAGCACAGTGTCGTCCGGCTCTCTCTCCTGCGCGCACCCTCGACGGCGAGGACCGGTGATTGACGGCGAACCACGAAAGCGTAGCCAGCGGCAGGGCGGGCCGCCAGGCGGGTGCACAGAGGACGGTGGCGCGGCTCCGGCCGGCGCGACCGTCAGGCGAGCCGCCCGAAGATCGGGTGGGGACTGATCTGAACCCGGGGCTCGGGCTTGCCGTACCACCGGGCGGCGCGGATCGCCTTCATCGCCGCCTTGCGCCGCTCGGTGTCCATCCGGTCGATGAACAGCACACCGTCGAGGTGGTCGGTCTCGTGTTGCAGGCACCGGGCCAGGTAGCCGGAGCCGACGACCTGCACCGGGTCGCCGTGCCGGCTGTATCCCTTGGCCACCACGTTCATGCGGCGCCTGGTGTCGAAGTAGAGACCGGGCATCGACAGGCAGCCCTCGGGTCCGTCCTGCTCCTCCTCGTCGGGGAAGCGCAGCACCGGGTTGACGAGGTGCCCCTTCAGGTTTTCGACGTGGTAGACGAAGACGCGCAGCCCGATGCCGAGTTGCGGGGCCGCGAGGCCGGCGCCCCGCTCGTCGTCCAGCGTGTCGGTGAGGTCGCGGACGAGCCGGTGCAGCTCCTTGTCGAAGGTGGTCACCTCCTCGGCCGGCTGGGTGAGGACCGGATCGCCGAGCAGGCGTACAGGCAGGACGGCCATGGGGGTTCCTCTCGGGTTGGCTTGACCCTCTGTTTGCAAAGCACGATAC
Source organism: Micromonospora sp. PTRAS2 (assembly GCF_054052245.1). Taxonomy (NCBI): domain Bacteria; kingdom Bacillati; phylum Actinomycetota; class Actinomycetes; order Micromonosporales; family Micromonosporaceae; genus Micromonospora; species Micromonospora sp. PTRAS2. The sequence goes on from NZ_JBSWBU010000002.1 coordinate 585,914, forward strand.
TTTGCAAGGTGACCGACGCGCAGACCCCCGACGAAACCGACGCGCCGCAGCAGGGCGGGTTCGACCGGGTGGCTGAGGAGGCCCTGAACCATCCCGTGCGGGCGGCGCTGCTCGACCTCGTCCGCCGGCGCGGCACCCTCACCGCCACCGAGGCCGCCCGCGAGCTGGGCGGCAACAGCGGCCAGCACTCGTTCCACCTGCGGCAACTCGCCCGCTACGGGTTCATCGAGGAGGCGCCGCACGGCCCCGGCCGGGTGCGCCCGTGGCGGCTGGCCGCCCCCGTCGCCGAGCCGGAGCCGCAGGAGGAGCTGTCCGGCCTGGCCCGGGGGCTGGAGGACGAGGCCTACCGCAACTGGCTCGCCCAGCGCGACCGGGCACCGCAGCGGTGGCGGCACGACGAGGCGTTCAGCCAGGTCCTCTACCTCACGCCCCGCGAGCTGACCGAAATCGGCGCCGCCGTCCGGGAGCTCGTCAACCGCTACCGGCACCGGGAGCACCGGCCGCTGACCCGGCCACCGGGCTCCGCGCCCGTCGCGGTCGTGGCCCGCCTGTTCCCGCTCCTCGAACCGGACCTCGCCGGGCCGGGCGGGGACCCTTCCGGCGACACCGACCCGCAGAGCTGAACGTGCCGGCCACCGCCGGGAGAGCCGTCAGGCCCACTCCTCCGCCGGGTCACCGTCCGCCGGCCCGGCCGCCGGGCTGGGGCCGGGGCCGGGGGCGGAATCGGAGAGGACGGGGGCGGCCGGCGGGCCGCCGTGCGTCCACGGCGTCTCCTCCGGGGTGGGGAACGACCCCGCCGGCAGGAACCCGTCCGACAGGGTGGTGAGGCAGAGCCGCTCCCCCACCTCCGGCACCGTGCCCGGCGGGGCGGTCAGCCCCCGGCCCATCCCGCCGGAGAGCTCCAGCACCACCTCGGTCTTGCCGTCGGCCGCCGGGGTCAGGAACACCACCCGCGCCTTCTGCCCGGGCCGGGCCGGCGAGTACAGCGTCGCGCCGACCGGCACCGCCACCGGCTCGGTGGTCACCACCTGGATGCGGGGGCGCAGCACCGGGCGCTTGCCGGTGTCGTCGACCCGCGCCGGGTCGGCGAGCGTCACGTCCCCGACGAACGCCTCCCCGGTGAGCCGGTGCTCGGCCATCACCAGCGGGTCGTCGTAGGCGCGCTGCACCGCGTACGAGGCCGCGGCCCGCTCCAGCCGGTGCAGGCGCACGGCCGCCGCCACCGCGCCGTCGCGGCGCGGCTGCGGCCCGCCGCCGGCGTCGACGTGCTCCGCGTAACCGGTGAAGGCGTCCCGGTCGCCGGCCCACCGCCCCGCCACCCGCGCCCCCGGCGGCAGGGCGGCCAGCAGCCCCAGGCCGCGCCACACCAGCTCCCAGGTGGGCGCGAGCTGGCCGCGCAGCGCCAGCTCCAGCTCCGCGTACGCGGACCGCCGCGCCGCCTCGTCGTCGGCCGCGTCGGCGTACGCGGCGATGGCCGGGGCAAGCACCCGGTTGTCGAACTCCGGGTCGGTGGCCGGGCCGGCGGGCGGGCAGCGCGCCGGGTCCTCGGCGCGGGCCGCCGCCTGTGCCCCGGTGAGCCCCGGCGGCGGGTCGAGCCAGCCCAGCACCGCCGGCAGGTGCTGGTCCTCCACCGCGCTCTGCCCGGTGGCCCAGTGCAGGGTCAGCGCGTCGGTCAGCGCCAGCAGCGCCGACGAGCCGGGCTGCTCGGCCCGCTCGGCGAAGAACGTCAGCCAGCGCCCGAGCAGCGGCACCGCCGGGTGCACCGGGTAGTCGCCGTCGGTGCGTCGGAACCGGGTGGAACGGCCGAACAGCCGCAGGAACGTCACCCCGCCCGGGTTCGGCACGACGAGCTGCGGCGCGTCGACGTACCGGTGCCGGACGTCGCGCCCCCGGTCGACCGCGACCGCTTCCGTGTCGCCCCGGAACGAGTCCAGGTAGGGCAGCACGATCCCGGCCAGCTCGGCGGCGAACGCGAACCGCTGGTCGCGGTTGCGCGGCTGCGGCACGATCAGCAGCCGGGCCGCGTCGGGGGCGTCGCCGACCAGCACCGCGAGGGGGGCGTTCGCCTCGCCCGCCATCGTCAACGGCACCAGCACCAGCGGCCGGTCCGACAGGTGCAGGTGCCGGACGGTGGCCACCGGCTGCGCCACCCCGGCGGCGAGCGCCTGGGCCTTCGCGAGCGCGCGCAGCGTACTCATGCGGGCTGACCGGCCAGGGCGTCGGCGCGCAGCCGGGCCGCGGCCCGCAGCAGCGCGGCGGCCTCCGCCTGCCCGGGCGCGCCCGGGTCGGAGCCGGCGGCCAGCGCGAGGACCTCGGCCACCGTCGCGACCCCGCCGAGCGCCTCGCGGACGGGCCGGCCCAGCGCGGCCGTCTCGGCGCGGGTCTCGTGCCGGCAGAAGTACGCCAGCTCGCAGGCCGCGAGGCAGTCGGGGGCGTAGCGGGCCGGCACCGACGTCAGCGACCGGCGCAGCCGCTCGGGGTCGGTCGACGGGTCGGCGGTGAAGTCGGCGGGCAGCCGGGCCAGCAGGTCGTCGACGCGGGCCATCCGGTCGAGCTGGCGGCGCAGCACCAGCAGTTGCTTGCGCACGTCCACCAGGCTGGCGACGGGCCGGTTCGCGAAGTCGCGCGGACAGACCAGCACCACGTCGGAGGAGACCAGCGCCGCGTCGTGCCCCTCGGCGGCGAGCAGCTCGCGCAGCGCGAGCACGTAGACGGCGGACTGGATCGCGGCGGCGGCCACCTTGCCCGGGTCGGCCTGCCCGTCGATCACCGGGAACGACTTGATCTCCACGACGTGGAACCGGCCGGCGAGTCGGGCCGCCACCAGGCCCGGCTCCAGGTGCACCCGCTGGCCTGCGACGTCGAGGCCGAGCAGCGGATGGTCGAACAGGGCGGCCGGGTCGTCGGCGCCGGCCGGCGCGGCGGCGGCCAGCGCGGCACGGGACCGCGCGGCCCGGCCGAGCTGGCCGGTGGCGTCGGGCGGATCGCCGCGGTCCTCCGCGCCCAGGTCCGTCCAGGTCGCCGGGCCGGTCGGGTCCACGCCCAGCCGCTCGGCGACCAGCCGCAGCAGCTCGGCCCCGCCGTCGGCCTTGACCTGCGCCTCGAAGGCGTTGCCCCGGGTGATCGCGAAGCGGGACTGCCCGAACCGGGCCGGGAACCCGACCCGCTCCGCCAGCCCCGGCTTGTCGGCCCCCGCGCTGTCCAGCACGGCCCGGCGGTCACAGCCGGGGTTGCCGGTCAGCGCGGCGATCGTCCGGGCGTTGTGCCGGCGCGGCGCACCGCCGCCCCGGATCTCGGCCAGTCGCCGCGCGGTGCTCGTCACGACACGCCACCTTAGGCGGTCCGCGCCCGTTCGGCGCGGGCCGCGCCGCGCCAGAGCAGCACGGCCACCGCGACAGTGGCGGTCAGCGCCGCCCCGGCCATCGCCCAGAGCACCGTACGCAGGCCGGAGGTGAAGCCCGGGTCGGCGAGCCGGCCGGCGGTGGTGCTGGCCAACACCGCCCCGACCACCGCGATGGCGATCGTCTCGCTCGCCAGCCGGGCGGTGTTGATCATCCCGGCGCCGGTGGCCGCCCGCGCCGGTTCGACGCTGCCGATCGCGATCGCGTCCAGCAGCCCGATCGACAGGCCGATGCCCACGCCCATCGTCAACAGCGGCCCGGCCAGCGACGCGGTGCCGCTGTCCGGGGCGATGACGGTGGCCCAGGCCGCCCCGACCGCGACCACCACCACGGAGCACACGATGACGACCGGGGCCGGCACCAGCCGGGTCAGCGCGCCGCTGAGCAGGGGCAGCACCAGGGTCGGCGCGGTGAGCAGGATCAGCGTGCCGCCAGCCGCCCCGGGGCTCAGCCCGACGACGGTCGTCAGGTACGACGGCAGGTAGACCAGCAGCGGCACCAGCACCGCGACGATGGTGGCCGCCGCCAGGCAGACGCCGACGAACCGGGAGTTCGCCAGCAGGGCCAGGTCGAACATCGGCGCGGCGCGGCGGCGCTCCACCCGCACGAAGAGCACCAGCAGGGCGACCGCCGCGACGAAGGCCACCACGATCACCGGGGCGGACCAGCCGAACTCGGGGCCCTGCACGAAGCCGAAGATGAGCAGCAGCAGCGCGGCCGTGAACGACACGGTGCCGGGCCAGTCGACCCGCCCGGCATGCGGCTGGCGGGACTCCGGCAGCAGCGGCACGATGCCGAGGACCGCGCAGGCGACCAGCGCGGGGACGACGAACACGGCCCGCCAGCCGAACGCCTCGATCAGCAGCCCCGCGATCGACGGGCCGAACGCGAGGCCGGTGCCGATGGCCGTGCCGAACAGGCTGAACGCGCGGGCCCGCCCCGCCCCCTGGAACGCGCCGGCCAGCAGGGCGGCGGCGCTGGTCGCGGCGGCGGCCGCCCCGATGCCGGCGAGCACCCGGGCCGCGTCGAGCAGCACGATGTCGTCGACGAACGCGCCGGCCAGCCCGGCGACGGCGAAGAGCGCCAGGCCGGTGGCGTAGACGCGGCGGCGGCCGAGCAGGTCGGCGAGCGCGCCGGTGGCGAGCATGAAGCTGGCGAAGGTGGCGTTGTAGCCGTTCACCACCCACTGCACCCCGGCCAGCCCGGCGTCGAGGTCGCGGCCGATGTCGGGCAACGCGACCGACGCGCCGGTCAGCGAGATCGGCAACGACATGGTGGACAGCAGGACGGCGACCAGCACGACGGCCGGATGGTTGCGCACGATTCTCCCCGTTCTTCGCGGCGGCCCCAGCCTAGGTGTCGCGTGCGGGGCGGTACCGGGTTCGGGGCGGAGATCACAGCGCATCGCCGCAGGCCGGAGGCGGTCGGGCTGGGCGGCATGCGGGCGGGGCGGGCGAGGGCTGCCCGGGCCGTCGTCAGGCAGGCAGCGGCAAGCGGTCAACCGGCGGCGGTTGCCGGTCGGATCAGCGGTCGGCGGCCCGGTCAGGGGTCAGCGGTCGGCGGAGCGGTTCCAGGGCGAGCGGGGCAGGGCGGTGCCGGCCAGCGGGCGGCGGGCGCGGCGGCGGGGCCGGCGGCCCGGGGTGCAGGGCGGGCGGGAGGCGGTGCGCGCGGACGCCTCGGGCACAGGTGTCTCGGGCACGGTCACTGGTTGAGGGCCGGTTACGGGGTGGCCGCCGATCAGGGGGCGGCGGCCGATCAGCCAGCAGAGGAAACGGGCCATCGGCGGATCACCCGACCGGGAGACGCGCGGCCTCGGCGGCGGAGATGTCGTACTGGGCGCCGCAGAAGGTGCACTGCTGGACGTAGCGGGTGCGGATCGGGATCAGCGGGACGAAGAAAAGGGTGAACTTCGTCGACCGACGACTGATCACCTGGGCGGCGTGGTTGCCGCAGTTGCGGCACACCTGCTGCGCCACACCCGAGCGGTCGACCTTGGTGCGGAGCCCGAATATGAAGAACATCGCCCCGCAGTACCCACCCGCGCCCGCTTCTGCACCTGCCAGGCGAAGATCGGGTAGATGCCTACGGCACCGGGGTCGGGTCCGGGAGCCAGATCGGCTGCCAGTCGGGCAGCTCGTGGAACCGGACCAGCTCGCCGAACCCCGCGACCGTGCCGCTCCACGCCGCGTACGGCGGGTTCTGCTCGTCGAAGCCGCTCTGCACGAAGGTGAGCTTCGTCTTGCCCTGGGACTCGGCCAGCTCCCAGGTGGTGACGCCCGTCGGGCCCCAGTCGATCGACATCCGGCGGCCCGGCTCCAGGTCGACGACCTTGGCCGCGTAGCCGGACTCGAAGCCGCCCATGGCGTACCGGCCGCCGACCCAGGGCTCGATGCCGATCGGGTAGCCGAACCAGGCGCTGGCCTGCGCCGAGTCGATCAGCGACTCGTACACCTTGGCCGGCGGGGCGGCGATGAGCAGCTCGCCGCGCAGGTCGGCGGTGGTGAAGTCGGTGCGCGGCAGGAGCTGGCGGCCCTCCAGCCGGGCGGCCAGGTTGGCGACCGCCAACGCCCAGTACGTCTGGAGCACGCCCCGGATCGTGCTGCCGCTCATCGCCTCGGCGAAGTCGAAGTGGCTCTGCCGGAGGGTGAGGATCGTCGCGTCGCCGTCCGGCTCCAGGGTGAACTCGGTGGTGGTCTCCACCCCGTCGAGCAGCCAGCCGAAGCGCAGCGTCCGCTCGTCGGCGTGCAGCAGCCGCTGGTGCGGTGCGTCGCCCTCCGGCGTGTAGCGCCCCCAGAACGCGTACCGGTGGGGCAGCTCCACCTCGGCGTGCTCGGCCAGCCAGGCGCGCAGCTCGGCCGGGTCGGTGAGGGCCCGGTGGACGGCCTCGGCGGGCGCGGCGAGGCAGGCGCGCACGGTCATCGGTTCAGTCATGTTTGTACGTACAAAAACTTCTTGTCAATGGGTTCGACGAAAGGGGACGGCCGGTGCGGCCGTCCCCTTTCGTCAGTGCCCGCCGGTCAGGCCGACCAGTCCGGCCGCAGCGGGTAGCCGTTCGCCCCGCGCGGGCCGTTGCGGGTGGCCAGCACCTGGTGCAACTGGATCTCGTTGCGCTCGAACGCCAGCCGCGACCCCGCCATGTACAGGCCCCACACCCGGGCGGTGCCCTGGCCGACCTCGGCCACGCACTCGTCCCAGTGCGCCACCAGGTTGCGGCACCAGCCGGCGAGGGTCAGCGCGTAGTGCTGGCGCAGGTTCTCCTCGTGGTGCACCTCCAGCCCCGCGTCGTGGATCTCGCTGATCAGCCGCCCGGGGCCGGCCAGCTCGCCGTCGGGGAAGACGTACCGGTCGATGAACGCGCCCGAACGGTGCGGGGCCCGGTTGTCGGCCCGGGTGATGCAGTGGTTGAGCAGCCGCCCGCCGACGCGCAGCCGGCCGCCCAGCGCCCGGAAGTACGCCGGATAGTTGCGCACCCCGATGTGCTCGGTCAGGCCGATCGAGGAGATCACGTCGAACTGCTCACGCGGGGCGTCCCGGTAGTCCAGGTGCCGCACCTCGGCCAGCTCCGACAGCCCCTCCCGCTCGATGGCCGCCTGCGCCCACTGCGCCTGTGCCCGGGACAGGGTCACGCCCAGCGCCTTCACGCCGTATTCCCGGGCCGCGTGCCGGACCATGCCGCCCCAGCCGCAGCCGACGTCGAGCAGCCGCATCCCCGGCTTCAGCCCGAGCTTCCCGGCGACCAGGTCGTACTTCGCGGCCTGGGCCTGCTCCAGCGTGTCGTCGGGGCTGCGGAAGACCGCGCACGTGTACGTCATCGACGGCCCGAGCACCAGCTCGTAGAAGGCGTTCGACACGTCGTAGTGGTGGGAGATGGCGGTGCTGTCCCGGATGCGGGAGTGCCGCAGCCCGTTGACCATCCGCTTCCAGCGCGGCGCGGCCTCCTGCGGCGGGGGCGGCGGCGGCATCAGCCGCTCCCAGCCCAGCCCGCGCACCAGGGCCAGCCCCTCGGCAAGCGACGGCGGGCGCAGCTTCAGCTCGTCCTTGAGCACCCGCAACGCCTCGTACGGGTCGCCGGGGTGCACGCCGCCCAGCTCCAGGTCGCCGCTGACGTACGCCCGCGCCATGCCCAGGTCGCCCGGGGCGGTCAGCAGGTAGGACAGGCCCCGCTCGGAGCGGACGGCCAGGGTGATGTCGGCGTCGGCGGGGCCGACGGAGCTGCCGTCGTACCCCGTGATCTGGACCGGCAGGGCCCCGGCCGTGACGGCACGGACCACGTCGGCCACGGTCGGGGTCGCGCGCCGGCTCCCGGCCGGCGGGACGGACGGGACGTCGGCCGCCCCCTGTTCTCGGTCAATCAGGCTCATTTTCGCGCTACCGCCTTCTCGTAAAGTCCGGTGAGCCGGTGGTCCGGGTCGTAACGGTCCTTCACCGCGCGCCAGGTGTCCCCGCCGTAGAGCCGGTCGAACGCCTCGCGGTCGTAGTACGCGTCCGAGTAGAGCGACTTGTGGCCGCCCGCGTCGGACACCGCGCGCTCGACCAGCCGGTTGACGTCGCCGTCGGCGGCGCCCCCGGTGATCGGCACGGTCCCCCAGAAGCCGATGTTGACGTAGTTCTGGCCGGGACGCAGCGGATATAGCGGCCAGGCCCGCGCCGAACCGGGGCCGGCCGGCTCGCGCAGCCGCAGCGGGCAGAGCCAGACGGGGGACATCCGCACCTCGCCGGCGAACCAGCGCAGGAAGCCGGCGGTGCCCTCCAGGGGGATCTCCACGTCCTGCACCACCCGCTCGCGGGCCGGCTGGCCGCGCAGCCGGTCGATGCGGGCCGCCACCTGGTGCCGGTGCTCCAGCCGGACGAGGCGGTGGTAGACGTCGCTGCGCCGCAACCGGGCCGGCCAGAGCCTCCGCACGACCGGGTGCTGCGCGCCGAACGCCGCCGAACACCAGAACCAGTCGGTGTCCCACCGCCACAGGTAGTCGTGGGTGGTCAGCCAGTCGCGGGTGCGCCGGGGCAGCGAGCGGTAATAGATGCCCTGGCCGGTGTAGTCGCTTACCTGCGGCGCGTCGTCGGTGAAGGTCGCCAGCACGAGGTACGCCTCGCCGGGGCTGAACATCACCCCGTCCATCGCGTCGACCGGCTCGCCGGCCCAGGAGCCGGTGGCGGTCACCTCGCCGATCGCCGCGGTCAACGCGTCGAGGTCGGTGAAGCGGACGTTGCGCAGGGCCACGTACGTGCGGACCGGGGCCAGCTCGATGCGCAGCCGGGTGGCGTAGCCGAGGCTGCCCAGCGAGTTGGGGAAGGCCGCGAAGAGGTCGGCGTGCGGCCCGTCGGGCCGGGCGGTGACGATCTCGCCCGCGCCGGTGAGGACGTCCAGCTCCAGGACGGACTCGTGCGGCAGGCCGTGCCGGAACGAGGTGGACTCGATGCCGAGGCCGGTGACCGCGCCGCCCAGGGTGATGGTGCGCAGCTGCGGCACCACCAGTGGCATCAGCCCGTGCGGCAGGGTCGCGGCGACCAGCCGCTCGTAGGTGCACATGCCCTGCACATCGGCGGTGCGGGCGACCGGGTCGACGCCGATCACCCCGCCGAGGCCGCTGACGTCCAGGCCGGGGGCGCTCGGGGCGGATCTCGGGCGGAACAGGTTGGAGGTGCGTTTGGCGAGTCGAACGGTCTCGCCGGCGGGCACCGCGGCGTACGACTGCCGCAGCAGGTCCACCGCTCCGTCGTGGTCAACTGCATGATCCACACGGCCTGCGCGCATGAGATCACTGTACGCGCGAACGATCGTTCCGGTGGGGACGCTAACCTGGGGCGCATGCCGAAAGCCGTCTGGAACGACCTGGTGATCGCCGACAGCGACGACACGGTGGTGGTCGAGGGCAACCACTACTTCCCCCGCGCCGCCCTGCGCGACGACGTGCTCCGCGCGTCCACGACGCACACCTTCTGCCCGTGGAAGGGCACCGCCTCCTACTACTCGCTGGAGCACGACGGGCGCAGCAGCGCCGACGCCGTCTGGTACTACCCGGACCCGCTGCCGGAGGCCGAGATGGTCCGCGACCGGGTGGCGTTCTGGAAGGACGTCTCGGTCGTCGACTGAGCCGGCCCGCGCCGGCGCAGCAGCAGGGAGAGCCCGGCCGCGCCGATCGACAGCGCGCCCGCGACGTACCAGGCGACGGCGTAGTCGCCGAGCCGGTCGCGGACCAGTCCCGCCCCGGTCGCGGCGAACGCCGCGCCGAGTTGGTGGGCGGCGAAGACCCAGCCGAAGACCACCGCGCCGGACGCGCCGAACCACTCCCGGCACAGCGCCACCGTCGGCGGGACGGTGGCCACCCAGTCCAGGCCGTAGAAGACGACGAACACCAGCATGCTCGGCTCGGCGGTGCCCGCGAAGAGGCTCGGCAGCACCAGCAGCGACGCGCCGCGCAGCGCGTAGTAGGCGCCGAGCAGCAGCCGCGCGTCGAACCGGTCGGTGAGCCAGCCGGACGCGACCGTACCGACGATGTCGAACAGCCCGACCAGGGCGAGCAGCCCGGCGGCGGTGGTCTCGGCCATGCCGTGGTCGTGGGCCGCCGGCACGAAGTGGGTGCCGACGAGGCCGTTGGTGGTCGCGCCGCAGATCGCGAAGCCGCCCGCGAGCAGCCAGAACGGCCGGGTCCGCGCGGCGGCGGCCAGCACGTCGACCGCCCGCGCCGCCGCGCCGCCCGTCGGCGGCGCGGGCGGGACCACCTCCGCCGCGCCGTAGGCGGGCACGCCGAGATCCGCCGGGTGCTCCCGCAGCAGCCACCCCACCAGGGGTACGACCGCCAGCGCGGCCCCGGCGACGACGAGCGCCGCCGCGCGCCAGCCGTGGTCGCGCACGAGCACGGCGACCAGCGGGAGGAAGACGAGCTGGCCGGCGGCCCCGCCGGCGGTCAGCACCCCGGTCACCAGGCCCCGCCGCGCGACGAACCAGCGCCCGGTGACGGTCGCCACGAAGGCCAGCGCCATCGACCCGGTGCCCAGCCCGACCAGCACGCCCCAGCAGAGGACGAGCTGCCAGCTCGCCGTCATGAAGACCGTCAGCCCGCTGCCGAGGGCCACCAGCACCAGGGCGACGGTCACCACCCGGCGGATGCCGAAGCGGTCCATCAGGGCGGCGGCGAAGGGTGCGGTGAGCCCGTAGAGCAGCAGGTTGACCGAGACAGCGGCGGAGACGGTGGCCAGCGGCCAGCCGAACTCGGCGTGCAGCGGGTGCAGCAGCACCGACGGGGTGGCGCGGAAGCCGGCCGCGCCGACCAGCGCGACGAAGGCGACGGCGGCCACGGCCCAGGCCGGGTGGAAACGACGGGTACGGGTCACGCACCGAGTCTCGGGCCCCGACCGCCCGGCGACGAGTGGCCGGACTGCCATGGTGCGCAATAATCGGGCCATGACGTTCGCCCCGCACCGGGTCGCGGTGCTCGCCGTGGACGGGGTGGTCGGCCTCGACCTCGGCACCCCGGCCCAGGTGCTCGGCGCGGCCCGCACCCCCGACGGCGACCGCTTCTACGCGGTAGGCACCTGCACGGCAGGCGGCCAGCCGGTCCGCAGCACCGCCGGCTTCCAGGTGCTGCCCGACCACGGGCTGGAGCTGGTCGCCGCCGCCGACACGGTGGTCGTGCCCGGGGTGCACGGCGGCGGGCCGATGACCGACGGCACGGTGGACCCGGCCGTGGCGGCGGCGCTGCGCGACGCCCACGCCCGGGGTGCCCGGGTCATGTCGATCTGCACGGGCGCGTTCGTGCTCGCCGCCGCCGGCCTGCTCGACGGCCGGCGGGCCACCACCCACTGGGCGTACGCGGGGCTGTTCCGCCGGCTGCACCCCACGATCGAGCTGGACCCGGAGGTGCTCTTCATCGACTCCGGCGACGTGCTCACCTCCGCCGGGGTCGCCGCCGGCATCGACCTCTGCCTGCACGTCGTGCGCACCGACCACGGCAGCGACGTGGCGAACCGGGCGGCCCGGCGCTGCGTGGTGCCGCCGTGGCGAGACGGCGGGCAGGCCCAGTACATCGAGCGCCCGGTGCCCCGCGACCCGGCCAACGGCACCGCCGCCACCCGCGAGTGGGCCCGGCAGCGGCTGCACGAGCCGGTGGCCCTGCGCGACCTGGCCGCGCACGCCCGGATGAGCGTGCGCACCTTCACCCGGCACTTCCGCTCGGAGACCGGGCTCAGCCCGGCCCAGTGGCTGCTGCAGCAGCGCACCGATCACGCCCGGCTGCTGCTGGAGACGACGGACCTCAGCGTCGAGCAGGTGGCCCACCGGTCCGGCTTCGGCACCGCCACCGCACTGCGCCAACGCCTGCACGGGCGGGTCGGCGTCTCCCCGTCGGCATACCGCAGGGCCTTCCGGACCCGCGCCTGACCCAGCTCGGTGACACGGCGTAATTCCTTGACCGCCGCGTACGCCCGACCGGCCGAGCTGACGCTGCGTCACCCTTCTCCCACCTCGCCCCACCGATCCCCTTCCCTTTGCTCTGCACCCACCCACGCAGCAGCGCCGTTGAACTGGCCAGATACCCAAGGCGCGAGCCTTCGGGCGGGGGCGAGGCGGATTGCGCAGCGTAAGCGTTGCGTATGCGGGTGCAGAGCAAAGGGGGCGCGCGGGTGTGTGGCCCCGGCGGCTGCGGTTGCAGCGTGTCACCTGCCGGTTGGTGGGGGTGGCGCGTGCCGAAGGCGATTCGGCTCGGTGCTCGGGCGCGGCTCCCGGCCCAGCCGCGCCTGCCAGAGCTGCCGGGCCGCCGCCGTCGTCGCCGTTGCCGTTGCCGTCGCCGGGTCAGGCGCGGTGGGCGTGGAACTGCGGGCGCAGGGCCCGGAGCTGGGCGAGGTGCTTCGGCAGGTGGACCCGGGCGTGCAGGTCGAGGGTGCGGGCCCAGGGCAGGGTCTCGTCGACCCGCAGGTCGACGTCCTCGTGCAGCCTGGTCTCGACCGGCGTCTGCGCCGCCGGGCCCAGCCGGTCGACCAACGCGCAGAGCCGCCGGCTGGTCTCCCGCAGCCGGTCGGCCAGCCCGCCCAGCGCAGCCGACCCACTCAGCGCAGCCGACCCGCCCGCCGCCGCCGACCCGCCCAGCGCCGCCGACCCGCCCGCCGCCGGCCATCCACCGCCCGCACCCGGGTCGGCGTACTCGGCGACGAGGGCGTCGAGTTGCGGGCGGTGGATGGCGTCCAGGTCGTAGTACGCGAACGGGGAGCCGGCGAGCACCGCCTCGGTCGCCTCGCTCATCAGCTCGTCGTTGGCCACCAGGTGCGCCACGATCTGCTCGGCGCTCAGCTCCCCGTCGCCGGGCGGCTCGAACCCGCCGGCCGCCACCTCGGCGAGCACCTCGTCGTACGCCCGCCGCAGAGCCTCGCTGTCCACGATGTCAGTCAACCCCGGTGCCGGCCCGGCCGGGCAGCGCTACCGCACCGGGGTCACCCGGACGGGACCGGGTCACCGGCGCAGCCGGGCCGGCGGGCGCTCAGCGGCGGCCCCGGCGGGCACGCAGGTAGTCGCTGACCACGTACTCGCCGAGGTCGCCGAGGTCAGGGGTGAACATCCGGCCCCGGGACCGGCGGGCCACCGCGTCGACGAAGCGGCGCAGGCCGGGATCCTCGCCGAGCATGAACAGGTTGAGCATCGCGCCGGCCCGGGTCAGCCGGTCCACCTCCCGGATCGTCGCCGCGATCGTCTCCTCCAGTGGCGGCCAGTGGAAGTACGCCTGGCCGTCGTCGGGGTCGAGGTGGGCGGTGGGCTCGCCGTCGGTGACCACGAGGACCACCGGCTCCGCACCCGGGTGCCGGCGCAGGTGCCGACCCGCCAGGCGTAACGCGTGCTGGAGGTTGGTGCCCTGCTGCATGTCCGGCTCGACGGCCGCCAGCTCCGCCTGGGTCAGCGGCGCGGCCTGCCGGCCGAACCCGATGATCTGCAGCGCGTCCTGCGGGAAACGGGTCGCCATCAGGTGGGACAGGGCCAGGGCCGTCTGCTTCATCGGCCCCCACCGCCCCTGCGAGATCATCGAGTACGACAGGTCCACGCACAGCGCCACCGCCGCCGACGCCCGGCGCTCCGTCTCCGCCACCTCGAAGTCCTCGGCGGCGAGCTGGACCGGCACCGACGGCCCCGCCCGACGGACCGCCCGGTGCAGGGTGCGCACCACGTCGATCGGCTGCTCGTCGCCGTACTCCCACTGCCGCGACGCCCCGCTGACCTCGCCGGCCGCGCCCGCCGTACGCAGGTCGTGCTGGCCGCGCGGCCCGGCCGTCAGGTCGGCGAAGACCTGGCGCAGCGCGGTCCCGGCGAGCCGGCGCAGCGCCTTCGGGCTGAGCGTCAGCCCGTCGGCGTCCCGGGTCACCCAGCCCTGCCGGCGCAGCTCCCGCTCCAGCTCCCGCAGCCGGCGCACGTCGTCGGCCGCGTCGCGGCCCAGCGTCCGGGCCACCGCCTCGACGTCCACGTCGTCCAGAGTCGCGCCGGGATGCTCCTGGTCCAGGGCGTCGAGCAGCTCGTCCAGCTCGGCGATCTCGGCGAGCGCCCCGGTCGCCTCGCCGTAGCCGAGCGGCTGCTCGCCGCGGACCCGCTCGCCCCCGCCCCGGTGCAGGTCGGGGCGCAACGCCCGCAGGTTCGCGTCGAGCGCGGCCAGCTCGCCGGCCAGCCGCTCGCCGAGGGACTCGCGCATCAGCCCGGCCAGCTCCTCGCGCTGCCGGTCCGACAGCGACCGCATCAGCCGTTCCCCGGCCGCCGCCCGCCGGGCCAGCACGTCAACCAGCTCGTCGACGTCCCTCGGCTGCTCCGGGAAGAACTCGCCGTGGCGGCGCATGAACTCGGCGAACGCGTCGGTGGTGTCCTCCGACCGGGCGTGCCGGGCCAGCAGCTCGTTGAGGTCGCGCATCATCTCCGCGAGCTGCCGCTGGACCTGCGGGTCGCCGGCGGCCCGCGCCGCGTCGCGCAGGCCGGCGAAGCGCTGCTCCAGCACGTCGCCGCGCAGCCCGTCGAGAATCCGCCGGTACGTCTGCCGGGCCTCCTCGCTGGCCCACTCGTAGCCCGCCAGCTCCCGCACGGCGCGGGCGGTGGACCGGGGCAGGTTGTCCAGCACCGCCTCGGCGAAGCGGGCCGCCTCGTCGTCGCGCCCGCGCAGCTCGTCCCGCTCGGCGGCGAGGGCCTGGTCGAGCAGCGCCCGGGCGCGGGTCACCGCCCCGTCGAGGTCGCCCCGGCGCAGCGCCTCGCGGCGCAGCCGCCGGGCCCGGGCGGCGAGGTCGTCGAGGCCGCCGCGCCCCTGCGGGCCGCGCCGCAGCAGGTCGCGCAGCGCCTCGCGGAGGTTGCCGCCGGCCAGCACCTCCGCGCCGACCGAGTCGACGGCGGCCCGCACGTCGTACGGCGGGGCGAGCGGGTCGGGGCCGCCGCGCCACTGGCCGTACCGGAACCGGTTGCCGGCCACCTCAGCCCCGGCCGCCGTAGACGGTGCGCCCGGAGTCGGTGACGTCCTTGCCCAGCCGGCGCGTCAGGTGCAGCCCCTCCAGCACGAACTCGACGCCGGCCGCCGCCTGCTCGGGCGTCGGCGCGTCGCCCAGCCCGAGCCGGTCGAGGGCCTTGGCCAACCCCGGCACGGTGCCGACCTGGCGCAGCAGATCGGCCGAGGCGACCAGTTCGCCGGTCTCCACGACCCGGCCGTCGTCCACCAGCGCGGTGAAGCCGGACAGGTCCAGCCCGGCGAGCCGGGCCCGGAACGTGTCGGCGGTCGCGGTACGCAGCAGGTGGGCGAGGATCTCGACCTCCCGCCCGTCCTCGCCACTCTCGAACTCGACCTTGCCGCGCAGCGTGGAGGTCACCGACACCGCGTCGCCGACCCGGGCGACGGGCGCCTCCTCGCGTACCCCGTCGGTGGTGGCACCGGCCGCGAGCAGGCCGGAACGGCGCAGCGCGGCGGCGGCGACGGTCTCGGCGGCGGCGATCGCGAACCGGGCCGAGACGCCGGAGCGCTGGTCGACCGACGGGGAGTCGCGCACCGCGCGGGCGAACCGGGCCAGCACCTCCAGCACGTGCTCCGGCACGTCGGCGACCAGGTCGGCCTCCTGCCGGATCAGGGCCAGCTCCAGCTCCAGGCCGAGCGGGTAGTGGGTGTGGATCTCCGCGCCGAAGCGGTCCTTGAGCGGGGTGATGATCCGGCCCCGGTTGGTGTAGTCCTCCGGGTTGGCGCTGGCCACCAGGAGCAGGTCCAGCGGCAGCCGCAGCTGGTAGCCGCGCACCTGGATGTCGCGCTCCTCCAGCACGTTGAGCAGCGCCACCTGGATGCGCTCGGCGAGGTCGGGCAGCTCGTTGACGGCGAAGATGCCCCGGTTGGTGCGCGGCACCAGCCCGAAGTGGATGGTCTCCGGGTCGCCGAGGGTGCGCCCCTGGGCGATCCGGATCGGGTCGACGTCGCCGATCAGGTCGCCGACGCTGGTGTCGGGGGTGGCCAGCTTTTCGCCGTACCGCATGCTGCGGTGCAGCCAGGCGATCGGCAGGTCGTCGCCGGCCTCGGCGGCCAGGGCGCGGGACGCGGGGGTGAGCGGGTGCATCGGGTGCTCGTTGAGCACCGAGCCGGCGATGACCGGGGTCCACTCGTCGAGCAGCGCCACCAGGGAGCGGATCAGCCGGGTCTTGCCCTGGCCGCGCTCGCCGAGCAGCACCATGTCATGGCCGGCGAGCAGCGCCCGCTCGACCTCGGGCAGCACCGTGTCGTCGTAGCCGACGATGCCGGGGAAGCGGTCCCCGCCGGCGCGCAGCCGGGCGAGGAGGTTGTCGCGGAGTTCCTGCTTGACCGTGCGGTAGTGGTGCCCGGCGGCCCGCAGCGCGCCGAGGGTGGCGGGCAGGTCGGCGGGCGGGACCGGGAGAACCTGGTTGGGCTCAGTCACCCGACCCACGCTAGCGCGCCCACGTTGCAAGGAAGGGCCCCCTGTTAACGCATTCTGTAGAGGAAGGGCCCCTTCCTAACCGCCGTGAACGGCGGGACCGGCGCGACGAGACGGATCACCGATTGACAATTTGATAGGCGCACATCGATGGTTGGAGCGCTCCCAGCAACACCAATCGCCGCTCTCGTCCCGGAGGCCGCCATGAACCGTCCGCGTCCCAGATTCCGTCCCGGCCTGCTGGTGCTGGCCGGCGCGCTGCTGCTCGCGCCCGTCGCCCCGAGCCTCGCCTCGGCGGCCACCGCCGCCGAGGCGGCGGGAGCAGCCGGTGCCGCCGCCCCGCCCGCAGTGGTGCCGGCCTGGACGCCGGCTCCCCCGACGCCGAGCACGACGCCGATGAACCCGACGCCGACGCCGACCACGGGCCCGCCGTACCCGACCGACTACCCGACCCCCACCCCCACGCCGACGACCGCGCTCCGCTGCTCGGCGACGTGGCGGCTGGTCAGCGACTGGCCGGGGGCCTTCCACGCCGAGGTGACGGTGCGCAACACCGGCACCTCGCCGATGGCCCGCTGGGCGGTGCGCCTGACGCTCCCCGAGGGCCAGGGCGTACGCGACATCTGGAACGCCACGATCTCGTCGACCATCGACGGCGTGGTCACCATCGGCAACACCGACTGGAACGGCCGGATCGCCCCGGGGGCCAGCACCGCCTTCGGGATGATCGGCACGGGCCCCGCCACCGCACCCACCCTGAGCTGCATCGCCGTCTGACGGCCGCACGATGGCCGGGGCAGCGCCGACGAGCTGCCGCTGTCCCGGCCACCGGCCCGGCGATAGGGTCAAAACCGTGACCTACCTTGCCTCGGACGAGCGCTACCAGACGATGACCTACCGGCGCAGCGGGCGCAGCGGGCTGCGGCTGCCGGCCGTATCGCTCGGGCTGTGGCACAACTTCGGGCCGGATCGGCCGTACGAGCGGCAGCGGGACATCGTCCGGCGCGCCTTCGACCTCGGCATCACCCACTTCGACCTGGCGAACAACTACGGCCCCCCGCCCGGATCGGCGGAGGAGAACTTCGGCCGGATGCTCGCCACGGACCTGAAGCCCTACCGGGACGAGCTGGTGATCTCCAGCAAGGCCGGATACGACATGTGGCCCGGCCCGTACGGCGAGTGGGGCTCACGCAAGTACCTGATCGCCTCGCTGGACCAGTCGCTGCGCCGGATGGGGCTGGACTACGTCGACATCTTCTACTCGCACCGGTTCGACCCGGACACCCCGCTGGAGGAGACGATGGGCGCGCTCGACGCGATCGTCCGCTCCGGCAAGGCCCTCTATGTCGGCATCTCCAACTACGACTCGGAGAAGACCGAGCGGGCCGCCGCGATCCTGCGGGACCTCGGCACGCCGCTGCTGATCAACCAGCCGTCGTACTCGATGCTCGACCGCTGGACCGAGCGCGACGGCCTGCTGGACACGCTGGAGCGGGTGGGTGCCGGCTGCATCGCGTTCAGCCCGCTCGCCCAGGGGCTGCTCACCGACCGTTACCTGAGCGGCATCCCCGAGGACTCCCGGGTACGCACCAGCGTCTTCCTCAACGAGAGCGACCTCGACGAGCAGAAGATGGCCACCATCCGGGCGCTCGGCGAGGTGGCGGCGCGGCGCGGGCAGTCCCTGGCCCAGCTCGCGCTCGCCTGGGCGCTGCGCGACCCGCGCATGACCAGCCTGATCATCGGCGCGAGCAGCGTCGCCCAACTGGAGGCGAACGTCGCCGCCCTGGACAACCTGGACTTCACCGCCGAGGAGCTGGCCGAGATCGACGGCCACCTCGGCTGAGCGTCACCACCCGAGAGGGTGGGGTGCGGTCGGAAATGGGAGATCTTGGAAGCAAAGGGCCCCTCTGGGGGCCGAATTCTTCCAAGATTCACCCCCGGTTCGCCGCTCGATCCCTCGTGGCCGCCAGCGCCGGAGGGATGGCGGCTCTGGGCGCAGGCGGGAGAGAACTCGTCAGCTCGCCGCGCCAGCCTTGAACCCGGCGACAAAGCTCGCCCAGGAGCGGCTGTCGAAGGCGAGCGTCGGGCCGGTGCGGTCCTTGGTGTCGCGGACGTCGACCGCGCCGCCGACGAACCGCACCTCGACACACGCCGCGTTGTTGGAGCTGCGGGAGGACTTGAACCAGCCACGGTCGGGGGTGGGGAGAGCGGCCATCACGTCATCTCCTTCGCGATCCGCCGGATCAGCTCCAGCGACTCCGCCGAGCCTAACGCCCGCTCCCGCGCCTCGGCGAACGTCACGACATAGTCCGCGACCCGGCTGGACTGGTCGATGATGTCGCTGGAGGTGAGCACCTCCTGCCACACGAGGTCGGGCAGCCGGGGCGAGGGGAACGACAGGATCTGGAAGGGACCACCGAGCGCGGGATGCGCCCCGGCGGTGAAGGGCATCACCCGGATCTCGATCTGTTCGGGGCGCTCGGTGAGCAGCCGGTCGAGGTGGTCGAGCTGGGCGCGCATCACCGCCGGGCCGCCCACCTGCTGCCGCAGCACGCCCTCGGCGATCACGGTGGTCACGCGGATCGGGTGGTCGTCGCCGAGCCGCCGCTGCCGCGCCATCCGGGCGGCGACCCGCCGGTCCATCTCGGTCAGCCGGACGTAGGTGTTGCCGCCCCGGATGACCGCACGGGCGTACCCCTCGGTCTGCAACAGCCCGTGGAGCAGCTCGTTGTCGTAGGTGCGGATGTGCTCCGCGCCCGCCTCGTAGCCGAGGAAGCGGAGGAAGTCGGCCGGGAAGAGCTGCGAGTACTGGTGCCACCAGGCCCGCTGCATCGCACCGACCCGCAGCGCCTCCAGCTCGGCGGCGTCGGACGGGTCGATCTCGTAGATCTTGACGAGCTGGGCCAGCCGGTCGCCCGGCAGCTTGACCCGCCCGGCCTCCACCCCGGAGATGTACGCCTGCGTGATGCCGCTGGCGCGGCCCGCCGCGACCGCCGTCATGCCCACCTCTTCGCGGCGCTCCCGCAGGCGCAGCCCCAGCTCCCACGCCTGCACCGTGGGCGACGCGAGCGGCGGCGTCGACTTGCGGCGGGTTCTTGCGGCGTTCGTCGTCATCTCAACCCCATCCGTTCACGGTCGCAGGCACATCGGCGACCATAGTACAAAGACTCACCGCACACCACGCTCTTGATATAAGCGCCATCATCGGCGATGCTCTCTCCAAGACCGTCACCGAGGAGGCAGCATGTTGAACGAGGTCAGGTGGATTGGTCTGGAGCCGGAGGTGCGGCACGCGTTCTCGCTCTGCCGGGTGCGCAAAGCGGGCACGCCCGACGAGTGGTACGACCTGCTCGGGGTCGTCCGGGTGCCCGTCGACCAGCAGGTGCCGGACAAGCTGCGCGACGGGCTGCTGCCCTGGGCGCTGGCCACCCTGGCGGCCGGTGGATACGGCTTCGGCCGCTACCACGCCGGCTACTCCACCCTGGACGAGGACGGCGAGCCGGACAAGGCCCTCGCCAGCGAGGACATCAACTGGTCCGGCAGCGGTGTCCTGGTCCCCGTCGAGAAGCCGGCCGAGATCGACAGCCGCCTCGGTTAAGCAACGTCACCAGACCCGGCGGCGGCCCGCGCGGTGGTTGCGTACCCCGCAGGGGCGGCCGGGTGGCGGGGTGGCGGGCCGGCGCAGGCGTACGACCAGGGCGGCCAGCAACACGACCAGCGCGACCGCCGCGCCCGCCGCGACCGGCCACCCGCCCGGGCCGAGCCGGCTCACCGACGACACCGGAACCCCGGGCGCGCCCCCGACGGTCTCGCCCAGCGTGCCCGCGTCGGCGGCCAGCACCTCGGGCGCGTTCGCCGGCTCCGTCTCCCCCGCCGATGCGGCGGCGGTGGTCGCCGGCTTCTCCGCCGCCGCGCCGCCGCGAGGGGCCGCAGCTTCGCGGTAGATGACGTCGGAGCAGGAATAGTAGGTGTCCTGGGTGTCGGAGTTCTGCCAGATCGTGTAGATGAGGTGCCGCCCGGCACGGCCCGCCGGCAGCCGGCCCGTCATCGTGTACGCCCCGTCGCGGATCGGCGGGTCGGTCGCCGTGAGGAACGGCTCGGTCTCCAGGTCCACCCAGGTCAGCCGCCGCTTCGGGTCGTAGTCGTCAACGGTCGAGTAGAGCCGGAACGTGCCCCGGTGCGGGATCGTCGTGCGGTAGCGGAAGGTGAACTTCGCGCCCGCCGTCAGCTCGGTCGCCGGCCAGTCGGAGCGTGCCAGGTCCAGCCCCTGGTAGGCGGACAGCCCGCCGCTGCACAGCTCCCCGTCGGGGATGCGCTGCCGGTCCCGCCCGTCGATGCGGGCCACCCGGATGTTGTCCCACTCGCGGACCGCCGCGCCGGCCGACACGGCCGCCCGGCAGGCGGGGGTCGCGGCGTGGGGGCCGCCGGGCCGGCACGCGGCGGCGCGGCTCAGCGGGTCGGTGGGGGCCCCGTGGGCGTACGCCGGGGGCGCGGCGAGCGCCACGGTCGCGGCGGCGACCGCGGCGGCGGCGGCGAACGTGCGGCGTACGGCCATGGTGTCGACCTCCCGCACAGTGGTACGGACGCGGGGCGGCAAAGGTTCGACGGGCGCTGCCCCTACCTGCCCGTGCCCGCCGCGCGGAACGGCTGCGCCTGCCAGGCGGCCGGGTCCTCGGGGTGGCGGGGCGGGTGGGCGCAGAGGACGTACGAGTCGGGGGCGGTCGCGCCGTGCCGGCCGCCGAGCGTCGCCATGATCGCCCGGTGCACGTCGCGCGGGCCCGTGCGCGGGTCGGCCGGGGCGGCGTACCCGACGAGCGACCGGGCGCCGACGGGCCCGTTCCGCAGCACGATCCTGGCGTACGGGTCGCCGGTCGCCTCCCGGAGCACCTGCTCGCTGAGGGCGAGGTCGATCCAGGCGGAGTCGATCTCCACCCAGTTGTCGCCGCGCGTGACCCGGTCGAGCCCGACGAGGTCGCCGAGCATGCTGTAGTCGATGTCCCGCTCGGCGGCGGTCAGCAGGATCCGCTCCATCGACCACAGCAGCTCCGCCGCCTCGTCGGTGGTGACGTGCCGTACGTCGTGGGTGAGGCCGACCACGACGGTGGGCCGGGTACGCAGGATGACGAGCTGCACCGGGCCGGTGGTCTGCGTCTCCAGGCCGCTCTCCACCTCGGTGCCCCGCACCGGCACCCCGGCCCGCCCGTCGAAGACGCCGCCCCGGGAGGTGCTCATGTCGTTGATCACCAGGTCGCGGTGCCGTTGGCAGCCCCGCTGGGAGCCGATCGACTGGACCAGCTCCTCCACGGCGGTCGCGTCGAAGTAGGCGTACTGGTAGGCGTTGAAGATGTTGAGGTGCGTCTGCCGCAGGGTCTCGTGGAACGAGGGGGCCGGCGCGAACGGGACCAGCGCGCTCTGCGCGATGCTGCCGACGAAGTTCTGCATGCGGGGCAGCGCCCGGTTGCTGTAGAGGGCCTCCAGCATCGCCCGGTCGGTGCCGGTCCACCAGCACAGCAGCGTCGCCGTGGTGGTGACGAGGACGCTGGCCGGGGTGACCCTGGCCCGCTTGGCGATCTCGGCGAGGGCCGCGGCGACGGGGGTGGAGCGCAGCGTCGCGAGCCGGTGCTCCGGCTCCCCCTCCCGGCGGGCCGGGGTGGAGACGAGGCAGGGCGGCATGGTCTCCAGCTGCCTGCGCCAGTAGTCAAGCGTCCTCGTCATCCGCCGGCGGGCCTCGGGGGTCTGCTCGTATTCGGCCTGGTCGGCGGGCTGCCAGGCCGGCGGGTCGGCTCGATGCTGGTCAGCGTGGCCGCCCGCCGTGCGGTCGGCGGGCGAGGCGACGAGTCCGACGAACTCGTCCAGCACGATGTTCGCCCCCACCAGGTCCGCGACGGTGTGGGAGAACTCGAAGACGGCCCGCACCGGCACCCCGGCGTCGGTGGTGACCGCCATCCGGACGGGGAAGTCGGCGCCGTGGTCGAACGGGCGGGGCGGATCGGTGATCCAGGTGCGGTCGCGCGCCTGCGGCCCGAGTTCGAGCAGCGTCACCTCGACGTGGCCGGACCGGGACACCACCTGGGCCCGCTCGACGCCGGGGCCCACCTCGTAGACCGTTCGCAGCCCCTCGTGGCGGGACACCAGCGCGCCGGCCGCGTCGAGCACGTCGTCGACGGTGCGGCCGGCGGGCAGGTCGGCGTGGACGACGAACACCGCGCCGGTGCCCTCGTGCGGCATCCAGTCGAAGACGTTGCTCTGCCCGTGGGGCAGCGGCCAGCGGCCCGCGCGGTGCCCCGCGAAGGGCACCCGCACCGTCCGGTGGAGGGTCGGGGTCTCGGCCGCGGTCACGGGGCCACCTCCAGCTCGGTCTGGTCGGTCTTCTCCTCGGCGGGCACGGGCGTCGGCCTCGGGCGGGTCAGCAGCCGCAGCCCCGACAGCAGGATCACCAGCGACAGGACGGCCAGCAGGACGCGGTAGTCCACGACGCCGATGAGGACGGCGGCCACCCCGATGCACGCCGTCTGCGGGACCGTCACCAGCATGCCCGCCGTGGTGAAGACCCGGCCCAGCAGCCGCGAGGGGGTGTGCCGCTGCAGCAGCGTGTTCCAGCCGATCGAGAACCAGGTGACCGCGAGCCCGATCCCGATCGCCCCGCCCAGCACGACGGGGGTCGCGCCGACGGCCAGGGCCGCGCAGCCGAGCCCCAGGCCGACCAGCGCCCCGCCGATGGCCCGGGCCTCGCCGGCGCGGCGCAGCAGCCACGCGCCGGTGAACCCGGCGGCGATGGAGCCGATGCCCTGGACGCTGACGATCACCCCGAAGAACGCCGCCGGCCGGTGCAGCCCGTCCTCGACCACCACGAAGATGATCGGCTCCAGGAACCCCACCGCCCCGAACGCGACGGCGCTGACCAGGGTGACCTGGGACAGCAGCGGGACCGACCGGATGTGCCGCAGGCCGGCGAGCAGCTCCGTGCCGAACCGTTCGCCGGTGGGTTCCGGCGGCGACTCGGCGACGCGTACGGACGCGAGCGCGGTGATGGCGGCGAGGAAGGTCAGCGCGTCGATCAGCGCCAGCAGGTGGCCGCCGAACGCGGCGTAGATGCCGGAGCCGACCAGCGGCGCGAGGATGCGGGTGAACCCGAACAGCGTGCCGAACGCCGCGTTGGCCGACGGCAGGTCACGGTCGGGCAGCAGGTCCTTGAGCAGGGCGTTGCGCCCCGCCGTGAGCACCGTGGCGACGCAGCCGTGCACGATGGCGACGGCGTAGATGATCCAGGTGTCCTCGGCGCTGCGCACCCCGAGCAGCGCCAGCACCACCAGCCCGGCGATGCCGTTGGTGACCATCAGCAGTGTCTTGCGGCGTACCCGGTCGATCTGCCGCCCGGCCAGCGGGGCGAACAGCACCGGCAGGCCCATGGCCAGGAAGACCACGCCGGCGGCCGAGTTGCTGCCGGTGAGGTCCTTGACCCAGATGCCGAGGGCCAGCAGCAGCGCGGTGTCGCCGAAGCCCGACAGTGCGTCGCCGATGTACAGCCGCCGAAACCGGCCGTCCCTGAACGCGGTCACTCAACTCAGCGCCTCTCGGTGGTTGGCGGGGCGGCCGACGGGTTCCAGCCGCACCTGAAGGTGGCGATAGCCGTGGACCAGGTTGGAGCGCAGCGGCACCGGCTCCCCGAGCACGGCCACCGCCCCCGCGAACTCGGCCAGGGCGAGCAGCAGCGCCCGCAGTTCCAGCCGGGCCAGCGCCGCGCCCAGGCAGTGGTGCGGGCCGTACCCGAAGCCCAGGTGGTTGGCGGTGCGGCCGGGGCGGAACTCGTCGGGGGCGTCGAAGTGGCGGGGGTCCCGGTTGGCCGCCGGCAGCCACGCCACGACCGCGTCGCCGGTCGACACCCGCTGGCCGGGCAGGTCGACGTCGTCGGTGGCGACCCGCAGCACGTGCATCGCGGGCGACGTCCACCGGATGACCTCCTCGACGACCGGCCCGACGAGGCCCGGGTCGGCCCGCAGGCCGGCGAGGGTCCCCGGGGACGTGGCGAGCGCGTGGAAGCAGCCGGCGATCGCGTGGCGGGTCGTCTCGTTGCCGCCGACGAGGACGTTGTCGCAGTTGAGGAGCACCTCGCGCAGGTCGAACCGGCTGTCGGCGGCCAGCGCGCTGATCAGGTCGTCGCCCGGGCTGCGCCGCCGGTCGGCCACCAGGTCGGCGAGGTAGAGGATCATCTCCGAGTGGGCCGCCTCCGGCGACATCCGGTCGAAGGTGTCGTCCGCGCCGCCGAACGCGTGGTTGGTCAGCTCGATGAGCATGTCGCGGTCGTCCGCCGGCACGCCGAGGATCCGGCAGACGACGCTCGCCGGGATCACCGGCCCGAGCGAGGCGGCGACGTCGACGCCGCCGGCCGAGACGGCGTCGGCGACGAGCCGGCGCACCTCCTGCCGGACGATGTCGTCGAGGGACTCGGCCATCGCCCGGGACAGGAACGGCATGATCACGCTGCGCAGCCGGCCGTGCTGGGGGCCGTCGGCGACCACGAGCATCCCGCCGCCCGCCTTGTCCGGGTGGTCGCGGTCGAAGCCGATCATCATCCCGTACTCGGAGGTGAACGGCGCCTTCGGCGCGAGGATCGCGCGGCACGCGGCCAGCGAGAACACCGACCAGAAGCCGCCCGGCGACGTGCCGGCATCGCTCCACAGCACGGCGTCGGCGGCGGCGCGGTCGCGCCAGCGGGCGAACCGGTCGGGGTCGAGGTAGAGGTCAGGGTCGCCCAGGTCCATCGCCGTGCCCCCTCCGCTCGGTCCCGGCCAGGCCGGTGCTCTCCCCGGCCGGGCCGGCGGCCTCCCCCGCCGGGTCGGTGGTCTCCCCCGCCGGGTCGGTCGTCTCGCGGGCCAGGTCGGCGATTTCGCGGGCCAGGTCGGCGAAGGCGGGCCGGCGGAACACGGTGACGATCCGCAGGTCCACGCCGAACCGCCGGTGCACCGCGCCGACCAGGTGCAGGGCTTTGATGGAGGTGCCACCCAGGGCGAAGAAGTGGCTGTCGGCGGCGACGTCGGCGACCCCGAGCAGGTCCCGCCAGATGTCGGCGAGGCCGGCGGCGACCGGGTCGACCGACGCCACCTCGGCGGGTGTCGGGGCCGGGTCCGGGGCGGGGGCAGCGGCGCGGCCCAGTTCCGCCAGCAGCGCCGGCCGGTCCACCTTGCCGTTGTTGGTCGTCGGCAGCCGCCGCACCCGGTGGCACCGCGCCGGCACCATGTACGCCGGCAGGTTGGCCCGCAGGAACTCCCGCACCTCGCCGGGGTCGGCCGGGCCGGTCAGCACGGCGACCAGCTCCACGGCGTCGGCGTCGGCGACCGCCAGCACCGCGCCCTCGCCCACCTCGGGGCAGTCGCCGAGGACCCGCTCCACCTCGCCCAGCTCGACCCGGAACCCGCTGACCTTGACCTGGTCGTCGCGGCGGCCGAGGAACACGACGCCGCCGTCGGGCAGCAGCCGCACCAGGTCGCCGGTGCGGTAGAGCCGCGCCCCGGGCTCGGCGGCGAACGGGTCGGCGACGAACGCGGCGCCGGTGCGCCCCGGGTCGCCCACGTAGCCGTCGGCCAGTCCCTGGCCGCCGACGTACAGCTCGCCGGTGCCGCCGGGCGCGACGGGGGCCAGCCGGTCGTCGAGGACCCGCAGGTACGTGCCGTCGATGGCCCCGCCGATCGGCAGGACACCCCGGTCCAGGTCGGCGGCGGTCACCTCGTGGGCGGCGGAGAAGGTGGTGTTCTCCGTCGGCCCGTACGCGTTGACGAGGTGCTGTGGCGCGCCGGCGGCCAGCATCCGCCGCACGGGCTCCAGCGCGTACTGGTCGCCGCCGATGAGCAGCACCCGCAGCCCGGCGAACGCGTCGGGCACGTGCGCGACGATGGCGTTGAGCAGGGCGTTCGTGGTGAACATGACGCTGACGCCGGTGTCGGCGAGGAACCGCCCCATCCGGTGCGGCGACAGGGCCACGTCGCGGGGCACCACCGCCAGCGTCGCGCCCGCGCACAGCGCGCCCCAGACCTCCAGGGTGGCCGCGTCGAAGGCGGTGTTCGACAGGTGCGCGACGACGTCCTCCGGGTGCAGGCTCAGGAAGTTGGAGCGCGGCACCAGCCGCAGGATCGCCTCGTGCGGGATCACCACGCCCTTCGGCGTCCCGGTGGAGCCGGAGGTGTACATGACGTAGGCGGGATGCCGGACGGTCACCGGCACCGGCGGCGGGGCGGGCCGGTCGGCGGCCCCGGCCAGCGCGGCGGCCAGGTCGACGGTCGGCACCCCGGCCGGCACGTGCTCCTGCGCGCCGGGCTGGCACAGGGCGAGCCGCACGCCGCTGTCGCGCAGGATCGTCCGGCTGCGGGCGGGCGGCTGGGCGACGTCGACGGGCACGTACGCCGCCCCGGCGCGCAGCACGGCCAGGAACGCGGTGACCGCGTCCGCGCCCCGCTCGGCGGCCACGGCGACCCGCTCCCCCGGCCGTACACCCGCCTCGACCAGGTGCCCCGCGAGCCCGGCGGCGGCGGCGTCCAGCTCGCCGTAGCGCAGGCTCTTTCCGCCGTGCCGGACGGCGACCGCCTCCGGGTAGGCGCGCGCCCGCTGCGCCACCAGCTCGTGCACCGGCCGGTCGGCGGGCTGGCGGGTGTACCCGCCGGGGACCCGGCCGACGGGCCGGGACGGGGCCGACGCGGCCGACGGGGCCGACGCGACCGGCGCGGGCGGGGCCTCCGGGATGGACAGCGTCGCCGCGACGGGGGCGTCCGGGGCCGCGCTGAGCCGGGCGAGGTCGGCCAGCAGCCGGCCGTGCAGTTCCTCGGCCCGGCCCCGGGTGAACAGGTCGGCGGCGGCCTCCAGCGCCGACGTCGCCGCCGTCGCGCCGGTGGTGACCGTCCACAGCAGCTCGTACTTGGCGGTGCCGGTCGACAGCACGTCGCGGGCGGCGGTGGCCCCGGCCGGGGCCCAGTGCCAGGCGCGGTCGTCGACGTGCGAGATGCTGACCTGGGTCAGCGGGTGCCCGGCGGCACCGGCTGCGGCGGTCGCGTCGGCCACCAGCTCCTGCAACGGCGTCCACTGGTAGGCCAGCGCCGCGCTGACCTGCCCGCGCACCTGCGTGACGAGCTGCCGGAACGTGGTGTCGGGCCCGACGCGCACCCGGACCGGCAGGACGTTGACGAACATGCCGACGGTGTCCTCGTCGTCGGCCGTCCGCCCGCCCAGCGGCGCGCCGACCACGACCTCCGGCGCATGCGCCGCGCCCCCGGGCGCGGCGACCTGGGCGAGGAACGCCGCGTACGCGGCGAGCAGCACCATGAACTCCGACGCCGCGCAGGCCGCCGCGAGTTCGGCGAGGCGGGCCACCAGCGCGGCGTCGACCGGGGCGGTCACCACCTCGCCGGCCGGGCCCACCACGTCGGGGCGCGGCCGGTCGGCCGGCAGCGCCATCCGGCCGCCCAGCCCGGCGAGCTGCCCCCGCCAGTGGGCACGCGCCGCCGCCGCGTCGGGGCGTCCGGCCAGGCCCCGGCGGCGCAGCGGCGGCAGGTCCCGGGACAGGCCGACGCGGTCGCCGTACGACTGCTGGAGCTGGCGGTCGAGCAGGTCCAGCGAGTGCTGGTCGGCGATCAGGTGGTGCAGGGTGAGCAGCAGGACCGCGCGGTCCCCGGGCTCGGTGACGAGGCAGGCCCGCGCCAGGGGCGGCACGTCGGTGGGCACCGGCCGGCGGGCCTCCTCCGCGACGTACCGGCGGGCCTCGGCGGCGGCCCGTGCAGGCTCCTCCCCGGACAGGTCCACGACCGTCCACGGCAGCGCGGCGGCCGACCGGACCAGCCGCCGGCCGTCCGCCGTGAAGCAGGTGCGCAGCGCCTCGTGCCGGTCCACCAGGTCCTGCAGCGCGGCGCGCAGCGCCTCGGCGTCGACGTCGCCGGCGAACCGGTAGCGCACCGGGACGCAGTACAGCGGCGAGCCCGGGTGCAGCCGGTCGGAGAACAGCAGCCGCTCCTCGGTGGGCGACATCGAGGTCTCGCGCGCCGACGGCGCGTGCCGGGCCAGGTGCGCGGCCACGTCGACGGGCCGCCGGCAGGTGAACAGCAGGTCCAGGTCGACGGCGATGCCGGTGCGCCGGCGCAGTTCGAGGGCCACCTCGACGGCCTGGAGGGACTGCCCGCCAAGGTCGAAGAAGTCGGCGTACGGGTCGATCCGGTCCCGCCGCAGCACCTGCCCGAAGGCGGCGTGCACGATCTCGGCGTACGGCGCGGCGTCGGCCGTCGCCGGCTCGTTGTCGATGCTCACGCGGCGCTCCCCGCGTCGTGACCCGCACCGGCACCGGCGCCGGCACCCGTGCCGGTGCGCCGGACCAGGTGGTCGCCGAGGACGAGCGCGTCCAGGGTGGACCGGGCGAACGTGGCGACCGCCTCGGCGGGGGTGCGGACGATCGGCTGGCCCCGCAGGTTGAACGACGTGTTGACCAGCACCGGCAGCCCCGTCCGGCGGCCCATCTCGCGCAGCAGCCCCCAGAACAGCGGCGCGGACTCGCGCTGCACCACCTGCACCCGGGCGGACCCGTCGACGTGGGTGACGGCGGGCAGCCGGTCCCGGTAGGGCTCCCGCACGCCGGTGACCATCAGCATGTGCCGGAACGCCGCCTGCGTCCCCGGCGGGATGTCGAAGTAGGTGGCGGCGTCCTCCACGGGCACCGCCGGGGCGAACGGGCGGAACTCCTCGCGCTGCTTGACCACCGTGTTGAGGTGGGCGCGCATCGTCGGCGAGCGCGGGTCGGCGAGGATGCTGCGGTTGCCCAGGGCGCGCGGGCCGAACTCCATCCGGCCCTGGCACAGCGCCACCGTGGCACCGCCCTCGATCAGCGCCACGGTCTCGCGGACCAGGTCCTCCTCGGCGTGCCGCGCGACGGCGAAGCCGGGGCCGAGGTCTCGCAGCGCCGCCGCGACGTCGGCGGCGGCGAGGTCGTCCCCCCAGTACGGCATGTCCATGCCGGCCGGCGCCGCCGGCCGCGCCTCGCGCAGCGCGGCCAGGGCCGCGCCCAGGGCGGTGCCGTCGTCACCGGCGGCCGGCTGCACGAACACCTCGTCGAAGAGGCCGCTGCGCAGGATCACCCCGTTGGCGGAGCAGTTGAGCGCGACGCCGCCGGCCAGGCAGAGCCGGCGCAACCCGGTGCGGCGGCGGTACTCGGTGAGCACGTGCAGCAGCGTCCGTTCCAGCGCGTCCTGGAGGGCGGCGGCCACGTCCATGTGGTGCTGCGCCAGCTCGGCGTCGGGCTCGCGCGCCGGGCCGAGCTTCTCCTCAAGCCGGCGCAGCACGCCCTGGTGCGTCTCGCGTTCCATCGGGGACTTGTTGGCCGACAGCAGCGGCACGGCGAACCGGCCGTCGGCGTCGAGCCGGACGAACTCGTCGAGCGGGCCGCGGTAGCGCTGCCGGTCCCCGTACGGGGCCAGGCCCATCACCTTGTATTCGTCCATGCCGGGCTGGAAGCCCAGGTAGTGCGTGAAGACGCTGTAGAGGATGCCCAGCGAACTCATGATCGGGTAGCTGCCGCACTGGTCGAGCGACGCGCCCCGGCCCTCGAACACGGTCAGCGACTCCTGCTCGCCCATGCCGTCGGCCACGACCACCAGTGCCTCGTCGAAGCCGCTGAGGTAGTAGCTGCTGGCGGCGTGGGCCACGTGGTGGCGCACGTGGACGAAGCGGGGTTCGGCGACGGCGGGCGGGTAGTGGGCGCGGAAGGTGTCCCGCTGGACGCGCTGGGCGTACACCTCCTCGTACCACCGGGTGGCGAGGTGGTCGAGCCGCCAGACGGGGGACGGCTCGTACCGGAAGCCGTGGGCGACGACCTCGACGTCGCGCATCGTCGCCCCGGCCGCCCGCAGGCAGGCGTCGATCGCGTCGTGGGGGAAGCGGCCGGTGCCCTTGTCGCCGTCGTAGCGTTCCTGCGCGGCGGCGGCGATCACCCCGGTCTCGTCGACCAGGGCCGCCGCGGAGTCCAGGCCCTGGACGATCCGTTGTTCCCGCCGCCACCCGTCGCCGAGTATCGCGCGCTTGAGCGCCGTGCCGCGGTCGAGGCCGCTGAATCCCAGCGTCAGCATTGTCGTCAACCTTCGTTCGCAGGGGTGGGTTCGGGCAGGTGCGCGGCCAGTCGGCCGGGGGTGGGGTGCAGCATCAGTTCCAGGACCTCCAGGTCGACGCCGAGCGCCTCGACGCCGTGCACCAGCCGCATCGCCGTGAGCGAGTCCCCGCCGAGGTCGAAGAAGTCGTCGTCGACCCCGGCGGGCACGCCGAGCACCTCGCCGAACAGCGCGCACAACCGGGCCTCCCAGGCGGTGACCGCCCCGGCGTGGGCCCCGGCTGCGGTGTCCGCTTCGGCGGCCGGCGGCAGCGGCGCGGGCAGGGCGGCGCGGTCGAGCTTGCCGTTCGGCGCGAGCGGCAGCGCGGCGAGTTCGACGAGCGCCGCCGGCACCAGGTACGCCGGCAGGCTCGCCGCCAGCTCGGCGCGCAGCCGGGCCGGGTCGAACGGGGTCCCCGGCTGCGGCACCACGTAGCCGACGACGCGGCGGATGCCCGGCACGTCCTCCCGGACCGTCGTCGCCGCGGCGGCCACGCCCGCGCAGCGGGCCAGCGCGGCGTCGATCTCGCCCAGCTCGACGCGGAAGCCCCGCACCTTCACCTGCTGGTCGTCGCGCCCGTGGAACACCACCTGGCCGGCGGCGTCCCAGGCCGCCCGGTCGCCGGTGCGGTACATCCGCTCCCCCGGGCCGCCGAACGGGTCGGCCAGGAACCGCCCGGCGGTCAGGGCGGGCCGGCCCAGGTAGCCCCGGGCCAGGCCGACGCCTGACAGGTAGAGGTCGCCCACCACGCCCGGCGGTACGGGGCGCAGGCAGCCGTCGAGCACGTGCACCCGGGTGTTCCAGATGGGCCGGCCGATCGGCACGTACGCCGGGCGCGCGCCGGCCGGCACGGGCCAGTACGTGACGTCCACGGACGCCTCGGTGGGCCCGTACAGGTTGTGCAGCTCCGCGCCGCAGGTGGCGTGGAAGCGGTGCGCCAGGTCGGGGTCGAGGGCCTCGCCGCTGCAGATCACCCGGCGCAGGCCGGCGCAGTGCGCGGCGACCGGCTCGGCCAGGAACGCGGCGAGCACCGACGGCACGAAGTGGGCGGTGGTGACCCCGTGCCGGGCGATCAGCCGGGCCAGCCGGGTCGGGTCGCGCTGCTCCTCGGCGTCGGCGACGGCGACCGCCGCGCCGGTGGACAGCGGCCAGAACATCTCCCACACGGACACGTCGAAGCTGAGGCTGGTCTTGTGCAGGACCCGGTCGGCGGCGCTCAGCCCGTACTCCTGTTGCATCCAGCGCAGCCGGTTGACGATGCCGGCGTGCGGGACGACCACCCCCTTGGGCCGCCCGGTCGAGCCGGACGTGTAGATGACGTAGGCGGGGTGCTGAGGGCGCAGCGGGGCGCGCCGGTCCCGGTCGGTGGGTGCGGTGGCGGGTTGCCGGTCGAGCAGGTCCACCACGGCCGGGTCGTCGACGGCGACGCAGCGGTCGGCGGGGCAGCCGTCGGCGACCAGCTGTCCGGCGGTGTCCCGGGTCGCGACGACGCAGACGGCCGCGCTGTCACGGACCATGAGCGCCCGCCGCGCGGCCGGGTAGTCCGGGTCCACCGGCAGGTACGCCGCGCCCGCCTTCACGGCGGCGAGGATCGCCACGAGGCTGGCCGGGGAGCGGGGCAGCCCGACGGCCACCACCCGCTCCGGGCCGGCCCCGCGCGCGATCAGCAGGTGGGCCAGCCGGTTGGCGGCGGCGTCGAGGCCGGCGTAGCTCAGCTCCTCGTCGCCGCAGCGGACGGCGACCGCGTCGGGGGTGCGCCGCGCCTGCGCCTCGACCAGCCCGGCGAGGGTGAGCGGCGGGGCCGGGTCGGCCGGGTCGTCGGCGGCCTCGACCGGGTGGGCGGTGTCGTTGGCGTCCGCGAGCAGGCGCAGTTCCGCGCCGGTGAGCGGGGCGAGCCGGGCCACCGGGGTGGCCGGGTCGGCGACGACCGCCCGCAGCAGCGCCGCCAGCCGCTCCAGCACCGCCGCCGCCGTCGCCGCGTCGACCAGGTCGGGCTGGTGGCTGACGCGGACCCGCATCCGGGCGCCGGGCAGCACGACGACGGCCAGCGGGTAGTGGGTGGCGTCGCGGCCCGCCACGGCGGTGATCCGGGCCTCGCCCACGGCCGGCGCGCCGTCGAGCGCGACGGGGTAGTTCTCGAAGACGTACAGGGTGTCGAAGAGGGTGCCCTGGGTGCCGGCGAGCCGCTGCACCGCGCCCAGCCCGAGGTGCTGGTGCGGCACGAGGGCCGACTGTTCGCCGTGCAGCCGGGTCAGCAGGTCGCCGAACGTCTCCCCCGGGCCGGTGCGCACCCGCACCGGCAGCGTGTTGAGGAACAGCCCGACCATCTGCTCGACGCCGGGCAGGTCCGGCGGGCGTCCCGCCACCGGCGTGCCGAACACGACGTCGGTGCGGCCGGTGAGGTAGCCGAGCAGCACGCCCCAGGCCCCCTGGAGCACGGTGTTGACGGTCACGCCGCGCGCCCGGGCCAGGGCGGTCAGCGCCGCCGTCAGCTCCTCGTCCAGCTCCAGGTCGACGTCGCGCGGCAGCACCGTGGGGTGCGCCGCGCCCGGCCCGGCCAGCAGGGTCGGCTCGGCCAGCCCGCCCAGCGCCGCCCGCCACGCCGCCTCGGCGGCGGACCGGTCCTGCCGGGCCACCCACGCCAGATAGCTGCGGAACGGCGCGGGCGGCGGCGGGGCGGCGGCCCCCCGGTGGTGCTCGTAGCCGGCGATGAGGTCGCGCACCACCAGCGACAGCGACCAGCCGTCGAGGAGGATGTGGTGGTGGGTGAAGTCGAGGCGGTGCCGCCCGGCGTCGAGCCGGACCAGGCTGAACCGCAGCAGCGGCGGCCGGGCCGGGTCGAACCGCCGCCGCCGTTCGGCGTCGGCGATCCGGGCGGCCTCGGCGTCGCGTTCCGCGTCGGGCAGCGCCGACAGGTCGGTCTCCTGCCACGGCAGCTCCACGCCGTCGCCGATGACCTGCACCGGTGGGCCGGCGAGCCGCTGCCGGAACGCCGCCCCGAGGTGCGGGTGCCGGGTGAGCAGGCCCTGGGCGGCGCGGCGCAGCGCCTGCGCGTCGAGCGGGCCGGTCAGCTCCAGGGTGAGCTGGGCGGTGTAGACGTCCGCGCCGGCCTCGGCGTACGTGGCGTGGTAGAGGATGCCCTCCTGCAGCGGCGCGAGCGGCAGCAGGTCCGTCAGGCGCGGGTACTCGGCCCCGATGGCGTCGAGTTCGGCCTGCCCGACGTCGACCAGGTCGAAGTCCGACGGGATCCGGCCCGCCGCCGGTGCCGCCGCGCTGTCGGCCAGCACCTGTAGCGCGCGCAGCCACGCGTCGGCCAGCTCGCGGACCCGGTGCTCCGGCACGGCGTCGCCGGCCCAGGTCCAGGTGGCCCGCAGGTGGGGCCCGTCGGCGGTGTCCACGGTCACGGCGTTCAGCGACACGGCGTGCGGCAGCGGCATGTCCGCGTCGACGTCGCCGCCGAGGGCGTCCTGCGCGATGGGCGTCCAGTCGGCCTCCGCCGCGCCGCCGCCGAGCCGGCCGAGATAGTTGAAGCCGAGCTGTGGGCGGCCCAGCCCGGCGAGTTCGGGGCCGGTGGCCGGGTTGAGGTGGCGCAGCAGCCCGTACCCGATGCCGTTGTCGGGCACGGCCCGCAGCCGCTGTTTGACCTCCCTGACGACGGTGCCGACGCCCGCCCCGGCCGCCCACACGTCCGCCCAGTCCACGCCGGCCGGGTCCACCCGCAGCGGGAACAGGCTGGTGAACCAGCCGACGGTGCGGGAAAGGTCGACGTGTTCGGTCAGCGGCTGCCGGCCGTGGCTCTCGACGTCGACGAGCAGCCCGCCGGGCCGGGCGGACGCGACCGCGATGGTCAGCGCGGCCAGCAGCACCTCGTCGACCCCGGCGTGGAACGCGTCGGGGACGCGGCGCAGCAGCGCCGCCGACAGCTCCGCCGGCACGGTCTGGGCCAGGCTGCGGGCGGTGCGGGCGGTGTCCCGGGCCGGGTCGGCCGGGCGGGTGCCGACGGGCGGCGGGGGTGTCGCGAGCGCCCCGCGCCACAGGTCCAGCTCGGCGGCGCGCGCCGGCCGGGTCGCCTCCTCGGCGAGCAGCGCCGACCACCGCCGGTACGAGGTGGTGACCGGGGCCAGCTCGGGCCGGGTGCCCGCCGACGCGGCGGCCCACGCGGCGGCCAGGTCGGGCAGCAGGATCCCCCAGGAGGTGGCGTCGACGGCGAGGTGGTGGGCGGCCAGCAGCAGCCGGCCCCGGGCCTGCGGGCCGGCGTCGAGCCAGACGGCCTGGAGCATGACCCGCGCGGCCGGCGCGAGCCGGGCCTGCGCCGCGCGGGCGTGCGCGGCCACGACCGCCCGCAGGGCCGGCTCCGGATCGGCCGGGTCGACGGGCACCCGGGTCAGCACCGAGGCGGCCGGCACGCTGCCCGGCGCGGCCACGTCGAGCCGCCACGGGCCGTCGGGGCAGGACGGCCGGTCCAGCCGCATCCGCAGCGTGTCGTGCCGGTCGAGGACCGCCTGCACGGCGGCGCGCAGGTCGGCCTCGGTGAGCCCGGCCGGCACGCGCACCACCATCGACTGGTAGTAGCCGTCCACCGGCCCGCCGGCCGCCCGCAGCCACTCCATGATCGGCGTCGGGTCCAGCTCGCCGACCCCGTCGTCGGCGCGGGCGACGGCGGCGTCGCGGGTGCGGTCGGCGGCGACGTCGGCGGCGAGGTCGGCGGCGGCGGCCAGCCGCGCGACGGTCGGGTGGGCGACGACGTCCCGGGGCCGGATGGCCAGCCCCGCGCTCTGCGCCCGGCTCACGAGCTGGATCGAGGAGATGCTGTCGCCGCCGAGGCCGAAGAAGCTGTCCCGCACGCCGACGGTGGGCACCCCGAGGACCTCGGCGAACAGGTCGCACAGCAGCTTCTCGGTGGCGGTGCCGGGCAGGTCGTCGCCGGGCGCGGGCTCCTGGCCGGGCGCGGGCAGGGCCAGCCGGTCGACCTTCCCGTTGGGGGTCAGCGGCAGGGCGGCGAGCCGCACGAAGATGTTCGGCACCATGAACTCGGGCAGGTGGGCGGCGACGAAGGCGCGCACGGCCGCCGGGTCGGGGGCGGGTCCGCCCGCCGCCCCGACCAGGTACGCGACCAGCTGCCGGCCGCC
Source organism: Micromonospora sp. PTRAS2 (assembly GCF_054052245.1). Lineage (NCBI taxonomy): Bacteria > Bacillati > Actinomycetota > Actinomycetes > Micromonosporales > Micromonosporaceae > Micromonospora > Micromonospora sp. PTRAS2. The sequence continues at coordinate 621,434 of NZ_JBSWBU010000002.1, forward strand.
CGTGCCGACCTCGCGGACGACCACCGCCGCCTGGGCGACGGCGTCGTGGCGGGTCAGCACCGCCTCCACCTCGCCGGGCTCGATCCGGTGCCCCCGCACCTTCACCTGGTCGTCGACCCGGCCGACGAACTCCAGTTCCCCGTCGGGACGCCAGCGCACCAGGTCGCCGGTGCGGTACATCCGCTCGCCCGGCCCCGAGTACGGGTCGGCGACGAACCGGGTCGCGGTCAGCCCCGGCCGGCGCAGGTAGCCGCGGGCCAGCGCCCGCCCCGACACGTACAGCTCGCCGGCCACCCCGGCGGGGACGAGCCGGAGGCTGTCGTCGAGGACGTACACCTGGCAGTTGCGCACCGGGCGGCCGATGGGCACGGCGGCCCCCGCCCCGACCCGGTCGGCGCGCAGGTCGGCGCTGATGGTGGCGCACACCGTCGTCTCCGTCGGGCCGTACGCGTTGACCATGCGGCGGCCCGGCGCCCAGCGGGTCACCAGCTCGGCGGGCAGCGCCTCGCCGGCCAGCACCAGGGAGCGCAGGGTCGGCAGCGGCTGCACGGCGAGCTGGGTGAGCACCGCCGGGGGCAGCGTCGCGTGGGTGACCCCGTGCGCCCGGACGCACTCGGCGAGCGGCTCGCCGACGAGTAGCCGCTCGGTCGGCACGACCAGCGCCGCGCCGCAGGTCAGCGCCATGCACAGCTCCCAGAAGGAGGCGTCGAAGCTGGGCGAGGCGAACTGGAGGACCCGGGCCCGCCCGTCGACGCCGAGGTGGGCGGCCTGGGTGGCGGCGAGGCTGCTGACGCCCCGGTGGGTGACGACGACGCCCTTGGGGCGGCCGGTGGACCCGGACGTGAAGATCACGTACGCGGGGTGCGTCGGCAGCAGGGGGACGCGGCGGTCCCGGTCGGTCGGGTCGCGGTCGGGGCGGCCGGCCAGTTCCGCCGCCAGCGCCGGGTCGTGCAGGTCGAGGCGGGGCAGGCCGGCGGCCTCGGCGGCGGCGCGGGCCACCGGCGCGGCGTCCGCCCCGGCGAACACCACGCAGGCCGGCTCGGCGTCGGCGAGCATCTGCTCGACGCGGGGGCGCGGGTATTCCGGGTCGACCGGCAGGTAGCCGCCGCCGGCCTTGGTGACGGCGAGGATCGCGGTGACGAGGTCGATGCCGCGCGGCAGGGCGAGCGCGACGAGCCGCTCCGGGCCGATGCCCCGGGCGACGAGCGCGTGGGCGAGCCGGTTCGCGGCGGCGTTCAGTTCGGCGTACGTCAGCCTGCGCGCGCCGCAGCGCACGGCGACCGCGTCGGGGGTGCGGGCGGCCCACGCCTCCACCAGGGCCGGCAGCGTCGCCACGGGCACCGGGTCGGGGTTGCGGGACTGGGTCGACAGCCGGTGCCGCTCCTCGACACCGAGCAGGTCGAGCCGCCCGGTGCGGGTCGCCGTCGCGGCGGGCAGGTCCGTCAGCAGCCGGGTGAACCGGCGCAGCAGGCCCCGGGCGAAGGCCGCCGGGAACAGGTCCGGCCGGTACGACAGCCGCAGCCGCAGCCGGGTGCCGGCCGCCGCGTTGAGGCTCAGCGGGTAGTGGGCGGCGTCGTCCGCGCCCGCCTCGACGCGCAGGGGCCCGCAGCGCAGCTCCCCGGACTCGGGGAAGTTCTCGAACGCGACGCAGGTGTCGAACAGCTCGCCCGTCCCGGCGACCTTCTGCACGTCGGCGAGGCCCAGGTGGTGGTGTTCGATGAGGTGCGCCTGCTCGTGCTGGATCCGCGTCAGCAGCGCCGACAGCGGTTCGTCGCGGCGCAGCCGCACGCGCACCGGCACGACGTTCATCAGCAGGCCGACCATGCTCTCCGCGCCGGCCAGCTCGGGGGTCCGCCCGGACACGGCCGCGCCGAACGTCACGTCGGAGCGCCCGGTGAGCTGGCCGACGAGCAGCGCCCACGCGGCCTGGACGACGGTGTTGACGGTGAGGTCGTGCCGGCGGGCGAACGCGACGAGGTCCGCCGTGTCCTGCGGCCCGAGTTCGCCGGGCAGGCTGCCCGGCCAGACGGGGGCGCGGGTGGGGTCGGCGGGGGCGACGAGGGTCGGCCCGTCCAGGTCGGCCAGCGCCGCCCGCCAGGCCGCCTCGGCGCGCGGCCGGTCCTGCGCGGCGAGCCAGGCGAGGAAGTCCCGGTACGGCACCGGTGGCGGCAGCGCCGCGCCGTCGCCCCCGTGCTCGTAGAGGGCGCACAGCTCGCGGATCAGCAGGGACGTGGACCAGCCGTCGAGCAGGATGTGGTGGTACGTGACGACGAGCCGGTGCCGGTGGCCGTCGACGCGGATCAGCCGGAACACGATCAGCGGGGCCCGGCGCAGGTCGAAGCGGCGGCCCTGGTCGGCCTCGGTGTGCCGGGCGAGGGCGGCGTCGGGGTCCTCCCCCGGCTCGACGGTCACCTCCGTCCACGACAGGCCCGCCCCCGTGGTGATCACCTGCACGGGCGCGCCGGAGCGGCGTTCCCGGAAGCTGGCCCGCAGGTTGGGGTGCCGGCGCAGCAGCCCTTCCGCCGCGGCGCGCAGGGCGGCGGCGTCCAGGGGACCGTGCAGGTCGAGGATGAGCTGCGCGGTCTGCACCTCCGGGCCGGCGCTGCGCTGCCAGGAGTGGAACATCATCCCGGCCTGCAACGGCGCCAGCGGCAGGATGTCCTCGATGTTCGACGTCGTCATGACACCGCTCCCTGTTCCGCCGCGAGTTCCTGCTCAAGGTCGTCGATCTCGTCCTGGGTCAGCGAGACCAGCGGCAGGTCCGCCGGCGTGTGACCGCCGGCGGACGGTGTCGCCGAGCTGGCCACGACGGCCTCCAGGGCGGCGTGCCAGTCGTCGGCCAGGTCGGCCACGTCGGTCTCGGCCAGCAGCCCCGCCGGCCACGACCAGGTGGTACGCAACTGCGGCCCGGCCGGGCCGTCGACGGTGACGGCACCGATCTCCAGGGCGTGCGGCACGGGGTCGCCCGGGTCGGCCCCGCCCCGCAGCACGAGGCCCTCCTCCGCCGGTCCCCAGTCGTCCGGCTCGGCGGCGGGGAACCGGCCGAGATAGTTGAAGGCCACCTGCGGGGCCGGCATCCGGGCGAGCGCGGGGCCGGTCCGGGGGTCGAGGTAGCGCAGCACGCCGTACCCGCCGGCCGGGGGCAGGGCGTTGAGCTGCTCCTTGACGCGCTTGACGGCGGCGCTGACGGTCGGGCCGCCGGTGCGCGCCTGCGCCCCGTCGACGGGGCCCGGGTCGAGCCGGACGGGGTGGATGCGGGTGAACCAGCCGACCGTGCGGGACAGGTCGGCGTCGGGGACGAGCCCGTCGCGGCCGTGCCCCTCCAGGGCGACCAGCACCCCGTCGGAGCCGCCCCGGCCCCGCCGGGCCAGCCAGGGCGGCAGCGCCAGCGCCAGCGCGCTGAGCAGGATCTCGTCCACCCCCGTCCGGTACGCGGCCGGCGCGGTGGTCAGCGCGGCGGAGGTGCAGGCCGGCGACGCGGTGCGGGTGACGCTGCGCAGCCGCCCGTGGACGTCGACGCGGCGGTCGAGGGGCCGGTCGCCCAGGGGTGGGTCGGGCCGGTCCAGCAGCCGCGTCCAGGCGGCCAGCTCGTCGGCGCGGGTCGCCTCGTCGTCGCGGTCTGGCACGTCGTCGCGGTCTGGCACGTCGTCGCGGGTCGGCTCCCCGGCCAGCGCCGCGACCTGCCGCGCCCAGCTGCGCAGCGTGGTGCCCGCCGGCTCCAGCTCCGGCCGCCGCCCCGCGTCGAGCGCGGCGCAGGCCGCGCGCAGGTCGGCCAGCAGGATCCGCCACGACACCCCGTCGACGGCGAAGTGGTGCACGACCAGCAGCAGCCGGTTCCCGACGTGCGGGCCGGCGGCGAACCACACGGCCTGCACGAGTACGCCGTCGGCGGGGCGCAGCCGCTCGCGGGCGGCCCGCGCCTGCGCGGCGATGAGCGCCGGCCGGTCGGCCGCGTCGGCGTCGGCGAGGTCGACGACGCGCAGGCAGTCGTCGGCGCGTACCGCCCCGGCGGGCGGGATCTCCAGCTCCCACGGCCCGTCGCCCGGCCCGGTGCGGGCCCGCATCCGCAGCGCGGGATGGTGGTCGAGCAGCGCCTGCACGGCCTCGCGGACCCGCTCGACGGTCTGCCCGGCGGGCACCCGCACCAGCATCGACTGGCTGAACGCGTCCAGCGGGCCGCCGAGTTCCTCCCGCGCCCAGGCCATGATCGGCGTCAGCGGCACGGTGCCGGTGCCGTCGTCGGCGGGGCCGGCGTCGACGCCGTCCACGGTGGTCGCCACGGCGGCCAGGGCGCGCACGGTGCGCTGCTGGTAGACGTCCTTCGGCTTGAGCTGCAGGCCGGCGCGCCGGGCCCGGCTGACGAGCTGGATGGACATGATGCTGTCGCCGCCGAGGCCGAAGAAGCTGCCGTCGATGCCCAGCTCGGGCACGCCGAGCAGCTCGGCGAACAGCTCGCACAGGATGCGTTCGGCCGGGGTGCGGGGGGCCGGTCCGGTGAGCGACCCGTCGAGTTCGGGCTCGGGCAGCGCCGCCCGGTCGACCTTCCCGGTCGGGGTCAGCGGCAGCGCGTCGAGCACCACGAGCCGCGCCGGCAGCAGGTACTCGGGAAGCTGGTGGCGCAGCCACTCGCGGACCTGCGCCGCCGTGAGGGTGGCGGAGCCGGCGGGGGTGACGTAGCCGACGAGCCCGGCGCGTCCCGCCTCGTCGGGGCGGGTCACCACGACGGCCGCGCCGACGTCCGGGTGCCGGGCGATCGTCGCCTCGACCTCGCCGGGTTCGACCCGGAAGCCCCGGATGTTGACCATGTTGTCGACGCGTCCGGCGTACTCCAGGTCGCCGTCGGGGCGCAGCCGCACCCGGTCGCCGGTGCGGTACAGCCGGCCGCCGGGCGGGCGGGCGTACGGGTCGGCGACGAACCGCTCCGCCGTGAGTCCGGGCCGCCCCACGTACCCGCGCGCCAGCCGCGCGCCGCCGACGTAGAGTTCGCCGACCGCGCCCAGCGGCACGGGCACGAGCCTCGGGTCGAGGACGTGGGCGGTCAGGCCGGCCACCTCGCGGCCGATCCGGCTGAGGCCGTCGCCGACGTCGTCGGGCCCGAGGGTGCGCGCGGTGACGTGCACGGTGGTCTCGGTGATCCCGTACATGTTGACCAGTCGCGGGCGGTCCCAGCCGTGCCGGGCGGCCCACCGGCGCACCGAGGCGTGCTCCAGGGCCTCGCCGCCGAAGACCACCCAGCGCAGCGCGTGGGGCCGGTCGGACCGGGAGTCCACGTCCTCGAACTGGGCGAACGAGGAGGGGGTCTGGTTGAGCACGGTGACCCCGGCGTCGGTGACCAGGCGGTGGAAGTCCTCGGGGTTGCGGGAGACCCAGTAGGGCACCACGACGACCCGGCCGCCGGTGCTCAGCGCGCCCCAGATCTCCCACACGGAGAAGTCGAACGACGAGCTGTGGAACATGGACCAGACGTCGTCGGGGCCGGCGGTCAGGAACTCCTCGCCCCAGTGCAGCAGCCGGGCGACGGCCGAGTGCGGGACGACGACGCCCTTGGGGCGGCCGGTCGACCCCGACGTGTAGATCACATACGCCGCACTGTCCGCAGTCACCTTTACCGGCGGCGGGACCTCGCCGACCGGCCCCACAACCTCCCCGTCAACCTCCACCACCCGCCACGGACCCGACGGCAACCGGCTTGCCGCACCCGCAGCCCCCAACACCACCGACACACCCGAATCCACCAACATCCACGACAACCGCTCCGCCGGATAATCAACATCCAACGGCACATACGCCCCACCAGCCTTCAACACCCCCAAACACCACACCACCAACTCCACCGACCGCCCACCACACACCCCCACCAACGAACCCCCACCAACCCCCAACCCCCGCAACAACCCCGCCACCACATCCGACCGCGCACCCAACTCCCCATACGTCAACACCACCTCCCCACACACCACCGCCACCGCACCCGGCGACCCCTCCACCCACCGACCCACCAACTCGTGCACCAGCAGCGCGCGGTCGGCGGGCTCCGGGGGCGGCGCGGCCGCCGCCGACCAGGAGGCGAGCAGGGACCGCTCCGCAGCGCCGGCCAGCGGCTCGCGCAGGTACCGGCGGTCCGGCGCGGTCACCATGTCCCACAGGGCGGCCACGAACCAGTCGCGCAGCAGCCGGACCTGCTCGGCCCGGACGGCGTCGGTGTGGAAGTCCATGGCCAGCAGCACCCGGTCGGAGACCGGGTCGCGGACGACCCCGATGTTGAGCGGGAAGTTCGTCGGCTCGGCGCGGACGGTGGAGAAGCTGCCGATCTTGCCGTCGAGAATCTCGGTGCCCCGGCCGGAGAGCATCTCGGCCATCACGTGGAAGTGGTTGTAGACGAAGTTGACGTTGACCGGCTGGTCCATGCCGAGCCGGCGCTGCATCTCGGCCATGGGGAAGCGGCGGTGCGGCAGCATGTCGCGCTCGGCCGCGAAGACCGCGGCGATCAGGTCCGTCCACCTGCCGTCGGGCAGCGTCAGCCGGAACGGCAGCGTGTTGAGGAACAGCCCCCGCACGTCGTCGCCGCCGGCCTCCTCCGGCCGGCCGTTGGCGGTCACGCCGACCAGCACGTCCGTCGCGCCGGTGGCGTAGCCGACCGTACGCAGGCAGGCCGCGACGAAGAGGGCCTTCAGCGGGGTGCCGCACCGGTTGGCCAGGTCCCCCAGCGCCGCGCAGAGCTCGGGGCTGAGCACGGTCTCCACCGAGCCGTAGCGCTGGCGGGCGTCGGTGGCATACCACCACTCGCCCAGGAAGCGCTGCTCGCCGGGCAGCTCCGGGACGGGCCCGTCGGGCCAGCGCAGCAGCCGGGTGTCCGGCGGTTCGGCCAGCCGCTCGCGCCAGAACCGTTCGGTCTCGGTCGAGGTGAGGGCGGCGCGTTCCAGCTCGACGAAGTCGCGGTACTGCGCGGTCAGCGGCGGGTCCGCCGGCTCGACGCCGTCGCGCAGGCCCTGGTAGACCCGCATGATCTCGCTGAGCGTGGAGTGCAGGCTCCAGCCGTCGAACACGGCGTGGTGCTCGGTGAGCGTCCACTGGAACACGTCGTCGGAGCGGCGGTGCACGTGCATCCGCAGCAGCGGCGGGCGGTCGTGGTCGAACGGGGTGACCCGCTGGTGCTCCAGGTAGGCCCGGACGATCTCGTCCTGCGCCGCCTCGTCGAGGTCGCGCAGGTCGTCGCAGCCGACCGGCAGGACCGCCTCGGCGTGCACGAGCTGCAGCGGTTCGCTGTAGTCGGTGAGCGACAGCGCCGTACGCAGGATCGGGTGCCGGCGCACGACGTGCGCGACCGCCCGGGAGAAGGCGTCGGCCTCGAACGGCGCGCGCACCTTCATGCTGTCGACGTTGTGGTACGGCAGCCGCTCCGGGTCGCGGGTCATCTCGTAGACCATGCCGACCTGCAACGCCGTCATCGGGTACGCGTCGACGAGCCCGCCCGGCAGGTGGGCCCGGTCGGCGGCGTCGACCAGCTCGAACGGGCGGCGCGTCGGCGCGTCGGGGACGTCGACGACCGTGCAGGCGGCGGCGAGTTCGGCGATCGTGGGGCGGTGGAACAGCTCCTGCAGCTCGAAGGAGATGCCGCTGGCGCGGGCCGCGCCGAGCACCCGGATGCTGCGGATCGAGTCGCCGCCGAGGTGGAAGAAGTTGTCGTGCCGGCCCACCTGGACGGGGCCGAGCGCGTCGACCCAGATCTCGGCGAGCCGCCGCTCCACCGGGCCCTGCGGCGGGACGTAGTCGCCGCTGCCGGCGGGGCGGGCCTCCTCGACGGGGTCGGGCAGCCGCCGGTGGTCGGTCTTGCCGCTCGGCGTCAGCGGGATCGCCGCCAGCTCCACGAAGCGCGCCGGCACCATGTAGTCGGGCAGCCGGTCGGCCAGCCACTGCCGCAGCTCGGCGACCGGCACCGTCGAGCCGGCCTCCGGCACCACGTACGCGATGAGCTGCGGGGCCCCCGCGTCGTCGGGCCGGATGGTGACGGCAGTGCCGGTGACGCCGGGGAACTGGTGGGCGACGGCCTCGATCTCGGTCAGCTCCACCCGGAAGCCCCGGATCTTGATCTGGCTGTCGGCGCGGCCGGCGTACTCCAGGGTCCCGTCGGGACGCCACCGGGCCAGGTCGCCGCTGCGGTAGAGGCGGGCGCCCGGCTCGTCGCCGACCGGGTCCGCCACGAAGCGTCCGGCGGTCAGTCCGGGCTGGCCGAGGTAGCCCCGGGCGACCCCGGGCCCGCCGACGTACATCTCGCCGATGACGCCGACCGGGCAGGGCCGCAGGTGCCCGTCGAGGACGTGGATCGCCAGGTCCGCCAGCGGGCGGCCGATCTGGGTGAGGGCGCGGGTCAGGTCGTCCGGCCCGACCTCGCGGAACGTGTTGTGCACGGTGGTCTCGGTGATCCCGTACATGTTGACCAGTCGCGGACGGTCCCAGCCGTGCCGGGCGGCCCACCGGCGCACCGACCCGTGGTCCAGGGCCTCACCGGCGAAGACGACGTAGCGCAGCGCCAGCGGCTCCGGGTGCGACTGCAGGTGCGGGTCGGCGAGGCGGGCGTCGGCGGCCTCGAACTGGACGAACGCGGACGGGGTCTGGCTGAACACGGTCACGCCCGCGTCCCGCACGAGCGCGTACAGGTCGTCGGGGCTGCGGGAGACCCAGTAGGGCACCACGACCAGCCGACCGCCGGTGCCCAGCGCGCCCCACGTCTCCCAGACGCAGACGTCGAACGACGAGCTGTGGAACATGGACCAGACGTCGTCGGGGCCGAAGCTGAAGTCGCGGGCGGCCGAGGCGAACAGCCGGACCGCGTTGCGGTGGGTCACGGTGACGCCCTTGGGGCGGCCGGTCGACCCCGACGTGTAGATCACATACGCCGCACTGTCGGCCGTCGTCGGCACCGGCGGCGGGACCGCGTCGACCGGCCCCACAACCTCCCCGTCGACCTCCACCACCCGCCACGGACCCGACGGCAACCGGCTTGCCGCACCCGAGGCCCCCAACACCACCGACACACCCGAATCCGCCAACATCCACGACAACCGCTCCGCCGGATAATCAACATCCAACGGCACATACGCCCCACCAGCCTTCAACACCCCCAAACACCACACCACCAACTCCACCGACCGCCCACCACACACCCCCACCAACGAACCCCCACCAACCCCCAACCCCCGCAACAACCCCGCCACCACATCCGACCGCGCACCCAACTCCCCATACGTCAACACCACCTCCCCACACACCACCGCCACCGCACCCGGCGACCCCTCCACCCACCGACCCACCAACTCGTGCACCAGCAGGTCGGCGTCGTCACCCGCCGCCGACGTCTGGGTCGCCGACCAGGACCGGATCAGCGACCGCTCGGCGGCGTCCATCGCCGCGAGGTGTCCGATCGCCAGCCGGGGTTGGTCGAGAGCGCTCGACAGCAGGTGCGACCAGTGCCGGAAGAAGTGCTCGACCGAGTCGCGGCCGAACAGGTCCGTGCAGTACTCGATCTCGATGTCGAAGCGGTCGCCGACGTCGTAGACGGTGAACGTGAGGTCCAGCTTCGCCGTGTCGGTGGGCACGAACTCGCGGGTGAGGAACGACCCGCCGGCCCCCGCCCCGGCTCCGCCCGCGGCGCCGGCCCCGGCCGCCGGCCCGGTCTCGTGGAACGCGAACAGCACCTGCACGAGCGGGCCGTGGCTGGGCACCCGCTGCGGCACGAGGCGGTTGACGAGCCGGTCGAACGGCACGTCGAGGTGCTCCAGGGCGTCCAGCACCGACTCCTTGGTGCGCGCCACGACGGCCTCGAACGTCGGCTCGCCGCCCAGGTCGGTGCGGGCCACCATCGTGCCGGCGAACAGGCCGACCACGTCGAGGAACCGGCTGTCGCCCCGGCCGGCGACCGGCGAGCCGACGACGAGGTCGGTCTGCCCGGTCTGCCGGTGCAGGAATACGTGGAAGGCCGCCAGCAGCACCACGTACGGCGTGACGCCGCTGCCCGCCGCCAGGGCCCGCACCCGGTCGCGGACGCCGGGCTCCACGGTGAACCGCAGGGTCTCGCCCCGGTAGGTGAAGTCGCGGGGCCGGGGCCGGTCGCGGCCGAGTTCGAGCAGTTCCGGCGCGCCCCGCAACTGCTCGACGCGCCGGTCGAGGTCCCGCTGCGCCCGCAGCCCGGCCAGCCATTCCTGCTGCCGGGCACAGTGCTCGACGTACGCGGCCCGGGGCGGGGGCGGGACGGGGGCGCCGCCCAGGCCGGCGGCGAGGTCGCGTTCGACGATCTCCAGCGAGAGGCCGTCGACGGCGATGTGGTGGAACGTGAGGTGGAGCAGCCGCACGTGGTCGTCGACGGCGAACACCGCCGCGCGGACCAGGGGCCCGGCGCTCAGGTCGAACGGTCGGCGGGACACCTCCCGCACCACCTCGGCGCACCGGGCGTCGCGCTCGGCGGCCGGGCAGTCGGTGAGGTCGTGCACCTCCAGGGGCAGTTCGCGGGCCGGCAGCAGGCGCTGCACCGGCTCGCCGTCGACCTCCGCGAAGGCCGTGAACAACGCGTCGTGCCGGGCCAGCAGGCGGCCGACGGTGGCGACGACCTCCGGCAGCGGCACGGCGTCCCGCAGCCGCCACGACACCGGCACGTGGTAGGCGGCGCTGGCCGGCGTCAGCCGGTCGATGAACCACAGCCGCTGCTGCTCGCTGCTCAGCGGCCAGTGCCGGTCGTCCTCACCCATGGAACGCGGCCTGCTCGGCCTGGTCCATGGCGAGGGCGAGGCTCTTCGGCCGCATGTCCTGCCAGTTCTCCTCGACGAAGCGCAGCGCGTCGTCGCGGCCGCCCGGCCCCCATGCCACGGTCCAGCCCGCCGGCACCTCGGCGAATTCCGGCCACAACGAGTGCTGCGACTCGGCGTTCACCAGCACCAGGAAAGTGCCGTCCGCATCGTCGAATGGATTCATGATCCGCCTCCGGTCCACATCGATGCCGCAGGGAGTCCACATAGCCCCCGGAAGCGGCCGGGGAGAATCCTGCCGGGCGATAGCGGCGGCGGCCAGAAATTGCCACTTCACCAAGTGGCAGTTGGTGTAAACGGTTTCGGCGAGAGCACACGGGCAGGCCGGCAGCCCACGGGAAGGCCGAGGTCGAGCGGGCAGGCCGGAATCGCCGACGACGGAATTCGCTGGAGGGGAAGCGGGGGGATGAAAGGCGGCTACGCCGGGTCGGCCACCGGAATCAGCGAGACGATCTGCAGCTCACTCGCGCTCGGATCGGTGAGGGTCACGACGTCGACCAGCGTCGTCCGGTGGTCGCTGGAGAGCCGGATGCCGCGCCGCGACTGCAGGGTGCACCCGTTCGCGGCGTGGGCGTTCCACAGGCAGCGGGCCTCGGGGTTGGTCTCCAGGCAGGCGTCGACCAGCGCGGCGATCCCCGCGTCCTGGGGGTGCAGCGCCTGGGCGATGCGCATCTGGGTGAGCAGCGGCGCCGCCCAGTCGGTGTCCCAGTTGACCAGCCGGCGGCGCGCGTCGGCGTCGGTGAACAGCCAGCGGGGGTAGCTGGGATCGCTGCGCAGCCAGGGATAGTAGGCCTCGCACACCTCGTTGTGCAGCACCACCCGCGCGTACCGGTCGAGGACGTAGGTCGCCCAGCGCTGCCCCTCGACGAACTGGCGCAGGGCGGGGCCGAGGACGACGGCGGTCGCGCCGACCGGCGACGGCGACGGCATCCGGCCGACCGCCAGGAGATACAGCAGCTCCCGCTCGTGCCGGTCGAGGCGCAGCGCCTCGGCGACGGCGTCGAGGAAGGCGTCCGAGTAGTTGGCCCGCACCCCGCGTTCGAGGTTGCTGTACCAGACGACGCTCACCCCGACGATCTCCGCGACCTCCTCCTGGGTGACGTTCGACCGACGGGCTCGGCGGCGTCGGGCGAGGAGCCGGTCGTCGGGCACCAGCCGGTGCCGCCAGGCTTTGACGCAGGCGGCCAGCTCGCTGTTCTGATCTGCCGAGACCTGCCGAATGGCAACCATTTCTCCCTCGTCCTGGCGCAGCCGTGAATGATATTTCCCGCGCATCTGGACCTGCACCGAAATGGAACAACGGCCACCGGTCACACGGCTCTCCCGAGAGCCGGAAGCAGGGCGGATCGATCGGTCGACGGCTGCCCGTCGCCGGGACCGAAGGATCCCGCGTACGAGACTTTCGGCCGAATAGGCCAAAGCCCGCTCGCGACGGTACGGACACAATCGTGTCCAGTGACTGTCACGAATGTGGATGCTACCGCTCGGGGACCCGGACACCAATAGCTGAGTATCGCTCGGATCACTGTGCGGTCATCCCCTCCGGCGATTCCCTGCCACCTGCACCCAATCGTCATGGACTTGGCCGGGCTGCCCCCTTGGCCACGTCCACGGGAGTGCGCACCACTTGCCCGTGATGGCCCTGTTGCGTAGATCGTGCCGCGCGCCGAGGCCCGCGCCGCGCGCCCCGCGCCGACCGAGGGCAGCAATACATTCAGATGCGGCTCTCCATTCGCGGGCCCACAATTCCCAACGGATTGCACCAACCCCGAGCACACCGTTCGGCGCGCCGTTTTACGGCGCGGATATGAGTCGCGAAGAGCCCCGGAGTCCCAATCGCCGCAGTTGCGGCCGGCTTCCCGTCCGGGGCGCATATCCCCTGGTAGAGGCGATTTCCGTGCGCCGCGAGACGCATGCCATACGAAACGCGGGAGAAACGAGAGCTGGCTAGCGTCCCCGATCGTTGAACATTTCCACTCCTTTCCGGGGAGACACTTTGAAGGTACGAACATCGAGGAGCATGCGCATTCTCCTCGCGGTGGTCGTCTCGCTGACGGCCCCGGCCGCGCTGGCCGCCCCGGCCAGCGCGGCGTCCCCCACCGCAGCCGCACCGCCCCCCGCCGCACCGGCGGACCTGCCCGACCCGACGGCGCGCGGACCGTTCGGCTACCAGGCCGTCCAGGAGGCCAAGCTCGGCCTCGCCAGCATCCAGGAACCCAACTCCGCCGGGGCCGACCCGACGCCGGGGACGGCCCAGGCGGCGGAGCAGGTCGAGATCCGCGGCCAGCTCTACACGCCGGACTGGGCCAAGCGCACCACCCCGTCGCCGCTGATCGTCCTGGTGCACGGCAACCACGGCTCGTGCGACTCCGGGCAGAACAGCGCCCAGCTCACCTGCGCCCAGTTCAAGCACAACGAGAACGGCTACGCCTACCTCGCGGAGAACCTCGCCACCTGGGGTTACACGACGTTCTCGGTGTCGCAGGACCAGCTGATGATGCGGCAGGACAGCAGCAAGGGCAAAGGCATGCACAGCCGGCGCATGCTCATCGCCGCCACCCTGGACGCGCTCAGCGCCGCCAACCGCGCCGAGGGCCTGCCCGTCGACGAACACACGACCGTCGGCACCACGCTCTCCGGTCACCTCGACCTCACCCGCATCGGCCTGATGGGGCACTCGCGCGGCGGTGACGCCGTGTCGAGCTTCATCGACTACAACCGCATCCGCACCGACGGCCCGCGCTACCCCCTGCGCGGCGTCATCTCCCTCGCGCCGGTCGACTACGAGCGCAAGGCACCGTACGGCATGCCGTACCTGACGATCCTGCCGATGTGCGACGGCGACGTGTCCAACCTCCAGGGCGCGCGGCTGTTCGAGCGCAGCCAGTACGTCAACCCCGGCGACCCCTTCCCCCGCATCCAGGTCGAGCACCTCGGCGCGATCCACAACTGGTACAACACCGTCTGGTACGCCGACGGCGGCGCGGACGGCCAGGGCAACAACGACGCCGCCTGCGGCAACTCGGCCCCGTTCGCGACGAACAACATCCACCCGAACAACCTGCGGCTCAGCGGCGCGGCCAGCTACACCGACCCCGACCTGAACTACAAGATCGACAACTCGGATCCGCTGAACCCGGCCGTGAACACCAAGTTCTCCGGCGACGCGGCCCGCATGGGCGACCAGGAGAAGCTGGGCCTGGCCACGATGGCCGCCTTCTTCCGCCGCTACGTCGGCGGCGAGGGCGCGTTCCAGCCCTGGCTGACCGGCGAGCTGGCCAACACCGACAGCGGCCTGCAGGTCCCGGCGACGGCCTGCCCGACCAGCCCGTCCGGCACGGCCATCGCATGCAACGAGCGGGTCAACACCAGCTACTTCGCCGCGCCACAGGAGCGGGTGGACGTGATCCGCCCCGAGGTGGAGAACCCCCTCGGCCTCAACGCCCTCGGCGGCCCGCTGACCGGCAGCGGCTTCGCCGACCCGTACGCCCAGTCGCCCGGCGTCACGCCGAAGCCGGCGGCGACGGCCGGCGGCTACGACTGGTGCAACCCGGAGCCCCAGGACTTCGCGCCCGCCCAGCTCGGCAAGACCGGGCTGCCGACCGCCGCCAAGCCCTGCCCGCTGCCCGCGGCCGGCGCGCTCGGCGGGCAGAACGCCACCCGCGAGAACAGCCCGATCAACCACTCCTACGGCCGCCAGCTCACCCTCGCCTGGGAGCCGGCCTCCACCGCCACCCTCACCGCCGCGATCCCGGCCGCGTCCAAGGACGTACGGGGCCTCAGGGCGCTGGCCCTCAGCGCCGCCGTCAACTTCTTCGACACCCGCAACCCGGGCGCCGACAACCGGGGCGACAACACCCGCGACACCACCGTCAACGGGACCCCGACCAGCCCGGTCTGGCCCAACGAACTGCCCACGTCGTACGACCCGACGTCCACCACGCAGCGCTTCGTCATCGCGCTGAGCGACACGGCCGGGCACGAGGCCACCGTCGACGCCGGCGACCCGCGCTGGGGCAACGCCCTGCACATGTCCACCGGCACGAACACGCCGAACACGCACATCGTCCTCGACCAGATCCGCGTGCCGCTGAGCGAGTTCGCCGCGCAGGGCGTCGACGTCGGCTCCCTGGCCAAGCTCGAACTGCGCTTCGGGGCGGGTGACCTGCCCAAGTCCGGCTCGATCCAGCTCGCCGACGTACGCTTCCAGGAGAGCGCGGCCGGGGCGCGGCTGCTGTCGGACGGCAACCACGCCAACGGCGCGGGCCACGGCCTGTCCGCCCTCGGCGGCCCGGACCCGGCGACCTACCTCGCCGCGTACGACAACACCCCCGGCAAGGTGGCGCTGGTCGACCCGGTCGCGAACCCGCGCGGGAACACCACCTGGACCGTCGACGACGACGGGAAGCAGTGCCCCACCGCCCAGTTCACGTCGATCCAGGCGGCCGTCGACCACGCCTCGCCGTGGGACACGATCGTGGTCTGCGCGGGCGTCTACCAGGAGTCCTCGACGCCGGTGAACCATGCGTCCAACCCCGTGCAGGCCGGCGCGCGCAACGGCCTCACCATCACCAAGCCCCTGAAGATCAAGGGCGCGGGCGCGGACAAGGTGACCATCGAGCCCGACCAGTCGCTCGGCACCCTCGCAGGCGACCAGCCCTACCTGCGCGACGGCGGCGGCAACGTGATCACCGTGTCGCGGCAGTCGCTCGGCTCCACCGACACCAACGAAATGTTCGTCGACATCTCCGGCGTGACCGTCACCTCCGGCAACGTCTGGGCCGAGGCAGGCATCGCCTTCTTCGGCGCGGCCGGTCGCGTCGCGAACAGCGTCGTCGGCCCGCTGCGAGCCGCCACCACCGCGCAGGAACTGGCCGAGCACCCGCACGGCTGGGGCATCGTCAAGACCGGCGTGATCCGGGGGGCGAGCGCCGCCACCGTCGAGAGCGAGGTGACCGTCACCGGCAGCCTCGTCACCGGCTACCAGTCGGGCGGCATCCTGTTCGACGGCGCGCGGGGCACGGACGGCAGCCCGGACAACACCGCCCGGACCGGCATCCGCAACCACGGCTACGTGACCGGCACGGTCGTCGCGGGCGCGTCGAGCAGCGTGTTCCCGCAGGTCGGCATCCGGTACGCCAGCGGGGCAACCGGCTTCGTCAACGACAGCCGGATCACCGGGAACTACCACCCGCCCGCGCCCGAGAAGTCCTACGGCATCCTGCTGACCGACGCCGGCACCGACAGCGTCGGGGCGCTCACCGCCTCCGGCGACATCATCACCGGCAACGGGTTCGCCGTCTACAACGCCAACGCCGACAACACGGGCGTACGCGAGGCAGCCCCGTTCACGGTGACCGGCAGCTACCTCGGCAAGCGCGCGCCGCTCGCGGGCGGCCCGGCGGACCCGCGCACCGGGGTCGAGGCCATCTCCGGCCCCGACAGCACCGGCGCAGCCACCGTCACCCTCGCCAAGCGGCTGCCGAAGCCGCCGAAGGCGGTGCCGACCGGGGTGGGCCGCGTCGCCGACCGCGCCCCGTCGGCGCAGGTCGCCGACCCGGGGCAGGGCGCGGTGTTCCAGGTCGGGACGACGGTGCACCCGCTCATCCGGGGCACCGACGACTTCGCCATCGCGTCGGCGACCCTGCTCGTCAACGGCACCAGGGTCGGCACCAGCACCGTCGCCCCGTACCTGTTCGACTGGACGCCCAGCGCCAAGGACGCCGGCCGGCAGGTCAAGCTCCAGGCGCTGGTCGTCGACTCGTCCGGACGGGCGACCCTGTCCAAGGCGGTGGTGGGCACCGTGCTGCCGCCGCCGACGGTGAAGCTCGGCAAGGTGACGACCAACACCAAGACGGGCACGGCGACGATCGCCGCCACCGTCAACACGGCCGGCACGCTCACCCTCACCGGCGACAAGGTGGTCGCGGTGACCAGGCAGGTGAGCAAGGCGGGCACGGTCACGCTGACCGTGGCGGTCGACCCCGCGTACCGGCAGGAGCTGGTCAAGGCGGGGCGGCTCGACGTGACGGTCACGGTCGCGTTCGGCACCGCGACGGGGCAGAGCGCGAGCAAGACCGTGCAGGTGCGACTGCTCAAGAAGTGACGATCCGGCACCAAGGAAGCTGACCGGAGGGGTCCCGCACAGGGGCCCCTCCGGCGGTGTCCGCTGCGGCCTACCCGCCGTCGGGCTCCCGCCGTGACCGGTGCAGGGCGTCGGATGGCCGAGCGCCGCAGCCGCTGCCCCCTTGGTCCACGCCGACGCAGCCGTCCTGGTGCCCGACCAGGTATAACCCGCAGTCAGTCGGCCGCGTCGCTTTGGGCAGCGGAGCCCCGTTCGAAGAGGCGCCGCCGCTCGGCTGCCACCACCGCTCGGACGAGTTCGGCCTCTGACAGGTCCACCGCCTCCGGGCTGGAATCGGCCATGTCGCTGACCCGGGCGAAGTCGTTGAAGATCCGCTTCTTCCCGGCCAGCAGTTCGGTGATCCGCTCGTCGACGCTGTCCTCAGAGAGCAGCCGGTGGACCTGCACCGACTGCACCTGCCCCATCCGGTGCGCACGGGCGATGGCCTGTGCCTCGGTGGTGGGCTTGAGCTGGGGTTCGCAGATGACGACGACGGATGCCGACTGGATGTTGAGCCCGACACCGCCGGCAACGATCTGGGCCACCAGGACGGCACCGTGCCTGGCGGCCGAGAACTGGTCGACCATCTGCTGGCGCTGCGCGGCTGGCACCGACCCGGTGAGTGGCCCGAAGACCGGGCCGGGCAACGACCGGGCGACCAGACTGAGCACATCCCTGAAGTGGGAGAACACGATGACCCGACGCTCGTTCTCCTCCGCCTCGCGGACGATCTCGATAAGGCGCTGCAGTTTTGTGGACTGGGCTCCCTGGAGCATCGCCGCCTGGCGCATCTCCATGAAGTTGCCGCGCTCGACCGCAACGCGATACCGCGAACTGTCCGCCGCCGACAGGGGAAGCCACTCCTCGACCTCGATGAGCTCCGGGAGTTCGGTCAGCACGTCCTCCTGGTTCCGCCTCAGGTAAGCCGGAGCGATCTGCCGGCGAAACGTCCGAGGCGACAGGTCGGTGGCGTCGACGGTGAGATCCGGTCGTACGTAGGAGGCCAGGTTGCGGAACTCGTCGACCTTGTTCTCCAGCGGCGTGCCGGTGAGCAGAATCGCCCTGTCCGAGCGCGTCACGAGTCGCCTCGTCCGCCTCGTCCGCTGTGCCTGCGGGTTCTTGATGTAGTGGGCCTCGTCGACGACGACGCACGGCAGGTCGCGGAGTTCCCCCAGCGCAGGCTCCCACCAGGCCAGTGTCTCGTAGGT
The DNA here is from genome assembly GCF_054052245.1 of Micromonospora sp. PTRAS2. Lineage (NCBI taxonomy): Bacteria > Bacillati > Actinomycetota > Actinomycetes > Micromonosporales > Micromonosporaceae > Micromonospora > Micromonospora sp. PTRAS2. Next base: position 639,565 of record NZ_JBSWBU010000002.1, read on the forward strand.
CGTGACGGCGACACCGCCGTCGCGCATCCACGTGCGAGCCGCGCGGTCGCGTTCCGGCCCATGGACCCGGCATACCTTCAGCTTCGACTTGTGGGAGACCTCGCGCATCCAGTTGGTCACCACGGCGGCCGGACAGATCACCAGGAAGTGCGTCTTCCCCCTGCTTTTCAGGTGTGCCAGCACCGCGATCGCCTCGACGGTCTTACCGAGGCCCATCTCGTCCCCGATGATGACCTTGCGCTGCACGAGGGCGAAGCGGGCAGCGAAGCTCTGGTACCCGCGCAGCGACGCCGTCAGATGCTCACCGTTGAGCGCCTGGTCGCGCACCGCCTGGATGATCTCCTCAGGAAGATCACCGTGCACTGCGTTCTCGTCCTCGGTGACGAAGCCCAACTCGGCGAGCATGGCGAAGTAGTCGGCGGGCCGGGCGAGGAAGTCGTCCCACGGGTCCGCACCGACGCTCCTGCGGCCGGATGCGGATGACATGCCGAGCAGTTCGGCTCGCCGTTTGACGGTCTGGATGCTCTCTGTCAGCCCCGCGACAGCGAGCTGCCTGATCGGGACGACCAGCAGGTGGCTGGTTTCGCTGCCGAGCACTGCCCGCAGTGGCGCGAGCTCGGCTGCCCGTTCGAGGTCCTCAGCGGCTCCCCGGGTCTGGCGACACGCGTCCCAGTCGGCAAGGCGGCGCAGCAACTCGGTGGTCTCCGGACGGCGGTGGTTGATGTCGATGCGGACCGGCATCTCTTCGTACGTCGTCTGCCAGAGGGCCTGCGCCGCTCCGAGCATCCGCCGCGCAGACGTCTCCCCCACGCCCGGCAACGCCTGAAGCGACCGGCCGTGGCTCAGCACCTCCTGCACAGTGCTGATCCCCGCCTCGGTGAGCGCGCCCAGTCGGAGACGATCACGGGTAGCTGTCTTCAACGCCTCAGTGGGCATCTCCTGAAGAACCCGCTGCACCTCGGCACGTCTGACCCTCTCGCCTGCGTCCTGTGCCGCCGACCGGTATCCGGCCTCACCTGCGACGACCTTGGTGATGGCATCCAGTGCCTCCGGCAGGCCGCTGATGACCGACCGATCCAGGAGCTCGGGTGCCGGGCCGCGGTGTCCGGAGACGAGGCCGAAGCGCAGGGCGGGATCGAGCAGTGCCGGGAATCCGAGCCGACGCGGGTCGACGGATGCGGTGAAGGCACCGAGCCGTTCCAGCCGACGGGGTCCATGGCCCCGGAGGACCGCCTCGTGGTGACGGCGCAGAAGCATGCCCGCCTGCTCCGCCGCCTGCTTCTTCTCCGCCCCGGTGAAGAAGCGACGCATGCCGAGCGCGGGGGCGACCTCGGCGATGAGGCGGGGGATGTCCGTGGCGAGGACGCGCAGCAACGCCTGTTCGCCGCTCGTCGGCACGGGGAGTGTGGCGCGCTCCCAGAGCCGCCCGACCACGCCCGCGTCACTCGTCCGGAGCGCGAGCACCCGCCAGGCCGCCTGACCAGCCCGTACCACCATGACGCTGCGTGCCTGCAACGATCGCTCATCGTTGCTGGCCGCGTCCTGCACAGCCCGATGCCAGTTCTGTACTTCCTCGGCACGGTGACTCCACTGCCTGAAGTCGGCCGTGAGGCGACGAATCTCTTCGCGCTCCGTCTTGTTCATGCTCACCGCAGATATCGAGGGGTTTAGGGACGGTATCGTAGTGCACCCCTTACACGAACGGGCCCTCCGAGGGCTGCTGTCGGGAAGCTGACGCACGGCGTCTGCGGCACCTGCCGAACTGTGCCGATTTCCCGGTCGTCAGTAGTGTCGGTGCTCGCCCGTAAGCTCTGCGGGTTGTCGATCTGGAGGTGACTGGTGCGGCTCGAGGATCTTTCGCCCGGCCTCCGGGTCAGCGGGGTGGTGCCCGGCGAGACGGTCTCGGTGCTCGCGGCGCAGTGGCACGGCCAGGACGCCGTCGAGCTGACCTACAAGACCCTCGACGGCAGTCTGCGCCAGCAGGTGCTCTTCCGGGCTGACGAGGCCAAGCTGAGCCTCTCCGACGCGGGCAGCCGCCCGTTCGACGCCGATGCTCAGGACTTTCGGCTGGTCGCGGAGGCCCAGCGGATCTCCCTGGCCGGGTTGTTCGACCCGATGTTGGCGGTGGCCACCAGCGACGTGCGGCCGTTGCCTCACCAGATCCGTGCCGTCTACGGCGAGATGCTCGACCGCATGCCGCTGAGGTTCCTGCTGGCCGACGACCCCGGCGCCGGCAAGACGATCATGGCGGGCCTCTACATCAAGGAGCTCCTGCTCCGCGACGACGTGAAGCGCTGCCTGATCGTGGCGCCCGGCGGGTTGGTCGACCAGTGGCAGGACGAGCTGTTCTTCAAGTTCGGCCTGCGCTTCGACATCCTCTCCACGGCCATGGTCGACGCCGCCCTCGGTTCGAGCGTGTTCGAGCAGCATCCGCTGCTCATTGCGCGGATGGACCAGCTCGCGCGCAACGACGGCCTGGCCTCGCACCTCGACGACGCCGAGTTCGACCTCGTCGTCGTCGACGAGGCGCACCGGATGGGCGCGCACTACTTCGGCGGCAGGCTCAACAAGACCCGGCGTTTCCAGCTCGGCGAGAGCCTGCGCGACCGCACCCGTCATCTGCTGTTGATGACAGCCACGCCGCACGCGGGCAAGGAGGAGGACTTCCAGCTCTTCCTCACCCTGCTCGAACGCGACGGCTTCGAGGGTAGGTTCAACGCCGGCGTCCACAACGCGGACACGAGCGGGCTGATGCGCCGCATGGTCAAGGAGGACCTGCTCACTTTCGAGGGCAAACCCCTCTTCCCCGAGCGCATCGCCCAAACCATCCCCTACGAACTGACCGCCGACGAGCAGGGCCTCTACGAGCGCGTAACCGAATACGTGCGCGAGGGGATGAACCGGGCCGCACGGCTGGACGACAAGCGCCGCAACACGGTCGGCTTCGCCCTGACGGTGCTCCAGCGACGCCTGGCCTCCAGCCCCGAGGCGATCCACCAGTCCCTGGTGCGCCGTGCCGAACGACTCAGGCGCCGCCGCGACGACCTGCTCCACGGCCGGGGCGTCGGCGACGAGCCCGCCCCGATCGACCCGCGCGACTGGGACGACGACGAGCACAGCGCCGAAGAAGTCGAGCAGCTCGAAGAGGAGCTGCTCGACTCCGCGACGGCAGCCCGCACGATCGCCGAACTCAACACCGAGCTGGCCGAGCTCGACGAGCTCATCAGGGTCGCCCGCCGCGTCCGCAACCTCGACACGGACCGCAAGTGGGTCGAGCTTCGCAAGATCCTCGAGGATAACGATCTCATCAACCCCGGTGCCGACAAGCCACGCAAGCTGATCATCTTCACTGAGCACCGCGACACCCTCGACTACCTGGCCCGCAAGATCCGCTCACTCTTCGGCAGGCCGGACACGGTGCAGGCCATTCACGGCGGGGTCCGCCGCGCCGACCGGCGGGCCGTTACCGAGGAGTTCACCAAGAACCCGGGCTGCCAGGTGCTCCTGGCCACCGACGCGGCCGGTGAGGGGCTCAACCTTCAGGCCGCCCACCTGATGGTCAACTACGACCTGCCGTGGAACCCCAACCGGATCGAGCAGCGCTTCGGCCGAATCCACCGGATCGGGCAGACGGAGGTGTGCCGGCTCTGGAATCTCGTGGCCGCCAACACCCGCGAGGGCGAGGTCTTCACTCGGTTGTTGCAGAAGGTCGAGGAGCAGCGCAAGGCCTATGGCGGCAAGGTCTTCGACGTCCTGGGCGCTGCCTTCGACGAAACCCCCCTGCGCGACCTGTTGATCGAAGCTATTCGCTACGGCAACCTCCCCGAGACCCGGGCCAAGATGGAGCAGGTCATCGACGCGTCGGTCGCCCACGGCCTCAAGGAGCTCCTCGAAGAGCGCGCGCTCACCCACGACGCGATGTCGGACGCCGACCTGGCCCAGGTACAGCGGCTCATGGAGGAGGCCCGCGCCCGCCGGCTGCAACCCCACTACATCGAGTGGGCCTTCCGCCTCGCCTTCCAGCGTCTCGGCGGTCGACTCGCCCGGCGCGAGCGTGGCCGCTACGAGATCACCCATGTTCCGGCCGGCGTCCGCGCCGTCACCAGGCACGGGCCGGTGGCTACCCGCTACGAACGGGTCACGTTCGAACTCGACTGCATCGAGGCGGTCGACAAGCCCCGCGCCGACCTGCTCGCCCCCGGGCACCCCCTCCACGACGCCGTAGCCGAACTCACCATCACCCAACTCCGGCCGGTCCTCGATCGGGGCACCGTCCTGGTTTCCCCGGAGATCGAGGAGCCGGCTCTCCTGGTGGGCGTCGTGGAGGAGGTCGTCGACGGCACCGGGGAGTCGATCTCCCGCCGCTTCGGCTACGCCTACGTCGACGCCACCGGCCAGGTCAGGCCAGCCGGCCCTGCGCCGTACCTCGACTGCGTGGCCGCCCCGCGCACCCCGGCTGTCGCCGCTGCACTGAGGCTGCCGTGGCTTGGTGAGGCCGAGGCCCGGGCCCGCACCTGGATCATCGGGCACCAGCTCAAGGACTATCTCGCCGAGGTTTCGCCCCGACGCCTCGCCGAGATCGAGCGCACCCGGGCACGGGTCGACCAGCGGTTGGCGCACGAGTCGAACCGACTGACCGGGGAGGCGATCGCCGCCCAAGAGAAGGAACGAGCCGGCACGAAGCCGAAGGAGAGCTCCGACAGCCTGATACGCAAGGCACAGGAGCTCCAGGTCCGCCGGCAGGCCCGGCTGGCATTGCTCGATCAGCAGGCCCAGTTGGTGACCAAGCCGCCGCGCATCATGACCGCCGCGCTCGTGCTGCCGCTGTCGATGGTCGACGCCGAGATCCCCGCCGACGCGCCGATCCATGCCAAGGAAACCAAGGCCGTCGAGCGGCGCGGCGTCGAGCTGGTGCTCGCCACCGAGCGCGCGCTCGGCCGGGTGCCGCACGAACAGGCATTCAACAACCCGGGGTACGACGTCCTGTCCATTCCCTCCGACAGCAGCGCCTCGATTCGCATCGAGGTCAAGGCCCGCATCGAGGGTGCTGAGGACTTCTACGTGACCCACAACGAAGTCGTCACCGGCAAGAACGCCGTCCCCCACTACCGGCTGGCCCTGGTCACCGTCAGCAAGGCCGGCCCCGAGCACGACCAGGTACGGTACGTCGCCGACCCCTTCGCGGGCGTCAGCTTCGGCGACCTCGCCGCGACCGGCATCCGGGCGAACTGGACCAAGACCTGGGCCACGGGCACCGCGCCCTTCTGAGTTGCAGAGCTAGAGGAAATAGATGAAGCGAAAGCTGATCGAGGTCGCACTTCCGCTCGAAGCGATCAATCGCGAGTCGGCGCGGGAGAAGTCGATCCGCCACGGCCACCCCTCTACTCTGCACCTGTGGTGGGCTCGACGGCCGCTGGCTGCGGCTCGGGCGGTCCTGTTCGCCCAGCTTGTCGATGACCCGTCGTCGCATCCGGACCAGTTCCCCACCGAGGAGGCGCAGCGCGCCGAGCGCGAGCGGCTACACAAGATCATCGAACGCCTCGTCGTCTGGGAGAACATCCGCGACGAGCGCTTGCTCGCCGAGGCCCACGCGGAGATCGTGAAGTCCTGTGACGGCAACCCTCCGCCAATCCTGGACCCCTTCGCCGGTGGCGGCACCATCCCACTGGAAGCGCAGCGGCTTGGCCTGGAGGCACACGCCTCCGACCTCAATCCTGTTGCGGTGTTAATCAACAAGGCGCTCATCGAAATCCCGCCGAAGTTCCGTGATCGGCCACCAGTATTCCCGGGATTGGCCCAGTCTGAGATTCGGGCGTGGACTAGGGCCGAGGGCCTGGCTGCAGATGTACGGGCCTATGGCAAATGGATGCGCGACGAAGCCGAGAAGCACCTCGGTCATCTGTACCCACAGGCCACACTGGCCGACGGGTCGACCGCGAACGTAATCGCGTGGATTTGGGCGCGGACCGTGACATGCCCTAACCCGGGGTGCGGGATCGAGATGCCTCTCGTAAAGTCATGGTGGCTCAGTAAGAAAAAAGGCAAAGAAGTGCGGGTAGTCTACTCGGTTGTCAAAGACGCCTCACACCCATCCGGCCTGCGGGTGAAATTCGACCTCCAGTCCACAGAGGGCCGCGTGCCCGATTTCGAAAACGACGGCACGGTCTCCGGACGCACCGGCGCTACTTGCGTTGCATGTGATGCCCTTTCTCCCGTAGCGCACATTCGGAACGAGTTTAATGCGGGCCGAGGTAGTACCGCCTTGATGGCGGTAGTAGCGGAAGGTAGAAGGCAGAGGATCTACTGCACCCCTAACGATACGCACATTGCAGCTGCAGCAATCCAGAAGCCAGCGCATAATATCCATGGGGCAATCGCAAGCAATCCCCGCTGGTTTTCTCCGCCAGCATATGGGTTGACTGAGTTCTCTGACCTCTTTACCAATCGCCAGTTGACAGCTCTGACCACGTTCAGTGACTCGGTTTCTGAAGCCCGCGCGCTAGTCCTTCGCGACGCTCTCGATGCAGGCCTCCCCGAAGGCGAGCGACTAGAGGCTGGCGGTACCGGCGCCTCCGCCTATGCCGATGCCGTGGCCACCTATCTAGGCATGGCAGCATCGGTAATCGCTGACGACTTGTCCTCCATCGTAACGTGGCGTTCCTCGCACGGCACTGGAGCATCGCGCAGCACCTTTGCCAGACAGGCACTGCCCATGACATGGGACTTTACTGAACTGAACCCATTCGCTGAGTCTGCCGGAGACTTGGCGACCACGCTGCCCGGAATGGCGGCAGTAATTGAGCGGCTCCCCGCATCGGGGCTAGCATGGGTTAACCAACGTGACGCCGCCAGCCAAGCCTTCGAACCCCTTGTCTCGACAGACCCTCCTTATTACGACAACATCGGCTATTCAGATCTGTCAGACTTTTTCTACGTATGGCTACGGCAGTCACTGCGCTCGATTCACCCACAGTTACTCAGCACCATGCTGGTCCCCAAGTCAGAGGAACTCGTAGCGAACCCGTATCGCCATCATGGGCGCGATGGCGCCAAGCAGTTCTTCGAGGAAGGATTTAAGAACGTCTTCGCAAATGCGCGGGCCAGTGCTAGGTTCGACTTTCCTATCACTGTCTGGTACGCGTTCAAGCAGTCCGACACCTCAGACGAGGGCACGTCTTCCTCTGGGTGGGAGACACTGTTGGATGGCATGGTGAGCGGAGGTTGGTCCATCACCGCGACGTGGCCCAGCCGCAGCGAGCGCGGTGGCAGGATGATCGCAGTCGGTACTAATGCGCTCGCCTCCGCGATCGTCTTGGCTTTGCGACCTCGCCCCGAGAACGCGCCCACGACCGACCGTCGGGGCCTCATCTCAGCGCTACAGTCCGAACTGCCAGAAGCTCTTCGCAGGTTGCAGCAAGGCGCGATCGCGCCAGTCGACCTTCCGCAGGCGGCGATCGGACCAGGTATGGCGGTGTTCAGTCGCTACGCAAAGGTGCTAGAACCGGACGGTTCGCAGATGACGGTGCGGTCGGCGTTGGCGCGCATCAATGAGATCCTGGACCAGGTGCTCAGCGAGCAGGAAGGCGACTTCGACTACACGACCCGCTTCGCGATCGCGTGGTATCGCCAACACGGCTACAGCACCGGCACCTTCGGTGACGCCGACAACCTCGCCCTCGCCCGCAACACCTCGGTGGAGCGGATGGACCGCGACGAGATCCTGACCAGCCGCGCAGGCAGGGTCACACTCATCAAGCCTGCCGACACCCCCGCAGACTATGACGTGCTGGCCGACGAGCACACGTCGACGTGGGAGGTCTTGCACCACGCGATCCGGATTCTCGAAACCGAGGGAGTCCCGGCGGCCGGCGAGTTCCTCGCGACCGCGCAGAATCGTCCGGACGGCGCGGTCGATCCGGACCTGGTCAAGGAGCTGGCGTTCCTTCTGTTCTCCATCGCGGAAAAGAACGGCTGGACGAAGGACGCCATCAGCTTCAACGCCATCGCCCAGTCGTGGGGGGACGTCGTTGACGCTTCCAGGGCCGCGCCGACGAGCCACCAGCAGGGCGAATTCGAATTCCCAGAGGAGGATGACTGATGCCGCTGAAGGCCCACGAGCATCCGCTGAAAAAGATCTTCTCTGCCGACTTCGACTTTGCGATCCCCCACTACCAGCGGCCCTACGCCTGGGGCACCGAGCAGGCCCTGCAGCTCCTCGACGACCTTGAGGACGCGCTCGATCGAGACACGGCCGAGCCGTACTTCCTCGGCTCCCTCGTCCTGGTCAAGCCAGACGAGAACGCGCCACAGGCTGATGTCATCGATGGCCAGCAACGCCTGACGACGCTCAGCATCCTGCTCTCCGTCCTGCGGGATCTGGCCGAGAGCAACGAGGTGGCCGTCGTCCTGCGCGACATGGTCCTGGAGCCGGGGGTGGCCCTCGACAACATCAAGGCCAAGCCGCGCCTACTGTTGCGCACCCAGGACGCCGGGTTCTTCACGACGTACGTGCAGAGCCCAGGCCGGTTGGACGACCTTCTGAAGCTCAGCGACCACGCGTTGGCAAACGACAGCCAGCGCGCCATCCGGGACAACACCGGGGCGTTGCGGAAGAGGTTGTCGTCCTGGACCGACGAGAAGCGCAGTGCCCTCGCGGCCCTCGCGCGTAACCGGACCTTTCTCGTCGTGGTCAGCACACCCGACCTGGCCAGCGCTCACCGGATCTTCAGCGTGATGAACGCCCGAGGTCTCGACCTCGAGCCGTCCGACATCTTCAAATCCGAGGTGATCGGCTCCATCGACGCCGCCCACCAGCAGGAGTATGCGAAGGCGTGGGAGACCGCGGAGCAGAACCTGGGGCGCACCACGTTCGCTGACCTGTTCCTGCACCTCAGGATGATCGTGGCGAAGGCCCGGGGGCAACGCGAACTGTTGATCGAGTTTCCGCAACAGGTGCTCAACGCCTACACCAAGACCGGCAAGGCCACGAGCTTCGTCGACGACATGCTCATCCCCTATGCCACCGCCTACGCGCACCTGCTCAATCAGGACTACGACCAGCACGACGACGGCTGGGCCAAGGTCAACAACTGGTTGCAGCGCCTGGTTCAGCTCGACAACAGCGACTGGCGTCCGGCGGCGCTGTGGGCCCTGCGCAACCACGACGACGACCCCGTGTTCCTCGACGCCTTCCTGCGGCGGCTGGAGCGGCTCGCCGCCAGCATGCTGCTGCGGCGCGTCTACACCACCCCTCGGGTGATCCGCTACATCGAGCTGCTCAAGCAGCTCGACGGCGGTGCCGGTGTCGATGCGACGGCGTTCGACCTGAGCCCCGAGGAGCGGCAGGAGACGCGCGAGCGCCTCGACGGGGAGCTCTACAAGGTACAGCCAGTCCGGAAGTACGTGCTGCTACGACTCGACGAGCTGCTGGCGGGCGCACCCGGCGTCTCCTATCAACACAAGATCATCAGCGTGGAGCACGTGCTCCCGCAGCGACCGCGTAGCGGCAGCCAGTGGCTTACGGACTTCACCGACGGCGAGCGGGCCTACTGGACCCATCGCCTCGGCAACCTGTTGCTGCTCAATCGGAACAAGAACAGCCAGGCGCAGAACTACGACTTCGACACGAAGAAGACGAAGTACTTCGGTCCCGCAGCCGGCGTCGCCGGATTCGCCTTGACCACCCGCGTGATCATAGAACCACAATGGACGCCGGGAGTGCTGGAGCAACGGCAGGCGGAGCTCACGGGAATCCTGGTCAAGGAGTGGGAGCTCAACTGACATGGCGATATCGAACCGCGACCGCATCGGCCAGATGTTCGACGCGTTGTCTCCGGCGCTGAACGAGTTCATCACCCGGGTCGTCTCCCCCCACCTGCCAGAGGGCTCCGACTGGACACAGTTGGTCGCGCTCAAGGACGCCAAGAACGGGGTGTCGGGAAAGGCCTACTCGGCCGCCGATCCGCAGCTTCAGCTGCGCTTTCTGACTGAGAACATCCCGCACCAGGTAAAGCCCGGCTGGTTCCCGTTCGACGGGCAACTGTCGAAGCTTCAACAGTCCTACGCCAGCGAGTTGCGCGACGTGCGCAACGGCTGGGCGCACGGGGCCTCGTTCAGCAACGACGACGCCTATCGTGCACTGGACACCACCGAGCGGCTGCTGTCAGGAATTGGTGCCTCCGAGGCCGCCGCAGAGGTCGCCAAAATCAGGCTGAACCTGCGCCGGGTCACGGCGAAGAAGGACGACCGCCGCACGCTGAAGGCAGCCGCCGAGACAGCCGACTCCACGGGCCTGCGGCCGTGGCGCGAGGTGCTGCGACCGCACGACGACGTGGCGACCGGCAACTTCCAGGCCTCGGAGTTCGCCGCAGACCTGTTCAAGGTCGCCCAGGGGCATGCCGGCAACGACTACGCGGACCCGGTGCAGTTCTTCTCGCGCACCTACCTCACGGAGGGTCTGCGCGACCTGGTCGACCGTGCGGTCCGGAGGATGACCGGGGACGATAACGCTTCCCCGGTGATCAACCTGCAGACCAACTTCGGCGGCGGCAAGACCCACTCGATGCTGGCGCTCTGGCACCTGGCCGGCGGTACGCCGCTCGGGTCCTTCCCGCAGGACACGCAGGACCTGCTCGGGCCGCTGGGCTACGACACGGTCGAAGCCGCCCATCGGGTGGCCATCGTCGGCAATCACTTCGCTCCCACCGGTGAGACTAAGCCGGACGGCACCGAGGTGAGAACCGTGTGGGGCGAGCTCGCCTGGCAGCTCGGCGGTGCCGAGGCGTACGCGATGGTCGCCGACTCCGACAGGGCCGGCACGAACCCCGGCCGGGCCCTGCACGACCTGCTCGCGGCGTACTCGCCGGCGGTGATCCTCATCGACGAGTGGGTGGCCTATGCCCGGCAGTTGCCCGACCACCCCGAAGAGGCGACGGCGGCGGGCATCAAAGGCGGCACCTTCGACACCCAGTTCACCTTCGCCCAGTCGCTGACCGAGGCGGCCAAGGCGACCAGCGGAGTACTGCTGGCGATCTCGATTCCCGCCTCAGAGACGGGGAAGGACCCCAACGAGGTCGTCGCCGGCAACGCGGAGGAAGTCGGTGGCCGCCGTGGGCTTGAGGCGCTGCAGCGGTTGCAGAACGTGGTGCGCCGCGTCGCCGACCAGTGGCGTCCCGCCTCCTCCGACGAGGCATACCACATCGTCCGGCAGCGGCTCTTCGTCGTCCCCGACGCGAACGCTGGCCTCGATCGGTGCCACGGCCCGCGCCTTCGTCGAGTTCTATCGCAAGCACATCGACGAGTTCCCTCGCGAGGCCCGAGACGGCGCATACGAGGACCGAATCAAGCGCACCTACCCGATCCACCCGGAGTTGTTCGACCGGCTCTACGAGGACTGGTCGAGCCTTGAGCGCTTCCAGCGCACGCGTGGCGTGCTGCGCCTGATGAACACCGTCATCCACGCCCTGTGGGTGGGGGAAGACAACGGTCCTCTGATCATGCCCGGCTCGATCCCCCTCGCGACCTCTGCAGTCAACTCCGAGCTGACGCAGTACCTGCAGGACTCGTGGAAGGCGATCATCGACGCCGATGTCGACGGTCCGAACTCCGAGCCGACTAAGATCGACAACGAGAAGCCGCTGCTCCAGACCCGTCGGGTCACCAAGCGGTTGGCCCGGGCTATCTTTTTCGGCGCCGCGCCGACCATCGGCTCGGCACACAAGGGCCTGGAACGTCAGCGCGTCTTCCTCGGCACTGCAATTCCCGGTGACATCCCGGGCAACTTCCACTCCGCACTCGCGGCGCTCGGGGACCGGGCAACCTACTTCTACTCCGGGTCGGGCAAGTACTGGTACGACCTCCAGGCCAACATCACGCGTCGAGCGAAGGACCAGGCCGAACGGCTGCACGTCGAAGAGGTCTGGGCCGAGGTGCGTCACCGGCTCGCCGACCAGGCGCAGCGCCGCGGCGACTTCGCCGGTGTGCACATCTGCCCCGAAGACAACGGCGACATCCCCGACACCGACGAGGCACGGCTCGTCATCCTGCACCCCAAGGTCACCCACAAGAAGGGTAGCCAGGAGTCCAGTGCCATGACGTTCGCCCGGTCCGCGACCGATCACCGTGGGACCGCCCACCGGGTGCACCGCAACATGCTGGTCTTCCTCGCGGCCGACGTGAACCGCATGGAGGAGCTGGAATCGGCCGTACGGGACTACCTGGGGTGGTCACACGTGCTGAACAACGCCGACGAGCTCGACCTGACCCAGAACCAGAAGAACCAGGCGACGGACAAGAAGCGGCAGGCACAGGACACCGTCAACTCGCGGCTGCTGGGCGCCTACCACTGGGCACTCGTGCCGGAGGCGCCCGACCCCGGTTCACCGTTCGTCATCTCCGCGACGAAGGCGGAGGGACAGTCGACATCACTGGCTGAGCGGGTATCAAAGCGGCTCGGTGCCGATGGAGCGCTGGCGACCCAGCAGGCGGCTGCCGCCATCTCACTCTGGCTGCACCGCCTTCCGAAGCTGTGGGAGAACGGGCACGTCAGGGTCGGTGACCTGTGGCGTCAGTACACGACGTACCCGTACATGCCACGGTTGCGGGACAGGTCCGTGCTGGCTCGTGGCATCGCCGATCAGCCACTGCTGTGGCAGCAGGAAGGATTCGCTGTCGCGCTGTCCTTCGACGGTGAGCGTTACGAAGGACTCAAGCTACCTTCAGAAGGCGATTTCAGTCAGGTGACCGATGCGACGCTCCTGGTTAAGCCGGATGTGGCGCTCGCGCAGCGGCAGCGAGAGACACCGCCCGAGTCCGAGCCGGAGCCCGAGCCCGGGCATGATCAAGGGGCCGGGCCTGAGCAGGGTGCGACGCCGAATCCCGGGGGCAGGACCGATCCCGGTCATGGCCCGGGCCCGACTCCAAAGCCCAAGGTCGACTACTTCTTCGGCAGCAAGACCCTCGATGCAGCCCACTACGGCCTGGACTTCAAGAAGCTCATGGACGAGGTGATCCAACACCTGACGGCCTCGCCCGGCGTCAACCTGAAGGTCCGCGTGGAAATCGAGGCCGAAGCCGCCCATGGGTTCTCGGAGTTCCAGGTACGCACGATCTCGGAGAACAGCAATGCCCTGAAGTTCGATCAGGCAGGTTTCGAAGAAGATCACTAAAATCGCGGCTTGCCGCGCCGTCAGAGGGCTGGCGCGGCAAGCCGCCGGGACCAGGTGCTCGCGTTCCTGCAACCGTTGCCGCGCTCGGCCGCCTGACACCCATTGCTTCAGGTCAGGGGTTGCGGCCGTCCGTCTTGATGTCACCGACGAACGCCTCCCAGGCGGCAGCATCGAAGCTCAGCATGCCGGCTGCGGGGGCCTTTGAGTCGCGCACGTCGACCTGAAGGCCCCGGTCGCGCACCTCGACGCACTGGCCATTGCTGCCGGAACGGCTCGACTTGCGCCAGGCGTTACGCGCCATGCTCGCTCAACTCCCTGATGAACTTGACCGACTCGGCCGGCGAACGTGCCAACGTCCTCAGATTGTCGTACGCCGCCGACAGTCGCGCCAGGTCGCGGTTCGACTCAAGGAACAGCTCGCCGGCCAGGGTCTCGATGTAGCCCAACGGCGGCTCGTCCTGTTCGAAGGTGAGCAGGGCGAAGCCGCTGCTGTCCGCGAGATGGGCACCGGCTTCGAAGCGTAGGACCTGGATGGTCACGTTGGGCAGACGGCTCAACGTGACCAAGTAGTCAAGTTGCTCGCGCAGGACCTCCGGGCCGCCGACCTCCGTGCGCACCGCCGCCTCGGAGAGGATGGCGTGCAGCCGAAGCGGCGCGGGCTCGCGGTGCAACACCTTCTGGCGGGTCATCCGGGCGGCGACGCGTTGGTTGACGGTGTCCTTGTCGGACTCCCGTCCGATCATGTTGACCTCGCGGGCATAGCGCTCAGTTTGTAGCAGCCCCGGCACCAGCATCGGCTCGAAGTTCTTCAGCTCGGCGGCCTCTTCCTCATAGGCGATGTACGTCGCGTACCGGCCGCCGAGGCGCTGCCACCACCCTTCCTCACGCAGTTCGCGGGCCTGTTCGAGCAGCGACGTGGCGGGCTCCTCGTCGATCCTGATGCCGTACGCGACCAGCAGCTCCATGACGTCGCCCGCACGGGGCTTGATCTCGCCGGACTCGATCCGGCTGATCCGTGACGACGAGCAGCGGACTAGCTTCGCCGCGTCCTCGCCGGTCAGGCCCTTGGCATCCCGGAGTTTGCGCAGCTCCCGGCCGAGCCGGCGGGAGCGCGGTGTCGCTGGCGTGAATCGAGGCATGGCGTGATTCTGCCTCAGACCCGCTCACTCGTGTGCCCCGAGTCCGGTGCGCCTCGACGGTTGAGGACAAACAAGGACTTGCCACGCATCACTTGATGCGCAACTCTAGACACACACCGTTCGCGGATCGCTTCGCAGCGTGAAGTTCGCGGACAGGTCAAGCTGCACGGCCGGGCGCGGGCGTCGCAACGCTCGTTCCCCGGCTCCGTCAGAGGTGAGAGTGATCGTGATGTCCGAAGTCGTGTCGATCGTGTTCGGTGGGTTGGTGCCGGGATTCCTGCTCGGGTTGCTGGCCTTCCGGGTCAAGTCGCGGTGGTGTCCGCGCTGCGGGGAGTCCACGTTGGCCATGCCCCCGACGGAGCGGGAACGGTGACCCGGCCAACGCGGCGCGACGGCAACGAACCGCCGATCGGGCGACGGGTGGCGGAGCTGCGCGTCAGCCGGGGCATGAGCCAGCAGGTCTTCGCCGACCGGATCGGCCGGTCGAAGAGCTGGGTGGACAAGGTCGAGCGCGGCGTCCGTACCCTCGATCGGTTCTCGGTGATCGAGACGGTGGCCGCAACTCTCGGGGTCGCCCCGGCCGTCCTGCTCGGCGGCAGGGCCCAGCGGGGTTCGACCGCCTGCACCGACACCGGCAGCGCCGTGGAGCGGGTGCGCGAGGCGTTGGCGCGCTACGACGTACCCCGCATCGGCGGCGACGGCCAGCCGGCGTCGTCGCCGCGCCAGCGTGCCGACCAGATCGGGTACGCCTGGACGGCGTACCGCAACGGCCACCACGCCCAGGTGTTGCGGATGCTGCCCGACCTGCTCGCCGACGCCCGCGCGGCTGGCGACGCATCCGCCACCGACCTGCCGGTGCGGGTCTACCGGCTCGCCGCCCAGGTGCTGGTGAAGCTCGGCAAGGCCGACCTGGCCTGGCTGGCGGCCGACCGGGCGATGGGTGCCGCCGACGACGATCCACGGCTGGCCGGCCTGGCGGCGGTCTCCGTCGCCCAGGCGCTCCGGGCGCTACGCCAGGGCAAGCTGGCGATGGGTGCTGCCGCAGCCGCCGTGCACCGCCTCGACCTCGTGCGGTCCCGGGTCTTCCTGCCGGAGGAGCCTGCGCTGACGGGAACCCTGCTGACCGAGGCCGCTCTCGCCGCCGCCTCGTGCGGGGCCGTCGCCGCCGCTGCCGAGTTCACCGAGCGGGCGGCCCACCTCGCCGCCACCCACGGCGAGTGGCAGCACGACGACCACGACGGCATCGGGTTCGGCCCCACCACCGTCGAACTCACCCGCGCCCTGACCGCCATGCGCCTCGGCGACCACCATCGGGCCGTCGCCGCCCACCGGCGGGCCACCGGCGACGACGCCTGGCGTCAGCTCCCCGCCGAGCACCGGGCCGCCCACCTCGTCGACATCACCCGCGCCCACCTCGACCTCGGCGACCATGATGCCGCTGGCCGCGCCCTGGTCACCGCCGACGGCATCGCCCCGGCCGAGACCCGCCTCCGCCCCGCCGCCCACGCCGCGCTGACCGCCGTGCTCCGCGCCGGGCCCACCGCCGCCGACGTGGCCCGCCTCGCCGCCACCATCGGCCTGACCCGTCGGTGACCGTCGCTGCCGACAGTCTCGCCGGATCGCGGCTAACGATCCGATTCACCTGGCAGCGCGCTGCAGTCGAATCTCTCCGAACGCTCTGGGCGCCCTCGGGCCGATCAGGCGACCCGCAGAGTGAGCGGCCCTCTGGACACGACGATGGAAACCTCCGCGCCCAGCGTTTCGGCGTACGCACGCAGGGTGTCCAGGCTGTCGACCTGGCCGTGCTCAATCTGGGAGATTCTTGCCTGGCTCACCCCGAGGGCCACGGCCACCTCAGCCTGGGTGAGCCCAGCGGACTTTCGCATCTCGGCCAACTCATGGCCACGGGTCCGGCCGAGGTTCTCGGCGCGAATCGCGGCACGCTGCGTCTGTGCCTCGGCACTGGCAAGCCACGGCTCCTGGGCCGTCGCCTCAGCCCTCACATCGCTCCACCGACGGGCAGTCATGACGCCTCCCCACCCTTGCGCTCGGTCAGGTATTCCTCGTACCGCTCCTCCGCGACCGGGATGTTCTCCCGGTACCACTGACTCCACCGGCCCGCCTTGTCGCCGGCGACCAGGATCACAGCCTCCCGTTCGATGTCGAACACCTGGCGTGGGCCAGCCCCGATCACGCACCTTCACGCAGAGCCCGTCGCTCCCTCTGGGCAGGCAGCCGCTGCGTCAACTCCTGCCCCAGCGGCCACGACTGGTCGAGGATGGACTGAGCCATGCAGGCCAGGCCGAGGGCCAGGGGCCATGACGCTGATCCTCTGATCTCTTGCGGCAGCATGGCCAACGGCTTCTTCGGGTTCCATCTCGTGATCGGTGCCAGGTCGACCGCCAGCACCTCGGTGACGTAGGGGCGCTCGACGAGCCGGACAGCCCGATCGAGCACCTCGTCGCTGGTGAGTTGGAGCAGGGTGACCACGCAGAATTCCGGCATGGCACCCCGGCTGACCCACCGACCGTGTCCCACGATCGCGCTGACCTCGATGTCCTGCTCGCTGATGTGGCATTCCTCCCGCAACTCCCGCTCCGCACCGCGGCGGACGATGTCTCCGAGCGTCAGCCCGGTGCCATCCTGTGGCACGTCGCGGGGTTCAAGAGCGCCAGAGCCGGACGGGGCGATCCGGCCAGGGCTGCCCACGTTGTCCTTGGCTTGGGCCACGAGGATCAGTTGGCCGTCCGCCGTGAAGGCCAGCGAGGACACGCCGACAGTGTTGGCGAGTCGGCTACGCCGAAAGGTCAGCAGTTTCCCACCCTGGTCGAGGATCAACTCCCTTCCCCGCAGAAGCGGCAGTTTCCTACCCGTCCCCCATACGTCGAACGGAGCCAGCAAATTGCTGCAAAAGAAGTCGAAATAGCGGCCGGGCCTCAGCTTGACAGCCACTTCCTGGTCACCGGATGGCACATCGGAGGCCAGGCCGATGATGTCACCGTTGTACATGGCAGCGACGCGGGCACGACGCGCAAGAAAGTCGAACGACCAGATCCTGAGCTCGCGAGGGAGGCGATATGGTGAGGTTTCAAGCTCGGCCCTGACGGGCTGGTCACGGAGCCGCGCGCACTCTTTCGCCATGACCACGCCGACGTCGTGTGCGCTTTTGACGATGGTCCCCAGACTGCTGAGTTGACTTGACAGGTCGCTGTAGTCGTCGCCGTCCCGCGACTGAAACCGCACCAACCGGGCCCGGCGACGATTGGCACGGATTTCCAGCACGGAAACGAAACAGCCGGCAGTTGCCGCCAGCACGCTGACTGCAACAGGAGGGTTGTGGATAGCGGTGGCGGCGCCGAAGGAGGTCAGCGCAATTCCCGCAGTGGTGACCCGATAGCGCCACAGACTTCTACGCCAGATGCTCATCGTCGTC
The DNA here is from genome assembly GCF_054052245.1 of Micromonospora sp. PTRAS2. Taxonomy (NCBI): domain Bacteria; kingdom Bacillati; phylum Actinomycetota; class Actinomycetes; order Micromonosporales; family Micromonosporaceae; genus Micromonospora; species Micromonospora sp. PTRAS2. The sequence goes on from NZ_JBSWBU010000002.1 coordinate 657,303, forward strand.
AAGACTTTCCTCGCAATTCCCAGCATCCGCGACTCTCCCCGGTGCGCCCTGACAGCGGCAGCCGCATTGTAGCTACGCGACGAAAGAACCTCTGGGGCATGACGTCCGTTTGAGGAGAGCGGAATGCATTTGTCACGATTGATAGAAATCGGAGTCACCGACTTCAGCATGTCGCCCTGTCAACGCCCAACAGGCGCCGGCGGTGACGTGCGGGCGAAAGAGCAGGCAGGAGGCCCTACGCGGACCCCGCAGCCGACCGCTGCCACAGGCTGGGCCGCCCCGCCCCTACCCCGCGATCTTGCACTTGCGGCCCCGACAAAAGGCACAACGCGCCCTACCAGGGGGCCACACCTGGAAGATCGTGGGCGAGAAAGGGAGATCTTGGAGCGAAATGGCCCCTCCAGGGGCCGAAACTTTCCAAGATCTACGGAATCTTCGCCTTTAGCCCGGTCAGGTGCGTGCGGTCGGGGCGGCGCGCTGCCGGGAACGGTGTTCGCGTACCTTGCGTCGGTTGCCGCACTCGGCCATCTGGCACCACACCCCCGTCCGGTTGCGGGCGTGGTCGTAGAAGACCCACCGGCAGTCCTCGGCCGGGCACATCTTCAGCCGACCCCAGGTGCCGTCGAGCGCGGCGACGGCCACCACGCCGAGCAGCCCGGCCAGCACCGCGTCGATGCCGGCACGCTCGGGGACGAACTGCGGCGTCGCCGCGTCGGCGAACCGCAGGTGTACGGGCAGCCGCGCGGCGACGCGGTTGAGCCGCTCCAGAGCCGCCGGGGCGGGGGCAGCAACCCCGGGGGCTACGGGCCCGAATGCGGCACCGGCGATGGTGTCGCGCAGCGCCTCGCGTAGCTCCACCGCCGCCCGCCGGTCCGCCTCGGTCAGCGCGGGCGGCTCACCAGGCCGGGGCAGCTCACCAGGTCGGGGCGAACCGTCCGGCGAGGGTAAGGCGTCCGGCCGGGGCGGCACGCCCGGGAACTCGGCCGAGAACCGCGCGGCGATCCAGCCGGCCAGTCCCTGGACAGTGTCGATTTCGTCGACGCCGCGCTCAAGGTCGAGCGTGTTGACGAAGGACCGGACGACCTCCAGCCGGCCAGGTGCCTCCTGGCGCTTCACCGTCCCACCTCCCACATCGTCCCATCCCACGTGTCGGTAACCATTCAAACAGTTTAGAGGTTACAGTCGGCATCGCACCGGGTACCACCGTCCGCAACCGGTCCGACACGCACGACGAACACGCCGAGGTGACTCCATGACGGCATCCGCCGACCTGACCCCCTCGTCCGCCGACGAGCGGGACGCCCACCCCGACGAGCGGGGCGCCCGCCCTGACCACGACGAGGAGGCACCCGACCCCGGCGCGCGGCGGCTCGGGCTGCTCGCCGTGTGCGTCGCCACCGCGCTGTGGGGCTTCGGCGGCACCGTCGCCAGCGACCTGTTCGACTCCGGGCTGCGCCCCGCCGAGCTGGTCGCCGCCCGCACCCTGATCAGCCTCGCCGGGCTCGGCCTGCTGCTCGCCCTGGCCCGCCGCCGCTCCGGCACGCCGAGGCGCACGGAGCCGATCGACTGGCCGCTGGTCGTCGCGTTCGGCCTGGCGATCGCCGTGGCCAACGCGTGCCTGTTCCTGGCCATCAGCCACCTGCCGGTCGCGGTCGCCATGGTGTTGCAGAATCTCGCCCCGGCGTTCGTGGTGGGGTGGCTGGTGGTGCTCGGCCGGTGCCGGCTCGGCGTCGCGATCGCCCTGGGGCTGGTCGTCGCCCTCGCCGGGGTGGCCCTGGTGGTGGAGCTGCCCACCACGCCGCTGGGCGAGGTGAACCTCCTCGGGGTCGGCTTCGGCATCGCCACCGCTGTCGGCGTGGCCGCCTTCTCGGTGCTGGGCAGCCGGGCCACCCGCAGGTACGGGGCGCTGCGCGCCAACACGTACGCGTTCGCCGTGTCCAGTGTGGCCTGGCTGCTCTACTTCGCCCCGCAGGGTGTGCCGGAGATCGTCGGGCGGCACGACCTGCTTCCCGGGATGCTCTTCGTCGCGATCCTGGGCACCCTCGCCCCCTTCGTGCTCTTCTCCTGGGGCACGGCCCGGGTCGGCCCGCACGCCGGTGCGGTGAACATCTGCCTGGAGCCGGTGTTCAGCGCGGTCCTCGCCTGGACCTGGCTCGGCCAGTCGCTCAACGCCGTGCAGATCGCGGGTGGCCTGCTGGTCATCGGCGCGGTGGTCCATCTGCAACGGCTCCGGGTCGGCTGAGGAGGCCGGTTACGCACCCACTGCGGCGGCAAGTACCCACTGTTAGCCTGAGTGGACACTCGGCGACGGTCAGGGGAAGGTCGTGCAGCTACGGGTCCTTGGGCCAATCGAGATCACCCACGAAGACCGCCGGCTCGACATTCCCGGGCTCCGCGCCCGCACGGTCCTCGCCATCCTCGCCGCCAACCGGGGCCGGGCGGTGCAGGTGGAGGATCTGATCGACACGGTGTGGGACGGCCGCCCCCCGTCCACCGCCCGCTCCCAGATCCAGATCTGCGTGTCGCAGCTCCGCCGTCTGCTGGCCGAGGTCGGCCGCAAGGACGCCCTGGAGACCCGCTTCGGCGGCTACCTGCTGCGATTGGCCCCCACGGAGCTGGACGCGGGGCGGTTCGAGCTGCTCGTCGCCGAGAGCCGACACCTCAGCGGCGAGGGCCAGGTGGCCGAGGCGGTCGCCCGGCTGCGGGCCGCCGACGCGCTCTGGTACGGCGCGACCCTGGCCGGCGTGCCCGGCGATCCGGTCGAGGCGTGGCGGCGAGGGCTCGACGAGCGGCGCGGCGCGGCCGTCGAGGAGCGGATCCGGCTGGAGCTGACGCTCGGCCGCCACGACGAGCTGGTCGGCGAGCTGGAGGCGCTGATCGCCCGGCATCCGCTGCGGGAACGGCTGCACGCCCACCTCATGCTCGCGCTCTACCGGGCCGACCGGCAGGCCGACGCGCTGAAGGCGTACCGGCGGGCGCGGGCGCTGTTCGTGGAGGAGCTCGGCATGGAGCCGAGCGCGGAGCTGGGCCGGCTGGAGCGGGCCATCCTGTCCCGCGCGCCTCAGCTCGACCTTCCGGCGGCGCCCGCCGCGTCTCCGGTCACGCCGTCCGTCGCCGCCACGGGGCCCGCGTCGCCGGGTGGGCATGGTCCGGACGTTCCGCACCAGCTGCCGGGGGACCTGGCGGACTTCACGGGCCGGCAGAAGCTCGTCGGCGAGATCCGCGACCTGCTGACCGCCGAGGCCGACCCGGGGCACCGGGGGTTCGCCCCGCTCGCGGTGATCACGGGCCCGGGCGGGGCGGGCAAGACCAGCCTGGCCGTGCACGTGGCGCATTCGCTGGTGGACCGGTTCCCCGACGGCCAGCTCTACGCCAACCTCGGCGGGCCGTCGCCCAGCCCGGAGCGCCCGGCGGAGGTGTTGGACCGCTTCCTGCGGGCGCTGGGCGTGGCCGGCCCGGCGATCCCCGACAACCTGACCGAGCGGATCGGGTTATACCGCAGCCGGCTCGCCGGGCGGCGGGTGCTGATCCTGCTGGACAATGCCGCCGACGAGACGCAGGTCGCGCCGCTGCTGCCGAACACGGCCGGCTGCGCGGTCATCGTGACCAGCCGGGCCCGGCTCGGCACCCTCGCCGGCTCGCACGAGGTCGACGTGGACGCCCTGACGCCGGAGCAGAGCGTGGCCCTGCTGCACCAGATCGTGGGCGACCGGATCGCTGCCGAGCCCCTGCAGGCCGACGAGCTGGCCCGGCTGTGCGGGTGGCTGCCGCTGGCGCTGCGCATCGCCGGTGCCCGCCTGGCCTCCCGGCCGCACTGGCGGGTGAGCCGCCTGGTGGACCGGCTGCGGGACCAGTCCCAGCTCCTCGACGAGCTGGTGCACCGCGACCTGTGCATCCGCACCACCATCGGGTTGAGCTACCACAGCCTGCCGGAGCGGTCCCGGCGGCTGCTGCGGCGGCTGGCGCTGCTCGACTGCGAGGACTTTCCGCTGTGGGTGACCGCGCCGCTGCTCGACGAGCCGCCGTCGGTGCTGGAGGACCTGCTGGAGCAGCTGGTCGACGTGCGGCTGCTGGAGGCGCACGGCCACCCGCAGAGCGGCTCGACCCGCTACCGGCTGCACGACCTCGTCCGGGTCTTCGCCCGCGAGCGCCTCCTGGCCGAGGAGCCGGCGCAGGAGCGCGGGTCGCTGGTGCGGCACGTGCTCGGCGCCTGGCTCGCCGTGGCCGAGGAGGCACACCGCCGGGAGTACGGGGGCGACTTCACCATCGTGCACGGCACCGCCGCCCGCTGGCCGGTGCCGCGTACGGTCACCGACGGGCTGCTCGGCCGGCCGATGGACTGGCTGGAGCTGGAGCGGCGCAACCTGGTCTCCGCCGTGCGGCAGGCCGACGCCCTCGGCCTCGACGAGCTGTGCTGGGATCTGGCGTTCACCCTCGTGACGCTCTTCGAGGCCCGCAGCTACTTCGACGAGTGGGCGGAGACCGCCGACCTCGCCCTGTCGGCGACCCGGCGCAGCGGCAACCGGCGCGGTGAGGGGATAACGCTGCACTCCCTCGGCGCGATGCACATGTTCCTGCGGGACCCGGGGCAGGCCGAGCGGATGTTCACCGCCGCGCTGCGGATCCTGCGTCCCCTCGGCGAGCGGCACGGGGTGGCGCTGGTGGAACGCAACCTCGCCTACCTCAACCGGCTGCGCGGCGACGACCGGGCGGCCCTGCGCGGGTACGAGGCGGCGCTGGCCGGGCTGGGCTCGGTCGGTGACCTGGTGGGCCGGGCACACGTGCTGGTGAGCATCGCGGGGATCCGGCTGGAGCAGGGCGATCCGGCCGCCGCACAGGCCCTGTTGGGCGAGGCGCTCACCATCTGCCGGGACGCGGGGGCCCGGCGGGTCGAGGCGCAGGTGCTGCACCGGCTCGGGGAGCTGTATCTGCGCTCCGGCGAGCTGCGCCGCGCCGAGGAGTCGTTCCAGGGCACGCTCGACATCGTGCGGGCCGCCTCCGACCGCACGGGCGAGGCGTACGCCCTGCACGGTCTCGGTGTCGTGTACGGCCGCGACGGGCGGCTCGCGAAGGCGCGGGCGATGCTGACCCGGGCCCGGCAGATCGCCGGTCAGGTCGTCGAGCGGGTGGTGGAGGCGCAGGCGCTGTACGAGCTGTCCCAGTTGCCCGACCGGGACCGGGCGGAGGCGGCGGACCAGCTTCGCCGGGCGGCGGACATCTTCGGAGAGTTGCAGGCGCGGGTGTGGCACGCCCGCGCGCTGCGCGCCCTGGCGGACGTGTCCGGGTAGACCCGGCACGGGGCGGGGCCGCCCCCGTCCCACCGGCGGCCCCGCCCCGGCCCCACCGCACGGGCCCGCCCGTCTCACCGGGCGGGCCCGTGCGGTCTCACCGCCGTGGTTGGTGGGCGGGCGGCGCTCCCCAGCCGGTCTCGTCCATCGGTGCGACGGTGTCCCCGGCCGGGGCGCCCCAGCCGGTCTCCGGCACCAGGTCGGGTGTCGCGGCGGTGCCGTGACCGGCGGGCACCGCGACGGCGAGGACGGCGGTAGTCGTCGCCAGCAGCAGGCGGATCATCGGTTACCTCCACGGGGATGGGTGCGGATCGCGTCTGTCACCTGTGTCCCCGGCCGGCTATCGAAGTCCTATTCCCGGGCTAACCGATCTGCGGGCCGCGCCGCCCCGCCCGCCGGATAGCCGGACCATAGCCGGCCGAAGGGCAGCCGGGGATTTCCTCCGACGTCAGCCGCCACCGCCGACGTGGCGAACGGAGCCGGAGTCGAGGAGACCGCAGTGACGATCATGCAAGAGAGCACCCCGATGGAGACGGTCGCGGACGGTTCGGCCGCCCGTCAGGTGGTGGACGCCGTGCTGCCGCCGGCCGGCAGCCTCGCAGGGCTGGACCACGTGCAGGCGCTGACCGCGGTGGCGCTGGAGACCCTGCGGGAGGTGACCCTGGACCGGCCCGGCCCGGTGACCGCCGGTGGTCCGGCGGCGGTGCGGGAGGCCGCCCGGCGTTCCCTCGGCGGGCCGCTGCTGCCGGCGGAGCCGGGCTATCCCCTGGAGACGTTCCGCCGGTTCGTGCGCGACTACGCCACCTGGTCGGTCGACGTCAGCCACCCGGCCGCGGTGGCCCGCATGCAGTGCCCGCCCACCCCGGTCGCCGCCGCCGCCGAGCTGGTGGTGGGCATCCTGAACCAGTCCCTGCACGCCTGGGAGAGCGGCCCGTACGCCCTCGAACTGGAGCGCTACGTCATCCGCGAGCTGGGCGAGCTGGTCGGCTACGGACCGGACGCGGGCGGCACCATCACCGCGGGCGGCAGCATCTCCAACCTGATGGCCGTGCTGGCGGCCCGCGACCGGGTGCTGGCGCAGCGGTGCGGGTGGCGGCCCTTCGCGCAGGGCCTCACGGGGCTCGACAAGCGGCCGGTGGTGCTGGCCACCGACGCCACCCACTTCTCCATCGGCCGGGCGGTGGGCATGGTCGGCCTGGGCGAGGACATGATCGTCCGGGTGCCGTCCGACGAGCTGGGGCGGCTCCTGCCGGAGGAGCTGGAGCGCACGCTGGCGGGCCTGCCGGAGGACGTGGTCCCGGTGGCGGCGATCGCCTGTGTCGGCGCGACCGACCAGGGCTGGGTCGACGACGTGGCGGCGCTGGCGGAGGTGACCCGCCGGCACGGCGTGTGGCTGCACGCCGACGCCGCGTACGGCGGCGGGGCCCTGTTCTCCCCCCGGCTGCGCCCCCGGCTGGACGGCATCGCCGAGGCCGACTCGGTGACGCTCGACCTGCACAAGTTCGGCTGGACGTCGGCCACCTCCGGCATCTTCCTGGTGCGCGACGCGAGCGTCATGACGCCGCTGGCGCAGCAGACCACCACGCTGAACGCCGACGACGACGCCGAGGCCGGCTTCATCGGCCTGTACGGCAACTCGGTGCAGGCGACCCGCCGCGCGGAAGCCTTCAAGATCGCCGTCACGATGAACGCGCTGGGCCGCGACGGGATGGCCGCGATGGTGGACGGCTGCCACGACCTCGCCCTCCACGCCGCCGACCGGGTCGAGGCGGAGCCGGCCCTGGAGCTGGCCGCCCGGCCGTCCATGAGCACGGTGCTGCTGCGCTACCGCCACGACGGCGACGCCGACGCCTTCAACGGCGAGCTGCGGCGGCAGCTCATGACCCGGGGCGTCACGCTGCTGGCCCGCACCCGGGTGCGCCGGCCCGACGGGTCGTCCCCGGTCTTCCTCAAGCTGATGCTGCTCAACCCGGCCACGACCACCGACGAGTTGGACCGCGTCATCGACGACATCCTCGCCACCGCCGCCGACCTGGAGCGGTCGGCGCGGGCGAGCCGCTAGCGCGGCGGGCCCTCCCGCCGCCCCGAGCAGAGAGAAACAGGGGAGAAATGACTACCATCGACGCCTCTGCGCGGCCCGCCGACCCGGACGGTGCCGTCGTCACCGCGCCGCAGCGCACCGTCGCCACGCAACCGCACGGGCCCGCCGGCACCGCGCCGCACCGCACCCGCACCGCCACCGGCGAACCGCACCAGCCGACCGTCACCGCGCCCCGCCGCCCCGGAACCCGGGCCGGCGGGCCGGCGGGGGCCGACCAGCGACCCGGCCGGCTGACGGTCGCCGAGCGGGACACGCGCGACTCGGCCGACAACAGCGTCCGCGACTCGATGCGGCGGCTGCCCGGCTTCGCCCAGCTCCCGCTGACCTTCCTCACCGGCCGGCCGCACACGGGGCAGCGGCCGCTGCGGCTGACCCCGACCGTCCACCTGGTCACCGCGACCGTGTCCGTCGGCGTCGGCCTGGCGGCCACCGGGGTCGCCCTGGCCCTGTCGGGCTGGTGGCTCGCGCTGCTCGTGCCCGGCTGGGCGAGCACCCTGCACGGCGCGCGCAACCTGCGCATGATGGTGTTCCACCAGTGCGCCCACCGCAACATGTGGGCCCGCAAGCGGCCGGACCAGATCCTCGGCAAGATCGTCGCCGGGGTGCTGATGGTGCAGCACTTCGAGCGCTACAGCGCCGAGCACGTGGCCGACCACCACGCGCTGCACCACATGACGCTGCGCGACCCGACCGTGCAGGCGTTCCTGGTCAGCCTGCGGCTGCGCCCCGGGATGACCCGCCGGCAGATGTGGCGGCGGGTGCTGGGCCGGCTCGCCTCGCCGGTGTTCCACGCCCGGTTCCTCTGGGCCCGGATCCGCTCCTACAGCCACGCCGCCAGCCGCACCGAGCGGGTGATCACCGCCACCGGGTACGCCACCGTCGCCGCACTCGCCACGGTCGCCCACGCCTGGCCCCTGGTGCTGGTCGGCTGGGTGCTGCCGATGACCGTGTTCTTCCAGATCAGCAACACCCTGCGGCTCTGCGTCAAGCACACGTTCCCGGCCCCCTGGCAGACCCAGCGCCGCGGCAAGGCGTACTTCGCCAGCCTCACCAACGCCATCTTCATCGGCGAGCCCGCCCCGGCGAGCTCCCTGCGGGGCGGGCCCGCGGTGCGCGCCTGGGCCCGCTGGTGGACCCGGATGCTGCTGGTCCACTTCCCCTCCCGCTACCTGGTGCTCACCGGCGACACCGTCTGCCACGACTTCCACCACCGCCGCCCGATGAGCCGGGACTGGGCCAACTACATCTTCGCCCGGCAGGCCGACATCGACGGCGGGCACCGGGGCTGGCCCCCATACCGGGAGATCTGGGGCCTGATCCCCGCGATCAACCTGGTCTTCGACTCGCTGGCCGAGGCCGACCCGGACGAGTTCGACCCGCAGCGCCTCGCGGAGACCAGCGACCGCGAGCTGTTCGCCGCCTTCGACGACTGACCGGCCGCGCGGCGGGGCCGGCGCGGCCCCGCCGCCCACCACCCACGACACGAGGGCCCGACGGCCCGGACGGGAGCATCATGGACACCACGCGACACCTCGTCATCCTCGGCGTGGCGGGCAGCGACGCACACGCCGTGGCCAACCACCTGATCGCGATGCACCTGCGCGAGCACGGCTTCGACGTGGTCAACCTCGGCGTCTGCACGCCGCTGACCGAGTTCGCCGACGCCGTCGACGCGCACCCCGAGGCGGAGGCGGTCATCATCGGCAGCCTCAACGGGCACGCGTACGCGGACCTGCGGGACCTGCCGGCGCTGCGGGCCGCCGGACGGCTCGCCCGCCCGGTGGTCCTCGGCGGGAACCTCTCGGTCGGCAGCCACAAGGCCGACGACGTGCACGACCGGCTGCGGGCCCTCGGCGTCGACCACATCCTGGAGAACCCCTACGAGCTGCCGCTGGTGCTGGACCTGCTGCGCGCGTCCGCGCCCGGCGCGACCCGGCGCGCGAAGAAGCGCAACGCCCGGTCCAGGACCGGCACGCGGGCGGCTCACCTGCAGGGCGCCGGCACCCGGGCCGCCCACCAGGGCACCGGCACGCGGACGGCCGGCCAGCGGGAGCCCCGGACGGCGGTGGGCAGCCGTGGCTGACTGGGCCGACCTGCACCTGGCGGACACCACCGTCGACGGCCTGCCGTCCTGGGCGGAGACCGTGGCACACCTGCGGGACAGCGGGGCGCCGACCGCCGTGGCGGCGCTGCGGGCGGCCCGGCGCGCCGGCCGGCCGATCGTGCAGCCCCGCTGCGGCGTCGGGTCGCACGACGCGATGATCGAGCTGCTGCGTTCGCTCGCGCCCGCCGGTCCGGGCATGCTGACCGTGACGATCGACTCGTTCACCCGGCTGCGGCAGTTCGACCACGCCGCCCGAGTGCTGCGGGAGAACCCCGCCGACCTCAACGGCTATCCCCTGGTGGCGCACGGCTGGCAACGCGGCCGGGAGCTGGTCGCCACCGTCGACGTGCCGCTGGAGATCCGGCACGGCTCGCCCGACCCCCGGGACCTGTTCGCCGTGTCGCTCGCCGCCGGCTTCACCTCCTTCGAGGGCGGCGGGATCGGCTACAACATCCCGTACTGCAAGGACGTCCCGCTGGCCACGTCGCTGGAGTGCTGGCGGCAGGTCGACGCGGTCTGCGGCCGGCTCGCCGAGGCGGGCGTGCTCGTCGACCGGGAGCTGTTCGGCACCCTCACCGCCGTGCTGGTGCCGCCGTCGACCAGCCTCGCCGTCACCCTGCTGGAGGCCCGCGCCGCCGTGGCGCAGGGGGTGCGCTGCCTGTCGATTGCCTACCCGCAGGGCGGGGAGGTGCACCAGGACGTCGCCGCCCTGCGGTCGATCCGCGAGCTGGCCGCGCGGTACCTGCCGGCGGACGTCGAGGTCTACCCGGTGCTGCACGAGTTCATGGGCGTCTTCCCGCGCGACCGCCGGGCCGCCGACGCGCTCGTCCTCTACGGCGGCCTGGTCGCCCGGCTCGGCGGCGCCGACAAGGTGATCAACAAGACCAACCAGGAGGCGTACGGGATCCCGGACGCCGCCGCCAACGCGACCGGTATCCACACCACCCTGCTCGGCGGCTCCGCGCTGCTCGACTTCGTCCGCCTCGACACCGACCGGGTCGCCGAGGAGATGCACTGGCTGCAGCGCGAGGTCGCCGAGCTGGTCGATCCGGTGCTCGACGGCGACGACCTGGCCGGCGCGATCGTGGCGGCGTTCGACGCCGGCCGGCTCGACGTGCCGTTCAGCGCCAGCGTCCACGCCCGCTCGGAGGTCGTACCCGGCCGGGACCGCACCGGGGCGATCCGCTACCGGGAGGCCGGCAACCTGCCCTTCTCCGCCGAGGTGCGGCGGCGCAACGCCGACCTGCTGCGCCACGGGGCGGGCGACCCCGGCCGGTTCATCGAGACGGTCAGCGCCGACATCGACTACTTCCTGCACCACGAGCGGGCGTTCCCGGTGCCGGCCTGAGTGCCCCGCCCGTCGATCGCCCTCCCCCGAATCCCGCACCCGAAGGCCCTCCCGAAGCCCGAAAGCCCGAAAGGACAGCACGATGCACTCTCCGAACCAGCAGCCGGACCCGGGCGCGGCGGCAGCCGTCCGGGCGGCCGACCGGGCCCACGTCTTCCACTCCTGGTCGGCGCAGGCGCACATCGACCCCCTGCCGGTGGCCCGCGGGGAGGGTGTGCACTTCTGGGACTACGACGGCAACCGCTACCTGGACTTCTCGTCGCAGTTCGTCAACCTCAACATCGGCCACGCCCACCCCCGGGTGGTCGAGGCGATCCAGCGGCAGGCCGCCCGGTTGTGCACCATCGCCCCGCACTTCGCCAACGACCAGCGCTCCGAGGCGGCCCGGCTGATCGCCGAGCACGCGCCGGGCGACCTGAACCGGGTGTTCTTCACCAACGGTGGCACGGAGTCCAACGAGCACGCGGTGCGGATGGCCCGGCTGGTGACCGGGCGGCCCAAGGTGCTCAGCGCCTACCGGTCGTACCACGGCGCCACGCACACGGCGATGCACCTGACCGGCGACCCGCGCCGGTGGCCCACCGACACCGGCACCGCCGGGGTGGTCCGCTTCTTCGGGCCGTACCCGTACCGGTCGGCGTTCCACGCCGAGACCGCCGAGCAGGAGTGCGCGCGGGCGCTGGAGCACCTGGAGCAGGTCATCCAGTTCGAGGGGCCGACGACCATCGCCGCCGTGCTGATCGAGACCATCGTCGGCACCAACGGCATCCTGGTGCCCCCGGACGGCTACCTGCCCGGCGTCCGGGCCATCTGCGACCGGTACGGCATCCTGCTGATCACCGACGAGGTGATGACCGGCTTCGGCCGGACCGGGGCGTGGTTCGGGGTGGACAACTGGGGCGTCGTGCCCGACCTGATCACCTTCGCCAAGGGCGTCAACTCCGGATACGTCCCGCTCGGCGGCGTGATCATCTCCGACCGGGTCGCCGCCGAGTTCGCCGACCGCCCCTACCCCGGCGGCCTGACCTACTCCGGTCACCCGCTGGCCTGCGCCGCCGCCGTGGCGACGATCCGGGCCATGGAGGACGAGGAGATCGTCGAGCACGCCGCCTGGCTCGGCGAGCACGTCCTGGGCCCCCGGCTGCGCAAGATGGCCGAGTCGCATCCGAGCATCGGCGAGGTGCGAGGGCTCGGCGCGTTCTGGGCGGTGGAGCTGGTCCGGGACCGGCGGACCCGGGAGATGCTGGTGCCGTTCGCCCCCACCCCGGCCCAGGCCGCGCCGATGAACGAGCTGGCGGCGGCCTGCCGCCGGCGGGGCCTGTGGCCGTTCACCCACTTCAACCGGGTGCACGTGGTGCCACCCTGCGTCATCTCCGAGCAGGACGCCCAGCGGGGGCTGGACATCCTCGACGAGGCGCTGGAGGTCGCCGACCGCTACGTCGAGGGCTGACCGGCACGGACAGCCCGGGGCGGTCCACGGCACCGCCCCGGGCACCGCTGGCTGGTCGACGACGCTCGGGGCGCCGGGTCAGGTGGCGGTGAGCAGCCTGATCTCGCAACGGACGCCGCCGGCCTTGGCGAGCCGGCCGTCACCGGTCACCAGCGGACAGGCCATCAATTCCGCCGCGGCGACATACGCGGCGTCGTAGGCGGTGACATTGACCCGCAACTGCCACATCCGGTCGAGCAGCGACGAAAGGCCGATCTCATCGATGATCAGCGTGGGCAAGGCGTCGACGGCCTCCTGGGCGCGGGCCAGGCCGAGCTTCCCGCCGAGGACCTTGCCCCGGATCACCGACACGACCTCGACCAGAAGATGGCCAGGCGCGGCCCAGTGCGGATCCGCCGCCAGTGCCGCCCGGGCCGCATCGCCTACCGGCCCGTCGTCCACCAGGGCATCGGCCAGGGCCGACGCTTCCACGACGATCACGCGGCACTGCCCCACGGTCCGCGTTGTTCCCGTTGGCCGGTCAGCTCGTCGGCGCTCTCTCCCGGCAGGGAACGAGCACCATCCGACCGACCAGCGAAGCGATCGAGGACTGCGGTGTTACGCAGACGCCGGGCCTGCGTCTCCACCAATTCGAGCAGGAACGCCTGGAGTGACTGCCCGCGTGCCCTGGCCTGGGCCGCCAAGGCGTCTCGCACGTCTTCCGGCACGTCCCGAATCTGGAGAGCGACCATGCATTCATTATGCATGCAGACTGCTCATGCCCTGGCGGGAAGAAAAGAAAGCGGCACAGCCTAATAGGCTGCGCCGCTGACCTGCCGTTCAAGGGTGGAGCCGAGGGGACTCGAACCCCTGACCCCCACACTGCCAGTGTGGTGCGCTACCAGCTGCGCCACGGCCCCTTGCTGCTCGCCCCCGGTGTCCCGGGCACGGAGAGAACTATACACACGCCCGCCCGCATGGTCATCTCGCGGGGCCCCTCCCCCGCGCGCGTCAGTTGAGCGCCACGTCGGGCGGGAAGTGGGCGACGGCGGCCATCATCCCGCCCTGCCGACGCAGCACCATCGGCCACAGGTCGTCGGGGCGGTCGACGAACGCGTCGCCGGGCAGCGCGTCCAGGACGAACCAGGACCCGTCCTCGATCTCCTGCTCCAGCTGGCCCGCGCCCCAGCCCGAGTAGCCGGCGAAGACCCGGATGCCGCCGATGCTCTCCCGCATCCGCTCCGGGTCCACGGAGAGGTCGATCGTGCCCACCGCGCCGGAGACCTGGTGGAAGCCCCGCAGCCGCTTGACGGGGTTGCGCATCCGGGCCAGGCAGATGGCCGAGTCGGGTTGGACGGGACCGCCCTCGAACAGCACCGCCGGCTCCCGCGCCAGGTCGCTCCAGTCGCCGAGGACGTCGGCGACCGGCACCTCCGTGGCCCGGTTGAGCACCACGCCGAGCGCGCCGCCCGGCTCGTGGGCCACGAGCAGCACCACCGTGCGGTCGAAGTTCGGGTCCTTGAGCGTGGGGGTCGCGACCAGCAGCCGTCCGGTCATCGAGTCCATCGCCCGCCCGCCGATCGCCTGGTCCTCTCCCTGCATGTCGGACATCCGTCAGCCGCGCGCCGGGACGCGGAGAAGGCACCCCGGGACGGCGACGCCGCCGGGCCGGGCGGAACCGACGTCGTGGCCGGCATGGGGGGTGGCCTGCCCGACCCGGTCGGCACGGGACGCCGGGCTCATCCGTGCTGTCAACGCCATGCCTGGCACCATAGCCTGCGCCCGGGGCGCTGGCTAAGGTCTGACCGGTGGGTGATCGAGTGGGATCGAAGGGGGCGACGATGGGTCCGACGGCGGACATCGCGGTCATCGGCGGTTCGGGGCTCTACGCCCTGCTGGAGGGCGCGACCGAGCACCGGGTCCAGACGCCGTACGGCGAGCCATCGGACCCGGTCACGATCGCCGAGGTGGACGGCCGGCGGGTGGCGTTCCTGCCCCGGCACGGGCGCGACCACCGGCACCCGCCGCACCTGATCCCGTACCGGGCGAACCTGTGGGCGCTGCGGGCGCTCGGGGTGCGGCAGGTCCTCGCCCCGTGCGCGGTCGGCGGGCTCCGCCCCGAGCTGGGGCCGGGCACGTTCGTGGTGCCGGACCAGTTGATCGACCGCACCAGCGGGCGGGTGCAGACCTACTACGACCGGGGCGCGGTGCACGTGGCCTTCGGCGACCCGTACTGCCCGGTGGGGCGGCGGACGCTGCTGGGCGCGGCGGCGGGCCGCGGCGTGCCGGCCGTCGACGGCGGGACGATGGTGGTCGTGGAGGGGCCACGCTTCTCCACCCGGGCGGAGTCGCGCTGGTTCACCGCGATCGGCGGGGCGGTGGTCAACATGACGGGGCACCCGGAGGCGGTGCTCGCCCGCGAGCTGGCCCTCTGCTACACCCCGATCGCGCTGGTCACCGACCTCGACGCGGGGGTGGAGGCGGGCGAGTCGGTCACCCAGGAGGAGGTCTTCCGGGTCTTCGCCGAGAACACCGACCGGCTGCGCGGGGTGCTGCTGGACGCCGTCGCCGCCCTGCCGGCCGGGCGGGACTGCCCGTGCGGGCGGGCGCTGGACGGGATCAAGCTGCCCTTCGCCCTCCCGTGAGCCCGGCCGGGCTCATGGCAGGGCGAATCGCCCGGTAGGTGGGGCTTTTCCCGATAGATTCGGCGGGTGGCAACGGTCCGCGAGACGACGTACGAGCTGCTGCGGGCGCTGGGCATGACCACCGTGTTCGGCAACCCCGGCTCGACGGAGGAGCCCTTCCTCCAGGACTTCCCCGCCGACTTCCGGTACGTCCACGCCCTGCACGAGGCGTCCGCCGTCGCCATGGCCGACGGGTACGCCCAGGCCACCGGCCGCCCCGCCCACGTCAACCTGCACACCGCCCCGGGCACCGGCAACGGCATGGGCAACCTCGTCACCGCCTGGCACAACAAGACCCCGCTGATCGTCTCGGCCGGTCAGCAGAGCCGGGAGATGCTGCTGCTGGAGCCCCGGCTGGCCAGCCCCCGGGCGGCCGAGCTGACCCAGCCGTACGTCAAGTGGAGCCACGAGCCGGCCCGCGCGCAGGACATCCCGGCGGCGTTCATGCGGGCGTACGCCACGGCGGTGCAGCCGCCCGCCGGCCCGGTCTTCCTCTCCCTGCCGCTGGACGACTGGGCCCGGCCGGCGGACGGGCCGCCCGAGGTGCGCACCGTGGCCACCCGGTACGCCCCCGACCCGGCCCGGCTGCGGGAGTTCGCCGCCCAGGTGGCCGCCAGCCGCAGCCCCGCGCTGGTGCTCGGCGGGGCGGTCGACCGGGCCGGGGCGTGGCCGGCGGCGGTGGCGCTGGCGGAGCGGCTGGCCGCCCCGGTCTGGGCCGCGCCCGCCCCCGAGCGGACCCCGTTCCCCGAGGACCACCCGCACTACCGGGGCGTGCTGCCGTACGCGATCGGGCCCCTGGCCGAGGCGCTGGCCGGCCACGACACGGTGCTGGTGGTCGGCGCGCCCGTGTTCCGCTACTACCCGCACGTGCCGGGCGACTACCTGCCCGCCGGCACCCGCCTGCTGCACGTCACCGACGACCCCGACGAGACGGCCCGCGCCCCGGTCGGCGACGGCCTGCTCGCCGACCCGGGCCTGGCCCTGGCCGCCCTGGTCGAGCTGCTCCCGGCGACCGACCGACCGCCCCCGCCGCCCCGGCCGGCCCCGGGGCCGCCCGACGCGGGCCCGCCGGTGAGCCCCGACGCGCTGTTCGCCGCCCTGGCCCGGCACTGGCCGCCCGACGGGGTGCTCGTGCAGGAGTCACCGTCCAACCTGGCCGCGCTGCGCCGCCGGCTGCCGGTCACCCGCCCCGGGTCGTACTTCACGATGGCCAGCGGCGGCCTCGGGTTCGGGCTGCCGGCGGCGGTCGGGATCGCGCTCGCCGAGCGGGACACCGGGCGGGGCCGGCCGGTGGTCGCGGTGATCGGCGACGGGTCGTTCCACTATTCCGTGCAGGCGCTGTGGACGGCCGCGCGGCTGCGCCTGCCGCTGGCCGTCGTGGTCCCGGTCAACCAGCAGTACGCGATCCTCAAGGCGTTCGCCGAGCTGAAGCACACCCCCGGGGTGCCCGGCCTGGACCTGCCCGGCCTCGACGTCGTCGCCGTGGCCCGGGGGTACGGCTGCGCCGCCACGGTCGTCGAGGAGCTGGACGGGCTGGGCGACGCGTTGGGCGCGGCCCTGGCGGCGGACCGGCCCACCGTGCTGCCGGTGCCGATCAGCACCGAGGTCCCGAAGCTGCTCTGAGCGCCTTCGGGGCCGCGCTGCACCCTCGGGGGCCGCCACGTGTTTTTCGGGCCGCGCTCAGGGGCGCAGGACCAGCGGCGCGCCGGTGACCACGTCGAGCACCGGCCGGTTGCCCAGCGGCGCCTTGAGGGTGGCGGTGACCGGCTCCAGCTTGAGCAGGTCGACGCACATGCCGGTGCCCCGGACGACCCCGCCGCCGACCACCACCACGTCGTCGCGTTCCTGCACGAGCGGGGTGATCCCGGTGTCGCAGGCGCCCACGCCGACCCGCCAGGTCAGCTTCGCCCCGTCGACGGACCGCAGGTCCTGCGCGCTGACCACCCCGTCGGGTGCCCGGCCCGTCGGCGCGACCGGATCGGGCGGGGCGGCGGGGTCGGCTACGGCGAGCCGGGCCACCTTCGTGGTCAACTCGTCGACGGTGAACAGCCACGCCGGCACCTGCGCCTCGCCCCGGCTCGTGCGCACCGGCGCGGTGCCGAGCGTCACGGCGGTGACGGTGAGCGGCACGCAGGCCGACGACGGCGCGCTGCTGGCCGGGTCGTTCGGGCCGACGCTGTGGCCGTACGGTCCCTCCCCGACGGTCGGGCCGTCGGGTCCCGGCTCCACGACCGGGCCGGAGCCGGGCTTCGCCGGCCGGCCGGGGCCCCTCGGCCGTCCCTCACACGGCGGCGGGTCCCCCTGGTCGAGCTGCCGGTACGCCTCGGCGGCGCTGAGCAGCTTCACGGTGAGCGTCCCGTCGGGGAAGCGGATCGCACCGTCGGCCGGCCGGGCGGTGGGCACCTCGATCTGCTCGCGGTACCAGCCGTTGCGGAACGCCTGCTCGGTGTCGGCGCTGAACCCGGGGTCGCCGAGCAGCACGGTGGGCTCCTGCAGCGGCAGGTAGCCGCCGGTCCAGGCGGCACCCGGCCGCCACGCCCCGGCGACCTCGTCGGCCCGCTGCCCGAATCCCGCGAAGCGCTGGTCGGCGCTGCCGGCGGGGCCGCCGCCGGTGGACGGCTCGGAACCGGCCGGCGCGCAGCCGGCCGCGACGACCAACAGGGGCAGCCCCAGCAGGGCGAGAACTCGACGCATACCGCTACGACGCGCCCGCGCGGCCTGCGGTTCCGGCCCCGGATACAACGATGCGCCCCGGCCGGGTGGCCGGGGCGCATCGCCAGGTGGTGGAGGTGCCGGGAATCGAACCCGGGTCCTTCGCCGGTTTGTCAGGGCTTCTCCGAGCGCAGCTCGCTGTGCCTCTACTCGGCCCCACCGCTCACGCGAGCAAGTTGGTGTGACGGGCCCAGTCGCTGATTGATCTCGCCGCACGGACCCCGCGACCGGGTCCGGTTGGCCAGCCTTCTAGCTGATGCCGGCTACTGGGACGAAGGCGTTCCCAGGCCGACAGACTTAGCTACTCGCCTCAGGCGGCGAGAGCGAAGTCAGCGCGATTGTTCTTGGCGCTTATTGGTTTCCGACGACCGATTCTCGAGACGACGTCGGCTTCCTCGGCTCGCTTCCCCTGCCGCAACGTACGAAGTCGAAACCAGTCACCCCCTCGACGGGCCGCCGGTGTGGCGGCACCACCAAGACTAACGCCTGCCGCAACGGGATTCATCCCCGAGCCCCGCCCCGGCGCGCCGAGACGGACAAACGGGACGTATCAGTCGTCCATGCCCTTGCCGCGCCGGCCCGCGGCCCGGGCGATCTCGCGTTCCGCGTCCCGCTTGGCCAGGTCCTGGCGCTTGTCGTACGTCTTCTTGCCCTTCGCCAGGGCGATCTCCACCTTGGCCCAACCGTCGGAGAAGTAGACCTGCAACGGGACCATGGTGAGGCCGCCCTCGCGGGTCTTGCCGATCAGGCGGTCGATCTCCAGCCGCTTGAGCAGCAGCTTCCGGGTGCGCCGGGGCTCGTGGTTGGTCCAGGTGCCCTGCGTGTACTCCGGGATGTGCATGCCGTGCAGGAACAGCTCGCCGTCGCGCTCCTGGGCGAACGCGTCGACCAGCGACGCCCGCCCCGCCCGCAGCGACTTCACCTCGGTGCCGGTCAGCGACATGCCCGCCTCGTACGTGTCGAGGATGGCGTAGTCGTGCCGCGCCTTCTTGTTGGAGGCGACGACCTTGCGCCCCTTCTCCCGTGGCATCGGTGCCCCTCCCCTCGTTCGATACCCGCCCCGGCCCGGACGGCGGGCCGGAAGCGGAGATCATGCTACCCGAACGACAAGGGCCCCCCGGCGCGGATTATTCCGCGCCGGGGGGCCCTCGGCTGTCGCCGGCAGACCCGGTAGGCGACTAGACGCGCAGGTAGAACCGGAGGGTAGTCCAGCCGGTGACGGCGCTGACCAGCGCGCCGACGCCCGCCATGATCGGGAACATCAGGAAGATGTCGCTCCAGGTCACCGGGGAGAAGAGGCCCTGCAGCGCGCTCAGGGAGCCGTCGAACAGGAAGAACTTCAAGGCGATCAGCGCACCCAGGCCGAGGAACGAGCCGATCAGACCGGCGACCACGGCCTCCAGGACGAACGGCGCCTGGATGAACCAGTTGGACGCGCCGACCAGCTTCATGACCGCCACCTCGCGCCGCTTGCTGTACGCGGCGACCTGGATGGTGTTGGCGACCAGCAGCAGGGCGGCGATGGCCATCGCGATCGCCCCGGCCAGGGCGATGTTCTGGCCGGCGGTGAAGAGGTCGAAGATCTTGTCCAGCAGCCGGCTCTGGTCGACGATCTCGTCGACGCCCTCGGTGTCCTTGTACTGGTCGTAGATGCTCTTGTACTGCTCGGGGTTGACCAGCGTGAGCCGGAACGACTCGGGCAGCTGGTCCGGCTTCACGGCGGTGACCAGGTCCGGCGCGTCCTGGTACATCTCCTGGAAGCGCTTGTACGCCTCGTCCTTGTTGACGTAGAGGACCTCCTTCACCAGGGAGTCACTCTTGAGCTTCGTCTCCAGGTCGGTGCGCTGCTGGTCGGTGACGTCGCTCTTCAGGAAGATCGAGACCTGGATGTTCTTGTAGTACAGATCCTTCATGTCGTCGACCTTGCTGTACACCAGGCCACTGACACCGAGCATGGTCAACGACACGGCCAACGTGATGATCATCGCGATGGTCATGGTGACGTTGCGCCACAGTCCGACCAGTACCTCGGACAGGACGTATTTCACGCGCATCGGGAATTCCTCCGGGTCTCCGGCGTGAGGTGTTCGTCGTCAGGCTGCACAGGGGTGGAGCGCCGGCTCACCCGTAGACGCCGCGGGCCTGGTCACGCACGATGCGGCCGCTCTCGATCTCGACGACCCGGCGGCGCATCTGGTTCACGATGTTCGAGTCGTGCGTGACCATCACGACCGTCGTACCGGTGCGGTTGATCCGGTCCAGCAGGCGCATGATCTCGATGGACGTGTCCGGGTCGAGGTTTCCGGTCGGCTCGTCCGCGAGCAGGATCAGCGGGCGGTTCACGAACGCCCGCGCCACGGCCACCCGCTGCTGCTCACCACCGGAGAGCTCGTGCGGGTAGCGGTGCTCCTTGCCACCGAGCCCGACCAGCTCCAGCACCTCGGGCACGACCCGGCGGGCGACCGCCTTGGTCTTGCCGATCACCTCAAGGGCGAACGCCACGTTCTCGTACGCGGTGCGGTTCGGCAGCAGCCGGAAGTCCTGGAAGACACAGCCGATGGAACGCCGGAAGTGGGGGCGCTTCCACGACCGCATCGAGGTCACGTCCTTGCTGTTCACGATGACGCGCCCCTTGTTCGGGGTCACCTCGTGCAGCAGCAGCTTGATGATGGTGGACTTGCCGGAGCCGGATGGGCCGATGAAGAAGACGAACTCGCCCTTCTCGATCGAGACGGACACGTTGTCGAGCGAAGGCCGGGACGCCTTCGGGTACGTCTTCGTCACTTGCTCAAGCTGAATCACGGGTGGTGAGTCTACGCGGTGTAATCGATGAGCCAAGCCCCGCGCCCCCGTGATGCGGGGCGCGTCGTCAAAACGCCCGGTTAGCAGGAGATCGACGACGCGCTCCGCCCACGGGTGATCACGCAGCGTCGCCGGCGAGCTGACGCTGCTTGCGCCAGCGGATGCCGGCCTCGATGAAGCTGTCCAGCTCACCGTCGAAGACCGCGCTCGGATTGCCCGTCTCCTGCTCGGTTCTGAGATCCTTCACCATCTGATACGGGTGCAGCACGTACGACCGCATCTGGTCGCCCCACGAGCCGGCGGCGTCGGTCTTCAGGCCGTCCAGCTTGGCCTGCTCCTCCTGCCGCTTGCGCTCCAGCAGCCGGGCCTGGAGCACCCGCAGCGCGGACGCCTTGTTCTGCAGCTGGGACTTCTCGTTCTGGCAGGTGACCACGATGCCGGTCGGGATGTGGGTGAGCCGCACGGCCGAGTCGGTGGTGTTGACGCTCTGCCCGCCCGGGCCGGAGGAGCGGTAGACGTCGACCCGCACCTCGTTCTCGGGGATGTCGATGTGGTCGGTCTGCTCGGTGACCGGCAGGACCTCCACGCCGGCGAAGCTGGTCTGCCGGCGGCCCTGGTTGTCGAACGGGCTGATCCGCACGAGGCGGTGGGTGCCCGACTCCACGCTGAGGGTGCCGTAGGCGTACGGGACCTTGACCGCGAACGTCGCGGACTTCAGGCCCGCCTCCTCGGCGTACGAGGTCTCGTAGACCTCGGTCGGGTAGCCGTGCCGCTCCGCCCAGCGCAGGTACATCCGCAGCAGCATCTCCGCGAAGTCGGCCGCGTCCACGCCGCCCGCGCCGGCCCGGATCGCCACCAGCGCCTCCCGCGAGTCGTACTCGCCGGAGAGCAGGGTGCGGACCTCCATGTCCTGGATGCTCTTGGTGAGCGCCCCGATCTCGGTCTCCACCTCGGCGAGCACGCCGGGGTCGTCCTCGGCCTCGGCCAGCTCCAGCAGCACCCGGGCGTCGTCGAGCCGGGAGCGCAGGCTGCCCAGCTTGTTGATCTCGCCGTTGACGTAGGACAGCTGGGAGGTCACCTGCTGTGCCTTGGCCTGGTCGTCCCACAGGTCCGGCGCGGAGGCCTGCTCCTCGAGCCTGGCCTTGTCCTCGTGCAGCCGGTCGATGTTGAGCACGGCCTCGATGTTGCGCAGGGTGGCGTCGAGTTCCTTGAGCTGTTCGGCGTAATCGGCAGCGGTCACGACTGACAAGCGTACTGCGGTGGCCCCGGGTGGGCTTGCCAGCCCCGCGGTCACGAGCCAAAACTGTCCCCGGTGCGGGCGGGGAGCAGCCTGGAGACCGACCGCGCGGCCCGGTGGCGGGGTGGCGGGCCGCGCGGTCGACGCCGTCAGCCGACCGGGGCGGTCTTCAGCCAGGACAGGGCGGCCTTGTGGTAGGCGACGGCGAACTCCAGCGCGCTGGCGTCGAAGTTGTCGCCCTCCTTCTTGGCGTTCTTCACCTGTTCCCGCACCCGGGCGAGGGCCTCGGTGTGATATTCGTTGGCAGAGGCCTGCAGGTTGCGCAGCTGGTTGGCCGAGTGCAGGCTGCCGAAGGCGATCCGCAGGGCGATCGGGTTGCGGATGGTGTCCCGCCCCGGGTCCTCGGCCAGCCACCGGGAGAACATCCGCTTCCCGGCCGCGGTGATCGCGTACGGCTGGCTGGAGCGGGGGCCGGGCTTACCCAGCCGCACCAGACCACGCTCGGCCAGCACCGGTAGCTCCCGGTAGACCTGGCTGCGGGTCATCGACCAGTACGGGGCGAGCTTGCGCTCGGCGGCGGCCATCAGCTGACCGCCTGTCATGGGACCCTCGTGGAGCAGCCCGAGGAGGGCCGCCGCCGTGGGGTTCACTCCGGAATCCGCCATGCCCATTACGCTGCCACTTTGCCGACCCGGCGTCCAGGATTTGCCACTTTCGCCACCCGGACGGCTTCCAATGTGCACTGTCGGCCGGCGACAGTCCGTTAAGGGACGGTGACCCGGGCACGCGCCCGCCCCGCCGCGGGCACCCCGCTGGCGCGCGCCGGGGCGTTAGGAGGGGCCCCCTGTACAACAGAAGGCGTTAACAGGGGGCCCCTCCTTGCGCTCAGCCCATGTGGGGGTAGGTGTGGTCCGTCGGGGGGACGAAGGTTTCCTTGATCGTCCGGGGGGACATCCAGCGCACCAGGTTGTGCCAGGAGCCGGCCTTGTCGTTGGTGCCGCTGGCGCGGGCGCCGCCGAAGGGCTGCTGCCCGACCACCGCGCCGGTCGGCTTGTCGTTGATGTAGAAGTTGCCGGCCGCGTACCGCATCTTCTCGGCCACCGCGTCGACCACCCGGCGGTCGGTGGCGAAGATCGACCCGGTCAGCGCGTACGGGGCGATCGACTCGGCCTGCGCCACCACGTCGTCGAAGCGGGCGTCGTCGAAGACGTGCACGCCGAGGATCGGCCCGAAGTATTCGGTGGTGAACGTCTCGTGCGCGGCGTCGGAGCACTCGAACAGGGTCGGCCGGACGAACCACCCGACCGAGTCGTCGGCGGTGCCGCCGGCCAGCACGGTGCAGGAGGGGTCGCCGGAGATCAGCTCCAGTGCGGCGGTGTGCCGGTCGAACGCCCTCGCGTCGATCACCGCCCCGCCGAAGTTGGTGAAGTCGGTGACGTCGCCGTAGGTCAGCGAGTCGGCGGTGGCGGCCAGCCGGTCCCGCAGCCCGCCGTCCCACAGCGACCGGGGCACGTACGCCCGCGACGCGGCCGAGCACTTCTGGCCCTGGTATTCGTACGCGCCCCGGATCAGCGCGGTGTGCAGCGCGTCGACGTCGGCGCTGGCGTGCGCGACCACGAAGTCCTTGCCGCCGGTCTCGCCGACCAGGCGGGGGTAGCCCCGGTAGCGGTGGATGTTCTCGCCGACGGTGCGCCACAGGTGCTGGAAGACCTTCGTGGAGCCGGTGAAGTGGATGCCGGCCAGGTCCGGGTCGGCGAGCACCACGTCGGAGACCTCCTCGCCCCGCCCGGTGACCATGTTGATCACGCCGGGCGGCAGGCCGGCCGCCTCGAACAGCCGCATGGTGAAGTGCGCGGCGAACTGCTGGGTCGGGCCCGGCTTCCAGACCACCGTGTTGCCGAGCAGGGCCGGCGCGGAGGGCAGGTTGCCGGCGATGGCGGTGAAGTTGAACGGGGTGACCGCGTAGACGAAGCCCTCCAGGGGGCGGTGGTCGAACCGGTTCCACACCCCCGGCGAGGACATCGGCTGCTCCTCCAGCAGGCCCCGGGCGAAGAACACGTTGAACCGGAGGAAGTCGATCAGCTCGCACGCCGAGTCGATCTCGGCCTGGACGGCGGTCTTCGACTGGCCGAGCATCGTGGCGGCGTTGAGGGTGTCCCGCCAGGGGCCGGCGAGCAGCTCGGCGGCCCGCAGGAAGATCGCCGCGCGCTCGGCGAACGGCAGCGCCCGCCACATCGGGGCGGCGGCCTTCGCGGCGGCGACGGCGGCGCGGGCGTCGTCGTGGGTGGCGTGGCCGGTGACGCCGAGCACGTGCGCGTGCCGGTGCGGCTGGACGACGTCGATCGGGTCGCCGCCGGCCATCCGCTGCTCGCCGGCGATGGTCATCGGCAGGTCGATCCGCTCGGCGGCCAGCTCGGCCAGCCTCCGCTGGAGCCGTTCCCGGTCGACGCCGCCCGGCTCGTAGGTGCGGACCGGCTCGTTGTGCGGCTCGGGTACGGAGAACACGGCGTCCATCAGCGCTCCTGGCGATCTCGACAGCGGTGGCGAAACCGGACCCGCGGGCGGCCGGCCGGGTGACCGGACGCCGGGCACCGCGCGGTGTACCGGTCGCGGCGGCGGGACCTGCGCCGATTCTTCCACGGGCCGGCTCCTGTCCCGCTCCGGCGGCCGGGCCGGCCTGCGCCGTCCGGCCTCTGCGCCGCATGATCGACTCCATGCCGGCGACATGGGGGCATCCCCGCCGCAGGACACCCCCATGTCGCCGACCTGGCGAGCCCGCCCGGCCGCAGGCCCGCCCGGCCGCAGGCCCGGCGGCGGGCCCGGCGCGTACCCTGGATGGCCGGTGACCAGCCCGCCGCGTCCCGGCAGCGCCGGCGCGGGCCCGGGCGCCCGTCGAAGGGGAGACGATGAGCAACCAGCCCGGCAGCTCCACGGCCGAGGAGCCGGACCAGCCGGTGGAGACCGACCCGGCCGCCGAGCGGGAGCCGGCGGCCGAGTCTCTCCAGGCCACCGGGGGCACGATCGCCCGCGCCCCGGGGGCGGCCGTGCTCGCGCTGCTGGCGGTCGGCTGGCTGGCGGCGATGCTCTGGTCGACCCGGGCGGCGATCACCTCCGCCCAGGCGGGCGTCACCGCGATCAGCCTCTCCGCGTTCGCGCTGCCCGGGGTGATCTCGGCCGCGCTGGTGGCCGGCGCGGCGGTCGCCCTGGCGGTGACGAACCTGCTGGCCCGGCGCGGCGTGGACCGGGCCACCCTGCGGTTCGTCGTCGCCACGGGCGCCGGCCTGCTCGTCGGGCTCGCCGCCGCCGTGGTGATCAACCTGACCTACTTCGACAACGCGACCACCAACGTCATCGCGGGCACCGCCGCGGCGGCGGCGACCATCGGCGGCGCGGTGGCCGGTGCCGGCAACGCCCGGGTGGCCGGGGCGGTGGTCGCCGCCGCGCTCGGGGCGCTGGTGTTCGTGGTGGCGTTCAGCCGGGCCCGGGATCCCCTGTTCGACCTGTTCGGGGCGGGCGACACCCAGGAGTCCCTGGTCACCGCCGCGAAGTGGGTGTCGCGGACGGAGTCGCTGCTCGCCGGCCTGCTGGCGGGGCTGCTCGCCTTCGCGTACCTGACCTGGGCCCGGCGCCGCGCCCGGCGGAGCGACCCGGCGGCGGGCGACGTCCGCTGGCCCGGCTACCTGCTGGCCGGGGCCGGTCCCGGCCTGCTCCTGCTGCTCGCCGAGGTCGTCATCCGGATCGGCGGGCGGTCCCTGCTCGACCTGGCCGGCGCGCTGAGCGAGGCGGACTCCGTCGCGCAGACCTCGCTGGGCACCTCCCGGATCGACAACGGCATCTGGGTGCTCTTCGTCGGCGCGCTCACCGCGCTGATCGCCTTCGGCCGCACCCTCGGCCCGACGCCCGACGACGAGGCCGCCGGGGAGGACGACGAGGCGGAGGCCGTGGAGGCGAGCGCCGACCGCTGAGGGGTGCGCCGGGCGGCAGCGGACCGGCGGGGCGGCCGGGCGCGACGCGGGTCAGGAGGCGGCGCGGAGGAGCTGCTCCAGCTCGGTGACGTCGTACCACTCCAGCTCGTGGTCCTCCGCGCCGTCGACGGTGAACTGGGCGTCCGGGTCGCCGGCCAGGGCCTCGGCGGCCACGGCGGCGGCGGCCGACACGTCGGCGACCGCGTCGTCGCCGTCCACGTGCAGGGCGGCGACGGCCGACACCGGCACCGGGCGCACCAGCCGGACGGCGCTGGAGCCGAGCACGTCGTCGGTGCGGCGCAGCGCGGCCGCCGGCACGTCGACCGAGATCACCACCCGGCGGCGGGGCGCGGCCGGGTCGTCGCGCAGCAGGAGCAGGGCGTCCTGGGCGGCGCGGGTGAAGGCGACGTACTCCAGCTCCTCCTCGTCGCCCTCGGCGTACCACTCGCGCAGGGCGGGGGTGACGGCGTGGGCGTCCGTCTCGGGCAGCCCCTGCTCGGGCAGGCGGGCGAGCATGGGCACGATCGCCGGCACGTACACCCGGACAAGCTCGTCGTTCACCGGTGGTCTCCCTCCGCCTCCGGGCCGACGTGCGTGGGCCCGGGCGCCGATCATGCCGTACGCCGTGACCGTCATACACCGCGCACCCGGCCGGCGGGAAGCTGCCGCGCGGGCCGTCCCGGTGGCGCGTCGGCCGGCACGGGGCGGCGTTGTCGGCAGTGGATGGCAAACTGAAGCAAACGATCCCAACCCCGGGAGATTCCGTGGAGCCGAGGTTCCTGCTGCTCTCCGACGTGGCCGTCGAGCTCAACGTGTCGGACTCGCAGGTCTACCACATGGTGCGCAGCGGCGAGCTGCCCGCGATCAAGATCGGCGGCCGGGGGCAGTGGCGCGTCGAGCGGGCCCGGCTGGAGGAGTACATCCAGCGCAAGTACGCCGAGACCGCCGAGTGGGTCCGGGGCAACCCGCTGACCGACCGCGACCCGGAGTAGCCTCCCCCGCACCCCACGCCATTGACCGGGGCCGCTGCGTGGCCGAGAATCGAGGCTGTCGAAGGCAAACGAAGGCAAACGAAAACATCGGGGGTTGCGATGATCGAGTCCCGCCGGCCCGGTCCCGTCCGTCCCCCGGTGCGGGTGCGCCCCGCGCCGCCGCTCGACCCGCCCTTCCTGGAGGAGCCGGCCGAGGGCTTCCCCCGCCCGGTCGCCGCCCAGCTGGCCCTCGACCTGTTCGAGGCGCACCGGCTCGCCCCGCGCCGGCCCACCGGCCGGCCGCACGACCCGCGCCCCACCCCCGGCGGCCCCGGCCGGGCCACCCCGGCCGCCCCGCCGCCGTCCGCGCTGGTGACCGCCACCCCGGAGGCCACCCGGGCCGCCCAGCGATTCGTCGCCACCTGCCTGGAGATCGTCAACGGCTACCGGCCACCCGGGCAGATCCGCCCGCTGACCGAGCCTGGCCGGGCGGCCGACGTGGCGCAGGAGCTGGCCACGGCAGCTGCACACACCGGCCCGGCGCGCCGCCGCTCGACCCGCCCCACCGTGCGGCTGCGCCGGCTGCGGGTCTGCGAACCCCGCCCGGCCGCCGTGGAGGCCGCCGCCGTCCTGACCGCTGCCACCGGCCGCACCTGGGCGATGGCGCTGCGCCTGGAGCACCGCCGGGGGCGCTGGCTGTGCACCGCCCTCCAGGTCCTCTGAAGTCAGCGTCGGTGCTCCCGCTCCCCGCCGGGGTGAAGCCCCATGATCGTCTGCGGTTCCTGGCGAACCCGTCCGGCGTGTCGTCTCACAAACCAGCAGGCGATCACACTGGGCGGCGGAGCCCGCCGACGCGGACGCGGACGGGCCCCGGCGTTCTCGCCGGGGCCCGTCGGTGTCGCGGTGGGTCAGTTGCCGCCGTTGGCCGCGCCGTGGCAGCGCTTGTACTTACGGCCGGAGCCGCACGGGCAGGGCGCGTTGCGGGACGTGTTGCCGGACGAGTCCGCCTGCCCCGGGGTCGTGCGGCGGGTCGAGCTGGCCGCCGTCGCCTGCCCGCTGCCGCCGAACGCGGCCGGGGCGCGCTGGGGCTCCGGGGCCGGCGGCGGGACCGGCCGGGCCGGGCGCTCCGCGCGGGGCTTACGCACCGGCGGGGCCTGCTCCTCCGGCCGCTCCACGGCGACCGCGCCGGCACCCGCCTCGCCGTCGATGGTCGGCGCGGAGTATTGCAGACCCTGCTGCTGGGGAGCGCGGCCCAGGCCCTTGGCCTTGATCTCCACCGGCTTCTCCAGCAGCTGCACCTCCTCGGCCTCGGGCTCGGCCTCCTGGACCTGCACCTCCAGGTTGTAGAGGAAGCCGACCGTCTCCTCCTTGATGCCGTCCATCATGGTGGCGAACATGTCGAAGCCCTCGCGCTGGTATTCCACCACCGGGTCGCGCTGGGCGTACGCCCGCAGGCTGATGCCCTCCTGGAGGTAGTCCATCTCGTAGAGGTGCTCGCGCCACTTGCGGTCGATGACCTGGAGCAGCACCATCCGCTCCAGCTCACGGGTGCCGTCGGTGCCGAGCTGCTCCTCGCGCCGGTCGTACGCGGCGTGCGCGTCGTCCTTGAGGCGGGCGAGCAGGAAGTCCTGGTCCATGCCGGCCCGGGAGCCGAGCTCCTCCTCCAGCTCGTCCAGGGTCACGCCCACCGGGTAGAGCTGCTTGAGGCTCGCCCAGAGCTGCTCCAGGTCCCAGTCCTCGGCGTACCCGTCGCTGGTGGCCCCGACGACGTACGCGCCGACGACGTCGTCGATCATGTTGCGCACCTGGTCGGAGAGGTCCTCGCCGTTGAGCACCCGCAGGCGCTCGGCGTAGATGACCTGGCGCTGCTTGTTGAGCACCTCGTCGTACTTGAGGACGTTCTTGCGGATCTCGGCGTTCTGGCCCTCGATCTGGGCCTGGGCGCTCTTGATCTGGCGGGTGACCATCTTCGACTCGATGGGCACGTCCTCCGGGATGTTGAAGCGGTCCATCACCGCCTCGACCGCGCCGGCCCGGAACCGCTTCATCAGCTCGTCCTGCAGGGACAGGTAGAAGCGGGACTCGCCCGGGTCACCCTGCCGGCCGGCCCGGCCACGCAGCTGGTTGTCGATGCGCCGGGACTCGTGCCGCTCCGTGCCCAGCACGTAGAGCCCGCCGGCGGCGGCGACCTCCTCCGCCTCGGCGTCGCAGGCCTGCTTCCACTTGGGCAGGACCTCCTCCATCGCCTTGGCGTACTCCTCCTCGTTCTCCGCCGGGTCGAGGCCGCGCTGGCGCAGCTCGTTGGCGGCGAGGAACTCGGCGTTGCCGCCGAGCAGGATGTCGGTGCCCCGGCCGGCCATGTTGGTGGCCACCGTGACCGCGCCCTTGCGCCCGGCCTGGGCGACGATCTCGGCCTCGCGGGCGTGGAACTTGGCGTTCAGCACGGCGTGCGGGATGCCCCGGCGGCGCAGCAGCTGCGAGATGATCTCCGAGTTTTCCACCGAGACGGTGCCCACCAGCACCGGCTGGCCGGCCTGGTGCCGCTCGGCGATGTCCTCGACGACGGCGTTGAACTTGGCCTTCTCGGTCTTGTAGATGACGTCGGCCCGGTCCTCCCGGACCATCGGCCGGTGGGTCGGGATGCTCACCACGCCGACCTTGTAGACCTTGTTGAACTCGCCCGCCTCGGTCTGGGCCGTGCCGGTCATGCCGGAGAGCTTCTCGTAGAGGCGGAAGTAGTTCTGGAGGGTGATCGTGGCCAGGGTCTGGTTCTCCTGCTTGATCTCCACCCCCTCCTTGGCCTCGATCGCCTGGTGCATGCCCTCGTTGTAGCGGCGGCCGTGCAGGATGCGGCCGGTGAACTCGTCGACGATCAGGACCTCGCCGTCGCTGACGATGTAGTCCTTGTCGCGCTTGTAGAGCTCCTTGGCCTTGATCGCGTTGTTGAGGTAGCCCACGAGGGGGGTGTTCACCGACTCGTAGAGGTTGTCGATGCCGAGCCGGTCCTCCACCTTGGCGACGCCGCGCTCGGTCACCGCGATGGTGCGCTTGGCGTAGTCGACCTCGTAGTCGCCCTCGCCGTCCTTGCCGGGCTGGAGGCGGGCCACCACGCCGGCGAACTCGCCGTACCAGCGGGCGGAGTGCTCGGCCGGGCCGGAGATGATCAGCGGCGTGCGGGCCTCGTCGATCAGGATCGAGTCGACCTCGTCGACCACGGCGAAGTTGTGGCCGCGCTGCACCAGCTCGTCCTTCGACCAGGCCATGTTGTCGCGCAGGTAGTCGAAGCCGAACTCGTTGTTGGTGCCGTAGGTGATGTCGCACTCGTACGCCGCGCGGTGCTCGCTCGCCGGCCGGTTGGGCAGCACCACGCCGACGGTCAGGCCCAGGAACTCGTGCACCCGGCCCATCCAGGCGGCGTCGCGCTGGGCCAGGTAGTCGTTGACCGTGACCACGTGCACGCCCTTGCCGGACAGCGCGTTGAGGTAGACCGCCATGACCGAGGTCAGGGTCTTGCCCTCGCCGGTCTTCATCTCGGCGATGTTGCCGAAGTGCAGCGCCGCGCCGCCCATCACCTGCACGTCGTACGGCCGCTGGCCGAGCACCCGGGCGGCCGCCTCGCGCACCGTGGCGAACGCCTCCGGCAGCAGGTCGTCGAGGGTCTCACCGTCGGCGAGCCGCTCCCGGTACTGGTCCGTGAGACCCCGCAGCTCGTCGTCGGTGAGGTTGACGTAGTCGTCCTCGATCGAGTTGACGGCGGCGGCGATGGCCTTCAGCCGGCGCACCATGCGGCCCTCGCCCGCGCGTAGGACCTTTTCCAGAATCGACACGGATCAACGCTCCCCTAGACAGTCTCGACCCATCGTAGGCGCTTCGTCGGCCCGATGGTCACTGGTGGCGGCGGTCTGATCGGCGAGAAACCGACATAACACTCCGACCGCCGGCCGGGCGGCGGGATATCCGGTTACGCCCAGCGCGAAAGATCCGGCACGATGGCTCGGGTGGAACCCGTGGAGCTCACCGAGGACGGCCTGCTGCTGCGACCCTGGCGGGCGGCCGATGCGGACGCCGTGCACCGGGCCTGCCAGGATCCGGACATCCAGCGCTGGACCACCGTACCGCGCCCGTACCTGCCGGACCACGCCCGCGCCTTCGTCGGCGAGATCAGCGCCGGGGACTGGCGGGCCGGGACCCGCGCGCCGTTCGCTGTCTGCGACGCCGCCACCGGCGAGCTGCTCGCCTCGTGCGGGCTGGTCTCGGTGGACTGGACGACGGACACCGGCGAGGTCGGCTACTGGGTCGCGCCGTGGGCCCGGGGCCGGGGCGTCGCCACCCGGGCCACCCGGGCCCTCGCCCGCTGGGCGTTCGACGCGCTCGGGCTGCGCCGGCTGATCTGGCAGGCCGAGATCGGCAACCACGCCTCCCGGCTGGCCGCGCTGCGCGCCGGCTTCCGGATCGAGGGCGAACTGCGGCTGGCCGACCCGTCGCCGGGCGGGCGGCCGGAGGGCTGGATCGGCTCCCTGTTCCCCGAAGAGCTGCCCGCGCCGGGCGCGCCCGGGCCGGCCGGGCCGGACACCCTCGACGCCCGCCGGGCCGGCGTCTTCGGCCGGGGGCAGCCCACCCTGTTCGCCACCGTCGCCGGGCGGGAGCTGCGGCTGCGGCCGATCGAGGAGGGCGACCTCGACGCGATCACCGAGACCTGCCGGGACCCGCACACGGTCGAGTGGACCACGGTGCCGGCCCCGTACGAGCGGGCGGACGCCGAGGGGTTCAGACGCGACGTCGCCGACGCGGCCTGGGCGCGCGGCACCGGCGCGTACTTCACCGTCGCCGACGACGAAGACCGGTACGTCGCCTCGGTCGACCTGCGGCTCGCCGCCGCCGACCCGGTGCAGGGCATGGTCGGCTTCATGACCGCGCCGCACGCCCGGGGCCGGGGGTACATGCCGGCCGCCACCGCCGCCCTGGCCGCCTGGGGCTTCACCACCCTCGGCCTGGCCCGCGTCGAGTGGCGCGCGCTCGTCGGCAACACCGCCTCCCGCCGGGTCGCCGAGAAGGCGGGGTTCACCATGGAGGGCACCGCCCGGGGCTTCCTGCCCACCCGCGCCGGCACCCGGGCCGACGCCTGGGTCGCGTCGCTGCTGCCCGGGGACCTGGCCGCGCCCACGCCCGCGCCGCCCGGGAGGGGCTGGTGAGCGCCGCGAACGGAGATAGCCCGGTGAGCATGACGAGTGTGCCCGGCACCGTGGAGGGCGACGGGGTGCGACTGCGGCCGTACCGCGTCGGGGACGTGCCGGACGTCGCGGCGGCCTGCGCCGACCCGCTCACCCAGCGGTTCATCTCCGGCATGCCCAGCCCGTACACGGAGGCCGACGCCCGGTGGTGGGTGACCGAGGGCGCCCCGGCGGCCTGGGCCGCCGGCGGCGCCTCGTACGCGATCGCGGACCCGGCCACCGACCGGCTGCTCGGCGGCGCGGGCCTGGGCAACCTGGTGCCGGTGCGGGGTCAGGCGGAGCTGGGCTACTGGGTCGCGCCGTGGGCGCGGGGTCGCGGCGTGGCCACGGCCGCGACCCGGGCGCTCGCGGCGGCGGCCTTCGCGCACGGCACGGCCCGCCTGGAGCTGCTCACCCACCCGGAGAACACGGCCAGCCAGCGGGTCGCGCTCGCCGCCGGGTTCCGGCACGAGGGGGTACGCCGGGCGGCGAACCTGGCGCGCGGCGGCGGCCGGCAGGACCTGGTCTGCTGGGTACGCCTGGTCGACGACCCTCCCGGCCCGGTGCCCCGCCTCCTGCCGGACCTGCCCGGCGGCCGGCTCACCGACGGGGTGGTGACCGTGCGCCCGGTCGGGCCGGACGACGCGGAGGCGCTGTTCGCGCTGCACAGCCTGCCCGAGGTCGTCGCGAACCGGGTGCCCCCGCGCGCCCCGACGCCCGCCGACGTCGAGCGGCGCTGCCGGCTGGCCGGCACCCGCTGGCTGGCCGGGGAGGCGGCCGACCTGGCCATCGTGGACGCGCACACCGGCGAGCTGGCCGGCGGGTGCATGCTCTACCACGACGAGCAGGCGACCGGGCAGGCGATGGTCGGCTTCAGCCTGCTGCCCGCCGGGCGGGGGCGGGGGCTGGCCACCCGGGCGGTGCGCCTGGTCACGGGGTGGGCGTTCGACGGGGTGGGGCTGGCCCGGGTCTGGGCGGGCACCCGGCCGGAGAACGCGGCCTCGCAGCGGGTCCTGGAGCGGGCCGGCTTCACCCGGGAGGGCCTCCTGCGCGGCCGGCTGCCCGGCCCCGACGGCACCCGCGTCGACTCGGTCCAGTACGCCCGGCTCGCCACTGACGAGCCCCGCTGAACGGATCCGCCCCGCTGGCCCGTGGACGGGTCAGCGGGGCGGCCGTCGGATCAGGTGGTCAGGTGTCGAGGGAGATGATGCCGTAGTCGTAGGCGTGTCGCCGGTAGACGACGCTGGGGCGGCCGGACTCCTTGTCGTGGAACAGGTAGAAGTCGTGCCCGACCAGTTCCATCTGGAACAACGCGTCGTCGACCGTCATCGGCTCGGCGGGGTGGACCTTCGCCCGGGCGATGTGCCACGGCTGGTCGTCGGGTTCCTCCTCGAACCGCTCGGCGACGGCCGTGGCCGTGCCGGCGCCGTCGAGGGCCGCGACGGGTGCCCCGAGGCCGGCGACCGGCAGGTCGGCCGTGGCCGCCGCCACGGAGATCGGCGCGTGCCGCCCCCGGTGGACCCGGCGGCGGTCCGCCGCGCGGCGCAGCCGGTTGTCCAGCTTGGCGATCGCGGCGTCGAGCGCGCTGTAGAAATCGTCGGTGCAGGCCTCGGCCCGAATCACCGGACCACGGGAAACGCACGTTATCTCGACCCGCTGGCAATGGTCGGACTGGCGCGGATTGCGCTCGTGGAACAACTCGACATCGACGCGAATAAGCTTGTGATCGTAACGTTCGATCTTTGCGAGCTTCTCGGCTACGTGCACCCGGTAATGATCCGGGACCTCGACGTTGCGGCCCTTGACCACGATGTCCACGTGACCTCCCTTGTTCGGACGGTCTTCGATCCGGAAATCCCGGCCGGCTCGCCTTCTGGGAGACCCCACGCTCGGCGTCGACCGGGTCAGTGCGGCTACGCCTCCTCTCACCGCCGGGAGCGGGTGGGAATGCCTTCCTACCCCCGACACGAAAACGCTAACCCCTGTTCGCCCGGCAGTCACCCCCCAACGCGCAAAGCCTCAGAATTTTCACAGCTGACACACGGTCGGGTGAATCAGAAACACGTTGAGTCACGGAAGCCGGCGTTTCTCCGTGGCCGCGAGAACGGCGGCGACCGATGGTGACAGGCCGGTCGCGGTGAGCACCCGCGCGGCGGCGGCCAGCGTGACGCCGGTGGTGACGATGTCGTCGAGCAGTACGACCACCGGCGGCGGCGAGCCGGCGCGGACCGTGGGCGCGGCCGCTCCCGGCCGGGCCCGGAACGCCGACTCCGCCGCCCGGGCCCGGCCCGCGCTGTCCAGGGTCGCCGAGTCCGGCCGGGGCAGCGCCCGCAGCGGCCGGACCACCCGGGCGGGCCAGCCGGCCCCGGTGAGCCGGGCCGCCGCGTGCCGGGCCAGCCGGCCGAGGTGGTCGCCGTAGCGGGCGCGGGCCGCCGCCGCGGTGTCCGGCACCGGGACCAGCAGCACCGGCCGCGCCGCGCCGACCGAGCCGGCCACCACCTCGGCGAGCAGCCCACCCAGCGGCCGGGCCAGCCCGTGCCGGCCCCGTTCCTTGTACGCCAGCAGCGCCTCCCGCAGCGCCCCGCCGTACGGGCCGAGTGCCACGCACGGGGGCAGCCCCGGCGGGGCGGGGGTGGGGCGTACCGGCCGGGGGCGCAGCGCCGCCAGGGTGGCCACGCAGCCGGGGCAGAACCCCTGCCGGGCCGCCCGGTGCTCGCGGCAACCGGCGCACTCCACGGGCAGCACCAGGTCGGTCAGGTCCGCCCAGAGGCGCATCAGTAGAGGAAGAACGGGGCCGTCGGGTTGCCGGCCTGCGCCCCGGCCGGCGGCGGGGTCACGTCCCGCACCTCGTCCCGCTTGATCGTGTCGAACGGGCTGTTGCGGTAGGCCACCCCGTTCGCCTCGTACATCAGGTTGCCGTTGGGGAACGGCGCCACCGCGTTCAACGGGTACGACGACAGGTGGGTGACCCGGGCGCCGACGTCGCGGCGCAGCGGCGTCTCCAGGGCCCCGTCCACGCTGATGTCGTAGATCGCCGGCCGGCCGGCCGAGCCCGCCAGGTGCAGGGTGTTCTCCCCCGCCCAGTCGACGGCGGAGAGGTCGGTCAGCGAGGTGGCCAGCCGGCGGGCCGGGCCCACGGAGACCACGCCGCCGTTGAGGTTGACCGCCGCGACATACAGCGCGCCGCCGACGATGACGGCGATCCGGTGCCCGTCCAGCGACGTCGCCACCGCCGTCACCCGGCCCTCGGCGGTCAGCGGTACGGCCCGCAACTGGGCTCCGGAGTCGAAACGGTAGAGCGCGCCGTCGGCCACCACCAGGCCCTGCGGCCGGTCGGGGGCGGGCGAGCGCAGCCACACCGGCTGGCCCATCGCGGTGAACGTGCGGGTGCCACGCTGGACGATCGACACCGGCGCCGCGCCGACGCCGACCACCAGCCGCTGCCGCTTGTCCGCCCCGGCGGTCACCAGCGCGGCGCGGATCTCGTCGTGGGAGCGGCTGAACCCGGCGGCGACGACGCCCTTGTTGACGGCCTCGGTGACCGGTGCGACGCCGAGCAGCTCACCGCCGCCGAAGTCGAGCGGGTGCACCGCGCCGTCGTAGACGCAGAACCGCTGCGGGTTGCCGTCGAGCGGGTACGCCGGCCGGTCCCGCCGGCGCTGGCCGAGGTCGGGCACGGTCACCCGGGTCTGGTTGTGGATCCGCAGTTCGAGCTGGCCGTCCAGCTCCGGCAGCGACCAGGCGAGCTGGTCGACGAACTCCTCCACCCGCCGGTCGTCCGCGTCCACGGGCATGTCGAGGTTGACCTCCCACCGCCCGTCGGCCCCGGTCGCGTTGTTGATCAGCCGGGTGCCGTCGGGCAGCCGGCTCGTGCCCGGCCCCAGCCACTCCGACGGCCCGGCGGTCAGCCACTTGACCACCTCGGTGACCCGCCGCTCGTCGGGCACGGCCAGCGGCAGGTAGCGCTGGTCGGGCACCAGTTGGGTGCGGCCGGTGTTCCAGAAGTAGACGATGTGGGTCTGGTAGTACTGGCGCAGCGCCTGGTCGCTGAGCAGCAGCACGTTCGGCGGCGGGTCGGCGACGTACCAGCCGGTGTCCGGCTTGTCCTCCTGCGAGGCCGCGCGCAGCTCGAAGCGGTATTCCGTCTCGGTGGCCACCGGCGGCATGAGGGTGCCGTCGGCGCGCAGCAGGCCGATCTGCTGCACCCGCAGCGTGACCCGGGTGCCGTCGGTGCTGTCGGTGATCACCGGTGTCTCGCGCAGCCGCACCACGGTGAGGGCCACCTCGCTGGGCTGCTTCTCCTGGATCCGGCTGCGCCCCTCGGGGGCGACGAACTGCTTGACCCGGTAGTAGGCGCGGTCGGCCTCCCCGGCCGCGGCGGAGAGGAAGTTGGTGACGAAGGCCGCGCGGTCGGTGCCGCTGGCGAGGCGGTTCGGCGGCTCGTCCCGGCGGAAGCTCGACGAGCCGGACTTCGCGGCGGTGACCTGCCCGTCGACCCGGACCTCGGACCGCTCGGGGATGCCGCAGCCGGCCGCCCCGGTGAGCAGGAGCACCCCGGCGAGCAGCCCGGCGAGCCGGCGGCGGGTCACGAACCCACCTCGGCCCGGTCCTCGGCCCCCGCCGCCGGCCCGATGGCCAGGGCGCCGCCGGGGCCCGGGCCGATGGCGAGCAGCCCGCCGGCCCGGGGGCCGCCGAAGGGCAGGGTCGCGTCGGCGGGCACGAGCCGCAGCGGTGACGTGGTCAGCCGGTCGCCGGCCCGGGCCGGCAGGGTGAGCCGGAACTGGGCGCCCTGGCCGGGCGAGCCCCACGCCTCCAGCCAGCCGCCGTGCAGCCGGGCGTCCTCCAGGCTGATGGACAGGCCGAGGCCCGTGCCGCCGGTCTGCCGCGCCCGGGACGGGTCGGCCCGCCAGAACCGGTTGAAGACCAGCTTCTCCTCGCCCGGCTTGAGGCCGACCCCGTGGTCGCGGACGGTGACCGCGACGGCCGCCCGGTCCTGGCCGAGGGTGATCCGGACGGGCTTGCCCTCGCCGTGCTCGACGGCGTTGCCGACCAGGTTGCGCAGCACCCGCTCGACGCGGCGCGGGTCCACCTCGGCGATCACCGGGGCGTCCGGCAGGTCGAGGTCGATGGTGACGCCGACCCGCTCGGCCAGCCCGGCCAGCCGGTCGGCGACCCGGTGCACGACCGGGACCAGGTCGGTCGGCTCGGCGTCCAGCATGGCGAACCCGGCGTCGAACCGGCTGATCTCCAGCAGGTCGGTGAGCAGCTCCTCGAAGCGGTCCAGCTCGGCCTGGAGCAGCTCGGCGCTGCGGGCCACGGCCGGCTCGAACTCCTCCCGCTCGGCGAAGATCAGGTCGGCGGCCATCCGGACGGTGGTCAGCGGGGTGCGCAGCTCGTGCGAGACGTCGGAGGTGAACCGGCGCTGCAACCGGGACATCTCCTCCAGCCGGAGGATCTGCCGTTGCAGGTTGGTCGCCATCTGGTTGAACGAGGCGGCCAGCAGCGCCAGGTCGTCCTCGCCGTTGACCACCATCCGCTGGTCGAGCAGGCCGGCGGAGAGCCGCTGGGCGGTGCGGGCGGCCACCCGCACGGGCGTCACCACCAGCCGGGTCACCAGGGCGGCGAGCAGGCCGAGCAGCAGCACCAGGGCCGCCCCGGTGGCCACCACGGTGGCCCGGGCGTCGGTCGCCGTGGCGTCCTGCCGGGTCAGCGGGACGAGGTAGTAGAGCTCCACCTGGCCGAACCGGGTCGGCACCGGGGAGCCGTACACCAGGTATTTCGTGGTGTCGCCGGTGAGCCGGCCGGTGCGGATCTGGCTGGCGATGTTGCCGTCGGCGACGGTGGCCCGCAGCTCCCGGCTGATCAGCGGGCGGACGTCGACGTCGGGCGAGAAGCGCGGCTCGATGATCCCGGTGTAGTTGTCGGCGGTGATCGCCACCACCACCCCGCTGGTCTGCTGCGGGTCGCCGCCGGCCAGGTAGTTGACCGTGCCGTCGATGGTGTCCTGGAGCTGGGCCTCCTGCGCCTGGCTGAACAGGCTGAACTGCTTGGCCGCGTAGTCGCTGCCGCTGCTGAGCCGCAGCCGGACGTCGGTCTCGGCGTTCTCCAGCA
This sequence comes from Micromonospora sp. PTRAS2, assembly GCF_054052245.1. Taxonomy (NCBI): domain Bacteria; kingdom Bacillati; phylum Actinomycetota; class Actinomycetes; order Micromonosporales; family Micromonosporaceae; genus Micromonospora; species Micromonospora sp. PTRAS2. The sequence continues at coordinate 695,265 of NZ_JBSWBU010000002.1, forward strand.
GGATGTTGGTGATCTTGTCGGCGATGAGGTAGGCGAAACCGCCCACGAGCAGGCTGGACGTGACCAGTGTGATGGTCACCACCCGGAGCTGGAGCGAGCGACGCCACGTCTGGTGCGCGCCCGCCAGCAGCCGCGCCACCCGCCCGGACAGCGCGCGCCACAGCTCCCGCGCGGCGGGTGGCCGGCGGGTGACGGTGGGTGCGGGACCGGGAGGCGGGGAGGTGGTCACAGTGCGACCAAGGCTATCCCGTGCCCGCCTTGTAGCCCACGCCCCGCACCGTCAGGATGATTTCCGGCCGCTCCGGATCCGGCTCGATCTTGGCCCGCAGCCGCTGCACGTGCACGTTGACCAGCCGGGTGTCGGCGGCGTGCCGATAGCCCCAGACCTGCTCCAGCAGCACCTCGCGGGTGAAGACCTGGCGCGGCTTGCGGGCGAGCGCGACCAGCAGGTCGAACTCCAGCGGCGTCAGCTTCACCTCCTCGCCGTTGCGGCTCACCGTGTGCGCCGGCACGTCGATGCTGATCTGGTTGCCGGGCGGACCGATGGTCAGCAGCTCGGGGGCCACGTCCTCGCCCCGGCGCAGCCGGGCCCGCATCCGGGCCACCAGCTCCTTGGGCTTGAACGGCTTGACCACGTAGTCGTCCGCGCCGGATTCCAAGCCGAGCACCACGTCCACCGTGTCGCTCTTGGCCGTCAGCATCACGATCGGCACGCCCGACTCACCCCGGATCGCCCGGGCCACGTCGATGCCGCTCATCCCGGGCAGCATCAGGTCGAGCAGGACGATGTCGGGCCGGTTCTCCCGGAACGCGGCCAGCGCCCGTTCCCCGTCGGCGACGAACGAGGGCAGGAAACCCTCGCTGCGCAGGACGATGCCGAGCATCTCGGCGAGCGCGGGGTCGTCATCGACCACCAGTACCCGGGCTCTCATGGGATCTATACTTCCATCCCCGTTCCGGTCGGTGGGACCGGCACCGTCCCGGGAGTCGCCGGCGGGCCACCTCGTCAGCCGAACAGGGCCCGCCCCCAGTGGTCGCCGCCGTCGCGTACGCCCGGCGGGCAGGCGAAGATGCCGCTGGAGACGTGCCGCAGATATTCGTTCATCGCGTCGTTGCGGGCCAGCCGGGTCTGGATGGGCACGAACTGCTTGCGCGGGTCCCGCTGGTAGGCGATGAAGAACAGCCCGGCGTCGAGCCGGCCCAGCCCGTCGGAGCCGTCCACGAAGTTGTAGCCCCGCCGCAGCAGCCGCGCCCCGTCGTTGGCGTCGGGGTGGGCCAGCCGCACGTGCGACGTCGCGGCGATCACCGGCTGGCCGTCGTCGCCCTTCGCGGCGAAGTCGGGCTCGTCGAACTCGTCCCCCTTGCCCAGCGGCGCGCCGCTGCCCTTGGTCCGGCCGACGATCTGCTCCTGCTCGACCAGCGAGCTGCGGTCCCAGGTCTCGACGAGCATCCGGATCTTCCGGGTGACCAGGTACGACCCGCCCGTCATCCAGTCCGGGCCGTCGCCGGGCTGCACCCACAGGTGCTCGCGCAGCAGCCCGCCGTCCTCGGCCTTGAGGTTGGCCGTGCCGTCCTTGAAGCCGAACAGGTTGCGCGGGGTCGCCTGCCCCGTCGAGGTCGACGAGGTGCGCCCGAACCCGAGCTGCGACCAGCGGACGCTGACCACGCCCATGCCGATGCGGGCCAGGTTGCGGATGGCGTGCACCGCCACCTGGGGGTCATTGGCGCAGGCCTGCACGCAGAGGTCGCCGCCGGAGATCTCCGGCCGCAGCGCGTCCCCGGCGAAGTGCGGCAGGTCGACCAGCGCGGCGGGCCGGCGGTCGGCGAGGCCGAACCGGTCCCGCCCCTGGGCGTCGCGGAACAGCGTCGGCCCGAAGCCGATGGTGAGGGTGAGCTGGGACGGGGGCAGCCCGAGCGCCTCGCCGGTGTCGTCCGGCGGGGCCTCCGGCACGCCGCCGACCGCGCCGATCACCCCGGCGTCCTTCCCGGCGGTCATCCGGGCGGCGGCGGCCGTCCACTCGCCGAGCAGCTCGACCAGGCGGGCCCGGTCCTTGGTGACCACGTCGAAGGCGACGAAGTGCAGCCGGTCCTGGGCCGGGGTGGTGATGCCAGCCTGGTGCTCGCCGTGGAAGGGCACCGCGCCGGCCGCCGCGCCCTGGTCGGCCGAGGCGCGCTCCGCCCCGCCGCGGACCAGCGCGCCGGCCCCGGCGGCGACGCCCGCCACCCCGGCGACCCCCGCGCCGGCGAGCGTGATCGCCCGCCGCCGGGACAGTCTGCTCGCGCTCATCGCTGCACCCCTTCCTGCTCGTCGGCGCGTGCGCCGGGGACGTACGTCACCGGGCGACGACCGCGGCGACCTTGCTGATCGGCTCGGCCAGCGCGTTGATGCTGTCGGACAGCTCCTTCAGCTCGGCCTTGCTCAGCGCGGTGTGCAGCTTCCAGCCGTCGCCGTCGCGGTGCCTGCCCAGCGCCGTCTCCACGTTGGCGAACTCGGCGTCGAGCTGGGTGACCAGCTCGGGGGCGCGCTGCTCCAGGGCCGGGCGCAGCGCGGCGATGGCGGCCTTCGAGCCCTCCAGGTTGGCGTTGAAGTCCCACAGGTCGGTGTGCGAGTACCGCTCCTCCTCGCCGGTGATCTTGCCGCTGGCGACCTCGTCGAGCAGCGCCTTCGCGCCGTTGGCGAGCTGGAGCGGGGTGAGCTTCTCGGCGTTGGCCTTGGCGACGATCGCCTTGACGTCGGTGAGCAGCTGGTCGGCGATCGGGCCGTCGGCGCTGATGTCGCCGGTGGTCCAGAGGTCCTTCTCGATCCGGTGGAAGCCGGTGAACTCCATGCCCTCCTCGACGACCTCCTCGCGGCCGTCGATCTTCGGGTCGAGGTCGCCGAAGCTCTCCGCGACCGGCTCGATCCGCTCCCAGTAGGTGCGGGCCACCGGGTACAGCGCCTTGGCCTTGGCCACGTCGCCGGCCTTGACGGCGGCGACGAACTCCTCGGTCTTCGTCAGCAGCGCGGCGGTCTGGCTGGCCACGTACCGCTGGTAGCTCGCGGTGGCCTCGGCCAGCGCGGCGTCGGGGGCGACGGTCGCGGCGGTGCCGCTGACCTTCAGCGCCCCCCGGATCCCCTTGCCGCTCATCCCGGGCTTGCAGGCCGTCTCGTACGTCCCGGCGGGCAGCTCCACGCGCAGCTCGCGCTTGAGCCCGGGGGCGATGTTCTCGACCTCGCCCATCACCCGGTCCCCGGCGGCGTAGACGTAGAACTCGGTCACCTTCGCGCCGGAGTTCGTCACCTCGAAGACGGTCTGGCCGGCGGCCAGCTCGGTCCGGCCGACCTCGCAGGCGGTGTCGCTCGCCTTGACGGCGATCGGGCCGCCGTCGGCCGTGCCGGCGTCCTTCTCCTGCCCGCCGCAGGCGGCGAGGCCGGTGGTGGCGAGCGCGCCGGCGGCGGCGAGCACCAGGAAGCGGGTGGTACGCATCGGGGTTTCTCCTCGGGATGGTCAGGCGCGCGGCGACGCGGGCGCCGTTCCGGTGGGCTCGGTGACGCCGGCGGCACCCGCCGACGGGGCGGGCGCGCTCGCGCCGGCGGGAGGGGCGGGGCGGCGCAGGAAGAGCACCAGCACCGGCACCGCGTACGCGACCCAGGCGACCGTCTCCAGCACGCTCGGGGCGGGGGTCACGTTGAACATCCCGGCGAGCAGGGCGGCGTACCAGGTGCTCGGGTCGAGGGTCGCGCTGATGTCGAAGGCCAGGTCGTTGAGGCCCGGCAGGACCCCGGCCTCCTGGAAGTCGTGCACGCCGTACTTGAGGATGCCGGCGGCGACCAGGATCAGCAGCGCGCCGGTCCAGGTGAAGAACGTCGACAGGTTGATCCGCAGGGCGCTGAAGTAGAGACCCACGCCGATCGCCACGGCGCTGGCGATGCCGGCGAGCAGGGCCAGCAGCGGGCCGCTGTCGCCGGCCGCGCCCTGGGCGGCGGAGTAGAAGATGAGCGCGGTCTCCAGCCCCTCGCGGATCACGGCGAGGAAGGCCATCCCGGCGACCGCGAGGGAGCCGACCGCGAGCGCCTCGCTGAGCCGGCCGCGCAGCTCGCCGGCCATCGTGCGGGCCGCCCGGCGCATCCAGAAGATCATCCAGGTGACGAAGACGACGGCCGCCACCGAGGTGACCGCCTCGAACAGCTCCCGGTCCTCCGAGCGGGCCAGCAGCGAGGTCGAGGTGTATTCGATCAGCCAGCCGAAGAGCACCGACAGCGCCACCGCGAGCCCGACGCCGCCCCACACCTGCGGCAGCCGGTCCCGGCGCTGCGACTTCACGAGGAAGGCGACCAGGATGCTGACCACGAGGGTCGCTTCCAGGCCCTCGCGCAGGCCGATCAGGTAGGTGGCGAACATCGGTGCTCCGTGATCGATCAGGTTGCCTCGGTTAACTTAGGGCAGCCATACCTTCCTCCCGTCGACCCGGCTCCGTCAAGTTGTTCTTCGCCACGTCACCCGCCCGGCCACGGCGCACCGCGGGGCCGCCGCCGCGACCCCCGCACGCGAAGGGACCGGGCCCGCCGCCGTGCGGCCGACCCGGTCCCTGTCGTGCTGGCTCAGTACCGGTAGTGCTCCGGCTTGAACGGGCCCTCCGGGGAGACGCCCAGGTAGGCGGCCTGCTCCTTGGTCAGCGTGCTCAGCTTCGCGCCGAGCGCACCGAGGTGCAGCCGGGCGACCTTCTCGTCGAGGTGCTTCGGCAGCACGTAGACGCCGATCGGGTATTCCTCGGTCTTGGTGAACAGCTCGATCTGGGCGATCGTCTGGTTGGCGAACGAGTTCGACATCACGAAGCTCGGGTGGCCGGTGGCGTTGCCCAGGTTCAGCAGGCGACCCTCGGAGAGCACGATGATCGCGTGCCCGTCGGCGAACCGCCACAGGTCAACCTGCGGCTTGATGTTGATCCGCTCGACGTCGGAGCGCTTGGCCAGGCCGGCCATGTCGATCTCGTTGTCGAAGTGCCCGATGTTGCCGACGATGGCCTGGTGCTTCATCCGGGCCATGTGCTCGTTGGTGATGACGTCGAAGCAGCCGGTGGCGGTGATGAAGATGTCGGCCTGCTCGACGACGTCGTCCAGGGTGGCGACCTGGTAGCCGTCCATCGCCGCCTGAAGGGCGCAGATCGGGTCGACCTCGGTCACCACGACCCGGGCGCCCTGGCCGCGCAGCGACTCGGCGCAGCCCTTGCCCACGTCGCCGTAGCCGAGCACGACGGCCATCTTGCCGCCGATCAGCACGTCGGTGGCCCGGTTGATGCCGTCGATCAGCGAGTGGCGGCAGCCGTACTTGTTGTCGAACTTGCTCTTGGTGACCGAGTCGTTGACGTTGATGGCCGGGAAGAGCAGCGTGCCGGCGCGGTGCATCTCGTAGAGCCGGTGCACGCCGGTGGTGGTCTCCTCGGTCACGCCCTTGATGCCGGCGGCGATCCGGGTCCACCGCTGCCCGTTGGAGGCGAGGGAGCGGTGCAGCACCTCCAGGATGACCGCGTACTCCTCGGAGTCGGCCGACTCCACCGGCGGCACGACACCGGACTTCTCGAACTCGACGCCCTTGTGGACGAGCAGGGTCGCGTCGCCGCCGTCGTCGAGGATCATGTTGGGGCCCTGACCGTCGGGCCAGTCGAGCACCCGCTCGGTGCACCACCAGTATTCCTGGAGGCTCTCGCCCTTCCAGGCGTAGACCGGGACGCCGGCCGGCGCGTCGGGGGTGCCGTCCGGGCCGACGACGATCGCGGCGGCGGCGTGGTCCTGAGTGGAGAAGATGTTGCACGACGCCCAGCGGACCTGCGCGCCGAGCGCGACCAGGGTCTCGATCAGCACGGCGGTCTGGATCGTCATGTGCAGGGAGCCGGTGATGCGCGCCCCGGCGAGGGGCTGCGCCTGCGCGAACTCGCGGCGGATCGCCATCAGGCCCGGCATCTCGTGCTCGGCGAGCTGGATCTCCTTGCGCCCGAACTCGGCGAGCGACAGATCCGCCACCTTGTAGTCGCCCTCGGCGAGGGTGCTCGGCCGGGCCTCGGACGGCGTGCCGTGGTGGGCCGCCGGGAGGGTGCTGGTCATGGAAGCTCCTGTCGAACGAACGAAGTGCTGCGCGACCCTCCACCTTACGCGCGGAGACGGACAGCGCACGGGGCGGTCGGTCGCGAGCGGACTGTCCGCCCACGGTCCGGCCGCCCCGTGCATCCCCCCGGTTTGGTTCCCCGCGCGCCGCCGGACCTTCGTCGCGGTGACGCTGCGCACCTAAGAAGTTACCCGGAGGCAGCGCGTCGTCAAGTCATTTCGGGAATATCCGATTTGTGTCGCCGGGATCCGCCAGGCCGATCCCGGCGCACCCGCCGCTGTCGGGTGCCCCGCCGCAGGCAGGCCGGACGAGCCTCAGACACGCCAGGCCAAGCCGGACCCAAGCCCGGCTTTAGCCGGGCCCTAGGGCGCCTCGGTCCAACCCGCTGGTCGCCACGTACGCCTCGCCCTCGCCGTCGAGGACGAGCGGCCCCGCGTCGGCGGGGCCGATCGCGGCCTGCCCCGGAGCGAGGATCACCGCGCCCGTCCCGTCGTCGGCCGAGACCTTCCCGGCGCGGCAGAGCACCACGCGGGGCCCCGGCACCGCGAGCCGCACCGGCGCACCGGCCACGACCGCCCGGCACAGCGCGAAGTCGTCGACCGGCACCGGCCAGCGCACCACGCCCGGCGCCACCTGCTCCGGGGTCACCAGCGGGTCGCCGAGCACCTCGAAGCGCAGCACCCGCAGCAGCTCGTCGACGTCGACCCGCTTCGGGGTCAGGCCGCCGCGCAGCACGTTGTCGCTGGCCGCCATGATCTCCACGCCGGTGCCGCGCAGGTAGGCGTGCAGGTTGCCGGCCGGCATCCAGATCGCCTCCCCCGGCGCGAGCCGCACGTGGTGCAGCAGCAGCGCCACCAGCACCCCGGGGTCGCCGGGGTAGTGGGCGGCCAGCGCGTGCGCCAGCGCCGCGTCCGGCCCGGCGGCCCCCGCGGCGAGCACGGCCTCCACCAGCCCCGCCCGCTCGGCCTCCGGCCAGCTCAGCAGCAGCCGGACGGCCTCCCGCAGCCCCGCCGGGCCCTCGTGCAGCGCCGCCACCACCGGCTCCAGCGCCCGTACGCCGAAGGCGGCCAGCGCCGCGGCCGACACCGCCGGGTCGCGGAAGCCGCACAGCGCCGAGAACGGCGTGAGCGCGACCAGCAGCTCCGGCTTGTGGTGGGGGTCGACGTAGTTGCGCTCCCCCACCGGACGCGCCGCGTCGGCCGCGTACCCGGCGCGGGCCTGCTCCGCGTCGGGGTGCGCCTGCAGGCTCAGCGGGGTCTCGGCGGCGAGCACCTTGAGCAGGAACGGCAGCCGGGGGCCGAATCGGCGCACCGACTGCTCGCCGAGCCAGCGCCCCGGCTCGGCCGCCAGCACGTCGAGCAGGCTCACCGGCTCGCCGTCGCGCTGCACGCTGGCCGGGGCACCCGGGTGCGCGCCCAGCCACAGCTCCGCCTCCGGCCCGGGGCTCGGCACCGACCGCCCCTGCAACCCGGCGATCGCCGAGCGCGAACCCCAGGCGTAGTCCCGGATCGGGCCGTGCAGCGGTTCCATGGTCAGCCCCCGGCGTGCGACTCGTCCGCGCCGGCCACCGCCGCCTGCGGCGCGACGGCCTCCGGCGTGGCGACGGCGGTGTGCGCGGCGGCACCGGTGCCGGCCCGCTGCGCCGTGGCGGACCAGATGTCCGGCTCCAGATAGATCACCCGGGCGACCGGGACAGCCGCCCGGATCCGCGCCTCGACGGCGTTGATCCCCCGGGCCAGTTCCTCGGCGCTCTCGCACGCCGGCACCGCGATCTTCGCGGCCACCAGCAGCTCCTCCGGGCCCAGGTAGAGCGTCTTCATGTGGATGATCCGCTCCACCTCCGGGCCGTCGGTGACGGCCCGCTCGATGGTCGCCACGTCGGTCGCCTCGGCGCCCTCGCCGAGCAGCAGGCTCTTGGTCTCGATCGCCAGGGTGACCGCGATGACCACCAGCAGCACACCGATCATCGCCGTGCCGGCCGCGTCCCACATGCCGTTGCCGGTGATCAGGGTCATCCCGACGCCGAACAGGGCGAAGACCAGACCGACCAGCGCGCCGAAGTCCTCCAGCAGCACCACCGGCAGCTCGGGGGCCTTGGACCGGCGGATGAACCGCACCCAGGACTGGTTGCCCCGGATGAGGTTCGACTCCACGATCGCCGTGCGGAAGGAGAAGCTCTCCATCACGATCGCCGCCACCAGCACGACGACCGGCACCCACTGCCAGCTCTCGATCGGGTGCGGGTCGGCCGCCTTGTGCCAAGCCTCGTAGAGCGCGAACAGGCCGCCGAGGCTGAACAGCACGATGGCCACGATGAACGCGTAGACGTAGCGCTCCCGGCCGTACCCGAAGGGGTGCTGCGGGGTGGCCTCGCGCCGGGCCCGCTTGCCGCCGAGCAGCAGCAGGCCCTGGTTGCCCGAGTCGGCCACCGAGTGGATCGACTCGGCGAGCATCGACGAGGAGCCCGTCAACAGGAACGCGATGAACTTCGTGACCGCGATGCCGACGTTGGCCAGCAGGGCCGCGACGATCGCCTTCGTGCCGCCGTTGGCGCTCACCGCTGTCCCCGTTCGATGCCGCACGTGCTCACTGGTTTGCCAGCTCCTTCATCTCGGTGATGGCCGGAACCGCCATCGGGTCCAGCCCGTGTGCCAGGGCGAGGTAGACGGAGGCGAAGTCGGGCACCGCCACCAGCGAGGCGAGCCGCTCCAGCGCGGAGCCGCCCTCGGCCGTCACCACGTCGCAGCGGACCCCGCGCCGCTCGGCGAGCGTCTGCACGGCGTCGGCCCGGCGCTCCTCGACCGCCAGCGGCTCGTCGGCGTCGTCCTCGGCGTTGAGCCCGCCGTCGCGCAGCAGCACCAGCCGCAGCCGGGTGCCGTCGCCGTCGGACTCGCCCGGGTCGGCGAAGATGTCCCGCTCCCCCTCAGCCAGCCCGCCGAACACGCCATCGAGCAGGCCGACGCGGCCCCGGCCGGCCTCGCCGAGCGCCCCGCTGACCACCGGGTAGCGGGCGTTGGCCGACAGGGTGTCGCCGAACCGGCGGGCCGCGACGGTCGCCAGCGGCGACGAGCCCCAGACGATCGGCACCGAGCCGGCCAGCCCCAGGGCCAGCGACTTCGCCGGGTTGACGAACGACTCGGCCGTGGGACGGCAGCGGTCGGCGTCGGCGTCGAGCCGCGCCGCCGTCTCCGCGAGATCCGCCTCGTTGACCTTCACGAGCCCGAGCGTACGGGCGGCGAGCAGAACCGGCACGGTGAGCGCCCACAGGCTGGCCCGGGCCGGGGCGCGGCGGGGCACCGGGATGAACGGCGCCCGGGCCCGCTCGGCCACCGACTGCAACTGCGAGTCGGGCGCGCCGACGGCGACCAGGCGGGCCCCCCGACGGTGGGCGGCCTCGGCCGCGCCGAGTGCCTCGGGGCTGCGGCCGGAGGCGCTGACCGCGATCACCACGTCGGCCGCGCCCACCCAGCCGGGCACACCGGCGCTGCGGTGCGGGATGACCGGCACCGGGCAGCGCGGCCCGGCGACCGTGGCCAGCACGTCCCCGGTACGCCCGGCGGTGCCGATGCCGGCGATGACGACCGCCCGGGGGCGGCCCTCGTCGGCGAGCACGGTGAGGTTGGCCTCGGCCGCCAGAGCGGCGGACTCCCGCACCTGCGCCCCGGCCGAGGCCATGAACCGCAGCATGCCGCCCGGGTCGTGCTCGGCGAGGGCGTCCGGGTTGTCCAGCAGGGCCTCGTCGGCGTGCCGGTGCCCGCTGACACCGGCCGTCCCCTCCATCACGACTGCTGCGCGGGTCCGCCGCGCGCCTCGTCGAGCAGCAGCACCGGCACGTCGTCGCGCACCTCGAAGATCCGCCCGCACTCGGTGCAGGTCAGCGTCTGTGCCCCCGCGTCGTAGTCGAGGGGGGCGTGGTGTGTGTCCGGACAGGCGAGGATCTCGAGCAACTGCGGGTCCAGGGCCATGGTGCGGCTCCTTCCACGGGTGCGTAGGCGGCGGTCGGCGGTGCCGGCCGGCGCAGGGGATCTTATCGGCGAACCCGGTCGAGCACCTCGTCGCGGAGGGAGATCATCCGTTCCTCGGTCGGTGCCTCGACGTTCAGCCGCAGCAGCGGCTCGGTGTTGCTGGCGCGCAGGTTGAACCAGGCGCCGTCGGGGAAGCTCAGGGTCAGCCCGTCCAGCTCGTCGACCGCCGCCTGCGGGTACGCGGCCCGCACCTGCGCGATGCTCGCCGCCTGGTCGGCCACCGTGGAGTTGATCTCGCCGGAGGCGACGTAGCGCTCGTACTCGCGGGCCAGCTCGGACAGGGGCAGGGCCTGCCCACCGAGCGCCGCGAGCGCGTGCATGGCGGCCAGCATGCCGGTGTCGGCGAACCAGAACTCGCGGAAGTAGTAGTGGGCGGAGTGCTCGCCGCCGAAGACGGCGTTGGTGCGGGCCATCTCGGCCTTGATGAAGGAGTGGCCGACCCGGGTCACCACCGGCTCGCCGCCGTGCTCGCGGATGATCTCCGGCACCGCGCGCGAGGTGATCGGGTTGTGGATCACCGTGGAGCCGGGGTGCTTGGCCAGCTCGCGGACCGCCACCAGGGCGGTGATCGCCGACGGGGAGACCGGCTCGCCGCGCTCGTCGACCACGAAGCAGCGGTCGGCGTCACCGTCGAACGCCAGCCCCAAGTCGGCGCCGTGCTCGCGGACGGCCCGCTGGAGGTCGACCAGGTTGGCCGGGTCCAGCGGGTTGGCCTCGTGGTTGGGAAAGGTGCCGTCCAGCTCGAAGTAGAGCGGCACGATCTCCAGCGGCAGCGCGGGCAGCACGGCGTCGCCGAGCACGCTCGGCACCGTCCAGCCGCCCATCCCGTTGCCCGCGTCGACCACGACCTTCAGCGGCCGGATGCCGGACAGGTCGACCAGCTTGCGCAGGTGGGCCGCGTACTCCGGGCGCAGGTCGCGCCGCTGCGTCGGCCGCGTCGGCGCGCCGGCCGGACGGACGGCCCCGGAGTCGAGCAGGGCCTGCGCCCGGTCCCGGATCTCGGTCAGCCCGCTGTCCTGGCCGATCGGGCGGGCGCCGGCCCGGCACATCTTGATGCCGTTGTACTGCGCCGGGTTGTGACTGGCGGTGAACATCGCCCCGGGCAGGCCGAGGGTGCCGGAGGCGTAGTAGAGCATGTCGGTGGAGGCGAGCCCCAACTCGATCACCGAGCGGCCCTCGGCCCGGACGCCCGCGGCGAACGCCTCCGCCAGGCCCGGCCCGCTGGCCCGCATGTCGTGCGCGATCACGACCGCGTCGCCGGGCTCACCGGCGGCGGCGAGCACCTGCCCGAAGGCGGCCCCCAGGGCCTCGGCGACCCGTTCGTCCCATTGGTCCGGCACCGTCCCACGGACGTCGTACGCCTTCACGATCCGGGACAGATCAGACACGCGCTTCGCTCCTTCGCCGCAGGTCGCCAACGGCCTGAGCGTATCGGAGCACCGGGGGGCCGCCGGCCTCAGCCGGGCAGGCGCGGCATGATCGTCGTCGCGTCGCCCCCACCGGCGGGCGCGGGCGGCTCGCCGGGCCCCGACCCGCCACCGTCGCCGGGCTGCGTCGCGCCGCCGCCGTAGACCCCGCCGGTGGGCGGCGGAGCGGCCGACGGACCGGGGCGGGCGCCGTAGACCCCGCCGGACGGTGGCGCGGCCGGCCGGCCGTACACCCCGGGGGTCGGCGGCGTCCGGCCCGGCGCGGGCGTCGCGGGCGTCGCCGACCGGTAGGTGGTGCCGCCGGGGTTGCGCGGCAGCGGGACGCCGGGGACGGCGTCGGCGTCGTCGGCCGGCTCCCGGTCGGCCCGCGACCGGCGCACCAGCAGCACGATCAGGCCGACGCCCAGCACGACCAGGCCGACGCCGAAGAGCATGATCCAGGACAGCCCGCCGGAGCCCTCCTCGGCCGCGGCCACGGTGCCGGCCCCGGCGGCCCCGGCGGCGACGGCGGCCAGGGTCGGCTCCCCGGCCGTCGGCGCGTCGGTCGTGGGCTCCGCCGTCGGGCTCGGGCTCGGCGACCGCGACGGGCTGCGGCTCGGGGTGGGCGACGGCTTCACCGCCTGCGGCCCGACCACCCGGGACGCGACGGCCCCCCGGCCGATGGCCCGGCCCCGCCCGTCGACCGCCTCGCCGACCACCGTGAGCCGGCCGCCCGGTGCCCCCGCCGCGAAGGTCAGCCGGTAGCGCATGGTGACGCCCTTGCCCTTGCACAGGGTCGGGTTCGTCGGGGCGGACCGGCCCGTGGCGACCGTTCCGCCACCGCCGGAGACCGGCACCGGGACCCAGCGGCCCCCGAGGCTCACCTGCACGGTGACCTGGTTGGCGGCGAGGCCGGCGAGGCTCAGGCCAAGCCCGGTGCGCAGCACCACGCAGCCCTCGGTGCGCTTGCGCACCTCGACGTTGACCGCGCCGGGCGAGCCGCCCGGCCGGAAGCTGTCGGTGGCGCGCACCCGCACCGAGTCACCCTCGGCCAGGGCCGGCGACGCCCCGGCGGCCACCAGGCCGCCCAGCATCACGCAGACCGCCGCGAGCCGCGTCGCGTGCCGACGTAGTGCCATGATCACCGCCGTTTCTCCCTTCCGGGTCCGCGGGTCAGGTTACTACCGGTCGCCGATCGCGGCTCGGCGCGGAAAGGAGGGGCCCCTTGTTAACGCCTGCGGTAGAGAAGGGTCCCCTTCTCACACCCCGCTGCGGCTCGCGAGCGCGGCGCGGCAGAGCCGGTCGGCGGTGCGGGTGGTCTCCGGCAGCCGGTAGCTCGGCGTCAGCGCGAGCACCCGGGCGCACGCGTTCTCCAGTCCCATCCGGTGCCCGACGCTCACGAAGACCGGCTTCACGCCGTCCCGCGTGCGCAGCACCCGGCCCACCACCTCCCCGCCGTCGCACAGCGGGGACGAGGCGCCACGCGCCCCGGCCGGCGGCTCCCACCGCCCCACCAGCGGCGTCTTGCCGACCCCGATCGCCGGCAGGCCGGTCACCACGCCCAGGTGGCAGGCGAGCCCGAACCGGCGCGGATGGGCCAGCCCGTGCCCGTCGCAGACCAGCAGCTCCGGGCGGACGGTCAGCAGTTCCAACGCCGCCAGCAGTGCGGGCAGCTCCCGGAAGGCGAACAGCCCGGGGACGTACGGGAAGGCGGGCCGGCCCACACTCACCGCCTGGTCCACCACGGCCAGCGTCCGGGCGTCCAGCACGGTGACGGCCGCCGCGAGCCGGTCGCCGCTCTCGGCGTACGCGACGTCGAGGCCGGCCACCGTCGCGGGCGCGGCGGGTCCCGGCCCGGTGAGGTCCACCAGCGGGCGCAGCCGGTCCTGCACGGCGAGCGCCTCGGCCTCGGTCCGGGGCGGCGGGGCGGCGACCGGGGTGTCCACCCGGTGATCGTAGGCGGCGCCCCACACCCCCGGCGCGTCGTGCCGCCGGGGCGCCGCCGCGGCGACACACCCGTCCGGTCCAGACCGCTGTTTCGCACACCTGTCGGGTAATTTCTTCTGGTCCGACAACCGGTCACCGACAGGAGAAGCTCCGCGCATGGGCAAGAAGACGATCCACGTCTCCGACTTCAGCGGCACCGTTCTGCAGCCGGACGACGAGGTGGTCCGCGTCGTGGTGCTGGAGCACCCCGACCTGGTCGCGGGGCCCGTGCAGCTGGACGCCACGGCGACGGAGGTGGAGAGCATCGACGACGCGGCCCTGGACGTCGCGGTGGTCGAGATCCATGACCGGCACGGCGGCGGCGAGCCCCGCCGGGTGGTGCTGACGGCCAGCGAGTTCGACGCGCTGGCCACCGACGTGCCGATGGCCCAGTTGCTGAAGACCGCCGAGCGGGTGCGCCCGCCGAAGGCCCGCAAGGGTGCCGAGAAGATCGACTACGGCACGATCGAGCACGCCGGCAAGCCGCACCGGGGGCGGGTCACCGAGGAGGAGGCCCGGTTGGTCCGGGAGCAGCTCGACGAGGTGAACAAGCGGCTCGCCGACGCCGGCATCCGGCAGGTCGACCCGGCCGACCCGGAGCACGCGGCCCGCTACGGCTTCCCCGCCGAAGACTGACCCCCGCCGCGCGTCGGGCACGCACCCCCGTGGCGCGTGCCCGACGCGGCTCAGGCCCGCTTGCGGGTGAGCTCGGCCAGCGCGCCCTCCACGGCGGACTCCATGGCGTCCTTCTCCAGACCGAGCCCGCCGAGCACGCCGTCGCCGCCCTCCTCCTCCAGCAGGGCGAGCAGGATGTGCTCCGTGCCGACGTAGTTGTGCCCCATGCGCAGCGCCTCCCGGAACGTCAGTTCCAGCACCTTCTTGGCCCGCGCGTCGAAGGGGACCAGCTCCGGGACCGGGTCGGCCTGCGCCGGCAGGGTCGCGGTGACGGCCTCCCGGACCCGTTCCAGGGGTACGCCCCGGGCCGCGATCAACGCGGCCGCCAGTCCCTCCGGCTCGGCGAGCAGGCCGAGCGCGACGTGTCCCGGGGTGATCTCGGCGTTGCCGGCGGCGCGCGCCTCCTCCTGCGAGGCCAGCACCACGTTGCGGGCGCGCGGGGTGAACCGGCCGAACCCGGCGCTCGGGTCGAGCGTGGCGGCGGTCTCCGCCTTGGCGGCGGAACGCTTCTGGGCGGCCTGCTTGCTGACCCCCATGCTGCGGCCGATCTCCGTCCAGGACGCGCCGGAGCGGCGGGCCTGGTCGACGAAGTGGCCGATGAGGTGATCGGCGATGTCGCCGAGGTGGTCGGCGACCACGACCGCGTCGGTGAGCTGGTCGAGCACGTCGGGGCGGGCCTTCTTGATCCCCGCGATGAGGTCGTCGAGCCGGACCGAACTGGGAAGCTGGGCGTTTTCCGTCATGCGTCAACCATAGGTTGACGCACCTCAGACCGTCAACCCGAAGTTGACGATCACGCCTCCGCGAGCGCGGTCTGGATCAACTGCTGCCCCTCCCGGCGGCGGACCAGCACCCCCCGGCCCGGCGGCAGCGGACGCGGACGCAGGCTCCCGAGGATCGCCCCCTCCCCCCGGTCGCCCGACATCAGCAGCCCGGCCGAGCCCAACTCCCGCAGGGTCTGCAGCACCGGCTCGTAGATCGCGCGCCCCGCCCCGCCGCTCCGCCGGGCCAGCACCACGTGCAGGCCGACGTCCCCCGCCACCGGCAGCAGCTCCCGCAGGGCGTGCAGCGGGTTGGTCCCACCCGCCGCCATGAGGTCGTAGTCGTCCACCAGGACGAACAGCTCCGGGCCCCGCCACCAGCTCCGTTCGCGTAGCTGCTGCGGGGTGACGTCCGGGCCCGGGAGCCGTTCGTGCAGGACGGCACGGATCTCCGCGACCGTCTGGGCGAAGGACTGCTCGGAGGGGGCGTAGTCGAGCAGGTGCTCCCCCTCGACGGCGCCGAGCAGGCCCCGCCGGTAGTCGGCGAGCACCAGCCGCGCCTCGGCCGGGGAGTGACGCGCGACGACCTGCCGGGCGACGAGCCGGAGCAGGTTCGTCTTGCCGCACTCGGCGTCGCCGAAGACGACCAGGTGCGGGTCCGCCGCCGGGTCGAGCACCACCGGGCCCAGCGTCGCCTCGTCCAGTCCGATCGGCAGGCCCCGCTCCCCGGCGGGGCACGCGCGGTCCAGCTCGGCGACCGTCAGCCGCAGCGGCAGCAGCCGCACCGGCGGCGCCGCCTCCCCCGGCCACGCCGCGGCCACCCCCGCCACCAGCTCGGCCGTCGCCTCCGCCAGGTCGGCGACGCCGTCGCGGCCGTCGACGCGCGGCAGGGCGGCCAGGAAGTGCGCCCGGTCGCCCGCGAGGCCGCGCCCGGGGGACCGCTCCGGGACGTTCGCCGCCGCCCGCCGGCCCATCTCCGACTCGTACGGGTCGGCGAGGCGCAGCTCCAGCCGGGTTTCGAGGCGGTCCCGCAGGCCGGGCCGGAAGTCGCCCCAGCGGCCGGAGGTGACCAGCAGGTGCACCCCGTAGGACAGCCCACGGACGGCGACGTCGGCGACGGCCTCCTCCAGTTCCTCGTGCTCCCGCCGCAGCGTCGGCCAGCCGTCGACCACGAGGAACACGTCGCCGAACGGGTCGTCGGGATACGCGCCCTCGGCGCGCAGGCGGCGGTAGGCCGCCATGGACTCGATCCCCAGCTCCGCGAACCGGTCCTCGCGCCGGTCGAGGATCCCCACCACCTCGGCGACGGTCCGGCCCACCGCCTCGACGTCACGCCGCCCGGCCACCCCGGACACGTGCGGCAACCCGGCGAGGACGCCCAGCCGCCCGCCGCCGAAGTCGAGGCAGAAGAACTGCACCTCCCGGGGGCTGTGCGTCAGCGCCAGCGCGGCCACCACCGTCAGCACCAGCGTGCTCTTGCCGGTCAGCGGCGCGCCCACCACGGCGACGTGCCCGCCCGCGCCGGCCAGCTCCACCGTCAGCGGGTCGCGGCGCTGCTCGTAGGGGCGGTCGACGACCCCGACGGGCACGGCGAGGAACCCCGGCAGGTGGGCCGGCGGCCCGGGGGCGGTCGGGTCGACCGGCGGCAGCAGCCCACCCAGGGTGGGCGAGGCGTCCAGCGGCGGCAACCAGACCTGCCGGGCACGGCGTCCAGCGCCGCGCAGCCGGCCCACCACGATGTCCGCGAGGCTGTGCCCGGCCAGGTCGGGCGGCGGCGGCTCCGCGTAGCCGGTGCGCAGGCCCACCGGCCCCGAGACGTACGCCGCCCGGAACCGGACCGGATCACCCGACCCGGTGCGCAGGTAGCCGCTCCCGGGGAGCGACGGCAACCCGTACGCGTCGGGCACCCCGATCACCAGCCGGCTCTCCTGCGCCGTGAACGTCCGCAGGGCGATCCGGTACGACAGGTAGGTGTCCAGCCCGCGCAGCCGGCTCTCCTCGACCCGCTGGCCGGCCAGCAGCAGGTGCACGCCCAGCGCCCGGCCGACCCGGCCGATCCGGGCGAACAGCTCGCCCAGGTCCGGCTGGACGGTGAGCAGGTCGGCGAACTCGTCGCAGACGACCAGCAGCACCGGCAGCTCCACCAGCTCCGCACCGGCCGCCCTGGCCTGCTCGTACGCCCACCAGTTCGGCAGCGTGCCGGCGGACCGCAGCAGCTCCTGCCGGCGGGCCAGCTCGCCGCCGAGCGCGTCCCGCAGCCGGTCGACCAGGGCCGGGTCCTCGGCGAGGTTGGCGACGTGCCCGGCGACGTGCGGCAGCCCGTCCAGCCCGGCGAAGGCCGCGCCGCCCTTGAAGTCCATCAGCAGCACGTTGAACCGGGCGACGGAGTGCCGGGCCGCCAGCCCGAGCACGAGCGCCCGCAGGAGCTCGCCCTTGCCCGACGCGGGCGCGCCGACCAGCACCCCGTGCGGGCCCATCCCGTCCCGGGCGGACTCCTTCAGGTCCAGCAGCACCGGCCGGCCGTCCTCCGCCACGCCGATCGGCAGCCGCAGGAAGTCCGGGCCGAGCGGCTCGTCGGCGCCCGCGAAGTCGACCAGCGCCGCGTGGTCCGCCACCCCGATCAGGGCCAGCGCCTCGTCGGTGTGCCCGGAGAACGGCGCCCGCACCCGCCGGCCGGCGACGGCCTCCTCGGGCTCCCGCGCGCTCGACCACGCCTGCGCGATCAGCGACACCATGAGCCCGGCCTCGTCCACCGCGCCGGGGGCTTCGGTCTCCGGATCGGCGTCGCTGACCGTCAGATCCGGCAGGGCGATGCGGAAGGTGCGCCGGCCGTGGATCGCCCAGCCCGGCAGGTTCGCCGGCAGCCGCCCCGCCAGGTCGGGGCTGACCCGCGACTCCTGCGGCTGGGACAGCCGGGTCTCGATCCTGGCCTGCGGCAGCTCCAGCAGCTCCTCCGGGATCGCCCGCCAGCTGCGCTCGACGACGGCCACGTGCACGCCGTACCCCAGGCCCTTGTTGGCCAGGTCGACCACCCGGGCGGTGAAGTCCGGCAGCAGGGCGGCGAAGTCCTGCCAGCGGTCGACCACCAGGAACACGTCCGGGTACGGCCCGCCGTCCAGGGTGGCGCGCCGGGCGCGCAGGCCCGTCGGCGACTCCAGCTCGTAGCGGCGGAACAGCTTCTTGCGGGCGAGGACGTCCCGCTCCAGCCGGTCCAGCAGCGCGCCGACCTCGGCGACCTCGTCGTCGCCGACGACCTCGCGCACGTGTGGCAGGCGGCGCATCGGGCCCAACCAGTTCCCGCCGGACTCCAGGCAGTGGAAGGCCACCTCCTGGTCGGAGTGGGTCAGCGCCAGCCCGCCGACGATGGTGCGTAGCAGCGTGGTCTTGCCCGTCCCGGCCCGACCCACCACCAGCAGGTGCCCCTCGGACGAGGCGAGGTCGAGCCAGAGCGGTTCGCCGGCCGGCTGGTCGAGCCGGTGGGCCTGGCCGACCGGCACCTTGAGCAGCCCGCGCCGCCGCCAGTCGACCGCGCAGAGCCGCACGTCGTCGGTCGGCTCCAGTGGCCCGAGCAGGTCGCCGAGGCGCAGGTCCCGGTGGTCGCGCCGCTGCCGCTGGCGGTGGTGGCCCTCCCGCGACAGCGCGATGTGGATCTCGTCGCTGACCTGCCCGAACTGCGACGGCGACTGCGACGTCGTGCGCCTCGGCAGCTCCATCCGCACATACCGCCACAGGTCGTCCGGGGTGATCCGGCCCTGGCCCGTGAGGTCGGCGGCACCGGTGCTGAGGCCCTGGATGACCGTCTCGGTGAACGCCGAGCGCAGCCGGGGCGCGCCCCCCGACGCGGGGCGGCCGTCGTCGGCGCGCTCCACCGAGTTGGTGGCGGTGATCACGTACCGGCCGTACCCGGTCTTCAGCTCACCGTCGATGGCCAGGTCGTCGGTGGTCTTGAGGCCCTGCCCCTCGAACGCGCCGCTGTAGCAGCAGTCGAGCAGGAGCACGAAGCTCGCCGCGTCCGACTCGTCGAGCAGCTCGCGGACGAACGACGCCGACACCGCCGTGGAGGAGAGCCGGTCGACCTCCGTGTTCGACACCGCCAGGTGCAGCCGGCCCCGCTTGCTGCTGCGCACCCCGTGACCGGAGAAGTAGAGCAGGACCAGGTCCTCCGGGCCGGCCGCGCGCAGCATCGACTCCATGGCCCGCTCGATCGAGCTCTTCGACTCGTTCTCCAGCAGCACGGTCTGGTCGAACGCGCCGATGTCCGCGTCGGCGAGCAGGCTCAGCAGGTCCCGCGCCTCCTCCCGGGGCGCGTACAGGTCGCTCAGCGCCTCGTCGACATACCGGTCGTTGGCGATCAGCAGGGCGCGGCGCTGTCCCACGGTCAGCCCCCGGCGGCGGCACCGCCGCTCGTCCCCGCCGGCGGCAGCGCGCCCGGCTCGGCGGGCGGAGGCGGCAGCGCGCCCGGCTCGGCGGCCGGGGGCGGGTCGGCCAGCAGCGCGACGAGCTGGGCGACGAGCGCGTCGTCGACCTTCGTCGCCCCGGTGATCACCAGCTCCCGGTCACCCCGGCGCAGCCGGACCGACCGGGCCTTGATCCGGTCGGCGTAGGCCACCGCGATCAGCGCGATCGTGCGCATCGTGGCGGCCGAGAAGAGGCCGCCGACGGCCAGCATCCCCAACTCCCAGGCCTGCTGCGACTTGCCGTGGGTGGTCGCGGGCGACTGGGCGTACGCGACGCGCAGCCCCCGCACGGACCGCAGGTCGTCGGCGAGCCCGCCGGTGAGCTGGTCGACCCGTTCGGCGGAGACCGCCGCGGCAGGCTCCACGAGCAGCTGAAGCTCCGACATGCGCACCTCCGTCAGACGGGCGGGATGTCCACATTCAACACCACCGACGCCAGTCCGGTGGGCCCGTGCCACCCGGGGCGGACACCGGCCCGGCGCGCCCGGATAGGGTCTGGCCCATGCGGCTGCACGTGGGATGCGCGATGTGGGCGCACCGGTCGTGGCAGGGGCGCTTCCTGGCGCACCCGCTGCCCGCCCAGGAGCGCCTGCGGCACTACGCCGGCTGGTGCGACGCGGTCGAGGGGAACACGACGTTCTACGCGACCCCGAGCCGGGACGCCGTGGCGTCGTGGGCGCGGCAGACCGGGCCCGACTTCCGGTTCGTGGTCAAGCTGCCCAAGCTCGTCACCCACGAGCGCCGCCTCGCCGACGCCGACGCCGAGCTGGGCGCCTTCCTCGACGCGATCGAGCCGCTCGGGCCCCGGGCCCACGCGCTCTGGGTCCAGTTGCCGGGGTCGTTCGCCCCGGCCGACGTGCCCGCGCTGGCCCGGTTCCTGCGCCGGCTCCCCGCGTCCCACCGGCAGGCCGTGGAGGTGCGCCATCCCGCGTTCTTCGCCGACGCCCAGGCGGCGCGGCTGCTCGAGGAGACGCTCGCCGTCACCGACGCCGAGTGGATCCCGTTCGACACCACCGCGTTCTTCGCGAGCCCACCGACCAGCGACGCGGAGCGGGAGGCGTGGACGAGGAAGCCGCGCCTGCCGCTGCGGACCCGCGCGCTGACCGACCGGCCGATCGTGCGGTACCTCGGCCGCGACGACCCCGAGCGGACCGTCGGCGGCTGGCGGCACTGGGTCGACGTGGTCGCCGGCTGGCTGCGTGAGGGCCGCTCGCCCACCGTGTTCGTCCACACCCCGGACAATGCCGACGCGCCCGCGCTCGCCCGCCGGTTCCACGACGAGGTGCGCGGGCGCGTGCCCGGCGTCGAGGCGCTGCCCGAGCCGGTGCCGGTCGGGCCCCTCACCCTCTTCTGAGTGCCCCGGGGGGCCGCCCGGTGCCGCCGGGCAGCCCCCCGGGATCGGTCAGCGTCCGGTGGGGGTGAGCCTGATCAGCTCCCAGCCGCCCTCCGGCACGTCGTCCGTCGGGTCGGTACGCAGGTTCATCGGGTTGGCCATTCCGAGGTACAGGGTCGAGCCGTCGGCGACCATGGTGCGGAAGCCGTAGTTGAGGTAGTTGCCCAGCCCCTTCGTGTCCACGGCGGTGGCCCCCCGCAGGCTGGACTCGAACACGTACAGGTCGCCGCCGTAGAGCTCGGGGTCGATCTCGATCGGGTCCAGGTCGTCGCTCAGCCCGCGCGCCGCGTTGGCGAAGCCCATCTGCCGCGCGGCCTCGGGCAGCAGGTCCTTCGCGAGGTAGCTCCAGTCCATCGTGCCGACGAAGAGCCGGCCGCCGGCGACGGCCATGGTCCAGGTGTAGTTGGTGTAGACGTTGCCGAACCCGCTGTGGCCGTACTTCGGCTTGTAGCCGGTGGGGGTCCACTTCCAGGCGCCCGCGCCCTCGTTCGCCGTCGGGTCGTACGCCGGTAGCACCCGCTCCCCGTAGAGCAGCTCCACCTTCTCCCGGTCGGTGTCGAACCGCTTGCCCCGGAAGATGCTCACCGGGCGCTGGGTGTTCTCCAGCATCGCCCGCGCCGCGGTCTCGTCGGCCGGCGGGTACAGGTCGGCGACCACGCTCGTCGACTTCATCGGGACGTGCATCGTCCCCCAGTAGAGGTAGCCCTGGTAGGACATCAGCGCACCGAGGCCGTACGTGCCAGCGATGACCGGGTCCGGCTCGTAGGACGCCGCGCTCCAGACCTGCTTCCAGCCGACGGTGTCCTCCTCCGTCAGGCCGGGCGCGCCGTCGGCCAGCGGCGGGCTCATCCAGACGCCGGCGACGGCGGGGTTGGGCTCGTCGGCCGGCGTGACGCCGGGACGGCCCCAGCCGGTGCGGGCCGTCGAACGCGCGGCGAGCGACCCGCCGGTCGCCGCCGACCAGGTGCTGACGAAGACCCGACCGTCGTGCTCCGTCAGGTCGGCGATCTGGGCGGGCAGCTTGCCGACCTCGACGAAGTTGAACGGGTTGGTCCGGTCGCCGGCCCAGCGCAGCATGTACCCGCCGTCCCGGCCGTTGGCGCCGACCCCGACGCCCGCGTAGAGGACGTCGCCGGCCACGAGGAAGTGGCGGATGTTGCCGTACTTGGTGAAGTTGGCCGAGCCGAGGTAGTCGCCGGTCGCCGTGTCGAACGCGAACATGTTGACCGTCTGGCCGAGGGCCGGCCCGGCGAGCAGGACGACGCCCTGGTGCGTCCCGCCGGCCCGCAGGCCCAGCGTCCTCTTCAGCCTGGACGCGTCGTCGGCCGACGCGTTCATGATGACCCCGGTCTTCTCCGTCTGCACTTTGGAGGCCAGGTCGTAGACGTACACCCGGGGCTGCCGGTGGTCGCCCACGTTTGTCGGCATGGTCGGGTTCTGTACGACAATCTGACTGCTCGCGAACTCGCAGACATAGTCGTCGTTCAGCCGCGGGTTCGGCAGGGAAAGAGTCGAACCCGTTACGATGCAGTTAACATTTGCTCCGGTGCCGAACCACAGGCGATTGTTGGCCTGGGCGAGCGACCACACGTACGCCTGGTTGACCTTGGCCTGTCCCTGCGCACACGGCGGGCCGGCCGGATAGGGCTGCCCGATCCCGGCGAAACATTCGTCGGGAAGCGCCTTTCCGAGCAACTCGTGCTCGAATGTCGTCGACGCCCGCGGCAGCAGCCCCGGCTCCCCGGGAACGGCCGCCGTGGACGGCGCGGCGGCGAGAACCGGCAGGACGCCGAGTGCGACGGCGGAGAACAGCCGCCATCTAGACATTCTGGGCCGATGCATCAATGCCCTCTCTCTCGACACAATCTCTTCGTCGTGATGCATTGACGATTACCGGACACGACGAAAGCGACACTCACCGTAACGGAGGATCGCCAACTCGGGCGCGGCAAAACGTCTACGGCATCACTGCCGGGAGTCCGGCAGAAATCCGGCTGAATGACAAAAATGGATATTCGGCTCGGATTCCGAGCGCCCACAGCGTACCGCCGAGGACTGCTCCTGTCAGCCGGTCCCCGGTGGACGCGAATGGCGCCGGCGAATGCCCGGCCACTCCGGGAGAACAGAAGAAGGCCCTGGCCTGGTGATTCGCACCCAGGCCAGGGCCTTACCGTCGGTACGCCGCCCGGACCGGGGTCCGCGAGGCGGAGAAGAACGGGACGTCCGGTCAGGCCTACACGACCACCTGTGCGGGGGTCGACCGGTTGGTGGTGGTGCCGTCGCCAAGCTGCCCGGAGATGTTGTTGCCCCAGCACCACAGGCCACCGTCGGTGCGGATCGCGCAGCCGTGGTAGGTCACGGCGAAGCCGTCGGTCCAGGTGGTGGCGGTGCCGATCCGGGTCGGGGTGTTCCGGTGGGTGGTGGTGCCGTCGCCCAACTGCCCGGAGTTGTTGTTGCCCCAGCACCACAGGCTGCCGTCGGTGCGGACCGCGCACGACGAGTCGACGCCGGCGTCGACCCGGGCCCACGTGGTGGCGGTGCCGACCTGGACCGGCGTGGTCTGGAAACCGGTGCCGCCACCGAGCTGGCCGTACCCGTTCTCGCCCCAGCACCACAGGGTCCCGTCGGTGCGAACCGCGCAGGTGTGCGCGTAGCCGGTCGTCACGCCGGCCCAACTGGTCGCGGTCCCCACCTGCGTCGGCGTCGACCGGTAGCTCAGGATGCCGAGGCCGAGCTGGCCGTCCGTGCTGTCGCCCCAGCACCACAGGGTCCGGTCGGTGCGGACGGCGCAGGTGTGCGCGTATCCGGTCGAGACGCTCGCCCAGGTGGTCGCCGTGCCGACCTGCAGCGGGGTGGTCGTCCAGTAGGGAGACGAACCGGTGCCCAGTTGCGTGTTGCGGTTCAGGCCCCAGCACCACAGGGTGCCGTTGGTCCGGACGCCGCAGGTGTGGTTGGCGGCGACGCTGACGCTGGCCCAGTTGGTGGCGTCACCGACCTGCACCGGGGCGGTGCGCCTCGTGGAGGTCCCGTCACCGAGCTGCCCGTTGGAGTTGCCGCCCCAGCACCACAGCGTCCCATCCGTGCGCACCCCGCACGTGCTGCTGGTGCCGGCGTCGATGCGCGCCCAGGTGGTGGCCGCACCGGCCTGGACCGGGGTGGTGCGGTTGGTGGTGGTCCCGTCGCCGAGCTGGCCGCTGAGGTTGTCGCCCCAGCACCACAGCGTTCCGTCGGCGGGAATCGCACAGGTGTGCGCGTTACCCGCGGCCACCCGGGCGACCGGCGCGGCGGCGAGCGAGGCGTTCAGCGACCCGCGCGCGGCGGAGCCCGTGCCCGCGGTGGCCGGGCCCGCCGTGACTCCGACGGCGAGCGCCGCGATCCCGATGGCTGTCGTCGCCGCGGCGACGGCTGTTCTCGCCGCCCGCCCCCAGCGCACCCACCGGCTGCCGTCCTGATGTTCGTTCATGTGCTGTTCTCCCCACAAAACGTCGTTTCCTGCACGGCGGAGGCGGCGTTGCCCCGGCAGGCCGCCAGCGGCCCGCCACGTCGATAAGTTGACCTTATGCATCGGCCAGCGTCAATCTATAGCCTGTCGGGGCACCGCCGGATCCACCGTTTCGTCCGCGACGTTCAGCGGGTCAGCTACGGCTCCACTTCTGGCTGGCCGCCCCGGTGCAGTCCCAGATCTGGGTGCGCGTCCCGTTGGCCGTACCGCCGCTGACCAGGTCCAGGCACCGGCCCGAACCGACGGCGGTGATCGTGCCGTCGGCGTTGAACCGCCACCGCTGGTTGGACTGGCCGTTGCAGTCCCAGATGATCACCGAACTGCCGTTGGCGGTGGCACCGCCGTTGACGTCGAGGCACTTGCCGCCGAAGACCCGCAGCTCCTGCGCCGCGGTCGAGGTCCAGGCCTGGTTGCTCTGGCCGTGGCAGTCCCAGATGATCGCCGCAGCGCCGTTGGCCTGCGAGCCGCCGTTGACGTCCAGGCACCGGCCTGCGGTGGTGTTGCGCACGGCCGAGGTGCCGCCCGGCGGCGGGGTGGTCGGGCTGACGGTGGGCGACGGCGTCGGACCCGTGCTGTCGAACTGGGTGAAGAACCGCCACACCTCGCCCTTGGTCCAGGTCCGGACACCGCTGTCGCCGCCGCCATCCACCGGGCCGGGGGTGTGGCCGCCGTCGAACGCGGCCCACACCACCGGATAGCCGGACCGGCAGCCGGAGTAGGTGGTGGTGACGTGGGTCAGGCTGCCCGCCCTCGGCTCGGGCGGGTTCTGCGCCGTGCACCCGTTGTTGCGCACGAACGTGTCGCGCAGGGACCGGCCGGCGGAGACGTTGAGCACCGGGTCCCCGATGCCGTGGATCCCCATGTACGCGATCGGCTGGGTGCCGCCGCTGCAGCCGCTGAGCTGCCCGCCGGAGTAGACCGCGACGGCGCGGAAGACGTTCGCCCGGGAGCAGGCCAGGGAGTAGCTCATGCCCCCGCCGTAGCTGAAGCCGAGCGCGAACAGCTGCGTCGTGTCGACGCACAGGTCCACCTCGATCTGCCTGATCATGTCGTCGACGAAGGTGACGTCCTGGCCGCCGGGGTTGGCCCAGCCGTTGCCGTTGCCCTGGGGCGCGACGAAGATCGTGCTGTTGTTCGCCTGCTGGCGCAGCCCGTAGTAGGACCAGGCCGCCCCGTCCGTCCCGCCGGAGTCGACGTCGTTGGCGGTGCCGCCGTTCCAGTGGAAGCCGAAGATCAACCGGTAGGGGTGGTTCCGGTCGTAGTTGTCGGGGATCCGCAGGATGAAGCTGCGGTTCTGGCCACTGCTCTGGATGGTCCGCTGGCCGCTGGTCAACGTGGGCGCCTTGCCGCACCCCGCGGTCGCCGCGGCGGCCCCGAGGCCCGCGGCCGACGCGGCTCCGCCCAGGCCGCCGGCCAGTGCCGTCGCGCTCACGCCGGCGACGAGGATCGCCGCCGCCGCGATGGTTCCGAGAATTGGTCTGCGCTTCGCCATGATGGGCTCCTGCCACTCGGCACGGACTGATTCAGGTGCGGGGGTCCACGGCGCTCCCCTGCCGGCCGCTCCTGATGGCGCACACCGCTGGGGAGACACCGGGAGAGGCGCACGACGTGCCCGCGGTGCCCGGCTCCGCCTCCGCAGGCTCCATCTCCGGTCTCGCTGCCCATGCAGGACCGGATGGTCTTCGAATCGTCGACGGCATCCGTACCGCACGGAGCCGGACGCAGCCCGGACCGTCCGCTGGCGTCGAACCGATTCGGCAAGACCCTAGAACCATCGAGTGAGATATGTCAATGCCATGTCCGGCAGGTTGCGGCCCCGACAACCCCGTACGCTCAGTCCTCCCCCTCGACGAGCGCGAACCCGTGCCCCGGCAGACACCGCGCCCGGCACCCGGTCCGGAACATCCGGCTGCCTTCGGGCGCGCCCAGCGGATCGGGCAGGAAACGGGCCAGGGTCAGCTCCGGCCGGTCGAGGTACCCGACGGCCAGCATCGGGCCGGCCAGGAACAGCTCCCCGACCTCCCCCGCCGGCACGGGCCCGAAGCCGGCGTCGAGAAGGTGCCACCGGTGCTGCGGCAACGGCGTCAGCACCTCGCCCCCCGGCACCACCGCCGCCATCATCGAGGTCTCGGCGAAGCCGAACAGTTCCATCTCGTCGGCCCGGCCGGCGTTCCGGTCGATCCGCAGCGACCACCGTGCCGGCCCCGCCGTCTCGTCGTCCCGGGCACCCGCGCCCGGCGCCTGCGCCGCCGGCAGGAGCAGTTCCGCGCCGGTGAGCAGCGCGCGCGTCGCCGCCACCACGCCCACCAGCGGGCCCGCCGACGCCGGCACGCTCACCCGGTCCCCGTGGCCCGACGGCGGCAGACCACAGGCGCCGGCCAGCCAGCTCAGCTGCGAACCACGCCACACCACACCCACCGCGCCGTCGGCCAGCGGCACCACCAGGGACGGCCCGGGCTCGTCCCCCGCCGGCACGGCCAGCGACTCCTCGGTGCGGCCGTTGGCCTGCCAGAACGCCCCGGTCACGCTCCGCCAGCGCTGCCGGACCACCGGCCACCCGCCGGGCGTCGCCGCCCCCGCCGGGGTCAGCACCAGCTCCGGCTGCGCCTCCCGCACCGCCGCGTCCGGGCGACTGCCGACACACAGGACACAACTGGCTCCGGTGGCCAGCACCGCGAGGGCCGCCGCGACCAGGTCCTCGGCGCGTTCGCCGACGACGGCGACCCGCCGGCCGGGGCCCGCCCCGGCCGCGACCAGCCGGTCGGCGACGTCGTCGATCGACTCCCACAGTCGTCGGTAGGACAGCCGCAGGTCGCCGACGCACAGCGCCGGCGCGTCGGGCTGCTCCCCCGCAGCCTTGCGGAGCAGACCGACGAGGCTGATGTCGGTCGCGAGGGAGCGGGTCGGGTCGTTGGCCCGCGTTACGCCGGTCAGCTCCGCCACCTGCCGGCCACAGGCCTGGATGGTGCCGGCGAACGGCATGGCCCGCCACCCCGCGGGCGGCCGTCGACCGATGGGCCAGACCGCGAAATCCCGGGCCTGGCTGACCACCAGTTGAAAGTAGCGGGACTCCCTCCACCCAGACATGCGGCGCTCCCAGTTCCGGAGACTGGCCCGGCATACATCCCGCCGGCGCGAGGCCGGGAGAACACCGGGCGAAACCTCGACGACATCCGACCGAACCAACCTAGGCGACGCCGGTCACGGCCCGGTCATGCCTCACGGTGCGCGCCGCGTGGGTCGTCAGCGGGCGCTGGGCCGGTCGTCCATCGGCTTGATCAGCCGGGCGGCGGTCGCCTTGCGGATCGCGTCCACCCGGGACACCGCCTGCAGCTTGGCGTAGATGTTGGTGAGGTGCCGCTTGACCGTGGCCTCGGTGATGAAGAGCCGGCTGGCGATCTGCGCGTTGCTCATCGCCTCCGCGGTGAGCCGGAGGACCTCCAGCTCCCGCGAGGTCAACGGCGTGCCGTTCGTCCGCGGCTTCTGCCGGTCCAGCCGCTCCACCGTCTCGCGGGAGACCGCCAGCAGGACGCTCTGCGTGGGCCGGCGGACCACCGAGCGCACCGCGGCGACCAGGTCGTCCCGCAGGATCGTCTTGAGCAGGTATGCCACGGCGCCGGCCTCCAGCAGATCGTGCACCATGTCCGGGTCGTCGTGCATGGTCAACACGATCACCCGGGTCTCCGGTGCCACCCGTCGGGCCTGTCGGATCACCGCCGCCGCGCCCGGTCCCGGCATCTCCACGTCGAGCAGCAGCACGTCCGGGCGCAGCCGCATCACGAGGGCCAGCGCCTCCGGGCCGGAGGACGCCTCACCGACCACCGCGAACTCCGGCTCGGTGGAGAGCATCTCCTTGATGCCGTCGCGCAGCAGGGTGTGGTCGTCGGCCAGGCACACCCGGATCTGGGACCGGTCCGTGTCGGTCACAGGCCCGCCTCGGCGAACGGGATCCGCACCTCGACCCGGGTGCCCTGACCCGGCGCGCTGATCAGCTCGACCTGCCCGTGCAGCAACTGGGCCCGCTCGAACATCGACGGCAGGCCGCCCCGGGCACGGTCCGGATCTGTCGTGTCGAAGCCGCACCCGTCGTCGACGACCGTGGCGGCCACCGCGTTGTCTCCCACGTCCACCGCGATGTCCACCCGGCTCGGCGCGGCGTGCCGCAACGCGTTGCGGGCGGCCTCCCGCAGGATCAGGTAGAGCTCCTCCAGCACGTCCGGCGGGAGCACCTTGAGATCGCCGTTGGTCACCAGCGAGAACTGCATCGGAGGCGGCACGTTGGCCTCCAGATAGCCGCGCAGGGTGCGTTCCAGGCCGTATTCGCCCACCGAGCGACGGAGCTCGGCGGAGAGGCCGCGCACCGTGCGGACAGCCTCGTCGAGCGACTCGATGGCCGAGTCGATCTTCGCGCGGGCCTGTTCCGGGTCACGGTCGGCGTAGTGCCGGTGCAGGTCGAGCCGGTGCAGGGTGAGGCCCATCTCGTGCAGGACCCGGTCGTGCAGCTCGCGGGCGATCCGGGTGCGCTCCTCCTGCCGGGACGCCTGCAGCTTCTCCATGAGGAAGCCCACGTACGACAGCGAGGCCAGCGCGACCCGGGCCATGATCGCCTCGTGCAGCGCGCGGCTGAGTCGCAGCGCCCCGGCGCTGTCCGTGGCCGGCAGACCGCGCGTGATGATCGGCAGCATCACCTCGAAGAGGGTGGTCGCGGCGCGGAGCGACTGGACCGGGTGGATCCCGCGCCGGGCCCGGTCGGCGCCGATGTCGACGGCGAACAGCCGAGCCTCGCCGACCAGGTCCATCGGTGGCGCATCCGTCATGGACACCCGGGCCGCGACATCGCTGAGCACCGCCTGCACCTGGGCCGCGAGCTGCGCCAGGACGTCGGGACCATTGGCCAGGTCACTCTCCTGCTGACGCAGTGAGCGTTGAAACGCTTCGACGATCTCGCGCGCCATCGAGGACAGTTCGGCCTCGGCCACGGGCTGCATCGCGTACGGATTCGCCACGGACCCCCCCGCTGTCTCGCCAGAGGCTACCACGGTAGCGCGCCTGTAGCGGAGCGTAGACCCTCGGCTGACAGTGACGAAGATAACCGTCCACTGACGACACTGGCGGCCCGTCGCCCGGCCCGTCGTCAGCCGGGGAACAGCCCCAGCACGCTCAGGTGCACGGCGTACTGGCTGACCATGAAGAGCCGGTACGGGCGGCGCTGAAGCCACCGTCCGGTGGCGCCGGCCCCGGTGAGCAGGCAACCGACCACCCCCGTCGCGCCGATGGCCAGCACCACCGCCGGCAGGAGCAGCACCGGAGTCAGCACCAGGGCACCCGTCAGCAGCACACCGCCGGCCACCACCACCAGGACGGCCATCAACCGGCGGGCGGGCCGGTCGCCGAGCAGCACCGGCAGGGTACGCCGGCCGGCCGCCCGGTCACCGGCCACATCGGAGAGGTCCTTGGTGGTGCCGCCCAGCGCCATCCACAGCGACATCGCCACCGACAGCACCACCAGCTCGGGACCCACCGGGCCGCCGGACGC
This sequence comes from Micromonospora sp. PTRAS2, assembly GCF_054052245.1. Classification (NCBI taxonomy): domain Bacteria; kingdom Bacillati; phylum Actinomycetota; class Actinomycetes; order Micromonosporales; family Micromonosporaceae; genus Micromonospora; species Micromonospora sp. PTRAS2. The sequence goes on from NZ_JBSWBU010000002.1 coordinate 725,089, forward strand.
GGCGGCCCCGGCCAGGTAGGTGACGATCCCACCCGAGGCGACCACCAGCACGAAGCCGAACATGTTGCCCTTCTGCGGCCGGGGACCGGCAGAGTAGAGCCAGCCGAGGGCCAGCATCAGCGCCACCAGCCCGGCCAGGCGCGCCGAGACCGCCGCTGCCGACACCAGGGCGAGCCCGGCCAGGGCCACCACGATCCGCCGGGCGACGCCGACGGGGAGCGCCCCGGTGGCGAGCGGGCGCGGCGAGCCGTTGCGCCGGTCCTCGACCTGGTCGGAGAGCCCGTTCAGCAGGTAGACGAACCAGGTCGCGCAGAGCCAGGCGAACGCGCCGACCAGCAGCGACCCGGGCCGGGTCAGCACCGCCTGCGGGGCGGCCACGGCCGCGCCCGCGAGGAAGCGCAACTGGAAGACGACCTGGACGACGGGGCGGGCCTCCCGCCAGCTCGCCGCCACGTGCCGGCAGCCTTCCGCGACCGCCACCGACGACGGCCGTACGACACCGACGGACCGGGAGTACCGGTCGAACCGAATAACCGAGTGGTAGGTCATGTGAATATGGTGGGCGGGAAACGCGTTACCCGGTTCACCCGAGTCACTAACTTACGCCTACGACGTAGGTAGCAGGGCACCTACCACCTAATGCTACTTCCGTCGCCACATTGATTACGCCACCTTGGCCACCACCGCGCAGGCAATTTACGGTCGGCAGGGCACCCACAGCCCGTGAACGACAGAGCGTGGTGGAACACTATGTCAGACATCGCAGTCACGTCGAGCGCCGAACTGCTCGGCGGATTCCGGATCACCATCGACGGTCGCACCGTCACCAACTGGCGGGCCGGCAAGTCCCAGGCGCTCGTGCAATACCTGCTGCTGCACCGGGGCCGACCGGTCAGCCGGGACACCCTCCGCTCGGCGCTGTGGCCGCACCTGCCCCCGTCGGCCGGCGCCACCTCGGTGAAGGCCGCGGTGCACGGGGCCCGGCGCGCCCTCTGCGCGACGGGCGAGCGGCACGCCGCGGTGCGGATCGCCTCGGTGGACGGCGGCTACCTGCTCGAGGCCGACCAGCTCCGGATCGACGTGGCCACCTTCGAACGCCGGATCGCCGCCGCCACCGCCGCGGTCGCCGCCGGCGACCGGGTGCTGGCCGCCGGGCACCTGCGGCGCGCGGTGGAGGTCTACCGGGGCGACCTGCTGCCCACGCAGGACGCGGAGTGGGCGGTGGCCGAGCGGGAGTGGTGCCGCGTCCGCGCCCTGCACGCCCTGCGGCTCCTCAGCGACCTGGCCCTGGAGTCCGGGGACTGGTGGGCCGCGATCCGCTGGAACCGCCGGGCGTTGGAGGTGGACCCGTACGACCCGGCGGCCTTCACCGTCCTGGCCGACTGCCACCGCCAGCTCGGCATCACGGCGGCGGCGCTGCGCTGGGACGAGCTCGCCCAGAGCCGGCTGGCGCAGGTGTGACCCCTGCAAGGACCGACCGCACACCCATGGAGGGAGCAGCATGACCATCACGATCCCGCTGGAGCACCCGGCCCCGATCCCGTCCGCACCGCCCCGGGCCGCCGGTGACCGGCTCTCGGCCGGCCCGCCGGTGACGGACCCGGCGCCGCCCGCCCGCAGCTCGCTGGGCAGCCGGTTCCGGCAGGCCCTGCACCGCGTCCGGCGAAACCTGCTGGCGGTGGCCGACGACTGCCCCCCGATCCTGCTGTACACCGCGCACCGCAACTGAGACCAGCCGCACCGTCCCTGTCCGAGGGCGTTCCGCACGTCGTGCCAGACGTGCGGGGCGCCCTTTTTCTCTGCCGATTTCCCACTGCCGAGAAAGCCCATGCGCTGATGGTCGTAGATGCACCTTCCACCTTTGAGGAAATCCCGCCCGAATGAGGATGCGCCACCTTGGCCGGAGGAATCGACGTCCCTAACGTCGTTGGCACCGGTATTCATCGACGTCGACCACGGCGTCGGGAGTGAGGGGGAGAGGCCGAATGGCCGCTGATGGGCAGAGAGTTTCGGTCGTCATACCGAACTACAACTACGAGAAGACGCTCGGTGCGTGCCTGGACGCCGTGTTCGCGCAGACCCACCGGCCGTACGAGGTCATCGTCGTCGACGACGGTTCCACCGACCGGTCCCGCGACATCGCGGCCCGGTACCCGTGCCGGGTGGTCGACGGCGGAGGCAACCGGGGCGTGTCGGCGGCCCGCAACATCGGCGCACGGGCGGCCACCGGCGACATCCTCTTCTTCGTCGACTCCGACGTGGCGCTGCGCGCCGACGCGATCGCCAACGCCCTGGCGGTGCTCGCCGCCGACCCCACCTGCGGCTGCGTGCACGGCACCTACGACACCCAGCCGCTCTACGACGACGGGCCGATCGAGCACTACAAGGTGCTGCACGCGCACTGGTGGCGACGGCGCAGCGTGGGCCGGGTCAACACGGCGATCTTCGCGCTGGCCGCGGTGCGGCGGTCCGCGTTCCTCGCCGCCGGCCCGTTCCACGAGGAGCTGCGCGACGCCGAGGACGTCGAGTACAGCGAACGGCTCGCCCGGGTCACCGGCATCAGGCTCACCGACACGGTGGTCGGCCGGCACGACGACTGCGCCCGGTTCGGGGACATGCTGCGCGAGCAGTACCGCCGGTCGCTGCCGCTGGCGGCGTTCGCCGGGGCGCACCGCATGCGTGCCGGCAGCGTCGCGGTCAATCCCGCCCTCGGCGTGCTGGCCGCCCCGCTGGTGCTGGCCACCCTGCCGCTGGGGTTGCTGCACCCGGCGCTGCTCGCCGTGCCGCTGGCCTGCTTCGGGCTCTTCCTGCTCGCCGACCCGGGGCTGCTGCCGTTCGTCCGGCGCGAGCGCGGCACGGCCTTCCTGGCCTGGTTCGTCGGCGTACACCTGGTGGCCCAGCTCGCCATCGTGGTCGGCGCGGCGGCCGGCCTGGTCGCCCGGCTGCGCGGCACCGGCAGCCCCCGCCCCCTGCCCCTCGCGGCGGGTCGGTGATGGGCCGGCGGCGGTTGTGGCGCACGGCGCTCACGGCGGTCTTCGTGGTCGCGGTGCTCGGCGGCGTCGCAGTGGCCCTGCGCGGGCAGGACTGGTCGACGCTTGGCCGGCTGCTGCGGCCGGACACCGCCGGATGGCTGCTGGCTGCGCTGCTGGTCACCGGGGCCGGCCTGCTCTGCGGCATGCGGGCCTGGACGCTGACGCTGGCCTCGGTGGGTGCGGAGGTGCCGTCCCGCACCGGCGTACGGATGTTCTTCGTCGGGTTCCTCGGCAAGTTCGTCCCGGGCCGGCTGTGGGGCCTGCTGGCCCAGCTCCGGCTCGGCGACGCCGCCGGGGTCAGCCGGGGCCGGATGGCCGGCACCTACCTGGTGAACCTGGTCGTGGTGCTGCTGACCGGCGGCGCGGTGGGGCTCCTGGTGGCCCCGGCCGTGCTCGGCACCGGCGCCGGGCTGGCCTGGCTGCTCCTGCCGGTGGCCCTGCTGGTGGTGCTGGCCGTCCGGCCCGGGCTGCTCGACACCCTGGTCCGGCTGGCCGCCCGGGTCGCCCGCCGGCCCCAGCCGGCACCGCTGCACCGGCCCGCCGAGGTCCGACGCTCGATCGGGTGGCAGACCCTGTCCTGGGTGCTCTCGGGGGTGCACCTGTGGGTCGTCGCGGTGCTGCTCGGCGCGGACGCTCGCGCCGCCCTGGCGGCGGCGGTCGGCGCGTTCGCCCTGGCCACCACCGCCGGCACGTTCGCCATCTTCGTGCCGGACGGCGCCGGCGTGCGGGAGGTGCTGGTGGTCGCGGCCCTGTCCACCGTCCTGCCCCTGCCGGCGGCGGTCACCGCAGCGGTGGCCAGCCGGGTGCTCAGCACCCTCGCCGAGGTGCTCACGGCGGGCCTGGCGCTGCTCACGGTCGCGGTCTCGGACCGGCTCGCCGCCAGGGGTCGCGCCACCACCCCACCCGCCGGGGCGGACGCCCGGCTCACCCCGACCCCCGGCTGACCCCCGCCGGGCGCAACCACCCCGACTCCACCACCACCTCCGCTCCACCACCACCTCCGCTCCACCACCACCTCCGCTCCACCACCACCTCCGTGAAACCCGCTGAGGAAAGGACCCCTCATGACCGAGCTACTGACCATCGACGACGCGGAGCAGCTCTCCGTCGCCGAGGTGCAGGACCTCTACCGCAAGCACGTCAACAAGAGCCAGGTCAGCCTGATGACCTCGTTCGGCTTCGGCCGGGAGCTGGTCGACCACGCCGAGGGCCCCTGGATCCACACCCGGGACGGCCGGCGGATCCTCGACTTCACCGGCGGCGTCGGGGTGCTCAACCACGGGCACAACCACCCCCGGATCCTGGCCGCCCGCCAGCGCTTCCAGCAGCAGCGGCGGATGGAGGTGCACAAGACCTACTTCTCGCCGTACCTGGCCGCCCTGTCGCACAACCTGGCCGCCGTGTTCCCCGGCGACCTCGACATGTCCTTCCTGCCCAACTCCGGTGCCGAGGCGGTGGAGGGCGCGGTCAAGCTCGCCTACAAGTACCACGGCGGCAAGCGCAACACGATCATGCGCAGCGACATCAGCTTCCACGGCAAGCTGCTCGGTTCGGGCAGCCTCACCGGCAGCTCGCAGAACCACTTCACCTTCCCCGGCATCCCGGGGGTGGTGAGCTTCCCGTACGACGACCTGGCCGCGGTCCAGGCGGCCGTCGACGCGACGCGGGACCGCCGGGGCAAGTGCGACGTGTACGCGATCCTCATCGAACCCTTCAGCGCCTCGACCATGCGCTGGTGCTCGGAGGAGTTCCTGCGCGGGCTGCGTGAGCTGTGCACCCGCGAGGACATCGTGCTCATCTTCGACGAGATCTACACCGGCTGGGGCAAGACCGGCACGATGTTCTACTTCATGCGCTACCCGGGGCTGATCCCGGACGTGGTGACCACGTCGAAGTCCTTCGGCGGCGGCAAGTCCTCGATCTCCGCGTACGTGGCCCGGCGGCCCATCTTCCACAAGGCGTACGAGAGCTTCAACGACGCGCTGCTGCAGAGCACCAGCACCACCTACTACGGCTTCGGCGAGGAGACGGCCACCGCGATCGAGGCGATCAACGTGGCGGTGGAGGAGGACTTCCCCGCCCGGGCCCGCGACATCGAGCGGATCCTGGGCCCCGGGTTGGCCCGGATCGCCAAGGAGCACCCGGACGCGGTCGCCGAGGTCCGCGGCGCTGGCGCCCTGTGGGGGGTGTTCCTCGACGCGCCGCGCGTGCTGGACCTGGTCACCAAGCTGGCGCCCAGCGGCCTGGCCAAGGACCCGCAGTTCGGCACGAAGCTCGTCACCTGCGCGGTCATCAGCGCCCTCTACCGGGACCACGACATCTACACGTACTACACGCTCAACGGCAAGAACCCACTGGTGGTCGGCCCGTCGCTGGTGACCGGCACGGCCGAGGTGGAGCACTTCCTCGACCGCCTGGACCAGACCCTCGCCCAGGGCCTGCCCCGGCTGGTCACCCGTTTCGTCAAGGAGAAGGTGTCGTCGCTGTGGTGAATCAGAACGCAAAGACGGTGGTGGTGACCGGCGGCAGCGGAATGCTGGGCGGGCACCTGGTGCGGGCGCTGGCCGCCGACGGCTGGCGGGTGCGCGGCCTGGACGTGCGCGACCCGATCGAGCCGGTGCGGGGCGTCGAGTACACGGTCGCCGACGTGCGGGACCGGGCCAAGGTCGGTGCCGCCCTGGCCGGCGCGGACGCCCTGGTGCACACCGCCGCCGCCCTGCCCAGCTACCCCGAGGACGAGATCCGCTCGATCATCGTGGGCGGAACGGAGACGGTGCTCGACGCCGCCGCCCGCGCCGGCACGGCCCGGGTGGTGCACGTCTCCTCGACCGCCGTGTACGGCCTGCCGAACGTGGTGCCCACCACCGAGGAGTACCCGCGCGAGCCGGTCGACCCGTACAGCCGGGCCAAGGCCGGCGCGGAGGAGGTCGCCGAGCGGTACCGCGCGGCCGGCATGGTGCTGCCGATGCTGCGGCCCAAGACGTTCCTCGGGCCGGGCCGGATGGGGCTGTTCTCGATGCTCTTCGAGTGGGCCGAGGAGGGCCGCAACTTCCCGGTGCTCGGCAAGGGCGACGTGCGGATCCAGATGCTGGCGATCGACGACCTGGTCGACGCGGTACGCACCGTGCTGCACGCACCGGACGACGTCGCCAACGACACGTTCAACATCGCCGCCGACCAGTTCGCCACCCTGCGGGAGGACTTCCAGGCGGTGCTGGACGCCGCCGGCCACGGCAAGCGCGTCGTCTCGGTGCCGGTGCGCCCCGCCGTCGCCGCGCTGGAGCTGCTGCAGCGGCTGAAGCTCTCCCCGGTCTACGGACGCCTCATCCACAAGCTGCGGGCCGACTCCTACGTCAGCGTCGACAAGGCCCGCGACGTGCTCGGCTGGACGCCCCGACTGTCCAACCGCGACGCCATCCTGCGCACCTACGACTGGTGGCGGGCCAACAACCGCACCGCCGCACCGACCTCGTCCGGCCGGACCAGCCGGGACCCCTGGAAGCAGGGCGCCCTCGGCCTGGCCAAGGCCATCTTCTGATCGGCACCGGAGGTAACCGTGACTGTCCTCGTCGACCCGCCGACCCTCGACCGGCCCGCCCCGGTCGCCCCCACGGCCGCCCTGTCCACCGGCTCCCGCGCCACCGACCGCAACCTGGTGCGTGACCTGACCACCCTGATCCGGCCGCACCAGTGGGCGAAGAACCTGCTGGTGGTGCCGCTGGTGCTGATCGACACCCCCCGGCTCGGCCTGGGTGTCCTCGGCCGGGTGAGCTGGGCGGTGCTGCTGTTCACCCTGGTCTCCGCGCTGGTCTACGTCTGGAACGACGTCTACGACCGGCACCGCGACCGGGCGCATCCCACCAAACGCAACCGACCGATCGCCTCCGGGCGGGTGAGCGTGCCCACCGCGTACGCCTTCGGTGCCCTGCTCGCCACCGCGCTGGTCGCGGCGGTGGCGTTCGGACCGGCGTTCCCGTGGTGGCCGCTGGCGGCCTACCTGACGCTGAACGTCGCCTACAGCAGGGGGCTCAAGCACCTGCCGCTGCTGGACGTGCTCGTGGTGGCCGGTGGCTTCCTGCTCCGGGTGGTGCAGGGCTACCTGGCCGCCGGGGTCGCCGTGTCGAGCTGGCTGCTGATCGCCGTCTTCTCCCTCTGCCTGCTGCTCATCCTCGGCAAGCGGCGGCACGAGATGGCCGTCGGTGGCAGCGCCCACCGGCCCTCGCTCGCCGGCTACTCGGTCCAGTACCTGGACCTGCTGATCGTGCTCTGCGCCGCGGTCGCGATCAGCGGGTTCCTCGGCCACGTGCAGGCCACCATCCCCACCCCGTACCAGGCGCTGGCCCTGGTCGGCTCGACCCCGTTCGCGCTCTTCGCGGTGGCCCGCTACCTCCAGGTGGTGGTCGTCGACGGCGACGGCGGCGAACCCACCCGGGTGCTGCTGAAGGACCGGGCGATGCTGGTCAACGCCCTGCTGTGGGGCGTGCTGATCGGCGGCGTCCTGCTCGTCACCCAACACCCGGCCCTGCTCGCCCTCGCCCACTGACGATCCCGACCCACCTCACCCACCCCCTCCTGAGGAGACAGCCCCATGACGACCCCGACCGCGAACCCGCTGGTCTCGGTGATCATCCCGAACTACAACTACGGCAACTCCATCGGCAGGTGCATCGACGCCGCGCTGGGGCAGACCTACCAGCCGATCGAGGTGATCGTGGTCGACGACCACAGCACCGACGACTCGCTCGCCAAGGCCCGTCAGCGGCCGGTGACGGTGCTCCAGACCCCGCGTAACAGCGGGGTGGCCGTCGCCCGCAACACCGGCGCCGCGGCGGCCCGCGGCGAGATCCTCTTCTTCGTCGACTCCGACGTGGCGCTGCGCCCGGACGCGGTGCAGCTGGCGGTCGCCGAGCTGGCCGCCCACCCCGATTACGGCGCGGTCTGCGGCATCTACGAGGAGGACCCGCTGATCCGCGACAGCATCGTCGAGGAGTGCCGGGTGCTCCAGGCGTACTCCTGGCGGATGGCGTCCCTCGGCGAGGTCAGCTTCCTGTTCTCGTCGCTGACCGCGATCCCCCGCCGGGTCTTCGAGGAGGTCGGCCCGTTCAATCCCCGGCTGCGACAAACCGAGGAGGTCGACTACGGCGAGCGGATGTCGGCCCGTTACCAGATCATGGTCACCGACAAGGTCCGCGGCTGGCACGACGACGACGACGAGCTGTGGCCGCTGCTGCACAAGCTCTACCGCCGGGCCCGGCTGCGGGTGCCGCTGTTCGCCCGGCGGCGGCGCTTCGCCAAGGGCTTCGAGAGCCCGGCCCGCTCCTTCGGCACCGTGGCCGCCCTCGGCGTGCTCGCCAGCCTGCCGCTGGCCGTGCTGCACCCCGCCTGGCTGCTGCTCACCGCCACCCTGTTCGGCATCTCGCTGTCGGCGGACGCGGAGATGTACCGGCACGTGCGCCGCCGCAAGGGCCTGCCGTTCCTGGCCGTGTTCACCGCCGTCGCCTTCGGCACCAACGTGGCGATCGCCGCCGGCATCGCGGTCGGCGCCCTGCAGTGGCTGGTGTCCCGCGACTTCCGCCGGCTGTACGACGCCGACTGGTCGGCCGCCCGCACCCCGTCGTCCCCGACGATGGTCGGGACCACGGCATGAGCCTCCTGCTCGACCCCGTCCCCGGCGCGGCCACCGCCGCGCCGGGGACCCCCGGGGTCACCACCCCCGCCGCACCACAACGCCACGCCGCGGTCAAGCCGGGGTGGCCGCGCCGGGCCCGCTGGCTCGCCGCGCTCACCGCCTGCTGGGCGGTGTTCCTCACGACGTTCCTGCTCCTCACCGGTGGGCACTGGTGGTGGCGGCCCGTCGAGCTGATGCCGCCGCTGGTCTTCGTCGCCGTACCGCTGCTGCTGCTGGCCCTCGCCCCGCTGGCCCGGCCGGCGCGCGCTCGGCTCGCCGTCGCCGCGGTGTGCTGCCTGGCCGTCGGGTTCGACGTGTCGGGCCTGAACCCGGCCGCGCTGTCCGGCGGGCCCACCCCGGCCCCGCCCGGCGCGGTCCGGGTGTTCTCCTGGAACACCGAGTACTGGTACGACGGCTCCGACCCGCAGCGCTTCCACGACTACCTGGCCGCCCAGCAGGCCGACGTCTACCTCCTCCAGGAGTACGTCGGCTGGGACCTGGACCGGCACCGGCCGGTCCGGGTGGACCACGTCGCCGAGCTGCGCCGGCTCTTCCCCGACTACCAGGTGGTGGCCGTCGGGGAGCTGCTCACCATGTCCCGCTACCCGATCGTGGCCTCGCGGGCCCTGGACGGGCTGCCGTACCTGGGCGACCCGGTGCGGCACGGGGTGCCGGCGGACTCGGACTTCGGCGACTACTACCGGCATAAGGTGCTCCGCACCGATCTGCTCGTCGACGGCCGGGTGCTCTCCGTCTACAACGTGCACGTGCCGGTGCAGCTCGACATCTCGATGGACCCCACCGACCCCGAGTTCACCGAGTTCATGCGGGCCCAGGAGGACCGCCGGCAGGCCCACTACCGGGCGCTGCGGGCCGACCTGGCGGGCAACCGGAACGGGCAGCTCGTCGCCGGTGACTTCAACGCCACCTCGGCGATGGGCGAACTGCACGACCTCGCCGGTGGGATGACCGACGTGGCCGAGGCCAGCGGCCTTCTCTACCCGGCGTCCTGGCCGGACAGCAAGCCGTGGTGGCGGCTGGACTGGGCGTTCGTGTCCGGCCCGATGCAGTCCCACGACTACCGGATGGTCGGTCCGCAGGGCCTCTCCGACCACCTCGGACAGCGGTTCACCGTCTCCCTCACCGGCACCGGCTGACCGGCACGCGCGGCCAGCGGCCGGCCCCGTCCCGCTCCCCCCGCCCGGGGAGCGGGACGGGGTTTCTGCGTGGACACACGGCGACCGGGCAGGGGATTCCCCTGCCCGGTCGCCGACGCGGGTGGTTCAGCAGGCCTCGTCGAGGCGCTTGCGCAGCTCGGTCGGGAGGTCCAGGTCGACCGCGGCGAGGGCCTCGTCGAGCTGGGCCACCGAGCTGACCCCGACGATGGGTACGATCGCCGGCTCCCCGCCGATCAGCCAGCTCAGCACCACCTGGTTGACGGTGACGCCCAGCTCGTCCGCCACCTCGCGCAGCGCCTGGAGCCGCCGCTCGGTGCCCGGGTGCTGGTAGTGCTCCGGCAGCGGCTTGTCCGGCCGGGTGTACGAGCCCCACAGCAGGGTGCTGTACGCGAACATGGTCAGCCCCCGGCTGCGGACGAGGTCCAGCAGCTCGTCGCTGGCGTGCACGTGCCCGCCCTCGGGCAGCGCCGTCGCCGGGCGGGGCAGCAGGTAGGAGTAGCGCTGCTGCACCGCCGTGTACGGCGTCCAGCCCCGCGCCTCGGCCAGCGCCCGGGTCTCGGCCAGCCGCCAGGCGGCGTGGTTGCTGGCCCCCAGCGTCCGCACCTTCCCCTCGGTCACCGCCTCGTGGAACGTCGCCAGGGTCTGCTCGTCGGGGGTGTCGCGGTCCTCCCGGTGCGAGTAGTACAGGTCCAGGTGGTCCACGCCGAGCCGCTGGAGCGAGCCGGCCAGCTGGGTGCGGATCACCTCCGGGGCGAGCCCCTCGGCCCCGCCGTGCGCGCCGGGCCCGGAGCCCACCTTCGACGCCAGCACCAGGCCGTCCCGGCCGCCCCGGCGGGACAGCCACCGGCCGAGCACCGTCTCGCTCTCGCCGCCGACCCCGTTGGGGACCCAGAACGAGTAGCAGTTGGCGGTGTCGATGGTGGTGCCGCCCGCCTCGACGAAGCGGTCCAGGATCGCGAACGAGGTCTCCTCGTCCACTTCGGTGCCGAACGCCATCGCGCCGAGGCAGAGCTGGCTGACCTGGATCCCCGCGCCGCCGGACAACTCGCGTTGCCTCATGAGTCCCTCCCAGAGTGTGACGGTCCGTCGCGCCCAGGATAGGGACGGCAACCCTCCGCAGGCCCGCTCCTGATCGATATCTACGACCTTCGGCGCAGGGTAGATGGCACCCAGGGCGCATCTGTGCCGACGGCGGACGTCGCCACCTTGTTGCCGCGGTTGCCGGCTTCCTACAGTCGCCGCAGGGCACCGGCCACAGCGGTGCGGTGCCCGGAAGGAGGATGACACCATGCGGGTCGGCCTGGTTCCCGGCGTGTGGTCGTACGGCCTCGGCTCGGTCTCCACCGTGCTCAGCGTGTACGAGGCGGTTCGCCTCGCGGGGCACACGCCGGTGCTGTTCGCCAGCCCACACTTCCGGCCCCTGCTGGACCGGCTGGGCGTGCCGGCGGTGCCGATCCCCGGGCCGGAGACCGCGCCGTACCCCGACGCGACGACCGCCCTGCGCCTGGACGACCTGCTGTCCCGGTCCGCGTACGCCGACCCCGACCTGGTGGAGACCGTCCTGGCCGCGCAGTTGCGGGAGTTCCGCGCCCGCCGGGTGCAGGTGCTCTTCCACGACTACGACCTGACCTCGGTGGTCGCCGGGTCGCTCGCCGGCATCCCCGTGGTCAGCCCGGTCACCTGGCCGGACCACCGTCTCTTCGGGCGGGGCAGTGACAGCTGGGCGCCGGTGGACACCCGGGCGCTGGCCGCGTTCCGGCCGGCGCTGAGCCGCAGCCGGGCACCGGAGCCCCAGTCCCTGTCGGAGGTGCTCTTCACCTGGAGCACCCGCCTGGTCTACCCGCTGGCCCCCGAGATGGACCCGCTGGTCGCGCGGCACAGCACCGGCGAGTACGTCGGCCAGCTCACCGCGGCGTCCCTGGACCGGCACCTCGTCACCGGGCCGGTGGACTGGCCCCGGCCGGGGCAGCGCGGGCTGCTGGCCTACACCAGCGGGCCGCCGATGGACGCCGACTGGTACTACCGGCACTGCCTCGCGGCGTTCGAGGGCTCGGACGTCGACGTGCTGATCGCCTCGGGCAGCACCGACACGGCCCCGCCCCGGGTGTCGCCGCAGGGCAACGTGCAGGCGTGGCCGCTGCTGCCGATGCGCAACCTGCTCGGGCGGGCCAGGGCGCTGCTCTGCCACGGCGGCCGGGGCACGCTCGCCAGCGCGGTGCACGCCGGCGTGCCGCTGCTGGTCTTCCCCGGCGGGGACCCGGAACGCGAGTACTTCGCCGACATGCTGGCCCGCCAGGGGCTGGCCGCCAACTGCGGGGACGACGACTGGCGTCCGGAGCGGCTCCGGGAGCTCGTCGACCGCGCCGGCAGCGTCCGGCCGTCCCGCCCCGCCCGGGCCGCCGCGCCGCCGACCGGTCCGGCCCGCGTCGTCTCGATCATGCAGGAACTGACCGCCGACCCGGTCCGGCTGCTGTCCCACGCCGGCTGACTCCGCACCGACATCCCACCGACAAGGAGAACGACCGATGACCGGGCACCCTGGTGACCATCCGATCGACGACCACTACGGCGACGAGCTGACCCTGCGGCTGTCGGCGGTCACCGACACCCGCGCCCTGGACGACGGCGAGGCCCTGCACACCTTCATGCGCGACCTCGTCGCCCGCATCGGCATGACCGTGATCGCCGGGCCGCTGGTCGCCAGCGAGGACGGCCCGCCGCACCAGGCCGGCAAGTCGGCCGTGGTGATCCTCGCCGAGTCGCACGCCGCCATCCACACCTATCCGGGGCTGCGGGAGGTGTTCGTGAACATCTTCTCCTGCAAGCCGTTCCGCGAGGCCGACGTGCTCGACGAGCTGGCCGGGCTGGTCGGCGGGTTCGAGATCAGCGAGCGGTCCCTGACCCGCCGGGGTGAGAACTGGCCCCGTGCGCTCGGGCCGGCGGCCCGGCTGTGGCGCAGCCAGCGGCTCGCGGCGGTGGGTGCCTGACGGGCGGCACGCGGCGCGGGGCCGGCCGGTCAGCGCGGCCGGCAGCGTGACGGTGGTTCCGGAAGTTTCGAAGATCCGGCTCCGGATCACCCGTGCCCGCCCCGCGAGGGCGCATGACCATGCGGAACGCGATCCGCAGGCGCTGCGGCCGGCCCACCGGCGGCCACCCTCGGCCCGCACCCCGAGAGAAACAAGTTTCGGGAATATTTCGGAAAATCGTTGACAGACCCAAATTCGGCGTCTTACGTTCGTCATCGACGGTTCTCAATGCTGTCGATGTCACCCCCCGCGACCCCGTCCCGGTCGTACCCGAGGACCGCCCGCCCACCGTGTGGTGAGACGCCGAACGACCGGCTGCCGCGCCTGGCCGCCGACAGCCCGCCGGGTCGCACCGCGGCGCTGGCCACCACCAGCTGTCACGAGGAGGAACACGCTAATGAACCACACCTCGACCAGACCGCGAAGGGGCAGCCGACTGCGGCTGCTCCTCGGCGCCGCGTGCGCCGCAGCGCTGGCCGTCACCGGCACGTTCATCGCCTCGCCCAACGCGTACGCCGAGGCCGACCGGACGCTCACCTCCAACCTCACCGGCACGCACAACGGCTACTACTTCTCGTTCTGGAAGGACAACGGCAACGCCAGCATGACGCTGCGCGCCGACGGCCGTTACAGCAGCAGCTGGGACCGGAGCACCAACAACTGGGTCGGCGGCAAGGGCTGGGCCACCGGCACCCGACGGACGGTCAGCTATTCGGCCAACTACAACCCGGGCAACAACAACACCTACCTCGCCCTGTACGGCTGGACGCGCAACCCGCTCATCGAGTACTACGTGGTGGAGAACTTCGGCAGCTACAACCCGAGCACCGGGGCCACCAGGCTGGGCACGGTGACCACCGACGGCGGCACCTACGACATCCTGCGCAGCCTACGGACCAACGCCCCGTCGATCGACGGCATCCAGACGTTCTACCAGTACTGGAGCGTCCGCCAGCAGAAGCGCAGCAGCGGCACCATCACGGTCGCCAACCACTTCGACGCCTGGGCCCGCGCCGGCCTCAACCTCGGCACCAACCACAGCTACCAGATCATGGCCACCGAGGGCTACCAGAGCAGCGGCAGCTCCGACGTCACCGTCTGGGAGGGCGGTGGGAGCAACCCCACCACCGGTCCGACCAGCGGCCCGACCACCCCGCCCGCGGGCGGCAACTGCACCGCGGTGCTGTCGCCCGCCGAGCAGTGGGGTGACCGGTTCAACCTGAACGTGGCGGTCAGCGGCACCAACAACTGGGTGGTCACCCTCGGCCTCGGCGGGGGCCAGAGCATCCAGAACAGCTGGAACGCCTCGGTCAGCGGCACCACCGGCACCGTCACCGCCAGGCCGAACGGCAACGGCAACAACTTCGGCATCACGATCATGGCCAACGGAAACTGGAACTGGCCGACGGTCACCTGCCGGACCGGCTGACGCCGGCCCGGGCGAACCATGCGGGTGGCGTGCCGGCCGAGCCGGCGCGCCACCCGTCGCCGCAGGTCCACGACGCCGACGGCGTCAGGCGGCCGGCGCGGCCCTGGTCTGCAGCCCGACCCGCAACGCCTCGACGACGAGGTCGAGCAGTTCGTCCCGATGGGAGACACCGCCGGGCACCAGACAGAGCAGCTCGGCGCCCACCCGGCTGAGCAGTTCGTCGGCGAGCGGCGCGATCGCGGTCACCGAGCCGGCAAGAACGTGCAGCACCTCGGTCAGCGGAGCGTCCGGCCGGCTCGCGACCCTCGCGGCCAGCACCGCACGAGCGCCCCGGACGCTGAACGCGCCGTCCGGGCGCGGCAGGAGGACTCCACTGTCGATCAGCGGGCGGGTCAGGCTCGGGTCGGCACGCAGCACCTGGTCGATCGTCCGGTTCGGCAGGATGAACTTGCCGATCACCCCGTCCGGGTCGAGCAGCGCACAGATCGTCTCCAGCGAAAGGCCCTGTCCCTGCAGAAGCGCGACGGTCCGCATTCGGTTGAGGTGGGGACGGTCGTAGTAGGGCGTCCGGCCGACCCGGTTCGGCGGCTGAAGCAGCCCGCGGGTGTGGTAGGAGCGGATGGTCCGCGGGGTGAGCCATACCTCGGCCGCGAGCTGATCGATAGTCATCAAGAGTATCCCCTGCCTCCGCTTGTTGCCGCAGCAGCCCGGAGCCAGTGGCGACCGCCGGGCCCAGTGAGCCTCGGGCTGTCCACTTTCTGCCGAACCGCAGTGTCGTCACCCATCGGGCCAGCCCCGAGTGGTATACGCCGCAGATCGTCGAGCGACATTCCACATCCCCCGGACCGTGATTGTGGCAGCGGCGCTATAAGCAAAACATAAAGGGCCTCCGACAGACGCTCGTCGCGTGTGTGCCGACCCGCGTATAGAGGCGCGTCACCAACCGGCCACGTCCGCCACATCCGCATGACAAGTGAGCCGAGTGCAACCGGACACCGCGTCACACTGACCGGGATGTTCGTGATGTATGCATGGTGACGCTTCGCGGCCTACAGAGTTTCTGCGGCACAATGCCACTTCTTTAGTGGCACCCGGCGAACGTCGGTCCACCCGGATCGACGAGCGCACTCCCGCCATCCGACGCCGACGGCGTTCGCGCCCACGAGCCATCTCACCCGAGCACCAGGCGGCAGGGTCACGCCGCGGAATTCCCACACGGAACGGCGCACCGAGAGGCGTCGAACCCGGCCGGGCGGCTATCCACGTTGGGCAATTTGGGCGCCGCTTAGCCACCTGCGCCCAACCCGGAGGATCTGACCGTCCCAGCCGAAGCCATCAACACCACCCCGACGGCCGGGCATTCGCTCTCGCTGACCCCGTCGGGCGAAGCACTCGCATCATATGAAGCTCATGAGACAGTCGGTTGTCGATGGGTCGCGAGGGGGGAACTGCAGGCCCTTCGGACCACCATCGGGAGGATGATCGGATGAGTCAAGAACCGCATAAACATTCACCCGACACCATGTCGCGGAAGGAATCGCTTCCATTTATTTGCGCCCCGCCGGTCGCTGCCGATGCTTGTCGGTGTCCGTCCCCCACGAGGGCTCCATGGAGGTCCCAGGATGAACGTTCCGACCAAGCTCCGGCGCGACGGCCAGAGCATCCGCACTCTCCTGCTCCAGCTGACGCTGGCGGTAGCGATGATCTTCGCGGCCACCGCGGTGGCCGCGCCCGCCCAGGCCGGTCCCAAGACGGCACCCACCACCAGCACCGAGGCCGCGGTCGGTTCGGCCGCCGCGCCGACCGCCGTGCCGTCCGGGGCCAAGGTGCTCGGCAAGGACTCGGTGTTCGGGCCGGCGGCTTCCTACAGCTACAACGTGTACTACTACCCGCCCAACTACGTCGAGGCCTACTACACCGTGTACTCGGGAGCGGTCAGCTTCGGCGTGTACTGCTCGGCCTGGGGCTGGGTCGACGGCCCCTACGTCGGGGTCGGCTCCTGGGTGAGCCGCGTCGACTGCGGCGCGTACGGGCCGGCGACCGCGTTCCGGTTCCAGACCATCGGCTGATCCCGCCCGGTGCGGCCCCCCGGTTCTCCGGGGGGCCGCACCCGTGCCCGGGGCCGACCGGCGGGCGGCCAGCACCGGCCGGTCAGTTCGTGCTCAACGCCTCGGTCGGCGCGAGCCGGGCCGCGCGGGCCGCAGGATAGACACCCGCCAGCACACCGGTGCCGACCGCCACCGCGAGCCCACCGAGCAGGGCCGCCGGCGGCAGGACCGCCGGCCATCGCTCGGCTACGGCGTAGCCGGCCGTGACCGCCGAGCCGAGCAGTATTCCCAGCGCGCCACCGATGCCGGTGAGCAGCACGGACTCGGCCAGGAACTGACTGGCGACATGTCCGCGGCTGGCACCGAGCGCCCGGCGCAGCCCGATCTCCCGGCGCCGTTCGAGCACCGAGATGATCATCGTGTTGGCCACCCCGATCCCGCCGACCAGCAGCGCGACCGCGCCGAGTCCCAGGAACAACGAGGAGTACGCCTGCTCGACCAGACGTTGCGCGGCGAGCGCGTCGGACGGCCGGGAGACGAGCACCTCCTCGGGCCGCTGCGGGTTCGCCGTACGCCCGAGGACCGCCCGTACGTCGTCGACGGCCTCGTCGTCCACCCGGACGAAGATCGCCTGCGGGCGGCCGTCGAAGCCGAGGTAGCGCTGCGCCGCCGGCCAGCCGACCAGGACCGAGTTGTCGATCTCCGGAGTGAGTGGAAGCCGGTCGAGCACCCCGATGGCCACGTACCAACGGTCGTTGATCCAGACCGGCGGGGCCGGTTCACCCGGGCGCGGCTCGACGCCCAGCAGCTCGCTGGCCCGCGCGCCCAGCACCACGGCCGGGTACTGCTCGGTGACCCGGTCGAGGAACGCCCCGACGCGCATCGTCGACCTGAGCACGGCCGGCAGGTCGAGTCGGGCGGCGGCGACCGCGAGGCCGTTGGTCTGGCCCTCCGGCACCAGGTTGGTCCGTCGCACCTTGGCTGAGGTGTAGCCGATGGCGGAGGCCGACTGCACCGGTGCGATGCGTTGGATCATCGGCACCGACTCCGCAGGGAGCTGCGCCCGTTCACCGGTGACCAGGTTCTGGCCTGGAGTGACGGTGAGCAGGTTCGGCCCCAGCGCGGCCAGCCCCGCCCGCACCGCGGCCTGATTGGACGCCGGGATCCCGATCACCGCGATCAGGGCGGCGATCCCGATGGTGATCCCGAGGGCCGCCAGCACCGTACGCGCCGGACGGGCCCGGACGCCGACCGTGGCGAGCCCGAGCAGGTCGGGCAACGACAGCCGGGCGGGCGGTGGCAGTCGTACGGTCATCCGGCCACCGCACCCTGCTGGGTCACGTCGGCGCGGATCTGCCCGTCGAGCATCTCCACCCGCCGGGGGAACCGACCGGCGATGCCGAGATCGTGCGTGATCACCACGATCGTGGTGCCCTCGGCGTTGAGCTCCCGGAGCAGGGCGAGCACCTCGCCGCCCACCCGGGAGTCGAGGTTGCCGGTGGGCTCGTCGGCCAGCACGATGCTGGGACGGTTCACCACGGCCCGGGCGATCGCGACCCGCTGCCGCTCCCCGCCGGACAGTTCGGTCGGCAGGTGGTCGGCCCGGTGCGCGAGCCCGACCCGTTCGAGCGCCTCGTCCGCGCGGGCTCGCCGCGACCGGGCGGGGACACCCCGGTAGAGCTGCGCCGTGACCAGGTTCTCCCGTGCGCTCAACCCGTCGGTCAGGTGGAACGACTGGAAGACGAACCCGATCCACGAGGCCCGCAGGGCGGAGAGCCGACGGTCGGTCAGCCGGTCGACCCGGTGCCCGTTGACCCACACCGTCCCGGTCGAGGGCCGGTCGAGGGTGCCCATCAGGTGCAACATGGTCGACTTTCCGGAACCCGACGGCCCGACGACGGCGACCATCTCGCCCGCGTGCACGCGGAGGTTCGCCGCCCGCAGCGCGTGGACGCCGCCCGGATAGACCCTGGAGGCGTTCTCCAGCTCCAGCACGGCGGTCATCCCGCGACCACCACCGGCAGTCCCTCGGCGACCCCGTCGCCGGAGACCTCGACCATGCCGTCGGCGAACAGGCCCAGGTCGACCGCGTGGTACCGCTGCTCGCCCTCGGCCGCCTCGATCCCGTAGCCCCCCTCGCGCAGCGCCACGAGGGCCTCGATCGGCAGGGCGAGCGCACCCGCCCGGCTGGCCCCGTCGAACCGGACGGTGACCGGTCCGGTGTCCACCCTGGTGGCCAGCGCGGAGTCGGTGAAGTCGATCGTCACCGTGAGCGTGGACCGATCGTCCTCGCCGGCACCGACGGCGACCGACCTGACCGTGCCGGTGGTGGACCGTCCGTCGGCCAGGTCGAGGCGGACCTTCGCGTCGGGACGCGCGAAGTGGCGCTGCGCCTCCGCCAGCCCCGCCGTGACCAGCCGCCCGACACCGGTCACGTCGAGCACCTCGCCCTGGGCCGGGCCACCGAGCTGCCCGGTCACCTTGTCGACCCGCACCTCGCCGGGGAGCACCACGACGTCGCCGGGGGCGAGTCGCCCGGTCTCCGGCAGGCCGAGTTCCCGCTGCCACTCCTTGAGCGCCTGCCGGGTGCCCGACCGGAACCTGCCGTCCACCGTGCCGACGTCATAGCCGAGCGCGTCCAGGTTGCGTTCCAGGACCAGCACGTCGGGCCCGGAGGACACCCCGGCGCCGAGGTCCCGGTACATCGGGGTGTTCCCGACCAGCAGCGGGACCGGCTCGGCGTCCACCGCGTAGAGCCGCTCCCCCCGCCTGACCAGCGCGCCGGGGCTGGGCAGCCAGGTGATGGTGCCGGCCCGACGGCCGGTCACCGGGCTGCTCGGCCCGTACCCGACGGTGCCGTCGACCAGGATCCGCTCGACCAGGTCGGTCCTCGTGACCGTCACGGTGCGCCGTGGCGTGGCCTGCTGCGTCGGCTCGGCGGAGACACCCTGGAGCCGGGTGTACGCCGTGACACCGCCGGTGCCCAGCACGGCCACGG
Source organism: Micromonospora sp. PTRAS2 (assembly GCF_054052245.1). Taxonomy (NCBI): domain Bacteria; kingdom Bacillati; phylum Actinomycetota; class Actinomycetes; order Micromonosporales; family Micromonosporaceae; genus Micromonospora; species Micromonospora sp. PTRAS2. The sequence goes on from NZ_JBSWBU010000002.1 coordinate 744,468, forward strand.
CCGCGACGCTCCCGAGCAGCCAGCGCTGTCGCCGCTCGCGCCGCGTCCGCACCGGACCGCCGCCCTGGCTGGTGGCCGCCGCGCTCACGATCCGGCACCGGGCGTGGCTGGCTGGTAGCCCGCCTCCTGTCGGCACCCGCGCAGCTTGGCGAGGACGGTCGGGTTGTCGATGTCGATCCCCGGCGGGATGGCCATGGATCCGGAGCCGCCACCGGAGTGCGGGTCGGGGTCGGGATAGTCGAACCCACCGGCACGCATGCACCTGGCCAGCGCCCGGGCCTGCTCCAGTTCCTCTTCGCTGAGCGGCTGCGGGTTGCCGCCGTTGGGCAGGTGCTGGCGGCACTGGTCCAACGCGGCAAGCTCCCGCTGCTGCTGGCCGGGTGCCTTGGTGGAGTCGACCTTGCCCGAGTCGTGTCCCGAACCGCCACCCAACTCATTGCTGTCACTATTCGCGTCGAGGTCGACTCCACGCTCCTTCATGCACCGCCGGAACTCGTTCTGGTCCGCGCCCAAAGGCGCGCTGGAGACACCGGAAACCGACGCGACCTCGTTACTGCCGACCTTGGCGGCACAGCCGGTGGCCAGCAGTAGCGCGCCCAGCAGGATGGGCGTCAGCCACTCACGACTCATGGCGTTCCTCATTTCAGGGTCCTCTTCCGATCAGGATCATCTCCGACTCAGGAAGATGTCATTGTTGCCAACAGGTGTACCAGCGAGTGGATATTGGTGGCGTAAGCGGCACTTCTTATCTCGAACTTACGAACGATTGGTGCACACTGGAGCCGGTGCCACGAGAAGGGATCTCAATGCGCGTACTGATCGTGGAAGACGAGGCGGTGCTGGCTGAGGCGACGGCCGAAGGGCTGCGCCAGCGGGCCATGGCGGTGGACCTGTGCGCAGACGGCGCGGCCGCGCTGGAGCTGATCAGCATCAACCGCTACGACGTCGTCGTCCTCGATCGCGACCTGCCCGTGGTGCACGGCGACGACGTCTGCCGGGCGATCGTCTCGACCGGCGGTGAGGCCAGAGTGATCATGCTGACCGCCTCGACCGGCCTGGACGAACGGGTGCACGGGCTCAACATCGGCGCGGACGACTACCTGACCAAGCCGTTCGCCCTCGCCGAGCTCGTCGCCCGGGTGCAGGCGCTCGGTCGGCGCGCCAGGCCGGCGCTACCGCCGGTGCTGCGCCGCGCCGGCATCGAACTCGACGTTCCCCGGCACCAGGTGCTCCGGGACGGCCGATTCATCGCGCTGTCCCGGAAGGAATTTGCCGTACTGGAAGTTCTGATGCGGGCCGAAGGCACCGCGGTCAGCGCCGAGGAACTGTTGGAGAAGGCATGGGACGAGCACATCGACCCGTTCACGAACGCCGTTCGGGTGACAATGATGACCTTGCGGAAGAAGCTGGGCAGCCCGGCGGTGATCGAAACGCTCTCCGGAGTGGGCTACCGATTGAGCGGGTAGTCCTGCGTCGCCTGTCGGTGAAGGGGCATCTGGTCCTCATGTGCGGGGGGATCTTTCTGCTCAGCGCCGTCGTCCTGCTGACGATCAACTACATCCTGTTCCGGGCGGCGCTCCCTGCGGTCGCCAGCGGACGAATCGACACCGCCGGCCCGACCCCGACGTCGATGGTGCGACCGCTGAACGCGGAAACGGCCGCCGAATACCGCGTCGACGTCCTCGACACGCTGCTGGTGCAGTCCGGCGTGACGCTCGCCATCACCCTGCTGCTCGCCCTGCTGGTGGGCTGGATCGTCGCCAGCCGCATGCTGCGGCCGGTACGGGTGATGGCCGAGGCGGCGCGCCAGTTCAGCGCCGAGAACCTGGACCAGCGCATCCGGATGCGGGGGCACCGCGACGAGCTGACCGACCTGGCCGACACCTTCGACGAGATGCTCGACCGGCTGTCGGACTCGTTCGACAGCCAACGGCGGTTCGTCGCCAACGCCTCGCACGAACTCCGCACCCCGCTGGCCGCGCAGCGAACCCTGGTCGAGGTGGCGTTGGCCCGCAGGAGCACCGACCCGGACGTACGGGGGCTGTGCTCACGCCTGCTCGCGATGAACGTCCGGATCGAGTCCCTCATCGAGGGGTTGCTGGTGCTGGCCCGCAGCGATCGCGGGCTGGACCACCGCACACCGGTGCGGCTCGACGAGGTGGCCGCCGGGGTGATCGCCGCGCACCGCGCCCGGGCCAGCCAGCACGGCCTGAGCATCCACGCCGACCTGACACCGCAGGTCGTCAACGGCGACCGGGTGCTGCTGGAACGCCTGGTGATCAACCTGGTGGACAACGCGATCAAGTACAACCACCCCGGAGGGCAGGTCTGGGTACGGGTCGGCTCCCCGGGCCCCGTGCTCAGGGTCGACAACACCGGGCCGGTCGTGCCGGTCGACCAGGCCGGCGCGCTGTTCGAGCCGTTCCGGCAGTTGCGCCGGGGCCGGGACAGCGCGGATCACGGGGTGGGTCTGGGGTTGTCGATCGTCGCCTCGATCGCCCGGGCCCACCGCGGATCCGTGCGGGCCCAGCCGCGGCCGACGGGTGGCCTCGTCGTCCTGTTCGACGTGCCGGGATCCGCACCGACCCAGCCACGGGCCGGGCGGTACATCGGCGCGTCGATCGCCTCGGACCGGGCCTACTCGGGCAGGACGGCGCGGAGGTAGGGGATCCGCTACCGGCGGGTGGCGCGCCGCAGCCGGCGGCGAACGCCGCCGTCGACCCGGGTCCTGACCCGCGCCAGGATCTCCTCGTACCGGCGGTCCGCACGCGTGCTGAGCGCCTCGGCCTGCTCCAGCATGGCGACGATCGTCTCGATCGCCGTGCTCAGGACCTGCCCGTCGTCGAGTTCGTCGGGGCTGCGGCTCTGCTTCATGCTGGTCGGCCGGAGCTCCGCCAGGTCGCCCACGACCTGGCACGGATAGTCCCGCAGCTCCTTGATCTGCTGTTCCGCCAGGTCGGCCACCCATCCGGCCCGGTCCAGGCCGACACCGAACTTGAGCCCGTCCTCGCGCTGGCGCAGCACGGAGTCGACCAGGTGACGCTGCACGACCTCCTGGTACGGCCTGCGGAGCGGGTAGCGGTCGCCCAGCGCGAGATTGACCCGGCGCAGCACCTCGGCCTCGGCCGCACCCAACGAGGGGTTCGAGGTGGGTGCCTCCAGTTCGCACAGGTCGTCGGGGATGCCCATGATCCCCGCGAACCGGTGCCACAGGGTGTCGTACGGGGCCCCGGGAGGCGGGACGGTCACCAGGTGGCGGCGGTCGGCGGGCACCAGGTCGCCCCAGCGACGGAGCATCCGGTTCGCGGTGTAGTTCTCCCAGAACGTCTCGAACTCGCCGCGTTCCACCGCGCCGAGGAAGGCGCCGAAGCGCCAGCCGCTGCGGGCCCGGATGCTCTGCTGCCAGGTCGACGGGAGGGTACGCCACAGGTCACGTCCCGCCACCACGACGTGCACCTCGGCGGGCCGCAGGCTCTCCACGGCCCGGGCCGCCTGCGCGCTGCTCGCCCCGCCCAGCCCCTCGTTGCTGATGATCACGTCGCCGGGCCAGTCGCGGGCCTTCGCGGCCAGCCGGTCCCAGGTCCAGCGCAGGTCGGCGTCGCGCCAGGGCACCTGGCGCAGATCGGTCATGGCCGCGTCCTGGGCCCGGGCGCTGGCCGGCAGCAGGATGCCGGCCCGCTTCAGGGCCCGCCTGTTGCTCCAGAGCACGTGCTGCACGAAGGTGCTGCCCGTCTTCGGGGCGCCGACGTGCAGGAAGACGCGTCTGGCCATGCTGCCTCCCGTGGGCGGACCGAGGGGGCCGGTGACGGCCCGGTTCGTGGGCGCCCAGGGTGGCATACGAAGGTGGCGAACAGGTGTCGTCGCGGAAGCCCGCGCCGGGGATCAGCGCTGCGGCAGGACGAGCAGCGTCACGGAGTTCGCCGGGTAGGTCGCGCTGACGCCGCCACGGGTCACCCGGAGGTCCTCACCCCGGACGATCGAGGTGAGGTCGGCCGGGCCGTAGGTGAACCGCTGCGCCCTGTCCCCGCCGCGGAATCCGGCGAGCGCCAACCGGGACGTCAGGTCGCCGCCGGTCTTGTTGACCACCATGACGGTGAGCGCCCTGTCGCACGAGCGTTGCGCGGCGTAGACCGCGAGCTGCCCCTGGTCGCTGCTGACCGCCGACACGCTCACGTCGCCGAACCGGCTGCCGGCCCCGTCGTAGTTCCGGTACATCCGGAAGGCGTACGCACCGGGGTCGGTCGGCTTCGGTTCGCCCCAGATGGTGGCCAGGTCCAGACCCTCGCGCCCGAAGATGCCGAGCACGTCGGCCTGCGCGAGCGCACCGTTGATGTCGTCCAGCGCACCCCAGTTGTATTCGGTGATGGCCACCTTCGTGCCGGGGTAGTACTGCGCGACCCACGCCTTCATCTGGCGGATGAACTGCAACGGCGGGGCGTTCACCCCGCCGGGACCGATCCACGACTCGTCCACGTACGTCGGATCCCACAGCGACCGGGTGGACCGCAGCCGCAGCGCGTTGGCGTCCGGGTCCCTGCCGCCGCTGATCTGCGGGTAGTAGTGCTGGTCGAAGTAGTCGAGGAAGCGCTTCCCGCCGTGGGCGTCGCTGAAGTCCTTCATGTTCTTCAGGTACCACTGGGACAGGTTCAGCCCGCCGTGCGCCGCCGCGTCCGCGCCCGGCGCGCAGCCGTCCACGCCGGACGCCACCCATTCGCAGTAGCCCCAGCCGGACGGGCCGAGCACCGCCGCACGCGGGTCGGCGGCCTTGATGGCCGCGGCGGTCGCCGTGCCCTTGCCGCCCAGCTCGTCGTAGCTCACCGGCTCGGGGTGGACGTCGCGGTGGGTGGAGCTCCACAACACCGGCTCGTTGTCGAGTTCGTAGATCGACACGCCGCCGCGCGCCGCCGGGCCGAACTGGTCGACGAGATGGGACACCATCTCGCCCGCGAACGACGCGTCGGCCGGGACCGACGTGTCCGTGGGGACCGCCCCGGTCAGGTTCGTGTCGGCGTGCCGGCCGTTGCCGCAGTTGGGGTCCCACTGGTCGAACGAGTCCTGCTCCGGAAAGCGGGTGGCCGGGAAGCCGCAGGCGAACGGGTGCGACGAGGGCGAGTCCTTCGCCACCCATCCGATCAACGGCACGGCGACCACCTGCCTGGTCCCCTGGTCCCGGTTCCGCTGGACGAACGCCTCGACCGTGTTGTCGGGCCCGGCCACGATGTTCTCGAAGTACCAGTCGCTGCCCGTGTTGTAGGTATGGTTCCTGAAGTTGTAGCGGCTGCTCGCGTTGCCGCCCCAGCGGGCCACCGGCGTGCCGAGTTCGGCGACGAGCGCGGGGTCGCCCCCGTTCATGCCGTAGATGTCGGGGCTGATCGCGTGCCGGGCAGCGGACACGTCCACGGCCAGGGTGAGCCCCTCGGCAGCCGCCGCCGGGCCGGCGACGGCCTGGGTGGTCAGCAGCCCCGCCACGAGAGATCCGGCCACACCGATCGCCGTGGCGGGACGCGGCCTGCGCCGTCGTCGTGCACCCATCAGAGACTCCCGTCGCCGGTCGGCCCGAGACGGACCGAACCCCCACACACATTACTGACCGTCTATATCATGTCAATTGATTCCCGCCGATTGAATTGATCGTGATCGGCGACGCCGGGAACAAGATCTGAATTCCCTGCGCACATCCCACACCGCACGTGCGCGCATCCCAGCTGTCGAGCAATACCTTGACGTACGTCTATGAATAGCGACATCGTCCACGCATGGTGGCCGCTCGTACCACGTCATTCTTCCGTCGCCTGCGGCCGGCCGTCGCGGCCGCGCTGCCGGTCGCGGTCCTGGGGGTCGGCCTGGGCGTGGGCCTGGCCGCCGCCCCCGCGGCCCGCGCCGACACCGCGTCGACGCCGGCCAGCACCGTCCCACCGTCGACCCCGCCGATCACCCCGGCGCCACCGACCGCGCCGACCGACCTCACGGCGACCAGGGTCACCGCCACCTCGGTCACCCTGACCTGGACGGCCTCCACCCCCGGGTGCTGCGCCATCGAGGCCTACGTCATCGAGTACGCCCCACCGTTCACCGACGCGATCCCGCTGACGATGGTCGGGAACGTCACCACGGCCACGATCAGGCTCTCGCCGACCAACGAGTACCGCATCAGGGTGTCCGCCAGGGACACGACGGGACACACCTCCCCCTGGTCGAACCGGATCGTCGTGATGACCCCGGCCACGGACACCGGCCCGGACACCCTGCCACCGACCGCTCCGGCGAACCTGATCGTCCAGGACGGGACGCTGTCCTGGACCGCGTCCACCGACGACGTCGGGGTGACCGGCTACCACGTCTACCGGTTCGACGGCTGGTACACCTCCACGCTGGTCGGCATCGCCACGTCGACGACGTACCCGCTGCCGCCGCCGTCCACGTCGGGGCTGCGCAACCTCTTCTACGTACGCGCCAGGGACGCGGCGGGCAACCTGTCGATCGCGACCAACACGGTCGACCCGTACGGGCCGACGCCGTCGCCGACGCCGGGCCCCGGCTGCGCCAGCTTCACGCTCAACGGCGCATCCTGCGCCACCGACTGACGAGAGAGGAGCAGCCCGTGTACGGGGGCTCTCTGTTCCGCCGCCTGTGGCCCGCCTTCGTGGCCGCCGCCGCCCTGCCGGTCGCGGTGCTGGGTGTGGGCCTGGCCACCACACCCGCGGCCGGCGCCGGCACCGTGTCGACGCTGGCCAGCAGCGTCCCGCCACCGACCCCGCCCAGCACACCGGCGCCACCGGCGCCGCCCACGCTGCTCACGGCCACCCAGGTGACCTCGACGTCAGTCACCCTGAGCTGGACCGCCTCCGTCACCGGCTGCTGCGCCATCACCAACTACACCATCATGTACCCCGAGCCGTTCAGCGACGTCATCCCGACCACGACGGTCGGAAACGTCACCACGGCCACGATCAACATCTCGCCGACCCACCAGTACAACATCAGGGTCGCGGCCAGGGACTCGGCGGGACACACCTCCCCCTGGTCGAACCAGATCATCGTGGTGGCTCCGGCCACCGACAGCGGCCCGGACACCGTGCCACCGGGCTCGCCGACGAACCTGACCAACCGGAACGGCACGCTGAACTGGACGGCCGCGCCGGACAACGTCGGCGTCACCGGTTACCACGTCTACAAGTTCGACGGCTGGTACACCTCCACGCTGCTCGGCACCGCCACGTCGACGACGTACCAGCTGCCGCCGTCGGCCACGACGGGACCCGGCCCGCGCATCCAGTTCTACGTACGCGCCAGGGACGCCGCGGGCAACCTGTCGGCCGCGTCCAACACGGTCGACGCCACCAGCTCGACGCCCCCGGCCGACCTCCCGCCGACCGCGCCGAGGGACCTGGCGGTCAGCCGGGTCACGTCGACGTCGGCCACCCTGACCTGGACTGCGGCCGAGCCCGGCTGCTGCGACGTCACCGGGTACACGATCGGATACTTCCAGGCGTTCTACGACCTGGGGGAAACCGTCCGGGTCGGCAACGTCACCACGGCCACGATCACCCTCAAGCCGGCCACGCAGTATCTCGTCGTCGTGAGCGCCAGCGACTCGGGCGGGCACAGTTCGCCGTCGTCGAACTCGCTCACCATCGTCACCCCGGCAACCGACACCGGCCCCGACACCGTGCCGCCGAGCGCCCCCGGGACGCTGACCGTCACCGACGTGACCACCACGTCCGCCAAGCTGAACTGGACGCCCTCGACGGACAACGTCGGGGTGACCGGCTACAACGTCTACCGCTGGGACGGGGTCTTCTACTCGACGCTGGTGGCGACCGTGCCGGGCACCAGCTACCAGCTGTCGCTCGCGCCGTCCGTGCCGAACCGCTACTACGTACGGGCCCGGGACGCGGCGGGCAACGTGTCGATCGCGACCAACGAGGTACGGGTCAACCCGACCACTCCACCACCCGACCCCACCTGCGCGGTGACCTACCAGAAGCAGTCGGAATGGCCCGGTGGATTCGTCGCCGACGTCACGATCAAGAACACCACCACGACCGCCGTCGACGGCTGGACCCTGGCCTTCACGTTCCCAGGCGACCAGCGGATCACCACGCTCTGGAGCGCCACCTACACCCAGGCCGGCTCCGCCGTCACGATCCGCAACGCCAGTTGGAACGGCACGCTCGCGGCCGGCGCGAGCGTCTCGTTCGGCTTCCAGGGTTCGTGGAGCGGCAGCAACGCGGTCCCCACGGGATTCTCCCTCAACGGCACACCCTGCCGGTCCTGACGACGCCGGATATCGTCGGTCGACGGGGACCGGCGATCCCGCGCCTCGCCCGCGGCGGGTGCCCGGGCGAGGCGCGGGATCGCGCCTTCGAGAACGTGGACGGGATCCGGTTCCGTGGACTCCACCACCGAAAGGACATCGCTGACCTCGCCGCGCGCGAGTGGCCGCGCGGCACCGGGCCTGGCCTTCTTCGTCCTGCTGACGGCGATGTCGGTGCTTCCGGTGAACATCCATCTGCCGGCGCTGCCCGACATCGCTCACACGTTCGGGGCCAGCTTCGCCCTGGTCAACCGCTGCGCGACCTCCACCCCGTCGCGTTCTTCGCCGTCTGCGTCTTCGTGGGAATCGGAAACGGCCTGACCACCCCCGTCGTGAACCTGGGGGTCATGTCCGACCACCCGAGCCGCGCCGGAACCGCGACGGGCCTGTCCGCCGCGACGGTCATCGGAGGCGGCGCGCTGATCTCCTCCGTCGCGGGTGTCGCACTGGGCACGTCCGGCTCGCCCCGGACGCTGCTGGCCCTGCTGCTGGCCTCGGCGTCGCTCGCCCTGGTGGCGGCGCTCTGGGCGGCAGCCGCCGACCGGGGCACCGCACCCACCCGGCCCACGCGAGATCCCCGCCGAACTGCGTGTTGACCTGATCGCCCGCCTGGACAACCGCGCGGCGGCGGACACCAACCGCCGGTGGGCTGGCGTGGCGTCGGCTACGGTGCCGCCCCGCACGCCATCACCTGGGACACAGGGTCGATCACCTGCTTCGCCTCGGCCATGTTGACGCACCACCGGCTACCCCGACGAGCGCCGGGCGCACCAGGCTGAGCGGTCACCGGGGATGCTCGGCCAGCCGGTCGCGGAGCCGGGGGTGCCGGAACTGGTACGCGGCACCGACCCGCCGCAGCACGCCCCGGTCGACGGCGTCGTCGAGGAAGGCCATGGTCCGCCACGGCAGGTGCCCCCGGGCCGCGAGGACGACCCGGGCGACCGTGTACCTGGTCCAGGCGCCAGCGCCGATCCAGCCGAGGATGAACGCGGTCGCGACCATTATCGGGCGGACGGTGCCGAACAGGATCGCCAGCGGTGCGCCGAACAGGATCGCCAGCGGTAGGATCATCAGTCCCGCCGCGAGGTCGCCGCGCAACGTCGAGGTCGGACTGACGGCCCGGGACGGATCGGTAGGCACCACGAGATCCCAGGTCCGGTCGCTCTTTCTGCGCCGCCAGTTCAGCCGGACGAATAGGGCGGCTGCCGTCAGCAGCAGGAGCACGCCCGCCGTGATGACCAGCGGGCCGGCCCCCGGCACGGTCAGCAGGACCAGTCCCGCCAGCATCGGCACGGCCACCGTCGTAACGGAAACGAGGATGTACCAGAGGGTGGCCCGGAGCCGGCGGAAGCTCATCTTCGTGCGATACGGGGTCTCGCTGGCGACCCAGCCCAGCCGCGTGCGGGCCCGCCGGCTCGCCCCGATCAGGCCCAGGGCCGTCCCCATCGCCAGGCCGGCGGTGAGGCTGTGCCCGAGCCCGACGAACAGTCCGTAGAGCGCGATGAGCAGCGGGGTCCAGAGGGTCCGCTGGTGCCGGACCGCCCGGTCGAGTCGCCACCAGGCGATCTCGTGCGTGTCGGTCCGGCGCAGATGCCGGGCCAGGAAGGACAGCGCCCGTTCCACATCCTGACGGTGCCACCGTTCGTCGGAGTCCCGGCGGCTCGTCGGGGTCGGCTCGGCCGGATAGACCGCCGGCAGCAGACCGTCGATGAGATGGTCGGCGATGGCGTCCCGGTCCGGAAAACGGGCCCGGTCGCCCAGTTCCCGCGGATCGGCGACGGTGGCGGCCGGGTCGGCGGTGGCGGCCGTGGGTGTCGCTGTCGCGTAGATGGTGTGGGCCAGCCAGGCCAGCAGCGGCGTCCGCAGGGCCTGGGCGAGCGGGGCGTCCGGATCGTTCGCCAACTCGGCGAAGGCCCGATGCCACCGCCCGGTTCCGCCTGCGGGGGCGAGGTAGTTCCGGGCCTCGGCCAGCGTGAGTGGCAGCACCTCCACCACCGCGGCCCGGGACAACCCGCAGCCGGCGATCCGGACCGCGTCCTGGTACGGCTCGACGCGGCTGGTCACCACCAGCGGCTCTTCGGCGCCGAGGCCGTTCAGCTCGGTGAGCGCTGTGTCGAGCAGCCCGTCGCCGATCATGTCCAACCCGTCGAGGACCGGCAGTACCAGCCGACTCTCGATCAGGTGGGTGGCCATCGTCCGACGGTCGCGCGAGCGGCCCGGGGCCGGGGCCGGTCCCCCCAGGTGGGGATGATCCTGGGCCAGCCGCTGCGCCATCCACTCCCGCAGGTGCTGCTCGCCCGGGTGCCAGGTGTCGGCGGGCAGCAGCACCGGGACCGGCTGGCCGGCCAGGCGCTCCCGCAGCAGATCGCGCACGAGCCGGGTGGCCAGCACGGTCTTGCCCGCACCGGCCGTACCCAGGATCACCAATCGTCGGTGCGGCAGCCGCCGGGCCAGAAGACCGGCGAGGTCGTCCAACCCGCCGGCCGGGAGCCGGTCCTCGGTGACCCCGACCGACGACCAGTCGACGTCGGCCATCGCCGAACCGGCGGCGGCGGTCACCGCCCAGCGGACCGGCAGCGGGCGGCGCAACACCTGGCTGCGCTCCTCGTCCCGCCGTCGCTCGGTCTCCACCTGTCTCGCCAGGGCCTCCAGCGCCTTCGACACCAGCACGTCGTTGGCGTGCGTGGGCGGGGCGCTCCGGTAGCTGACCTGGTTGACGATGTTGTGGTTACCGAAGGCAGCCGGCCCGTGCGTGGTGATCCCGGAGTAGCTGGCCTGGTGGACGCTGGTGCCCGGCTCGGGTGACGGTGCCACCCGGTCGGTACGGGGACGATCCTGCGCCATCGTCAGGGCCGGTGCGGGGTCGCGCCGTCGGCGGAACCGTACGTGGTGACCACGTTGCCGTTGCCGAACGCCGCCGGCCCATGCGCCGTGATGTGCTGGAAGGTCTGACCACCAGCGGAGGACTGGTGCGGGGCGGTGGCTGGTGCGGGCTGATCCGGGGTGGCGGCTGGGATGGGCTGTTCTGCGGTGGCTGTGGCGGCGTTCTCGCCCGGCAGGTGGATCCAGGCGACGGCGTCGAAGCTCTTCTCCGGCAGGCTGGCGGTAACCCGCAGGAAGTGCTCTGGCCGCAGGTCACCATAGTGCCGGACGACATCCTGGTAGAGCCGGTCCGACACGATCAGTGCCACCTGCGCGTCGGGAAACCGCCGCAGGGCGGCCTTGAGCTGCGGCGAGTCGACCAGCCGGCAGACCGTGACGACGGCCTCGCCGGGAAAGCCGTTCCCGCCGTCCAGGTGGACCAGACCCTCGTGGACGCCGATCCGCAGCCGGATGCGTGCCTCCGGGGCCAGACCATGGTTGTGCTCGCGGAGCAACCGGTCGACGGTCGGTGCCAGCCGGGTCACGACCGTCCGCTCGCTGGTGCCCTGTGGCAGGATCGCGAGCTGCCCATCGCCGCTCGGCTGGACCAGCCAGCCGTCGGGGCACAGGCCCAGCTCCTCCTGGGCCTGCTGCATGATCCTCGGCAGGGCCTGCTGGACACGCCACTGGAGCACGTTGTCCCGCCCGCTGTACCGCTCCACGTCCACGGTGAGGACGACGTGCCGGCTCGGGTCCGCGATGTCAGACACCCATTTCACCCTCCGCTGGGCACACCGGTCAGTCGCTTCGTTTCTACCACCCCGGAGCGAAGCGAATCCCCGCACAGTGAGGCTTCTTCACCGTGATGGCCTGGTCATGATGGGCGCGGAGGAGAGCTGGTGTCGACATAGGACGAGGTTCCCGGTGAAACAGCAGCTCTGAGGTTCCCCCGGTTCACCGGAGGGCTTGATATCGATACCAGGCGGGCGACACCGACAGCCGGGGCCGGTCCTCACCAACGCCCGCTGCCGCCCGTGGCACCCCACCGGCAGCCCTCATCAGGTGCACCGCGACGAACGTCATGACACCCACCGACGTCCACAAGCACCGCGCCGCGTCCCGCCAAACGGCGACCGGGTACAACGGCTCCCGAGCACCCACCGAGCACCGGACCATCGGCACAGGAACGAGAAAGGCCCTGACCCGGAGCGAAACCCCAGTTCAGAGCCTTGCTGCTGGTGCGCCGCCAGGGACTCGAACCCCGAACCCGCGGTTACCGAAAGTAGCGATCCGAACCTTGTCGCTGCCTGTCGAAAGTTGGCGCTGAGCTGCACAGACATGCCCGTGCTGTGATCGCTTCTCGTCAACGCTTATCACTCACAAACGTGGGTTTTCGGGGGGTAAAAGAGGGGATGCCGACAGCGCGTTGCCAGGTTCCACCGACCCTCGCCCGAGGTCCGGGCACTATCGGCACGAGTACGACGAGCGCCTGCTCCCACCGCGACCCGCCCGCCGTCGGCAGGGGTATGTGTCGGCGGCCCAACACGAACCAAATTCCCATATCCGCCCGTGGCGGACGTGGATGTCCTGTTGGCGTAGCCGCACACTCTGGTCGCGCTGGAAGCGCTCGTAGGGATTCCGACCAGCTCGCGGGCTCCTGGACCGGATCGACGTTGCGTTGCGGAGTCCCCACGGAGCTCCGCACATGGCCGCCCCGGGGGCACCGGCGGGCAGATGCGATCTTGGGTTGCCCTGTCCGATGCGGCTCCCGCAGCAGACAGCCACCGGCCATTCGAAATGGTGGCACCGTCGGCCGGCCCGCCGCCTTCACCCACTGGAAGGCGGATGCACTGCGAGGCGGAGAACCGGGTAAGTTGCATTCGATCACGAGCATGAGGCTGCTACAAAAGGAGTCACCGACGGATCGCTTGGCCACCGCCGCGCACGGAGCTGGGGGCGCCAGCGGGCAAGCGGCGGGTCTCCGCAGTCCTCGCTCGACTCACCGAACGAGAAGGGGTCCCGCGAGCGTGGAGATTGTGTCGTACAACCCGGGTCACGACGGAGCCTTCGTCCACCTTCGTGACGGTTACCTCGTCTCCTCTGTCGAAGCGGAGAAGGACTCCAACTACCGCTACACTCCGATGTCCAGTCGCGACATGCTCGACGCCTTCGGACGGCTGGAGCAAGTGCCCGACGTGGTAGGCACTGGGGGTTGGTGGCCGCGCGAGGCGCGCCCGACCGGGTCACCGTCCCACGTTGGGTATCGCGGCATCGCTAAAGACGAAATAACTGTGGAGCATCGCCACCTACTCGGCAAGTCGATTCCGTTCTTCTCCTCGTCTCACGAGAGATCGCACCTGCTCTGCGGATTTGGCATGTCGCCCTTTCCGCAGGGCTCACCTTGCTATGCACTGGTGTGGGAGGGGACGATCGGCGCGTTCTATGAGATCGATCCAGACATGAACATAACGTTGGTCGCCGACGTAATGAGCGAACCAGGTGATAGGTATGCCTCGATCTATGGGTTGGCAGATCCGACCTTTCCTAAGAATGCGCCTTTCTCCCGCTTCTCGGATGCAGGCAAGCTGATGGCGCTCGCCTCCTTCTCAAAAAGAGGCACGCCAACCCCCGAGGAGGAAGATCTGATGGCCTTCCTTCTGTCTTCGGAACACGTTCGGCTTGACCTCTACGACCGACTGGAGTCTTCCGCGTACTACAACGTAGGCACGGATGACACAGAGTTCCGCAACTTCGCGGGCATCTTTAGCGACAGAATATTCGATACCTTCTACCGCTTCGCTAAGGCGAATCTACGCAAGAACATACCTTTGGTCATCGCCGGAGGTTGCGGCCTAAACTGTGACTGGAACTCGAAGTGGAGGGAGGCCGGCATCTTTTCCGAGGTCTTCGTACCACCTGTTGCCAACGACTCCGGATCGGCAATCGGGACGGCGATTGACGCCCAACTTCACTTCACCGGCGACGCGAAAATCAAATGGGACGTTTATTCCGGACTGCCGTTCAGGATGGATTCGCCCCTCGCCGCCGGCCGCTACGACGTCCGAGACGCAAGTTACGAGGACATCGCCCACATGCTAAGTAGCGGCCTAATCCTTGGCTGGGTCAACGGCCGGTATGAGATCGGCCCGCGCGCCTTAGGCAATAGGTCCATCCTCGCCGCGCCTTTCGATGACAGCACGAGGGTGCGCCTGAACGAGATCAAGCAGCGGGAGCAGTTCCGACCAATCGCGCCTGTCTGCCTAGAAGATGATGCGGCGCGGTGGTTCGGCTGTGATCACGAAAGCCCGTTCATGCTTTACACCTACCGAGCCAAAACGGGCGCGCTAGCCGCAGTAACGCACGTAAACGGCACAGCACGCCTCCAGACCGTAAGCCCGAACACGAACGCCCAGCTCAACGAGCTTCTCCTTGCCTTCAAGGCACGCACCGGGTACGGAGTCCTATGCAACACATCGCTCAACTTTAATGGAAAGGGATTCATCAACAACCTGACGGACCTCGATACCTATACTACGGACCACAAGCTGGATGGCTTCGTCGTCGAGGGGCGCGCGTATCTCCTCCGGAAATCTGAGCGCTACATAGCATATCGGAAAGATGCGGATCGGTGGGGCTGACGAGACGCGAGGCAGAGGAGCCGATGACCACGCTAGCACCGGATGATGATTCTCGGCAAGGAACCTCGTCAGCGGATATCTATCCGCCGGGCTTCGAAGAGGACGATCGTCTGCGTTCTGACTTCATTCGAGAGTTAACGTTACGGCAACTACGAAGCCCGCAAGCATTTTCAAGATCCAGATACGCAGATCGTGTGGGATCTATACCCAAAACCCTGGTGCGGTTTTGGCACGACCCATCCGACGTGCCACCGGACGTCCGTAAGTGCATGGAGAGTTGGGATGCTCTGCGCGACGAAGGTTTCTCGTTCCGGATGTTCGGCGATGCCTCGGGAGCGACCTACATCGAGGAGCGCTATGGCCCGCGGGAGCTTGCCGCGTTTGCGCGATGTAGGCATCCCGCAATGCGCAGTGACTATCTACGCATGTGCTTCGTGCTAGCGGAGGGCGGCCTGTATGTCGACGCAGACGATGTGCTGCTTGGCGACCGCTGGAACGACCTCTTCCGCGACGGCACGCTAAAGGTCCACCCGCTGTGTTATGACGTGACTGCCGGCGGCATGGTGCCAGGGTCTGAACTGCGGAGAATCGACTTGCCGACGGACGGTCGCATCTTCTACGTCAACAACAACCCGATCGCCGCCCCACCCGGTCATCCAGTCCTGCGGCGGGCGCTCGCGCGTGCGACCGACGCCCTGCTTGGGGACGAGCCAGCGCCGGAGATCCAGGCGACCACCGGCCCCGGGAACCTCACCGCTGTCCTGGCAGCGCACGCCCGCGAGTCGCAGATCAGCGGCACCATGCCGGACTTCGAGTTGCTTCTCGACTGGGAGGAAATCGCGGAGCCGTGCTGGGACCTCGCATACCGCAGCGACGCTCGCAACTGGCGCAACATAGACAACTGACGAGGCATTCAGTGAACATCAACAACTTGATCAGTCCAATGCGGGCGCTCGCGTTCCGAACCTGGCGATCCTTGACCGTGTTCATCCCGGGTGGTCGAGTTCGGGCCTTCGGTCAAGGCACAGACCAGATTGGAGCGATCATGGTCGTCAATCTGGACAGGCAACCGAGGCGATGGCGACGCGTGACGAAAGAGCTAGGCCGGTTCCGAACATCCGAAGGTATTCCGCTGACGTCGATCACGCGCCGACTCGCTGCAGTCGATGCGCGGGACGGACGCGCCGTAGCGGCGACCGCTGACGTGGACACGATGTATCGAATCGGCGATCAGTTGCACGTGCAACCCGACGCCCGACTGGCAGAGTGCTTCGCTGAGAATGAACCGGTGCGGATGTCGCGGCAAGAGGTGGCGGTGGCACGGTCGCACGTGGAGGTTTGGAAGGCCGTCGCGAACGGGAGTGAGGACTATGTTCTCGTGCTGGAAGACGACGTCTGGTTCAAACCTGGCGCGCCAGCCGACATCGATCGCGGCTGGCGCGCCGCCCTCGACCGGTGCACATCCGAAGGTGGGCCGAAGCTGCTCTACCTTTCGTACTCTGACGCTGGCGGAACTGCGGCGCGCAACGATGCTTGTGACATTCTCTTTCGGCCCTCACGCGGACTGTGGTTCCTCTCGGGTTACGTACTCTCGCGCAAGGGAGCCGCCGCGCTCCTTCGCGCGATGCCTGTGGTCGGACCCGTCGACCTATGGATGAACTACCGGTTTGCAGAACTCGGCGCGCTGGCACTCACTTCGCCTGCAATCGCGCAGAGGTATGACGGAGCGTCGGATAATTCCTACTCGATCCTGCCCTACCTTGCTCGCGCTGGGATCGTCGATTCGGAGCACGGAGCCAAGCCTCCTGGCCAATCGCGCACTGGTCCAGTGCTGGCGTGGACCGGGGGCGGGGAGCGGGAAGGCCTCGCCATGGCGCTGTCGATGCTCGGGCTACGTGTCCGCGCGTTTGACGGGGATGAGGAACCGATGCAGGAGCCAGAACTGAAAGAGGTACTGAAGATCTTCGACGCCCTCGTTGACGCTCCGCTCGTGCCCGCTGCGCTAGCCGCCGCTATGGCGAACGAGCGCTCGGTTATCCTCCTGGAGGCGGATGCGCCGACACCTGCAGGTTTGGAGGTGGCCCGGCTGCCGCCGTCGCGGTCGGCCGTTTTGGCACCCCGTGATTCCTTTGGTGGGTCCTGGGGAGTTCTCTGTGGCGTGTTGGGCCTTGTCGAGCCCGTTGAGCCCTTCCCGGCTGGAGCTCCGCGAGCTTTCCGCCTATTCCGAGACCAACGTCCGACTGCACGACTCGGGCCGACTGCGCGGCGACTGCGCGAGAACCTCGCGATGGACGACTCGCCCTGGGTCCTTCCTGCGTCGAGCGGTTGGCGGCCGACGCAGAACGCGCGCCCTTCCGTGCGCAAGGCGGGCCTGACCATCGCCGAAGCTTCCATGAAAGATGCGTCGCCATCGTTCCCTGGTCTTATGGAGACTTTTCCGGGTAACCTCGCGTCGTTCGCGCGGGAAGGTCTTGAGCACAGCGACGAGGGCGTGCGACTAGTACTCGACGCTGTCGAAGGCGGACGGCGCCCATACGGTTCGGGGGCCTTCGCCTCAGTACGCTCATTCCCGCATGGACGCTTCGAGGCAGAGATACGGGCGGCGGCAGGCTCGGGCCTTGTTACTGGGTTCTTTCTGCATCGCGACACACCAAGGCAGGAGATCGACATCGAGTTCGCGGGCGCCGATCCCCGGCGAATGCTCGTCAACGTGTATTTCAATCCTGGCGACGACGCTATCGCCATGGGCTTCGGCTACCGCGGCTCGCCCTGTCGGGTCGATCTCGGCTTCGACGCCACCGCCGAGTTTCATCGATACGCTATCGACTGGCGGCCAGACCGGCTGACTTGGCTGGTAGACGGCAGAGTCGTCCATGAGCGTGTCGGCTGGGACCCGACACCGATCCCTCACCTGAACATGCGCCTTCATGCCAACCTATGGGCGCCCCGCTCCGAAGAACTCGCCGGACGCATTGACGAGCGCAAGCTGCCCGCAGCCGCCGCCTTCAGGAACGTGCTGGTGACCGAGTGAGCTACTGCCCGAGAACGCTATGACCCAGGCCAGGCTCCCCGACGAATACAGCACGTTCGAATACATGCGCTCCAGCAGCAGACCACCTCAACCCGTTCGCGCGAACCCGGCTTACCAGACCGCTTCACGATCTCTACACCACAGTCCGAGACGCCGGCACCACACGAGGGTGACTGCGCGGTAGCCCAACCCGCCGCCCTAGACGCCGACCGCACGATGCGGTCCGCGCCCATCGACCACAGCAACGACGACCCTGGGCCTCGTGCTCGGGGTCTTCATCGTTCATCGTCCAGTTGTCGGCGCGCGCCGCCGGTCGGCTTTGTCAGGGGTCGTGTGTAGCGTGCGGCTCGTGGCATCGAGTAGGCGTAAGGACATCCCGGATCCGGTGACGAACCGGTTGTTCGCGCTGTCCGGGAACCAGTGCGCGTTTCCGGGTTGCACGAATACGGTGACGCATCAGGTAGCTACGGGCGAGCAGCCCGTGACCCTGGCGCAGCGGGCGCATATCGTGGGTGTGGGTCGGCAGGGTCCACGATCGCGCGCGGCCCCCGGTCCGGTTGACCTTGACGCGGTGGAGAACCTGACGCTGTTCTGCGGTGAGTGCCATCGGATCGTGGACCACAATCCGCGCATCTACTCGGTGGAGGTGCTTGCCAAATTCAAGGCCGATCATGAGGCACGGCTGGCTCCGAAGAAGCTTCGCCCGCCACCGCCGCCCCTGGAGGTGGAAGCCGTAGACCTGTCGCTCCTGCCAATCTCGGACCTGCCGGGCACCGTATGGAAGGCCCCCTCGCGATTCCGTACCACGGCCGAGGTCAGCGAGCGGCTGCCGCGACCCACCCGAGATCAGGTGCTTCCGTTCGTACTAGTCAAGGGCGAGGTGTGGGCATTCCATGACCTGACCGACTCGAAGGGGCCGTTCAAGCAGGCGGTCGATCCGGTGTCAGCGGAGAAGATCGACTCGGCCACACTACTGAAGTCCGACGACCGCAACCTCTACGTCTGGTTGCTGAACTCGGCGTTGCGGATCGCGCTGTTGCGGCGCGGCGTGCGCCACGAACGTGATCACGACCGGTACTACTTTCTCCCAGACCACGAGACGATCACCCGTCGGGTCGAGGCGAAGACCAAGACGGGACGGAACCAGTCCGCGAAGAAGGTCGTGCGGCAGGAAGGCGAGCGGACGGACAACCTGCGGGATGTGTGGTGGCACCTGGCCGCCCAGCTTCGGTTCGAGCAGTTCGCGTCAAGCGCGTGGGGGCTAACGATCAGGCCAGAGTTCCACCTGACCAAGGACGGCCGGGAGCCGCTGGACCCGCGGCGGGTCGGGCGCAAGGTGACCAAGCGGAAGTCGCGGATGTACAACGAGGGGTACTTCGACGCGGTGCACTTCCTGCGGTACTTCCTCCTCGACGGCAAGCCGAGGCTGATCCTCCCCGTGGGCCGCCAGACGATCACCGTGGACGGGGACTTCCCGACCGCCAACGGCACTTGGCCGCAAATTTCCGACAAGCGGTTCGACCCGATCTCCATGCTCGACAGCGAGGACGAGGACGACGTGATCGACGCCTTGGCAGAGGCGCTGGACGTTGGTGAGGAATGGGACTGGGGCGCCGAGCACAGTGAGGACGACCGATGAGCCTTACCATGAAACCGCTGCGTCCGGTCGTCGAGTGGCTGGACGAGCCCGTCCTGGCGTTCGCTGACGGGCTGACGCACATCGACCCGAAGGTCGGCATCCCTGCCGCCGGACCGTGGTCGCGGGACCATTCCAACCATCCCGCCTCGGTCACCGCCGGGTTCATCGGCACCGCCGACTGCATCTCCAAGGCCCGTGGCTGGCTGTCGCGGGCAGCTCAGGGGGTCGACGGCGACGATGACCACCATCCGTTCTGCGGCTTCCAGCTCACCGGGCCGTTCGCGTCCCAGCTCCGGACCAACGGTCCGGAGGCGAAGATTACGGCGAACGAGATCCGCGAGCTGACGGCCGACAAACTCAGGCGACTCGACGGGCTCAAGCTCCTGCTGGATCGGATCGACGACCGGCTGGCAAAGCTCGCCAGCCTGGACGCCCCGCCTAACGTGGTGTTCATCGCGCTTCCCGCTGACATCACCCGCCGTTACTGGGCCGTCCACCAGATGAACCGGGGCGTCGAGACGGTCTGGAACCTCCGTGCGGGGATCAAGGCCCGCGCGATGCAGCGGGGCCTGCGGACCCAGCTCCTCCAGCAAGAGACGATCGAGTCGGATCTTGACGCCCACACCTCCGACCTCGACCATCCCGCCGACCTTGCCTGGAATCTGTTCACGGCCGTCTACTTCAAGGCCGGCGGGTTCCCGTGGGCACCGGTCGGCATCCCGGAAGGCACCTGTCATCTCGGTGTGACTTTCTACCGCCCCCACGGCGAAAAGTCCGCAATGCGAACCAGCGTCGCGCAGGCGTTCGCCGAGAACGGCGACGCGTTCGTGCTACGGGGCAACCCGTTCACCTGGGACGGGAAGTGGCCCCACCTCCCCACCGACGAGGCCGCCCGCCTGGTCGCTGACGTTATCGAGCGGTACACGCAGACCATGCAGCGCCCGCCCCGCCGGCTTGTCGTACACAAGCAGTCACGATTCTTCCCTGAGGAACTAGCCGGGTTCCAGGACGCCCTCAGCGGGTACGAGTATGACCTAGTCGCCCTAGCCCCGTCGACCGGCGTCCGCCTCATGCGCCACGGCGCTTACCCGCCCCCGCGCGGCGCCTGCCTCAGCCTCGGCGACCGCCGATACCTCTACACCACGGGGTACATCCCGTCACTCGGGCGCTACCCTCATGGCCACGTCCCGGCCCCGGTCCAGATCACCGACCACATCGGCGACTCCGCCACCGTGGAACTCCTCCGTGAAGTCCTGCTGTTGACCAAGATGAACTGGAACTCTGCCAGGTTCGCCGAAAGGATCCCAGTCACCCTCCGGTTCGCAAAGGAGGTCGGCGCGATCCTGCGAGACCTCCCCGACACCTTCCAGCCGGAATCGCGATATGCCTTCTACATGTGAGACGTCAGTCCGGAGCGTCCCCCGCGCGGACATCGGCGTGGGGTCCGGCTGAAGTGCTCCTGTAACAGCGCGTAGGGTCGGAGGATCTTGATCTCCTACCCCCAGTGACGTGGCCGGGGGAGGCCGCCTGGCAGGCCCACCACGAACCAGATTCCCATCTCCGCTCGTGGCTGACATGGACGTCATGTTGGCGTAGCGACACCCGAGTACGGGTGACGGCGAGTAGTGCACGCGCAGGGCTTCGGCGGTCTCCTGCGAATCGGTTGCCGAGCGGGCGGGACGGACGTGCTGCCATGCCTGTTCGTCCCTTTCCTGCCACCCAGGCACACGATACGGTTTCTCCAGTTGCGGTTGGTGCCGGCCGGAGCACCTTCCGGCGTTCTTTCAACACACCGGTGGTCCTTGCATGATGTCCCGCTTGCGCTGGGCCTAGGCTGAGCGGCTGCACGGCACATGCGGCGATCAGAGGGTGGAACGGGTGCGGAAGTTGACGTTGCCGCAGTTGGAGCGGCATCTGTTCGCGGCGGCGGACATCCTGCGGGGCAAGATGGATGCCTCGGAGTTCAAGGAGTACATCTTCGGGATGCTGTTCCTGAAGCGCGCGTCAGACATGTTCGACGCCGAGCGGGAACGGGTCCTCGCCCGCTACGCCGACCGCGGCCAGCAGGAGGCCGAGCACCGCGCCGAGCAGCCGGAGTCGTACCGGGAGGCGTTCTTCGTCCCGAAGAACGCCCGCTGGGACCAGCTTCGCCGGCTGCATGACAACGTGGGCGACGGCGTCAACAAGGCGCTGGCCGCCTTGGAGGACGCCAACCCGGACTCGCTGGAGGGAGTCGTCCAGCACATCGACTTCAACCGGCAGGTCGGCAACTCCCGCATCCCGGACAAGAAGCTGCGGGACCTGATCGCGCACTTCAGCCAACACCGGCTGCGCACCGAGGACTTCGAGTTCCCGGACCTGCTGGGCGCTGCGTACGAGTATCTGATCAAGGAGTTCGCGGACTCGGCCGGCAAGAAGGGCGGCGAGTTCTACACCCCGCGGGCCGTGGTCCGGATGATGGTCCGGCTGGTCAATCCTGTGGAAGGCATGAGTGTGTACGACCCGTGTTCGGGCTCCGGCGGCATGCTGATCCACGCGAAGGAATACGTAGAGGAGCACGGCGGTAACCCGCGCAACCTGTTGCTGGCCGGGCAGGAGAACGCAGGCAGTGTCTGGTCGATTTCGAAGATGAACCTGCTGCTGCACGGCATCCCCGACGCGAAGATCGAGAACGACGACACCCTGGCCAACCCGCGCCACGCCCACGGCGGCCAGCTCGACCTGTTTGACCGGGTGCTGTCCAACCCACCGTTCTCGCTGAACTACTCCAGCGACGGCATGCGCTACAGCAACCGCTTCCGCTGGGGCTGGGCACCGGAGCGCAGCAAGAAGGCGGACCTCATGTTCGTCCAGCACATGGTCGCCGTGCTCAAAGCCAACGGCGTCGCGGCCACCGTCATGCCGCACGGCGTGCTGTTCCGCGGCGGTGCCGAGCGCGACATCCGGACCAACCTGCTGAACGACGACGTCATCGAGGCCGTCATCGGCCTGGCTCCGAATTTGTTCTACGGCACCGGAATCCCCGCCTGCGTACTGGTGCTGCGCGCACCCGGGTCCAAGCCGCCCGAGCGTGCAGGCAAGGTGCTGTTCATCAACGCCGACCACGAGTACGCCGCCGGCCGCGCCCAGAACTACCTTCTGCCCGAACACATCGAGAAGATCGTGTATGCGTACGAGGCGTTCATGGATATCCCCGGCTACGCCCGAGTGGTGACCCGCGATGAGCTGCGGGAGAACGACGACAACCTCAACATCCGCCGGTACGCCGACAACGCACCGCCGCCGGAGCCGCATGATGTGCGCGCCCACCTACACGGCGGCGTACCGAAGGCCGAGGTCGCCGACAAGGCGAACCTGTTTGCCGCGCACGGCTTTACCACCGACGCAGTGTTCGTCGACCGGGACGGCGCCTACTTCGACTTCGCCCCGGGCGTCGACCGCGCCGCGCTCGCAGCACTGGTCATCGACCATGCCGGAGTACGCGACCGCGAGGCGGCGCTGGCCGCCGCCCAGCGCGAGTGGTGGAACGAGCACCGCAAGCTGGTCATCGAGCTACCGGCCACAAAGCGCCTGATGGCCGCCCGTAGTGAGCTGATCGAGTCGTTCATTACCGCGCTGCTACCGGTAGGGCTGCTCGACCGGTTCCAGATCGCCGGAGTGATCGTGCGCTGGTGGGACGCCAACCAATACGACCTGCAGACCCTGGCCACCCACGGCTTCGGCGGCGTGGTGGACGGCTGGGTCACCACGATCGGCACCGCTCTGGAGGACGATGGGTCAAAGACCGACCCGCTGGAGCACCCCGCCGTGCCGAAACTGATGCCCCGGTACCTGGAGGAACTGGCCGCCGTCGAAGCCCAGCGCGCGGAACTGGACGCCCGAATCAAGCTGACCACCGCCCCGGCTGGCGAGGACGATCAGCCCTCGGACGAGGATGCGGAGGAGGTGGTCAGTCGGGAGGAGTTGAAGCGCCTCAAGGCCGAGCTGACGAGGATGCGTAAACGGCGGCAGGACCTGAAGACTCAGTCCGTCGCCACGCTGGATCGGGCGCGGGCGGCGCTAACCGGCCCACAGGAGCAGGACCTAGTGGTGGGCACCTGGCAGGAGGACCTCGCGGCCCACCTGGACAGCTACGCGGCCATCCACCGGCGCGAGGTGATCGCAGCTCTGGAAAACTGGTGGGACAAGTATGCCGTCTCGGTCACCGACATCACGGCCCAACGCGACACAGCCAACGCCCAACTCGCGGCCTACCTCAAGGAGCTGGGATATGCGTGAGAGGCGGCCGGCCGAATGGCAGGAGAAGCCACTGCTGGACGTGGTTAATCTTCCACGAGGACAGGTGCTTCCCACTGCAGAGCCGTTCAGATCCCAAGTGCTGATCGCACCAGATCACATCGAGTCGAAAACCGGTCGAATTCTTTCGCTCGAAACAGCGGCCTCTCAGGGTGCAATCAGCGGCAAGTACCAGATCGAGCCAGGCGACGTGTTGCTCAGCAAGATCCGGCCTGCCTTGCGGAAGGTCGCATACAGCTCGGTGCATGGCCTTTGCTCTGCTGATATTTATCCGCTTCGGACGCGTGCTGAAATCGATCCAAAGTTCCTGTTTGCCGTTCTCCTCGGATCCCGTTTTGGCCAATTTGCCGAATCCCTATCTGGGCGCAGTGGCATCCCCAAGATCAACAGAAAAGAGCTTGCTGAGTTTAGCGTTGCCCTGCCTCCGCCACAGGAGCAACGACGGATCGCGGAGATCCTGGAAACCGTGGACAAGTCGATCCGCTCCACCGAGCGCTTGGTGGAAAAGCTACGACTCGCCCGCAATGGACTGTTGTCGGACTTGCTGGGTGACGGAACCATCGGATGCGGACAGCCAGATGCGGGTCCACCCTCGTGGCACACCTTCCCGCTTGGCTTCCTGGCGGAGATCGCGGGTGGCGTGGCCCTTGGTAGGTCCCTGCCGCCGCACGGGACCATTGAGCTGCCATACCTTCGCGTGGCGAATGTGCAGGACGGGTACATCGACAAATCCGACGTCAAGCGGGTGCGGGTTCTGCGAAGTGAAGTTCGCCGCTACGAGCTCCAGCCTGGTGACTTCCTGATGACGGAAGGTGGCGACTTCGACAAGCTCGGTCGGGGCGCTGTCTGGGATGGATCAATAACTCCCTGCCTTCACCAGAACCACATCTTCAGAGTGCGGGCCGACAAGTCGCTGCTCCTACCAGATTTCCTGGCCGCGTATGCCGGATCGCCCAAAGCGCGGCGCTACTTTGTCGGCGCATCCAAGCAAACCACCAACCTGGCGACGATCAACCTAAGTCAGGTGCGCGCGTTCCCGCTGCCTGTGCCGCCACTCATCGAGCAGGAGAGGGTAGTGGGCGCTCTCGCATTGTATGACGAGAGGCTCCAGATTCTAGTTAGGGAGCTCGGGAAGCTACAGCGTGTCAAACAAGGACTGATGGAGGATCTGTTAACGGGTCGGGTGCGCGTTTCAGCGGAGGGGGCCGTAGCAGGGTGATGTCGGGGTCGGAGTTCGAACGGGTCGAGCGGCCGTTGCTTGAGCAGCTCACTTGGATGGGCTGGCGGCACGCCGAGGGCAGCAAGGCGGACCCATCCAGCGCCACGGGGCGAGAGAGTTTTCGGGATGTGCTGCTGTTCGACCGGCTTCGGGCAGCGCTACGGCGGATCAACCTTGACGACGAGGGCCGGGAGTGGCTCGATGATGGGCGGATCAACCAGGCCGTCTCCCAGCTCACCCGACCGCAGGCCACCTCCCTGCTAGAGATCAACGAGGAGCTGACCGAGAAGCTGCTGCGCGGCGTCACCGTCGAGGGCGTACCGGGCTGGGACGGCAGCCGAGACCGTACCGTCCATTTCATCGACTGGACCAGCCCCGATCCGCTGGCCCACAACGAGTTTCTAGTGGTGAACCAGTTCCGGGTTGACCCGCCAGGCGGGCGTACTCCGATCTATCCGGACGCGGTGCTGTTTGTCAACGGCATCCCGCTGTTGGTTGTGGAGGCCAAGTCCCCTACCGTGCCGGCTCCGATCAATGCAGCGATTGAGCAGCTGCGCCGGTACGCCAACCAGCGCGGCTCGGTGGAGCCGGAGGGCAGCGAGCGTCTGTTCCACACTAACCAGTTCGTCGTCGCCACCTCTTTCGATGAGGCCCGGGTGGGTACATTCACTTCGCTGGCCGAGCACTACGCGGAGTGGAAAACGACGGCCCCGGTACCGGAAGAGAACGTCCAGGCGCATCTCGGCGTGGCGCAGCTGTCCCCGCAGCAACGCTTGGTCGCGGGGATGCTGCACCCGGCCCGGCTGCTGGACCTGGTGCGGCACTTCACGCTGTTTATGCAGCCGGAGGACCGGAAGATCAAGGTGGTGGCTCGGTACCAGCAGTACCGGGCGGTGCGGGCGACCATCGACCGGCTGGTCAGCGGGCCAACCCGGGCCCAAGACGGCGGGCATGATCGGCGCGGTGGGATCATCTGGCACACCCAGGGCTCCGGCAAGAGCCTGACCATGGTGTTCCTGGTCCGGGCGATGCGCTCGCATCCGGCGCTGGTCGGCTTCAAGGTAGTCGTGGTCACCGATCGGCGTGACCTGCAGAAGCAGCTCGCGGACACGGCACAGTTGACCGGCGAGACGGTACTCACGGCCAAGAGTGTCGCGAAGGCCAAGGAGTTCCTTGCCACCCCTGGTAAGGCGTTGGTCTTCGTGATGGTCCAGAAGTACCGGAACCCGGAGGCGCGCAAGAACGACGACGCGGCGCTGAAGACTATCGGCGAGCTGGACCCGTCGCCGGAGGTGCTGGTGCTAGTGGACGAGGCGCATCGGTCGCACGGCAGCGCGCTGCACGCCGCGCTGCGCACGGCCCTGCCCAACGCGGCTCGCGTCGGCTTCACCGGCACGCCGATCATCATGGGCGCGAAGAAGAAGACGCACGCGATCTTCGGTGACTACCTGGACCGTTACGACATCCGCCAGTCGGAGGCCGATGGCGCGACGGTTCCGATCGTGTACGAGGGCCGCACCACTCGCGGTGGTGTGGCCGACGCCGACGACATCGATGAGTTCATCGACCTCTACGGGCTCAGCCCGGAGCAGACCGAGCAACTTAAGCAGCGGTACGCCACCAAGGTGCACGTCAACGAGGCCGAGCAGCTCATCGCCGCCAAGGCACGGAACATGCTGCGCCACTACGTGGATGTGGTGCTGCCCAACGGGTTCAAGGCCCAGGTGGTGGCCAGCAGCCGGCGGGCCACCGTGCGCTACCGCGCCGCGCTACTGGCTGCCCGCGACGAGCTGGTGGCTGAGCTGGACGCCCTAGACCCGGTGTGGCGGGAGCCCGAGGCGCTGGCTCGGGTCGATCGGCTGCCGGCGAAGCGGGCCACGCTGGTGCGGGCCTGCCGGTACCGGGACGTCATCGCGGCGCTGGACTTCGTCCCGGTGATCTCCGGCGGGCAGAACGACCCGGCCGAGTTGGCCGCCTGGACCAGCGGCTACGAACAGGTCGTTGAGGACTTCAAGGCCAGAAGACTGCCGATGCCTGGCGTGCCGGCCGAGCAGGCCAGCCCAGTCGCCATGCTGATCGTCAGCGCGATGCTGCTGACCGGGTTTGACGCGCCCCGCGAGCAGGTGCTCTACCTGGACAAGGCGGTTCGCGAGGCTGACCTGCTCCAGGCCATCGCCCGGGTCAACCGCACCGCTCCCGGCAAGAGCGTCGGGTACGTGGTGGACTACTACGGAGTCGCCCAGCACTTGGCGCAGGCGCTGGAGGCGTACGCCCCGGATGACATCGAGGGCACGCTGACGAGCCTCGACGACGAGGTGCCGCGGTTGGCCGCCGCGCACGCCGCCGTCCGGCAGCTCTTCGCTGGCATTCGGGACTTCAGCACCGTCGCCGCGCAGGACGCGTGCGTGGAGACGTTGGCTGACGAGCGCCTGCGGGCGCGGTTCGAGGCCGCGCTCAAGACGTTCACCCGCAGCCTGGAGGTCGTGCTGCCTTCGGAGAAGGCGTTGCCGTACGTGGCCGACGGCAAGGCGTTCGGTGCCATCGCGCACCTGGCCCGCCGCCGCTACCGCGACCACACGCTGTTCGACGTGCGGGTGTACGGGGAGAAGGTGCGCGCGCTGATCGACGCGCACGTCCATGCCTTGGGCATCGAGCAGAAGATCCCGCCGATCTCCATCACGGCCGCCGACTACGCCGAGAAGGTCAGTGGGCTGACCAGCCCGCGCGCCAAGGCGTCAGAGATGGAGCACGCCATCCGGCACCACATCAGCGAGCAGATGGACAGCGACCCGTCCCACTACCAGCGGCTGTCCGCGCACCTGGAGCAAATCCTCACCGAGCTGCGGGACCAGTGGGAGCAGCTCGCGCTGGCGCTGGCTGGCTTCCTGCCCGTGGTAACCGCCGGGCGAACCGAGCACATCGAGGGACTGGATCCGCTTAGCGAGGCGCCGTTCCACGACCTCATCGCCGAAGCGCTGGCCGAACATGGCCGCCAAGTCACTCCCGAGACCGCCGGACCGCTGCGGCAGGCCACCGTCGACGTCGTACACCTCATCCGCGAGGACATACGCCTGGTCGGATTCTGGGACAACCCGCACAAGCGCGAACAGCTGCGCCGGGCGGTCATCGCGCGCCTGGACGACAGCCGGCTGGAGGACGGCAGCGATCTGTTCAAGTACGCCATGCTGCGACCGCTCGCCGACCGGCTACTGGAGCTGGCGAAGCACAACCATCAACGGCTGGTGTCGTCGGCATGAGCGTGGCCGAGGCGCTGCCCGACACGATGCTCATAGGGGACCTGCACTTCGCGGTTCGTGAGTCGCCGCGACGCGCCACCGTCGGCATCACTGTTGATCGGGACGGGTCGCTGTACCTGCAGGCCCCCACCGGGTGCCCACCGGACGCGGTAGCCGCATGGGCGTACTCCAAGCGGATGTGGGTGTACCGCAAGCTGGCAGAGAAGGACCTGCTGCTATCCGCCCGGCCAGCGAAGGAGTTCGTCAGCGGGGAAGGGTTCGCCTACCTGGGCCGCAGCCACCGCCTGCTCGTCACAGACACCGACGACGTACGGATGGAACGCGGTCGGTTGCTGCTACCCCGCAGGGCGGCGACCGCCCAAAACCCGGGCACCTGGCTAGTCCGCTGGTACCGTGCCCGGGGCCGGCACTGGCTGCCCGGCCGGATCCGCCCGTGGGCCGACCGGATGGGGCTGGTCCCAGTCGGGCTGGACGTGCGGGACCTTGGCTACCGGTGGGGGTCCCTGAGCGCCAACGGCCGGCTCAACATCCACTGGGCGACACTGCAACTACCGCCATCGTTGATCGACTACGTACTGGTGCACGAACTCGCCCACGTGGCGCACCTGCAGCACACGCCCGCGTTCTGGGCGACCGTAGAACGGGCCATGCCCGACTACGAGCGCCGCAAGTCCGACCTCCTCCACGCCGGCGCCCGCCTGTGGATGGGCTGACTGTGAGCCCGCTCGCCGATAGGCGGGGGGTGTCGACGATTTCAACGGCCTGCTGATCTTCACAGCTCCGTCGACCGGACCCCTACTCGATCGGGCGGAGAGACGGGTATTGGCATTGGCGCAGGTTAGTGCGCCTTGCCGGGGGCAGGTCACAGAACTGCAACAGCGCAGCGTAGTCGATCGACATCTCATCGTTCAGGCGACTTTCGCACTTGCATGAACACGCGAGGGTGCCCTGGCCGGCGATTGCTGGCCAGGGCACCCGGCGTGCCGCAGGGGCACCGGCAGCCGGCAAGAGCGAGGTAGGGGTTGCCTTCGCAGCTCGGATGCGCTGGGTCAGCGAGGAACCGGGACGCCGCGACGGCGAGCGTCATGAACCAGGGCGGGTCCTCTGCGCCGTAGGACCCCACCAGCGGGTGTCGACCCGCCGACCTCATCGGAGGCTCGGTTGGCGCACTGGTGATAGTGCACAAGCCGCCCCGGCCCCGATTCCGGCTCTCGTTGCTCGCTGAGGATTGCCCGCAGTCGTACGCGTGCGTCCGCGTCCGTCGCCTTCAGAAGATCATCCAACACTTGCTGATTGATCGGCCGTATCCTGGCCGGCTTCTCCTTCCGTTCCCAGCTCGCGACCGACGACGCACTAAAGGCCGAGCCGAGCAGCGAGGGCGGGCAACGTAGGCCGCAACGCTTCGCGCAGAGCCCGAGTTTCACGTCCAGTCCACCCGACAACCGTCAGCGGACAACCGCAGACGTTCGGAGTCGAAACCGCCACAGGCGCGACCGGCAGAGCATCCCAAGTTTCAGGTAGTGGTCTGGATAAGGTTATGGGCCGCGCGATCTCGCGTCTCCGCTGCCCGAGCCGTTCGTTGCGCTCTCGTAAACGCTCCTGCTCAAGCTGTTGATGATATTCGCGAACGAGCGCATCGAGCCGCCTGAAGCCGGCCATGAGTTCGCCGCCGGCAGCCAGCTCGTAATCGCACCGTTCCCAGAATTCACGATGGGCTCGCGTGCGGCCCGTCTCCACACTGGCGACCGTGCTCCTTGAATAGCCAATCGGGATACCCAACTCGGCCTGGTGAAGCTCTGCCAGCAGGCGTCGTGCTGCCAGTTGCCGCCCGAGAACGCGACACTCTTCGCGGATATGCTCTACCATTTGCGGGTTATTCAGCACGTTCCGTTCCCGGCCCACCATCGCACATACATAAAAGCGGTTATTCCGATTTGCCCTAGACAGAGGTGTAAAGCGCCGCGTCCAGTGCTTCGACGGCCGTTGCGGACGTAGTTGTGATCTTGCGGGTCACCGTCGCGGGCAGCTCCCCGACCCCGAGGCCCGCGTCGTATGCGATGCGGCGTAAGTGGGCGTACTGGTCTCGGGTGATGCCGGCCAAGGGCTCGCGGAAGCCGAGGGCGTCCCGGGCGGCGTAGCCGTCGTCGGTCTCAATGGGTCTGCTGCATCACTGCCATCAGTCGGGGTGTCCTTGCTCATCAAACGGTGGCGACTCAAAAGCCACCGTGTGTCTGCTGGTCAGGTAATCTGGGGCGCACCCGACATGTACGCGCCGGACGTGTCCCCTGCTGGGTGAACATACGCGGGGGCATTCTATTGCCCATGCGGGATGGCTCACCAACGACGTCCCTTTCACCAGCTGATCGGCATACGATCGGCGAACAGACCGCCGGTCGGTCCGTCCGGTGGCAGGGTCGCCAGCCATACCGGCGTGTCGGCGCCTTCCTCCGGCGTTCGGTCGGTCTCACCGTACGCCATTCGGGTATTCATGCGTCCTGGTGAGCATGCGTTGACCAGGATGCCAGTTCCCGCCAGCTCGGCCGCGAGGACCCGGGTCAACGCGTTTAGCGCCGCCTTGGACACGCGGTAGGAGACGTTCGTGTCGCCCATGGTGGCGAGTGAGGCGAGGTGGCTGCTGATGTTGACGATGCGGCCGTAGCCGTTCTTCTTCATCTCCGGTACGGCGGCGGCGCAGCAGCGCCAGGCGCCCAGCAGGTTGGTGTCCAGGGCGCTGCGGACCCGCTCGAAGTCGGCGCTCGCCGCTAGCTGGCCACGGTCGATCGCGATACCGGCGTTGTTGATCAGGACATCCAGCCGGCCATATCGCTGGGCGGTGTCGGCGAAGGCGCGCGCCACGCTGGCCGGGTCGTTGACGTCGAGCTGGTGGCCGCTAGCGGCGAGTCCATCCTTCGTCAGCTCGGACACCACGCGGTCAACGGAGCACTCGTTCCGCCCGGCCAGCACCACATGCAAGCCTTGCTCAGCCAGCCCACGAGCGATGGCGGCTCCAAGCCCACGGTTGGCGCCAGTCACCACGGCGACCTTGGTGTGATCAACCATGAATCAGGCCCCCAGGGTGGCGAGCTGGTCGTCAAGGGCGCGAGCGCGCGGGTCAGTCTTGGCAAACGGAAGCCGTTGCCGTGCCCGAACGACACGGCGCATGTTCCGTTCCGAAGGCGCCTCACGGATCAGCGGTATCGCCTCCGCAACAAGCGACGCGGCGTGGTCAGCGTCCCCGAGCTGCGCCTGCGCCGACGCGCGACGGATCACGTACGTGGCCCGATCCCGCACCTTGGTAGCGGGGACTAGCCGCAGCGTACGACTGAGGTACGCGTCGGCTTCACGCGGCCGTCCGAGATCCAGGTAGCAGGTCCCGACCTGGGCGTTGAACTCGGATTCGTCGAAGTACCCGAGGAAGGCCGGTTCCGCATCGGTCGACGCGACGCGATCAAACTCGGTGTCAGCCTGTTTGAGTAGGCGTTCGCAGGCCGCCGTATCGCCGATCGCTGCGTGAGCCCTGGCCTCCCGTAGCGCCAGCATCGCGGCGGCGCGTGGGGGCACCCCTTTAGCGCCTTCGTGGGCGCTTCGCGCCAGCTCCAGCGCCTCTCGGGGGCGGCCGAAGTCGTAGCACTGAAGGCTCATCGATTTGAGGATGTTGGCTCCCAGCAGTTGGTCGGCGGCGGCGTGTGCGGCGTGTAGCGCGGCGAGCCAGTAGCGCTGCGCCGCTGCGTGCAGGCCAGCATCGAACGATGCCCAGCCGGCCATCCGGCCGAGTTCTGCCGCCAAGGCGTACAGTCGCTGACCTACCACAGCCGTGTAGGCGGATCGGTCAAGGACATCCACCACCATGCCGAGTTCTGCGTGGATGAGGGTCCGGGCTTGGTCACCGCCTCGGGTCGCCTCCAGGAAGCGTAGTCGCGGAAGGCCCTCTTCCATCCGTTCGACCAGGTCGGCGGTGACCTGGCCGCCTCGTAGGACAGCGACGAGCTCTCGGGGTTCGATGGTCAACCACGCTTCAGCGATGCCGGCCAAAGGCACGCCTGTGATCTTCATGAAGGCACGGCGGTCCACGTGTGCGTACTCCAATGCGTTGACGAGTGCCTGTAGTCCACCCGACTGGGTCCACGCGAAGGAGGTCGGGATCGGGTCACCGGCGGGGAGCCACTGCGGCCATGGTGTCTCCCGCACGTGATCCTGCGGAATGCCGAGTTCCGCGGCGAGAGCGAGCTGGCTCTCGAGATCGGGGATCACTCCCCAGTGCTCCCACCGCCACGCCTTCTCTCGTCGGGCGGCCATGTTCCGGCTGCGCTTCGCGATCGCAGTGACCACGTCCTGGTACGTCCACCCTCGTGCGGCACGCACGACGCTGAGCGGGTGAATGAGCCGATCCCGATCTAATGCCGGTAGCTGCGACGCCATCGATGCCTCCTCAATGCGTAAGCACTGTAATGCGCGCCCGCTTATCCGCTGAGGATCAACGGCCAAGGTCCGTTGAGAGACAACGGCGAGACTACGCCCCGGACCTGTTCAACCGCGTCACAGCGCGGTTGGCTGTGGTTGCCGGATCGCGTTCGTCTGGCGCTCCTGAGACGCCTGCTCGTCGTCACTGCCGGGGAGGGCGTGACGGCGGGCAGGACAAGACGCAGTGCTGGTAGCTGCGGGGGCTACCTGCCCACCCATCATCCCAATCCCATTGGAGGTTGCCATGAACAGCCTGCTCGCCGTCAGCAACGACCCGTTCGAGCTCGACGTGCAGATCGTCACGGAGGGTCCGGTCGCCGCCGCCCTGCTGGCCGACACGGACGACGGCTGCGACACCGTGAAGGGCAGCGACTGCTGACCAATACCCCCCGCTGGTTCCGGCAGGCGATCCCCGATGCCTGCCGGAACCGGTACCCCACATCCAGCCATGTCCCCGAAGAAGCGCCTCGTGACGGTAGGAGGACGACTCATGTTTCGGTCGGTCGATGCCGCGACGATCCGCATTGCCGCTCACTCATGGCCCGACAGCCCGACGCCTTGGCCGGACCCGAGCGACGCCTCCGGTATCGCGGACTGGTTGCAAGCAACGTGGCGGAAGGTCGGCCTGGCCGAGGCTGTCTGGTCCGCCAGCCCTGAGTTCGCTGCTCGCGTAGAAGCGGTCCTCCCCGCAGGAGGCACTACTCCGGACCGCGGGTGGCGGATGGCGTTGGCGTTGGCGCGGTACCTGATCCGTGCGCAGCGGCGTGCGACGCCCTTCGGGTTGTTCTCAGGGGTGGCGACCCTGCGGTTCGACACGGTGCCTGCGGTGGTGCCGGCAGGGCCGCCGGCGATCCGGGTACGTCCGGACGCGAGTTGGCTCGCGTCCCTGATTGCGCGCCTTGAAGCTGAGCCCGACGTGCGCCGCCGTCTGCCTGTGCAGGCGAACAATCTGGCGCTGGTGAACGGGCCTCGGATCGCCGTGGTGCGCCGGCCGCACGCCTCTGCACGTGCGGAGTCGACCTCGGTGAGGAACACCGCAGCGGTGCGGCTGGCGGTGTCACTCGCCCGTGCCCCCTTGCCGTGGGATGAGCTGGTCGACACGGTCGCTGCTGCCTTTCCAGGCTTCCCACGCGCGTCCGCTGACGCAATGGTTGCCGGCCTCGTGGACCACGGCGTGTTGATCTCAGCTCTCCGACCACCATCGACGTGCACAGACCCGATCAGGCATGTCCTGGACACCCTCGATGCGGTGTTCGACGGTGCTCCTGAGGGACAGCGAGCCCTTCGGGTCGAGCTGCGCTCGCTGCATGGTCGTCTAGGTGGTACCAGCGCGGGGAGCGCGACGTACCTTCGTGGGCTCGCCGACCGCATGCGCAGCGTGGCGACGGCCACCCAGCCGCTCGCGGTGGACCTTCAGCTCGTGGATCAGGTCGTCCTGCCGGAGCAGGTGGCCGCCGAGATCGCGGCATCGGTGGAGGTGCTGCGACGGCTGACGCCAGATCCGTCGGGGCGGCCAGGGTGGCGTGCGTACCGTGCCCGGTTCGTCGACCGCTACGGCATGACTGCAGTGGTGCCGCTCGCTCGGCTGGTAGATCCGCTCGTCGGGTTGGGCTTCCCCGAACACTTCGGCACTGTGGCCGACACGCCTGCGGCTCTGCTGTCCGGCCGTGACGAGCGCCTGCTCGCGATGGCTCAGCAGGCGGTGATCGACGGTTGTCGTGAGGTGGTTCTCGATGACACGGCCGTCGAATGGCTCGCCGGCACTGGCGAAGTCACCGGGCCTGTCAGCCCTCACGTCGATGTCGCAGCGGAGGTCCGCGCGCCGTCGCTGGAGGCGCTGACACAGGGACGGTTCACTGTCTCGCTGACCGGCATGGGCCGTTCGGCAATGGCAACGAGCGGGCGCTTCCTCGACGGGCTGCCCTACGCCGATCGGGAGTTGATGTGCCGGGAGTTCGCCCGTCTTCCTGTCGCGGTGGCCGGGGCCATGTCGGCGCAGCTGAGCTTCCCGCCGCGCAAGCTGCACACCCAGAACGTGCTCAACTCCCGGCAGGTACTTCCGTGGCTGGTCAGCCTGGCCGAGCACCGGCCCGTGGCCGAGCACGTGATTAGCCTCGACGACCTCGGTGTGACCGCCGGTCGCGATCGGCTGGTGCTGGTGTCGATGTCGCGACGGCGGGTGGTGGAGCCGACAGTGGCGCATGCCGCCGCCGTCCACACGATGCCGCTGCTCGGCCGGTTTCTCCTGGAGCTGCCGCGAGCCACGGATGCCCGGCTGAAACCGTTCGACTGGGGTGCGGCTTCCTGCTTGCCGTTTCGACCCGCGCTGAGGTACGGCCGTGTCCTCCTAGCGGCGGCCCGGTGGCGTGTCGATCCGACGTCCCTGCCCGGTGCGAACGCAGGCGATGACGAATGGTTGATCGCCTGGGAGGCCCTGCGGACGAGGCTGCGGCTGCCGGCATGGGTGCAGGTCGGCAACGGTGACCAGAGGCTCCGGCTCAACCTCGATCAGTCCATGGATCGTGTCCTGCTTCGTGCCCACCTGGACGCCAGCGCCGGACCGGTAACCGTGATGGACGCGGCGAGCCCCAAGGACTTCGGTTGGCTCTCCGGCCGCGCCCACGAGATCGTCGTGCCAGTCGCCTCGACGGTTGCGCCCGCTGCCGCGCCGGCTGCGGTTACCGCGCGAGGCGCATGGCCGCCACCCGCTCCCCCCGAGCCGGTCATACCGGGTGCCGGCGGCCTGCTGTCCGCTTCTGTGGCCGTCGAGCCCTCAACGATGGAGTTGGTGGTGATGCGAGGGCTGCCAGCGCTGTTCGCCGACTGGCCCGAGCCGCCGCTGTGGTGGTTCGTGCGCATGCAACGCCCCACTCCGCATCTTCGACTACGACTGCACACCGATGACTATGGCGACGCGGCGGTACGGGTCGGACGGTGGGTCGCCGGGCTCCGACAGAAGCGCCTTGCCGGCGATTGGAGCCTGGACACCTACCATCCCGAGTCCGGTCGCTACGGCTGCGGCACCGCGCTGGCAGCGGCCGAGAGGTTGTTCGCCGCCGACTCCACCGCAGCCCTGGCACAGCTGGTAGCGCAGCCCGAGTCTGGGATCGATCGGCGGGCACTGACCGCCCTGAGCATGGTCGACCTGGCCGCCTCGATGCTCGGCAGCCGCACCGACGGATGCGAGTGGCTGGTGGCGCGCCCCGAGCAGACCGGGCAGGCACCGGTCCAGCGGGACGTGCTGCGTCAAGCGGTCGCCCTCGACCCGGGCGAACTTCCGGAGCCCATCCAGCAGGCATGGCAGGAACGCTCTAGGGCCGCAGCCCGGTACGCCGCCGAACTGTCCGCCGTCGCCGGCCCGCTCACTCCAGCCTCGGTGCTCGCGTCGCTGATACACCTGCACGTCGTTCGCGCTCTCGGCCCCGACGAAGACGCCGAACAGCTCACGTATCGGTTGGCACGCCATGTCGCGCTGGCGGCGGTGCGTCGCCGGGTTCGCGCCGTAGGAGCATCCCGATGACCGAAACATCGCTGAGGACACCGTTGCTACGGGCGACAGAGGCGATGGCCGCATGCATCACCGACACCCTGACCGAGCCGCCGCCTCCGGATTTCGCAGCGGACGACTATGGGCCACGCAGTACCCGCTGGTACGCCCAGTCGCTGTCCCGGGGTGCTGCCGGGGTGGCATTCCTGCACGGGGTACGAGCGCAAACGGGACACGGTGGGTGGGAACCGGTCCATGCCTGGCTGCGACGCGCTACCGCTGACACGCTGAACAGCGGCAGCGGAGCCGGGCTCTGGTTCGGCGCACCCGCTGTCACCCACGCGCTGACCATGGCCATGCCGCACTCCCGCCCAGCAGCGCTGGACGCGCTTGATCATGCCCTTGATGACCTGGTGGAACGCCGCCTGGCCACTGCCACGGCACGGCTCGCAGCGCGGGCCCGGCCCGCGCTGGCGGAGTTCGACCTCGTACGGGGGCTGACCGGCCTGGGAGCCCACCTGCTGCGCCGCGCCCCGCATGGACCTCTGCTTCGGCGGGTGCTGGCGTACCTGGTCCGACTCACCGAGCCGGTGCAGAGCGACGACGAGGCGGGCCGGCTCGCGCCGGGGTGGTGGAGCGCAGACCCCGCCGATCGCGAAGGTTCGGAGCAGGGCGGGCATGCCAACGTTGGCATGGCGCACGGCATCGCCGGCCCCTTGGCCCTCCTGGCCTTGGCGATGCGGCACGACATTCGGGTGCCGGGGCACGCGGAGGCGATCCGCCGGATCTGCACATGGCTCGACCGCTGGCAGCAGGCGAGCCCTAGGGGCCCGTGGTGGCCAGAGAAGATCACCGTCGCGGAGTTGCACGCAGGAAAGCCCTCCATGAGCGGACCGGCGCGGCCGTCCTGGTGCTACGGCACTCCTGGAGTCGCCCGCGCCCAGCAGCTAGCGGGAATCGCTCTCGGCGACGCCGCCCGGCAAGAGGCGGCAGAAGAGACGCTGACCCGCTGCTTGGCCGACCCCCTCCAGCTCAGCCGGATCGTCGATCCGTCGCTGTGTCACGGCTGGGCAGGACTTGCCGCTACGGCCTGGTACGCCGCCGCCGACGCCCGGACCGCCAGCCTCCAGAACCAGCTGCCCCAGATCGTGCGGCTTCTGATTCAGCACGCCACGGACACCACCCCGGCACGATCCGGCTTGATCGCAGGCCCCGCCGGAATCGCCCTCACCTTGCACACCGTCGCGACCGGCACCGACGTCCGCTGGGCCACCAGCCTGCTGATCAACTAGACAAGGAGAGCGTCGTGGATCTCGATGCTGAACCCGACACCGAGCCACCAGGCGTGGCACCGGTGAGCCGATGGCGCCAGTTAAACCTGACGTTCTCGGACTGGCAGACCGCTGAGGATTTCGCCGCAACACGGCTCGCCGCTGAGCTCACCGCTGCAGAAGACCACCGGGCGATCACCGCCTTCTGGTTCATCCGCAAGAGCGAGACGTGGCGGCTGCGGCTCCTGCCCGGCGACGGGCTCGCCCAGGTCTACGCCCTCCTCGCCGCCATCACCGACGACGACCGCATCCGCAGTGTCACCGAGCCCGTCTACCGGCCCGAGGCGTACGCCTTCGGCGGGGACCAGGCAATGACGGTTGCCCACACCCTCTTCCACGCGGACAGCCGCCACATCCTCGGCCACCTCGCCACCGCCGGCGGCACCCACCGGCGTGAACTCGCCGTCCTGCTCGCCACACGCCTCATGCGCACCGCCGGACTGGAGTTCTCCGAGCAGGGCGACGTCTGGCGGCTTCTCGCCTCGCGCCGGCACCAGCCGAGCGCCCCCGCACCGAGTCCACGGCTCATCGCGGCGGTGCAGCGCCTGATCACCGCAGCCGACGACACAGCCGAAAGCCCGCTGGCCGTCACCCCACGATGGCCACAAGCCCACAAGCAGGCGGGCGCGGACCTCGGCTTCCTCGACCGGCACGGCGCTCTGACCCGCGACCTACGCGAGGTGCTGACCCACCACCTTCTGTTCCTGTTCAACCAGCTCGGCATCTCCGCCGCCGACACCTGGCTGCTCGCGACGGCGGCCGTGACCGTCACCTTCCGCCACCCGTTCGACACCCAATCCGGCTATCAGCCCACCGCCAAGATCGACAGTAGGGTCAACTCAGTGAACACATCCCCCACCGCACCGGGACCGTCGAGTGCCGCGACGCTGCGTGAACAGCTCGTCAGCACGCTCGAACAGCGCGAACACATCCGCTCCGCCGCCGTCGCGCACGCATTCCGTACGGTCCCCCGCGAGCAGTTCCTCCCCGGCATCGACCTGGAGACTGTCTATACGCGCCGTCAAATCGTCACGAAACGAGACCCCAGCGGTGCGGCGTTGTCATCAGCGT
Organism: Micromonospora sp. PTRAS2; assembly: GCF_054052245.1. NCBI lineage: Bacteria > Bacillati > Actinomycetota > Actinomycetes > Micromonosporales > Micromonosporaceae > Micromonospora > Micromonospora sp. PTRAS2. The sequence goes on from NZ_JBSWBU010000002.1 coordinate 783,077, forward strand.
CGAGCCCCAGCCTCGTCGCGGACATGCTCGAACAACTCGCCCCACAACCCGGCCACCGCGTCCTGGAGATTGGCGCAGCCACCGGCATCAACGCCGCACTGCTCGCCGAGCTGACCAGCCCCGGCGGCAAGGTCGTCACCATCGAACTCGACCAGGACCTCGCCGACGGCGCCCGCGCCGGCCTCGACCGCGCCGGCTACGACACCGTGAGGGTGATCTGCGGCGACGGAGCCCTCGGCGACCCCGATCACGCGCCCTACGACAGGATCATCATCACCGCCGGAGCCTGGGACATCTCCGCCGCCTGGTGGGAACAACTCGCCGACCACGGCCGCATCGTCGTGCCCCTGCGCGTGCACGAGAGCGGCCTGACCCGATGCTTCGCCTTCGACCGCACCGGCCCCCACCAGCTCGTCAGCACCACGACGCCGCTGGTCTGCGGATTCGTCCCCATGCGCGGCAGCACCGAACACACCGACCACCACGTACGCCTCGACGCCGACGTGGTCCTCAAACTCGACGCCATCGACCAGCCCGATCGCGCCGCCCTCGCCAGCGCCCTCAGTCACCCCCGGCTCGAACGCTGGACCGGCATCCAAGTCAACGACGCCGACCCCATCGGCCACCTCGACCTGTGGCTCCTCGTCCACACCAACAAGCCGTTCGGCCGCCTCGGCGTCGGCGACACCGCCCGCACCAGCGGACTGGTCACCCCCGCCTACCGATGGGCCGGGGCCGCCATCTACCACGGCGGCACCATCGCCTACCTCGCCTTCCAAGAAGGCGGCGACGGCCACCACGAACTCGGCGCGATCGCCCACGGACCGGACGCCAACGCGCTCGCCACCGACCTGACCAACCTCCTCGACCAATGGGACGCCGCAGGCCGCCCCAACCAGCCCACCGTCACCGCCCACCGCGCAGGAAGCCAGCCCGCCGGACGCGGCGACATCAGCCGATCCGACACCATCCTCACGATCTTTTTCTGACCGCATCCACGCCGGGGCGGTGCCCTGTCCTGTCCCGCCCCGGCACCCCAGGGACGAGCGCAGCTGAGACGTCACGCACGACCTGGACCCACCTCGTTGCCACCACGCGGCCCTTCCGCAGCAGATGAGGACACCATGACTCCGTCACTTGCCGCCACCATCGCCGCCCGATTCCCTCTCGTCGCCCGCAAACGACCGCCCGCCAAACCACTGGATGCTCGGGTAGACCGGCTCGTCAGGCTCGCCGAAACCGCACACCGCGAATGTGACCCGGACAAGGCGTCCATGGTGTTCAACGGGGCCGCCCTCCTCGCCTCCGACTGCGGAGACCCCAACCTTGCCCGCGCCTGGTGCCGCCGTCACGCAAGCCTCTACCTCAACCAAGCCCCGCTGAACGGCTACACGGCCCGCTTCGCTCTCGAACCAGTCGTCAACCTCGCTCGCCTCCGCATTCGTGAAGGCGACGGCGACGGCGCGTACCGCCTACTCACCGAGCTGTACGCGGCAATCGTCGGCGGCACTCCCGCCCTCTTGGACGACCTGGAGATACACCCCCGGCAACTTCCCGCTGACCCCGAAGAACTCCGCCAGATCATCAGTTGGCTGCGCGGCACACTGCTCTCCGACGGAACCCGCGCACTCACCCTCGCCGGACGGTGGGACGACGCCGTGGCCCATGTGCGCCGACACGACGGGATCGGACCTACCCTCCTTGACGGACGACAGGTCACGATCGCTACCCACCTACTGCAGGACGAAGGGCCGGCAGCAGCAGCCCTCCTCACGACCACCAAGGTCGAAACGCCGTGGGAGCACGCGGTGCATGGACTCCTCACGACCTGGCTGGAACTGGCTGCGGGTCGCACCCCCGTCGACCACGCTGACCTCATCGATCGAGTGTCGGCCACACCACCAACCACCGGTCTCACCGTATTCCGCGTTCGCCTCGGCCTGACGGCCCTGGACCTCGCGATGAGCGTGCCAACCGGTGTCGCAGACAGTCTGACCAAACACTTAATTGCAGATGCGATCCACGACGAGGACGCCAACGCGGCGCGCGACCTCATCAATCATCCGGCCGTCACCTCCGAAAGCCAAGAGATGCTGCGGTCTTTGATCAAGGCAAGCGGTTTAGGCCAGGGCCGCCTGCCAGCAGCAGCGGTTGATCGACTTTCCTCAGCGCTTGATATGGCGGGAACGGCAATAGATCTTGGCGTCCATCCCTGCCAGCAGCACCGATTCACGCCACGGCAAAACCGGTCGATCTTGCGATAGCCGGGCCTACCTAATTCGCGGAAGCTGCAGTAAGCACAGAAGGCGCCGTTAAAGCAAGGGTGAAGACACTTCGCGCTTACGGAAGCTGGCACCCGCCAGCAGATCTCATCCTTCGCGGTGGTCTGAATCTTGAAAGGGCATTGATAGTGAACGGCGTACCGGGTGCTCGAACGAGGGCTCCACGCAGTCCGAACGACTTGCTGCGGCGCGCACGCCTGGCCATGCGGTCGCCGACGGGGTCAGGTCGTGCGATGTCGCGCCAGGAGGTTGCCGAGGCGGTCAACGCGTGGATCTGGGAGCACCAGAGACGACGTACGTGCCTCGACAGCAGGTACGTCGGCAAGCTTGAGCGCGGCGAGTCCCGCTGGCCGAGATCGCCCATCCGGGCGGGGCTACGAGGGGTCTTCGGCGTGGACAACGACGCCGCGATCGGGCTACATGTCATCTACGGCTCCGGACGGCCGGCCGAGGCCGCGAAGACAGTGCCAGCTCCGGCATGGGAGAAGGAGCCGGAACCCAAACCGCTCACGTCGCCAAACGACCTTGCGGATGTAACGCCCACTGTTCATCTCGGCGTCGCGGCGGGCACGGCGGTCGTGGTCACGGTCGACAGCGGACATGGTGGGCTGGTCCGCGTCGCACTGACCGCGATACCCGAGGGCTTTTCCGACCTCTCGGTGCCACCGCTGCCTGCCAGCGGTGGCGCACGGGTGTACTCACTCGCCGAAAGACGCAGGAGAGCCTGATGGGGCAGCAGCCGGCCGAGTTGAGGCCCCACGCATCCGCCCGCCACTTTCTCGGCGCGGAGCTGCGATGTTGGCGTCAGCAGCGCGGGCTATCGCTGGCACGGCTCGCGGCGCTGGTGTACGTGAGCCCGGACCTGCTCGGCAAGATTGAGAAAGCCGAGCGCGCGGCCAGCCTGGATGTCATGAGCCGCTGTGACCAGGCGCTGGAGACGGGCGGAGCGCTGGCCCGCTTGCGGCGATTCATGGACCACCAATCGGTGACGCAGCCACGAACGGATGCATCGGCGACGATGCCGACACGGTTCATGGTGACCATGGAGATCCTGCCTCTCGGGCCAGTCGACTCCGACGCCGCTCCTCTCGTGAACAGTGGCGGCCGGTCGCGCTTGTACGCACTTCGCGGCGGACGGCACGGATGATCATTATGGATACCGTCCCGGAACCCGTCACTCCTGAACAGATTCGCGACCTGCAGAAGGCGCTGGGGCGGCAGTTGGCCCACTGGCGCAAGGCGGCCGGCATGACCCAGACCGCCCTCGCCAAACGGACGGCCTACTCCCGCAGTTCGGTAGCGAACGTGGAGATCGGGCGAAACACCACCACCCGTGGCTTCTGGGAGCGCGCCGACCGCGAACTCCGGGCGCAAGGTTCGCTGGTGGACGCGTTCGACACGCTCCAGGAACTGATCACCATGCTGCGGGCCCATAAAGCCTGGGTAGCCGAACAAGAACGACTACTACGCCATCAGGCAGCCGTACCGCCGAAGCCACCACCCAGCCTACTGATCACGACTCCCGGCTGCGGATGCAAGGTCACGGTTACTCGTTGGAGAGAGCGGGAAGTCCTTGCGTTGCGGGAGGCACTGCGGCTCAGCCTTGGGGCGTTCGCCGAACGGCTCCGCGTCGCCCTCTCGATCATCGTCGACTGGGAGGACCGCAGACAGCATGAACCGCCGAGTCTGGCGATGCAGGCAGCCCTCGACGACCTCCTCAAACTCGCCGACCAGGACGCCCGGACCCGCTTCGCACGGATTCTTCAAGTGCTGCCGATGAGGTCCACCGACCATGCCGGGGAGCCTCGAACCGGTCGTCCTGCGACGGTGACCGCACTTCAACGAAGCGAGGGACTACAGGCCGCGCGGTGAAGGGAAAACAATGAGCGGGCCGTTGACAGTCATCCCGGGACTGCGCCAGTCGGTCATGTTCGACGTGGCGGTGGCCCTCTACCGACGGCACACCATCGGGAGCCAGCCCAGGGTCTGCAAGGCGTGTGGGCGAGCGGCGCCGTGTCCGGTTCGGCTTCACACCGAACTCGTCATAGCCACCGCAGGCGTTGATCCGCAGCGATTCGAGGACGTTCCACAGCCGGGACACACCGGCTTCCGAGTCGGCGGTCGCGGCCGTCCCATCGATAATGATGCCCTCATGTACAAGCGTGATGGCGACTGATCCCGTCGTCACGCGTCATGGCAGCATCCTACCCCGCCCGCGCCAACTGATCGGTAACGCTATGCGGCAAGTGCCACGGCCAGAGCCCAACCGGCCGCGAGGGCTGGCCCCATAGGAATCGACGGGTTCTTAACGTCGTTCGATCGTCGGATTCTGGCGATGGAAGCGATGGTGCCGTGCAGGAGCAGCCCAGCAAGGAAACCGAGCATCGCTGTATGCCAGCCCAGCCAGCCGAGGTTGAACGCGATGACGCCGACGAACACGACATCACCGAGGCCGAGCTGGCCAGGCAACGCCAAGGCGATGGTAAGCATGATCGCCGCTGCGGCGATACCCGCGCATGCAGCTCGAAGAAGCGGCCCGACATCGCTTCCGGCAAGGGAGGCAATGGTGAAGAGCAGGCCAGATGACACCCACAGCGCGCCGGTGAGGCGATGGGGTAGCCGCCGGCACCGCACGTCGATGATTGCCAGACCTACGCCCACCACCGCAAAGAGCCAGTAAGCCGGCAGCGTGACACCGAGAGGTACGACCTCCCCGGTGACGGCGGCGGCAATGGCGGCGAGAAGGGCGGTAACGATCACCTCTGTGGGGCGAGCGGGACTGCCGGTCCACCAGCCTGCGGGTAGACGTACCGGCCCGGACTCGCCCGTTCCGTACGCGACGGCAGCGATCGGCACGCCGGCCATCGCGCCCGCGAGGCCGAGGCCGATCGCGGTTGCGCCGTTGGTCATGGGTGTCAGGTCCGCTCGCCGCTCGCGCGGTGCTCCCGACTCCACCGATCGATCTCGCCGAGGAGGTCGAGCAGCTCGATGCCACCATGAGTCAGCCTGTAGTCGGCACCGTCGTCGCCCTGGTGGTGCTCGACAAGGTCGTGGGCGCGGAGGTAGGCCAGGGTGTCGGTCAGCGTGCGGGCGTGCACGACATCGGGACTGGCCTGAGACACCGCGTGATGAAGCTTCGAGTAGCGCAGTGGGCCTTCGTGGAGGGCGGTCAGTACCGCAACCGACAGCTTCCGTTTAGCCAGGTTGAGTAGGTGTTCGAGATCGTTCGTCAGCGCAACTCACCTCCCCCGAATCGAGCGCGCCAGCTCAAGACGACAGTCTATGAGGCCGCATAACTGTTCGGCGAGGGTTAAACGTGAGGAAAGTTTAGTCCATTATGGAATTCATTCGGGAGGATGCGGATCTTTCGGGATGATCTTCGCAATCAATGCATCTCGAGTGGCGGGTCAGGTGCCGGCCGGCCTCGGGTCCGAGGCTGTGCGCGATGCCAGCCAATGACGTAGCCGAAGGAGGTGGCCGAGGATGGCCGCCCCCCTGCTGGTCAGACAGAAGTAAGTGTCGGCGAGCGGTTCGCTGTCCAACGAGCCGGCGTGAGGGCCGACCACGAAGCCGTCTGCCACCATTGCCCTCAACAGGGCTGCAGGCTGGGGGGACTCAGCCGCGATCTGGGCAAAGTTGGCGACGCCGCCGCGACGGTGCATCGCTAGCAGCAACTCTAAGGCACCATGCCGGGCCAGCAGGGACAGCGTTTGCTCTGTTCCACTGTGATCGCCCATTGACCCTCCCCACCCTCCCGGCACAGTTATTTTCAGCCAATCGTGGTCACAATTGACGTCGACTTATCTGTCGGGTAGGCGACAGCCATTTTGGTCGCTTTGTGACTATTTGAAGACCAGTTTACCCATAGCGCGTATCTCCGGGTGCGCGAGTCCAGCCCTACTTGAAGCGCGTAGCCGCAGGTACGCACGTAGACATCACTGCGGGGTCAGGGTGTAGACACGACTCGTGACCTTGAGCGAGTCGGCCACCGACGGGCGGCGATCGCGGTCGCAGGCCGGCTTGCAGCCGGTCCGTTCACGAGATTTGGGAGGTATTGGCCGGTGCTGACCCGTCCGCTCGTGGCTTGTCTCGTCGGTGCGTCGGTGCTGTTCACCGCTGCTTGCAACTCCGACGACTCTGACCGGCCAGAACCGACTGCTCCAGCGACATCGCCAAGCCCTACAACCGTTGAGCCGAGCGCCACCGCTGGGAGTGACGCTATCGCCGCGTACCGGGGCATGTGGGATGCCTTCGTGGAGGCGGGCAAAGTCTCGGACCCTGACGCCCCCGACTTGCGCAAGTACGCCTCGGGCCAAGCGCTCAGGTTGATCGTCAATGCCCTCTACACCAATCGGGAGCAGAAGGAAGTCATCCTCGGCCAACTGGTGATTGACCCGAAGGTCACTGCTCTGACGCCCGCCATGGACCCCGCGAAGGCCACGATCTTGGACTGCGTGAACGACGAGAAGTGGCTGGAGCACAAGGCGTCCGGCGGTCTGGCCAACGACGAGGCTGGCGGTCGGCACCGCACGACGGCGACCGTCGACCGGACGGCCGAGGGCTGGCGGGTCAGCTCGTTCCTCCTAGAGGAGGCAGGCACATGCTGACGGGAACGCGACGATTCGCTGCTCTGGCCACCGTCGCGGCGGCTGTCCTCTTGGTGGGGCCAGCAGTCGCCTACGCCGGTGGCGGTACCGGTGGCGTGGAGTGCAGCAAGGACGACCCCCGACCGGTCTGTGACGTCAACGCCGGCACCCCCGGCCAGCCGAGCAACCCTGGAGGCGGCGGCAATGGTGGCGGAGGCCAGGGTGGGGATGGCAAGTGCCGCAACCCTGCCGGCAAGGAGATTCCGTGTGAGCGGGACGGTGCGTGGGCGGGGTCGGATGGTTGTTACTACGCGCCCACCGACCCGTCGTCGTCGACGATCGCGGCTCTCGGGGGTCAGCCTGCGGGTGAGGGTGGTTGGTACATGCGGACCTGCTACGGCGACAACGGTGCGCTCGGTGGTGTGGTGTGGATGGCGGGTGATCCGCCGGTGGTGTCTCCGGCGGTGTTGGCGCGGCAGGCGCGGGCGCGTCTTGACTTGCCGAGGGTCGTCATTCGGATGAATCCGCCTGGTGATCAGCTCGTCAACTTGCCGGCCTGGCTGGCGCTCGACCGGGGGTCGTGGGGGTCGCGGTCGGCGACTGCCTCCGTTCCGGGTGTCAGCGTCACGGCGACGGCGCGGCCGGTGAAGGCGGCCTGGTCGATGGGTGACGGGGTGACGGTGACGTGCGGTGGGCCGGGGACGCCGTGGGTCTCGGGTACTGATCCGGCGAAGGCGTCGCCTGACTGTGGGCATGTCTACCGGCGGTCCTCTGCTGGCTCACCGGGTGGGCGCTACGTCGTGACGGTGACGGTCACGTGGGAGGTGAGCTGGGCTGGGGCTGGGCGGTCCGGCACGGTGCCGGGGTTGACCACGACCGGGCAGGTGCAGACGCGGGTCCAGGAGTCGCAGGCCGTCGTGCGTTAGGCCAACAAAGTCAGTTCGTTCGAGCGCCGTTCCCCGAGGAGGCAAGTCATGGCGCTGGATTCCGTGCGCCCAAAAACAGGTCTGGGCAATCGTACGGCGGCTGCTGCCAGCAGTGTGGGACGTGGGCCGTGGCGGGCCGCCCGTCGGCGTCGCCGGTTGCCGTTCGTCGCACTGGGCGGGCTGCTGGTGATCGTGTGTGTGCTGGCCTTCGCGTACGGGGCGGCGCAGCTCGGTGATCGTGTGCAGGTGCTCGCGGTGGCGCGGCCGGTGGCGGCCGGGCAGCCGGTCACCGCTGCGGACCTCAAGCAGGTCTCCGCCGTCCGTGACCCGGGGGTTCGGTTGGTTGAGGCCGCGCAAGCGGTGGAGTTGGTTGGTCGTACGGCGGTGGTGCCGTTGGTGGCCGGCATGTTGCTGACGCCGGAGTTGCTCGGGGATGCCGCGTTTCCGCCGGGCGGTCAGGTGACCGCCTCGGTGGCGGTGAAGCCGGGTCAGTATCCGCAGGGGCTCGCGGCCGGTGCGAAGGTGTCCGTCTACGTGTCGGCCGCGCGGGACGGTGGTCAGCCGGCTCCGGCTGCCAGCTCGACGGCGAGCGGTTCGACCCCGGCGCGGTTGTCGGCCGTGGTGCTGGGGGTTGACCTCGCCGGGGACGGCCAGGGCTCGACGGTCATCACGCTTCTGCTGGCTGCCTCGGATGCGCCGCCGTTGGCGGCGGCTCCGGCTGGCGGTGTGGTGCTGATGCAGACCTCGCCGGTGGGGAGCTGACATGCCTCTGGTGGCGGTGACCTATGTGAAGGGTCGTCCGGGAGCGACGACGACGACACTCGGGTTGGCCGCGGTCGCGCCGGAGTGGGCGCGGCCGGTGGTGGTGGAGTGCGATCCGGCGGGTGGGGACCTGATGCGCCGGCACCGGTTGGCGGCGGTGCCGAGCGTGGTGGACCTGGCCGCCGCCGCCCGAGGCGCGGCGAGTTCCGCAGACGTGTTCGCCGCCGCGTCGCAGCCGGTGTCGGTGGCCGAGGTGGTGGTGCCGGTGGTGGTCGCCCCGGCGGGTGGGGCGCAGACCCGCGCGGCGTTGCCGGAGTTGACCGGTAGCGGTCGGGCGGTGCTGGCTGCGCCGGATCGGGTGGTGGTGGCGGACTGCGGCCGGTTGGGGCCGGGTTTGCCGGTGTGGCCGTTGTTGCGGCTCGCGGATGTGGTGGTGGTGCTGGCTCGGGCGAACGCCGACGAGATGGCCCATCTGCGGGAGCACCTGGGCGACCTCGTTGATGCGGGCGCTGGCCGCCTGGTGGTGCTGCTCGGCGCGGGCGGCGTGTATTCGGCGGCGGACGTGGCGGATGTCATGTCGACGCACGTGGGGCAGGAGTTGGCCCGCGATCCGGAGGCGGTGAGCGTGCTCGGTCCGTTGCCGGACGACCGGCGGGCAGCAGGGGTGCTCGGCGGGGACCTCGTGGCCGGGCGGCGCTGGCGTCGCCTGCCTCTGATGGCCGCCTACGCGCGGCTGTGGACGGACCTCGGCCCGTTCCTGCCGGTCGCGGCCCCGCAGGCGAGCGACATGCCCACGGAGGCGACCTCGTGACCGGCCCCTTCCTGTCGACCCCGGGTGCCGGGGAGTCCGGCGAGGTCACGGTGGTACGGCGGGTCCGTCGGGACGTCGCCGAGCGGCTGACCCAGGCCGCACGGACGCACGAGACCGCCACCGGTTCGCCGATGCCCGCCGACGAGCGCGCGGCGACGACCCACCGGTTGATCAGTGAGGTTCTGGACGGGTACGCGACGGAGGAGATGAACGCCGGGCGGGCGCCGCTGCGCCCGGAGGTGGAGTCGCGGGTGGGTCGGGCGGTGGCGGACATGCTGCTCGGCGCGGGAGGCCTACAACCGTTGCTTAACGACGAGCGGATCGAGGAGGTCAACGCCAACGGCTGTGACCAGGTGTTCGTCCGCTACAGCGACGGCAGGCGCGCTCAGGTCGGGCCGATCGCCGACTCGGATGCGGAGATGGTGGAGCTGATCCGTCGCCTGGCGGCTGACGCCGGGCGCGCGGAGACCGGCGGCGAGGGTGCCGAGGAGCGCCGCTGGGACCGGGCCGCCCCGGTGTTGAATCTGCAACTCGCGGACGGCTCGCGGTTGCACGCGATCATGTCGGTGACTCGGCGTCCGGCGTTGTCGATCCGTCGGCACGGCTACGTGAAGGTCACCCTGGCCGATCTGGAGCAGCTCGGCACCGTCAACCCGGTGTTGCGGGAGCTGTTGGCCGCTGCGGTGCGGGCGCGGTTGAACGTGCTGATCGCGGGGCGTACCGGTGCGGGTAAGACCACCCTCCTGCGTGCTCTCGCCTCGGCGATCCCACCGGGCGAGCGGATTGTCACGATCGAGGACACCTATGAGCTGGCGCTCGACGCGGACAAGGCCGTGCATCCGGATGTGGTGGCGTTGCAGTCGCGGGAGGCCAACGTCGAGGGTGAGGGCGCGCTCGACATGAGCATGTTGTTCCGTTCAGGGCTGCGGATGTCGCCGGACCGAGTCATCGTCGGGGAGATCCGCGGGCACGAGGTCATCCCGATGCTCAACGCGATGTCGCAGGGTAACGACGGCTCGTTGGGCACTATTCACGCCTCGTCGTCGAAGGGGGCGTTTCACAAGCTCATGCTCTACGCCGCGCAGGCGCCGGAACGCCTGGATCCGGCCACCACCAATCTTCTGGTGTCCGAGGCGGTTCACCTGGTCGTGCACCTGGGGTTCACCGGGCGCGGCGGGGTGCGGGCGGTGACGTCGGTGCGGGAGGTGGTCGGCGCTGACGGGCTGGCCGTGTCCAGCAACGAGATCTTTCGCCCTGACCCGGATGGGCGAGCGGTCCCGGGTGCGCCGCCATCGACCGGGCTGCTGTCGGCGCTGGTCCGGTGCGGCTTCGACCCGGGGTTGCTCGATGAGGCCCGCACCGTCCCGGGTGGGGGGTGGGCGTGATGGTGTTGACGGTGCCGCTGGCTGCCCTGCTGGGGGCCGGAACAGCGTTCGGGCTGCTGCTGGTCGTGGTCGGCCTGTCGCCCCGGGACAACGGGCCCGGCGACTCGAACACGGAGTCGTGGATGTCGAGGCTCGCCTCGACGCGTGGGCCGGTCGACCGGCGTCGGGTAGCCCTGTGCCTGACGGTGGGCGTGGTCGTCGGTGTGGTGACCCGCTGGCCGGTTGCAGCCGGTCTGGCAGCGGCCGGGGCGTGGATGCTGCCGCAGGTCATCGGCCCGGACCGCGACCACGCCCGCCGGGTGGCCCGGATCGAGGCCATCGCCACCTGGACCGAGGCGTTGCGGGACAACCTGTCCGGCGCGGCCGGGCTGGAACAGGCGATCACCGCCAGCGCGATCGAAGCCCCGGAGCCGATCCGCGAGGAGGTGACCCGCCTCGCGGTACGCCTACAGCGCAGTTGGCGGCTACGTGACGCGTTGCGCGGGTTCGCCGCCGAGCTGGCCGACCCGACCGCCGATCTGGTGGTCGCCGGGCTGGTAATGGCCGCGCGGGGCAGCGCCGGGCAACTCGGTGACGTGCTGGGCGAGCTGGCGGCGTCGGCGCGGGCGAAGGTCGCCTCCCGGCACCGCATCGCCGCCGCCCGCAAACGCAACCGCACCTCCGCCCGGGTCATCGTCGGTGCCACCCTGACCATGGCCGGACTGTTGGCACTACTCAACCGGGGCTACCTCGCCCCGTTCGACACGGCGACCGGTCAGCTCGTACTCCTGGCCGCCGGTGGCTGCTTCGCCGCCGCGTTCGTCTGGCTCGGCCGGCTCATGCGCGACCGCGACAACGCCCGTGTCCTGGCCGGTGTCGCCGCGCCAGTCGACGGCGAGGTGGTGCCGACATGACCGGGCTGGTGTTGCTGACCGGACTCGGCACTGGTCTCGGGTTGTGGTTGATGGTGGTGGGCTGGTTCCCCCGCCCGCCTCGGCTGGACAAGGCCCTTGACGCCCCGTACGGGATCGGCCGCGTTGGTGACGCCGCCGGGACTCACTCTCTGGGGTGGTCGGGGCGGTGGGGTCGCCCGGCGGTGCGGTGGTTGCATCGCGCGGGTCTTCCCCTGGCCAGTACCCGCCGCGACCTTGCCACCGTCGACAAGCCGGTCGACGTGCACCTCGCCGAGCAGGCGACCGCAATGGTGCTCGGGCTGCTCCTGCCTCCCGTCGCCGCGACGCTGCTCGTCCTCGCCGGGGTGGGTACCGGCGTGACGGTGCCCGTCGCCGCGTCGCTGGCGCTCGGCATCGCTGGTTTCCTCGCCCCGGAACTGTCGGTGCGCTCGGAGGCCGCCAAGCACCGGGCCGCGTTCCGTGACGCCCTGTCGTCCTTCCTGGACCTGGTCGTCATCAGCCTCGCGTCCGGGGCCGGGGTGGACCAGGCGCTCGACGACGCGGCGAAGGTCGGCTCCGGCCCCGCCTACACCGAACTGCGGTACGCGTTGACCGAGGCGCGGTTGGCTCGGGTGCCGCCGTGGGACATCCTCGCCGCCCTCGGCCGCCGGGTCGCCGTCGCCGAGCTACAGCAGCTCGCCGCCACCGTCGGGCTGGCCGGCACCGAAGGAGCGAAGGTCCGCGCGTCCCTGCGCTCGCGTGCCATCGCTCTGCGCGCCCGGCAACTCACCGACGCCGAGGGCGAGGCGAACGCCGCGACCGAGCGGATGGCGCTGCCCATCGTCGCCCTGTTCGCCGGGTTCCTGATCTTCCTCGGCTATCCGGCGATGGCTGCCGTACTCGGCGGGCTGTAGGAGGCACCCCCAGTTCACCAATCCCGAACAGCCACAGATTCCGTACCCGATTCTGGAGGAGCACGCCATGTCCGCTCTCGTCACCTACCTCGCCGCCGAGCTGCGGCACCGCTGGCAGGCGGTGCGCGACACCAAAGACGGCGGCTACTCCACCGAAGCCGTCCTCGTCACCGCCGTGCTCGTGACGCTGGCGATCGTGGTCCTCGGCATCATCGCGGTCAAGGTCACCAGCAAGGCCAACAGCATCGACCTCGGCTGACCGATGCCGCCGACCATCCGGGAACCCCGCGCCGAGCGCCAGCCCTCCCCGGCGCTCGGCGCGGCCCGACGGCTGCGCGCCCGGTGGAGGCGCGTGACCGCCCACTCCGACGCGGGCGCCGCGACCGCCGAGCTGGCCATCGCTATGCCTCTGCTGCTGCTCATCGTCATGTTCGTCATCCAGGCCGGGGTGTTCATGCACGCCACCCACGTTGCCCAGAGCGCCGCGACCCGTTCGGCCAACGCCGCCGCCGGCTACCAATCCAGCGCTGCCGCCGGCCGAGATGCGGGCGAGCAGACCCTCGCCGCGATCGGCGACGGGGTCCTCAAGGACCCGTCGGTGTCGGTAGCCCGCACCTCCACCGAGGTCCGCACCGAGATCACCGGCACCGCCGCGACGGTGGTCCCGGGCGTGCGGTGGACCGTCCGCGCCACCGTCGTACGACCCGTCGAACGCTTCGTGCCAGATGGGGCCACGCCATGACCTGGGCCGCTGCGTCAACCGGACTCCTCCGACTGCGGCAGGTCACCGCTCTCGGTGACCGGGGAGCGAGCACCACCGAAGCGGCCCTCGTTACCCCGCTGCTCGTGGCCGTCATGCTGTTCGTGGTGCTGTGCGGAGGTTTGGTCTCGGCACAGATGGACCTCGACGCCGCCGCTAGCACCGCGGCCCGGTCCGCCTCCCTCGCCCGCACCGACGCCGCCGCACGCGCCGAGGCAGACCGCACCGCCCGGGAGACCCTCGCCGCCCGCTCCGTCACCTGCCGACAGGTCACCGTCACGGTCGCCACCGGAGGGCTCCGACCAGGCGGCGCGGTCACCGTGACCGTGGAATGCACCGTCCCGCTGTCCGACCTCGCCTTGCTCTCCGTCCCTGGTACCCGCGTCGTGATGGCCACGGCGACCTCTCCCATCGATGTGTGGCGCGGAGGCCCTTCATGACCCCACCCGATGCCCGCTCCCGCTACTGGCAACGGCTACGCGAGCGTGCCGGCGACGACTCCGGCCAGGTGACCGCGTTCGCGGTCCTGATGATGGTCGCCCTGCTCGCCGTGGCCGGGCTGGTCCTCGACGCCGGCCTGGCCCTCACGCAGAAGGTCCGTGCCCTCGACATCGCCCAAGCGGCGGCCAGGGCCGGAGCGCAGGAACTCGACCTGTACCAGTACCGCACCCGCAACGTCGCGGTACTCGACCCGGCCCGAGCCGCGTCGACCGCACGGGCGTGGCTGGCCTCGGCGGGCGCCACGGGCGAGGCCACCGCGACCACGACCACGGTCACCGTGACCGTTCGGCGGACCAGCCGCACCCAGCTCCTGCAGATCGTCGGCGTGCGGCAGCTCCACGTGTCCGCCTCCGCGAGCGCCACCGCCGTGCAGGGCGTTACCGGCCTCAACACCTGAGCCGCACCTTGGGAGAGGACGACCGCGCATGTCCCGCACCATCGCCGCCATCGCCCGGACCGTGCGCGCCCTGCTCGCACTCGCCGTGCTGGCCGGCTTCACCGCCGGGGTGCCATGGCTGCTGACCGTCGCGGCCGGCTGGCCCCTCGACTGGATCGGCTGGCCGCAGCCCGACGCGGTGCCCACGCTGACCGACCTACGTGCCGCGATCACGAGCCCATGGTCGGACACCATGGTCTTCGCGCTGCTGGCCACGATCGGCTGGATGCTGTGGGCGCAGTTCCTGCGCGACACCACCATCGAGATCATCGAGACGTCCGCCGCCGCGAGAGCCAGCCGGCACGGTCAGCCCCGACCCCCGGCGAGTGGACGCGGCCCGATCCGCTGGGTCGCCGCTGTCCTCGTCGGCGCGATCGTCGGAGCCGTGCTGTTCGACGCCGCCCGCGCCGTCACCACCACCCCCACCGCTGGTGCGGCTGCCGCCGACGCCGCCGCACGCCGCCCCGCCGTCGCCCCGGCACACCCCGCCGCCCTGCCAACCGTGGAACACGGCCCACGCCAGGCGCTCACCATCGGCGTGTCCGCCACCAGCACCACCGGCCCGCTCACCACCCACCGAGACAGCCCTGCCGCCGTTCCGTCCTGGGCACGAGACGCCCCGGGCGGCACACACCGCGTCGTCGCCGGAGACAACCTATGGGACCTCGCTGCAAAGCACCTCGGCGACCCGCACCGCTGGCGAGAGATCTACAAACTCAACCGAGGACACGAACAGGCCAACGGCTACGCCCTCACCGACCCCGACGAGATCCACGTCGGCTGGATCCTCGCACTCCCCGCCCACAAGGCCGCACCAGCAACCACCCCACCCCACACCCAGGACCCACCGCCCGACAGCCCCGACACCACCGCGCCCGAGGCCAACGAAACAGCCCCGGCCGTCCCACCACCTGCGCCGCCGGCCAGCGCCACCACCCCGGAGCCGAGCCCTTCACCGCCTACCGCCGAACCAAGCGCACCCACCGACTCGGCCGATGCCGCCACCCCCGCGCCGGACACCGACACATCCGACAACCAGCCGACCGACGCAGCCGGAATCACGCTGCCAGCGCAGGGCTGGATCAGCCTCGGCCTGGCCGCCGCCATCGCCGCCCTAGCCGCTCTGCTGCGCCTGCAACGACGCCGCCGCGCCCGGCTCACCTTCCCCGCACCGGTGCGCACCGCGCCGCAACGCTCCCCTATGCCACCGTTTCTGGCCCCCGTCGACATCATCGGCAGCCGCCACCTCGGCCCCAGCAGCGACCACCGCCCCGCCAGCCCCGCCATTGCGGCACCAATCGGCGTCAACTCCGACGGCACCGAGATGAGCCTGTTCCACCTGCCCGGCCCCGGCGTCGCCCTACACGGCAACGGAGCCGCACCAGCAGCCCGCGCCATCCTCGCGTCCGTCCTGACCAGCGGCGCGGTCGAGACCGCCAGCACCCGCCCGGTCGTGGTCACCACCGCCAACCTACTCGCCCAGCTCCTGCCCGAGGACGCCCCGACGGTCGGGCTGGACCCCGACGGCACCGCCTACGACGGAGAACGCCTCATCGTGCTCGCCGACACCGCTGCCGCGATCACCCACGCCGAGGAAGAGATGATCAGCCGCCGCCGGCTGCTGGACACCTTCGACGCCGAGACGATCACCGACCTCAACGCCCGCACCGACCACGCCGAGACGCAACCGCCGTACGTGCTGCTCATCGACTCCAGCCCCCGGCACGCCGCCCGTCTCCAAGCCGTCGCCACCCACCGCGCCACCCTGAACCTGCACCCCGTCATCCTCGGCCCGCACGACGGCATCCCCACCATCGAGATCAACGCCGAGGGCATCACCAGCAGCGACGACGAACCCTGCAGGGTGGGACGGCTGTCCACCCTCGGCGCGGATGAACTCGCCGCCATCCTCTCCATGCTCACCGACGCGATAGCCCGCCCCGAAGCCGGCGCTGACGTCGACGACCCGCCCACCGAGACCTCGCCGGCCGCGGTGACCGTCGAGCCGCACGAGGCCGTACCGGCCCAGGCCGACGACGCGGCGGCCCTGGTCCGCCTCCGAGTGCTCGGCCCGGTCACCGTCGCCACCGACGCCGGTCCGATCGCCACCGGAATGCGCACCGGCTCCTACACCGCGCTCGCCGTCCTCGCCGCCCACCCCGCCGGCCGCACCCTCGACCAACTCGCCGCCGACCTACACCCCAACGCCGACCCGACCGCCGCCATCAAACGCGTTCGCACCGACATCACCTCCGCCCGGCGAGTGCTCCGCGCCGCCACCGGCCACGACGAACCCATGTTCATCGTCTACGACCCCGCCACCGGCCGATACCAGCTCGACCCGCAGACCGTCACCGTGGACCTCTGGCAGATGCTCACCGCCATCGACCAAGCCACCACCACCGACGACGACACGGCGATGCTCACCGCGCTACGCCGAGCCACCGAGCTGTACGCAGGTGACTTCGCCGAAGGCCACGACCACCCATGGGCCACCGACTACGCCACCAGCTACCGCCACCAGATCCTCACCGCCTACGCCCGCATCGCCGAAATCCTCGAACCCGACCACCCCGACCAAGCCATTGCCGCCCTCGAACACGCCACCGATCTCGACCCCGTCAACGAAGAGCTGTACCAGCGGATCATGCGCATCCACGGCCGACAACAGCGCCCCGATGCCGTCCGATGCACCCTGCGCCGCCTGGAGGAACGCCTCGCCGGCCTCGGCGACGCCGAACCGTCCCAAGCCACCCGCCGCGTCGCCGAACGCCAACTCCGACCCGCCGGCACCGTTCCCGGAGAACGGCCATGACCGCCACGCGGCTCCAGCGAATGCAATGGGCCGTGCGGGCAACGCTGGCCCTCGGCGTAGCCGCCTCGGTCACCGCGAACATCCTGCACGCCCAACCGAACCCGATCTCCCAAGCCATCGCGGCATGGCCACCGATGGCACTACTGATCACCGTCGAGTTGGTCACCCGGGTACCCGTGCACCGGCGTTCACTCGGCGTCATCCGAGTCGTCGCCGCCTCGGCTATCGCCGCTATCGCCGCGTGGATCAGCTATCACCACATGGTCGGAGTCGTCGCCCGATACGGCGAGACCGGCACCGTGCCGTACCTCCTACCACTCTCGGTGGACGGGCTGATCATCGTCGCCTCTGTCTCCCTGGTGGAACTGGCCGCCCGCCGCCGCGAAGCCGAACCTCAACCACACACCGTGCCGGCCGAGGCATCAGCGGCACCACATCCAGGCCAACCCATCGCATCGACGCCCGCCGAGCCCACACCTGCCACCAGCGACACTAGCCCACCCCGCCAGAGTCCACTGTCCGAACCACCTCTCCAGGATGTCGACGCCGACGAATCGGCCCACGGTGGGACTCCTGACGCTGCCGGCTCCCGGGACGACGCCCAGGAAACGGACGGCAGCGAGACTGATGCTGACCTTGATGCAGAACCTGACGATGACGACCCATCCGACGAAACCGACGACATCGACCTCGCCCCGGACCTGGTGCCGCTCCTGCCCGCCGCACGCACGGCCCGTGACGAACTGACCCGCGAAGGCCACACCGTCAGCCGGGACGCCCTCGCCCGACGGCTACGCCAGAACGGCCATTCCATCCGCAACAGCGCCGTCTCACAATTACTCGCCACGCTGCGCCAGGAGACGCAGCCGGTCAACGGCACCCGACCCACGGCATCGGTCTAACGTGCCGACATCAGCTCACCGCGGGATCAGACACGCGAGCAGGCCCCCCATAGCCGACCGAACAGTTCTTGCCCATCCTCCCTGTACCCACAGCAGCATTCCCGGCACTGCTGTCCCCTGTCCAAGCGTCCACACCACACCCACAGGCAGAGGCCTCACTGGGTTCTCCGCCCACAAACTCCCAGATTAAACACCCTTCAACCGACTCGGCCCCACCCGGGTTGTCATCGCAGCAAGAACTCCACAGCTATGGTCATCACGAGAGCGATGGCCATTCCGTATCGCTCTGACGGCTTTCGGGCTCCTTCCTGGGCGTCAGCAACTTTAACCACCGCGAGCCCGACGAGAGTTCCGCCGACCACTAGACCTATCGCGAGAATCCATATCTCGTGCGCAAGGAGCAGCGCCGGAGCTAGAATTGCCAGAACGTGCCTACTGCCCCTGTCGATCAATATACCAAGCGATCCGATGATTGGGATAATACATAAGAGGGATAAAGCGACAGCGAGGCGCACATAGTCTTCCTCATACCCCATTGCTGTTATCGCCGCCAACGCGGTGATGACGTATGCCGTCAGCACGATAGATCTCCGCATCTGCCAGCCCATTAGATCCGCCCAGGCTAATCCGAGTGCGGACGTGACGGTGATCAGCAAGAAGGGTAGGTACGGAGTTGACGCCCCGACCAGCGCAACGAGGCCGATCGAGGCTAGGGCAAACACCAATAGCGCGGCGGCCCTTGCTGGTGCCATAGCCGTGGCTGCCGAATCTAGGACACTCGGGGCTTGCGGCATCGTTACAAGAAAAGGAGACGCGGCGCGATCCGGCCGGATAGACGCACCCTCAGGTGCAACCTGAAGACGAGTTTGATTGTCCTCACTAGCGATCATATGGCGCGACCGAAGTCCCTGAAGCCAAACTATCAGCAGATAGAACACGGCAATGCCAACCAAGGCATACGTATCCCACCGTTGGACTAGGCCTACGGCAATAGCGAGTTCGTGATTTACAGGCGGAGGCAAAGCGTTTGGGAATAGGGGGGCACTTTCGGTGGCGTACTGCAACGATTGTCGCGCCCGCAGCAATGTCGAAAATAGGTAGATCCCGGCCCCAATTCCGGCACCGAGCACTGACGCTACGATAACCCCAGCCCTATAAGCCTTGCAGTCGGACGAGACTGGTGCCATACGCAACCTGAGCCAGCCCGCTAGAGCGAGGTAAAGTGCGAGCAAGACAATGCCGCCCATTGCCATTAGCGAGTACCACGCTAACGGAATAAGCGGCCCACCCTCATCAAAGGAGGTCTGGGCTGGCAAGAATCCGCCGGCTACGACACCAGCAGCTGCAGCCAGGCCCGACACCAGGCCAGTTCGAGGCCGGCGACGCGCGATTAGATCGAGGTGGATGTTGCGCCAGATGCCGACGCACAAAATTCCACCGAATGCTGCTCCTACGATCGCACCGCTAACTCCATACCTATTGATATTCAGCCATGGAACGCCGGCCTTCGAGATGAGAAGCGCGAAATTTGCTACAAGTACGCTGGTAGCAATTCCGGTAAATGCAGCAGCTAGCGGCGTGAACTCTAGTGCCCTTCTGCGGTCATCTAGAGCGGCCAAGCGATCGCGAGGTTCAGGGTGTCCATCGAAGAAGCGAAGGTAGCGAGGCTTGATTGTCCCCTTAGCCTGCAACGTTGCCTTGACAGCGGCGACACCAACCATGTCACCGGCGTACATGTCGGCCCTGAACTCGCGGCGACGCAGGTAGTCGCGCAGCATACCCGTTGCCACCAAAACCGAGGCAAGGAACTGGATGGCCATGACGGCGGCCAACATGATGTCGATCGCGAAAGCGACTATGCCGAAGATAAGCACTGCATACAGCGTACCTGCCGCAACGACCGATCGAAAGACCGCGAGGGATCGGTAGTAGAAACTGACATCGTGATCGCGAAAATGAAACAGCTCGTGCTGTAAGACTGCATCGAATTGCACTCGGTCCCGAGTGTAAGCGATGAACATTCCGTGACTAAGAGTCATCTTCGGATCGCTCGCGCGACCGAACGCTGCCGGCGTGGCTCCTGCACGTGTATCGTAGTACAGGCGTGGCGTGATCCGTAGCCCCGAGGCTGCACTTTGGTGGGCGACCACGGCATTGAGTTCGAGGTTATCTTCGAGCGGCAAGGGATTGATACCCCGACGATGCATTCGCCAGGCCGACTGCGCATGGTAAATTCCGTATGCAATAGTCAGTAAGCTGAGGCCGCCGATCATGGCTACGGCAGAGCGACGATCTGATGGCGCCTTGCATAACAGGTAGGATTCGAGCCAAGCTGATCGATCGACCTCTAAATCGGTCATGGGAACAGCGCTAGTCGCTGCGGCAACACATTCCTGGTGGGCGTTCCCGTCCCCCTGCATGAGATCCGTAAAGAAGAATGAGGTGCTACAGATCATTAGGATCGCGAAGATGAGACGCACTCGCACGTCAGACGCAAACTGATCAGGGTTCATCTATTTGATCACTCGTCGATAGTGCCAGACTTCCGACCAACGCGTCAGCAAGATTGCTTGCCGTAGCCTCGGAAAGGCGCATTGAACGCGCCTTTCGATATGCGGCGTCACGAACAAGCTGCAACTGCTCGGGCGTCAAGCTTGCCGCTATCGACATTTCGACGGCCGCTGCGCCTTCCGGAGAAGATCGGTTGAATATCCTCTTGACCCACAGCCTGATTCGATCGCTGGATTCCGCCCGAATGGCCTCTCCGGCTTCCGTTGCCACGAAGGTGATCACCGACGAAGCGATTGCTAGCGCATATGGCGTTATCGAGGAATCAAGCCCCCCAAACCCCGTCGCGTCATCGGCGCCCCCTTGACCTATCCGACGAACCATCGCTGGATTCGCACGGTAAGCCTTCAGATAAATTTCAATAGCGGCCAGTTCATCAGGCGCGGTCCGCCGAACCATCGATCTGGTGAGGAATTCGACGTCGATCAAGGTGGGCCGAGGCTGTTCCAATTGAATCTCGTCTCAGTGCAAGGGTCGTCGCTTTACGGGGAGCGGCCACCGAATCTCAGCGTTGCCGTCTTGCCGCCTTGACAAGCCGGACCGCTACCACGCGCCTGGCAGGCTAGCGGCTGTTCGGCGGAGAGAACATAGCTCTCCTGTCGGCTGTCCATGATCTGACGCTGTTGGGGCAGGCGAAGTCGCCCTGGACCTAGGCATGGGTTTCGTTCCCTACCTCTCCCCTTCGATCGCCGGCTCGTGTGAACAGACGAAGTGGGTCCGGTCATGCCGCACCAGCCATCCGCTCACAAGCAACGGTCTTGATCGCGCCGTCGAGGTCAGCATGGATAGGCGCGGCTGCCATAGACGGGCACCACGCCGAACGCTGCCAGAAGGGATCACAGATGACCGACGCAACGCCCGGCCTCCGTACGATCGAGGTCGCTGACGATGTGTACGACGTGCTGAAGCGCACCGCCGACAGCCGAAACACCGACATCAACGGCGCGCTGCGCTACCTGATCGAGGTTCCGACGCCTCGGCCTGCCGCAAACGACGACGAGGACTGAACCACTCGTACGACAGGTGCCGCCGGGGCCAGGCTGACCCGACTCGGCGGCACCTGTCGTACTCAGGCCGTCTGGCCGGAAGAGGTGCTACTTGCCACGCACGCGGCGGCAAGCAGTCGCTGCGCCGTGCGCTCAGTGATGCCGAGCTGCTGAGCCAGCGCGACACCGAGGCCACGCCGGTCGTGCCCGGTGCGGTCCGCCTCGGCCAGGAGCGCGGTGGCGGCGGAGAGTCGAGGGTCGTCGGCGTACGGGTGCGGTTTGCGGGCACCGGTGGTGCCGGGGGTGCGGCCGGTGGACTGCCGACCCGTACGGGCGTCGGCCACGGCCCACACGGTGCGCCGGAACCACAAGCGACGCACTCGCCCGTCCGGCAGCGTCTCGACTCGGTCGGGGTGGTCGTACAGGGTGTCGGGCAGGTTGCGGTACGAGCCGTAGCCGAGGACCCTCGCCGCTGCGCCCGAGCCGATGAGGTCGTCGGAGTCGCCGCGGCGGTCGACCCTCGTCAGCTCGGCGCGTTTCGCGGCCTGGTGCGCGGCGTGGAATGCCTCGATGTCGTCGAGCCAGAACCACTCCCGTCCGTCGTGCTGGAAGCCTTCAGGGAAGCCGAACCGGGCGCGGTGGCGGTGCCAGTGGTTGACCGTGGAGTACGCCGCGCCGGTGTGCGCGGCGACTCCGGCTCGGTCGAGGGCGGGCCGTCCGTCGATCATGCGTCGTGCCACGCCCCCATCCTCCCTCCGGTGGTGGCTCGCTGCCGGTGCCGTGCCGTCGAGGCGGGTACGGCTCGCCGTAGGATCGGCGGCACGCCCCGGCTCGGGTAGAAGCGGCGTTGTGTCCGTAGGTGGCCCGGAGTGGGCGAGGTGGCCGGTCGGGGTTGCGCGCACCCTCGGGTGTGCCCGCCGGCCACCGACTCACCCCGGCTACTTCGGTGGGCGCAGCACCTTCCAGGCGACCTGCGCCATGCGGTCGATGCGCAGCGCGGCGAGTTTCGCCTGGGTGGCGGGTTTGATCGCGTCATAGACGGTCAGGATCGCAGCGGCGGTGGTCGCGTCCACCACCACCCCGTCGATCTTGCGGAAGTTGCCGTCCTTCGCCTCCCGCAACAGCTTGATCACGCGGGGGTCGCCAGCGGTCGCGTCGTCGGGAAGCGCATCGATCTCGGCCAGAGACTCGCAGTCCGGGCAGGTGACGAGGTGCGGGTCCTCGGTCACGCGGCTCAACGGCACGTCGACTGCGCCACACACCGGCCCCGTCCGGCGGCGGCCCTTCGCGTGCGTGAAGGCAGGCCATCCGTTCCGCCCTGTGGTGTCGGTCATGGTGCCTCCCCCGTCGGGTGGGTCCAGATGCCGAGGTGGTGCCCCGGCGCGATGCGGCCTCGGCCGGGGGCGAGGGTGCCGAACACGTCGGAGTACCGCTCGTGGAGCTGTCCTCGGGTACGCATGAGGTGTTTGCCTCGGGTGAGCTTCGCGGGCAGGGATTCGACCACCCGGCCGATCAGCCCATACAGGTCCCGGGCCTCGATGAAGTCGGCGCATCCGTCGCACGCCGACCAGCCTTCGCCCCACGCCTGGCTGAAGGCGTGTTCGGTGTCGGTGCGGCGTACTCGTGCCGCGTGGTGCTGAGACTGGTAGTCGCCTACGGCGATGCCCTGTGCGGTGACTCGGCGGGCGTCGGTGATCTGGTTGGCGCACCGGTAGATCCAGGCGGCGTCGGGTGCGGAGCAGAAGTCGCACTCGATGATCGGGTCGGGGATCTCGGTGATGGGTACGGGCTCGGGCCGGTGGTCGCTGCGCTGGCCGCGCTGTTCGGCCGCGTGCAGGTACTCGACGATCATGCCGAGGTTGTTGAAGCGGATGTTGAGCGCGCGGCGGCAGCGGCGGCAGTAGAGCGACTCCGGGACCGGCGCCATGCCCGCGTCCGGCGCTGCCGGCTCGGGGCGACAGCCGGCTTCCTCCGGGTGCGGAGGGCGCGGTGGCATTACTGGTCGCCTCCGTTCTGGTTGCGGGTGCGCTGCGGCCATGCGGGGTTGGCGGGGTCGAGGGTCAGCCCGAGGCGCAGGCTCGCGAGGTCGACCAGCCGCCGCAGCAGGCTCGCGCTTCCGGAGCTGAGGTCGGCGTCGTAGTCATGGGCAATGCGGCAGGCGAAGCGCAGCGCCACGCACGCGGCGGTAAGCGCGGACTCCAAGGCGGCGCGGTCGTCGGCCCGCGTGGCTCGCCTGACGTTCGCGGCTGGGTAGGTGCGCTCGTCGCCGTTGGGGAAGCGGAGGGTGTAGCTGCGGGCGTGGGTGGTGTGCGGGGTGGAATAGCGGACCTCGGTGATGGTGCCGAGGCGGTATTCGACCGGGTCGGTCGGCTTGATCACCCGGGCGGTGTCGCCGTACTCCATGGATCGGTACATCGGTACTCCGTGGTGAGTCAGAGGGGATGTCGGATGGTGTGCCGTGCGGCCCAGGGGTCGGACCCTGGCCGCGCGGCACACCGGCAACGGTCAGGACCGGGCGAGCGGTTGACCGGCGGAACCGTCCGGGGTGGCCGGTCGAGCGGCGGCTCCGGGCGGGGCGAACGGCGGGGCGGCCTTCACGTACGGCAGGCCGGGATCGAGCTTTTGCCCGATTCGGTCGAGGCTGACCGCCCCGTTGGCGGTCAGGTGCGCGCCCACGGCGAGGGCCTGCGCGCCGGTGAGCAGCACGACGAGGCGGCGGTCCGAGGTGTCGTGCACGTGCAGCTCGACGTGACCGTTGGTCAGTGGCCGGACCGGCATGAACCGCTCGACGTGCACCGCGCGGGGCAGTCCCGCGCGGATCACCTTGACCAGTTCCCGCCAACGCTCGTCGACGAGTGCGTCGAATCGGGCGGCGCGTTCGGTCAGAGCGGCGTGTTCGGCGTGGCTGGTGGAATGTTCGGCCAGCGCGCGGGCGACCTCAGCCTGCGCGAACTGGGCGCACACTTCGTTTGCCAGCGCGATCACGGCCGTGTCGGTGGGCACCGAGGCGGGCGGTGGCGCGACGACCGGCTCTGTGCGGACTTTCGCCGTGCCGGTAGCGCTGTGCACCCCGATGGCGGGGCAGGTCTGGGACTTCTTCTTACGGCGGAACCATGGCCAGCGCATGTCAGACCGCCAGCAGCTCGAACGCCCGGGCCTTGAGGTCGGCACCGGCACCGGTCAGCGCCCGGCTCGCCCGGACGAGGTTGGTCTTGGCGGGGGCGAAGTGGTCGATGTACTCGGTGATGGCCTGGTAGCCGGCCCACCGGGTGCCCTTGATCGCCTTCTGTGTGTCCGCGTCACGGATCAAGTACCGCAACGTGTTCGTGCGCTGCTTCGCGTTGTTGCGCGACGTGTCGGAGGCGTCGTCCGCGAGGGGCCACACCTGCGCGACGATCTTCTCGAACTCGCCCATGGTCAACGACTCGTTGATCATCTTCTCGGCCTCGGTCTCGAACGCGTCGAACGCCTTCCACATCAGGCCGAGGGCCTGCCGCGCCTCGGAAATCTTGCTGGTCACGTTCGAGGTGTGCCGGAACGTGTACGAGCTGCGCGACCGCTGGTAGGCGAGGGCTTGGGTGTTCGCGCACACGATCCGCACCGGGGTCGCGTCCAGGCGAAGCGCGGCGGTGCCGTCGTGGGAGGTGGTGGCCGCGAGGTACAGGTCCATGTCGTCCACCCCGGCAATGCGCATCGCCGTCGGCAGCTTCATGGTCACGAACACCGACCGGCCCTTACGCATAGAGCCGGCGGTCTCGAAGTGCGCGCCGGAGGCGTCGACCAGGAGGTCGAGCGTCTCGGCGACCTGCTCGTTCTGCACCACCGAGTAGTCCTCGCCGACCACCCCGAGGTACTCGGTCTCACCGGTGGCCGGGTTGGTGCGCACGGTCATGTACTTGTCGGGGCAGTCGACCTTCGTCACCCCGCGCTCGGTGACCTCGATGCCCTGAAGGGCGATCTTGCGGACCTCCCAGCCGCCGAGCCACGCCTTGCTCATGACCTCCTGCGCGGTCATGCAGGCGTCGGTGACGGTGCCGAGTTGGTGCCAGGCGGTCAGCCGTGCGGAGGCGAAGGCCGTCTGGCCGTTGGCGAGGGTTTCCAGTTCGTGTGCCACGGCGGCACCCCTTCCAGGTTGTGTTTTGGTGGGCGGCGGGCCGGGGGTTGCCACCCCGACCTTGCCGTCACTAACAATGTTTCCTACCTCTATTGGCGGATCAAGATGATCGGTTCGAGTCGATGAAGGTTTCTGCGGCGAATCTGACGCCCGCCGCGCGGCGTGGCCTACCGGGTGTCGGGGGCCGGGCGTAGCCGCCCGTCCGGCCCATACAAATACGCACGGACGGTTCTGAACGGGGCCGGTAGGTACACGGTGAACCCGTGTTCGGGGATGAACCGGGTCCGGTAGGCGCGGGTGACGCCCAACAGGTACCGGTCGGGTTTGTCGCCGTGCGACCCCGGCGGGATGATGCCCGCCCCGGGCCGGTCGGCACGGGCGCGGCGGTGCCGACCGAGCGCGATGTGCGGGCACAGCGACAGGGCGGCGGTCATGCACTCGGGGTGCCCCGGCGGGTCCGCGTAGCGCATCAACTCGGCCGCGCGAGGGCCGCCGAGGAACGCCACCCAATAACCCATCGGCTCACCGCACAGCGAGCACCTCCGTTCGACCGCGAGGCGGGTGGAGACGGTGGTGTTGATCGTGGTGAAGTCCACGTGCGAGCCGTCGCCGGTCGGGTCAGGGTGGATGTTGACCGGCGGGATGGGCAGTCCGCGCCGCGCGTCGTGAGGGCGCGCGGCAAGCGACGCGGGGATATCGGGCCAGTCGGTGGCCGGGCCGGTGTCCGATGGGCCGGTCACGACGCACCGGCCGCACGGCCGGGCCGGGCGTCGGTCACGGTGATGTGCGGTTGCTGTGACCGCAATACGGCGTGCGCCTGTTCCCATTGCGCCTCGGTCAGGGACAGGGTGACCGGTTCGAGGTTCACGGCGGTCATCGTCAGGGCCATGATGTCGGCCTCTTGCGCCGAGTCGAACACGGCCACCATGTCGCCCCCGGCAACCATGTAGACGCGGGGGTCATCGGCGGGCCGGGGCACTGGGGTGGAGCGGCGGTGTTCGGTCAGCCATCGGCCGACCACCTCGTCCGGGTCGCCGGCCAGGGTGCCGGTGTCGTAGCCCTCGCCATCGAGCCACGCGAGGTGATCGGCGACAGTCCAGTCAGGGTGAATGAGCCACGATTGCCGTACGGCCTGCCGCATGGTCAGGCGCGCCGGAGCGCCGACCGGGTCCGCCGGTTGTGAGCCGTTCGGGCCGGGCACCGGGCATAGCGGGGTGCCGTCGTGGTGGGACGTGGCCGGACGTGAGGCGAACCCGTCGAGGGGCCAGTCACGCCCCGGCATTGTCCGGGCCGGTTCCCCGCATTCGGGGCAGCGCAGCGACCCCGGCGCGGACGTCGGGCCGTGGGCGGCGTGGTCGTGGTCGGGGTAGCCGTGGGGGGTGGTCATGGTCTGTTCCTTTCGTGGCGCGTGTAGATGGGCGTGCGGGTGCCGGGGCCGGGCGTGATGCCCGGCCCCGGCGGGGCGGTAGGTCAGGCCGCTACCGGCGCGGCGGCGGCCTCGTCGGTGCCGGCCTCGTCGTCGTCGGCGGTGTCGTCGGTCTGCGGCGGGGCCATGAACGCGCGGACCTCGGCGGGCGGGGCGGGCGGGTTGTCCGCGAGGGCGTAGGTTTCCGGGGCCTCACGGGTCAGGATCAGCACACCGGCCCCGGCGAGCTTGGACATGGCGTTGCGGACCGCGCCGGGGCTACGCCCGCCGATCTCACGGGCGACGGTGCCCGGGGTCACGTCGTGGCCGGTGCCGAGGTCACGCATGAACGCCTCGACCCGGTTGCGCAACTCGTTCTTGCCCAGCTTCACCGACCCGTCGCTGTTGATCTCACCCGTGGTGCGGCCCGTGCCGTTGGCACGGCGGGCCGAGGGGCGGCGGATCTTGCGGGTGTGACCGCACGTCGGGCACGTCGTGTGCGTCGGGGCGTTGGCCGGGTCCACGGTGGCGAGGTCGCCGTCCCCGATGACCCACAACTCGTTACCGTCGTCGTCAACGGGCAGGCGACGGGCGGCCCCGGCAACCTCCATCGCGGCGAGAATCGTGTCGCCCATCGCGACCGACAGACCGCTCTCGTTGATCGCCTCGTCGGCGGTGATGCCGTCGGGGTGCCCACCCAGCACACCAGCCATGATCAGCACCTTGAGGTCAGGCTGACGCGGGGCGACCGGCACCCCCGACACCGGCGCACCGGACACGGGGGCCTCCGGTAGCGCGGACTCGTCCGCCCCGCCGCCCCCGTTCGCGTCGTCGGCGGGGGCCGCCCCGTCGGTGGCATCCGGGGTCGCGTCGGTGGCGTCGTCGCCCTGGGTCGCCTCGTCGGTCGCGGAGGTCGCCTCGTCGGTCGCGTCCGGGGTCGCGTCGTCGCCCTGGGTCGCCTCGGTGGCGTTGTCGGCCGGAGTCGGCTCGTCGGTCGCGTCGGTGGTGACGGGGTGCCAGATGTCGGCGCTCTTGCGGTTGCCGTTGGTCGGGCCGGGGGTGCGGGTGGCGGTACCGTCGGCCTCCATCGCGGCGAGGGCCTTGGCGGCGGTGGACTGACCCACCCCGGCCTCGGCCGCGAGGCCACGGACGGTGATGCCGTCGGGGTGGTTGGCGAGGGTCCGGGCAACGGTGGCGGCGGTGGTGGTCGGGGCGGTGTTGGCGTTGGTGGACATGGCGAATAAACCTCCGTGCAATAGGGGTCGGCAATAGCGATGCCGCGTGCGCGTGGTGCGCATTGTTTGCGGTTTCGCCGGGGCGGTTTTTGTTGCCCATGTCCATGGACCCTCTGCACGCGACGATTGTCAACCCCGTTGCGCAAGACTCTTTACGGGGACCACCCCGGGCCGCTTCCGTTCTCGATTCAGGAACCGCTACCGCCACCCGAAACACCATTTGACGGCCCCGTGTCCAACGCTGTGGCACGTTCGGCGCGGCTCCCTAGTGCCGCACAGGGCGGGCGGTGCGGGGACCGCTCACACCGTCTTACGGGGTCGCGGTTTCCGGGTCGGAGCGACTACGCCGCGCGCCCGGTGGACCGGACGCGCGGCGCTCACGGCAACCCACGGGGGCCTTCTTTGAATGTGCGGAAAATCACTTCATGAGTTTACAGTGCCACGCCTCTTCCGCGCATGAAAGGAACCGGGTCAGCGGCATTGTCCTCGGCTGCGGGATAGCCTTCGTGGATCTCGTAGTGCAAATGCGGACCGGAAGAGTTTCCGGAACTCCCGACGTGGCCGATAGGCTGACCCGCTATCACCGTCTGCCCTATCCGCACCATGGGCTGTCGCACCATGTGGCAGTACCGCGAAACGATGTCCCCCGCGTGCCGGATCTCCATATACCAGCCGCACCCGCCGAGCCCGGGGTAGCCGTCACGGTCGCACGGCATCGGGTCCCCGGCGGGTTCCCATGAGTCGCCCCCGACGTTGCACCGCACGCGCACCACGACGCCGCCGGACGCGGCCCGGATGACGGTGCCCTTCCCGGCCATGATGTCAACGCCGTCATGGCCGGGCCGCTCACCGGTGCGGAACCTGGAACCCGCCGTGCCCACCACCGGGCGCGTCCACCCGGCGGCACTGACCGGCGCACCGTCGCAGACGGGCAGCGTTCCGCCGGTGTACGCCGCAACGATCTCGGTTGCCCGCGTCTCGTGTTTGGCGTACGCGTCCGGGTACGCCGACCGTTGCACCTCTTGTGCGGCCTCGGTGAGCGGTAGTCGTTCCCACCCCGGCACCCGTAGCAACGCCTCAAAGAACGTCGCAGCGGCGTACTCGGGGTTCATGATCTGTTCCGGGGTGCCCCATCCTTGCGACGGTCGCTGTTGGAACAACCCCAACGAGTCATGATCGTTGTTCGGGCCGAGGTCACCGTGATTGATCAACGATGACTCTTGCAACGAGGTGGCAACGGCGATCACCCACCCGCGCACCGGTACCCGCATCCGCTCACCCACGGCCACGATCACCCCGGCGTTACGGGCCTGTTCCGCCGTCAACCCCGCCGGGGTGGCACCCGGCACGGTGACCGCCCCGACGCAACTACCGCCGCCCCCGCCCCCGCCGAACACCGAGGAGACGACCCCGGCAGTAGCCGCCGTGAGCAACAGCAGCAACCCGGCGACCCCGACCGCGACCCACACGGCTAGCCGTCCCACGACCCACCGTCCCCGCCCGGTGCGGGCAGCCCGGCCAGCTTCACCCGGTCGGGATGCCCCACCATCCGCCACACCGGCCCCGCCGGACCGCCGGACGCGGCGGCGTGATCGGCGGCGGCGGCGGTGGCAACGGTCACCCCGTCCGGCACCCCGGCCCGCCGGAGGTGGGCATGGAGGTTGGTCTCACGGGCGGTGGTGGGTAGCCAGAACAGCACCGGGTATGCCCGGCGGGGTGGTAGGGCGGCGTAGCCGGTCAGCTTGCCCACTACCCGGGACAGGGTTTCGGTGCCGAGGTCGGCCTCGATCCAGAACGGCACCGCCGGGCCGTTGTCGGCCCACACGCCGTGTCCGTCCGGGCGGACCAGGTTGCCGCACGCCTCGCGGCAGCGGGCCTCGTTCCACCACCGCACCAACCGCGCCCCGGGGTGCGTGCGGGCGTGAGCCGTGAGCGCGACGAAGAACCCGTTCACCGTGAGCAGGTGCGCCAGTGTCGGGGACATGGCGAGTCGGGCGGTGGCGTCGCGTACGACGGCGGGACGGGGCAGCGTCTCGCCTCGTCCGGCCGCGATGAGGGCCGCGCCGACCGGGCCGAGGGTCCACCTCCACGCTTGCGAGCCGGGCCGCTGGTAGTGGCGGAACCGGTCGAGGATGTCTCGATCGTGAAGGGTGTTGAGGCGGTTGCGGGCACGGCCGACGGAACCGAAGGCGAGGTCGACGAGCTGGTCGGTGCTGAAGGTCCGGTGCTGGTCGAGCAGGTCCAGGAGGTGCCGGTCTCGGGGGGTGAGTCGGCCGAGTTCGGCGGCCACGACGGACGCCGTGAGGCGGGAGCTGCCGGTGGCAGATGTGCGGGTAGGAGGGATCTCTCTTATCAGTCGGTTCCGGTCCACCGGTCCTCCTCACCCCCGTCCGCGTGCGCGTATGGCGTGTTCAAGGGGGTGTGTTCACCCGGCTGTTCGTGGTCGTTGGGTTGCTCGTTGGATCGCTCGTTAGAGGTCTCGTTAGACCACTCGGGGTGAGAAGCGAAGGTGTTGCGGCCTACCAGTTCCACCACCGCACCCTCGACGGGTGTCGACCGCTCGGCCGGTGCGGCAGCGGTCGCGGTCTCGCCGAGCAGCCGGCGACGTTCCTCGGCGGTGAGGCCGGTGTGGTCACGGGCGGCGCGGCGCAGCTCGCCGGCTCGGCCCAGCAGAGGAGGTGACGGGGGCTCGGTGTCGGCGGTGACCGGTGGCACCACTCGGCCACGGGCGACCGGCCGCAGGACGACTTCGTAGCCGCCGAGGCGGATCAGGTCCCCGTCATCGAGGTACGGCCGTAGGTGCCGGGCCTGGTCGATGGCATCGCGGGGCGCGAGGGCGAAGTACACCTTGTTCCGGGCGTTGGCGTCGATCGCCTCCACCATGTCCCCGGACAGTTGGCCGAGGTACTGGTGGGCGAGGACGAACGAGGTGTGCAGACCACGGGCCTCGGCAAGCGCGTCATCGATCCCGATGGGCAGGTGCAGGAAGTTGTGGCATTCGTCCAGGACGATCATCGCGTCGGGACGGTCGTCCTCGGGGATGCGGGCGCGGGCGGTGGTGGCCTGCCACAAGCCCGCGAGCAGCAGGGAGCCGACCAGGCGGGTGCCGTCTTCGCCGATGACGCCCTTGGGCAGGCGCGCGAGCATGATGCCGCCGTCGAGGATGTCAGCGAAGGAGAACGTGGTGGCAGGCACCCCGAACAGGCTGTTAGCCATGGGGTGCGCCAGCACGAGACGCAGCCGGGACAGCAGCGGGGCCACGAGGCCGGAGCGCTGCGCGGCGGGCAGCTCGTTGAACCCTTCCCAGAACTCCCCGAGGGTGTTGCCTTCCCACGCGTTCAACCTGCCGGTGACGGCGTTGACCCGTGCGGTCCTCCACGTCGAGTCGGACAGCAGCCGCGGTAGCTGGGCGAGGGTGGCACCTTCAAGGTGGGCGAGGGTGAGTAGACCGTGGTAGCAGATGTCGGCGGTCCGGTGCCCCCACCACCGCGACCACACCTTCGCCATCACCGCCGTGAGGTTCGCGGCCACGTCGTGCGCGCTGCCGCCGTGCACGCTCGGGTCGAGCAGGTTGATCGCCGGTGGCGCGGCCCGCTCGTCCGGGTCAATGAGGACCAGCCGGTCACCGCACGACTTCGGCAGCCGGGCCAACAGATCACGAATGAGGTCACCCTTGGCTGGGTCGAACGCCGCCACACCACGCCCGGCCTCGACATCGTCCAGGATCATCCGCATCAGCAGCGTCGTCTTGCCCGTGCCGGTCGGCCCGAGCGCATGGACGTGGTACCGGCAATCGGCCAGCGAGATCCCGACCCGCATCGGCGAACCGGCGTTGGCTATGCCAATGACCTTGCCGCCCAGGCCACGACGCTGATCGAGCGGTACCAGGTTGAGCCTGCGACCCTCGGCGCGGGTGTTCGACCCGGCCGCCTTGCTCTTGATCTTGTTCAAGGTGTGCTCCAAACGGTCGGCGGATCGTCGCGCTGTTCCGACTCGGCTGGTGGATCGGCGAGCGGCCGGCGGCGCGGGGCCGGGGTAGCGCGGAAGACCTCGCGGGTGGCGGCCCGACGCCGCGACGCCGCGCCGGGCAGGCCGTAGGCGGCCGGTTCGGCAGGCAGCCCGGCGAAGGCGGCGGCCTCTGCGACGGAGACGAGGCTCATGCGGGCCTCGGGCACCCATCGGTCGGCCGCCGCGCCCGCGCCGGAACGGAGCCGGCGGCGGGTGAAGTGCGCTGACAGCAGCCCGAACCCCGAGCTGACATCGGCCGCCGCCGCGACAGCGGCGGCCTTGGTCGGGCCAGCGGCCACCGCGTGTACGGCGACGAGCAAGTGTGGTGCGTCGGCGTACTTCGCCCGTGCCTGCCGGGCCAGTTCGGCGGTGTACGGGTCGGTCGCACGGGTGTGCCGCCTCGGGCTGGATGGGCCGGGGGTGACGATGTTCAGGACGCCGAGGATCAGCGCTCGTAGCCCGTCGGCGAGCAGCCCAACGGCGCGGGCGGTCCCTCGGGGGCGGCGGGCGCGTTGGGGGTTGGTCATCGCGCGGCGCAGCAGCCGCAAGCGGTGAGCTGGTGCCCGGCCGAGGTGGACTTGCAGGAGCGCGCCGCCGGTGCGCCCGGCCGAGGCGAGCCCGCCATAGACCGCCCGTAGCCGGTCCTCCTCCGGGGCGCCCGCGTCCATGCCTCGGCGCGGGGTCGGTGTGGTGTCCTCGATCAGGGGCAGCCATTCCGGCTGGGTGGGCCAGACCGCGAGGGCGGCCACGGCCCCGGTCGTCGGGACGGCCGGTGGGCTGGTCTGTTCGACGCGGACGCCGGGCCAGCCGCGTTGCAGCAGCCGCACGACGGCGGTCGGGTTGACGCCCGGTGGCAGCCACAGCCCACACCGCATCCCGTCCGGGTCGGCGACGATCTCCCAGACGAGCCGGGTCGGGCGCAGCGCCCAGCGGCGCGGCGCGGGCAACACGGTGGCGAGCAACCGCCACAGGCCGATCGTCGCGGCCGGGGTCGCGGTTACCGGTGGGGTGATCTGCAGCCACCGTGCTCCGGCGGCGTGCCGCCGCCAGACGCGCCGCCGCCACACCGTCCACAGGACTCGGATGGTGATGAGCGCGGCCAGGGCGGCGAGGAGCATCGGCCACCGGTCGCGAACGAGATGCCACACAGCGCCGGTGGCGTCGTCGCCCCACGAGCCGCACAGCAGCTCACCCACGAAGGAGCCGGCCACGCCACCCTGACCAGACACACACCCGGCAGGCTCCGGAGGCGGCGACGGCGGGGATAGGGACAGGACAGGGACGGGGACCATCGGAGACTCCGATCGGCAGGAGGAAAGAGGCTCAGCGGCGGCGGACCGGCAGGCCGGTGACCGGGCCGGTAACGATCAGCTCGTGCTCGGTGGCCGAGGCATGGCTGTGGAAGGCCACCCGCGCCGACCCGGCCGTGAGCAGAGCGTCTCCGCGCTGGCAGGACAGCAGGAACGCCCGTTCGCCGTCGGTGAGCCCGAACGCCTCGGCGACGGCGTCGATCGCCTGGGGTGCCTGCCGCAGCAGCACCTGCGTGGCCGCGTTGCTGACCACGGCGCGGCCGGTCTTGGTGGCGAGCACGTCAGCGGCGTCCTGAGTCACGACGGTCAGGCCCACGCCGTACTTGCGGGCGGACTTGGCCAGGGTCTCCAGGAACACGCCGCCGCGACCGCCGGAGAGCAGTTTCCACGCCTCGTCCACCAGCACCATCCGCAGCACGTCCGGTCGAGCGCCGGAGGCGGTCGCGCCGCGTACGGTGCGCCAGATCGTGTCCAGGGTGAGCAGCGTGCCGACCGGGTGAAGTTGCTCGGGGAGGTCCTTGATGGCGAAGACCACGAGGTGCCCTCGGGCGGCGGTGGTGGTGGGGCCGTCGAACAAGCCCTTCATGCTGCCGGCGACGTAGGGGTGCAGGCGGGCAGCGACGCGGCGGCCGGCGTCGTCGGTGTCCTCCAGCGCGGCCATCACATCAGCGAGGAGCGGCGGCGGTCGCCTCCAGGTGCGCGGGTCGGTGGTGATGCCCTTGCCCTGGTACGCGGCCAGCACGGCGACGTCCAGCGAGCGGGCCTCGTCGCCGGGCAGGGGTGCGCTGACGGCGGTGTCACCGCTGCCCATCACGGTCACGAGCGTGTGCAGGAACCGTGCCCGGTCGTTGAGGGCGTCGTCGTCATCGGCCGGCAGGTCGAGAGGGTTGATCTTCACGCCGGCTGCGCCGAGGCGGATGATGGTACCGCCGACCGCGTCGGCCAGCCGGAGGTATTCGTCTTCGGGGTCGATGACGAACGCCTCCACCCCGAGGCACAGGTTGCGCAGCAGGTCGAGCTTGGCCAGGTAGGACTTGCCTTCCCCGGAGCGGGCGAGGATGACGGCGTTGTAGTTGGACTGCGCCCACCGGTCCCAGACGACGACCCCGGCCGAGTGCAGGTTGAGCCCGAACAGCACGCCCATGCCGTTGTCTCCGGCGGTGTCGGGCAGGTCGGGGCTGGTGAACGGAAAGGCTGCGGCGAGGGCGTCGGTGTCGAAGACCCGCTTCATCCCGAGGGCGTCGAACGCGAGGGGTAGGCCGCTGATCCAGCCCTGCAACTGACGCCAGGTCACCGGCGCGGTGTTGAGCAGCAGGGAGGCGGCGAGGGACCGCACCTCGGCCACCCGGTCGGCGAGGTCGGCGGCGCTGGTGCCGTGCACGGTCAGGTACAGGCCGAGCCGGAACAACCTCGCCTCACCGCGCGCGAGACGGCCGGCCAACTCGGCGGCGTCAACCGCGGCGGCGTCGAGTTCCGGGTCGTCCAGGCGGCCCTTCGCCGCGCCATGCCGGCGGGAGGACTCGAACCGGCCGCGCTGCTTGCGCAGCCGCTCGGAGGCCACCGCCGGCGGGACCGGCTCGATGTGGAAGGCGGCGTCGACCAGGCCCGGGTAGGACAGGATCGGCTCGGCCCACCCGGGGCCGACCTCGGCCGGGTAGCCGACCACCGCCAGGGTCGCGCTGTAGCCGTCCCCGACTCGGACGTGCCGGCCGTCGACCTCGACGGCATCCGGCGCCCCGGGCAGGACCGTGGTCGACTCGGGCAGGGAACGCCGCCGCTTCGGCAGCAGCGTGGAGAACGGGCTCACAGCTCGTCACCTTTGACAGATGTGGCGTAGGGCGTGACGGTCGGAGCGGTGGGGTCGAGGCTGGCCGCCAACCGCACCCCGGCGTCCGACCCATCGAGGACCCGGGCGGGAACCTCGCAGCCGCCGAGGGCGCGAACCACCTCGGCCGCGTGGTGCGCGGCGTGGTGCGCGCCGCGCCGACTCCGAACGGCGACGGTGACCTGCCGGTGCAGCAGCTCGCGCTGCCCGGCCAGGTCATCGAGAAACTGGACGTGCGCGCGGGCGGCGTCCTCCAACGCCGGGTGCGGCAGCCCTGGGGCGGCGGCGAGGAACCTGTCGGCGAGGTAGGTCAGGTCGACCCGCTGTGCCCGCACCACGATCTGCGCCGGCCCGTCGAGGCTGTGCAGCCACCGCGCGAACCCGGCCACCAAGCCGTTCTGCTCTCCGGGTGTCCGCAGCCCGAAGGCGACCGTCGAGGCGGCGACCAGGCCTGTGGTGCCGTCCGGCCCGAGATCGATCAGCCCGTCGCCGGTGATACCTCGCGCGGGTAGCCGCAGCGGTGCGGGCAGCGGTAGCCGGTCACCCGGCCCGGCGGTGGTGGCAACCCACGCCGGAGCCGGGATGACCGGTCCCTCGGCCGGCACGAGCCGGCGAGGGCTGCGGCGGTGCCGCAGCGCCGCGAGGACCCAGGCGTCGAGCGGGATGCCGTCCCGGCGGCCGACCGCGAGCAGGAACGCCCCGGCGGCGATCGGCGTCGCCGCCACGAGGAACACCAGCGGGTGCACGAGCGTCGCCACCGCCGTCCACGCCGCGTAGAGCAGCAGTCCCGTGACGGCCAGGATCACCAACTGCCGTCCCGACATGCCGAACGCGATCCTGTCCGGCCGCTCGATGTCTGCGGGAACCCGAGCCCGCATCGGAGCCTCGTCGCTGCGGCGGTTCATCGCTGATCACTCCTCGGTTTCGGTGACGGGCGCCGTACCGGAGCGGACGACCGAGCCGGCGACGGGGACGGGCCGGTACGGACGGCGGTCGGACCCATCGAGGTCGCACCGGTTGCCGGGGACGGCCTCGCCGCCGGGGACCGGGACGGGCGCGGCGGCGGGGACGGAACCACCGACCGGCGGCCGTCCGGGGACGGCGGTACGGACGGGGCCGGTGGACGGGGCCGGGCCGTGCTGGTGGCCGGTGCCCGCCGGGCGGCGGCGGTGTTCACAACCGCCGGGGTGCCCGCGTTCGTGGCCGCTTGCCCGCTGGGGGTGGCACGCCTTGCCGCTGTGGGCCGCGTTGCCGGGGTTGAGGCGCGTCGCGGCCTCCCGGCTGCCGGTGCGGCCGGAGCTGCGGAGAACACCGGTGTGACCGGGGCTGGTGGCCGGCGCGGGGCGGTCTGCGGCGCTGGTGCGGCCGAGAACGTCACCGCTGGTGCCGGGCCGCCGCGCGGGGGGTTCGGTGCCGTGGTGTTGGCGTCGCTGAAGGCGACCCGTGCCGGTGGTGTGGCTGGGGCAGGCGGACTCGGCTGAGGTGGGGACGGGTGGGAGAACGTCGCGGCCGGGACGCCGCCGGACGGCGGTGCGGATGGTGTGGACGGGGCCGCCGGGTGGCTGAACGTGGGGGCCGCGTTCGTCCCGGACGGCGCGGGCAGCGGCGTATGGGTGACAGGGGCGTGGCTAAAGACCACTGGTCCCGGTGGGGGCGGTGGGACGGGCATCGGCCCCGGACGGGGCGGGCGCGGTGGACGGGGCGGACGGGGGCCGCCCGGTGACGGACGGGGGCCGGATGGACGAGGGGCCGTCCGTCCGCCGGTCCGGGACGGGCTCGCGCCGAGGATGCCGGCCGCCGCACCCAAGGTTTTGATCATGATGAAGGCATGGACGAGTTGCCCGAGCAGTCCTCGGCCGTTCTGGCCGAGTGGGCCGAGGACGAACTGTCGCATCCAACCCGGGAGCTTGATCAGCAGCCACAGCATCGTCAGGCACACCACGATGCCGAGGAGCCCTTGCCCGGTCGCGGGTATACCCATCACGGTCGGTCCGGCGGGGGTGAGGAACACCTTGAAGGCGGCCATGATGACGATGGCCTGGCCGAGTTGCAGGCCGAGGCAGGCCAGGACGCAGCGCCACCACAGGTGGGCCACGCTCTCGGTGAGCGGGCTGGCGTGGCAGATCAACGCCGCCGGGCCGACACCGACCAGGATGACCAGCGCCGCCAGACGCACCACGAACGTGAACTCCAGGACGAGGCACATCACGATCACGGCGATGGCCAGCAACGCCATCAGGAACCCGCCGCCTTGCAGGGCGTCGTCCACGACCTGCCCGATCGCGGTCGCGGCGGTCGGGCCGTCGATCGTGTTCCCGGCGATGGCCACGGTCAGCGCGTTGGTCAGCTCGATGGCCTTCTGCCCGATGATCAGGCTGCAATTGGCCAGCACCACGCCCACGGCGATGCGGGGTAGTACCTGCTTGAGGCCGTACTGGGTTTGCAGGGTCTCGCGGGCGCTGACCAGGAAGCCTCCGGCGACGATGAACAGCACGATGAAGCCGTTGGCGACGACCAGGCTGGTCGTCCAGATCGCCTTCACGTGCTCGTTGCTGGTGAGGTCGGGGGTCGACAGCCACGACGCGCCGAGGGCTTCCATCACAGGCTGGAGGGCCTGCTCGGCGGCCCACACGACCAGGTCCACGACGGCCTTGCGGATCTGGCCTCCGATGTCGTACCAGGCCGGATCATCGCTGACAGAGGGCTGACCGGGACTCGGGGCCGGGCCGGGCGTGGGCGCCGGTGTTGCCGGAGGGGACGGCTCCACGCCCGGGGGGCGGACGCCGGGGTCAGGCACGCCGGGCGTCGGCGGCGTGCCGGGCGCGGTGGAGGGCGGGCCGGGGGCCGGGCTGGGCTCGGCGTGCGCCGTCCCGGCCCAGGCGAGGGTCAGGGTAAGTCCGGCGAGGATCACCAGGCCGAGCAGCAGCAACGCCACGGGTCGGACCATGCGGCGGGGTCGGATCGCGAGGGTAGTCATCAGGCCACCCACGCGCCGACGATGGTCACGAACAGCGGCGCGAGCAGCGCGAGGGCGTAGCCGATCGCGGCGGACCGCAGCGCGAGTTTGGCCTTCTCGACCTCGCCGGGGTCGCCATTGGCGGCCATGTAGCGCAGCCCGCCGACGGTCAAGAAGAGGGTGGCGACGGCGACGAGGATGCCGATCAGCCAGGTACGGATGTTGTTGGCGACCTGTTCGATCGAATCGACGGCCAGCACTACCGGGGCGGGCTCGGCCGCGTACGCCACGTGGGGCACGGCGACGAGGACTGCGGTCACCGCGGCGGTGTCGAGGAGGACCAGCGCAGGGAGGACAGTTCGAGGATGGTGTCGACGCAGGCGGCGGACGAATGGCCGTCCGCGCCTGCCGGCCCCGAGACGGCGGCGGGCCGCCGCCTCGGGGCACGGGAAGGGGACGTGGTTCATGGGGTTGGGCACCTCCGGTGCGCGCGCCTGAGCAGCCCGCAGCGGGGCGTGGGTGCGCGAGTGGGCTTGGCGAAGGCGGGACCGGACGATGCGCTTGGTGAGGTGACCTGTGGTGCCGACCGGCGCGGCCGTCCTCCTCACTGGGAAGGCGGGTGAGCCGGGACCGTACGGGTGTCAGCGCCGTCAACGGGTCCGGTCGGAGAAGGTCACCTGCGCGGAAGAGTCCCGCACTAGGGGATTACAAATCCGGGCCTCGGATTGGAAACCCGCAATTCAGATGGCCTGCTTCCGGGCGGTCGGGGCGTCGAGGACCAGGGTTGAGGTGGCCTCGTTGACCGCATCGGCGTACGGGTCGGACAGCTCACCGGACTCGATCGCGGCCTTGAGCCGGGCGACGGCGGCCGTGCGCCGCTTGTAGAGGTTCCAGCGGGGCTGACCGGTCCGCTCGGCGTACTCGGTGAGGCTGACCTCTTCCAGGTACGTCGCGCCGATCAGCTCCGCCTCCTGGACGGTGATGGCCCCGGCGGTGACCGCGCGGGCGAGCACGAGATCCGGGTGGCCGTGCGGGGCCGGCGGCACCACCGCCCCGGGAGCGTGGTTCGGAGCCCCGGACGAGGCGGGCTCCAGGTGGCGCAGCTCGGCGCGGGCCTTGGAGAACGCGGCCGATAGCAGGTTGCCGACCACGCCCGGCTTGGCCACGTCGACCGTGCCGAGAGCGTGAAGAAAGTGCTCGACGATGGCGGCCTGCACGTCGCCGGTGGACAGCTTCGCCAGCAGGTAAGCCTTGAACCGCAGGCCCGGCAACGCGACGCCGACCGCACCGGCCCTCCACGCCGGGTCGGCGGTCCGGGCGCGCTCCACGAGCAGACGCCACGCCGCGTCCCGGGCGGCGTAGCCGCAGGACGGGTGCATGAGGATCGCCGACAGCTCGGGCAGGGCGATGGCCCGGCGGGGCAGGCCGTGACCGAGGCTGCGGCCGTCCACTGACAGCGGGATCGGCCCCTGGCCCATCAGCCGAAACCGGCACTCGATGTCGTTGAGCAAGGTCTCGCCACGCGGTCCGACAGCCGAGCGGGAGAGGGGGGTACGACGGTCCATGGTGGTGCTCCCTCGTGATGACCGTGTGCCGTCCGGCGGGAATGCCGGTCGGCGCTGTGCCACCACGCCACCAGGGCCTTTGAACAAATCATGAACACTCTTGATCTTGTTCAAAGTCTCTCGACCCGTGTTCAACCCAGGAGTCGCCACTCCCCGTCAATGCGTCTCGACGCCAACCGGTAGGCAGCCCGAGCCGGCGTGTGCAACCCGTGGCCAGGCGGTTCAAGGCCCTTCACGCCGGGCGCAGCCACGTCGAGACGGCACCCTTGAACACGCGTCGCCTACGACGCAGCCACGGAGTGAGGCGGGACGGCCACGAGCGGCTCTCCCCGGGGCGCACTCACGCCCGATCGCGATCGTGTTCAAGATCCCGAGGCGGTCGACCACCCCGTGTTCAAGCAGATGACGATCTTGTTCAACCGGCCACCGATCACCTCGGCGATCTGCGGGGCTCGCGTGATGGCGACAGCCGGTGTCTCGACGCCTGTGACCTGCGTGTTCAACCCGTCGAGGATCTTGTTCAACCGGGCGGCGTCGAGCGACACACCCGGCTCGGCAGCGAGCGCGCTTCCAATCCAAGGCCCGGATTTGTAATCCCCTAGTGTCAGCGCTTGTCGGCGGACGTGGCCCACACGCCCATGCCGAAGTTCAACTCCACCGCCCCCGGCGACCGGCCTCAGCCGGCACCGGTCGGGCTACTCCTTCCCCGCACCCGCGTCCCGCGCACGCCCCGTCCGGCAGTGCCGGACTGGCACGGACTATCCCCGAACCACCTCGCCTATCTCATCCGCCGATACACCCACGTCGGCGACGTTGTGCTCGACATCGGAGCGCACCCCGCCGCCCTCGCGGCGACCGCCTACCTGGACCGGGTACCGGCCCGGCTGTTCACCGGTCGCCACGGCCTGCACGTGCGGCTCCTCACGTCGACCCCCGAACGCCGGACGCGCCACTCCATGCGACGTCCCGGCCCACGTGTCGACCTGATCCTGGCGACCCTGGCGCAAGGCGCACAGGGCCCCGCCCGAGACGGCATCGCCACAGCAATGAGCACCTGGCGGCCTCTGCTCCGCCCCGGCGGTTTCCTGCTCGTCGGACTCACCGCCTCGCAGCCACAGCCGGGCGAGGTCAGCCACCGCGCCACGGTCATCGCCTCCGCCCGCGCCGCCGGGTTCTTCTACCACCAGCACATCCCCGCCGTCCTCGTCCCGCTGCCCGAACACGAGCCACGCACCGCACCGGAACACCCCGACGAGGCCGACGACGGCCGGCGGCTGCTCGCTGGCCGTCACCTGCCGACGTTCCGGGACCTTGTCGTGTTCGCCGCCACCGCCACCGCCCCCGGTGAGGAGAACGCCCGTGCCTGAGTCCCGTCCGCCGTCCCACAGCGCCGGCCCCCACGGCTCCGAACCGCCGCAGCCCGACGCGTCCGATCTGGCAGCCGTGCTTGCCGAGGGCTACCTCGGCTCGGTCTGGCTCACCGGTCAACACCCGTCTCGCGACCTGCGGCGCGGCCGATACACCCCGCAGTCGTTGACGCACCCCGGCAAGATGCTGCCGACCATCCCCCGGTACGCCATCCGCACCTACACCGACCTCGGCGACGTGGTCCTCGACCCCATGGCCGGCATCGGCACCACCGTCGTTGAAGCCATGCGCCTCGGCCGTCATGGTGTCGGCGTCGAGTACGAAGCCGAATGGGTCGCCCAGGCGGCGGACAACATCCGCCACACCGTCCGGGCCGGGGCATCGGGCCGGGGCGAGATCTACCACGGGGACTCGACCGCGCTGCCGTCCCTGCTGCCGGCCAGCTTGCACGGGCGGGTCTCCTTGGTGATCACCTCGCCGCCGTACGGGTCGTCCACCCACGGCCACGTCCGCACCCCCGGCCCGAGACGCGGCAAGGTACGCAAGCTCCACCACAAGTACGGCAGCACGGACAACCTCGCCTACCGCAGCCACGGCCAACTCGCTGACGGGTTCACCGCGATCCTCGCCGGCTGCGTCCAACTCCTGCGGCCCGGCGGGCACGTCATCGTCACCGCCCGGCCGTACCGCCGCCACGGCGAACTCATCGACATCCCCGGCATGGTCGCCGCCGCCGGCATCAACGCCGGCCTCGAACTCGTCGAAGAGTGCATCGCCCTCATCTGCGGTGTCCGCGATGGCGTGATCATCCCCCGCGCCTCGTTCTTCCAGCAGAAGAACATCCGCGACGCCATCGCCACCGGCGACCCGCAATGGCTCGTCCAACACGAAGACGTGATTGTCCTCCAAGCGCCACTCGGCCAGCCGCCAGCCGCCAGGCAGGACTCCGCGCGGAGTACGGCAGATCCCGCCGGGGCGCACGGGGATCGGCTTGATGCCTTCACCCCATCCCGCGTGGATCGACGGGCGCACCCAGCGCACCGGACGGACGCGTGTCCCGACGGTAGCGCCACCGACACCCGGTCCCAGCCGGGCCGGGACGTTGAAAGGACACCCGATCCGTGCCCGCCCTACTCACACCCCACACCGGGGGCCGTACGGCCCGACACCACCGCCCACGAGTGGTCCAGCGATCCCGACCGGCCACACCCGCAGCCCGGTTCCCCCGCTGCGGCAGGCCAGCGATGAGCGCCTCGACCGCCGAGTGGCGGCCCGACCCGCTCCTGACCATCGATGACGTTGCAGCCTGGCTGGGCAAGCCGAAGAACACCCTCTACGCCTGGCACAGCCGAGGCAAGGGACCACGCGCCATCCGCGTCGGCAACACCCTGCGCTACCGACGCAGCGAAGTCGAACGCTGGCTCGACGCCCACACCGACCCGGAGCGATGAGCCATGGCACGCCCCCCTCTCCCGATCGGCACCTGGGGTGCCATCCGCACCGAGAAGCTCGGCCCCAACCGGTACTGCGCCCGAGCCCGATACCGGGATCACGACGGTAAGACCCGCGACGTCGAGGCCACCGATACCACAGGCCCGGCCGCCATCCGAGCGCTGAAGATCAAGCTGCGTGACCGCGTGGCCCCCAACGACGACGAGATCACCAGGGAGACCCACATCAGCACGCTCGCCGCGCTGTGGCTGGAGGAGGTCGCTGCGGAGGAACGCATCTCGCCACAGAGCATCAGTAGGTACGAGATCAGCGTGCGCGTCTCGATCGTGCCCGCCCTCGGCAACCTACGCATCCGAGAGGCCAACGCGGGTCGCCTCGACAAGTTCCTGCGGAAGGTCGCCGAGGACCGTCCGTCAGCCGCTAAGAGCGCGAAGGTCGTCCTCGGCCAGATGTTCGCCCTAGCCGTACGCCGGGGTGCGCTCACGACCAACCCCATCCGCGACACCGGCCAACTACGAAAGCCGCGCAAGAAGGTAGTCGCCCTAGAGATGGAGCAACTGGACGACGTTCGCTCGGCGATCCGGCAGTGGCAGCAGCCCACTCCCGGCAAGTCGGGACCTCGACCCACCAGCGACCTGGCCGACATCATCGATCTCCTGCTCGCCACAGGCGCCCGCATCGGCGAGATTCTGGCACTGCGCTGGGAAGACCTCGACCTCGCCGTCGAACATCCCGTCCTCACGATCAGCGGCACCATCATCTACATCAAGGGCAAGGGCTTCTTTCGACAGGAGTGGACGAAGACCGACGCCGGTTACCGGTCAGTCGTTCTGCCCAAGTTCGCGGTCGCGATGCTGATGACCCGCAAGCTCAACGCCGCCGACAACCCCAACGACGCGATCTTCCCCTCCCGGCGCGGCACCTGGCTGTCCCCGCCGAACGTGCGCCGCCAGTGGCGGGCAGCCCGCGCCGACACCGGCCTCGAATGGGTCACCCCCCACACCTTCCGCAAGACCGTCGCCACCCTCATCGACAAGGAGGCCAACACCGACAGCGCCGCCGCCCAACTCGGACACAAAACAAAGGAGACCACCAAGAAGCACTACATCGTCAAGCCCGCCATCGCCCCGGACAGTTCGAACATCCTCGAACAACTCGGCGGGAGGCCGGAGCCAGGCGATCCCGAGCACCGCCACCCCGGCCAGAGCCGGACCGCATAGGCACGGAGGGCCTGGGTGGCGGCCAGTGCCGCTACCCAGTCTTGTCGAATTTGGTCGCCCGGGGGCGTTACTGGGGGGTTTTCGGGGGACGGTTCAAAACCACATAGATAACCACGAAGGCCCTGACCAGCTTCTTGCTGGTCAGGGCCTTGTGTTGGTGCGCCGCCAGGGACTCGAACCCCGAACCCGCGGATTAAGAGTCCGCTGCTCTGCCAGTTGAGCTAGCGGCGCTCGTTGGCAACGGAGAGAACCCTAGCACGCCTCCTGAGCGGGGTTCCAATCCGATACCCGGCTCCACCCTTCGGGCACGCTTAACGGCCAAAAGCCCCCAAATCTCTCACGATTGGCAGCGCGGGCGGTGGCCGATGGCCGTCATGCGGCACGATGTCCGCCAGGTACGCGAGAACAGAGGTGGGAATGGGCATGTTCGCGCGGGCCGGGGCGACGGTAGGCGCCCTGAGCCTGATGGCGTCGCTGGCACTGACCGGGTGCGGCGACGACCAGAAGAAGGCGGAGTTCGTCGACGGTGCGCCCGCCGTCGGCAGCAGCGTCGCCGCCGAGACAGGAACGGCACCGGCCGATCCGGCCACGAGCGCCGACCCGACGCTCAAGGTCAGCCCGGCGGACGGGGCGAAGAACAGGCCGGTCAGCACCGAGATCTCCGCGAAGATCCCCGAGGGCGGCAAGGTGACCGACCTCACCCTCACCGCCGCCAACGGCGACAAGGTCGAGGGCCGCTGGCGCGCCGACGGCTCCTCCTGGGTGCCGAACAAGCCGCTGAAG
This sequence comes from Micromonospora sp. PTRAS2, assembly GCF_054052245.1. Lineage (NCBI taxonomy): Bacteria > Bacillati > Actinomycetota > Actinomycetes > Micromonosporales > Micromonosporaceae > Micromonospora > Micromonospora sp. PTRAS2. The sequence goes on from NZ_JBSWBU010000002.1 coordinate 827,824, forward strand.
TTCGGCACCCGCTACACGGCCACCGTCAACGCCGCCGGCGCGGGCGGCGAGACCAGGCAGGGCACCAGCACGTTCACGACGATGGCCAAGCCGAAGTCGATGATCGCCTCCGGGCTCTACCTGTTCGACGACAGGACGTACGGCGTCGGCATGCCGGTCGTCACCGAGTTCCACCCCGGCATCCCGGAGAAGGACCGGGCCGCGGTGCAGAAGCGGATGTTCGTGCGCACCGACCCGCCGCAGCCCGGCGCGTGGCACTGGGTCTCCAACGGCACCCAGGCCTACTACCGGGCGCCGGAATACTGGAAGCCCGGCACCACGATCAGCGTACGGATCGCGCTGGCCGGCATCCCGCTCAGCAACGGCAAGTACGGCAACGTCGACCGGAGCGCCACTGCCAAGATCGGTCGGGCGTTCGAGATGAAGGTCGACAACGCCACCAAGCAGATGAGCGTCTTCCAGGACGGCCAGCTCCTCCGGAAGATCCCGGTGAGCCTGGGCAAGAAGAGCACCCCCTCCTCCAGCGGCACGATGGTGGTGATGGAGAAGAAGGAGTCCACGGTCTTCGACACCCGCGACGATCCGGACCCGGCCAACCGGTACGTCACCGAGATCGACTTCGCCCAGCGGCTCACCTGGGGCGGCGAGTACATCCACGCCGCGCCCTGGTCCGAGCACGTGCAGGGGCGGCAGAACGTCTCGCACGGCTGCGTCAACGTCTCGATGGCGCAGGCGAAGTGGCTCTTCTCCCAGACCCGGGTCGGGGATCCGATCACGATCAAGGGGACCGAGCGCAAGCTCGTTCAGGGCAACGGCTGGACGGCCTGGAGCCTGAGCTGGTCCGAGTTCGTCAAGGGCAGCGCGCTGCCGGTGCCGGAGGGCGGCGCCGGGCCGGCGCTGGCCTGACAGGACCCTGCAGGGGGCGGGCACCGGTATTCCGGTGCCCGCCCCCTGTCATTTGCGAGCATCATTCGCCAAGTGCGGCTTTTCGCCAGATTCAGACATCATGGTTCGAGTGTTTCTCTTCACCCCCGGCAACGAGTATCCGTTTCCGTGCGTCAGTGAGAGACGATGGGCAACCGGGGCACCACGACAGTGAGGGAATCATGCGCGCAACCCAGGACCAGTTGACCCGGCGCGGTGGTCGACGCCGCGTCTTCGCGGCGGGGCTGCTCGCCGCCGTGTTGGCGCTCACCAGCGCCTGCACCGACGGCGAGGGGGGCAAGCCGTCGGCCTGGCAGGGAGGCGGCGAGAGCGCACCCAAGGCCGCGGCGACCATCACCGAGCCCGCGGCCGACGCGAAGGACGTGCCGGCGTCCACCGCCATCGCCTTCACCACGAAGGAGGCGAAGGACACGGCGGTCGAGCTGAAGGACTCGGCCGGCGCGCCCGTCGAGGGCGCGCTCGCCGCCGACGGCAAGAGCTGGCTGCCCGAAGGTGCCCTGAAGTACGGCGAGACCTACACGGCCACCGTCACGGCGACCGGCGACGACGGCAAGCCGGCCCAGGCGACCAGCACCTTCACCACCATGGCCAAGCCCGGCAAGCAGGTACGCGTCAGCAGCTTCCTCGGCGACAACCAGGTCGTCGGCGTCGGCATGCCGCTGATCGTGAAGTTCAGCCGCGCCATCCCCGAGGACTACCGCGACGACGTCCAGCGGCGGATGACGGTGACCTCCACGCCGGCTCAGGAGGGCATCTGGCACTGGGTGAGCCCCACGGAGGTCCGCTACCGGCCGAAGGAGTTCTGGAAGGCCGGCAGCACCATCTCGTACCGGGTGCAGGCCGGCGGCCTCCCCCTCGGCGACGGCTGGTACGGCCGCGCGGACCTGACCGTCGACATCAAGACCGGCCCGGCGGTGATCATGACGGTCGACAACAAGACGAAGCGGATGACCGTCACCAAGGACGGCAAGGTGATCAAGACCATTCCCGTGAGCCTCGGCAAGAAGAGCACGCCGTCGTCCAGCGGCACCATGGTGGTCATCGAGAAGCTGCGCAAGACCGTCTTCGACACCTTCGAGGAGCTCGGCCCCGAAGAGGGCTACCGCACGAAGATCGACTACGCGCAGCGCCTCACCTGGGGCGGCGAGTTCATCCACGCCGCGCCCTGGTCCGAGGGCCAGCAGGGCAGCGTCAACGTCTCGCACGGCTGCGTCAACGTCTCGATGAAGAACGGCGCCTGGCTGTTCGACAACACCCGCATCGGCGACCCGATCACCGTCAAGGGCACCGAACGCAAACTCGCCAACGGCAACGGCTGGACCGACTGGAACATGAGCTGGGACGAGTACGTCAAGGGCAGCGCCCTCCCGTACGACCCGGACGCCGCCGCCTCGCCGAACGCCGAGGACACCCCCGGCGACGCGACCGAGTCACCGAGCGCCGAACCGACCGCCTGACCCCGGCCCCCGGGGCTCCGGCCCCGGGCGGCAACGCGGCAACGACGAAGGCCCCCTCCGAGCGGAGGGGGCCTTCGTGCTGAGGGTGACTGATGGGAATTGAACCCACGACAACCGGGACCACAACCCGGTGCTCTGCCAACTGAGCTACAGCCACCACGCGCTCCGCTCCGGCGGGCCGGGCGGCGTGCGGGACTAATAATAGCCTCACCCCCGCCACCCACGTCCACCGGGTTCCTGCCCCATCCCGCCCCCAGACGTGCCGAGGGGAGGGCTGGGTGCGAAGTCACCCCAGGCGGGTCCGTTTCGCACCAAGATCTACGGGTATGCCCGCCAGCTGCTACGAGGCGGCGATGGTCGGATCCGCGCCGGGGTCACCCTCCCGCTGCAACTGCTCCTCGAACATGACGAACGTCCGCCGTCTGATGCCCTGGACCAGGGCTGCCTCCCGGTCCGTTAGGTAACGACCTTCCCGCGCCTCAACGTCGACTATTGCCTTCACGGTTTCGTACAGCGCGAAGATCGGCCCTTTACCGGAAAGGTAGTGGCCGCGATACTGCTCGACGTCCTGCACAAACTCGTCGGCAGAACGTGCGAAAACCTCTCCACCGACCGCAAATACAATTTCCGAGAACAGGTCGTTACGTTCTTTCCAGCCACCCGTGTCGACCGACACGCGCCAGACCCGAGCGCCGCCCTCCGGCGTCTCTACGATCTTCACCGGACATGCGTAGTAGAGATAGTAGGAAGGAAGAACAAGCCCTGGAGCAACTTCCACCTGACCCGCCCCTTACAGATTCTCTTCGAGTGCTCGCTGGAACAACTGCTGCTCGCGCTTCAAGATAGCGTTACATATAGCCCGCTCACGTGCCGACATCATTCTATCCTCCTGGCGCGCCAACGACTCTATGTCCCGCCGAACCTCGTACAGAGCATGCTCCCAGAGCGCTATCCGATCCAGACTGGCCAAGTGGAGGCGAAGCTCCGCCAAGTGCCCATTTCGCATCCTCAGCACGAGCAGGATATCGCGGTAGCCACTGCTTTGCGGGACCTTGAATCGGTCTTTGAACCTTACGATCTGCACCTCGGGAAACCCGGTCAAACGCTCAAGAGCCTCATACAAGTCGTCGAGGGATTCGAACTCGACTTTAGCCCCGGCCAGATCAACGAGGCGCGAAGCGTCCCCCTCGTACTCGTCGATCTTATCTCTGGCCCTTCCGCGCTCCTTTGGCCCCCGCCGCCAGCCGGCTTTGCCGACTCTCCGCCCGCCAGACTCTGCCAGCCGCTGCGCGAGATTTGACAACTCAGGCTGCACGCCCTTGGCTGCGGCATAGAGACCATCGAGGTATTCGGCCCGGTAGGAAGCATCTCCCCGTCGACTACGGTCGAAGCCAGGTTGGCCGATAACGCTGGCTGGAATCCTGACGCTAGCACTGATTCGGAGGTGGGCGGGCTTCAGTGGCGTGGCCCCAGGCTTGGGGTTTTCTTCGATTGCCGACTGCCCGAGGGCTTCCCACGTGACCTCTGCAAGAGCCGAGGCGACAACATCGATCGCCTGCTGGTGCATTGCCAGGTGGTTCAGCGTCACAGGCCGTGCCGCCATGGAGTTGGCGAGTTCCGGGGCCGCCAGAATGAGCTGCACCACATCGGGAGTCAGCGCAAGCTGCTTCAACAATGTCGGCGCAAGCAGCGGTTCCCGGGGCGGCGGCGACTCCCAGGTGTCGGCGAGCATCTGCCGAATGTCGGGGTCTCTGAGCAGCCTCGCCAAATCCCTCGCCGCCCCATCATCAAGGCGTGGAACGAGTCGACGCAGGTTCGCGTCGTCCAGCCGGCCGGCCAGCTCGGCTGGTGTGACGCCCGCAGAGAGAATCTGGTCAAGATCAGAGCTGGCCGAAACGACTTCCTCGACCGAGATGCCGTCCGAGAGACGCTGGGCGCGAGCCTCCCTGCGAACACGTCGCTCCCTGGCCTCGGCGGTTTCCTCGTCTCTTGCCCCGGGTGAAGGCAAGCTCCCGCTCTCCGTGGTGCCATCGGTTCCTCGCGGCACCGGGCTGAGCGAGCCGGGGCCTTCGAGCAGGTGCATCCGGTTGACGTACAGCTCGTCGTCCGTGGGGTCGTCGGGGCCGGGCCGCCACTCCCGCGACCGGTCCTCCGGCTGCGACCGTTGCCGCTGCTCCGTCACCTCTGCACGCTGGCTGAACTGCCCCGGCCCGACCCCGGCGAACGGCATCGGACGCCCGTCCGGCCCGAGGACCAGGGCGTCGATGCCGGTCACGTTGTGCGGGGCCGGCAGCCCGCTGTGCATGTAGATCGGCATGTCCGACACGATTCCGCTCTGCGGATCCAGGTAGAGCACGCCGCCGTTCTGGTTCAGCGCCACCCAGGCATGCGACCCGCCGCCCTCGTACGTGGTGATGAGGAACGCGTAGCTGCCGTGCCCTCCGGCGCGGAGCTGCCTCTCGACGCTGCCGAACCCCCGGTTGACCACACTCCACCTGTCGTCGGCGGGAGTGCCGTCGTCGGGGTCGACAAGCTTCTGGAAGCGCCCGCCGGTGGCGTCCTCGACGCGCCCCGGGCCGCCGAGCTCGCCGCCGAGCGGCCGGCTGATGTCCCCTGCGGCGTACGCGTCGAAGGTGCGGGGCGCGGAGACCCGGGGGCGACCGTGCATCCACGTCTCGTACAGGGACAGGGTGCAGTCCAGGCAGTTGATGCCCCGGGTCGGGTCGGCGGCCGGCCCGCCGTCGTTGGCGAGCCGGAACCATCCGCCCCGTCGGGGGTCGGCGGTGCGTAGGACCCGCCCGCCGGCGTCGCGGGGCATCGCGCGTTCGAGGTCGGACTGGTGCAGCGCCAGCGGGGGCCGGAGCCCGCCCCACTGCCCGTACCGGCGGGACCGGTCGATCGGCGGCGGGTGGTCGTCTCCGGTCAGCGCCGAGGGGCCGTCGGTGTCCACCTCCCCGACGACGAGCGACGGATCGTCCGTGTTGATCGAGTAGAAGTCGAGGGGATCGCTGACCTCGACGAACTGCGGCGTGACCGTGCCGGCGAGCACCGCATCGGCCAACTCCCGCGACTCGTGGGCGGCCCGCTCGTCCGCCACCGCCATCCGGTGCCACGACGTCGCGAGGTAGTCCTGCCCGCGGTGCTTCAGGTTGAGCGCGTAGGCGGCGTACTCGCTGGCGCGCCGCTGGAAGAACTCGTACCGGGAATGCAGCTTTCGGGCTCCCAGGAAGCGCCGGTTGTCCTCGTGCAGGGCGCGCTGCTGGTGGAAGCGGGCCTGGTAGCGATGCCGGTCGTATGCCTCGCGTTCGGCCCGCTGCCTGGCCTGCCACTCGGGTGACCTGCGCGGCGGCGGGACGGGATGACCCGCAGACTGCGACCGCGGATCCAGCGAGCGGAGCAGCGGAAAACGGGGCGGCGGCGGGAGCGGGCCGTCGTGTCCGGGGGCCGCCGGCCTGGCCGTGCCCGCCGGGCCCGTGCCGACCGGCGGCGGGGTCACCGGGGGCGGCGCGACGGTGCCGCTCGTCGAGGCCGGCAGGTGGGGCGCTGTCGGAGTCCCCGGCGCGCCGCCGGTGTGCGGCGCGACGCCGTCGGCGACGGTGGCAGCGGCGACGGGCGCGGGCAGGGCGCCGGCTCCCCGCGTGTCGAGCTGCGGTGGCTCGACCGGGGCGACCGAGGACAGCGTCGGGCTGACCGTCGCGCGGGAGATCCCCGACCCGTCGGTCGCGCCGGGCGTGGCCGGCGACTGCGCCGACGACTGCGCCGCAGGCTCCGTCGGCGCCTGCGCCGATGCGGCCGACACGTGGCCGAGGTGGCCGCCGTCGACCGGGCCGGCGGCGTGGGCGGCCACGAGCGACGACTCGGGTAGGGACGACGGGTGGTGCGTCCGCAGCGCGTCGCCGGCCGCCTCGACCGTGGCCGGGGCGACGGGGCCGGGATCCGGCCCGGCCGCCCCGAGGACCGGGACGACGGCGGGCCCTCCCCCGTCGCGCGGCAGCGGGACGGGGGGACGCTCCGGGCCCGCGCCGAGGGTGCCGTCGGTCGGGGCCGGGGCGGGCGTCGCATCGGTCGGGGCCGGGGCGAGCGCGCCGAGGTCGGGTGGGGCGAAGGACGCCCCCGCGAGAGCGGCCATCCGGCCGTCGAGGCGATGCTGCAGCGCCGCGTCGGTCTGCGCGGTGGTCGACCCGGTGGCCCCGGACGCGGCGGCCCGCGCCGCGTCCTCCAGCGACACCAGGCCCTGCCCGGTGGCGAGGTTGGCCGCCTGGTCGGCGATCATCTCGCCGGTCATCTCCCGGCCGAAGTGCTCGCCGACCCGGGCCGCCCGGCCGGTCGCGTGCCGCCCGAGGCCGGCCAGCGGTGCCGCCGCCCCGCCCGCCAGGCCGCCGAGCGCGGACATCCCCGCGTCGGTCAGATCGAGGCCGTGCCGGCGGCCGGTCGAGTTCTGGTACGCCTGCGTGGCGAGCGTGATCCCCGACTCCTCGGCTGCCTCCTCCAGCCCGCCCCGCGCCGCCTTCCGGGCGAGGCCGCGCATGCCCCCCTCGGCCACCCGCTTGGCGGCGCGCTCGCCGGCCTCCTTCAGGCCCTGCTTGAGGGTCTTGCGGGCGAGCTGGGCCAGCAGCTTCTTGAAGATCTGCTGCACGACGAAGCGGCTGGCGGCGATCGCGGCACCGGCGGCGGGCGAGGCGGCACCGGCGGTGAGCACCGCCGCCACCGCGAGGGAGAGCAGCTCGACGACGAGGATGCCCAGCTCGATCCAGACTTCGAGCTTGGCGCCCTCGATGTCGCAGCCGCACTCCTCGACGAGCCGGCCGAGGTCACCGCTGACCGCCAGCAGCACCGGCAGCGGGGCCTCGTCGCCCTCGGCCACCCGCTTCCAGGCCGCGTCGAACGCCTCCGCGACCGCACCGATCCCGCCGTACCCGCTGCGGACCTCACCGGCGGCGGCGACCGCGTCGGCGCGCGGACCGGCGAGGGCGTCGGCCACGGCGTACCACTGGTCGGCGAGGTCCCAGACCGCCTTCTCGTTACCCTCCGGCCACTCGACCCCGATCACCCAGTCGAGCGCCTCGTAGACCCAGCCGGGCAGCTCCCAGGGCGCGTAGTCCAGCGGGTGCGGGATAGGGCTCGGCAGCAGGGTCACGGGGGCCTCCGAGTGGTCAGCGCCCGGCGGGCCGCTGGTCGGAGATCCGGTCGAGTCGGCCGGCGTTGTGCGCGTCGGTGCGCACGGAGTTGTCCACCGAGCGCACGACGTCCTCGCCCAGGTGCTCCAGCGCCCGACCGAGGCCCGCCCAGGCCCGCAGCAGCGTCTCCTCGAACCCCCGGTACTGCTTCTCGAACGCCGCGCCGATGTCGTCGCGCCCCCAGGGGCGGGCGGCGCTGGCCGCCGCGAGCTGGCCCCCCACCTGGGCCCGCCGGTCGGTGACGGCCTCGCCGGCGGAGGTCAGGTCGGCCCCGCCGCGCCGCGCGCGGCCCGGATCCAGCCAGAGCTGCCCGTCGGTCACGTCGGTCGCTCCCCGCCCCGCATGACGGCGTCGGCCCGGCCCAGCAGGGTGTCGAAGTCACCGGTGCGGAGGAACTCCATCGCCCCCGACCCGGCCGGCAGGTAGCCGGCCACCAGGTCCTGGGTGGCGGCGACCGCGGCGGCGGTGGCGCGGTGCACCGTCGAGGTGATCTTGCCGCTCAGGGCCCTGGCGTCGCGGGCCTGGAGAGCGGCGGGGGTGAGCTCCACCGAGACGACGTCGCCCCGGGCACCGGCCACCACGGTCACCTGGCCATCGTCGGAGCGCGCGGTGACCCGCAGCTCCGCGAGCCTGGACCGCAGCTCGTCCAAACCGGAACGGAGCTGGCGGTATTGCCCGTGCACCTCGTCGAACCGGGCCCGCAGCGCCCGGTTGGCCTCCCGGTCCACGCTCTCGGCCAACGCCGACCTCCCCGTCACCCTCGGTACGGCAGACCATACCGGGCGCCACGGATTCCGTGGGGTCCGGTAACTTCGGGTGGGTGATCGACCGTCAGCAGGCCGAACAGCTCGCCACCGTCTGGGCCCACCGGGACTCCCAGCGCCTCGGGCACGAGTGCGCCCCGCTGGTCGAGGAGTTCGACCTCGGTTACCTGATCACGTCGACGGTGACCCCGTCGGCCGCGGTCCCCCCGGGCGACCTGCCGACCACGGTGGTGGACAAGGAGACCGGCGAGGTCTCGACGTGGCCGCGCCTGCCGTTCCCCGCCGTGCGGGAGATGTACCGGCGCAGCCGCCCGGCGCAGCCCGCGCCGCGCACCGTCGACCCGGCGAGTCAGTTGCTCCGCGAGATCCGTCGCCTGCCGACCCCCGGCACGGCCGCGCACCTGACCGTGGGCGGCCGGATGCACCGCGCGTGGGGCGCCAAGGGCGAGGCGGTGCTGCGGCACCACCGGCTCGTCCGGGAATACCTGGACGCGCAGCCGCCCGGCCACCTGGTCCGGGGGGTGGACCGGCACGCCGAGCTGATCGTCGTGTCGGACGTCCTGCACGAACACGACCACCAGCGCGTTGCCGAGGGTCGGGCCCCGGCGACCCTCGACGAGGCGCGGGTCCTCTTCGCGGGCAGCCAGTTCGAGCTGTACTGGGTGCGCGAGCCGGGCGACCCGGCGGGCGGGCCGGGCGACCGCCCCTGCGACTCGTGCCTGCGGTTCCTGGTGCACATGAACGTGCTCCCCTGGTCCGACCTGGGATTCCGGCAGCCGTGGTTGCCCGAACCGGCTCCGGCACCCGAGCCGGGCCGCTTCCCCGACGAGGTGGCCCACGCCCTCGTCGCCGCCGGCTGGGCCCCGCACATCGGGGACGAGATCATGGCCGCCGCCGCCGTGCGGGACGTCACGGCCGTCGCCGGGGCCAACCACACCCACGTCGCGTTCCCCGCGGCGGTGGAGGCCATCACCCGGTTCCCCGGCCTGATCGGAGCCCGGTGCGGCCCCGGCCAGCAGGTGTGGATCTCGCGGTTCGACATCATGCCGCACCTGGTCGCCCACAACGCCGACACGCTCGCGGACTTCGGCGCCGTGCTCGGCGTACGGCTGTTCCCCCTCGGCACGGAAAACCAGGAAAGCATCATCGCCGTCGACGAGCGGGGCCGGGTCTTCGCGTTGGACCAGGCCGGCGAGTGGTTCCTCGGTGACGACATCGACGCCGCCCTGACCACCCTGCTGCTCGGCCGGGCCCCCGCCCGCGTCCACGACGACGGCACCTGGTGACACCAGCCGACGAGCGCGACGCCGCTGGCCGGAGGCGCTACAGCTGCACCCCGGTGAGGACGAGCACCCTCGCGTCGGTGTAGTCGTCCATGGCGCTGCGCAGGCCCTCCCGCCCGACGCCGCTGCCCTTCACGCCCCCGTACGGCATCTGGTCGGCCCGGTACGACGGCACGTCGCCGACGATCACCCCGCCGACGTCGAGGACCCGGTGGGCGGCGAAGGCGACGTCGAGCCGGTGGGTGAACACGCCGGCCTGCAACCCGTACGCGGAGTCGTTGACGGCGGCGAACGCGGCGGTGTCGTTCTCGACCCGGGCGACCACGAGCACCGGCCCGAAGACCTCCTCGGCGCACACCTTGGCGTCGGCCGGCACGCCGGACAGCACGGTCGGCGGGTAGGTGGCTCCCTCGCGCCGCCCGCCCACCTCGATGGTCGCCCCGGCCACCACAGCCTCGTCGACCCACGCCTCGACCCGCTGCGCGGCCTGGACCGACACCAGGGGGCCGACGTCGGTCAGCGGGTCGGCCGGGTCGCCGGTGCGCAGTGCCTCCACGGCGGCGACCAGCCTCGGCAGGAAGGCGTCGTAGAGCCACTCGTGCACGTACACCCGCTGCACGGCGATGCACGACTGCCCGGCCTGGTAGTTGGAGAAGGTGGCGATCCGCTGCGCGGCGAAGGTGAGGTCCTCGTCGGTGTTCCAGTCCTCGCAGATCACCGCCGCCGCGTTGCCGCCCAGCTCCAGGGTGACGTGCTTGTCGGGCGCGGCCCGGCGGATGGCCGCGCCGACCGGCCCGGAGCCGGTGAACGACACCACCGGCAGCCGCGGGTCGGCGACCAGCTCGGCGGCCCGCTCGTTGGGCAGCGGCAGCACCGAGAACATGCCCGCGGGCAGCTCGGTCTCGGCGAGCAGCTCGCCGAGCAGCAGCGCCGACAGCGGGGTGGCGGGGGCCGGCTTCACGATGATCGGCGCGCCGACGGCGATGGCCGGGGCGACCTTGTGCGCGACCAGGTTGAGCGGGAAGTTGAACGGCGCGATCCCCAGCACCGGCCCCTTCGGCGCGCGTCGGACCAGCGCGATTCGCCCGGTGGCGGCGGGGTCGGTGTCGAGGCGTTGCAGCTCGCCGGAGAAGCGGCGGGCCTCCTCGGCCGCCCAGCGGAACGTCGACACCGCCCGCCCCACCTCGGCCCTCGCCCACTTGACCGGCTTGCCGTTCTCGGCGGTGATCAGGTCGGCGATCTCGTCGGCCCGTTCGGCGAGCCGCCGGGAGACGTGGTCCAGGGCCGCCGCGCGGGCGTGCGCGGGCAGGGCCGCGGCCCGCGCCGCCACTGCGGCCGCCGCGGCGACGGCGGCCTCGACCTGGTCGGGCGTGGCGAGCGTGGTACGCCCCACCGGGCGACCGTCGTACGGGTGGGTGACGGTCAGCTCGCCCTCGCCGTGTGCGGGGCGGCCGGCGACGAAGAAGGCTCTCGGCTCCACACCTCGGCAGCGTAGCCGAGCCGCTGCCGCACGGTAACCAGCAATTCCCACACGGAAACAGTCGCTCATGCCCTTGTCTGCCGCGAATTCAGTAGCGAAGATGGCAGTCAGATTCCGATAACCTCCGCTGTCCGCATCCCCGGCATCCCTCGGAGACACCTGATGAGCGACCAGCAGCAGCTGCGCAACTTCGTCAACGGCGAGTACGTCGATCCTTCCGACGGCGGGTACGCCGACCTGGTCGACCCGTGCACCGGCGAGGTCTTCGCCCAGGCGCCGGTCTCCGGCGCGGCGGACGTGGACGCGGCCATGCGGGCGGCCTCCGCCGCGTTCGAGACGTGGCGGGACAGCACCCCCGGCGAGCGGCAGAAGGCGCTGCTGAAGCTCGCCGACGCCGTGGAGGCGCGGGCGGCCGAGCTGGTCGACGCCGAGGTGCGCAACACGGGCAAGCCCCGCCAGCTCACCGCCGAGGAGGAGCTGCCGCCGGCGGTGGACCAGTTCCGGTTCTTCGCCGGGGCGGCCCGGCTGCTGGAGGGCCGGTCCGCCGGGGAGTATATGGCGGGCCACACCTCGTACGTGCGGCGGGAGCCGATCGGCGTGTGCGCGCAGGTCACCCCGTGGAACTACCCGCTGATGATGGCGGTGTGGAAGATCGCCCCGGCCCTCGCCGCCGGCAACACGGTGGTGCTGAAGCCGTCGGACACCACGCCGGTGTCGACGCTGCTGCTGGCCGAGATCGCCGCCGAGTTCCTCCCGCCGGGGGTGTTCAACGTGGTCTGCGGCGACCGGGACACCGGTCGTACCCTCGTGTCGCACCCGACCCCGCAGCTGGTGTCGATCACGGGCTCGACCCGGGCGGGCATGGAGGTCGCCTCCGCCGCCGCGCCGGACCTGAAGCGGACCCACCTGGAGCTGGGCGGCAAGGCCCCGGTGGTGATCTTCGACGACGCGGACGTGGCGGCCGCGGCCGAGGCCATCGCCGTGGGCGGCTACTTCAACGCGGGCCAGGACTGCACGGCGGCGACGCGGGTGCTGGCCGGTCCGGGCATCCACGACGACTTCGTGGCGGCGCTCGCCGAGCAGGCCCGCAACACGCGCACCGGCGCGCCGGACGACGCCGACGTGCTGTACGGCCCGCTGAACAACGCCAACCAGCTCGCCCGGGTCAGCGGCTTCGTCGACCGGCTGCCCGACCACGCGAGCGTGCAGACCGGCGGGTCGCGGGTCGGCGAGCGCGGCTTCTTCTACTCCCCCACCGTCGTCTCCGGGGTGCGGCAGGCCGACGAGATCATCCAGCAGGAGGTGTTCGGGCCGGTCATCACCGTGCAGCGCTTCTCCGACGAGGACGAGGCGGTGCGCTGGGCCAACGGCGTCGACTACGGCCTGTCGGCGTCGGTGTGGACGCGCGACCACGGCCGGGCGATGCGGATGACCCGCCGGCTGGACTTCGGCTGCGTCTGGGTCAACACGCACATCCCCTTCGTCTCGGAGATGCCGCACGGCGGGTTCAAGCACTCCGGGCACGGCAAAGACCTGTCGGTCTACAGCCTGGAGGACTACACCCGGATCAAGCACGTCATGCACAACATCGAGGGCTGAGCCTTGCCATCCTCGGAGGAGCTGCACAAGCGGCGGGGCGCGGCCGTGGCGCGGGGCGTCGGCAGCGTCGTCGGCGCGTACGTGGACCGGGCCGGCGGCGGCACGATCACCGACGTCGACGGGCGGGAGTGGATCGACTTCGCCGCCGGCATCGCGGTCACCAACGTCGGCAACTCCGCGCCGCGCGTCGTGGCGGCGGTCCGCGAGCAGGTCGAGCGGTTCACCCACACCTGCTTCATGGTCGCGCCGTACGAGTCGTACGTGGCGGTGTGCGAGCAGCTCAACGCGCTCACCCCGGGCGGCTTCGAGAAGCGCTCCGCGCTGTTCAACTCGGGCGCGGAGGCGGTGGAGAACGCCGTGAAGATCGCCCGGCACGCCACGGGGCGGCCGGCGGTGGTGGTGTTCGACCACGCGTACCACGGGCGGACCAACCTGACGATGGCGCTGACGGCGAAGAACATGCCGTACAAGCACCGGTTCGGGCCGTTCGCCGGGGAGGTCTACCGGGTGCCGATGTCGTACCCGCTGCGCGACGGGGGCCTCGACGGGGCGACCGCCGCCGCCCGGTCGATCGAAATGATCGAGAAGCAGGTGGGCGCGGAGAACGTGGCCGCGCTGCTGATCGAGCCGATCCAGGGCGAGGGCGGTTTCGTCGTACCCGCGCAGGGGTTCCTGCCGGCGCTGCGCGAGTGGGCGACGGCGGCCGGGGTGGTCTTCGTCGCCGACGAGATCCAGACGGGGTTCTGCCGCACCGGCGACTGGTTCGCCTGCGACCACGAGGGCGTCGTGCCGGACCTGGTCACCCTGGCGAAGGGCATCGCGGGCGGGCTGCCGCTGGCGGCCGTGACGGGCCGGGCCGAGCTGATGGACGCGGTGCACGTGGGCGGCCTCGGCGGCACGTACGGCGGCAACCCGATCGCCTGCGCGGCGGCGCTCGCGTCGATCGAGACCATGCACGAGCTGGACCTGGCCGCCGCCGCCCGCCGGATCGGCGCGACGCTGGCCGACCGGCTGCGCGCCATCGCCGCCCGCGACGCGCGGGTCGCCGAGGTACGCGGCCGGGGCGCGATGCTCGCCGTGGAGCTGGTGCAGCCGGGCACCCTGGTCCCGGATCCGGCCGCCGCGGCGGCGGTGTCGGCGGCCTGCCACGCCGCCGGCCTGCTCACCCTGACCTGCGGCACGTACGGCAACGTGCTGCGCTTCCTGCCCCCGCTGGTCATCTCCGACGCGGAGCTGGCCCGGGGCCTGGACATCCTCGACGCCGCCTTCGGCTGAGCCGGGTTCTGCGGGGCGGCCGGCGACCTGTCATCGGTCGCCGGTCGCCCCGCCACCCGACCTCAGGGCAGCACCTCATTCAGCCCAGCACCTCTCTCAGCGCAGCACCTCTCTCAGCCCAGCACCTCGACCACGTTGCGCCGCACGACGTTCTTGCCCGGCTCCCGCACCAGGTCCATCGCGGCGACGTTCAGCAGCACACAGCTGCCCGACGGGCCGGTCACCGCCACCGTCACCGCACGACCGTTGTCCAGGTTCGTCACCCGCAACCGCGTACCCACCGGAAAACGGTCACTCGTCGCCGCCGGCGCACCCCCCTCCGCCGAGAACGTCACCGAACCCTGGCAGGCGCTCGGCCGTGCGGGTGGGGCCGCTGTCGCACCCCCGGGCTGGGCACCGGGTTGTGCACCGGGCTGGGCCGGCGCCCCGCCGGGCTGCGCGGGTGTGCCGCCGCCATCGAGGCGTTCCACCACGTTGCGCCGCACGACGTTCTTCCCCGGCTCCCGCACCAGGTCCATCGCGGCGACGTTGAGCAGCACACAGCTGCCCGACGGGCCGGTAACCACCACCGTCACCGCCCGACCGTTGTCCAGATTGGTCACCCGCAACCGCGTACCCACCGGAAAACGGTCACTCGTCGCCGCCGGCCCACCCCCCTCCGCCGAGAACGTCACCGAACCCTGGCACACGCTCTGCCGCGCCGGTGCCGTCTCGGCGAAGCCGAGACCCGTCCCGACCGCCACCACCGCCGAGGCGACCACGGCCATCCCCGCTGCCAGGACATGCGTCCGCCGTACCCTCACGTGCCTCTCCCGTCGTCCGATGATCGGCCTACGCCGAGCGGTACGGCCTGGGAGCGCTGCCGGGTTCAGCCATCCGTCAGGAAGGTTTCCAATCCCGGGGGCCCACCTCCGCGATCTTGCACTTGCGGCCCCCAGGATGACCGAATGGCTACTTTTGCGCGGGCCCAATGTGCAAGATCGCCGACGGGTGGGTGGTCAGGGGAGGAGTGCTCGGATCGTCGCGACTATGTGGGCGGGGCGGCGGTAGAGGTCACGGTCCGTGAAGTAGCGCATCGTCCAGCCCTCGGCGGCCAACCAGTTGGCGCGGTCCCGGTCGTACCGAAGCCGATCGCGATTCAGGTGAGACAGACCGTCGTACTCGATGCCGATCTGCCGTTCGCGATACCCCAGATCCAGCCGGAAACGCCTGATTCCCTCGCCGTCGAGCACCCAGACCTGCGACTCCGGCACCGGAAGGCCGCCGTCGATCAGCACCAGACGCAACTGACTCTCCTGCCGACACTCGGCGCGCCCGTCGACCAGTGGCACGAGAGAGCGGGCCTGGCGCACACCTGGCAGTGCTCGGTGAGCCAACACCTCCTCGATCAGGTCGTCTCGGCACACGGCACCTGCCCGCACTGCGGCATCGAGCACCGGTAATGCGTCCAGTCGCCGCGCCGTGCGCGCGAGGTCCACGGCGCAACGCGCGGCCGGCACGCAGGGCAGCCCACTCACCAGGACCGGCTCCACGGGCAATGCCGCGTGATGGACCACCAGACCTGGAAGTCGGGGTTTGGGGATCTCGGGAGGCAACTGCACATGCACAGCGCCCTCGGAAAGGACGCCGAAGCCGTGCAGGCGGGCCGCGGTGTGCCGGGACAGCATTGCCTCGGATGGCAGGCACAACAGCAACGCTTGCAGTGCGTCGAGATCATCGACGGGACAGTTCGCGTAGACGCCCCGCCGCGCACGTACGACCTGTCCGTTCACCAGGCGCGTCCGGAGCCGCTTCCGGGTGGTCGACCTGAGCAACGATGCCGTACGCCAAAGTTGGGTTCCCATGCTCGCAGGCTGCCCCAAGACCTGCCCCCGGCGCTTGACCGACGACCGAACCTGTGGACAACCAGCACCTCTGTGGACAACCCCCCAAACCCGCCCCGCCGTGCTAACGCCCCACCTCACCTCAGCGATCTTGCACTTGCGGCCCCAGGAATGGGCGATTCACGGTATTTGACGGGGCCCAAAGTGCAAGATCGCCGGCGACTTGGGGTGGGGCGGCGGGGGGTTAGTCGTCGCAGCCGTAGCCGTCGTTGTCGCGGTCCAGGTCGTAGATGTCGATGCCGATGACCTTCACCGGACCCGTGACGTACGCGGGGCCGTTGCCGCCACCACCGGCACAGTCGACGTCGCTGGCGATCGGCACGCAGCCGCTGTAGTTGGGGTCGCACTGGCGCTCCTGCTTCGTGCCCACCGCGACGACCTGGATGACCGGCTGCTTCGTGACGACCGACCGGAGCAGCTTCCGGCCGGTGGGCACCCCGTCGGTCAGGGTGACCTGGTACGTCAGCGTGCGGACCCCGTTGACTCCCCGGGTGCGGACGACCCGCTTGCCTTTGGCCAGGGACGGGTCCTTCACGGTCCGCTCCGCGTACCGGATCGTCTGCGTCTCCTTCTCGGTGCGCGTCTCCACGGTCGGGGGCGTGGCCGTCGGCGACGACGGAGCCGCGGAGACGGTGGGCGGCGGCGCGGTAGCCGGCGCGGCCGCATCGGACACGACCGGCTCGGGGGCGGCGGCGGGCGGGCTGGCCTTGGCTGCCACGGCGGTACGCCCCTGCCCCGGGTCGTCGGCGAGGGTCCCGACGATGGCGGCTCCCGCGCAGCAGAGCAGCACGGTCGACAACAGCACGCCGCCCAGGACGACGCCGACCCGCTGCCCGGGCTGGAGGCGACGGAACCATCCCGCCCGGGCCACGGATGGCACGACGGGGGCGGCGGGGTTTCGGTGGTACGGCGGCTGATGGGTCACGACACCGAGTGTCACCAGGGAGGGGCGGCTCGGTAACCGCCGTACCGATCCTCAACGACGTCGATCGGCAAACCGGCCGATACGTACAGTCCGGGGCGGAAACCGGGCAGGCGGCATCGTGCCCCATCCGGGCGGGGAGGGTCGTACGGGTGGCGGGGAGCCGCCGTACGGGGTCGCCACGGCCCGGCCTTCCGGCCGTACGGGCCGTTAATAGGGGGCCCTTCCTATACCGAAAGCGTTAACAAGGTGCCCTTCCTTTACAGCCGGTCCTCCAGGCCCCAGGGGGAGCCGTAGCCCGTTAGCAGGTCGAGGAACGGGCGTGGGGGCAGCGCCTCGGGGCCGATCACACCGGTGCCGGTCCACTCCCCCGTGGCGAGCAACTCCAGGGCGACGACCGGGTTGACGGCGGTCTGCCAGACGACGGCCTGGTGGCCGTACTCGGCCATGGACCACTCGTTGTCGACGACGTGGTAGAGGTAGACCTCGCGGGGCTCGCCGTCCTTGCCCACGCCGGTGACCCAGGTGCCGGCGCAGGTCTTGCCGCGCATCCGGTCGCCGAGGGTGGCCGGGTCGGGCAGGGCGGCGGCGACCACGTCGCGCGGGGACATCCGCACGCCGCGCACGGTGACCGGCTCGGTGGAGTCGAGGCCGAGCTTGTGCAGGGTGCGCAGGACCTCGATGAACTCCTCGCCGAGGCCGTACTTGAAGGTGACCCGCCGGGCGTCGACCCAGCGCGGGATGAGCAGCACCTCCTCGTGCTCGACGTTGACGCACTCGACGGGGCCGATGCCCTCGGGGAAGTGGAACACCTCGGGCTCGCTGAACGGTTCGGTGGTGAACCAGCCCCGCTCGCGTTCCCAGATCACCGGCGGGTTGAGGCACTCCTCGATCGTGGTCCAGATGGAGAACGACGGGGCGAAGTCGTAGCCTTCGACGGTGAGGCTCGCGCCGTCGCGTACCCCGATCTCGTCGATCTCGGCGAAGAGTTCGTCGGCGGCGTAGCGGGCGAAGACGTCGGACAGGCCCGGTTCGACGCCGATGCCGCACAGGGCGAGCCGGCCGGCGGACGCCCAGCGGTCGGCGACGGCGAACTGCTCGTCGCCGAGCTTCACCCCGGTCTCGGCGTAGGGGCGCTTCGGGTGCGGGTGCGACAGGGACATGGCCATGTCGAGGTAGTCGGCGCCGGCCGCGTACGCGCCGTCGAAGATCGGCATGACGAAGCGCGGGTCGACGGCGTTGAGCACGTGGGTGATCCGGTGTTCGCGGCACAGCGCGGCGACGGCGTCGGCGGAGGAGGCGTCGACGGTCGCGGCGACGAACCGGTCGCCGTGGCCGGCGACGGCCCGCGCGGCGCGGGCGGCGTCGGCGTCGGCGACGACCATGGTGTCGAAGAATGTTCGGCGGGCGGCGATGGCGGCGGCGGCGGAGCCGACCCCGCCGGCGCCGACGAGCAGGATACGCATCAGGAATCGAACCCCAAACCAAGACGATCGAGCGTACGGAGCCACGGGTTGCGCCGGCCGTCGCGCGCGTCGGCGCGGGCCAGCGACCAGCGGGTGAGGTGGATGCCGGCGGCCCGGACGGGCTCCGGCGGGAACGGCAGCGGCTTGCCCCGGACGAGGGCGAGCCGGGTGAGCGGGGTGTCCGCGCCGGCGAGCAGGTCGAGCATGACGCGCGCGCCGAATCGGGTGGCCCCGACGCCGAGGCCGGTGTAGCCGGCGGCGTAGGCGAGCCGGCCGTCGTAGGCGGTGCCGAAGAACGGGCAGAACCGGGTGCAGGTGTCGATGACGCCGCCCCAGCGGTGGCTGAACCGGACGTCGGCGAGTTGCGGGAACGTGGTGAAGAAGTGCTCGGCGAGGGCGGTGAAGGTGGCGGGGCGCTGCTCCAGCGCGGGGGCGACCCGGTTGCCGTGGTGGTAGACGGCGTCGTAGCCGCCGAACAGGATCCGCCCGTCGCGGGTGATCCGGTAGTAGTGGAACTGGTTGCCGGTGTCGGCGAGGCCCTGCCGGTTGCGCCAGCCGATGGCGTCGCGCTGGGCGTCGGTCAGCGGCTCGGTCATCAGCGCGTAGTCGTAGACGGGCACGACCCAGGCCCGCAGCCGGCGCAGCAGCGGCGGGAACGCGTTGGTGGTGAGCACGACCCGGCGGGCGCGGACGACGCCGGGGGCCTGCTCGACGCCGCCGGCCGTGCTGGCAGCCACGGCGGCGGCGTCGCCGCGCAGCCCGGTGACCCGGGTGTGCTCGTGGATCCGGACGCCCAGGTCGAGGCAGGCGCGGCGCAGGCCCCAGGCGAGCTTCGCCGGGTCGAGCATGGCCACCCGGTCACGGTCCCACATCCCGCCGAGGTACGTCGGCGAGTCTACCTCGGCGCGCACCTCGTCGCGGCCGAGCAGCCGCACGTCGTGGCCGTGGCTGCGGGCCAGCTCCGCGTCCTCGGCGAGCCCGTCGAGCTGGTACGGCCGCACGGCCACGGCCAGCTCGCCGGTGCGCTCGAAGTCGCAGTCGATGCCGTACGCGTCGACGGTGGCGGCGATCGCGGCGAGGTTCTCCCGGCCGAGGCGTTCCAGCTCGGCGACCTCGCCGGGGAACCGGGCGACGCCGTTGGCCAGGCCGTGGGTGAGCGAGGCGGAGCAGAACCCGCCGTTGCGCCCCGACGCGGCCCAGCCGCAGGTGCCCGCGTCGACGAGCAGCACGTCGGTGTCGGGGTCGGCCTGCTTGGCGAGCAGGGCGGCCCAGAGCCCCCCGTACCCGCCGCCGATCACCAGCAGGTCGGCGGTGTGCGCGCCGGTCAGCGGGGGCAGCGGGTCGGGGCGTTCGGGCCGGTCGAGCCAGTACGGTACGGGCGCCGCGTCGGCGAGCGCCCGGCCGGTATGCGGGAGGATCATGACGGGCTCTTCGCCCGCCGGCCGGTCGCCGGTGCGACCGGGAGGGTGTGCCGGCGGGCCCGCCGCCCGCGCAGCGAGCTGAGCCCGACGAGCAGCAGCGCGATGGCGAACATGGCCGTGCCGATGACGTTGACCTGCGGCGGGATGCCCCGCTGGGCGGCACCCCAGACGTACATGGGGAACGTGACGGTGGTGCCGGCGTTGAAGTTGGTGATGATGAAGTCGTCGAAGCTGAGCGAGAACGCCAGCAGCGCGGCGGCCACGATGCCGGGGAGCACCAGCGGCAGGGTGACCAGGCGGAACGTCTGCCACGGGCTGGCGTACAGGTCGGCGGCGGCCTCCTCCAGCCGGCGGTCCATGCCGGCGAGCCGGGCCTTGACGGTGACCACCACGAACGACACGCAGAACATGACGTGGGCGATGACGACGGTCCAGAAGCCCTGCGGCACCCCGGCGGAGACGAACAGGGCCAGCAGCGAGGTGCCCATGACCAGCTCGGGGGTGGCCATCGGCAGGAAGATCAGCACGTTGATGCCGGAGCGGCCGGTGAACCGGTGCCGCACCAGCGCGAACGCCATCAGGGTGCCGAGCACGGTGGCGACGACGGTGGCGATGAAGCCGATCTGCACGCTGCGCACCACGGCGTCGCACATGTCGGAGGTGGCGCAGGGCTGCCGCCAGTTGTCGAGGGTGAACTCGTTGAAGTCGTACGACAGGCGGCTCGACGGGCGGTTGAACGACAGGGCGGCGACCACGGCGATGGGCAGCGACAGGTAGCCGAGGACGAGCAGGGCGACGCCCATCACCCAGTGGTCGGCGAGCCAGCGGGAGACTCTCACAGCACCTCCTCCGTGCCGGCGCGGCGCAGGTAGACGAAGACCACCGCGAGGATCGCCGCCATCAGCAGGAACGACAGGGCCGCGCCCTGCGGGTAGTCCAGCCGGACCAGGAACGCCGAGTCGATGACGTTGCCGATCATGTATTCGTTGGGGGTGCCCAGCAGCTCGGCGTTGATGTAGTCGCCGGTGGCCGGGATGAAGAACAGCAGCGTGCCGGCGATCAGGCCGGGCATCGACAGCGGCAGGGTGACCCGGCGGAACGTTTGCACCGGGCTCGCGTACAGGTCGCCGGCCGCCTCCAGCAGCCGGTAGTCGAGCCGCTCCAGGCTCGCGTACAGCGGCAGCACCAGGAACGGCAGGAAGTTGTACGTCAGCCCGAGCACCACCGCGACGGGGGTGGCGAGCAGCCGGCCGTCGGGGCCGAGCAGGTGCACGTCGCGCAGCAGCCCGACCAGAGCGCCGTTGTCGGACAGGATCGTCTTCCACGCCAGGGTGCGCACCAGGAAGCTGGTGAACATGGGGGCGACGACGCAGACCAGCAGCAGGTTCTTCCACCGGCCGGCTTTCTGGGCGATCGCGTACGCCAGCGGGTAGCCCATCAGCAGGCCCAGCACGAGCGCGATGCCGGCGTAGAGGAACGACCGGCCGAGCTGCGGCCAGTACGCCTGCACCGCGTCGGGGTAGTTGCCGAATGCCCAGGTCAGCGCGTACCCGGTGGAGAGGGAACCGCTGGGGTCGTAGAGGCTGGCGGCGGCGAGCTGGAACAGCGGCACGGCGAAGAACAGCAGCAGCCAGGCCGCGCCGGGCAGGAGCAGCAGGTACGGCAGCAGCCGGTGCCGTCCGCCCCGGGGCGGCGGCGGGGGCGTCGCGGGTTGCCCCGTCGACGTGGGAACGTGGGCGAGCGCGGTCACGAGGACGCACCCACCGGCTCGTCGAGCAGGCCGGCGGTGGCGTCGTCCGCGCCGGGCGGGCGGGGCAGCAGGAACGCGTGCCGGGGGTCCCAGTGCGCCACCACGGACGCGCCGACGGGCACCCGGCCGCCGAGGCCGCTGTTGGCCGCGAACGCGGTCAGTTCGCTGCCCCAGCCGGTGCGCACCAGATACTGGGTGCTGACCCCCACGTACGAGGCGTCGGTGACCACCCCGGTCACGTACTGGTGGCCGGCGGGGACCCGGTCGGCGGCGTCGACGAGGTGCAGCTTCTCGGGGCGTACCCCCAGGTAGACCGGGCCCGAGGCGACCCGGGCGCGGCCGGCGGGCACGGAGTAGCGCGCGCCGTGGGCGGTGACCGGCACGTCGGACCCGGCGGGCCCGGCGGCCTCGGCGGCGAGGAGGTTGGACTGGCCGAGGAAGTTCGCCACGAACGCGGTGGCCGGGTATTCGTAGATGTCGGCGGGCGCGCCGAGCTGCTCGATCCTCCCGGCGTTCATCACCGCGACGGTGTCGGCCATGGTCATGGCCTCCTCCTGGTCGTGGGTGACGTGCACGAAGGTGATGCCGACCTCGGTCTGGATGCGCTTGAGCTCGATCTGCATCTGCCGGCGCAGCTTCAGGTCGAGCGCGCCGAGCGGCTCGTCGAGCAGCAGCACCTGCGGCCGGTTGATCAGCGCCCGGGCGAGCGCGACGCGCTGCTGCTGCCCGCCGGAGAGCTGGGCGGGGCGGCGGTGGCCGAAGTCGGCGAGCTGCACCAGGGCGAGCATCCGGTTGACCTCGGCGTCGACCGAGCGGATGCCGCGCCGGCGCAGCCCGAACGCCACGTTGTCGAAGATGTCGAGGTGCGGGAAGAGCGCGTAGCTCTGGAACACGGTGTTGACCGGCCGCTTGTACGGGCGCAGCCGGGCGATGTCCCGGTCGCCGAGGAGCACCTGCCCGCTCGTCGGCTGCTCCAGGCCGGCGATCATGCGCAGGGTGGTGGTCTTGCCGCACCCGGACGCCCCGAGCAGGGCGAAGAACGAGCCCTGCGGGATGGTCAGGCCGAGGTCGTCGACCGCGGTGAAGATGCCGAACCTCTTGGTCAGGTTGACCAGCCGCAGGTCGCCGGCCGGCGCGTCGTGTCCCGTCGTCTTCGCGCTCATCCCCGTCACGCCCCGATGACCTGCTGGAACTTGCCCTCGAACTCCTTCTCCTGCTTCTCGTCCAGGGCCATGAACACCTTGGACTTCGACAGCAGCGCCTCGTCGGGGAAGATCAGCGGGTTGGCGGCCAACTCCGGGTCGATCTTCTCCATCTCGGCCTTCGCGCCCTGCACGGGGCAGATGTAGTTGACGTACGCGGCGAGCTTCGCGGCGACGGCCGGCTCGTAGTAGTAGTTGATCAGCTCTTCGGCGTTCGCCTTGTGGGTGGCCTTGTTGGGCACCATCATGTTGTCGCTGAAGAGCATCACGCCGGAGTCGGGCGCGACGAACTTGATCTTGTCGTTCTCCCCGGAGAGCTGGATGATGTCGCCGGACCAGCCGACGCACGCCGCGATGTCACCCTTGGCGAGGTCGGGGGCGTAGTCGTTGCCGGTGAACTTGCGGATCTGCCCGGAGTCGACGGCCTTCTTGAGCTTGTTGAGCGCGTCGTCGAACTGGGCGGTGGTGAAGTTCGCCGGGTCGTGTCCGTTGGACTGCATCAGCAGGCCCATCGTGTCGCGCATCTCCGACAGCGCGGTGACCTTGCCCTTGAGGTCGGGCCGGGTCAGCAGCTCGTCGACGGTGCGGATCTCCTTGGTGACCGACCCGTTGTACGCGAGGCCGGCCAGGCCGGACTGCCACGGGACGGCGATGCGGCTGTCCGGATCGAAGGAACGGTTGAGCAGCGACGGCAACAGGTTCGCCGCCACGTTGGGGATCTTCGCCGGGTCGAGCTTCTGGATCCAGCCGAGCCGGATCATCCGGGCGGCCATCCAGTCGGTGAGCACGATGAGGTCCCGCCCGGTGCCCTGACAGGCCGCGAGCTGGTTCTGCACCTTGCCGAAGAACTCGTTGTTGTCGTTGATGTCCTCGGTGTAGGTGACCTGGATGCCGGTCTTCGCGACGAACGCGTCCAGGCTCGGACGCTTCGATTCGTCCTTCTCGTCGACGTCCATGTACTGCGGCCAGTTCGAGAACGCCAGCTTCTTCTCCGTGCCGGAGAGGTCTTCGCTGACGCAGCCGGCCTCGGTCTGCACGGCACCCTTGGTGCCGCAGCCGGCGAGCGCGCCCGCCGTGGCGAGCATCGCGGCCGAGCCGAGGGTGCCGGTGAGCAGACCACGCCGGGTGAGGGGCCGGAGGGGAGTTCGCATGTGACGACTCCTAGGGGGTCATCGTCGGCGGGCGGGACGGGGGAGGCCCGACGGCGGGAGGGTCTTCAGGCGATGGACGACTGATCCTGACATGAGCCGACCTGCCTCACAAGGGATTCCGTTGCGGGCATAGCAATGCGCCACGAATTACGCCAGACTGCGCCGGGGCATTACGATCCCGGAGGAGAAGCGGACATGGGGAGCTGACGATGGTCATCCGACAGCAGGAGAGCGGCGGCGGGGGTCGGCGCGTCACCGTGCGTGAAGGTGCCAGTCACGCTCTGCTGGACGACGTCGCCAAGCAGATCATCGAGCAGCTCCAGGAGGACGGCCGCCGGCCGTACGCGACGATCGGCAAGGCGGTCGGCCTGTCCGAGGCGGCGGTGCGCCAGCGGGTGCAGCGGCTGCTCGACGCCGGGGTGATGCAGATCGTCGCGGTCACCGACCCGCTCCAGCTCGGCTTCCCCCGGCAGGCCATGATCGGCCTACGCACCGACGGGGACCTGGAGACGGTGGCCGACCGGCTCGCCGAGTTCGAGGAGGTCGACTACGTGGTGATCACCGCCGGGTCGTTCGACCTGCTCGCCGAGGTGGTGTGCCGCAACGACGCACACCTGCTGGAGATCCTGCAGCGGCTGCGCGCCGTCGACGGGGTGCTCGCCACCGAGGCGTTCGTCTATCTCAAGCTGCGCAAGCAGACCTACAGCTGGGGCACCGCCTGAGCCTGCCCGACGAAGGCCCGCCAGGCGGCCGGGGCGAAGCTCAGGGTGCCGCCGTCGCGGTCCTTGCTGTCGCGCACCAGCACCCGGTCGGGCAGGTTGTCGGCCACCTCGACGCAGTTTCCGCCGTTGTTGCTGCTGCGGGTCGCGGTGCGCCACCTGGCACCGGCAAGCGCGTCGGTCAGCTCCACGTCGTCGCCACCTCTCTGATCAGCGCGGTCGACCCGCGGCCGGGCAGCGCCTCGCCGGTGACGCTCTCCCACCTGCGCCTCAGGCTAGCAACGTCGACCGGGTCGTTGACGACCTGACCGCGAAGCTGGTTGTCGATATATGCCAACTCTGCCCCGTCGGGCAGACCGGCAAGGACGAACGGCCCGGCGAGGACGAACGGCCTGGCCAGCCCGGTGTGCCACGGGCTCTCGGCCGGGATCACCGCACCTGCACGTGCTCCCGCTCAGCCGCCGCCGCGAGGTGGGCGACCTGCCCGGCCATCACCGCCCGGTCGCCGACCACCCGGCGCAGCACCACCTCGTCGATCACCACGACGAGCTGCGGCGGGGCCTCGGCGTCGAGGATCGCCTGCCGTTCGAGCCGGCCGGCGACGATCCGCTCCAGCTCGGCCCACTTGTGGAACCAGGGCAGGTTCCGGCGGCGGCCCGGGTGCGGCCACAGCTCGGCGACCTCCCGGCCGAGCACCTTGGCCACCGCGTACCGGGTGCGCGCGTGCGGGATGCGTCCCTGCGACACCCACCGGCCGGCCGTCTTCGGATCGACCCGGACCTTGCCCGCCAGCGAATCGGCGGTCTCCCCCACGGCGGCCATCGCCACCCGCAGCGTCTCGTTGCCCATCGAGCCTCCCGTCGCGGTCACGTGCAGTGGGCACGATAGCGACGCAGGGTGCCGACGGTGGGCCCGAAACGGCAGGTGGCAGCGGGACCTGTTCCGCACGTCTCGCGCGCATTCGAGATGGGTGTCGAACGCCCGCCGGATGCCCGCCACTAGGGAGCTGATGTCGTAGATGACTCACCCGGCCCCAGCCCCCCACAGTCTGGAGACGTGCGCGGGGGCGTGGGCGTGGGCGTGGACGGAACAGGGCGGGGACGGGACAGGGCGGGGCGTGAGCGGAGACGGAGACGGAGACGGAGACGGAGACGGGTGAATCTTGGAAGATTTCGGCCCCTGGAGGGGCCATTTCGCTCCAAGATCTGCATTCGGGACGGCCGGATCGCGGCGGGCGAGGTGCCTGGGAGGTGACGTGGAGGGCTGCGTGGGGGGGCGGCCGGGGTGGCGTGGGATGCGGCTGGGGCGGGCGATGCGGCCGATGCGGCGGGGGGCTGGGGTGGCGGCCGAGGGCTGGTGGCGTGGGGATGTGGCGGGAGTGGCGGGGATGCGGGGACCCCGACCAGTTCCACCGCGCCCGCGTCCACCAGCCGCCGCCGCGGGAGAGGTGGTCGGGGGCGGGTGATGTCGTTGGTGACTCAGCTCCCTAGGGCCCACCGCATGCCCGCACCCGGCCGTCCGCGCAACGGCACCGCCCGGGAGACCGCGCGCCCAGTGAGCCCCGCGAGACCCGTATGGCACGGGAGAGCCGCAGGACCCGCGCGGGCCGCGAGAGCCGGGAGAGCCGGGAGAGGGGCAGGGAGCCGGAAGAGCGGCAGGGAAGCCGGGAGATGCGAGAGATCAATCACGATGCGGATTCCGTTGCCCACAGCGCCTGAGCGCGCCGAATCCGTTGCCCAGCGGGTCAAGTGCCACCGATAACACTTGCCTTTCGGCGTGCGGCTGTGGGATAACCGTGGGCAGAGCGGCCGGTGTCACCCCTGACCGGCCCGAGACCCGATGGGGCTGACATGGCCAACGCCACCGACCACCTCTGGATGCACTTCACCCGGATGGCCAGCTACTCCGCAGGCGAGGTGCCGACGATCGTGCGCGGCGAGGGCGCGTACGTGTGGGACTCGCAGGGCCGCCGTTACCTGGACGGGCTGGCCGGTCTCTTCGTCGTCAACGCCGGCCACGGGCGCACCGAGCTGGCCGAGGCCGCCGCGAAGCAGGCCGGCGAGCTGGCCTACTTCCCGCTGTGGTCGTACGCGCACCCGAAGGCCGTGGAGCTGGCCGAGAAGATCGCCTCGCTGACCCCGGCCGACCTGAACCGGGTCTTCTTCACCACCGGCGGTTCCGAGGCCGTCGAGGCGGCGTGGAAGCTGGCCCGGGCCTACTTCAAGCGGACCGGTAAGCCCAACAAGTACAAGGTCGTCAGCCGCTACATCGCGTACCACGGCACGTCGATGGGCGCGCTGTCGATCACGGGGCTCCCCGGCATCAAGACCGACTTCGAGCCGCTGGTGCCGGGCGCGGTGAAGGTGCCGAACACGAACTTCTACCGGGCCCCCGAGCACGGCGACTCGCCCGAGGCGTTCGGCCGGTGGGCCGCCGAGGAGATCCGGCGGGCCATCGAGCGGGAGGGGCCGGACACGGTCGCGGCGGTCTTCCTGGAGCCGGTGCAGAACTCCGGCGGCTGCTTCCCGCCGCCGCCCGGCTACTTCGAGCGGGTCCGCGAGATCTGCGACGCGTACGACGTACTGCTCGTCTCCGACGAGGTGATCTGCTCGTGGGGGCGGCTCGGCGAATACTTCGGCGCGGTCCGCTACGGCTACCGGCCGGACATCATCACCACCGCGAAGGGCATCACCTCCGGGTACGCCCCGCTCGGCGCGATGATCGCCAGCGACCGGCTGATGGAGCCGTTCCTCACCGAGACCGGCATGTTCGCCCACGGGGTGACCTTCGGCGGCCACCCGGTCTCCTGCGCGGTGGCCCTGGCCAACCTGGAGGTGTTCGCCAGGGAGGACCTGATCGGGCACGTCCGGGCCAACGAGGACGCGTTCCGCGCCACCCTGGAGAAGCTGCACGACCTGCCGATCGTCGGCGACGTGCGGGGCGACGGCTACTTCTACGGCATCGAGCTGGTGAAGGACAAGGCGACCCGGGCGACGTTCGACGAGGCCGAGTCGGAGCGGCTGCTGCGCGGGTTCCTCTCCACCGCGCTGTTCTCCGCCGGGCTCTACTGCCGGGCCGACGACCGGGGCGACCCCGTCGTGCAGCTCGCGCCGCCGCTGATCGCCGAGCAGCAGCAGTTCGACGAGATGGAGCAGATCCTGCGGGCGGTGCTCACCGAGGCGTGGGCCCGGCTGTAACCGCCGAGCCGACGCGAAGCCGGGCCGTCGCATGCGCTACCAGGAGCTGTCGTACTGGCTGTCCACCGTGGACGAACCGTTGACGCCCCGCCCGCCGCTGGGCGGGGACGCCGACGCGGACGTCGTGATCGTCGGGGCCGGCTACACCGGGCTGTGGACGGCGTACTACCTCGCGCTCGCCGACCCCACGTTGCGGATCACGGTGCTGGAGGCCGAGATCGCCGGGTACGGCGCGTCGGGGCGCAACGGGGGCTGGTGCTCGGCGCTGTTCCCCACCTCGCTGCCGGCGCTGGCCCGCCGGCACGGCCGCGACGCGGCGCTGCGGATGCAGCGGGCCATGCAAGCCACCGTCCGCGAGGTGGGGCGGGTGGCCGACGCCGAGGGCATCGACTGCGACTGGCACCTCGGCGGGACGGTGACGCTGGCCCGCAGCGCGGCCCAGCTCGGCCGCGCCCGCGCGGAGGTGGCGCAGGCCCACGCGCACGGCCTGACCGCCGACGACCTGGTGCTGCTCGACGCGGCCGAGGCCGCCGCCCGCTGCGCTGCTGACGGGGTACGCGGCGGGACGTACACCCCGCACTGCGCCGTGGTGCACCCGGCCCGGCTGGCGCGCGGGCTGGCCCGGGCGGTCGAGCGTCGGGGGGTGACCGTCCACGAGCGGACGCCGGTGACCGCGATCCGGGCCGGGGCGGCCGTGACCCCGGCCGCGGCGGTCCGCGCGCCGGTGGTGGTGCGGGCGACCGAGGGGTACACGCCGGGGCTGCCCGGGCAGCGGCGGGTCGTCGCGCCGGTCTACTCGCTGATGGTGGCCACCGCGCCGCTGCCCGAGGAGACGTGGGCGCGGATCGGGCTGGCCGAGCGGGAGACGTTCTCCGACCACCGCCACGTGATCATCTACGGGCAGCGCACGGCCGACGGCCGGCTGGCCTTCGGCGGGCGGGGCGCGCCGTACCACTTCGGGTCCCGGGTGCGGCCCGAGTTCGACCGGGAGCCCCAAGTCTTCGCCGCGCTGCGCCGGACGCTGGGCGAGCTGTTCCCGGCGCTCGGGCCGCAGGTGCCCGTGACGCACACCTGGGGCGGCCCGCTCGGCGTGGCCCGCGACTGGTCGGCGTCGGTGGGGCTGGACCGGGCGACCGGGCTCGCCTGGGCCGGCGGGTACGTCGGCGACGGGGTCGCGACGACGAACCTCGCCGGGCGTACCCTCGCCGAT
Source organism: Micromonospora sp. PTRAS2 (assembly GCF_054052245.1). Taxonomy (NCBI): domain Bacteria; kingdom Bacillati; phylum Actinomycetota; class Actinomycetes; order Micromonosporales; family Micromonosporaceae; genus Micromonospora; species Micromonospora sp. PTRAS2. The sequence continues at coordinate 856,725 of NZ_JBSWBU010000002.1, forward strand.
CTGATCCTCGGCGCGGACAGCGACCTGACCGACCTGCCGTGGGTGGGACACCGCTCGCCGCGCTGGGAGCCGGAGCCGCTGCGCTGGCTGGCCGTCAACGCGGGCCTGCGGGTGATGCTCTCCGCCGACCGGGCGGAGCTGCGCACGGGACGGCCGGCCAAGCGAGCCGCCGTGTTCCAGCGTTTCCTCGGCCACTGAGCGGCCCGGCGCGCGCCTCCGCGCCGCGCCGACGGCGGGCACGGTGGACCGGCGGTCAGTGGTTCGGCGGGATCACCCGCAGGTGGCCACGGCGGCCCGTCTGCGGGTTGTGGTGGTGCTGCGGGCCGCCGCCCTGGTCGTCGCTCGGCGGGCGGGGCGGCGCGGGCCGGGCGGCCTCGCGGACGGCCTCGGCGAGGGCGACCAGGTCGTCGGCGCTGGGCGGTGGGGGCTCGAACTCGCCCTCATGGCGGACCACGTTCCAGCCCCGGGGGGCCGTCAGGCTGCGCGCGTGGGGCTCACAGAGGTCGTACGTGTGCGGCTCGGCGAAGGCCGCGAGGGGCCCGACCACGGCCGTCGACTCGTTGTAGACATAGGTCAATGTGGCGACCGCTTGCCGGGGGCAGCCGTTTCTTGAGCAGCGCCGTGGTGACCTCACGGCGGGAGGGTATCTCCATTACCGGGTCCGGCGCACCGGTTCGCGTTGCGACACGCCCGTCATCGAGATCACAATTCGCAACATCCGACGCGTCGGGCGGTGACGGGCGGGGTCGGCGCGCCGCGACAGCCGCACAGCCGCGGGCGGGGCGACTCGGCGGGCTACCCTGTGCGTCATGACCAGTCCGGAACACCGCCGCCCCGGCCCCGGCCGGCGCGCCCACCGTGACCGCCACGGGCGGGGCCTGCGCGGGCGGCTGGTCCCGGCGACCGTGCCGCTGGCCCGGACCAAGGCCGAGGTCTTCGACGACCTGGTGCTCGACACGGTCGAGACCCTGGAGCGGCGGTTCGCCAAGGAACTGGCCGGCGTGGAGTTCGCGGTGGAGGACGTGCCGCCGGACCTGAACGTCTACGACTCCGACGTGCTGGAGGACGGCGAGGTGCCGCTGGCCCGGCTGTTGCCGGGGCGTCCCGGCCGGCAGGAGGTCCCGCCCCGGATCGTGCTCTACCGCCGGCCGCTGGAGTTCCGGGCCATGGACCGCGAGGACCTGGCCGACCTGGTGCACGATGTGATCATCGAGCAGGTGGCGAACCTGCTGGGCGTCGACCCGGACGAGCTGGCGTAGCCGACCGCCTCCCGGGCCCGCCCGCCCAGCCGCGCCCCGCAGCCCCGCTGCGCCCCGGCGCGCGCCCCCCGACGCGCGCTCCGGACGCCCGGGCCGGGCGGCCCCCACCGCCCCGGCCCGGCAACGCTCAGGCGGCCCGCCGCTTGAGCTTGCGCCGCTCCCGTTCCGAGAGCCCACCCCAGATCCCGAACCGCTCGTCGTGGCCGAGAGCGTATTCCAGGCATTCGGTCTTGACCTCGCACCGCGAGCAGATCCGCTTCGCCTCGCGGGTCGAGCCGCCCTTCTCGGGGAAGAACGCCTCCGGGTCGGTCTGGGAGCAGAGTGCCTGCTCCTGCCACTCCGGCGCGTTCCCGAGCAGGTCGGCCACCTCAAGCTGGCCGTCCATCTAAAGATGCCTCCTTGTCGCGCACCGGCGTCGTCGCCGCTGCAACCCCCCACGCGAAAGGCGTGCGTGTCCGTCCGGTCCCCATTTGTTGCGTTCCGTGCGAACAACCCCATTCAAATTACACGCGTGTAATGCGTGCGCCGTCAAGCCGAACTTGATAATGGAGTCGCCCTCCCGACACGCCGTGGACGGCCCTTGCGGCCGTCCGGCCTCGCAACCTGCCCTATCGATTCAGACCCCGGACGAGTAACGCCCTCCCCGGCGAGTTGCCCGAGTTTTCTTGCCGCGGCGGCCCGCCGGCCGACTCGGCGAAGCCGCCGGCGCGGCCCCGGGGGGCGGGGCTACGACGCGATGCTGATCTTGGTGGGGCACAGGTTAACGCGACTTGGCCGCGACTGCCCATCGCGCCCGCAACGCCGACAGCGCCCCGTCCACATGGTGGACGGGGCGCAGCGGTCGGAACTGAGCGGTGGGTCAGATCGCCACCGAAGGTGCGCTGGTGGGCCAGGTGAACTCCGCGATCGCTCCCCCGGTCACGGTGACCGTCCCGGCGGGTGTGTCCTCATCCCACCAGACGGTATAGAGCCCTGCGGCAAGATCCGGGTAGACGGCACTGTGGAAGGTGCCGTCCTGCACGATGCGCTCACGCACCGCGACGTGGGTGCGCGGCGCGTCCACCCCGTCGACCCGACTGATCTCGATCTCCCGGCCGTGCAGTGCCCGGCCCGTGTAGATGATCAGGGCACCCGTGTCGCCACCCAGATCGAGGACGACGGTGCCGGTCTCCGTCGGCCCGTACGCGTGGTGATGATGGTGGGAGTGCATCGGTTCGCTCCGTCCGGGTCAGGACGACGCCGGCGGGTTGTTGAACCCGTCGTACGGCGTGCCGAGGAAGGGGAAGTTGCGCAGGAACGGGGCCGTCACGTCGGCGGCGCTCAGGCCCGGGGTGACCGCACCGGCCGCCGCGTCCGGGGTGAATCCCTTGTCGACCAGCGGCACGGTGACCCCGGCGATGGCCCGCAGCGCGATGCTGACCACGTCGTCGGCGACCCGCCGCCCGTTCGGGAAGCCCGCCAGGTCGCCGCCGAGCACCCCGAACCGGTCCGGCTTGGCGCTCGGCCTGATCGCCGTGTTCAGCCGCAGCATGTCGGCCTGGACGTCGCCGGTGTTGTTGGAGAAGCCCTGGATCAGCCCGGCCGGGATGCCGGTGAGCAGGATCGCCAGCAGGTCCGCGCGCGGCTTCTTCGTCTTGTTCAGCGCGTCCAGCTTGGGGAACACGCCCGGGTAGAGCACCGGGAGCAGGGCGGCCAGCTCCGGCTGCTCGACGAACTTCGCGAACCGCTTGTCCTCCGTGGGCGGCAGCGTGTTCCACTCGTCCTTCTTGGACATCGGCACGATGACCTCGTTGAACAACGGGTTGCCGAGCCGTGACACCTGCACGAACGGGCCGGTCGCGGTGTCCTTCGCCGAGCCGTTGCCGAGGATCCGCGCCTGCTGCCGCGACGCCGACGTCCACACGCCGATGACCGAGGCGCGGTCGTGCGTGCCGTACCGGTTGGCCCGGCGGCGCACCCGGTTCAGCGGCACCTGCACGGCGAGGGTGTGCACGTTCATCCGGTCGGTGGCGTTGACCGGCTCCCCCTCGGCCTTGAACAGCTTCTTGCCGGCCACGTGCAACTGCTGGAACGGCCGCAGGGTGCCCAGGTCGAAGATCGCCCCCAGGTCGACGAAGAACCCGTCGGCGCGCTGCCCGGCGAAGACCTTCTCCCCCGTCGACAGGCTGAACGTCGCCTGCCGGGCCAGGGCGGCGTAGTTCGGGGTGGACAGCGGGCCGACGTTGCACGGCGGACAGGCCAGCTTGTTGGCCAGCCGGTGCTCCTTGCCGTCGGCGATGCGGGTCAGCGAGTAGAACTGCTTGCGGTTCCAGTTCTTGCTGTCCAGCGACTCGATCGGCCCCGTGTTGTAGAGAAAGCTGTTCGGGTTCGTGATCTCGGTGGTGAATTCGAACCGGTAGGTGACGTCCGGCTTGCCGTCGCCGTCGTTGTCGATATGGATCTCGTACCGCACGTCGTCGCCGAACTCGAAGAAGTTCGGGCCGCCGGAGGGGAGCTGCAACGGCACGTAGTTGGCGATCAGCGTGACCGAGTCGGGGCGGTCGGGGCTGACGAACGCGTACAGGTCGGAGCTGTCGGCGACCGGATCTTTCGCGATCTCCGGGGCCTCGCGGTGGGAAGACATGGCGGACCAACCTCACTGGGCAGCAAGCGATCAGGGGAAGAGTGGAGAGGGCCGGCGCCGGGGACCGCGCCGGAGAAACGGGACCGGGCCGGCGTCAGCGCTTGCCGGCGGCGCGCCGCAGCCGGTCCGCCAGGCCGCGGTCGCGTACCTCGATCCGGGACGTGCCGACGAAGACGTCCATGGCGTCGCCGCCCCGCAGGTGCACGACGATGGGCTCGTCCTTCTTCCCGCCGGACGACGGGGAGTTCTGCGCCGCGGACAACCCGGGCACGGTGAGCGCGGCGGCCCCGAGGGTGGCGCTCGCCGCGGCGGTCAACGTCTGCCGGCGGGTCAGTCGCGGCCAACGCCGCTTCCGCTGATCACTGGACATGGGCAACCTTTCCGGCGCGCGGCGCGTCCGCGCCCGCGGTGACGAAAGGCGGGGCCGGCCGACCGCCGGGCCCGCAGGGGGCCGCCGACCGCGGCTCTGGCCTCAGCCGCCGCCGGCAAGCAGTGGTACGGCCCGCACGCCGGAAAGGTTCGACGCTACGGCCGAAGGTGACCGTACGCGGTCGTCCGCTTGCGCGCCGGTCGTCCGGCCAGCGCCGCGATGGCCCGCAACTGCTCCTCGGTGCGCGCCGAGCCGTTGCCCGAGCCGGCCATCCGGGAGATCGTCTCCTCCATCAGGGTGCCGCCCAGGTCGTTGCAGCCGCCGTTGAGCATCGCCGCCGTCCCGGCGTCGCCGAGCTTCACCCAGGAGCACTGGATGTTGTCGATCCGGCCGTGCAGCAGCAGCCGGGCCATCGCGTGCACCGCCCGGTTCTCCCGCCACGTGGGGCCGGGCCGGGCGATGCCGGCGAGGTAGATCGGGGCGTTGGTGTGCACGAACGGCAGCGCCACGAACTCGGTGAACCCGCCGGTGCGGTCCTGCACCCCGGCCAGCACCCGGAAGTGGGCCAGCCACTGCCCGGGGTGGTCGACGTGGCCGTACATCATGGTGGAGCTGGACCGGATGCCCAGCTCGTGGGCCGTCGAGACCACCTCGACCCAGGCGGCGGCCGGCAGCTTGCCCTTGGTGAGCACCCAGCGCACCTCGTCGTCGAGGATCTCGGCGGCGGTGCCCGGGATGGTGTCGAGGCCGGCCTCGCGCAGCCCGGTCAGCCACTCCTTCACCGGCACGCCGGCCTTCGCCGCCGCCGTGACGATCTCCATCGGCGAGAACGCGTGCACGTGCATCCCCGGCACCCGGGTCTTGATCGCCCGGATCAGGTCCGCGTAGCCGGTGACCGGCAGCTTCGGGTCGATGCCGCCCTGCAGGCAGACCTCCGTCGCGCCGGCGGCCCACGCCTCCTCGGCCCGGTCGGCCACCTGGTCGACGGAGAGCCGGTACGCGTCGGCGTCGCGCTCCCGCTGGGCGAACGCGCAGAACCGGCAGCCGACGTAGCAGACGTTGCTGAAGTTGATGTTGCGGTTGACGACGTAGGTGACGTCGTCGCCGACGGTGTCGCGGCGCACGTCGTCGGCGATGCGGCACAGCGCGTCCAGCGCCGGCCCGTCGGCGGCGAACAGGGCGAGCGCCTTCGCCTCGTGGGCCGGCGTCAGCAGCGCCGCCGGGTCGTCGGCGGCCAGCCGCAGCCCGGCCCGCAGCTCGGCGTCCCCGGCGCCCTCCCCGGCCGTCGCTGCCGCTGCCGCTCCCGCCGCCGCTGCCGCCCCTGCTCCCGCCCGGCTCGCCTCGGCCTGCGCGGCCACCTCCGACCAGTCGCCGTAGACGTTGTCGAAGTCGCCACGCCGGTCGCCGGTGCGGCCGGTGGTGTCGATGGTGGCGTGCAGGTCGGTCCGCCCGCCGCCGAACACCTCCTCCGGCTCCTGCCAGGGCCGGCCCTGCGGGCGGGCCGACTCGACGGCGAGGCCGGTCGCCGGGTCGGCCAGCGCGGACACGTGCGGCAGCAGGCGCGGGTCCAGCCACGGGTCGCCGGCCCGGACGTACTCGGGGTAGATCGTCAGCCGCTCGCGCAGCGTGAAACCGGCCTCCGCCGTGCGCCGGGCCAGCTCGTCGAGCTGCGGCCAGGGGCGCTCCGGGTTGACGTGGTCGGGGGTCACCGGCGAGACGCCGCCCCAGTCGTCGATGCCGGCGCGCAGCAGCAGGGCGTACTCGCCGGCGATCAGGTTCGGCGGGGCCTGGATCCGGGCACCGGGGCCGAGCAGCACCCGGGCCACCGCCACCGTGGCGGCGAGGTCGTGCAGCTCGGCGTCGGGCATGCCGCGCATCGCCGTGTCCGGCTTGGCGCGGAAGTTCTGCACGATCACCTCCTGGAGGTGGCCGTACGCGCGCTGGGCCCGGCGGATCGCGAAGAGCGCGTCGACCCGCTCGGCCGGGGTCTCGCCGATGCCGATCAGGATGCCCGTGGTGAACGGCACCCCGACCCGGCCGGCGTCGTCGAGCACCCGCAGCCGCACCGCCGGCTCCTTGTCGGGCGAGCCGAAGTGCGGGCCGCCCGGCTCCGACCACAGCCGCGTAGCGGTGGTCTCCAGCATCATGCCCATGCTCGGCGCGACGGGCTTGAGCCGCTGGAGCTCCGACCAGGAGAGCACCCCGGGGTTGAGGTGGGGCAGCAGGCCGGTCTCCTCCAGCACCGCCACCGCGCAGGCGCGCAGGTAGTCGAGGGTCGAGTCGTAGCCGCGCGCGTCCAGCCACTCCCGGGCGGCCGGCCAGCGCTCCTCGGGCCGGTCGCCGAGGGTGAACAGCGCCTCCTTGCAGCCCTGCGCCGCGCCCTGCCGGGCGATGGCGAGCACCTCGTCCCGGTCGAGGAAGGCGGCCGGCAGCCGGTGCGGGACGGTGGCGAAGGTGCAGTAGTGGCAGCGGTCCCGGCAGAGCCGGGTCAGCGGGACGAAGACCTTCTTCGAGTACGTGACGACGCCGGGACGGCCGGCGTCGCGCAGGCCGGCGTCGCGGATGTCACCGGCGACGCGGAGCAGCTCGTCGAGGGCGGCACCCCGGGCGGCGAGCAGGGCGGCGGCCTCGTCGACGTCCAGCGCGAGCCCGGAGGCGGCCCGGCGCAGGGCGCGCTCGATGCTGGCCGCGGTGGGGCGGGGCTCGGTGCGATCAACCATCCGCCCAGCCTATGCGCCCTGCCTGCGGCCCTGATCCGCTGGCCAGGCCACCTTTGCCGCGACGGCCTCCCCGCACACGGTCGGTGACGGGCGAGCGGCGACCCACGGCGGCTCCCCGGGCTGACTGTCCGTCACGTCTGGCCGACCCCGCCAGACATCCCTCGCTCCCTTTGCTCTGCACCCACGGACGCAACACCGGGGGCGGGCTGGGCAGATGCAAGGCCATGGATGGCGCGGGTTCGGCGATCCCGGCGCGGTGCGTAGTGCGTTGCGTATCCGGGTGCAGAGCAAAGGGGGGCGGACCGGGATGGTGCGCTCCGACCTCGGGAAGTGACGCTCTGCCACGCAGCGGTGACCGGCATGCCGAAAAGCGCGTCGGGTGGGCTCCCCCGGCGGCCGCGACCGGCCGGGGAGCCCACCCGACGGGGGGCGGTTCAGTCCTCGCGCGGGAAGCGCTGGGTGCGGTCGGCGTCGGAGTTCCGCTCGCCGCCGGACGCGCCCGGCTCGCCGGGCTGGCGCGGGATCGCCTGGGTCGGGTCGGCCGACGGCGGCTGCCCGAACGGGGGCGCGGCGGGCGCCATGGGCTGCGGCGGGGGGAACGGCGAGGCCGGCTGCGCGCCCGCCTGGGGCGGCGTGAACGGCGAGCCGGACTGCGACGGGGCCGGGTACGGCGGCGCGGAGGCAGGCGGCGCGGAGGCGGGCGGTGCGGAGGCCGGGAATCCACCCGGCTGACCGGCGGAGGGGTAACCGGGCTGCTGCCCGGCGACCGGGTAACCGGGCTGCTGCCCGGCGGACGGCCAGCCGCCCTGCTGCCCCGGGCTCCAGCCCTGCGGGCCGCCCTGGCCCGGCTGACCGGGCTGCTGCGGCCAGCCTGGCTGCGGCTGGCCGTACATGCCGGGGGCCGGCTTCGGCTTCGGGGTGAAGTAGAGGGCGCGCCAGACCCGGAAGACCACGAACGCGCCGGACGCGAAGATCGCCAACCAGGCGGCCCGGGTCAGCAGGCCGAGGAACGCGTCGAGGACCTCCGCCTTGGCCAGCCGGTCGACCGTCCAGATCAGCAGGGTCAGCGCGGCGAGAAGGGCGGCGACGGCGTACTCGCCCAGCGCCACCTGGACGATCAGCTTCGCCCGCTGCGCCACGGGGGCGACGTGCGTGGCGAGCAGCACGGCCAGCACCGGCAGCACGGCCGCCTCCAGGCCGGCGAACGAGAAGAAGCCACTGCCCGCCCGGCTGTAGAAGGTGCTGTAGTCGGCCGGGGCGAGCAGCCGGATCAGGCCGACGAACAGCAGCACGGCGTTCGCGCCGAGCAGCGCGAGCGCGATCAGCTCGCGTAACGGGTCGGTGAGCCGACGGGCCGGGGTGGCGGGGTGGGACGCGGGCGCCGCGTCACCGGACGCGGGCTCGGCGGGGCTGGTCACGAACTCCCCCTCGGGGCGGTAACGGACAGTTGCCGACGTGAGCCTAGTCTCCCCGGGCACCGGCGACCCCGGCGCGGGGCGTGCGGGAGGATGGGCGGCATGCGCATCGTCGTACTGGCCGGCGGCATCGGGGGTGCCCGATTCCTGCTCGGCGTCCGGGCGTACGCCCGCGAGGTGGGCGCCGAGGTGACCGCCGTGGTCAACGTCGGCGACGACCTCTACCTGCACGGGCTCAAAGTCTGCCCCGACCTGGACAGCGTCATGTACACCCTCGGCGGCGGGGCCGACGCCGAGCGGGGCTGGGGCCGGGCCGACGAGACCTGGGCGGTGAAGTCGGAGCTGGCCGCGTACGGCGCGGAGCCGACCTGGTTCGGGCTCGGCGACCGGGACGTCGCCACCCACCTGGTGCGCACCACCATGCTCACCGGCGGGTATCCCCTGTCGGCGGTCACCGAGGCGCTGGCGACGCGCTGGCAGCCCGGCGTACGCGTGCTGCCGGCGACCGACGACCGGCTGGAGACGCACGTGGTGGTGAGCGACCCTGACGGCGGCGGCCAGCGGGCGATCCACTTCCAGGAGTGGTGGATCCGGCACCGCGCCGGCATCCCCACCCACCGGTTCGTCTTCGTCGGCGCGGAGGCGGCGAAGCCCGCGCCCGGCGTGCTCGACGCGATCGCCGCCGCCGACGTGGTGCTGGTCGCGCCGAGCAACCCGGTGGTGAGCGTCGCGCCGGTGCTGGCCGTGCCGGGGCTGCGCGAGGCGCTCGCCGACGGGCCGGCCCCGGTGATCGGGGTGTCCCCGATCATCGGCGGCGCGGCGGTGCGCGGGATGGCCGACCGCTGCCTGGCCGTGCTCGGCGTCGAGTGCAGCGCCGCCGGGGTGGGGGGCCTGTACGGCGCCCGGTCCTCCGGCGGGCTGCTGGACGGCTGGCTGGTCGCCCCCGAGGACGCCGACGCGATGGTGCCGGGCGTGCCGGTCCGGGCGATCCCGCTGCTGATGACCGACGAGGCGGCGACGGCGGCGATGGTGCGGGCGGCGGTGGAGCTGGCGTGAGGCTGGAGATCCTGCCGGTGCTGGGCATCGGCGACGTGACCGAGGGTGACGACCTGGCGGCGTTGATCGCCACTGCCGCGCCGTGGCTGCGCGACGGCGACGTGCTCGTGGTGACCAGCAAGATCGTCTCCAAGGCGGAGGGGCGGCTGGTGGACGTGCCGGCCGACGGGCCGGAGCGGCTGGCCGCCCGCGACGAGGTGCTGGCCGCCGAGACGGCCCGGGTCGTGGCCACCCGGGGCGCGACCCGGATCGTGCAGACCCACCACGGCTTCGTGATGGCGTCGGCCGGCATCGACGCCTCGAACGTCGACAAGACCCGGCTGGTGCTGCTCCCGCAGGACCCGGACGCCTCGGCGCGGGCCCTGCGAGCGGCGCTGCGCGAGCGCTACGACCTGGACGTCGCGGTGATCGTCACCGACACGATGGGCCGGCCCTGGCGCAACGGCCTCACCGACGTGGCGCTCGGGGTGGCCGGGATGCCGGCGATCCGCGACCACCGGGGCGAGGTCGACCCGTACGGCAACGAGCTTCAGCTCACCCAGATGGCGGTGGTGGACGAGCTGGCCGGCGCCGGCGAGCTGATCAAGGGCAAGTGCGACCAGGTCCCCGTGGCCGTGGTGCGCGGATACCTCGCCGCGACCGCGCCCGACGACGGCCTCGGCGCGCGGGCGCTGGTCCGCGACGCGGAGCTGGACCTGTTCTCGCTCGGCACGGCGGAGGCGCGCGCCGCCGGGCTGGCCGCCGCCGCGACCCTGCCCGACGGGCCCGGCGCGGCCCCCGCCGACCCGGCGGCGGTGGCGCGGGCCATCGCCGCGGTGGCCGGCGTGGTCGCCCCCGGCACGGTCTTCACCCCCGTCACCGACGACGAGGTACGCGCCGCGCTGGCCGCCACCGTGCCCGGCTGGCCGCAGCAGGCCACCGGCCTGGTGCTCGGGGAGCCGCCGACGCCGGTCGACCCGGCCGGCCTGGTGCGACTCGGCGCGGACCTGCAACGCCTGCGCACCGCCCTGGCCGCCGAGGGCGTCCCGTCGACCCTGCTGCCGCCCCCGCCGGGCAGCACGGCCGCCGCCTGCCTGGCGCTCTGAGGCCGCCCGACCGGCGCTCCGGCCGCGGGTCGCCCCGGCAGGGGTCACGCGTCGAGGATGGCGCGGCCCAGCGGGGTGAGGGTGTGCAGGACGGTGTTGCGGTCCCGGTGGCTGACCAGCAGGCCGGCGTTGCGCAGTACGGTGGCGTGCTGGCTCGCCGCCGCCGGGGAGATGCGCAGCCGGCGGGCCACCTCGCCGGTGGTGCAGCCGTCGTCGGTGGCCTCCAGCACCGCCGCCCTGGTGCGGCCGAGCAGCGCGGCGAGCGCCTCCCGCCCCGTGCCGGCCCGGGCCGACGCGCCGCCGCCGGTCCCCGCCGTGACGAGCCCGCCCAGCCGGTCCACCGGGTAGACGAGCACCGGCGGCAGGTCCGGGTCGGCCAGCGCCACGGGGGTGCCGGCGCAGAAGAACGACGGCACCAGCAGCAGGCCCCGGCCGTCCAGGTGCAACTCCCGGCTCTCCGGGTAGCCGTGGATCTCCAGCACCCCCGAGTCCCAGCGGGCGAGCGGGCGGAAGCTGTCGAGCAGCCCTTCGACGCCGCCGTCGAGCAGGGCCCGGGCGCGCCGCATCCGGTCCGAGTCGATCGCGGCCTGGACGTGCGCCCAGTACGGGCTCAGCGCCAGCTCGCGGTACCGCTCCATCGAGTCGGTCAGGTGGCGCAGCATTTCGGGCTCGCCCCGGGCCAGCGCCCCCGCCGAGGCGGGCAGCGGGTGTTCCCCGGCCATCCGGGTCATGTCCCGGTGCAGCAGCCGCACGGGCGTGCTGCGGATGGCCTCCAGCCCTTCCGCCAGCCCCTGGAGCCCCTCGTGCGGGGTGAGGAAGTCGGGGAAGTAGCCGCGCCCCGGGTTCAGCGCGAACAGCAGCCGCATCGGCTCCGCGCCGACCAGCCGCCGCAGCTCCCGGGAGACGCCCCGACGCCAGCCGGAGGTCAGCGGGTCCGGGCTGCGGACCTGGAGCACGTGCACGCTGAGGATCAGCTCCCAGAGCGGGTCCGCGCCCGGGGCCACCCGGGTCCGGAGGATGTCGTCGGGTGAGAAATAGATCTTCAGCATTGGATCGCTCCCGTGCGGCGGGCAGAGGGGGGAGACACTGCCGACCGTTCGCACTGTACCCGGGCGGCAGTTATCTCCACTTTTAAGCGTGGGATGAAAAACCTCGACGTCCCCGGTCGACCTTCGGCATGCTCTGGGTTGTCCCGCACGGGCCGTCCGTCACCGACGCCGGCCCGGCCACCGGGGCCGGGGAGGATCCGGCGGACGGGCGGCACCACGAGGGTCTGCGGCCCTTGCTCCGCAGAGGTGTCCCCGTCCGCCAACCCGGCCGAGTCGAGGCTCGCCCGCCCGCTTCCGCGCGCCCGGTCAGCCGAGCCAGAGCGCGACCCGGTGGTCCTCGTCCGTGACATACCAGCAGCGGCCGTCGGCCTCGGCCAGCCCCTCCACGTGGTGGAACGGCGCCAGGTCCGCCACCAGCTCGCCCGGCACGAGATGCCCGGCCGCCTTCTCCAGCCGGAACCGGACGTGCCGCGAGGTGACGTCGCCGCCGTGCGGGTGGTCGTCGAGCAGCACCGAGCCCTTGCCCAGCGCGTCGATCGAGCCGACGATCGCCGCGTAGCCGCCGTCGGACAGCGGCACGAGCGCGCGGAAGCCGGTGAGCGCGCCCGGCGGGGTCACGCCGGTCAGGGCGTACGCGCCGAGGGCCCGCGGCCAGTTTCCGCCGTCGAACATCTCCGGCACCCCGGCCACCTCGACCAGGATCGGCTCCCCGTCGGTGGTCACCGGGAAGCGCAGGCCGAGCAGCACCGTCCCGTGCGGGGTGAACGCCGCCGCCTCGACGTTGAGCGGCAGGTCGCCCTCGGCGAGCCGGCTCACCCAGCCCTTCGCCCGGGCGGTGCCCCGGGCCACCGTCTCGGCGATGAACCGTTCCCGCACCCGTTGCCCCGGCGGCAGCGTGGTCAGCTCGGCGGCGGCCAGCGCGTCGTTGACCGCCCGGTGCAGCCGGAACCGGTTGCGCACCACCCGCACCGGCAGCCGGCCGCCGACGGCGTCGTCCTCGCGGAACCGGGCCACGAACGCGCGGCGGGGGCGCAGCGGGCCGGCCTTCGAGCCGAAGTGGGAGCCGAAGACGTACACCCAGCCGTCGTGGTGGGCCAGCGCCTCGCCGTCCTCGGTGCGGCCGTTCTCGGTGCCGGCGTCGGCGTCGACGTGGTGGGCGGACCACTCGCCGTCGTCGTGTTCGAGCAGCAGGGCGAGGCACTGCTCGACCGGGCCCTCGTCGAGGACGGTCCAGAAGCCGCGCCGGGCGCGGTGGGCGGCGAGCACGGCCGGCGAGCGCACCGGCAGCAGATCGCTGGCCTCGTTGCCGGCGACGACGAACTCGACAAGTCGCAAGGTCACCCGCATAGGGTGGCACCCGTGCCAGATGCAAGGAAGGGCCCCCTGTTAACGCATTCTGTCGAGCAGGGGCCCCCGCTTAACAGCCATGTCCCCAGCTACGCGGCGCTGCACGGCGACGCGACGCGCGTACTCGAAGGGTGGACGCCGACCGGGGCGGCGGCCGGCGCGGCCCGCGACCGCACCCTGGAGTTGCTGGCCGCCGGGCCGGCGGCCCTGGCCCGGGAGCACCGGGCGGGCCACGTCACCGCCAGCGCGCTGGTCCTCGACCCGACCGGCGGGCGGGTGCTGCTCTGCCTGCACGGCAAGTTCCGCAAGTGGGTGCAGCTCGGCGGGCACTGCGAGCCCGGCGACCGGACCCTGGCCGGCGCTGCGCGAGGCGGGCGAGGAGTCGGGCATCGCCGGCCTGGTCGTCGACCCGGTCCCGATCGACGTGGACGTCCATTCGGTCGCCTGCCAGGGCGGGTCGCTGCACTACGACGTTCGGTTCGCGGTCTTCGCGCCGGCGGGCGCGACGGAGCAGGTCAGCGACGAGTCCGAAGCGCTCGGCTGGTTCCCGCCGGACCGGCTGCCGGAGCCGCTGGCCGGCGGGACCGCCCAGCTCGTCGCCCCGGCCCTGGCCGCCCTGCGCCGCCGCCGCGGCTGACCCGGCCCACGCCGGCCGGCAGCGGACCGCCGGGCCACGCAGCCGGCCGGACAGCGGGCGGCCGGACAGCGGGCGGCGGGGCCGCCTGGGCAGCCGCCCGCTCGGCGCGGGGTCAGACCAGGTTCTCCTCGCCCCGGTCCTTCAGCTCGTCGACCAGGGCCTTCACGTCCTGGGCGCGGTCGCGGGGGCAGACCAGCACGGCGTCGGGGGTGTCGACGACGATCAGGTCGTGCACGCCGAGGGCGGCCACCAGCCGGCCGGAGTGCGGCACCACGACCAGCCCGCTGGCGTCGCGCAGCAGCACGCCCGGCTTGGCGTCGGTGCCGAGGACCACGTTGCCGGCCGCGTCGGCGGGCAGGACGTCGCCGAGGGTGTGGAAGTCGCCGACGTCGTTCCAGCCGAAGTCGCCGGGGACGGTGGCCACCCGCCCGGCGGTCGCCGCGCCCTCCATCACCGCGTAGTCGACGGAGATCTTCGGCAGGGTCGGCCAGACCGTGCCGAGGACGTCGTCCTGCTCGGGGGTGCCCCACGCGGCGGCGATCGCGGTGATCCCGGCGTGCAGCGCCGGCTGCTGGCGGGCCAGCTCCGCCAGGAACACGTCGACCCGCCAGACGAACATGCTGGCGTTCCACAGGTGGTGCCCGGAGCGGAGGTACGCCTCGGCGACCTCGGCGGCCGGCTTCTCCTTGAACTCCAGCACCGGCCGCAGTGGACCGTCGGCGGTCGGGTCGCCGGTGTGCAGGTAGCCGTACCCGGTCTCGGCGCGCGTCGGGGTGATGCCCACCGTCATCAGCAGCCCCTGCTCCGCGCCGGTCACCGCCTCGGCGACCGTGGCCCGCCAGACGTCGGCGTCGCGGATCAGGTGGTCTGCGGCGAAGGAGCCCATCACCGCGCCCGGCTCGCGCTGCGCGATCACCGCCGCGGCGAGGGCGATGGCCGCGCAGGAGTCGCGGGGCGAGGGCTCGACGAGGATGTTCTCCTCGGGCAGGCCGGCCAGTTGCCGCGCCACCGCCGCGACGTGCGCGGCTCCGGTGACCACCAGGGTGCGCTCCGGCGTGGTCAGCGGCGCCAGCCGGTCCACCGTGGCCTGGAGCAGGGACGCGGGGGTGCCGGTGAGCGGGTGGAGGAACTTGGGATGGCCCGCACGGGACAACGGCCACAACCTTGTGCCGCTGCCGCCCGCCGGGATGACGGCGTAGAGCATCAGCACATCATGCCCGAACCCGCACGCTACGGGCGCATCGTCACGCCGCGCGGCTTCAGGCGCGGGCCCGCGTCCACGCCGCGATGTGCACCTCGGCGCTGGACTCCCAGGTGAACTCCTTCGCCCGGTCGAAGCCGGCCTTGGCCAGCGACAGCCGGCGCTGCTCGTCGTCGAGCAGGGCGGCCAGGTCGGTGGCGATCTGCTCCGGGGCCTCGCTCGTGTACGCCACCGCGTCGCCGCCGACCTCCGGCAGCGACAGCCGCGGCGTGGTCAGCACCGGGGCGGCGCAGGCCATCGCCTCCAGGATCGGCAGGCCGAATCCCTCGCCGTACGACGGGTAGGCGGCGACCAGCGCGCCGCCGAGGAAGCCGGGCAGGTCGGCGTAGCGCAGGTAGCCCGGGCGCAGCAGGCGCAGGTGCGACGGCACCTCGGCGACGGCCCGGTCGATGTCGTCGTCGTGCCCCTGACCGCCGGCGACCACCAGGGCGGGCGGGTCCTGCCGGTCGGCGACCGCGCGCGCCCAGCCCCGGATCAGGTTCGGGACGTTCTTGCGCGGCTCCTTCGCGCCGAGGAACGCGACGTAGCTGCTGTCGCCGAGCCCCAGCCGGGCCCGGACCCGGGCCTTCTCCTCCTCGCCGGGCGCGTGGAAGGCGGCGTGGTCGACCCCGTGGTAGGCGACGTCGATGCGGGTCGGGTCGGCGTCGAGCAGCCGGATCAGCTCGTCGCGGGTGGCCTTGCTGGGCACGATCACCCGGGCGGCCCGGCGCAGCGACGTCTTGATCGCGCTGCGGAAGAACGTGCGGCGGGACTTGTCGTAGTGCTCCGGCTCGGTGAAGAAGGTCGCGTCGTGCACGGTCACCGTGACCGGACAACCCGCCCGCAACGGGCAGGTGTAGAAGGGCGAGTGCAGCACCTGCGCGCCGACCTGCTGGGCCAGCAGCGGCAGGCCGGTCTGCTCCCAGGCGAGCCGGGCCGGGCGGTGGGCCACGGCGGCGGGGGCGGCGACGATCTCCGCGCCGGGCAGCATCCGGGAGTAGCGCTCCAGGTCGGTGCGCAGGCCGACCACGGCCAGGTCGATCCCTTGGCCGCACACCTTCCCGAGGGCGCCGAGCAGGCCGTCGACGTATCGACCGACGCCGCCCCGGTCGGCGGGGACACTCGTGGCGTCGATGAGTACGCGGGGCGGACGACCGGCGGTCACGGGGCGACTCCTTGCGGTGGCGAAATCTGTGGGGAACAACACTCCGGGCAAGCCTACGCCGGAGCCCGGCCCGGTCGCTGACTGCGACCCGACCGTTCGCCGACTTGTCACTGTCGTGGGATACGGACTCCGGCGGCGTATCGTTCGCGCCGATGGCCGACAACATTGCCCGGGTGTTCGCCGCAGCGATCGCACCCGACCCCGCGCAACCCCTGCTGACCTGGTATGACGACGCCACCGGCGAGCGCACCGAACTGTCCGGCGCGACGCTGGCGAACTGGGTGGCCAAGACCGCCAACCTGTTGACCGACGAAGTGGCCGCCGGCCCGGGCGAGTCGGCCGGGGCGCTGCTCCCGCCGCACTGGCAGACCGCCGCCGTGCTGCTGGGCTGCTGGTCGGCCGGGCTGGTGGTGGCCGACGCGCCGGGCCCGGTGGAGGTGCTCTTCGCCGCCGCCGACCGGGTCGGCGAGGCCGACGCCTGGCCGGCCGCCGAGCGGTACGCGCTGGCGCTCGCCCCGTTCGCCCTGCCGCTGCGCGAGGTGCCCGCCGGCTTCGCCGACTACGTGGTCGCCGTGCGCGCGCACGGCGACCACTTCACCCCGTACGCCGCCGGTGGGCCGGCCGACGCGGAGCTGCTGGGCCGCGCGGCGGCCCGGGTGGCGGAGCTGGGGCTGACCCGGGGCGACCGGGTCCTGCTGGACGTGACCGCCCACCCGGACCCGGTCGACTGGCTGCTCGCCCCGCTGGTGGCCGGCGCGTCGACGGTGCTGTGCGCCAACGCGGACCCGGCCAGGCTGCCCGCCCGCGCCGAGACGGAACGGGTCACCCGCACCCTGGCCTGACGACGGGCGTCAGGAGCGGGCCGGTGCCTCCGGGGCGGGCCGGCGCTGGGCGAACGCGGCGAACGCCGTCAGCGACTCCGGGTTGGCCAGGGCGCCCTTGGCCGCCGCGTCGTCCACCGGCGTGCCGGTGAGGATCTTCTTCACGGGCACCTCCAGCTTCTTCGCGCTCAGGGTGCGCGGGACGGCCCGGACCTGGTGGATCTCGTCGGGGACGTGCCGGGGCGACAGGGCGGTGCGCAGCTCGCGGCAGATCTTCTTCCGCAGCGCGTCGTCGAGTTCGAGGCCGGCGGCGAGCACCACGAACAGCAGCAGCTCCCCCGCGCCGCCCTCGTCGTCCTCCAGGTGCACCACCACCGAGTCGACGACCTCGTCGAGGCCCTCGACGACGGAGTAGAACTCGGCGGTGCCGAGCCGCACGCCGCCCCGGTTGAGGGTGGCGTCGGACCGGCCGGTGATCACGCAGCCGCCCCGCTCGTTGATCGTGATCCAGTCGCCGTGCCGCCACACGCCCGGGTAGAGCTCGAAGTACGCCTCCCGGTAGCGGGACCCGTCGGTGTCGTTCCAGAACCCGACCGGCATGCTCGGCATCGGTGCGGTGATCACCAGCTCGCCCAGCTCGCCGAGGACCGGCGTGCCGTCGGCCGAGCGCGCCTCCACCCGCGCGCCGAGCGCCCGGCAGGTGATCTCCCCGGCGTGGACGGGCAGCAGCGGCACGCCGCCGACGAAGCCGGTGCACACGTCCGTGCCGCCGGAGAGCGACTGGAGCTGGAGGTCGTCGCCGACGGCCTCGTAGACCCAGGTGAAGCCCTCGGCGGGCAGCGGCGCGCCGGTCGAGCCGACGCCGCGCAGCGCGGACAGGTCGGCGACCTCGCGCGGCACGAGGCCGGCCTTGCGGCAGGCCAGCAGGAACGGCGCGGAGGTGCCGAAGTAGGTGGTGCCGGTCTCGGCGGCCAGCCGCCACAGCCCGCCCAGGTCGGGGTGGCCCGGGTTGCCGTCGAACAGCACGATCGCCGCGCCGACCGCCGGCGCGGAGACCAGGAAGTTCCACATCATCCAGCCGGTGGTGGTGAACCAGAAGAACCGGTCGCCCGGGCCCAGGTCGTGGTGCAGGGCGAGCATCTTCACGTGCTCCAGCAGGATCCCGCCGTGGCCGTGCACGATCGGCTTGGGCAGCCCGGTGGTGCCGGAGGAATAGAGCACGTACAGCGGGTGGTCGAACGGCACGCCGGCGAAGGTCAGCGGCTCGTCGGTCGGCGCGGCCAGCTCCGCCCACGGCAGCGCGCCGTCGGGGGCCGGGCCGTCCGGGTCGAGGTACGCGACGGCGACGGTGTGCTCCAGCGACGGCAGGGCGGCCCGGATGGCGGCCACCTCGCCGCGCCGGTCGACGGGCTTGTCGCCGTACCGGTAGCCGTCGACGGCGACGAGGACCTTCGGCTCGATCTGCCGCCACCGGTCGGTGACGCTGCGGGTGCCGAACTCCGGCGCGCAGGACGAGAAGATCGCGCCGAGGCTGGCGGTGGCCAGCAGCAGCACGTACGTCTCGGGGATGTTCGGCGCGTACGCGGCGACCCGGTCGCCGGGGCCGACGCCGAGGCGACGCAGCCCGGCCGCCACCCGGCGGACCTGCTCGCGCAGCCCGGCGGCCGTCAGGGTCTGCGGCGCGCGGGTCTGCCCGTGCGCGATCACCACCGGGTCGTCGTCGCCGAGCCCCGGCATGCGCAGCACGTTCTCGGCGTAGTTGAGCGTGGCCCCGGGGAACCAGCGGGCGCCGGGCATCGCCGGGTCGGCCAGCGTGGCCGTCGGCTCGGTGTGCGCGACGACGCCGAAGTGGTCCCAGACGGACCGCCAGAACCCGTCGAGGTCGGTGACCGACCACTCCCACAGCGCGGCGTAGTCGGCGAACTCCAGCCCCCGGTGCTCCGCCAGCCAACGCAGGTAGGCACCGATCCGGGACCGCTCGCGCACGTCCGCCGGCGGTGTCCACAGCACGTCACCCACAGCTTCACCCTCCTCCAGGCCCCGGACCGCCCCGTCACGTGGGCCGTGATGCCATCTTGCCCTATGTCGCAGGGACATTGTCCGCCCCGGTACCCACCGCCGGGGCGTGCCCGCCCCACACCCCCGCCGCCCGCGCTGTGTGGGGTGTAAGGAAGGGCCCCTTGTTAACGCATACGGTAGAGAAGGGCACCCTTCTCACAGCGGCCGCCAGGCGGGGACGGGGCGGGCCGGGAGGGGGACAGTCAGCCCTCGCGGTGGGCCTGGATGGCGCGGCGGCGGGCCAGGCGGTGGGCCCGGCGGATCTCCGCCTCCCGGTAGCGGCGCTCGTCCTCCGGGGTCTCCGGCAGCACCGGCCGGACCGGGCGGGGCAGGCCGCCCACGTCCACCCCCACGAAGACCAGGTACGCCGTGGCGACCGGCACCGGCTCGTCCTCGGCCGAGTCCCAGCGCTCGGCGACCACCCGCACGCCCACCTCCATCGAGGTCTGCCCGGTCCAGTTCACCTGGGCGTGCGCGTGCACCAGGTCGCCCACCCGGACGGCCTCGGAGAACACGATCTCGTCGATCGCGGCCGTCACCGCCGTGCCGCCGCTGTGCCGGGCCGCCGCCGCGCCCGCCACGTCGTCGACGAACTTCATCAACACCCCTCCGTGCACGGTCCCGTACAGATTGACATCGACCGCGGTCATGATGCGACTGAGCGTGACGCGGGAGTACGACGTGGGTTTGCCCTGCGGGGACGCAGCGGGATGCGGCGCGGTGGAGAGGTGATCTGTCATGCCGGAAACGGTACGGTGCGCCAATGCGACATCTCTGGAGCTTCCTCGCCGGGCTGGTGGTGGCGCCCGTCACCTGGGTGCTGCTCGCGCTCGGGCAGGACGGGTCGACCCGCACGATCACCCGGTGGGTGGAGATCGGCACGTTCAACACGGCCAACCTGATCGAGCCGGGCGTCTACCTGGCCGTGGCCGGCGTCCTGCTCGGCCTGCTCGGCACCCTGCGTGTCTCGCCGCTCGGCCCGCTGGTCGCCGGGCTGCTGCTGATCGCCCCGTACGTCGGGATGTTCGTCGCGCCGTTCGAGGTGCGCGACCGCGTCCCCGAGGGCTGGAGGGCGCTGGGCGACCCGCTGCCGCTGTTCCTGCCCGTGCAGAACGGCACGCTCTTCCTGGTCGGCGCGCTGCTGCTGATGGCCACGTTCAGCCGGCAGCGGTGGCGGCGCTGGCCCCGGCCGGCGGCCGGTCCCGTGCCGGCGCAGCGGCCGGAGGACGCCGCCACCAACACGTTCACGCTCACCGACTGGCCGTCGGGCGGCAGCGCGGCGGAGCGGGACACCGCGCCGCTCACCCTGGGCTACCCGGACCAGCCGCCGCCGGAGCCGTTGCCCCGCCGCACGGCCGGGGAGTCCCCCTGGTCTGCCCCGCCGCGCCGCCCGGAGGACACCACCACCGAGCTGCGCTGACGAGACCGCCGTCGGGCACGGGGCGCGGACGGGGCCTCCCCCCGCCACCGCACCCCGTGCCCGGCAACGTCGAACGAACCGGAGGCCGGCACCCCGTGCCCGGCACGTCGGGCCGGCCCGGATGCCGGCGCCCCCGGGCCCCGACGCCCGCGCCGCCGGCCCGAGGCCAGGGGCCCGGCCCGAGCCCAGGGGCGCCGCCGACGGGTCAGCCGCGCAGCAGCTGGCGGGCCATCACGATGCGCTGGACCTGGTTGGTGCCCTCGTAGATCTGGGTGATCTTGGCGTCCCGCATCATCCGCTCGACCGGGTAATCGCGGGTGTAGCCGTACCCACCGAGCAGTTGCACGGCGTCGGTGGTGATCTCCATGGCGGCGTCGGAGGCGAAGCACTTGGCCGCCGCGCCGAAGTAGGTCAGGTCGGCGTCGCCCCGCTCGGACCTGCCGGCGGCGGCGTACGTCAACTGGCGGGCCGCCTCCAGCTTCATGCCCATGTCGGCGAGCATGAACTGGACGCCCTGGAACTCGGCGACCGCCTTGCCGAACTGCTTGCGTTCCTGCACGTACCCCTTGGCGTAGTCGAGCGCGCCCTGCGCGATGCCGACGGCCTGCGCGGCGATGGTGACCCGGGTGTGGTCCAGGGTCTTCATGGCGGTGGCGAAGCCGGTGCCCTCCGCGCCGATCATGCGGTCGGCGGGGATGCGGACGTTGTCGAGGTAGACCTCGCGGGTCGGCGAGCCCTTGATGCCGAGCTTCTTCTCGGGGGCGCCGAAGCTGACGCCCTGGTCGGACTTCTCGACCACGAACGCCGAAATGCCCTTCGATCGGGCTGTGGGATCCGTCACGGCGAAGACGGTGTAGAAATCCGACACTCCGGCGTTGGTGATCCACCGCTTCACGCCGTTGAGCACCCAGTGGTCGCCGTCGCGGACCGCCCTGGTGGTCATCGACGCGGCGTCGCTGCCGGCCTCCGGCTCGGAGAGGCAGTAGGAGAACATCGCCTCCCCGGCGGCCACCGGGGTCAGGTAGGCGCGCTTGAGCTCGTCGGAGCCGGCCAGGATCAGCGGCATGGTGCCCAGCTTGTTGACCGCCGGGATCAGCGAGGACGAGGCGCAGGCCCGGGCGACCTCCTCGATCACGATGGCCGTGGCCAGGGCGTCCGCGCCAGCGCCGCCGTATTCCACGGGGATGTGCGGGGCGTGGAAGTCGGCCGAGCGCAGCGCGTCGTAGGACGCCTTCGGGAACTCGCCCGTCTCGTCCGCCTCGGCGGCGTGCGGCGCCACCTTCGCCGCACAGACCTCACGCACCGCCTCGCGGACCGCCTCGTGCTCCTCGGGCAACCGGTAGACGTCGAACGACTGCTCTGCGGCCATGTCGGCCCCTCCCCTTCACGGCTATCATGCCCAGTCTGTAGCGTCTCGGAACCGCCGACCGCGCAGACTGAAGGATAGCGACCAGCGCTCAGTTGATCCTTACCGGCGCGTAGGCTCGGGCCTGACCGAGGCGTCGACGCGACACGGCGCGCGGAGGTCGACGCGGCACGGCGAGCAGAAAACGACACAATTCCCCTTCGGTGCCGGCCAGGCGCCGCAGCCGAATGCGACGCGAGCAAGCGCCGCCAGCGCGAGCGGAGAAGACAGGCGTGACGATCCCGTACCCGAACACCCAACCGATGCCGGCCATCGCCGCGGTCACGCCGCCGTCGGGCGCGGCCCGGCCCCGGGTCACCTTCCTCGGCACCGGGTACCTCGGTGCGACGTACGCCATCTGTTACGCCGAGCTGGGCTACGAGGTGCTCGGCTTCGACGTCGACGCCGACAAGATCGCCAAGCTGAACGCGGGCGAGGTGCCGATCCACGAGCCCGGCCTCGACGAGCTGCTGCGGCGCAACCTGGCCGCCGGCCGGCTGCGGTTCAGCACCGACATCGCCGAGACGGCCGACTTCGGCGACGTGCACTTCATCTGCGTGGGCACCCCGCAGCGGGCCGACGGGATGGGCGCCGACCTGTCGTACGTCGAGGCGTCCGTCACCGGCCTCGCCCAGCACCTGACGCGCAAGGCGCTGATCGTCGGCAAGTCCACCGTGCCGGTGGGCACCGCCGAGTGGGTGGAGCAGCTCGTCGGCAAGCACACCCCGGCCGACCTCGGCGTCGAGGTGGCCTGGAGCCCCGAGTTCCTCCAGGAGGGCTTCGCCGTCGACGACGTGCTGCGCCCCAACCGGATCGTGGTCGGCGTCAAGAGCGACTGGGCCAACGGCATGCTCTACGCCGCCCACAAGGGCGTCTTCGACCTGGCCGCCACCGAGGACCGGGAGGTCCCGCTGGTGGTCACCGACTTCGCCACCGCCGAGCTGGTCAAGGTCGCCGCGAACGCCTTCCTGGCCACCAAGATCTCGTTCATCAACGCGATGGCCGAGGTGTGCGAGGTCGCCGGCGGCGACGTCACCCAGCTCGCCAAGGCCATCGGGTACGACCCCCGCATCGGCAACCGCTTCCTCCAGGCCGGCCTCGGGTTCGGCGGCGCCTGCCTGCCCAAGGACATCCGCGCGTTCCAGGCCCGCGCCCAGGAGCTGGGGGCCGGCGAGGCGCTGCGCTTCCTGCACGAGGTCGACCTGATCAACCTGCGCCGCCGGACCAGGGTGATCGCGCTGGCCGCCGAGCTGCTCGGCCGCCGCGCCGGGCCCGCCGGCCCGGACCTGTCCGGCACCCGGATCGCCGTGCTCGGCGCCACGTTCAAACCCAACACCGACGACGTACGCGACGCACCGGCGCTCGCCGTCGCCGGGCTGCTCGGCAAGGCCGGGGCGGACGTGCACGTGTTCGACCCGCAGGGCGCGGAGAACGCCCGCCGGGTGGCCCCCGAGCTGACGTACGAGTCCACGATGGCCGACGCGGTGACCGGGGCGGACCTGGTCTGCGTGCTCACCGAGTGGGCCGACTTCCGCAACGCCGACCCGGTCGCCCTCGGCGAGCTGGTCGCCGGCCGCCGCGTGGTCGACGGCCGCAACTGCCTCGACGCGACACTGTGGAGCCAGGCCGGCTGGGAATACCGGGGCATGGGCCGCCCCTGACCCCCGACCGACACCGGTGACGGCCGGCCACGGACCTCGTCCGGGGCCGGCCGTCGCACGTCGGGGCCACCGCTCGGCCGCCCCGGTCACCCCGTCGGCCGCCCCGGTCGGCCCGGTGGCGTCCCCGGTCACCCATTCGTCACCGCCGAACCGCCGACAGGTGTCGAAATCCGCGCCGGCTCAGGGCATGCTGCGACAGTGGTAGTCCACAGTGCGGGCCGGCCGGGTGGAGGGGTGTCGTGCAGACCTTTCAGTGCTCCTCGTGCAGTCGGGAGATCAAGCCGGCCGCGCAGTGCCCGCACTGCGGCGCGCACCAGCCCCAGTGGGCCGGTCACCTCGCGGAGGTCGAGCGCTCGATCGCGGAGATGAAGGCCCGCGAGGCCGCCATCGCCGCCGAGCAGCGGCAGATCGCCGCGAAGATGCAGGCCGCCCTCTTCCAGCGGGACATCCTGAGCCACGCCACCGAGGAACGCCTCAAGCAGGCCGTACGCCCCCGGCGGGTGCTGCGCCGCCGCCCCGGCCGCCGCCCGCCGACCGCGACGACGGGAGCCCCGCCCCGGGTGCCCCGCCAGGGCGCCGCCCCACCCCCGCCGCAGGACCCGCCGCCCCCACCCCCGTCGGCCGCCCGCTGGCTGGACGCCGACGACCCCGAGAATCCGCCGGAGGCGTCGTCCCGCGAGGTGCAGAACATCCCCCTCGGGCTGGGCGCGCTGCTGCTCGCCGTGGCCGCGGTGGTCTTCGCCGTGGTGGCCACCAGCTCGATGGACGCCCTGTCCCGGCTCGGGGTCCTGCTCGTCGCCACGGTGCTGCTGCTGCTCGCCCCGCCGGTGCTGGCCCGGCGCGGGCTCACCTCGACCGCCGAGACGATCTCCGCCGTCGGCCTGCTGCTGGTGCCCCTCGCCGGGTACGCGCTGTGGGCGGTGGACCTCATCGGCGGCGGGGGCGCGTCCGGTGCGGTCTTCGCCGGGGTGATCTTCCTGGTCACCGCCGCCGTCGGGTTCGGCTACGCCCTCTTCACGGGGCTGCGCGCGCCCCGCTTCGCCACGGTGCTGGCCGCGCAGCCGGTGCTGCCGCTGCTGGCGTACGACCGGGTGTCCGGGCCGGCCGGCTGGGCCCTGGTGCTGACCGTCGTCGCCATGGTCGACCTCTGGTTGGCCCGGTCCCCGGTGACGGTGGAGCGGCCGGTGCGTCAGGACCTGCCGGGCGGCCGGATCGCCCCGCCCGCCCCGCCGCCCCGGCGGCCCAGCGAGGACGACCGGCCCGCCGGAGCCGACCCGTCCGCCGGGGACGCCGTGCAGGACCGGCCCACCCGGGGCGGCCGGCCCGGCGGGGAGCGGCGGCCGGAGGGCGACCCGGAGGAGGCCGGCGAGGTGCTCGACGCCTCCGGCGGGGTGCCGGCCGGCGAGCCGCCCACCCGCCCGGTGCCGGCCCTGCGCGAGCTGACCTGGCTGCTGCACGGCGTCGCGGTGGTGCTGGCCCTGGCGTACGCGGTGACCGCGCTGCTGCGCGCCGCCTCGGTGCCGACGGCGGCCGGGGCGGGCGCGGCGCTGCTGCTGGCCGCCCTGGTGGGGTTGGGCGGCGCGCTGGTGCTGCGCCGGCCGCCCCTGCCGGACGTGGCCGCCGGCGTGCTCACCCTCGCGGTGGTCGGCGCGCTGGGCCGGGTCGCGGCGGTGGCCCTCCCCGGGCGGGCCCTGCTGCTCGTCGCCGCCGTCATCACGGTCACCGGCCTGGCGGTGCGAGCCCTGCCGGAGGCCGCCCGGCGCGGCCCGCAGCTCGCCTCGGCGGCGGCGCTCACGGTCAGCGGCCTGGTGGTGGCCGTCGGCGCGCTGCGCGCCGGGCTGGCCCCGGCCCTCGCGGCCACCCCGGCCTGGGCGGCCGACCTCGACCGCTACCCCGCCGAGCTGGCCGCCTCCGTCGGCCCGGCGGCCTGGCAGCTCGCCGCCAGCGCCTTCCTGCTCACCGTCGCCGCCGTGCTGGCGCTGCCCCCGCAGATCCGCCGCGAGTTCGCGGTGGCCGGGGCGGCGCTGACCGCGCTGGCCGTCCCCGCGTCGTTCGGCCTGGGCTGGGCGGCCGCGCCGTGGCCGATGGTGGTCGCCGCCGTCGGCATCGGCGCGGTCGGGCTCACCGCCACGACGACCCGGTCCGCCACCGTGCACGCGGTCGCCGCCACCGTCGTCGGCCTGCTCGGCGCGGGCGCCGGGCTGGCCCGGCCGGCGCTGACCGCCGCCGTGCTGCTCGCCCTCTTCGTGGGCGGCGCGCTGGTCGCGGTGGTGCCCCGGGTCCGGATGACCGCCGCAGCCGCCGCGGACACCGTCGCCAACTGGGCCGCGGGCGGGGCGGCGTTCGCGCTGCCGGGGGCGGTGGCGGCGTTCGTCGCCGCGACCGTGCCGACCGACCCGACGCCGACCCCGGCGAGCCTGCGCGTGGTCACCGTGCCGGTGCTGGCGGCGAGCTTCCTCGCGGTCTGCGTCACCCTCGGCTACGCGGCCCTGGTGCAGGTCTCCGAGCGGCGCATCCCCATGCCGCTGGCGTTGGGCACCGGGCTCGGGGCGCTGGTGGTGACGGCCGCCGCGTTCACCGCGCCGGGGGCCACCGCCGCCGACGCCTGGGTGGGCGCGCTGCTGTTCGTGGCCGGCCTGCTGGTCTTCCTCGCCCCGTCGATCGACGCGGGGCGGCGTGCGGACGTGACGCTCGACGGCTCCGACCTGGCCACGGCGGCGGTCACCGCGGCGCTGGTCGCGACGCTGGTCCGGGTCGCGGCGGTGCTCACCCCGGGCGGGCAGCTCGTGGTGGCCGCCGCGCTGGTGGCGGCGGTCGCGGCGGTGGCACGGGCGATGCCGGAGGAGTGGCGGCGCGGGCCGATCCTCGGCCTGGCCGTCGGCGGCGCCCTGATCGGGCTGCTCGCGGGCTGGAGCGCGCTGCGCGGCGGTTGGGGCGTGCTGGCCACCCCCGGCCCGATCTGGGCGGGCGACCTGTCCGGCTGGCCGGCCGCGCCGACCGGCGGGTCCACCTGGCAGGCGCCGGTCGCCCTGGCCCTGCTCGGCATCGCCGCCGGGGTGCTGCTGCCGCATCCGTGGAGGCACGACGTCTCGGGTGCCGCCGCCGTCCTCGCCACCATCAGCCTCCCGGCCGCCTTCGACCTGCCCTGGTGGTCCCCGGTGGTGGTCGGCCTGGCGGTCGCCACCGCCTTCGGGACGGCCGCCGCCGCGTCGCTCGACCCGCGCGCCGGGCTGTCCCGGGCGACCGTCGCCGGGGCGGTCGCCCTGCACGCGGCCGGCGCCGGGCTGGTCCGGCCGTGGACGACCGCGCTGGCGCTGGGCGGGATCGTGCTCGTCGGCGTGGTCGTGGCGGCCCTGTCCCGGGTGTTCGCCGCCCCGCTGGTGGACGACGTGGAAGCGGACGGGATGCCGCCGCACCTGGTGCAGATCGGGGGGATCGCGGCCGGGGCCGCGCTGCTCGCGCTCCCCGGCGCGGTGGCCGCCCTGGCCGCCGACTTCGGCCGGTCACCCGAGGTGGTGCTGACGGCCGCGTTGGCCGCGTCGAGCCTGGGCCTGGCCGCGATCGCCGCGGTCCGCCGGCAGGTCCCGCAATATCTTCCGTACGCCAGCGCGGCCATCGTCGGCGGCGCGACCGTCAGTGCCGCCGCCGCCATCGTGGCCGGGCTGCCCTCCGGCGTGTACGCGGCGGCCGCCGCGCTGCTCGGGGTGCTCGCCGAGCTGGTCCGCGCGTCGACCGTGCCGCCGGCCGGCTCGGCGCAACGGGTCCGGCGCTGGACGGTGCTGCTCGACGGCGCGCTGCGCCGGGCCCCCGACGACGACGGCACGGCGGTGCGCTGGCGCGTCAGCCCGGCGGCGGGGGCGCTGGCCGCCGCGGCGCTGCCCGTCGCGCTGGCCGTGTTCTCGCTCGCGCCCGCGCTGGAGGTGGCGCTGGTCGAGCCGTACCGGGCGCTGAAGCGGGTGTGGCAGGGGCCGCCGCCGGAACTGCTCGCCCCGCCCGCCGACGCGGTCGACCCGACGCACGTGCTGACCGCGCTGCTGCTCACGCTGACCGCGGCGCTGGCCGCCGTCGGGCTCAGCGGCGGGCGACGGTCCCGGGCGGTGCCGGTGGTGCTGCCCGGGGCGGCGGTGACCCTGCTGATCACACCGACCGCCCTGGGCCACGGCTGGCCGGTGAGCGTGCTGGCCGCCCTGTCGGTGTTCACGATCTCGATGCTGGGGCTGGCGCTCAGCCCGCCCCCGCCGATCGCGGAGCGGGCGCGGTCGCTGCGTACCGCCCGGGTGCTGGTCTTCGTGATCGGCCTCGCCGGGGGCGGGGCCGGGCTGCTGGGCAGCCTGGCCACCCGGGAGTTGACCCTGTTCACGCTCGGCGGGGCGGTCGGCGTGGGCGTCGTCGCCGCCCTGTACGGCACCACGCAGCGGGCCCGGATCCTCGGCTGGCTGTTCGCCTCGCTGACGGCGCAGCTGTTCGTGCTGGTCGTCGGCCTGGTGGCGGGCCTGGCCGCGGTCTGGTCCGCGTTCGGGGTGCTGGCCGTCGGGGCGGCCCTGCAGGTGTTCGCCGCGACCCTGCCCCGGCTGCGTCGGCCGGAGGCCCGGCGCGAGGCGGCCACGGTGGAGTGGAGCGGGTTCGCCGCCGCGCTGATCGCCCTGGCGCTGGCCTTCGACTCGCCCCGGCACATCGCCGCGCTGCTGGCCGCCTGGGGTGCCGTGCTCGGGGTGGCGGCGGCCCGGCCAGGGCGGCAGCCGGTGGAGCGGCGGATCCTGTTCTGGGCGGTGGTCTTCTGCGAGATCGTCGCCTGGTGGATCCTGATGCGGGTCGCCGACGTGGCGCTGCCGGAGGCCTACACCCTGCCGTTCGCGGCGCTGGCCCTGCTGGTGGGGGTGCTGGAGCTGCGGCAGCGGCCGGACCTGTCGAGCTGGGTGGCGTACGGGCCCGCGCTGGTGGCCGCGTTCGTGCCGACCCTGGCGATCGTGCTGGCCACCGACTCCAGCATGCTGCGGCAGGTGCTGCTGCTGCTCGGCGCGGTGGCGGTGCTGATCTTCGGCACCACCAGCCAGCAGCAGGCCCCGGTGATCGTCGGCGCGACGGTCACCGCCATCGCGGCGGTGCACGCGCTGTTCAGCCTCGGCCCCTGGCTGGTGCTGATCCCGGTGGGGCTGGTGCTGCTGGTGCTCGGCGCGAGCAACGAGCGCCGCCGCCGCGCCCAGGACCGCCTCCAGACGGCCCTGCGCGGAATGAGATGAATCGGAGGGGCCCTGTGGCGTGGGTGCCTTGTTGCGCGGAGTGCGCCGGGTCCGCACGCGGGTGACGGCAGCGTGCGGCGGGTCCGGCCGGCGGTGACGGCAGGGCGGGCCGGCGGCGGTCAGGCCAGGGTGGCGTGGAGGGCGGCTTCCTTGTCGGCGACCAACTGCTCCAGGCTCGCCTGGTAGGCCACCATGCGCGCCCGCAGCCCCTCGTCGGCGGCGGCGAGGATGCGGACGGCGAGCAGCCCGGCGTTGCGGGCGTTGCCGATCGACACGGTGGCCACTGGCACACCGGCCGGCATCTGCACGATGGACAGCAGCGAGTCCATCCCGTCGAGGTGCTTGAGCGGCACCGGCACGCCGATCACCGGCAGCGGGGTGACCGAGGCGACCATGCCGGGCAGGTGGGCGGCCCCACCCGCCCCGGCGATGATCACCTTGAGGCCCCGGTCGGCGGCGGTGCGACCGTACTCGATCATCTTGCCGGGGGTGCGGTGGGCGGAGACGACGCCCACCTCGTAGCCGACCCCGAACTCGGCGAGGGCCTCCCCGGCGGCCTTCATGGTCGGCCAGTCGGAGTCGCTGCCCATGATCAAACCGACGGTGGTCATGCCGGCGTCCCTTCCGTCAGCCAGTGGGCGGCCCGGGCGGCCCGCGCCCGCACGTCCGCCAGGTCGTCGCCGAGCACCGTGACGTGCCCGATCTTGCGGCCGGGTCGCACCTGCTTGCCGTACAGGTGGACCTTCGCGCCCGGCTCGGCGGCGAAGAGGTGGTGCAGCCGCTCGTCGATGGAGATGCCGCCCGGCTGCCCGCCGAGCACGTTCGCCATCACCACGACGGGGGCGGCGAGCGAGGTGTCGCCCATCGGATAGTCGAGCACGGCCCGCAGGTGCTGCTCGAACTGCGACGTGCGGGCCCCCTCGATCGTCCAGTGGCCCGAGTTGTGCGGGCGCATGGCCAGCTCGTTGACCACCAGCCCGGCCGGGGTCTCGAACAGCTCCACGGCGAGCAGGCCGACCACGCCGAGCGCGGTGGCCAGGTCGATGGCGAGCTGCTGGGCGGCGACGGCAAGCTCCTCGGGCAGGCCCGGCGCGGGGGCGAGCACCTCGACGCAGATGCCGCCCACCTGCACGGTCTCCACCACCGGGTACGCGGCGACCTGCCCGAACGGGGAGCGGGCCACCTGCACGGCCAACTCCCGGCGCAGCGCCACCCGCTCCTCGACGATCAGCCGGGTGCCGCCGGCGAGCAGGGTGGCCGCCAGCTCGGCGGCCTGCGCGGCGTCGTCGACCAGCCAGACGCCCCGACCGTCGTAGCCGCCCCGGGCCGCCTTCAGCACCACCGGCCAGCCCTGCGCGTCGCCGAAGGCGACCAGGTCGGCCGGCTCGGCGACGGGCCGCCACGCCGCGTTGGGTGCGCCCAGCTCGCCGAGCCGCTCCCGCATGACCTGCTTGTCCTGGGCATGCAGCAGGGCGTCGGCCGGAGGGAAGAGCTTCACCCCCTCGGCGGCGAGGGCACGGATGTGCTCCGTCGGCACGTGCTCGTGGTCGAAGGTGACCACGTCGCAGCCCTTGGCGAAGGTGCGCAGGGCGGCGAGGTCGGTGTGGTCGCCGTACTGGACGTCGGCGGCGACGAGGGCCGCCCCGTCGTCCGGGGCCTGCGCGAGCACGCGCAGCGACTGACCGAGGGCGATCGCGGCCTGGTGGGTCATCCGGGCCAGCTGGCCGCCCCCCACCATGCCGACAACTGGCAGACCGGTTCGGGTATCCATCTCGCGGGCCAGCCTAGCGGCGGCTCCGCCGCCGGCGAGGATCGGGGCGAGGGGTGAGCGGGGTACCCCGCTATACCGAATGCGTTAACAAGGGGCCCTTCCTTACAGCTGGGCGAGGAGGTCGTCGACGGTCGTGACCGGGCGTTGGCAGACGAACCCCCGGCAGACGTACGCGGTGGGCCGCCCGTCGCGCATCGGCCGATCGGCGAGCAGCGGCACGCCCGGCTGGTCGGGCCGGCCCGCGACCAGCACCGCGCCCGGCGGGGCGTGCCGGTACGCGGCGGCGACGAGCGGGTCGCCGGCCGGGTCGTCGGTCACCACGGCGATCTCGTACGGGCCGGACAGCAGCGCCTCGCCGGCCGCCGCCGCGTACCCGGTGAACCGGGCGTGCCGGGCGACGATCGGCGCGACGGTGGCGAGGGCCGCCTCGGCGGCCTCCCGGTAGCGGGCCTCCCCGCTCAGGGCCGCGTACGTGACCAGGGCGGCGGCGAGCGCGGACCGGCCGGACGGGGTGGCGTTGTCGGTCGGGTCGGCCGGCCGGGCCACGAGCTGCTCGGCGTCGTCGGCGGTGTCGTAGAACCCGCCGCCGGGGGCGGCGAACCGGGCGAGGGCGGTGTCCAGCAGGTTGCCGGCCAGCTCCAGCCAGCGCCCCTCGCCGGTGAGCTGGTGCATGGCGCAGAACGCCTCGGCCACGCAGCCGTAGTCCTCCAGCACCCCGGCCGGCTCGCCGACCACCCCGTCGCGGGACACCCGGCGCAGCCGGCCGTCGACGAGGTGCACGGTGGCCAGGTGTTCGGCGGCGTCCCGCAGCGCGCCGTCGGCGACGATCGTGACGCCCTCCAGCAGGTTGGCGTCGGCCTCGTCGCCGCCGGTGCCGAGGGTCTCGACGAGGCGGACGAACTCGGCGAGCGCGGTGATCGCCAGCCCGTTCCAGGCGGCCACCACCTTGTCGTCGCGGGCCGGCTGGGGGCGGGTGTCGCGGGCCGCGAGGAGCCGCCCGACGACGTCGCGCCAGCGGCCCCGGACCGCCGGGTCGGCGTCGTCGACGTCCCGGGCCAGCCGCAACACGCTCGTGCCGTGCTCGAACGAACCTGACTCGGTGACCGCGAAGAGGTCGGCGGCCCAGCGGCCGTCATCCTCGCCGAGGACCTCGACGAGCTGGGCCGGGGTCCAGGCGTACGTGAGCCCCTCGACGCCCTCGGTGTCGGCGTCCAGCGCGGACGCGAAGCCCTCGCCGGGCCGGTGCAGCTCGTCGGCGAGGAACCGGGCGGTGTCGCGGGCGACGCGCCGGGCGAGCGGGTCGCCCGTGAGCCGCCACAGGTGGGTGTAGACGCGCAGCAGCAGCGCGTTGTCGTAGAGCATCTTCTCGAAGTGCGGCACCGTCCAGTGCCCGTCCACCGAGTAGCGGGCGAAGCCCCCGGCCAGTTGGTCGTGGATGCCGCCCCGGGCCATCGCCTCGGCGGTGTGCCGGGCGATCTCCAGGCTCTCGGCGGAGCCGGTGCGCTGGTGGTGACGCAGCAGGAAGAGCAGGTTCAGGTGCGGCGGGAACTTCGGGGCCCCGCCGAAGCCGCCGTTTTCCCGGTCGTACTCCCGGGTGAGCTGGGCGGCGGCGGCGTCGAGCAGGTCGGCGGTGAGCGGGGCGGTCGGGCCGCCGACGGCCTGCGCCCCGCCGATCGCCTCGACCACGGCGGAGCCCTGTTGCAGCACGGCCTCGCGCTGCTCCCGCCAGGCGGTGCCGACGGACTCCAGCAGCCGGACGAAGTTGGGCTTCGGGAAGTAGGTGCCGCAGAAGAACGGGGTGCCGTCCGGGGTGGCGAAGACCGTCATCGGCCAGCCGCCCTGCCCGGTCATCGCCTGGGTGGCGGTCATGTAGACGGCGTCGACGTCGGGGCGCTCCTCGCGGTCCACCTTGATCGCCACGAAGCCGTCGTTGAGCAGCTTGCCGACGGCCTCGTCCTCGAACGACTCGTGCGCCATCACGTGGCACCAGTGGCAAGCGGCATAGCCGACGGAGACGAGCACCGGCACGTCGCGCCGCTTCGCCTCGGCGAACGCCTCGTCGCACCACGGCCACCAGTCCACCGGGTTGTCGGCGTGCTGGAGGAGGTACGGGCTGGTGGCGCTCGCGAGTCGGTTCACCCGTCGACCATATCCACCGGGCGGCGGTACCGCGCCGGCCGCCCGCAGGTCTTCCCCCATTCACGTTCATGTATTTATATCGGTGCATGCCCGGCGACGGTCGCCGGCCCGCCGAGGAGGCACGCATGCGCCGATCCCGTTCCCTGCCCGCGCTCACGTCGATCGCGGTGCTCGCGGCACTCGTCGCCGCCGGCCCCGCCGAGGCCGCCGTCGACCCCGGCGCCCGGGTCTCGGCGACCACCGCCGTCGGCACGCACAACGCGTACGACAAGGGGACGTACGACTACCTGGCGCAGGCCCTCGACGCCCGGCCCGGGATGATCGAGCTGGACGTCTGGCCCGACATCGTCGCCAACCAGTGGCGGGTCAGCCACTCCAACCCGCTCGGCAACAACAACAACTGCGTCGCCGCCACCAACGCCGCCCAGCTCTACACCGGCACCCGCAACAAGAACCTCGAACACTGCCTCGACGACATCCGGCTCTGGCTCGCCGCCCACCCCGACGCCGGCCCGTTGCACCTCAAACTGGAGCTGAAGACCGGCTTCAGCGCCCGCACCGGGCAGGGGCCGGCGCAGCTCGACGCGCTGCTCGCCGCCCGGCTCGGGTCAGCCGTGTTCCGCCCCGCCGACCTCCTGGGCGGCCACGCCAGCCTCGACGCCGCCACCCGCGCCGACAACTGGCCCACCCGACAGCAGCTCGCCGGCCGGGTCGTCGTGCACCTCATCCCCGGCACCCTCGAGGAGAGCAACCCCACCGACAAGCTGTGGACCGACATCGAGTACGCCCAGCACCTCGCCGCGCTCGCCGCCGCCGGCACCCTCGGCTCGGCGCAGGCGTTCCCGGCCGTGCACCGCGCCCAGGCCGGCGACCCCCGCACCCGGTACGCCGACACCGCCCTGCGCCCCTGGTTCGTCGTCTTCGACGGCGACGCGTCGGCGTACGTCACCGGCGGCATCGACACCGCCTGGTACGACACCAACCACTACCTGCTGGTGATGACCAGTGCGCAGAACGTCCCCCCGGCGGTGGGAAACACCGACCCCGACGCGGCGGCGGCCCGGGTGGCGCAACTAGCGCGGGCCCACGCGAGCATCGCCTCGGCCGACTGGGCGGCCCTGCCCAGCGTGGTCGACGACGTCCTCCCCCGCGGCTGACCGATCCGCGCGTCGGCGGCAAAGAGGGCTGCCGAGCATGAGTCGGGTGTGTTGAGACGCGAAGGCGATGGAGATCTTGGAAGATTTCGGCCCCTCCGGGGGCCGTTTCTTTCCAAGATCTCCCAGGCGTCGAGCCGGAACTGGACCCGTGCCCGGACTACCTGGTCCGGTCAGGCACCCGAGCCTGAATGCCCTGGACCCGCCGTCGAGGTCAGGAGGCGCCGTCTGCGCGCAGCGGCACGACGTTCGCCTGGGACGTGTCCACCAGCGACCCGAGCACCGCGCTGATCTTGTCGGCCGGCATCGGCTTGAAGAAGTGGTAGCCCTGGGCGGCCGTGCAGCCCAGCTCGGCCAGGGCGAGCCGCTGCTCGGCGGTCTCCACGCCCTCGGCGACCACCCGCAGGCCCAGCTCGTGGGCGAGGCCGACGGTCGCCCGGACGATGGCCGCCGCCTCCGGTGAGTCCGCCATCCGGATCACGAACGACCGGTCGACCTTCAGCTCGTCCACGGCGATGCGGGTCACGAACGCCAGCGACGAGAAGCCGGTGCCGAAGTCGTCCACGGCGAGCTGCACGCCCATCGACCGCAGGGTGGCCAGCACCTCGTCGATGACCTCCAGCTCGCTCATCACCACCGTCTCGGTGATCTCCAGCACCAGCCGCTGCGGCGGCACCTGGTGGCGGCGCAGCGCCTCGCCGATCTCGGCGGGCAGCCGGGGGTCGAGCAGGCTGCGGGCCGACAGGTTCACCGAGATCGGCACGTCGAGGCCGGCGCGGGCCCACTCGGCGGCCACGGTGAGCGCCTTGTCCAGCACGTACCGGGTGAACGTGCCGAGCTGCTCGCTGTTCTCCACCGGGCGGATGAAGTCGCCGGGGCCGAGCCAGCCCCGACGCGGGTGCCGCCAGCGGATCAGCGCCTCCACCCCGGTCGGCGCGCCGGTGGCGAGGTCCACCGCCGGCTGGAGCGCCAGCACCAGCTGGTCGTCGGCGGCGAGGGCCTCCCGCAGCTCCGCGAGCAGCGCGAGCTGGTCGGTGCTCGCGGCGTCCTTCGAGCTGTCGTACGCGGCGACGCTGCCGCCGCCCTCCTTCGCCTGGTACATCGCGATGTCGGCCCGGCGCAGCAGCTCCGTCAGGTCGGCGGTGCCGGCGTCGGCCACCACCACCCCCACGGAAACCTCGACGGACATCCGCACCCCGGCCACCTCGGTCGGGGCGGCGAGCCGCTCGGCGATCTCCCGGGCCTGGCGCAGCGCGTACGCCATGGGTGCGGTCCGGGCACCGACCACCGGAACCGACGTCAGCAGCAGGGCGAACTCGTCGCCGCCGAGGCGGCCGAGCAGGTCCCCGGAGCGGGTCAGCGCGCCGAGCCGGTTGGCGGTCAGCCGCAGCAGCTGGTCGCCGGCGGCGTGCCCGAGGGTGTCGTTGACCTCTTTGAACTGGTCGATGTCGAGCAGCAGCAGGGCCACGGGGTGGTCGTGCGCGCGCTGCCGCAGCGCCTGGTCGCCCTTGCCGAGCATGGCGGCCCGGTTGAGCAGGCCGGTCAGCGGGTCGTGCACCGCCTCGTACGACGAACGGGCGGTGACGAGGCGCAGCTCGCGGTGGGTGGCGGCGTCGTGCAGGGCGGCGGCGAGGGCGTCGGAGTATGCGGCGGCGGCGTCCTGCTCGCGGGCGTCGGGTGGCGCCGAGCCGGGGAACCGGACGCGCAGCTCGCCGACCCGGCTGCTGCCGACGGTCAGCGGGCGGACCAGCTCGTGCGGGCCGGCGGCGGAGCCGGTGGGCGGGTCGATCTCCCGGTCGGTCACCCGGCCGCCGCTGTCGCCCCGGTAGCGTCGCCACCGGCCGTCGCCCCGCGCCACGTCCACGTCGACCAGCTCGGCACCGAAGAGGGTCAGCGCGCCGGTGACGGCCGCGGTGGCGACGCCCCGCTCGTCGAGCTGGTTGAGCGCGGCGGTGGCCTCGGCGAAGGCCCGCCAGGTGCGCCGCTCCTGGTCGGCCCGCAGCCGGTGCCGGTAGGTCTGCTGGAGCAGCCAGAGCACGGGCGGGAACGCGAGCAGCCAGCGGGCGTCGAGCTCCAGCAGCGTCACGGCGGCCAGGCCGACAGCCACGTTCCCGACGAACATGAGCAGCTTGCCGCGCAGCGCGGCGAGCAGCGGCGGGCCCATCGGCACGCCGTGCCGCAGGGCGACGGCGACCCCGCCGAGCCAGGCCGTGGCGAGCAGGTACGTCACCGCGCCGGCCGCCAGCGCCAGCGCCAGCTCCGGGGTGGGGGTGGCCAGCAGGGGCGCGCCGAGGGCGCTGGTGACCGCGACGGCGAGGGCGGTGGCGGCGCTCAGCGAGGCGGCGATGCGGACGGTCTCCAGCGGCGGCTGACGGTCGGCGGCCAGGGAGAGCAGCGCCCAGGCCAGCCCGGCGCCGACGAGCGTGGTGGCCGGGAGCCAGCCGGCGGGGACCAGGTGGAGCCCGACGACGAGGGCCGCCTCGCCCCAGGTGGTGCTCACCATTCCGGAGGCGGTGCGAAAGCGCAGCCGGGCGAGCTGGGCGACCACGACGACGGCGACGCCGATGCCGAACCGGGCGGGTGCCGGGAGCGGGTCGTCGGGCGGCAGGTGGGTGGGGAGGGTGAGCCCGATCGCGGCGGCCACGAGGGCGGTGAGCGCCACGGCGACGGTCAGGGCGAGGACCCGGTGAGGGGTGCTCCGTTCCGCCGACCGGTCGGGGTCTCCGGCGGCGCCCCGCCCCGGCGGACCGGATTCGGTGCTGGCCCGCGACTGCGGGTCGGATTCGGTGCCGGCCCGCCCCGACGGGCCGGGATCGGCGCTGGCCGGCTCCGGCAGGCCGAGCGGATCGTCGGCCCTGGCGGAGGTCACCGACCTCCCCCGTCCGCCGGTCGCCGCACCGCGCCGTGGGCAGCCGGTCGCACCGCGTGGCGGTGGGCAGCCGATCGCGCCGCACCGCAGGCAGCCGGGCAGAGCGCCGCAAGACGGACAGCCCGTCGCACCGCACAGCGGGCAGCCGTCGCTGACCCGGTCATCGGTGCCCCCTCCCGCGCGCGGCCCGGGGACTTTTGGTCCCCCGGCGGAAGGCTAAGCCAAAGCCGGGGAGCGCAACAGGGGGCGACGGCCGGCTTCGGCGTGAATCACGCCCCGATCACCCGTTTCCGTGCTGCTGGGGGCCCTTCGGGGCGGTCGAGCGTGAGTCGTGCCCCAAGGTCCCGTCTGTCGGATCGACGACTGTGGCGTCGGCCCGCCCCGCGTCGGTGGCCGCTGGCCCGCTCCCGACGGCGGCGTCCACCCGGCCCGCGTCGGCGGACTCACCGGGCGCGGGGAAGTGGTCGGGCAGGCGGCGCAGCCGGGAGTTCATGTTGCGGATGAGCAGCACGGTGGCGGTGCCCAGCAGCACGATGAGGAAGAGGCCCATCGGGCCGGCCAGGCCACCCGTACGCGTGTCACCGAAGTTGTTCTGCGCGAGCACCTGGGCGGCGGTCAGCATGGTGTTCCTCCGGGTCGTGGCAGGACCCCAGGGTAGCCCGGCGCCGGATCGGCGGTCACGGCCGGCTCGGTGAGCCGCACGGGCCGTGCGGCCCGTGCAGCTCCCGCCGGCACGGCCGGCTCAGCAGGCATGGGCCGTCTCGCGGACCCCGGCGAAGAGGTCGGACTCGGGCAGCGGGCTGTCCACCACCGAGCGGGCGAGCTGGAAGTCCTCCGTGGGCCATGCCTGCCGCTGGAGCTCCATCGGCACGTGGAACCAGAAGCCGTCCGGGTCGATCTGGGTGGCGTGGGCGCGCAGCGCGTCGTCGCGGACCGGGAAGTAGTCGGCGCACTCGACGCGGGTGGTGATCCGGGGGCCCTTGTCGGGGCGGTCGTCCCAGCGCTTGAGCCACTCCTCGTAGGGCGACGCGAGGCCGGCGGCGAGCATGCCCTCGTGCAGCGCCAGGATCTTTCCCTTGGAAAAGCCCACGTCGTAGTAGAGCTTGAGCGGCTGCCAGGGGTCGCCGAGGTCGGGGTGGCGCTCCGGGTCGCCGGCGGCGTCGAACGCGGCCACGGTGACCTTGTGGGTCATGATGTGGTCGGGGTGCGGGTAGCCGCCGTCCTCGTCGTACGTGGTGATCACGTGCGGACGGAACTGCCGGATCAGCCGCACCAGCGGGCCCGCGGCCACCTCGACGTCCTGGAGGGCGAAGCAGCCCTCGGGCAGGGGCGGCAACGGGTCGCCCTCGGGCAGCCCCGAGTCGACGAAACCCAGCCAGGCCTGCTCGACGCCGAGGATGGCGCGGGCGGCGTCCATCTCGGCGCGGCGGATCTCGGCGATGTTGGCCCACACGTCCGGCCGGTCCATCTTGGGGTTGAGCACGCTGCCGCGCTCGCCACCGGTGCACGTCACGACCAGCACGTCGACCCCCTCGGCGACGTACTTCGCCATGGTCGCGGCACCCTTGCTCGACTCGTCGTCGGGATGCGCGTGGACGGCCATGAGACGCAGCTGCTCTGCCACTTGCGGCGCTCCTCGTCTGTGCCCACCGGCGCTGCCTGCCGGCGTCGCCCGCCGACCTGTCATCCTTACCTCAGCGAAGGTGACTGAGGACTCGTCCACGAGCCGGCGCCGGGCTGGAAAGATTGGACTCTGCCATTCTTGCCGATGGGGCCGACAACAACGCCAGGAGACCGCCGCCGGTGACCGAGACGCACGCCACAATCACGCCGGGTGCGCCCGTGTTCCCGCCGGGCCGCTACGGCCGGCGCAGGGAGCCGGGCCGACGCCGGCCGGCGCTGGTCGCGCTGCTCGCGACAGCCCTGGTGGCGGCACTCGGGCTGGCGGCGTTCAGCATGTACGGCAAGTACGGCGACCCGACCTACGACGCCCAGGTGATCACGTACACGGACATCACCGACTCCCAGGTGGTGGTCGACTTCCGGGTGACGGTCCCGGCGGGCGGCTCGGCGACCTGCGTGCTGCGGGCCCGCTCGCACGACGGGGCGGAGGTGGCCCGCGAGGAGGTCACCGTGGCCGCCCCGCCAGGCGAGTCCCAGGCCGCCGCCCGGCATCGGCTGGCCACCACGGCCCGCCCTTTCATCGGTGAGGTGGTGCGCTGCCGACCGGCCGACTGAGCTGCTGAGACGCCACCGCGCCACGCGCACCGCGGGCCCCGCCGCCGGCACCCGCGGTGATCGTCTGCACCCGGACGGGCACGGCACTGGTAACTTGGTAGTTCACCCGTCAGCCAGTCCGCACAACCGAGGAGATCGCCTGTGTCCAACAAAGGGAACGAGGCGCCCGCCACCTGGCTGTCCCAGGACGCGCACGACCGCCTCCAGGCTGAGCTCGACGAGCTGATCGCCAACCGGCCCGTGATCGCGGCCGAGATCAACGCGCGGCGCGAGGAGGGCGACCTCCGGGAGAACGGCGGCTACCACGCCGCCCGCGAGGAGCAGGGCAAGCAGGAGGGACGGATCCTCTACTTGAAGGAGCTGCTCCGCACCGCCAAGGTCGGCGAGGCGCCGAGCGCCGACACGGTCTCCCCCGGGATGGTCGTCACGATCTACTTCGACGACGACACCGACGACACCGAGACCTTCCTGCTCGGCTCGCGGGAGATCTCCTCCACCACGGAGCTGACCGTCTACAGCCCCGAGTCGGCGCTGGGCAAGTCGATCCTGGGCAGCCGGCCCGGCCAGACGGTGACCTACACCGCGCCGAGCGGCGCGGACATCAAGGTGACGGTGGTCAGCTTCGAGCCGTTCACCGGCTGACCCGGCCGTCGAGCCGAACAACTGTTAACAAGGGCCCCTTGTACAACGGAATGCGTTAACAAGGGGCCCTTCCTTGCACCGGCAGCAGCTCAGCGGTCGGCGGCGAAGACCACCTGGTAGCCGCTGGCCCGCAGGGCGCTGATCAGCGTGTCGGAGTGCTCGACGCCCCGGGTCTCCACCGACAACGCCACCTCGACCTCGCCGAGCCGCAGGTGCGGGTTGGCCCGCTGGTGCTCCACGTCGACCACGTTCGCCCGGTGCTCGGCGATCTCGCTGAGCAGCGAGGCGAGCTGCCCGGGGCGGTCCGAGCAGCGCACGGTCACCCGCAGGTAGCGTCCGGCCGCCGCGAGCCCGTGCTCGATGACGCGCAGCATCAGCAGCGGGTCGATGTTGCCGCCGGAGAGCACCGCCACCACCGGTGTCTCGACCTCCAGCACGCCGGCCAGCAGCGCCGCCACCCCGACCGCCCCGGCCGGCTCGACGACCTGCTTGCCCCGTTCCAGCAGCATCAGCAGCGCCCGGGAGATGTCCTCCTCGGAGACCGTGACGATCTCGTCGACGAGCTTGCGGACGTGGTTGAAGGTGATCTCCCCCGGGCGGCCCACGGCGATGCCGTCGGCGATGGTGCTGAACGCCGGCAGGCGTACCGGCTCGCCGGCCGCCAGCGAGGGCGGGTAGGCCGCCGCGCCCGCCGCCTGCACCCCGACCAGCCGCACGTCGGGCCGCAACGCCTTCGCCGCCACCGCCATGCCGGAGATCAGGCCACCGCCGCCGACCCCGGTGACGATCGTCCGCACGTCGGGGCACTGCTCCAGGATCTCCAGCGCCACGGTGCCCTGCCCGGCGATCACGTCCGGGTGGTCGAACGGGTGGATGAGGATCGCCCCGGTCCGCTCGGCGAAGGTCTGCGCCGCCACCAGCGACTCGTCGACGGTGTTGCCCATCAGCTCGACCTGCGCGCCGTAGCCCTTGGTGGCGGCGACCTTCGGCAGCGGCGCGTTCACCGGCATGAAGACCGTCGAGTGCGTGCCGACCAGCCCGGCGGCGAGGGCCACCCCCTGGGCGTGGTTGCCGGCGCTCGCGGCTACCACCCCCCGGTCGCGCTCCGCCGCCGACAGCCGGGAGATCCGCACGTACGCCCCGCGCACCTTGTACGAGCCGGCGCGCTGCACGTTCTCGCACTTGAGCCACACCGGCCCGCCGAGCGCGGCGCTCAGCGGGCGGGAGGGCTCCAGCGGGGTGGTGCGGGTGACGCCGGCGAGCAGCTCCCGCGCGGCGCGTACCTCGGCGAGGCCGACCAGTTCCGTCATGCCCCGATCGTGCCACCACCGGCACCGCCCGACGGCGGCGACACCGGCCGCTACCTGCGGCTACGAGCCGGTCACGGCGGGCCGGACGGTCACGCGGCGGCCGGCGACCCCGTGCCGACGCGGGGGTAGCCGGGGGCGTGCCGGGCCCACGGGGCCTGCATCTCGAACTGGCCGGCGACGCCGA
The DNA here is from genome assembly GCF_054052245.1 of Micromonospora sp. PTRAS2. Classification (NCBI taxonomy): domain Bacteria; kingdom Bacillati; phylum Actinomycetota; class Actinomycetes; order Micromonosporales; family Micromonosporaceae; genus Micromonospora; species Micromonospora sp. PTRAS2. The sequence continues at coordinate 897,603 of NZ_JBSWBU010000002.1, forward strand.
GCAGCAGCAGCTCCGAGCCGGGCGGGCCGACGAGCTGCACCGCCACCGGCAGCCCGTCGGGGCGGCGGCCCACCGGCACCACGATCGCGGGCAGGCCGGCGATGTTCCACGGGGCGGCGAACGGGGCGTACCGGATGCTGGCCTTCATGTTCGCCGCCCAGGACCGGCCCGACCAGCCGACGGCCTCCGGAGGCGGCCCGGCCAGCGCCGGGGTGAGCAGCAGGTCGACCGAGTGGTCGGCGAAGAAGCCGATGGACCGCTCGCGCCAGGCGACCCGGTCGGACTCGCGGACGTACCCCCGGCGTTGCGCCCACTCCCCCAGCGCGACGTGCCGGCGGTTGCGCCGCTGGAGGCTGCGCCGGTCGAGCCCGGCGGCCCGCACGTCGGCGGCGGCAGCGGCGAACCAGGTGGCGATGCCGGCCAGGCCGAGGCGGGTCGGGTAGACCGGGTCGGCGGGCACGGTGTCGTGGCCGGCGGCGGCGAGCAGCCGGCCGGCGGCGGCGACCGCGTCGCGGTTCGGCGCGTCCGGGGCGACGCCGCGCACCGGGGACCGCAGCGAGACGCCCACCCGCAGCCGCTGCGGCGGGACCAGCTTCTCCTGCGGGCGGCCGGCGAGCACCTGGAAGCCGACCGCCGCGTCGGCGACCGTGGACGTCAGCATGCCGTGCTCGGTGAGGCCGAACCAGTCGTCGGCGCCGAGCTGGCAGGGCACCACGCCCCGGCCCGGCTTGAGCCCGACGAGGCCGCAGCAGGCCGCCGGGATGCGGATCGAGCCGAGGCCGTCGTTGCCGTGCGCCATCGGCACCAGCCCGGCGGCCACCGCCGCCGCCGCGCCGCCGGACGAGCCGCCGGGGGTGCGCCGCAGGTCCCACGGGTTGCGGGTGACCGCGCTCGCGTCGTCGGTGAGCGCCCAGAGGCCCAGCTCGGGCATCCGGGTCACCCCGAGGATCACCGCGCCCGCGCCGCGCAGCCGCCGGACCACCTCGTGGTCGGCCTCGGCGACGGCGCTGCGCACCGCCGCCGAGCCGTGCCAGGTGGGCAGGCCCGCGACGGCGGTGTTCTCCTTGACCGCGACCGGCACGCCGGCCAGGGGGAGGTTGGCCAGCTCCTCCTGCTCGTCGACCTTCTCCGCCTCGGTGATCGCCTCGCCGCCGCGCACCGTGCGGAACGCGGCGAGGTCAGCGTCGGCCCGGGCGATGTGGTCGAGGTGGTCGGCCACGACCTGCGTGGCGGAGACGTCACCCCGGCGTACGCCGCGGGCGATCTGCTTCGCGGTCGCGCCCACCCAGGTCGGCATGAGGTCCTGCACGGCCACCCTCCCTCACCAGCGGTCAGCCCAGTGCCTGCTCCAGATCGGCGAGCAGGTCGTCGACCGTCTCGATGCCGACAGACAGTCGCACGAGATCACCGGGAACTTCAAGCGGCGAGCCGGCGGCACTTGCGTGTGTCATCCGGCCCGGGTGCTCGATCAGGGACTCCACCCCGCCGAGGGACTCGGCGAGCACGAACAGCTTGGCCCGGTTGCAGATCTCGACGGCGTGCTCCTCGCCGCCGGCCGCCCGGAACGAGATCATGCCGCCGAAGCGGCGCATCTGCTTGGTGGCCACCTCGTGACCGGGGTGCGACGGCAGGCCCGGGTAGATCACCTGGGCGACCTTTGCGTGCCCGTCGAGGTACGCGGCGATCCGCTCGGCGTTGTCGCAGTGCCGGTCCATCCGTACGCCGAGGGTCTTGATGCCGCGCAGCGTCAGCCACGCGTCGAACGGGCCGTTGACCGCGCCCATCGCGTTCTGGTGGTAGCGCAGCTCCTCGCCGAGCGTCCGGTCGGCGGCGACCAACGCCCCGCCGACGACGTCGGAGTGCCCGCCGACGTACTTGGTGGTGGAGTGCACCACGACGTCCGCGCCGTACGCGATCGGCTGCTGCAGGTACGGCGAGGCGAACGTGTTGTCGACCACCAGCAGCGCGCCCGCGTCGTGGGCGACGGCGGCCAGGGCGGCGATGTCGGCGATGCCGAGCAGCGGGTTGGTCGGCGTCTCCAGCCACACGATCCGGGTCGCGCCGGGCCGGATCGCGGCCCGCACGGCGTCGACGTCGGAGACCTTCGCCGGGGTGTACGTCAGCCCCCACCGCTCGGCCACCTTGGCGAACAGCCGGTACGTGCCGCCGTACGCGTCGTCGGGGATGACCACGTGGTCGCCCGGCTTGCAGACGGTACGCAGCAGGGCGTCCTCGGCGGCCAGGCCGCTGGCGAAGGCCAGCCCGACAGGGCCGCCCTCCAGCGCGGCGAGGCACTCCTGGAGGGCGTCGCGGGTCGGGTTGCCGGAGCGGCTGTACTCGTAGCCCTGCCGGGGCGCGCCGACGGCGTCCTGGGCGTACGTGCTGGTCTGGTAGATCGGTGGGATCACCGCGCCGGTGCGGGCCTCCGGGTCCTGTCCGGCGTGGATCGCGAGCGTCTCGAAGCCGTGGTTCATGCCGCAGACGTTAGCCGGTGGGAAGGAGGGGCCCCTTGTTAACGCCTACGGTAGAGAAGGGTTCCCCGCTCACCGCCTCCCGAGCCGGCCGCGCCTTCGTGAGGTTGTCCGACCGGTGTTCCATACTTGGCGGATGACCTCGACCGTGCCGCTGCCCTCGCGCCTGGTCGGCGCAGCAGACCGGATCCCGCCCTCCCTGGGGCTGCTGGCCGGCCCGGAGCACGGGCGGGTCAACCTTCCGGTGCGGCTGGCCTGGTCCGGTCCGGCTGACTTCGACGTCAGCGACCCTCGTGAGCGCCTGACGCTCTACTGCCTGTTGCTCGACTGCGGCCAGCGGGACGACTTGATCCGGTACGTCAACGCCACTCTGCTCCGACACGACTGGCCCCGCATCCGCCGGTTGACCGCTCGACGCCTGATCGCTCTCTGGGAACGCCGGCTGCCCGGTCTCGCCGCCCTCTGATGGAGGAGCTGCACCGCCAGTTGCTGAGAATCGGTTTCGCCGCTGGTGACGATCTCGGTCTGGTGTTGGCGGGTGGCTACGCCATGTGCGCGCACGAGCTGGTGAGCCGGCCGTCACAGGACATCGACTTCGCCACCGCCTCGGCGCTGCCGCTTTCGACCGTGGTGAGCCGGCTGGCCGATGCTGAGCATCGGCCCCGTTCTCGCCTTCGAGGACGCGGTCGGGCTGAAGGTGCGAGCCCTGCACGATCGAGCCGCGCACCGGGACTTCATCGACATCCACGCCGCGAACGCACAACTCAGCTGGACCGAGCTTGAGGCTCTCGGCGCGCGTCACACCGCGGGATTCTCGCTGGATGAGTTGGCAGACCGGCTCGGTGCTGTCGACGAGCGTGACCCTCGCACATTCCTCACCTACGGCCTGACCGAGCCGGACCTTGATGAGCTGCGACGCTGGGCATCGCGGTGGGAGGCCGACATCAGGGCTCGCCTGGCGAACGGTGAGACCGGCCCGCCAGGCGTTGCCGACGACGAGTGGGACACCTATCTCGATCGGTGGTGACGTCGCCGGGGCGATGTGCGACGCGGAGCCGCAGTTCGCGGTGCGGCGGTGGGCGGGGCGCGCGGCTAGCCTGGCCGGATGGGCGGGTGTGTGTTCTGCGGGATCGCGGCCGGTGACGTCCCGGCGTTCCGGGTCGCCGACACCCCGGAGGGGGTGGCGTTCCTCGACACCCGGCCCGTGTTCAAGGGCCACGTGCTGGTGGTGCCGCGCACCCACTTGGTGACCCTGGCCGACCTGCCGGCGGGCGACCTGCCCGGCTACTTCGGGCTGGTGCAGCGGCTCGCCGTGGCCGTCGAGGCGGGGCTCGGGGCCGGCGGCACGTTCGTGGCGATGAACAACAAGGTGTCCCAGTCGGTGCCGCACCTGCACACCCACGTCGTGCCGAGGACGAAGGGCGACGGCCTGCGCGGGTTCTTCTGGCCCCGCACGCGCTACGCCGACGACGCCGAGGCCGGGGCGTACGCCGCCCGGGTCGCCGCCGCCGTGGCCTGAGGCCCCGCCCGACGGGCGTCGGTTACCCACCGCCGGGGCGGGTAAGGAACCGGGGCCCGGCGGTGTTGCACGCGGGGAGAGGTACGAGAGGAGTTCCACCGTGTTCCTTCGTCGCATGCCCGCCGAGCTGCCCACCCCCGACCGGGCCCTGCCCGGCCGCCCGATCGCGATGCCGATCGGCGACCGCCACGAGGTGCTCGGCTCCTCGCTGAAGGGGCCGTTCCCGGCGGGCGCGCAGGTCGCCGTGTTCGGGATGGGCTGTTTCTGGGGCGCCGAGCGACTGTTCTGGACCCTGCCCGGCGTGCTCACCACCTCCGTCGGCTACGCGGGCGGGATCACCCCGAACCCGACGTACGAGGAGGTCTGCTCGGGCATGACCGGGCACACCGAGGCCGTCCAGGTCGTCTACGACCCCACCGTGATCAGCTACGAGGATCTGCTGAAGGTGTTCTGGGAGAACCACGACCCGACCCAGGGCATGCGACAGGGCAACGACGTGGGCACCCAGTACCGGTCGGCGATCTACGCCAGCACCGACGAGCAGCTCGCCACCGCCACCGCGTCGCGGGACGCGTTCGCGCCGATCGTGGCGCGGGCCGGCAAGGGTGAGATCACCACGGAGATCGACCGGCTCGGCGGCTACTACTTCGCCGAGGACTACCACCAGCAGTACCTGGCCCCGACGAAGAACCCGAACGGGTACTGCAACCACGGGCCGAACGGGCTGAGCTGCCCGGTGGGCGTGGCCCGCACCGCCTGAAAGGGACAGGCTGGCCCGCACCTCCGGCGGCCCTGACCCGTTACCCTGACAGAGACGTCTAGGAGGGCACGATGGCCGGTGACATCCGCCCACGCGGATACGCCAAGCCGGTCGTCGTGCCCGATTCCCTCGATCGGCTCGACGGTCCGACCAGCGGCGTCGTCGACCTTCCCCGACACCTCAAGTGGTCGGGAAACGCCCGCTACGACCTCGCGGACCCCGGCCGCATCCTTGACCTGTACCGCACGGTACTCAACGAGGCCGCCGCCCCCGAGGACCTGCACACGTTCCTCGACCGTCAGACCTTGATCCGGTTGTGGCCCTCGATGTGGCTGCCTACTTCCGTGCGGGAGTCGTGGGAGAGTCGTTTCCCCGAACTTCGGCGGACGCGCCAGGTTGCCGCCTGAGGTCATGCAGCAGCAACACGCCCTCATCGCCGAGATCGCACTCGCTGTCGCGGGCCGTTACGGCTTTGCTCTGGCGGGCGGATACGCGGTGAGCGTCCATGGGATGGGTGCCCGACTGAGCTGGGACGTGGATCTCTTCACCGCCTGGCAGACTCGCGCCGAGTTCCCCCGTGCCGTTGACGAGGTCGTCAAGGCGTTCGACGCGCACGGCTTCGAGGTGACCGCTGTCATCCGCAACGAGACCTTCGCCCGTCTCCTTCTCGCTGATCGGTCCAGACCCGGGAGCGAGCCGGAGAAACTGGAGATGTCGGCGGACTGGCGTGCCCATCCTCCGGTCCCGTCGCCAGTCGGCCCTGTCCTTCATCCGGACGACGCCGTCGCCAACAAGATGTGTGCCCTGTTCGGCCGCGCCGAGGCGCGGGACTTCCTCGACGTGGATGCAGCGCTCAGCAGTGGCCGCTACACCCGGGGGCGTCTCCTCGATCTGGCGATGAACGCCGATCCCGGGTTTGAGGTGGCGGCCTTCGTTGACGCCTTGGGCGCCTTGACGCAGATCACCGACGCGGACTTCGACTGCTACGGCGTCTCTCCCGCTGAGCTGCCGGGCCTGCGGGAACGGTTCGCGCAGTGGCGGCGCGACCTCAGTCGTTCTCTGGAGCAGAGGTAGGCCGACCGGCGTCACGCGGGGCGGAGCACGACGGTCCAGGTGGTCGTGGTGGTGCTGGCCGCCGCGGCGGTCGCGCCGAGGCCGCCGTACGCGCCGGTCGGCACCGACGCGCCCGAGTCGGCGAGCAGCCCGGTGACCCGCCCCCCGCCGGTCTGGGAGCTGTTGCTGCGCACCTGCACCCCGGGCGGCGGGGTCAGCGCGGTCGACGTGGCGTCGCCGTGCAGCCAGTACGACACGCCCCACCCGCGCTCGGCGGCGACCGGGGCGGTCGGGGTGACCCGGGTGGCGGAGCTGGCCGGGTCGGCGGCGCTGGCGAACGCGGCCACCGGGGCGGCCGGGTCGGCGCCCCGGTAGGCGGCGAGCACCAGGTTGCCCTTCGACTGCTTGCCGAGGGTGACCCGCAGGGTCGTCCCGGCGTCACCGGCGGCGGCGATCTTCCACCAGGCGGTGGTGGTGGCGTAGCCCCCGTCGAGGCGGTCCAGTCGCGTCCAGCCGGTGACGCCGGTGGGCTCCCCGGTGTCGGCGTGGGTGTTCTGGCTGAGGAACAGCAGCAGGACGTCCCCCGGCCGGACTCCGGCGGGCACGACGACGGAGTGGTTGGTGACGTTCGCGTTGGCGGTGGCCTGCCCGACGTACGAGATCAGCTCGGGCAGCGGCGCGACGGTGACGTCCCGGGTGGCGGTGCCGGTGGCCCCCCGGTCGTCGGTGACGGTGACGGCGACGCGGTAGGTGCCGGCCTGGGCGTACGTGTGGGTGGTGGTGGGGACGCTGGCGGTGTCGGCGGTCGCGCCGTCGCCGAAGTCCCACGCGTGGTCCTGGACCGCGCCGTCGGCGTCGGTGGAACCGGCGGCGGAGAAGGCGCACACCAGCCCGGAGCAGGACGCGGCGAGGTCGGCGCTGGGCGGGGTGTTGGCCGCGCCGCCGGTGCCCTTGACGAGCCGGATCCAGTCGATGTCCCCGGCGAAGTAGTCGCAGGTGACGTTCACCCCGTCGCAGGAGCTCTTGCCGCCGATCGAGAACTGCCAGTTGTTGGCGATCGTCCCGGTGGGGCCGGTGAGCCGGCTGGTGCGCACGCCGTCGACGTACATCTCGACGTAGCTGGCGGTGCGGTTGCAGGTGACGGTGTGCCACTGCCCGTCGGAGATGGACGTGCCGGTGTAGCCGGTGCGCGTCGCCCCGTCGCCGCCCCGGAACATGCACCGGGGCTTGCCCTCGGGGGCCTCGAACTTCCAGTAGCCGCCGGCCGTGCCGCCCTGGCCCTTCTGCATGATGTTGCCGAAGGACTTCGTGGTGCGGTAGCGGATCGAGAACGAGAAGTCGCCGGCCTCGGGGTTGAAGTCGTTGCTCGCCGGCACCAGGTTGACGTGCCCCGGCACGTACTCCTTGTCGGCGGGGTTGTGGTAGGCGAAGCGGTGGGCGGTGGCGCCGTCGTAGCGCGTCCCGGCCACCACCTCGTCGCCGACGCGGCCGTGCGGGCCGTTGCCGCTGCTGTCGGTGAGCACCGTGGCGCCCGTCGGCTCGTCCATGCTCCAGAAGGCCACGGTGCGGGTGGCGACGGCCTGCGCGGGGGCGACCCCGGCCAGCACCCCGGCCGCCGCGACCGCCGCCGCCAGCGCCAGCCGGCCGGCGGTACGCACGCCGCGTCCGGTCCGCACGCCTGTCCGTCGCGTCGCGACCATGGTCATCGCCTCCTCGTGGGCCCGATCTCACCCTGGCACGGCGACGTTCGGCGCTGAATGCCCCGTCCGGGGGACAACGGGGCACCGGCGGCGGGCGCGGCGCGACCGTCCGGTCGGAAGCGGTCGGCCGTGGGCCCGGCGGCGTCGCACCGATGCGGGGTTTCTCACAACCGGCCGGGCAGGCTGGGCGGGCAGCCACGCGGGGCGGCGGTGGGACCGGGCGGCGGTGCCGGCGGGCTGCGGCCCACCGGGGCGCGACGGCGCGCATCTTAGCAAGCACGTAACGCCGACGACATCATCTCAACAGGCGAGCGGGGCTCACCTCTGGCAGCATTGTCTGGCATGTGCGGACTGGCTGGGGAGTTCCGCCGTGACGGCTCGCGGGCCGACGTCGCGGCGGTGGAACGCATGGCGGCCACGATGAGCGACCGGGGCCCCGACGACAGCGGCGTGTGGTCCCAGGGGGCGGTCGCCCTCGGCCACCGCCGCCTCAAGATCATCGACCTGTCGGCGGCGAGCGGGCAGCCGCTGGTCGACCCGGCGTCGGGGCTGACCGGCGTCTTCAACGGCTGCGTCTACAACTACCGCGAGCTGCGCGAGGAGTTGCAGGCCAGGGGGCACCGCTTCTTCTCCTCCGGCGACAGCGAGGTGGTCGTCAAGGCGTACGCCGAGTGGGGGCTCGACTTCGTCGACCACCTGGTCGGGATGTTCGCCGTGGCGATCAGCGAGCGGGACACCGGCCGCCTCGTGCTGGCCCGCGACCGGCTCGGCATCAAGCCGCTGTACGTGGCCGAGTCCCCGGGCGTGGTGCGCTTCGCCAGCACCCTGCCCGCGCTGCTGGCCGGCGGCGGCGTCGACACCGCCATCGACCCGGTGGCGCTGGCCCACTACCTGAGCTTCCACAGCATCGTGCCGCCGCCGCGCACCATCCTGCGCGGGGTCGCCAAGCTGCCCCCGGCCACCGTCCGGGTCTACGAGGCCGACGGCTCCACCCACGAGCGGGTCTACTGGGACCCGGCGTTCACCCGGCGCGACGAGCGGGCCGGCTGGTCCGCCCGCGACTGGGAGGACGCCCTGCTGGAGTCGCTGACCACGGCGGTGCGCCGCCGGATGGTCGCCGACGTGCCGGTCGGCGTGCTGCTCTCCGGCGGGCTGGACTCCAGCCTGGTCGTCGCCCTGCTCGCCGAGCAGGGGCAGCGCGGCCTGGCCACCTTCTCCATCGGCTTCGACGCCGTCGGCGGCCGCTCCGGCGACGAGTTCGTCTACTCCGACATCGTGGCGAAGACGTTCGACACCGACCACCACCAGATCCGGGTGGCCGCCCGGGACCTGCTGCCCCCGCTGGAGGCGGCCGTGGCGGCGATGAGCGAGCCGATGGTCAGCCACGACTGCGTGGCGTTCTGGCTGCTCAGCCAGGAGGTGTCGCGGCACGTCAAGGTGGTCCAGTCCGGTCAGGGAGCGGACGAGATCCTGGGCGGCTACCACTGGTACCCGCCGCTGGCCGGCGTCGACCGGGAGCGGGCCGTCGAGACGTACGCGAAGGCGTTCCTCGACCGGGACGCGGCCGGGCTGGCCCGGGTGCTGGACCCGGCGTGGCTGGCCGACGGCGACCCGGCCCGCGAGTTCGTGGCCGCCCACCTGGCCCGGCCCGGCGCGCAGACCGCCGTCGACGCGGGCCTGCGGATCGACACCCAGATCATGCTGACCGACGACCCGGTGAAGCGGGTCGACAACATGACCATGGCGCACGGGCTGGAGGCCCGGGTGCCGTTCCTCGACCACGAGTTCGTGGAGCTGGCCGCGACCTGCCCGCCGGAGCTGAAGCTGGCCCAGGGCGGCAAGGGCGTGCTGAAGGAGATCGGCCGCCGGGTCCTGCCACACGAGGTCATCGACCGGCCGAAGGGCTACTTCCCCGTGCCGGGCCTCACCCACCTGGAGGGCAAGCTCCTCGACCGGGTACGCGACGCGCTGCACGCGCCCGCCGCCCGCCACCGCAACCTGTTCCGCACCGAGTACGTCGACGCGCTGCTGGCCGACCCGAACGCCGAACTCACCCCGTTGAACGGAAACAAGCTGTGGCAGCTGGGACTCCTGGAAATGTGGCTCCAGAGCCACGGAATCGACTGACCGTGAGCGACACCCTGGCGACCGGGACGGCGCGCACCGACCGGGAACGGGTGCTGGGCCGCCGCCGCGAGCGGGTGGGGCCGGGCGGCGACCCGGTGGCACCCGCCCCGGCCCCGCCGGACCCGGACGCGCCGGACTCCCCGGACGGCTCGGGCGCCCAGCCCGAACGGGACGGCTCGCCGCCGGGCGGCGGCGTGGTGCTCGACTGCGGCTGGGGGCGGCTGGTGTTCGGCCAGACGTTCAGCGAGCAGGCCGCCGTGGCGGCGGTGCTGCGCTCGGAGGCGGCCGGGGCGCGGGACATCTGCATCTACCTGCGCGACCCGCACGTGCTGGTGTCCCGGCTGCCCGACGAGCTGTTCATCGACCCGTCGCTGACGTACCGGCTGCGGCTGCCCGCGGCCCCGGCCGCCGCCGACGACCGCGACGGGCTGCCCGGCCTGCGAATCCGGACGCTGCGCGACGCCGACGACGCGGACGCGGTGAACCGGATCTACGCCCGCAACGGCATGGTCACCGCCCCGGTCGACGTGCTGGTCGACAACGCCCGCACCGACCGGTTCCTGCACCTGGTCGCCGAGGACGCCGCCGGGGACGTGGTCGGCACGATCACCGGAGTCGACCACGTCGCGGTCTTCGCCGACCCGGACAACGGGGCCAGCCTGTGGTGCCTCACCGTGGACTTCAACACCGCGCCGCCCGGCACCGGCCAGGCGCTGCTGACCGAGCTGGCGGCCCGGCTCACCGCGCGCGGCCGGGCGTTCGTCGACCTGTCGGTGCTGGCCGAGAACACCGGGGCGATCCGGCTGTACGAGCGGCTCGGCTTCTACCGCACCGCGACGCTCTGCGTGAAGCGGAAGAACCCGATCAACGAGCGGCTGTTCCTGCCGGCCGCCCCGAAGGGGTACGACCGGCTCAACCCGTACGCGAAGATCGTCGCCGACGAGGCGATGCGTCGGGGCATCCGGGTGGAGGTCACCGACCCGGAGTGGGGCGAGCTGCGGCTGAGCAACGGCGGCCGGACGATCGTCACCCGCGAGTCGCTGTCCGAGCTGACCTCGGCGGTGGCGATGAGCCGCTGCGACGACAAGCGGGTCACCCGGCGCATCCTCACCGAGGCGGGCCTGTCGGTGCCGGCCGGGCGCACCGCGACCGGCGACGACGCCGACGTCGCGTTCCTCGCCGAGGTGGGCCGGGTGGTGGTGAAGCCGGCGCGCGGCGAGCAGGGCAACGGCATCACCGTCGGCGTACGCACGCCGGAGGCGCTGACCGCCGCCGTGGCCCTGGCCCGCGGCTTCTGCCCGGACGTGCTGATCGAGCAGATGCGCGACGGCGAGGACCTGCGGGTGATCGTCATCGACCACGAGGTGGTGGCCGCCGCCGTCCGGCGACCCGCCCAGGTCACCGGCGACGGGGTGCACGACGTCGCCGAGCTGATCGAGCGGCAGAGCCGCCGCCGGGCCGCCGCCACCGGGGGCGAGTCGCGCATCCCCGTCGACGACATGACCCGGGAGGTCGTCGCCGAGGCCGGCTACGAGCTGAGCGACGTCCTGCCCGAGGGCACGGTGCTGGCCGTGCGCCGCACCGCGAACCTGCACACCGGCGGGACGATCCACGACGTGACGGGCGAGCTGCACCCGGCGATCGCCGAGGCGTGCGTGGCGGCCAGCCGGGCGCTGGACATCCCGGTCACCGGGCTGGACCTGCTGGTCAGCGCCCCGGACGGCCCGGAGCACGTGTTCATCGAGGCGAACGAGCGGCCGGGCCTGGCCAACCACGAGCCGCAGCCGACCGCCGAGCGCTTCGTCGACCTCCTCTTCCCCGGCACGCGGGCACCGCAACGCCTCTGGACCCCGGCGGGTGCGGCAAGCTCTCAGGCATGACCGCACGCAAACCCGCCCCCCTGAAGATCGACCTGGACTACCTCCGCCAGGTGCTGGTGGAGCTGCTGGAGATCCCGAGCCCGTCGGGGCGCACCGACCACGTGCAGCAGTACGTGGGCGAGCGCCTCTCCGCGCTCGGGATCTCCTCCACGCTGACCCGGCGCGGCGCGCTCAGCGCCTGCCTGCCGGGGCCCCGGGAGACCGGGGCGGACCGGGCGATCGTGGTGCACACCGACACCATCGGCGGCATGGTGAAGCGGCTCAAGGAGAACGGCCGGCTGGAGCTGATGCAGGTCGGCACGCACAGCGCCCGGTTCGCCGAGGGCGCGCACGTGCGGATCTTCACCGACGACCTGGACCGGGTGATCAGCGGCCAGGTGCTGCCGCTGAAGGCCAGCGGGCACCGCTACAACGAGGCCGTCGACCTCCAGGGGGTCGGCTGGGAGCAGGTCGAGGTGCGGGTCGACGAGCCCGTGGCCGACGAGGCCGGGCTGCGGGCGCTCGGCATCGACGTCGGGGACTTCGTGGCGTTCCTGCCGAATCCGACGATCACCCCGAGCGGGTACGTCAAGTCCCGGCACCTGGACGACAAGGCCGGGGTGGCGGCGGTGCTGACCGCGTTCAAGGCGATGGTCGACGCGGGCGTCACCCCGGCGGTGACCGCGCACCTGCTGGTGACGGTCACCGAGGAGATCGGCCACGGGGCGAGCCACGGCCTCGACCCGGACGTCGCCGAGATCGTCTCCGTGGACGCCGCGGTGGTCGCCCCCGGGCAGCAGTCCCGGGAGAACGCGGCCACCCTGGCCATGGGCGACGGGGTGGGGCCGTTCGACTACCACCTGACCCGCAACCTCGCCGCGATCGCCCGCGAGCACGGGGTGGACCTGGTCCGCGACGTCTTCGAGTTCTACCGCTCGGACGTGGCGGCGGCGGTGGAGGCGGGCGCGCACGCCCGGGTGGCGCTGCTCGGCTTCGGGGTGGACGCCACCCACGGCCACGAGCGCACCCACCTCGACGGGCTGGGTCACCTCACCCAGCTGCTCTGCCTCTATCTCCAGAGCGAGCTGGTGTTCCCCGAGTGGGACGCCGAGCCGGAGGGCGACCTGGCCGACTTCCCGTCGCTGGCGGTGCAGCCGGCCAGCGAGGAGGGGCCGCGCGAGGGCCCGATCGGCATCGCCGACTGACCGCTCCGGCAGCGCCGTGAGGGCCGCTCCGGCAGCGCTCGTCGGGCCCGCCCCGGCCACGCCGGCCGACCGCGCCTGAGCCGCTGGTCGAAATCCGTTGCCGACGCCCCCGGGAAGTGGATAGCGTGGCGGTACACGGGAAAGGAGGTGGTCCAGACTTGTATAGCAATCGGACTCGTGAGGTGGCTGTCCGCTAGCCGCTGTCCTCGACAGTGAGAACCTGCCCGCCGCGAGGCGGGTGCACGATCGTCGAGACCGTGTGGCAGCGGTGCGGCGAAACCACGACAGCCACCCGACCCCCGGGGTGCCGGCCAAGTCCAGCCGGCCCGTGCGCGAGCACGGAAGCCCCGGGGGTCGCTTCATGTATCCGCCGGGGAGAACGCCGTGTCCATGCGTGAACTGGTGGTGCTCGGGACGGCCAGCCAGACCCCGACCCGGGCGCGCAACCACAACGGGTACGTGCTGCGCTGGGACGACGAGGTGATCCTCCTCGACCCGGGCGAGGGCAGCCAGCGGCAGCTCCTGCACACCGGCGTCACCGCCACCGACCTGACCCGGATCTGCGTCACCCACTTCCACGGCGACCACTGCCTCGGCCTGCCCGGCACCATCCAGCGGCTCTCCCTGGACCGGGTCCCGCGCCCGGTGGCGGTGCACTTCCCGGCCGGCGGGGCCGACTACTTCGCCCGGCTGCGGCACGCCAGCTCCTTCCACGAGACCGCCGAGCTGGCCGTCGAGCCGATCAGCGCCGACGGGCAGCGGATCGCCCTGCGCGGCGGCGGCACCCTGGAGGCCCGCCGGCTGCGGCACCCCATCGAGACGTACGGCTACCGCCTCGTCGAGCCGGACGGCTGCCGGATGCTGCCGCAGCGGCTGGCCGCGTACGGGATCGCCGGGCCGGCCGTCGGCGAGCTGCGGCGCGTCGGCCACCTCGACGTCGGCGGGCGGCGCGTCACCCGCGACGAGGTGAGCGTGGCCCGCCCCGGGCAGCGGTTCGCGTTCGTGATGGACACCGGGCTCTGCGACAACGTGTACGCCCTCGCCGAGCACGCCGACCTGCTGGTCATCGAGTCGACGTTCCTGGCGAGCGAGGCCGCGCTCGCCGCCGAGGTCGGGCACCTCACGGCGGGCCAGGCCGCGCGGGTGGCGACCGAGTCGGGGGTACGCACGCTGGTGCTCACCCACTTCTCCCAGCGCTACGGCGACGTCCGGCGCTTCGCCGACGAGGCCCGGGAGCACTTCGCCGGTGAGCTGGTCGTCGCCGAGGACCTGACGACCGTCCCGGTGCCGCCCCGGCGGGTACCCTCGGCCGGGTGACGATCACCCTCCGCCACGCCACCGGCGACGACCTGCGCGCCGTGGGGGCGCTGCACCAGCGCTCCCGGGTGGCGGCGTACTCGTCGTTCCTGCCGGCGGAGGCCCTCGCGAACCCGACGGCGGAGGCGATGGGGTGGTACTGGGTGGAGCGGTGGACCTGGGAGCGTGACGACCACCTGATGACCGTCGCCGAGCGTGACGGCCGGCTGGTCGGCTTCAGCTACGTCGGCCCGGACGACGCGGGCGACCCGGCGACGGGGCTGCTCAACGCCATCCACCTCGACCCCGGCGAGCGGGGCCGGGGCACGGGCCGGGCGCTGATGGACGACGCGCTGGCCACCATGCGCGACCGGGGCCGGACGCGGGCGGTGCTGTGGGTGCTGGAGGGCAACGCGCCGGCCCGGCGCTTCTACGAGCGGGGCGGCTGGCGGCCCACCGGCGAACGCCGGGAGGACCGGATCGGCACGGCCCTCACCCGCCAGCTCCGCTACGCGCGTGCTGTGTAAGGAAGGGCCCCCTGTTAACGCATACGGTAGAGAAGGGTCCCCTTCTTACCCCGCCCCCGGCGGGGGCGGGGCGGGGCGGGCTCACGCGCCGTCCTGGTCCGAGTCGACCGAGAAGTTGAGCACGCCGAGGTAGCCGTCGCCGTCCTCGACGACCTTCATCAGCATGCTGTCGGCGTAGATCGTGTCGTTGTCGTTGAAGGTGTCCCGCCCGGTGTGCGCCGAGTACGGCGCCGCGGCGTACACCTTGGTGTTGAGGGCCTCGTCGAACATCATCTGGGTGGTCAGCACCCGGTTGTTGTCGACGTGCACCATGGCGTGGATGTGCGTGGTGCGGCCCCGGTACCAGCCCGGCCAGATGGTGGTGAACTCGACGATCCCGTCGGAGTTGGTGACCTGGGCCCCGCGCAGGTACCGCTTGTCGTCGGTGGGCGTGAGGTCGGCCGCCGACCCCTCCGAGCCGCCGCCCGGTGCCGCACCGCCGCCGGGCGCGCCGCTCGGCGGGGTGCCACCGCCCGGCCCGCCGCTGGGCGGGGTGCCGCCCGGGGCCCCGGTGCCGCTCGGCGGGGTGCCCCCGCCCGAGGCCCCGCCCGGCGCGCCGCCCGCGCCGGACGACTGCGCCTCCGCGCCCGAGTAGAGCCCCTCGGCGTCGCAGTGCCAGATCTCCACGACGGCGTTGGCCAGGGGCCCGCACTGCTCGCTGTCCTGCACCCGGACCGCCACCCGCAGCCGGGTGCCCTCCCGGTCCTCCCGGATGTCGCTGCGGATCTTGTCGGCGTCGAAGTAGTACGGGCCCTGGGTGGTGCTCGCGGTCAGTGTGCACGTGTTGGCCTCGCCGAACAGCGCGGTCAGGTCGGTCGACGTGCTGGCGGTGGCCTGCGGGGAGACGGTCTCGCCGGTGGACGTGGTGACCGTGCCGCCGTCCCGGCCGCAGGCCGCCAGCAGGCCGGCCAGCCCGACCGAGCCGATCCCGGCGATCAGCCGGCGGCGGCTGACCCGCTGCCCTTCGTGGTGGTCGAGGTCGTGGCGCATGGGTTCCTCCCGGGGTCGGTGTTCGTCGGCTGGTCCCGACGCTAGACACGCCCGGCCGGCGCCCTCTGTGGCCTGCTTGTGGCCGGGCTGTGAATGGTCGCCCCGCCGGTCGGCCCGACGATCAACCCGGAAGGGCGGCCCGGCGGCCGAGCCGACCGGCGGTTATACCGGACGCATACCGGCGGCTCGCATGCTCGCGGCAGTCCGGCCGGCACGGGCCGGGGCAAGGGAGAAGGTTGCATGCGACACCGAGCAACGAGCCGGCTGCTGGCCGGCCTGACCGTCGTCGCCGTGACGGCGGTCGGCACCGGGCGGCCCGCCGCCGCCGACCCGGCCGCCGGGCCGCCGCCGGCCGCCGCCGCGCAGATCACGACCGCACAGCTCTCGGCGGCCAGCGCCGGCCGGGTGACGACCGCCGTCGCACCGGCCGTCGTCGCCTCCCAGTCGAAGACCGGCTTGGCCGTCATGAGCCCGTGGAGCCTGCGGCCCGCCGTCGAACCGAACCTCACCGACGCGCAGCGCGTCGCGTTCGAGGACCAGATGATCAAGGACCTGGTCGAGGCCAAGGTCAAGACGGTACGACTGGAGATCGCCGCCCCCGGCGAGACGGCCGTCGACTTCACGCTCTACCGCCGGCTGATCGACAAGCTGCCCAGCGACGTCAAGGTCATCGCGGTGCTGAACTTCGCCCTGGTCGAGGGCGGGGTCAGCGACAGCGGGGTGCCCGCGAGCGAGCCCTACCTGTACCAGCTGCAGGACTCCGTGGCGGTCAGCCAGTACCCGGAGTACGGCACCACGACGAAGTTCATGAAGGTGTGGATCGACAAGGCGCTGTCGGTGGTCACCACGTTCGGCAGCCGCCTGGCCGCCGTCGAGGTGCTCAACGAGGCCAACAAGCTGTACCACCCCGGCACCGCCGCCCACCCCGGCCCGTACGTGGTGCCGGGCGACGCGTACGGCCGGCTGATCGGGAAGTTCTACCGGTACTGCCGGCTCGCCGGCAGCAAGCCCTGCGGCAGCACGGTCAAGGTGATCACGCACGGGATGCACCCCGGGATGGACG
The DNA here is from genome assembly GCF_054052245.1 of Micromonospora sp. PTRAS2. Taxonomy (NCBI): domain Bacteria; kingdom Bacillati; phylum Actinomycetota; class Actinomycetes; order Micromonosporales; family Micromonosporaceae; genus Micromonospora; species Micromonospora sp. PTRAS2. Next base: position 914,212 of record NZ_JBSWBU010000002.1, read on the forward strand.
GCGGCGACTCCGGCACCGCCAACGACGACACCTTTCACCTGAGCGGGGTGCTGAGCTCCGCCTCGGTCGCCGCGTTCCGCGCGGCCAACGGCGGGGCGTGGCCGTTCGACGGGATCGGCTACCACCCGTACCCCTTCGCGATGGGGCTGAGCCTGCCCGGCGGCTACGCCAACACCGCCACTTCGACGCTGCTGGCCGGCATCAACGGCCGGCTCGACGCCGTCCGGGCGGTGCTCACCGCCGCGGGCGTGCCGCAGTCCACCTCGCTGTTCTGGCTGACCGAGGTCGGCTTCAACTCCAACGACGTGTCCGCGTCGACCCTGGAGGAGAAGGAGGCCAAGCAGGGCCAGTACGTCAAGGACGTCTTCACCGCCCTGGCCAACCGCGCCGACACCGCCCAGGCGATCTGGTACCGCTACCACCAGGGCAACGCCGGCGCACCGGCGGAGAACTGGGGGCTGGTGGCGCACACCGACCGCGTCTACTCGAACCTGCCGCCCCGCTACAAGCGGGCGTACTGCGACTTCATCTGGGAGCGGGGGGTCGGCGCCACCGAGCACTGCCCACGCCCGAAGGAGGTCGTCTGGCGCACCCGCTTCAACAACGTGCTCTACCCGGTCAGCTACTGGGAGATGCCGCAGTACGTGGTGGACGCCGGGGCGTCGTACCCGTCGTGGCAGCTCCAGCAGGACATCGGGGGGCAGGTCAAGCAGCTCAGCGGCTACTGCTCGCCGATCGACCCGTACGGCTGCTCGACGTCGGACTACAGCCGGTTCCCGGTGCCGTCCGCCCGGGACGCCTCGACGCGGTTCCGGGTGCGCTTCACCGGGCTCGGGGGCACCGGCCCCTGGTCGGACTGGCTGTCGTACGCCCCGCTGATCGGCTCGGGGGCCGGGGTCTACGGGCCGGCCTCGGGGGCGACGCTCAACTTCAAGACCCAGTACGTCTCGTTCCCGGTGGCGGTGCCGACCCAGTGGCTGCGTGACAACCCCGGGGGCCAGCCGTTCATGCGCTTCCACCAGAACACTGCGAACGGCGGGTGGGTCCGGCTGTGGAGCCGGCCGAGCATGCCGAGCACGCCGGCCAACTTCCAGGAATCCTCCGACCACGTCCTGTACGTGTTCAACCTCAGCGTGACCGCCGACTCCAGCCGGTCGTTCACCGCCGGTCCGGTGCAGTTCCTGTTCGGCATCGCCCCGGCGGCCTGCGCGACCGACGTCGCACAGTGCCTGCCGGCCAACCAGGCCGAGACCATCACCTACTCGTTCAACCACTCCTAGCGCCACGGTGGGCGGCGGCGTAGCGCCGCCGCCCACCCGTCGGGACACCGTCGGCATGTCGGCGGGCGGGCCTACAATCATCGACTGAGTTGATCGTCAGGTTGGGCTCGCTCCGCCGGCTGCCGTGGGGGTTCGGATACTCGTTCGCATTCTCGGCCCGGTCGAGGCGGAGCTGGCCGGCGAGCCGGTCCCGCTGGGGCCGCCCAAGCAGCGCGCGGTGCTCGCCGTCCTGGTTCTCCGGCCGGGTCGGCCGACCGCCGTCGCCGACCTGGTGGACGCCCTGTGGCCCGCCGCCCCGCCCCGCTCCGCGCTGAAGAACCTGCAGCTCTACGTGCATCAGCTCCGCAAGCTGCTCCCCGGCGGGCTCACCTTCGGCAACGGCGCGTACCGGCTCGACGCGGGCGCCTACCGCCTCGACGCCGACGAGTTCGACGCCCGGGTCACCGTGGCCCGGCGGCTGGCCGCGGGCGGCGACCTGGGCGCCGCGCGCGACGCGTACCACGACGCCCTGCTCTGGTGGCGCGGCCCGGCGCTGGCCGACCTCGTCGGCCGGGGTCTGCTGTGCGGTGAGGCCGCCGCGCTGGACCAGGGCCGGCTGCGGGCGATCGGCGAGTCGGTGGAGACGGTGTTGCGCCTGGGCGGGCACGAGGAGCTGCTCCCCCGGCTCGCCCGGCTGGTGGCGGACCATCCGCTGCACGAACGCTTCCGGGAGCAGCAGGTGCGCGCGCTCCAGGCGGCCGGCCGGCACGCGGAGGCGGTCACCGCGTACCGGGACGCCGAGCGGGTCCTCGCCGACGACCTCGGCGTGCCCCCCGGCCCGGCCCTGCGGGCGCTGGCCCCCGGGCTGCGCCGCCCGGCCGCGGCCACCCCGGCCCGGGTCAGCCGGCCCGTGCCGGCGGAGCTGCCCGCCGACGTTCCCGACTTCACCGGGCGACACGAGCAGGTCGCCGACGCCGTCGCCTTCCTCGGCCGGCCGCCGGCCGCCGCGATGCGGATCTGGGCGCTCTCCGGCACCGCCGGGGTCGGCAAGAGCTGCCTCGCCGTGCACGTCGCGCACCGGCTCCGGCCGCACTTCCCCGACGGCCAGCTGCACGTGGGCCTGCACGGCCAGGGCGCGCACCGGGTCGACCCGGCGGACGTGCTGGCCCGCTTCCTGCGGGCGCTGGGCATGACCGACCAGCAGCTCCCGGTCGAGCTCGACGAGCGGATCCGCTGCTACCGCAGCCGGCTGGCCGACCGCCGGGTCCTCGTGGTGCTCGACGACGCCGCCGACGAACAGCAGGTGCGACCGCTGCTGCCCGGCGGCCCGGGCTGCGCCGCCGTCGTCACCAGCCGGATGCCGCTGGCCGGGCTGGCCGGGGCGCGGACGCTGCACCTCGACGTGCTCGACCGGGACCAGGCCGTCGAGCTGCTCGCCGCGGCGGCCGGACCCGCCCGGGTCGCGGCCGAGCCCGCGGCGGCCGGCGCGATCGTCGAGCTGTGCGGCCGGCTGCCGCTGGCCGTCCGGGTCGCCTCCGCCCGGCTGGCGACCAGGGGCCACTGGAGCCTGAACCGGTTCGCCGACCGGCTCGCCGACGGCCGGCGCCGACTCGACGAGCTGCGCGTCGGCGACCTCGACGTCCGGGCCAGCTTCCAGCTCAGTTACGACAGCCTCGAACCGGCCGCCCGCCGGGCGTTCCACCTGCTCGCCCTGCTCGACCAGCCCACCGTCCCCGGCTGGCTGGCCGCCGCGCTGCTCGACGCCGACCCGGCCGCCGCCGAGGACACGCTGGACCAGCTCGTGGACGCCCAACTGCTGCAACTGACCGGCACCGACCAGGACCGCTACCACACCCACGACCTGCTGCGGGTGTACGCGGCGGAGCAGGCGGCCGTCGCCGAGCCGGCGGGCGACCGGGCGGCGGCCCTGGACCGTGCCTTCGCCGCCTGGGTGGCCGCCGCCGAGCGGGCCGCCGCCGCGCTGACCGGCGCCGCCGGGGCGGGCCGGTTCGGGGCGGAGTCGCGCCGCTGGTTCGCCCGGGAACAGACCGACGTCGTGGCGGCCCTGGGCCAGGCGCACCGGACCGGGCGGTGGGAGGTGACCTGGCGGCTGGCACGGGCGTCGACCATGTTCCTGGCGGAACGGTCGCAGTGGAGCGCCTGGCAGGCCACCCACGAGCTGGCCCAGGACGCCGCCCACCGGGCCGGCAACGCCGACGTGGCCGCCGACCTGGCCGAGCGGCTCGGCGACCTGTACCGGGACCGGGGCCGGTTCGACCGGGCCGAGACGTACTTCCGGCGGTCGCTGGAGCTGGCCGAGACGATCGGCAGTCCGGTCCGCAGGGCGTACGCGCTGCGCGGCCTCGGCGACGCCCGGTGGGGGCACGGCGACGCCGAGGGGGCCGTCGGCCGCTACGTCGAGGCGCTCCCGCTGTTCGAGGCGGCCGGGGAGCACCAGGGCAGCGCCCACGCGCTGCGCGGGCTGTCGGTGGCGTACCGGGGGCTCGGCCGGCTCGACGAGGCGCTGGACGTGGCCCGGCGCAGCGTCGGCGCGTTCCGGGCGCTCGGCGACCGGTCCGGCGAGACGTACGCCCGGCGCACGCTGGGCAGCATCCACCTGGACCTCGGGCACCTCGACGAGGCCGAGGAGTGCTTCCTGCACTGCCACACCGGCTTCGAGCGGCTCGGCGACCGGCTGGGCATGGCGGCGGCCCTGCTCGGGCTCGGCATGACCCAGGTGGAGCAGGGCAGGCACGACGAGGCGCGGGAGACGTACCACCGCTGTCGGGAGACCTTCGCCGAGGTCGCCGACCCGCTCGGCGAGGCGTACGCCCGGCGCGGGCTGGGCGACGCGCTCACCGGGTCCGGCCGGCTGGACGAGGCGCAGGCGGAGCTGGCAGCCGCCCTGGCGGTCTTCGTCGCGCACGCCGACCTGCGCTGGGAGGCGTACGCCCGGACCAGCCTCGCCGCCCTGTTCCTGGCCCGGGGCGAGCCCGCGACGGCCCGGGAGCACCTCGACCGGGCGCTGGCGATATTCGACCGGATGGGTGCCCGGCTGTGGTCGGCACGCGCCCGGCACCTGCTCGCCCGGGCGGGCGCGGACGGGGACGGGCCGCCGCCCGGCTGACGGCCCGGCCGCCCGCCGCCCCGATATACCGGCGCTATACCGGGGCCCACATCCTCGTCCCGGAAGGCGCCCGGCCGGTCGTGCCGGGGCCGAGTTGCGGAGGCAGGATGAACAGCTTCGGATTCCGGCGTCGCCGCCGGGTCGCCCTGGCGCTCGTGCCGGCGCCGGCCGGCAGCTGCAGTCGTCGCTGTTCTTCTCCCGCGACGGCGTGACGGTTAACCCGACCGAGGCCGGCGACACCTGGTCGAACCCGGCCTGACCGGCGTACCGCCGGCACGGGTCTCCGCTGCTGGCGCTGAACACGGACACCGCGTCGAAGACCCAGTCCACCCGGTCCGTGCCGATCGACTTCGTCCCGCAGAACTTCGGCGGCGGCGAGCAGAACCCGGCGATCTACCGGGACTTCCAAACCTACCCGGGCATCGAGGTCCCGACGGCGTGCCTGCGGGCCGAGTTCAACCGCTACTTCACCTACGACGCGGTCAGCCAGACGCTGACCGAGCGCACCAACTTCGGCCAGTGCTCCGACGCGAGCTACTTCTCCTGGACCCCGCCGAACCGGGGCGGGGTGATCATCGCCAACGCCGATCTGACCAAGACGATGGCCGTGTACGGCGCGAACACCAGCCAGGGCGGCTCGGTGTCGGAGAAGCGCTTCAACAGCTGGGTGATGACCGGCTCGGTCGGCCAGATCCAGGGGTGGATGAACACGCGGCGGTCCTGGAGGGGCGGCGTGACCGTCGCCTGAGCGGTAAGGAAGGGCCCCCTGTTAACGCATACAGTAGAGAGGGGTTCCCCTCTCACCCTCACCTCCGGTGCGCCGGTCCAGCCGGCCGACGGTCAAGGCGGTGATCCGGTACCCGTTCGGGTTGAAGTTGGCGTGGGTGGCGTCGTGGCCGTCCTGCACCCGGTCGGCGGCCGCCGGTGGCGGGTTGGCCGGGGCCGGGCTACTTCGCGGAAGTTTTCTTCACCGTGTCGGCAAGGGCCTTCAGTCGACCAGCCCCGCGCGGAACGCGGTCAGGGGTGCACCCGGGCCAGCCCGGACGGCCGAGAGCCGTACGGCCGCGAGATGCCGTGGACCGTCGCTCGATCTATGTCCGGCCGGCGGGACTGCAGTGGTTGAACCACGCCGCGAGGTCGCCAGCCCAGCCCCGTTCACCGATCACGCGGACTCCGGCCCAGCCGAGGCGTCGCGCATGATCGACGGCTGCCGCTGCCAAGGCCGGTGCGGAGTGGGCGGGGCCGAACGCTGGCCTCGCCCGCTCCGCACCGGCGGCGGCGTTAATAAGGGGCCCTTCCTCTACCGAAAGCGTTAATAAGGTGCCCTTCCTTGCAAGGTCAGCGGGCGCCGAGGTGGGCCAGCAGGTCCTGCCGGGTGAGCACACCCTTGGGCTTGCCGTCGACCAGCACCAGCGCCGCGTCGGACTTCTCCAGCAGGGCCACCGCCTCGCTCACCGGCTGACCGCCGCCGATCATCGGCAGCGGGTCGGCGGTGTGCCGCTCGATGGTGTCGTGCAGGTGCGCCTGGCCGGTGAACAGGGCGTCGAGCAGGTCCTTCTCGGCTACCGAACCGGCCACCTCACCGGTGACCACGGGCGGCTCGGCCTTGAGCACCGGGAGCTGGGAGACGCCGTACTCGCGCATGTAGTCGATGGCGTCGCGGACCGTCTCGGTCGGGTGCACGTGCACCAGCTCGGGCAGCCCGCCGGGCTTGCCGGCGAGCGCATCGGCGACGGTCGGCTCGGTGCCGGAGTTGTCGAGGAAGCCGTAGCGGGCCATCCACGCGTCGTTGAAGATCTTCGACAGGTAGCCCTTGCCGCTGTCGGGCAGCAGCACCACGATCACGTCGTCCGGGCCGGCCTCGCGCGCTACCTCCAGGGCGGCGACCACGGCCATCCCGCAGGAGCCGCCGACCAGCAGCCCCTCCTCGCGGGCCAGCCGCCGGGTCATCTCGAACGACGCCTTGTCGGAGACCTCCACGATCTGGTCGGCGATGTCCCGGTCGTACGTGGTGGGCCAGAAGTCCTCGCCGACCCCCTCCACGAGGTAGGGCCGGCCGGTGCCGCCGGAGTAGACGGAGCCCTCCGGGTCCGCCCCGACGATCTTCACCCGGCCGTCGGAGGCCTCCTTCAGGTAGCGACCGATGCCGGAGATGGTGCCGCCCGTGCCGACCCCGGCGACGAAGTGGGTGAGCTGGCCGCCGGTCTGCTTCCACAGCTCGGGGCCGGTGGTCTCGTAGTGCGAACGCGGGTTGGCCGGGTTGCTGTACTGGTCGGGCTTCCACGCGCCCGGGATCTCGCGGGCCAGCCGGTCGGAGACGTTGTAGTAGGAGCGCGGATCCTCCGGCGCGACGGCGGTCGGGCAGACCACCACCTCCGCCCCGTACGCCCGCAGCACGTCCTGCTTGTCCTGGCTGACCTTGTCGGGGCAGACGAACACGCACCGGTAGCCCTTGAGCTGCGCCACCAGGGCCAGGCCGACGCCGGTGTTGCCGCTGGTCGGCTCGACGATCGTGCCGCCGGGCCCGAGGATGCCGGCGGCCTCGGCGTCCTCGACCATGCGCAGCGCGATGCGGTCCTTCACCGAGCCGCCCGGGTTGAGGTATTCCACCTTCGCCAACACGGTGGCCCGGATGCCCTCGGTCACGTTGCGCAGCCGCACCAGCGGGGTGTTGCCGATCATCTCGACGACGTTGTCGTAGTAGTGCACCTCGTTGTGCCCTTCGTTGCGGCGCCGGCGACGGCGGCCGGGCAGACGTTGATTCGACGCCCAGGGTACGTCCCGTCAGGGCACCACATGCCCCGGGATGACGGAGGCCCGGCGGACCTCCCACTCCAGGAACCGCTCGGTCTCCGCGAGCACCGCGCCGGCCAGCCAGGTCACCATCACCGCGTCGTCGGCCAGGCCGAAGACCGCCAGCGGGATCTCCGGGAGCAGGTCGATCGGCGAGACGATGTACGCCGTCGCCGCGGTCATCAGGGCCAGCCGGAGGCCGCCGTCGTACTCGCCGCGGGTGGTGGCCCGGATCATCCGGGGCAGCGCCGCCAGCCGGGCCCCCAGCGACGGGCCGCCCCGCGCCCCGGCGGTCAGTGCCCGGGCCAGCGCCGCGAACGCCGCGCCGCGCTTCAGTGTCTTCCCCATCTCCACGCCCCTTCCGACTCCACAGCGTGCCGTGTCCCCGCAAGAGGTACCCGCAACAGTCGCCTCCCAGCCAGAAACCGGGCAGTACGACGACAGCGGCGTGTCGTACCGGCGCGATAATGTCGGTGCATGGGGGTCGCTGGGGTCGCTGGTTCCGTCGCACCGGCCGGTCCGCGCGAGCAGTCCGCTCCGCGCTGGCAGCGTGTGCGGCGGGTGGCCCGCGTCGCGGCGATCGGCACGGGCGCCACCGCGGCGGCCGCCGCGGCGACGACGGGCGTCCTGCTCGGCCAGGCCCGGCAGGCCCGCCGCACCATCCCGATGGCCGAGGCGCCCCCGCCCCGCTGCGACGGCGTCTACGGCGCGAAGCTCCCCGGCCCGCCGCTGACCATGGTCGTCCTCGGCGACTCCTCCGCCGCCGGCTACGGCGTGCACCGCCGCCGGGAGACGCCCGGCTCGCTGCTGGCCACCGGGCTGTCCCGCCGGCTGCACCGGCCGGTCCGGCTGCACCGGTTCGCCGTGGTGGGCGCCATCTCCTCCGGCCTGAAGCCGCAGGTGGAGGCCGCGCTGGAGGTGTCGCCCGACGTCGCGGTGATCCTGATCGGCGGCAACGACGTCACCAACCGCACCCCGCCGGCCCTGGCGGTGCGCTACCTGGTCGACGCGGTCCGCGCGCTGCGCGGGGTCGGCTGCGAGGTGGTGGTCGGCACCTGCCCCGACCTCGGGGCGATCCAGCCGATCCAGCCGCCGCTGCGCTGGCTGGCCCGGCGGTGGAGCCGGCAGCTCGCCGCCGCCCAGACGGTGGCGGTGGTCGAGGCGGGCGGCTGGACGGTCTCCCTCGGCGACCTGCTCGGCCCCCGCTTCGTCGCCGAGCCGACCCGGATGTTCGCCTGGGACCGGTTCCATCCCTCCGCAGAGGGGTATGCGGTGGCCGCCGCCGCGCTGCTGCCGACGGTGCTCTCCGCGCTCGGCGGGGTGCAGGAGCGCCGCACCGGGCTCGCCCGCGGCGAGGGCGTCCGGTCGCTGCCGGAGGCGGCCCAGGAGGCGGCCCGGCACGCCGGCACGGAGGTCAGCGCCACCCAGGTCCGGGGCCGCGACCGCGGGCCGGGCGGGCGGTGGGCGCAGCTGCGTCGGCGGGCCTTCTTCGGCGTCGGCGCGGTGCCGCAGGCCGGCCCGACCGCCGACTCACCCACACTGGAAGGACGGCCATGACCGAGCAGGGCGGCAGGCGCGGTGGTGGTGACCGGGGGCTCGGCGCGGAGCTCGCCGTCCGGCTGGGCCGGGCGGCGGCGGTGTCCCTGGTCGCCGGGACGATCGGCGGCGCGGCCGTCCTGGCCGGCGAGGCGTTCCTGGCCCGCAGCCGCCCGTACGCGCAGCCCGAGCTGGGCCTGGCCCTGCGCGCCACGATCGGCCGGGCTGGCGCGCCGCCGCTGCGGCTGGTCCTGCTCGGCGACTCGTCCGCGCTGGGGGTCGGGGTGGCCCGGCTCGGCGACACCGTCGGCGGCCAACTGGCCAACCTGCTCGCCGAGGGGCCGGCCGGCCGGCGGGTGCACCTGTCCAGCGTCGGGGTGTCCGGCTCCCGCTCCACCGACCTGGCCACCCAGGTGGCCCGGGCGCTGCTCGGCCCGCGCCCCGACGTGGCGGTGGTCCTGATCGGCGCCAACGACGCGACCGCGCTGCGCAGCCCGGCCGAGGCCGGGGCCTACCTCGGGTCGGCCGTGCGGCGGCTGCGCGAGGCGCAGGTCGAGGTGGTCGTCGGCACCTGCCCGGATCTCGGCGCGGCCCGCGCGATCGCGCCGCCGCTGCGGCAGCTGGTCGGCTGGTCCGGCCGGCGGATCGCCCGCGCGCAGACGGCCGCCGCGCTCGACGCGGGCGGCACGGTGGTCGACCTGGGCACGGAGACCGGTCCGGTGTTCCGGGCCGACGCCGGCACGCTCTGCCACGACGGCTTCCACCCGTCCGCCGACGGGTACCGGATCTGGGCGCACGCCCTGCTCCCGGCCGTCGCCGCCGCCGCGAACGTCGCCTCCCGCCAATGATCGGGCCGGCCCCGGTGCGCGGCGGGCCGGGGTGACATTTCCCGCTGGTCGCTCCGCTTCCCGGTAGGTTACCGCCAAGTTAACGTTGGTTCATGCCGACTGAGTCGTCCCGCGACGCCGTCATCGTCGCCACCGCCCGCTCCCCCATCGGTCGGGCGCACAAGGGGTCCCTGCGCGACGTCCGCCCCGACGACCTCGCCGCCACCATCGTCCGGGCCGCCCTGGACAAGGTCCCCCAGCTCGATCCCACCGAGATCGACGACCTCTACCTCGGGTGCGGCCTGCCCGGCGGCGAGCAGGGCTTCAACATGGCCCGCGTGGTCGCCACCCTGCTGGGCCTCGACGGCCTGCCCGGCGCCACGCTCACCCGCTACTGCGCCTCGTCGCTGCAGACCACCCGGATGGCGATGCACGCGATCCGGGCCGGCGAGGGCGACGTGTTCGTCTCCGCCGGGGTGGAGACCGTCTCCCGGTACGCGCGCGGCAACTCCGACGCGCTCCCGCCGGAGGCACAGGCGCTGGTCGGCGGCGGCTGGGAGAACCCGCGCTTCGCCGCCGCCCGGGAGCGCTCGGCGCGGCGGGCCGAGGGCGGCGCGGAGGTCTGGACCGACCCCCGCTCCACCGGGGAGCTGCCCGACATCTACCTGACCATGGGGCAGACCGCCGAGAACCTGGCCCAGGCGTACGACGTGAGCCGCGCCGACATGGACGCGTTCGGCGTACGCAGCCAGAACCTGGCCGAGAAGGCGATCGCCGACGGCTTCTGGGCCCGGGAGATCACCCCGGTCACCACGCCCGACGGCACCGTCGTCGACACCGACGACGGCCCCCGTCCCGGGGTGACCCTGGAGGGCGTCGCCGGGCTCAAGCCGGTGTTCCGCCCCGACGGCCGGATCACCGCCGGCAACTGCTGCCCGCTCAACGACGGGGCCGCCGCTGTGGTGATCATGAGCGCCCAGCGGGCCCGGGACCTCGGCCTCACCCCGCTGGCGCGGATCGTCTCCACCGGCGTCACCGCCCTCTCCCCCGAGATCATGGGCCTCGGGCCGGTGGAGGCGTCGAAGCAGGCCCTGCGCCGCGCCGGGATGACCATCGACGACGTCGACCTGGTCGAGATCAACGAGGCGTTCGCCGCCCAGGTCATCCCCTCCTACCGGCAGCTCGGCATCGACGAGGAGAAGCTGAACGTGATGGGCGGGGCGATCGCCGTCGGCCACCCGTTCGGCATGACCGGCGCCCGGATCACCGGCACGCTGCTCAACGCGCTCCAGTGGCACGACAAGAGCATCGGCCTCGAGACGATGTGCGTCGGCGGCGGCCAGGGCATGGCCATGGTCCTCGAACGCCTGAGCTGAGCTGCGCGGCGCCTCCCGGCGCTCGCGCTGGCCGCGCGGGTGGCCGGGAACGCGGGCCCTAGAGCGCGGGCCCTGGAGCGCGGGCGGCCGGGAACGCGGGCCTTGGAGCGCGGGTGACCGGGAACGCGGGCCTTGGAGCGCGGGTGACCGGGAACGCGGGCCTTGGAGCGCGGGTGACCGGGAACGCGGGCCTTGGAGCGCGGGTGACCGGGAACGCGGGGGGTCAGAGCGCGGACCGGGTCGCCGTCACCTCGGCGGCGGCCCGGTGCAGCACCGCGTCCGGCGGGGCCGCCGCCAGCAGGTCGGCGGCGACCACCCGGAGCTGGTCGGGCAGGGCGAGGTCGTTGTCGAGCCGGGGCACCGCCCGGCGGGGCTGCCCCTCGGCGTCGGCGGCGAGGTTCGCGATCTCCTGCACCAGCCGGTGCACCAGGTCGGCCCGGGGCACGTTGCCGCCGCCGGCCGAGGCCGCCCAGCGCGGCTGCTGCCAGTGCCCGACCTGACGGACCAGCAGCTCCACCGCCCGGCCCAGTTCCGCTGCGCTCACCGCGCCGAGTCTACGGACGCCGGGCCGACGTACCCCCTGCGGTCGCCGCACGCCCGGCGCAGTCGGCGGCGGTCGGCGGACGCCCGGGGTGGGTCGGCCGGGCCGGAACACGACGGCGCCCGCCGCCGCGAGATCGCGGGGCGGGCGCCGTCGAGCGACGAGGGTCAGTCGTCGCCCTGGAAGTAGCTCAGCAGGCGCAGGATCTCGATGTAGAGCCAGACCAGGCTGACCAGGATGCCGAACGCCGCCGTCCAGGAGTAGCGCTGGGGCAGCCCCATCCGGACGCCCTCCTCGACCTCCGCGAAGCTGAGCACGAAGCTCAGCGAGGCGACCACGATGCAGACCAGGCTGAAGCCGATGGCCAGCGGGCTGCCGTCGCGCAGGCCGGTGTTGACGCCGAACAGCGCCAGCACCAGGTTGATCAACATGACCGCGAACAGGCCGACCATCGCCGCGACCATGCCCCGGACGAACTTCGGGGTGGCCCGGATGACCCGCGCCTTGTAGAGCATGGCCATCAGGAAGAACACGCCGAAGCTGGCCACCACGGCCTGGAGCACGATGCCGTCGTAGAGCGAGTTGAACGCCTTGCTCACCATGCCGACGAAGACGCCCTCGACGACGGCGTACGCGATGACCAGCGCCGGGTTCGCCATCCGGGAGAACGAGATGATCAGGCCGAGGACCAGGCCCACGACCGCCGCGCCGATCCAGGCCACGCCGAGCAGCGCGTCCGGAACGAGCACCCAGGCCGCCGCGGCGGACGCGCCGAGGATGCCCAGCAACACGACGGTCTTGACCACCACGTCGTCGATCGACATCGGCGTCACGGTGGGCGGCGCGGCCGGGTAGCCCGTCGCGCCCGGGTACTGCTGCGGATAGCCGGGCTGCCCGTAGGGCCCGGTCGGGGCGTACCCGGTGGCCCGTTCCCGCTCGGCCGCCTGGCCGAGTCGGGCGAGCACCGGGTTCGAAGTCTTCACTGTCAGGCCTCCCTCAGGGGGTCGTCGCACGTGAACGTGCCCTTCCAGGGTAGACGCCCCGCTCGACGCCGTGGAGATCACCGACCGGCGCAGGAGCTGTGAAGAAGCTGAGAGACCCGCAGGTGACGCCCTCGCCGCCACCGACGGTCGCATTCACCGGCGCGGTCACCGTGCTGCGCGTGCCCGGGGCGGGGGTCGAACCCGCACGCCTTGCGGCAGCCGCTTTTAAGGCGGCCGTGTCTGCCGTTCCACCACCCGGGCTGGGCGGCCCCGCGCGTCGCCCACGCGCCGGTGCAGTGTCACCGTAGCGGGTCCGCCACGACCCGGCGTACCCCGCCGGCACTCCCGCACTAGGGTCGACCCGTGAGCAGCGCAGCCCCTACGGCCCCCGACGCCGCCCCCGAGCAGGCAGTCCGTTCCGACGTACCGGCCCGGGCCGCAGGCCGGTGGGTCCGGCTGCGGGCCGCCGTCGCCCGGCACCGGGCCGACCTGCTCGTCGGGCTGCTGTTCACGGCCCTGGCGGGCTGGGTCACCCACGGGCTCTGGCCCGACCCGGCCGGCCGGGTGCTGGCGCTCAACCCCGAGGACCAGACGCTGTACGAGTGGTTCCTGGCCGTCGACTCGCGCGCCCTGCTCGGCGACTTCGGGCTGCTCACCGACCGGCTCAACGCCCCGGATGGGGTCAACCTGATGGCCAACACCACGGTCATCGCGCTCGGGGTGGCCTTCGCCCCGGTCACCCTGCTGTTCGGCGCCCCGGTCACCTTCGCCCTGCTCGCCGGGCTCAACCTCGCCGGCACCGCCCTCGCCTGGTACCTGCTCTTCACCCGCGTCCTCGGGGCGCACCGGCTCGCCGCCGCGCTCGGGGCCGGGCTGTGCGGCTTCGGGCCGGGCATCGTCTCGCAGACCAACAGCCACCTGCACATGACCGCCCAGTGGCTGGTGCCGGTGATCGTCTGGCTGGTGGTCCGGCTGCTGCGCGCGGCCGACCCGCGGGGCCGCGCGGGCCGCCTCGGCGGCGGCAAGGGCTCGGACGAAGCCTCCGGCGGCGGCCCGGCGCGGGTCGGCCCCGACCGCCGCCGCATGCTCACCTCCGCCGTCGGCCTCGCCGTCGTGGTCAGCGTCCAGGTGTTCGTCGGCGAGGAGGTGCTCTTCCTCTGCGCGCTGACGCTGCTGGTGATGGCCGTCGCGTACGCGCTGGCCGACCGGGCGCTGCTGCGCCGGGCGCTGCCCGGCTTCGCCGGGGGGATGCTGGTCGCCGCCGGGCTGGCCCTGCTCGTGCTGGGATACCCGCTGTGGTTCCAGTTCGCCGGCCCGCAGGGCGTCGCCGACGGCATGTTCAGCCCGCACTACTTCTCGGCCGACCTGGTCAGCTGGTGGACGCTCTCCCCGCTGTCGGCGGCCGGCAGCGACGAGGCGGCCCGGCTCACCACCGGCCCGGCCGAATACAACACCTTCCTCGGCTGGCCCCTGCTCGTGGTCACCCTCGGCTGCGCGGTCTGGCTGGGCCGCCGCCCACTGGTGCTCGCCTGCGCGGCCGGGGCGCTGGTCATGGCCGCCCTGTCGCTCGGCCCGGACGTGGTCGTCCGCGGTGACCGGACCAGCATCCCCGGCCCGTACGCCCTGCTGGCGGGCCTGCCCGTGGTGGACGGGGCGCTGCCGATGCGGTTCGCCCTGGCGGTGCTGCCGCTGGCCGGCACGCTGCTCGTGCTGGCCGTGGACCGGGCGCTGCGCGGCACTGGCCGGGCCCGCCGGCTGGTCCCGGCGGCGGTCGGGCTCGCGCTGCTGCCGGTCCTGCCGGCCCCCCTGCCCACGGCCGAGCGGCCGGCGCTGCCGGAGTTCATCTCGGCCGGCCACTGGCGGGAGTGCGTCCGCCCCGGCGGGGTGCTGGTGCCGGTGCCGCTGCCCACGCCGAAGGAGCCGTGGCCGATGCGCTGGGCCACGGCCGCCGACGCCGCGTTCGGCCTGCCCGAGGGCTTCTTCATCGCCCCGTACGGCAGGGGCGGCACGGCCGCCATGGGCACCTGGAAGCGCCCCACGTCGTACCTGCTCAGCGAGGTGGCGAAGCGGGGCGGCCGGCCGGCGATCGGCGACCGGGAGCGGCGGCAGGCCGCCCGGGACGCCGACCGCTGGGGCGCGTCCTGCTTCGCGGTGGCCGACGGCACCCGCCACGCCGACGACCTGCGGGCGACCCTGGACCAGCTCTACGGGCCGGCCGAGCGGGTCGCCGACGCCTGGATCTGGCGGGTCTGAGCCCGCGCCCGCCCAGGTGTTAAGCCCGCCCAGGTGTTAAGAAGGGGCCCCTGCTATACCGAAAGCGTTAACAGGGGGCCCTTCCTTACCGAGGCTGGGACGCCTCGGCGAACTCCTCGCGCGGGTCGTGCAGCTGGCCGAGCGCGACCACCTCACGCTTGAGGAAGAACGCCAGCGACCAGTCGACCACGACCCGGACCTTGCGGTTGAACGACGGGATCCGCGACATGTGGTACGTCCGGTGCATGAACCACGCCGGCCAGCCGGTCATCTTGATGCCGTAGACCTGGGCCACGCCCTTGTGCAGGCCGAGGCTGGCCACGCTGCCCGCGTGCTTGTGCTTGTAGTCCACCGGCTGACGGCCACGGATCACGTTGGCGATGTTGTCGGCCATCCGGGCGGCCTGGCGCACCGCGTGCTGGGCGCTGGGCGAGCAGAAGTTGCCCGGCTCCTTGGTCAGGTCCGGCACCGCCGCGCAGTCTCCGGCGCTCCACGCGCCCTCGACCAGCCGGTCGCCGTCGACGACCTGGAGGGTCGGCAGGCAGGTGACGCGGCGGCGCTCGTCGCGCGGGAAGTCGGTGGCGTCCAGCATCGGCGACGGCTTGACGCCGGCCGTCCAGACGATCGTGTCGGAGCGGAAGCTGTCGCCGTCGGAGAGCTTCACCACCCCGTCGACGCAGGACTCCAGGCGGGTGTCCAGCCGGATGTCCATGTTCCGCTTGAGCAGCTGCTGCACCGTGTAGGCGCCCATGTCCCGGTCGACCTCGGGCAGCACCCGCTGGGTCGCCTCGACGAGCACCCAGCGCATGTCCTCCGGCTCCAGCTCCGGGTAGTAGCGCAGCGCGTCGCGGGCCATGTCCTCCATCTCGGCCAGCGCCTCGATACCCGCGTACCCGCCGCCGACGAAGGTGAACGTCAGGGCGCTGCGGCGCACCTGCGCGTCCTGCGTGGCCGCCGCCACGTCGAGCCGGTCCAGCACGTGGTTGCGCAGGTAGATGGCCTCGCCGATGGTCTTGAAGCCGATGCCGTGCTCGTGCAGGCCGGGGATCGGCAGCGTGCGGGAGACCGAGCCGGGGGCCACCACGACGTGGTCGTAGGGGATCTCCCGGGTCGGGCCGCTGATCGGCTGCACGGTGGCGACCTTGCGGTCGTGCTCGATCCGGGTGACCGTGCCGGCCACCACCTTGCACCGCCGCAACTCCCGCCGCAGCGGCACCACGGAGTGCCGGGGGGAGATGTTGCCGGCCGCCGCCTCCGGAAGGAACGGCTGGTACGTCATGTGCGGCTGCGGGTCGACGACGACGACCTCCGCCTCACGCGAGGAGAGCTTCTTCGACAGGCGAAGGGCGGCGTAGAGACCGACGTGCCCGGCACCGACGACAAGGATCCGCTTCGGATTCACGCCTACCATCTTTCCCCGGCCGGCTCCGCTAACCCCTTTCGAGACCCCCCTTTGTGACGGAGCACAACACCTGTGACCTGCACAACGTGCATTCCCGTTCCGTCATTTGCGACGCAGCAGCCACCCCAGCAACGCGGCCACCGCCACCGCCACCAGCAGCCCGGCGACCGTCACGCCGAGGTGCCCCCGGTCGGGCCCGGCGTCGGCGACCTGGACGAGGAGCACCCCCAGCACCGCCGAGGCGAGCAGCACCCCGCCGGCCCGGGTGAGCCAGCGCACGACCAGCTCCGGGTCCACCACCGCGTCGTACGGCAGCAGCGCCGCCAGCGCCGCCAGCGAGTGGGCGAGGTAGAGGGCAGCCGCCACGGCGAGCAGCCGCCACAGCGCGACCGGGCGGTCGTATCCCTCGGTGGCCAGCAGCCAGCCGCCGACCGCGACGAGGGCGGCGAACGTCGGCCAGATCCGGCGCGGCCCGATCGCCGGCAGCAGCGCCACCAGCGCGAGGGCGGCCAGCGGGCGGCCGGTGAGGACCTGCGCCGGGTATGCCAGCAGCAGCCCCGCCAGCGCCGCGCCGAAGATCCCGGCGCGCACCAGCAGCGGGGCCGCGCTGACCCGGTTGACCGCCGAGCGGGCCGCCCGGGCGCGTTCGGTCACCGCCTCGACCGGGTTCACCGGCACCGCCTCTCGTCACCCGTCGGCCGGGCTGCCCCGTTCACCGGCCGCCCTGCCCCGCTCACCGGCCGCCCACCCTCGGGGCGGTGGCGAGCCGGGCCACGTCACGCAGCACCTGGTCGAGGCTGCCCGCGCCCGCCCAGCGGACCACCGGCACGCCGTGCTCGCGGAGCTGGCCGATCATCGTGTCCCGGTCGATCCGCCACAGCCGGAACGCCACCTCGGACCAGCCCTGCCGGCCCGGCGGCGGCAGGCCGTCCGGGAGCGTGTCCACCGCCACCACGAACCGCCCGGAACGGGCCATCCGGGCCAGCATCTGGGCGGACCGCTCGTCCAGCAGCGGGGTGAGCACCACCACCAGCGCGTCCGAGGAGAGGATCTGCGGCCCGAAGACCTGGTCGTACGGCTCGTGCGGCGACGCCTCGGCGCGCACGTCGAGCAGCCACTCCAGCAGCGTGAGGTATTGCCGGCGGCCGGTGGCGGGGCGCAGCCGACGGGCCGCCGGGCCGTATTCCAGCAGCGCCACCCGGTCGCCCCGGTGCAGGTAGTGCTCGCCGATCGCGGCGGCGGCCCGCACGGTGGTGTCCAGCACCGACGCGGCCCCGCCGACGCCACCGGAGCGGCCCGCCTCGGCGAGCACGTCGAGCAGGACGACCACCTCGGCGTCCCGGTCCGACAGGGTGGCGGCCACGTGCAGCTGCCGGGCCCGCAGCGACACCCGCCAGTCGACGCGGCGCAGCCGGTCGCCGGGGCCGAAGACCCGCACCCCGGCCAGCTCGCCGCCCTCGCCGGGCCGGCGGGAGTGGTGCGCGCCGACCAGGCCGGCGGCGCGGGGCATCGCCTCCACCGCCTCGAACGGCTCCGTCTTCGGGTACACCCGGAACCGGACCGGCTCGGTGATCGCCGCCCGGGAGACCAGCATCCCCCCGGCGGCGGCGACCCTCGCCCCGGCCGGGCCGATCGGGTGCCGGCCCCAGCGCCGGGCCTTCCCGGCCAGCTCCAGGTCGACGGCCGTGCCCGTGTCGACGACGGTCACGAAGGGCCGGTCCACGCCGCTGCGGGACAGGTCGACCCGGGCCCCGCCGACGCCGGCCCGCTCCACCAGCAGCCACGGCGAGACGCGGGTGCGCAC
Source organism: Micromonospora sp. PTRAS2 (assembly GCF_054052245.1). Classification (NCBI taxonomy): domain Bacteria; kingdom Bacillati; phylum Actinomycetota; class Actinomycetes; order Micromonosporales; family Micromonosporaceae; genus Micromonospora; species Micromonospora sp. PTRAS2. Next base: position 932,113 of record NZ_JBSWBU010000002.1, read on the forward strand.
CACCGCCACGTCGTAGCCGACCGTGTCCGGGTTGCCGACGCTGACCGTGCCGGTGAACTCGCCGCCCTCGACGAGGTGCCCGTCGGCGGCGGTGATCCACAGCTGCGGGCCCGCCGTGGGCCGGCGGCGCAGCGCGTACGCGGTGCCGAGCGCGAACGGCGCGGCCAGCACGACCAGGTCGACCCGGCCGAGCAGCACCCCGGCGATCAGCAGCAGGCCCGCCAGCAGCACCGCCCGGCCCAGCGCCCGGGTGGGTGCCCAGCCCGCCGCCTGCGGCCCCTCGGGGGTGGACACGGCCGTCAGCGCCCCGGCCGGCCGGCGGCGTAGCTCGGCAGCGCGCCGCTGGCCGGGGCCGGGGTCTGGTCGAGCACCTCCCCGACCACGAAGGACGGGTCGACGCGGCGCAGCCACATCTCCGGGCGCAGCGTGATCCGGTGCGCCAGGGCCGGCGCGGCCACCTCCTTGACGTCCTCGGGCACCACGTAGTCCCGGCCGGCGAAGACCGCCCGGGCGCGGGCCAGCAGCAGCAGCGCCAGCGAGCCGCGCGGCGACGCCCCGACCAGCACCGACGGGTGCTCCCGGGTGGCCGCGGTGAGCGCCACGATGTAGCGGCCGATGGAGTCCTCCACCACCACGTTCTCCAGGGCGACCTGCATGGCCCGCAGGGTGGCGGCGTCGACGACCGGGGCGATCTCGGCCTCCTCGCGGCGGCGGCCCATCCGCCGGCGCAGCACCTCCCACTCCTCCTCGCCGTCCGGGTAGCCGAACGACACCCGCAGCAGGAACCGGTCGAGCTGCGCCTCCGGCAGCGGGTATGTCCCCTCGTACTCGATCGGGTTGGCGGTGGCCAGGACGTGGAACGGCTCGTCGAGCCGGTACGTCACGCCCTCCACCGAGACCTGCTTCTCCTGCATCGCCTCCAGCAGCGCCGACTGGGTCTTCGGCGGCGTCCGGTTGATCTCGTCGGCGAGCAGCAGGTTCGTGAAGACCGGGCCGGCGCGGAAGGAGAAGTCGCCGCTGCGCTGGTCGTAGAGGAAGGAGCCGGTCACGTCGGCGGGGAGCAGGTCGGGGGTGAACTGGAGCCGGCGGAAGTCCAGCCCGAGCGCCTGGGCGAAGGAGCGGGCGGTCAGCGTCTTGCCCAGGCCGGGCAGGTCCTCCAGCAGCACGTGGCCGCCGGCCAGGATGCCGGCGAGGACCAGCTCCAGGGCGTCCCGCTTGCCGACGACGACCGAGCCGACCGCGTCCAGCACCGCCCGGGCCAGGCGGCCGACCTCGGCGGCGGGCATGGTCCGGTCCACGTCCTTCATCAGATCTTCTCCAGTTCGGCGACGATCGCCGCGAGGTCGCGCGGCGACGGGGTGCGGCGGGGCGGGGTGTCCAGGAACGTCGAGAGCCGGTCGCCCAGCAGGGCGCGGGCCCGCGCCGGGTCGGACTCGCGGGTCACGCCGTGCCGCTGACGCAGCCGCTCGTCGGCCAGCTCGCCGAGGCGGGGCAGGATCCGCTCGGCGAACCGCTGCGGGTTGCCCGACGACCAGTCCAGCGGCCGTTCCCAGCCGTTGATCGCGGCGCGCAGCGCGTCCCGGGCGGCCCAGTGGTAGTGGCCGTCCTCCTCGCCCGCCGGGATCCGGGCCCCCGACCGGGGCGGTGGCAGCGGGGCGAGCGCGGCGGTGACCCGACGCACGGCGAGCAGGGCGAGGACCCCGGCGACGACCACCCACAGCGAGAGCTGCAACCCGACGGCCCGCAGCCCGGCCACCACCACGGCGGTCAGCGCCCCGGCGACTGCGAGGGTCTTCAGCGCGCCGCCGACCCGGCCGCCCCGGGTGGCCCGTTCCTGCGCGGGCTCCTCCTCGGCGGAGCCGAGCAGGTCGTCGATGCTGGTGCTCACGCCGGCCCCCCGGCGGCGGTGCCCGCTCCGGCAGCCCCGGCCGCTACCGCCGTCAGCTCGCCGCGCAGCCGGCGCAGCGCGGCGCGGGCCTGGTCGCGGGTGCGCTCGTCGACCGGGCGGGTCGCGTACCGGGCCTCCCGGTAGACGTGGGCGAACTCGGCCAGCACGTCGGCGCTGACGATCGCCGGCACCCCGGCGTCGGGGTCGCCGCGCAGCAGGCGGGTCACCAGGTCGGTAGGCGTGTCTCCGGTGTGCCGGGCCACCCCTACCGCGTCGGCGGCCTCCTCCAGCCGCACCCAGCAGGCGATCACGGCCGTGCGCGGGTCGACGTCGGCGTCGTCCAGCTCGACCAGGCCGGCGTCGAGCGCGGCCACCACCTCGCGGGCGGTGCCCTCGGCGGTACGCCGCGCCCGGTCGGCCGGCAGCGCCCGGGTGGTGCGGCGGGCCACCCCGCGCAGCAGCGTCCAGCCGACGTAGCCGAGGGCGACGGCGATCGCCAGGCCGAGCAGCACCATCGCGACGGTGCCCAGCCACTCGGGGATGTGCGCGCGGGTGGCCTCCCCGGCGTCGCGCGGCTCCACCGGGATCGACGGCGGCGGCTGCGCCGTCGGGTACTCCGGCACGTACGGGATGTTGTCGGCGGCGGGCGGGATGCGGCTCGCGCCGAGCGACGAGTGTCCGGCGGCCACCGCGGCGGCGGCGAGCAGGGCCGTCACCGCGACGATCGGCCACCACCTGCGCAGCACGCTGAGGTCCATCGGCACCGCCCCACGCCCGTCAGTCCACTCCGGCCAGTTGCTTCGCCCGGGCGAACACGTCGTCCAGCATCCCCGGTGTCAGCCGCCCGGTGAACGTGTTCTGCTGGCTGACGTGGTAACACCCCAGCAGCGCCGGTGCGGCCGTGCCGGACCAGTGTGCCCCATGGCCGAACGCCGGTCGCGGGCTGGGCGGGCGCACGCCGTACACCTCGCGGAGCGCCGGCCACCACGCGGCCCACGCGAACGCGCCCAGCGCGACCACGACGCGCAGGGTGGGTCGGATCAGCGCGACCTCCCGGTGCAGCCACGGCGCGCAGGTGTCCCGCTCCTCCGGGGTCGGCTTGTTGTCCGGCGGCGCGCAGCGCACGGCGGCGAAGATCCGGGTGTCGCGCAGCGCGAGGCCGTCGTCGGCGGCGACGCTCGTCGGCTGGTTGGCCAGGCCGGCGCGGTGCAGGGCGGCGAAGAGCACGTCGCCGGAGCGGTCGCCCGTGAAGATGCGCCCGGTGCGGTTGCCGCCGTGCGCGGCGGGGGCCAGGCCGAGGATGCCGATCCGGGCGTCGGCGGTGCCGAAGCCGGGCACCGGCCGCCCCCAGTAGGTCTGGTCGCGGAAGGCCGCCCGCCTCGTGCGGGCGACCTCCTCCCGCCAGGCGACGAGGCGCGGGCAGGCGAAGCAGTCGCTGACCGCGCCGTCGAGGTCGACCAGGTCGGTCGCCCGCGCGGCGCGGGCGACCACCTCGTCGGGGGTACGGGCCTCAGCCAAGCTTCGCCCGGAACAGCTCGAGGGTGCGGGCCCAGGCGCTGGCCGAGGCCCGCTGGTCGAACGCCTCCGGCCGGTCGTCGTTGAAGAACGCGTGCCGGCTGCCCGGGTAGTCGTAGAGGGTGCAGGTGCCGCCGGCCGCCTCGATCGCGGCACGGGCCGTCTGCACGCCCGGCGCGGCCGAGGTGCCGTCCTCCTCGGAGCAGTGGATGATCGCCGACTTGCCCGCGTAGTCGGCCCACTCGGGGCGCATCTTCTCCCACGGCAGCATCGGATAGAAGCCGGCCGTGGCGACGATCCGCTCCGACAGCGTCGCCGACCACAGGGCCAGGCTGCCGCCCGCGCAGAAGCCGACGCAGCCGACCTTGCCCGCCACCTCGGGCCGCCCCGCCAGGTATTCCGCCGCGCCGGCGATGTCCTTCGCCGCCTCGTCCATCTGCAGGCCCATCAGCAGCCGCCGGGCCTCGTCCGGCTCGCCGGTCGACTCGCCGTGGTAGAAGTCCGGGGCGAGCGCCACGAAACCGGCCTCGGCGAAGCGGTCCGCCACCGACCGGATGTGGGGCACGAGACCCCACCACTCCTGGATGACGATGACCGCCGGGTTGGCCGCACCGCCGGAGGGTATCGCGAGATACCCCTCGCTCGTCCCCCCGTTGCTGGCGAAGCTCACCATCTCGCCCATCGGCCCGTCCTCCTCGCGGTCAGTCATCGTTGGCTGGTCGCAGGGTGTTCCTACGTGCCGTGAGCCTGCCACGCCGCGACCGCCGCCGGAAGACGCCCGAGCAGTGGCGTTCACCTCCTGTTTCGCTGCCGGTGACTCCCGGGTCAGGCCGCTTTGCGGGTGAGGCAGAGCAGGTAGCCGGTGCTGCCCGGCTTGATGTTGTAGAAGAAGTAACCCGCCTGCCCGGGCTGGAGGAACGGCTCGCACGCCTCGCCCGTGCGCGCCTGCGCCTCCGTCTGCCCGTCGAGACGACCGACCACCGTGTACACCGCCTCCGTCGACGTGCAGGCCACCACCTCCGCGCCGCGGGCGTCCTTGCGCTCGCCCTCGGCCACGTCCGGCAGCTCGGCGAGGCAGTCGCCGGCCTTCGCCTTCGCGGTCGCGTCCTCGTCCAGGGCGGCGGCCACGGCACCGCCGAGGCCGAACTTCAGCGCCGCCACCACCCCGACGGCGAGCAGCGCGGCGACCACGCCGACCACCTTGCGGGCCACGGACCGCCTCGGCTCCGAGGGCCCGCCCCCGTCCTCGCCCGGCCCGTCCTGCTGCTCCGCCACCGCGCCCGCGCCCTGCTCAGCTCCGCTCCCGCCCTGCCCGGTCTCATCCTTGACCTGCGCGGCCTCGGCCGCCGCCGGCCCGTTCCCGGCCTGCTCGGACTTGGGCTGCTCGGGGTCGGACTGCTCGGGGTCCCGGGCCGCAGGCGGGTCGGCGGGGCGCGGCGCGTCCTCGGGCGGCGCGGCGGGGTGCGGGGCGACCGGCTCTGGCACGGGAGTTCCTTCCGAGGGGATGGACGAGCAGACGACACCGTAGCGACCAAGATCGGAGAAGGTGGTCCCGCACGACTCGTCCGTTCAGCCATTTGTAAGGAAGGGCACCCTGTTAACGCATTCTGTATAGGAAGGGCCCCTTCCTAACGCCCCGCACGCCGCCGAAGCACCCGCCCGAGCGCACGCACGCGCACGTACGTACGCGCGCACCCGCGACGGTTCCCCCGCACCCGAGGGCACGGGGGAACCGATGGATCTTGGACGCTTCGTGTTCGTTGAGAACGGAGAGTGTCCAAGAATTGGAGCTGTCGACGTTGGCGGGCGGTCAGCGGGAGGGCGTCGAAGTGGGTGTGGCGGTCGGCAGTGGCCCGAGCGTGGCCTCGCCGGGCGAGGCCGGTGCCGGGGCCCGCCCGGCCGGCTCACCGGGCGGAACCGGGGCGGGCGGTGCCGTCGTCGCGTCGCCGGGCGGCGTCGGGGCGGGCGGTGCCGTCGTCCCGTCACCGGTCGGCGTCGGGGCCACCGGCGCGGGCGCAGCGCCGTCGGTCGGCGTCGTGGTGAGCGGCGGGTTGATGGGCGGCGCGGCGGGTGCCGGGCGCGCCCCGACCGGTCCGGCCTGGAACGGGGCGTTCTCCGGGCAGTACGGGTAGACGGGCAGAGCCGGGCCCGACTCCGGCAGCCCCGCGCGCTCGCACTCCGGGTAGCCGATCCGGATCGGGTTGCCGTTCTGGTCGAACAGCCGGGCGTTCTCGACGAGGCGACCCTCGCTGTCGTAGACGAAGACGTCGCCGATGTACGGCGCATCCACCGAGGTGGACTCGTAGCCGGACTCGTTCCAGCCCAGCCGGTCGTCCGCGTCGACGAAGCCGACAAACGCGAAGACCGCCAGGATCGCCGTGCCGGCCCACAGGGCGATCCGGGGCCAGCGGGTCAGCGCGGCGGTGCGCCTGCCCAGCCACACCGAGGCGACCACGCAGACGCCGAGCAGCAGCAGCGCCGCGAGCGTGCTCCCGCCCAGCCTGGGCAGCAGCCCGAACGGCACACCCGTCGTGACGACGGTGATCAGCATGGCCGCCAGGTAGCCACGCAACACCCACCAGGCGGGGCGGAGCAGGCGCAGGTACTCGCTCGCCGAGGCGTACCCGAGGATCGGGCCGACCCGGACGTCGGCCGCGCGCAGCCGGGCGCGGACCTGGGCCACGGCGGCGGCCGCCCGCTGGTCCAGGTTGCGCGCGGCGGCCGGACCCCCCGCGCCGGCCGCCGTGCGCAGTTCCATGGCGTACGCCTCGGGCGCGCCCAGCCGGTCGACCAGCGACCCGTCCCCCTCGGCGGCGACCTCGGCGAGGTACTCCGGAAGGTCCTCGGTCAACTCGTCGCGGACCTGGGGCGGCAGGTCCGCCAGGGCGGCCCGGACCCGGGTCACGTAGTCCGCGATCTCCTGCTCCATGACAGTCACGCTGCCATCCCCCGATCGTCGAGCAGAGTGTCCATGGTGGTGGCGAACGAGCGCCAGAGCTTGCCGGAGCGGGTCAGTTGGTCCCGGCCGGCGGCGTTGAGCGAGTAGTACTTGCGGTGCGGGCCGGACTCGCTCGGCACGACGTACGTGGTCAGCAGGCCGGCGGCGAAGAGTCGCCGAAGCGTGCCGTAGACGGAGGCGTCGCCGACCTCGTCCAGGCCGGCCTCGCGGAGGCGGCGCAGGATGTCGTAGCCGTAGCCGTCCTCCTCCCGGAGCACGGCGAGGACCGCGAGATCCAGCACGCCTTTCAGGAGCTGCGTGGTATCCACGCATCGCACACTACTGCGCACTGCGAAGTACCGTCAAACGACACCGCGGGCCTCGACATTCTCGAACTTGGCCGGACATGTTTACCAATTGCTATACTCCCCGGGTGGTGGAGGAGTGGCAGATCTATCTCGTCGACGAGGTGCACGCCTGGATCGACAGCCTCGATGCGGCCACCTACGCTCGCGTCGTGCAGGCCATCGACCTACTCGCCGAGAGCGGGCCCGGGCTGGGCCGACCACTGGTCGACACGATCCACGGTTCGACGATCGCCAACCTCAAGGAGCTACGACCTGGCAGCGTACGGATCCTGTTCGCCTTCGACCCTTGGCGCTCCAGCATCCTCCTGGTCGCCGGAGACAAAGCCGGGCGATGGAATCAGTGGTACGCCGAAGCCATCCCTCTGGCCGAGCACCGCTACGAGATCTATCTGAAGGAACGCGCCGAAGAGGAGGGCCGCCAGTCATGAGCAACAACTACGTGCGATGGAAGGACGTCCGCGCTGCCCACGTCGAACGGGCCGGCGGCGAACAGGCGGTCGAGGCCGGCAAGCAGGAGTTACTCGCCAGCGTGGTTGGGCACCGCCTCGCCGAGGTTCGTCGGGCCCGCAACCTCACCCAGCAGCAGGTTGCCGACCGCATGGGCGTCACCAAGGGCCGCGTCTCACAGATCGAACAAGGCAAGATCTCTGGCCAAGACGTCGTCGCGCGCTACGCCGCCGCCCTCGGCGGAAGGCTGCACCAGGCGATCTACTTCGACGACGGCGACATCGCCGCCATCGCATAGCCCTTGCTTCGCCCGGCGTCGCGGTTCGGTCGCCGCCAGCACACATGCCCCGTTTCGGCGACAGCAAAGAACTCATTAGGCGTCAGCCGGGCTCGGTCAGACGTAGAGCTTGCGCAACTCGCGGGCGATGTCCGGAACCTCCGTCATCACCCCGCTGGCGACCGCCATGACCAGCGACTCGGCCTGGTCGACGTCGAGATGGACGATCACTCAGCGAGCCGGCGGAGCAGCTCGGCGTCGCGATCGGCGACCTCCCGGGCGGAGTCCCGGACGCGGGCACGGTGGCCCGGCTCGGTACCGCCAACGACGCCCCGGGCCTCGGCCGTCCAGGCCAGGAAGCGCTCGAACAACTCCTGCGGCGTGGGGGCCGGGTTCGGGTTGAGCCGGACCAGGTCGCCGGTCGCCTCGAACAACTGCCCCGCCAGGTAGACCGACAGCCCGACCCGGTCGCGGCGGTACTCCATGAGCAGCAGCAGCCGGGCCGGCTGGCAGGACCAGGGCGCGGCACACACCCGGCACAGCCAGAGCGGACGCATCGCCGTGTGCGGCCGGACAGCCCGCCCCTGGCGGTCGTGCACGGGCGAGCGATTGGAAGTCGACATACCCAATACAGTGACCGACTCGTTGACCCGGGTCAAGGAGCCGGGTCACCTCTCTACCGTCCGTTTCATGGAGCTGGTGGGCGCGCATGAGATCCGGATCATGCTGGGCGGCATCAGCAAGCAGCGGGTCTACGTGATCACCAGCCACCGGAACTTCCCCGAACCAGTGGCGGACCTGATGCAGGGCAAGGTGTGGTTGAAGGCCGACGTGCAGGCGTGGATCAAGCAGCACCGGCCCGAGCTCGCGTCGGACTGAACGACCCCGGATCGAGCACGATCCTGAGCGCCTTTCTTACCTGTCGATTACGCGTCGCGGCCGGGCCGATCGTGAGGAGCCGGTAGGGCCGTACCCCCGGGCGGACGGCACTTCACGGCGAAGTGCCCGGCACGACGGAGGAACCCGATGGCGGGCAGCGGAAAGCGGAGACCGGTCCGGGGCAGCCGGGTGGTGGCGGTGGTGGCGGCCGTCGGGGCGGTCGGCGCGCTCACGGTCACGTTCGTCTCCGGCGGCGGCCGGGGCAGCGCCTCGGCGGAGGCGAACCTCAACGACTTCGTCCCCATCGAGCGGGTCGCCGCCAACGTGCCGACACCGCGGCTGGGCCCGAACGCGTCAAAGGGCGTCTTCACCGTGGACTGCGGGACCAACCGCAACGGCAAGTTCAGCCCGGACAATCCCGTCGCCCAGCCCGGGATCCGCAACGGGGCGGAACACCTGCACGACTTCGTCGGCAACCTGGCGATCGACGCCAACACGCCCGACGCGGTGCTGGCCGCCTCCGGGACCACCTGCCGCAACGGGGACCGCTCGTCGTACTTCTGGCCGGTCGTGCGGATCGACAAGGCGGTGCGGGCCAACCTTGACACGCAGGCGCTGGGCGCGGTGCAACCGACGGTCTCCTGCCCCCGGGTCGCCGACCGGCTGCCGGCGGTGCCCGCGTCCGCCCGCGACAGCGTACGGCGTGACCTGGCCGCCCTCGACCGGCAGCTCGCCTCGGCCAACGACAGGATGGCCGCCAGCCGGGGCCGGATCGACCAGCGCCTCAACCAGTCCGTGATCGGCGCCCTGCGCGCCGAGCGGGCCGAGACGATCAAGCGGATCTCCCGGACGATGAGCGGTGCCGGCAGCCGTCCCCGTGGAATGGTGTCGCTCGTGGACTGCGAGGTCAGCTACGACGGCCTGCACGCCACACACAGCGCGGCACCGGCGACGGCCAGCGGCGCCAGCCCCGGCGTGCGGTGCCCGAGCGTCCGCGACAAGCTGCCCGGGGTGCCGGCGTCGGCCCTCGACGAGGTCAACCGCAATCTCGACCTGCTCGACCAACAGATCGCGGAGGCGAACCAGCGGCTGGTCACCACCAAGGGCGAGGGCGGCCCGAACTTCGCGCTGAACGCGATCGTCGGACCGTTGCAGTCCAAGCGCGTCGCCACCCTCGACCGGATCGCCATCGCGATCGGCCGCACCGCGCCCCGGCCGCAGGGGCTGGAGGCGCTCGCCCCCTGCACGCTCGACGAACGCCCCGTGGGCGGCCAGCCCGGCGGCAACAACGGCAACGGTGGCAACGGGAACAACGGCGGGAACGGCAGCGGCAACAACAACGGCGGGGAGAAGCCGCTGCCGGAGCCGCAGGGGCCGAACCTGGAGCTGCCGAACAACACCGGCCGGATCGTGCAGCCGTCGAAGGTGCTGATCGAGTACCGGGGCAACCCCGGCGCGAAGGTCACGGCGATGCCGAGGTTCCTGCGCGCGCTGACCGGCGACGCCAAGCCCACCAGCCGGGGCCCGGCCAACGCCCGCGCCACCTGGACCTGCTCGGGCTTCGCCGACCGGCTGTCCGACCGCTACCCGATCTGCCCCGACGGCAGTCAGGTCATGCGGGTGCAGGACTTCCCCGGCTGCTGGGACGGCCGGAACACCGACAGCGAGAACCACCGGGCCCACCTGGCCTTCGCCGACCCGACGACCGGGGCCTGCCCGCAGGGCTTCGTGGCGATCCCGCAGCTGCGGATCAGCATCTCCTACGACATCCCGCGCGCCGTGCAGCTCCGGGGCCAGTACGCGCTGGACTCGTTCCCCGAGGAGAACCACAACCCGTTCTCGGACCACAACGACTTCGTCAACGTCAACTCCGAGAAGCAGATGCGCAGGATCGCGGCCTGCCTGAACGAGGGGCGTCGGTGCTCCTGACCGGATGACCGCCCGAGCGGGCCGGGCGTCAGCCCGGCCCGCCGGCCCGTTACTGCAGGCTCCAGGCGATGCCGTCCGGCATCTGCGATAGAATCTAGCACATGCCCCAGCAGCCCCCACCACCTCGCGTGACCGCAATCTACCTGCGGCTTTCCAAGCAGACCGACCGGTCCGTCTCCCTCGACGCACAGCTAGCGGAGTGCGTAGCCCTCTGCGATCGGAACGGGTGGACGGACACGCGCATCTACCGGGATGCGTCCCGAACGGCGTCCGACGCCAGGCGGAAGCGGCCCGCGTATGAGCAAATGTTGACGGACGTGCGCGACGGCCAGGTGGCCCGGATCGTGTGCCGGGACGATGACCGGCTTGTCCGGCAGCCCATCGAGCTTGAGGGGCTGATTAACACCCTTGATCCCGGAGCGGTCCCGGTGTGGTTCGCTGCGGGCAGCGAACTTGACCTGACGACTTCCCGGGGCCGGGAGAATGCCCGGATTCGTGGGGCGATTGCCCGGGGGGAGGTGGAACGGAAGTCGGAGCGGCAGAAGGCCAGCAACCGGCACCGGGTTACCAGCGGTCGTCCGCTGGGCACGGTACGGCCGTTCGGATACACATATGCGGCTGGCACGCTCACGATCGTTCCGGACGAGGCGGAGTCGATCCGGTGGGCCGTGGGTCATGTCATGCGCGGTGGAACCCTTTCCGACGTTGCTCGGGAGTGGACGGCCCGGGGCCATACGGTCCCCAAGACTAGGGGTCCCTATTCGTGGGCCGCCGCGAAGGGCGCTCTCACCAATCCCTACATTTGTGGGCACCTTCAATATCAGCCGTCCACGATCCTTTCGCCGGAGGCGAGTAAGCGGGTTCCGGTCTGGAAAGCTGAGCTTATTAAGGGTGAGTGGGAGGCAATCATTTCCCGTGAGCAGTGGACGGACGTTGTGCAGGTTTTGACCCGGACGCGGTCGAAGGCCGGCAACTACGTCCGCTATCTAGGGGCCGGCATCTACCGTTGTGGCGTCTGCGACAAGCCGCTACGTTCTGGGTGGAAGACCAAAAAGACGAAGCGGTGGCGTACGTATAGGTGCGTCGGCCACAACAGCGGAATTTCCGCTGATCCGATTGACGACTATGTGACGGACATCCTTACGTCTCTGTTGATGGCGGATGACTTTACGGATTTCCTGATTGAGCCAGGCGGCCCCGATCGGGGAGCGTTGGAGGCTGAGCGGAGAGAGCTTGAGGCGGAGCTAGATGCCTTGACTGCGGCGTACACGCGCCGAGCTATCCGGCTTCCTCAGTTGGAGGCGGGCACCGCCGCGATTGAGGCGAGGTTGGCTGAGATTGGGGAAACGCTGGCCGGCACGGTGGAACAGGAAGAAAGAGCCGCACGGTATGCCCCTGCATCCCGGGAGCAGTGGGAGTCGGCCACGATCGAACAGCGGCGGCTGTTCCTTCGGGACCTGCTCCCAGTGGTCCGGGTTTTTCCAGCAGGGTCTAACCCTGCTCCCCCGGTGCCCGCCTACGTGCATGCGTACGACCGCAGGGGCCGCCGCCGGCCTCTGCCTATTGGGCCGGATGAGTACACGATGGCTGAGCGCCAATCGGAGCACGCCGAGCGGTACGGCAAGACGGTTGACTAAATCGGCCTGAGAGCCGCGCAGAGAGATTGACAGCCCCGGAAGGGCCCTACCGCTCTCCGGGGCTTTCTGCCGCCCCGGTGACCGCTACAGCGGGCTATAGAAACTCCGCGCTGTAACACCCCGGCGGTAAGATGTGCGACAGAGTAACCGGGGCCCTGCTGGGCCCCTTTTTTGTTGGGAGGGTATCCATGGACTTTCCGATGGTTGTTGCCTGGGCTGAGAGCTTCACCGAGGACAACAGCGCGCCTATCGGGCTGCGGCTGTTCTGCATGGTATTGCTGAGCACTGAGCCGGTGCGGCAGTTCATCGCGGAGCGAGACGCCCGAGAGGCCGAGGGCAGCGAGTGAGCGATGGTATCCGGTTTGCCGGCCCGTGGGCGGCCGTCCACCAAACCGAAATAAGACGAATTGCGCGAATGTCGGACGCCGGACCGGCGCACGTTCGGCTCTTTCTGCTGGCTCTATCTGAGGCAAACCGGATCGGACACGCGGAGTTTAGGGAGGGGGTGTTGCGGGAGTTCCTAGGGTCCGCCAACAAGGCGACCGGTGAAATCAAGCCCTGCTCACCTGCCACGGTCAGCCATGCGATCAAGGCCGCCGTACGGCTCGGGATGCTGTCGCCTGAGAGCTGCGCGGGCTGCCTGGTGCTGCCGCACACCCTGTTTCAGAAGGCGGGGAGGGGTACCGGGTCGTGCCGGTACCACGGGGCCCGGACCAACGTCACCAGGGTTGCAGCGTGATTTGGCCTGTCAGGCCAAACGGTTTGGCCTCTCAGGCCAAACGACTTGGCCGTTGACCTGGGGAAACTCAAAACTCTCTCAATCTCTTCCAGGGGTTTCCGGGGTGGAAGATCTGGGGATGGTAGTAGGACGGGCCCCTCAAGGGCCCGTATGACAGTGGATAAAGCGCCGGCCCGTGAGGGCCGGCTTTGATGTCCAGGGGGTCAGCCTTCCGGGGCTGACCCATGTTGCCGGGGCGGAGTTCAAACGGAGCCACGGCCACCCCCTCCCTGGACTTCGGGGGGAAGCCCAGGGAGCACAGCCGACGGTTGCGCTCTCCGGTACCGGTGGCGGGCATGGTGCATTCTGGTTGCGTGACCACCCGCCTACAGCGTCAACTACGGGCTAACCGCCGGCCCCGGGCTGCCGTAGCCACCAGCCCTGCCCGATCGCTCGGGCGTGACATCCTGGTCAACGTGCTGGCCAATCTGATAGCGGGTGCCGTGATCTTCCTTGGAGCCTCGGCGGCTAGCAGCCTAACTGCGGATCGTGTACTTGTTGTCGTAGCCGTGGTTGCTGACCATGGCTATATTGCCTATACGCCGGACCCTTTTCGCCTCTTCCTGTAGGGGGAGGGGGGTCGAAACTCTGGGGGATCCCTTCCAGAGTCCCGCGTCCTTAAGCGGATTTGCGCGCCTGGGATTGCGCTAAGTATGTGGGTTGTCTTCCCCGATTTCCCGGAATCCGCAACGATTTCCGAAAGTCCGACGGAATCCGGGGCCCCGTTCGCTGTGGCTCACACCTTCACTTCCGGGGTTCAAAGAGCGTTAGTTAGGGTGAGGGGTGGCCTGCCAGCAGGAATGCACTGTGACGCAGATCACTCACGCACTTCCGGGGTTCACGGGGTGTATAGAGGGTGAGGGCAGGAAACGCGAGCCGCAAGGCTCCCGGGAACGATAACCCAAAGGTGGTGAACTGATGAACGACGAGCGTAAGCCGTGCTTCGTGTGTGGAACTGCGGTCGATCGGCCGGCAACCACCGGGCGCATCCCCCGTTACTGCTCAGACGAACATCGGAGAGAAGCGCGACGGGTGAGGGCCGCACGGGTGCGTGCCCGCCAGTCTGCGGCCCGGTACGCCGTTGAGCGCCGGGTGTTCCGTTTCCAATACTACGGCAGCGACGCTACCTAACAAGCTTCCCGGATTACCGGGAAGACATCAACGTAAAGGGACCCCACGGGGCCCCTCCCAATGTGATCGGATCAGGCGGTGACGGTCACGGCCTTGACGCTGTTGATGTCGAACACCCCGGGAATGATGACGGCCTGGTCACCCGCACAGTTCCCACGCTAAGGCCAACGAAACCGGTAGGCGTCTAATCCATGCGCCCCGGGCCTCCTTGAGCGTCTTTTCCCGTACGCGGCCGAACGGGGATCGAAGGGTCAGCCGTCGTCGGTTTCCGTGTTTTTCCGGGCCGGATACGGCTGGCCCTTCTTTGCTTCCCCATGATGGCACCCAACAACCACAGCAGGAGTTTTCCCGATGAACTATGTTGAACTTGCTAACGCTGCGATTGAGAAGCGCGACCGCGCTTTCGAACAGCTCAAGACTGTTCACGCCGACTCTGCCCTGTCGGCAGCTGACCGCGACGAGCGGGCAGCCCGGATTAACGCTGAGATTGACGCTCTGGGCGCTGAGGCTGAGGGCCACATTCGCGCCGCTGAGCGTGTGGTTGAGCACCGGGAGCTTAACGCCCGTGCTGCGACTCTGGCCGGCGGTCGGGCGGACCGCAGCGAGTGGCGGTCGCTCTTCCCGTCGCAGAGCGAGTGGCGGGGAGTCGTTAACACCGGAACCCCGGGCGAAGGCGGCTACACCGTGCCGACCAAGGTTTCTAGCACTGCTATTGGCATGCTGTCGGCGGAGAGTGTCTTTCTGCGTGGCTTGCCGAAGGAGAATGTGCATCTTATGGACAGTGAGGCTATGGGAGCTTTCCAGATGCCTCAGGTTCTTTCTTCGGACGACCCGGACTATGTCACCGAGGGTGACTCTATCGGAATCGTCGATACCCAGTTTGGCTCCAAACTGCTAAAGCCGTTCAAGTTCGGTGAGATCATGCTTGCCACGGCCGAGATTCTGGATGATTCACAGCTTGACCTTCGTCAACTCTTGGCCGACATTGCCGTTCGGAAGCTTGCGGAGAAGGTAGACCGGGACCTCTTTTCTGGCACCGGCACGGCCTCGCTTAACGGCATCATCGGCCAGGGTCAGAGTACGACTCTTGGCGCTGGTGTGAAGATCACCCATGATGCAATTGCCGATGGCATGGCTGCGATTGAAGCGGCTAACGGTCGTCCGTCTGTCGTGTGGACCTCTCCCACGATTGCGGCTCAGCTCCGCAAGGAGCGTTACGCCGCTGGTGGTGAGTATGTCCGTGGCGGCCCGGTGGGTATCGCTGGTGACGGCGCATGGGGTGTTCCAATCCTGGTTTCGAATACGCTGCCGGCTAAAACGCTGGTCGTGGCTGACGGTTCGCGTGCTCACGTCCTGATTCGTAAGAAGGTTAAGATGGCCGAGTCGCACGATTTCCTGTTTGCGGATGACAAGGTGGCTTTCAGGATGACTTTCCGAATCGCTGGTGTTGCTCTGGCCGAGGCGGCTAGTTGTCAGGTGATCAAGGAAGCGTAGCTTCACACCGGTTCCCAGGGCTCCATGTGATTGGTGCTCTGGGTCATCCCCGGTTCGGGATTCCGCGCGAATCCCGGGCCGTCATGCCTTTACGCCTTTTTGGCGTAGGGGCTTGTCGGTCTTTGGGTGGGCCGTGTTGTGAGGGTAGCGCCAGGGGAAACGGGGACGGACAGGGGAAACCCTGTCCGTCTCTTCTTTTTGCCCTCTACCCAAACCGCATAACCGGAAGGGGTGCACGTGATGGATTATCGGACTATTCTCGATTACTTGACTTCCCGAAGTTGGATTCAGCCGCAATCAGAGGGCGGCTGTTGGCTATGGCAGGGGTATTGCCTGCCGTCCGGCTACGGGCTTCACACGATTAGCGGCAGCCGCAAGTATAGGCGCACCTGGCTTGTGCATCGCCTAAGCATGGCGGCTTACGGATATGAGATAGAGGGTTTTACCGTGGATCACCAGTGCATCAATAAGAACTGCTGGAATCCTGCTCACCTTGAGATGGTGACGGTTGAGGAGAACACCCGACGGGCGGCAAACAAGCGGTGGGGCGTCTACCGGCGGCTATACGAGCTGAGTATCCGTCTCGGCGCTGAGGGGGGCGTGTGAGCAGCAAGGGACGACAGTGGAAGGTGACTCACATCGGTTGGGCTCCGTCGTCGTCGCTCGGATTGAGCGCCGAGGAATACCCCAATGGTGTGGGAGTGCTGCTGTGCAGTAACGGCCCCTCTAAGGCCACTAGGGCGGGAATGCCTGAGGCGTTAATGCGCCTACACCTGGGATCGTTTGACACGGCGGAAGCCGCTCTAGCGGCGTTCCCGATGGTACGCCCCGGGTGGCCGGATGATTGGGAGGCTGGCCCTGGTGGCCGGTGACGAGCTGTCGCCCCAGCAACAGCAGATCCGCCGGGACATGGCCGCTTCTGCGGCCTATCAGGAAGCCGTGGCGTTTAAACGGGCTGCGGTGAAGGTTGAGCAGGATTACGGGATGGCTAGCCGGTGCGGCTGTCATTTCTGGCCTATCGGTCGCTGCCATCTCATGCAGGGCGAGGAAGCGCGGGCGCGCGTACAGCGAAGGCGGTCGGTCCCTCTTCGACGTGGCACCGCCGTTCGCGGCGACACTCGGACGCACAGCGCTACGGTGTCGGGTTTATCAGATGGTGAACGCTGAAAGGTTGATGGCCTGTCGGCTGTTCGGATGACGGCCTGCTGCGGCTTTCGGCGTGAATTAGTCCGATTCAGGGCTTTTGGCTTTCATTGAATCAATAGGGATCCCTGTAGGGCCCCCTTGAGGTTTTGGAGTTTTTGGAGAATTAGAAGCGTGATTTAAGAGCGCACAGCGCTCCAGTTCGATTTTGCGGCTATCGCGCGCTCGTTCTAACGTTTCGGACAGCAGCGGGCGGGGTTCGCCCTTGAGGTGAGAGAAGGGTGGCAGCCGAGGACGATCATCGAGCATGACTGACCTGCCTTGGTCGGTCCGGCCTCCCGAAGGGGCGACGAGCGGACCACGGCAGGCGCAAGGGCGGCTGAACCAAGTCGACCCGGCAGCACCAGGAACGGCAGTGTTGAGCGTCCCTCGACCGTCGGGGTGGACGGGGAAAACAACGCCCGGGGCGGAATCCCGGGCGTTGTGGGTGGCTCAACGCTGATCAAGTAAGTCTCACTTGCTGGTATCTCGCGTCTATTAGGAGCCAACGTGACGGTAGCCCCGGACGAGGAATGCGTCAACACAACTGACCGTAACCAGCCGCGTAAGCCCTGGTTGGAGCTTCTTCACGCAGTGCCGCCGATCTTGCAGGGATTGGCTGCGTTGGTGATCGCCACCGGCACCGTGCTGGCCCTCATCCTCAAGTAGGGATGGAGCGGGGCCCGGCCTCGGTCGGGCCTCTCTCGCTTCGTGGCGGCGGGGTTCGTGTCCATGCGAGGAACCTGCTGAACAGCTCCCCGGGCGACGGTCCCGGGTTCGGGCTGAGCCTCAACAGGTCCCCGGTCGCGTCGAACAGGCAACCCGCCATGTAGACCGACAGGCCTACCGGGTCTTTCCCGTATTCCATGATCAGCAGGAGTCGGGCCGGCTGGCACGGCCAGGGGGCGGCGCATGCTCGGCACGTCCAGAGGGGCCGCCGGGGAGCATGCGGCCGGTGCGGCACTTGGGGGCGCTGCGGGTTCGGGGGCGGATTGATGGGCCCAGTGGTCACGGGGCGCGGTTGAGGCTGCGTCACGTACGGTCGGGCGTACCCCGGCCCTGACTGGGCTTCCGCGTATCCGACGGGTCGCCCCGTGGTGTGTCCCTGGTTGGCACGGTTCATGCCCTCATCGTGCCCGTGCCGTTTAAACGCGTCAACGGATCACGACGTTGAAACGCGACGTGGGCACGGGCCGTCCTACCGTCGCAGGATGGACCGCGTAGAGCTTGTGGGGGCGGCGGAGATCCGCGCCATGCTCGGCGGTATCTCCCGGCAGCGCATCAACATCATCACCACGTCAAAGGGCTTCCCTGACCCGTACGTCACTCTGACCATGGGCAAGGTCTGGCGGAAGTCCGACGTTGAGGCGTGGATACGTGATCATCGGCCGGAGTTGGCCGAAGAGGGCTGAGAAGGGGCCCCGTCGCCGGGGCCCCTTCCGGTGTGCCGGTCAGTCGACCGGGATGACCCGGTGGACCTCCCAAGTCATGTAGAGCGTCCTGCCGTCCGCGTCCCCGTCGACGTGGGTGCAGACGACATCGACCGGGAGTTGGGCGGCAAGTTCCGTCAGGTCTTCCGGGGCGATCGGCAGGTCAAGAACGGCGATCCATTCGCCAGGCTTCTCTTCCGTGATCTTCACTGGGGGATGGTTCCTTTCCTTAGGCGGCGGCAAGAACTTGCCGCAGACGACGCGGGGTGATCTCAAGGGCAGCGGCTACCGCCTCCCTGGTGGCGGTAGGCTCCGCCAGCATGTCAAGGGCCAGAGCCCGGGTTACGGCCACCGGGCGGCGCTTCCGCCGGGGCCGCTGAACCTCCGGGCCCTCCGGCACGTTGGGGCCCTCAGGGGTCACCTCCGGCCCGTCGTGAGGGCCGGCGATCTCCGGGCCTTCCTGGGACGTTTCCTGTTGCTGTATAAGGGATTCGGCAACTTCCGCCGGAACTTCGACGGCCGTTCTGGGACGGCCGGACCGGGCGAGCACTTCCACCGTGAGCAGTAGCGCAACCGCCGGCCACGCCGACACCAGGCGGGACACAACGTCCGGGGCGGCAACGGTCACGTTGGCGGCGAGGGAAGCGGCTACACCAACCAGGAACGCCAACCAGGCGGACCACCGGGAGCGCCGACCATCCCCTAGCGCCACGGTGCCAACGAGGACCAGGCCGTCAACGGACAGCGGCAGCAGGGCCGCTAACAGCGGGGTTTGACCAGCCATCAGGGCCAACTCTCGCTGATGGTCGTAAGAGCCGATGGCAGCAACCACGGTGACGGCAACGGCCCCGACCAGCGAGGCGACACGACGCGCATTCATCGACCACCGGCCAAAGCCTCAGAGCGGCAGGGCCCGCAGTTGTTCCGGGGGCTGCCCCGGTGGCTCGGGCACTGGTCAACCTTGTCAGCGACCGGGAGAGCGGCCCCACGCCGCTCCGGGTACGGGTACGGGGATCGCTGCGGGTTGAGGTTGGGGTTGGGGGTTCTGGTTCTGGGGAGGAATCGACGCCAGTCCCGCGCGGCAGCGCGGTTGTTCTTCTCATTGGACTTCTCAACTTCGGGCGACACGTTAGGCGTGTCACCCGCCGGGGCCCCGTTCGTCACCCCCTGGCGCTCACTGTCACCCCCCGGCACCGTCGGCTGCCCCGTCACCAGGCGGTAGACCCGGGTAGCGATCCCCGCAACCTTCGACACGACCAGGCGGCCAAGCTGAACCAACTTCGCTAGGGCCCGCTGGACGGTCCGCTCAGAGCAGCCGATGTGCTCTGCGATCGTGGCGACGGACGGCCACGCCGCACCCTCCCGGTTGGCGTGGGCAGCGATCACCACCACGACCAGGCGCTCAGTCTTGGGGAGATCCTTGGACGCCTTGAGGGCTTCCTTTACGGCCTGACTCATCGGGCACCACCACGGGCCCGGAAGGTCGCGACCACGGCCCGCACGTCGGCGGCGCTGAGAGTGTCCCGGTGACGCCACGTCGAGAGCAGGGCGGCGACCTGGGCACGGTTACGCGGGTGGAACGGGGCGAGAGCCTTCGCCGCGAGGACGGCGGCAGGGGTTAGACCTGTAGAGTTGCGCGACATGTCGGAGCGTCCCTCCGGCTAGGCCCCGGGGTCAGCGCGCCAACGCTGCCCGGGGCCGACTTGCTACAGAATGCTGTAGCAGATGCCGTCGAGGATGTCGTGCTCGCTCGCCACCACCGTCGACATGCCCGCCCGCTCCATGATCGTGCGCAGCACCAGGGCCCCCGCGCCGATCACGTCGGCCCGGCCCGGGTGCATCACCGGGATCGCCAGCCGCTGCTCGCGGGTCTTCGCCAGCAGGTCGGCGGTCACCTCCGCCACCGCGCCGTACGACACCCGGGCGTGGTGGATGCGCTCCGGCTCGTACTCCGTGAGGCCCTCGGCGATGGCCACGACGGTGGTGACCGACCCGGCGAGCCCGACCAGGGTGGCGGCCTGCCGGCCCGGCACGGCCTCCAGCGCGCGGTCCACCGCGACGGTGATGTCGGCCTGCGCGGCGGCGATCTGGTCGAGGCCGGGCGGGTCGCCGAGCAGGTGCCGCTCGGTCATCCGGACGCAGCCGATGTCCATCGAGATCGCGGCCTCGACGCCGCCGGCCCGGGTGCCGACCACGAACTCGGTGGACCCGCCGCCGATGTCGATGACCAGGTACGGCTCCAGGGCGTCGGCGGGCAGGCCGCGCACCGCGCCGGTGAAGGAGAGCCGGGCCTCCTCGTCGCCGGTGACCACCTCGGGCGCGACGCCGAGGGTGCGCTCCACCATCGCCCGGAAGTCCCCGGCGTTGGAGGCGTCGCGGGACGCCGAGGTGGCGCACATCCGCACCCGGTCGACGCCGAGCGTGTCGATCTCGGCGGCGTACGAGGCCAGGGCCACCCGGGTCCGCTCGATCGCCTCGGGGGCGAGCCGACCCGTCTTGTCGACGCCCTGGCCGAGGCGGACGATCTCCATCCGGCGGCTCAGGTCGACCAGCGGCGCGTCCGGCCCGGCGGACGGGTCGGGCAGGTCGGCGACCAGCAGTCGGATCGAGTTCGTCCCGCAGTCGATGGCGGCCACACGCGTCGTCACGGCAGCAACCCTACGGCAGCGGCCCCGCCGCGCCCGCAGCGACGGGACGACGGGGGTCACCGGCGGGCCGCCCCGGCAGAGAGCCGTGGCGGGAGCGGCGGAACAGCTCGGGCAGCCAGCCGAGCGCGCCGACCAGCAGCAGCGCCGCCAGCAGGGGCAGCCGCCACCACCAGCGCACGGTGGCCGGGGGCGGGTCCGGTTGGTCGGCCACCCAGGGGCGGGCGGTCTTCGACCAGGCGAGGAACGCGTCGCCGACCGGCAGGACGCCGAACGCGTACCGGCGGGTGGTCGGGGTGTCGACGGGCAGGCCGACGAGGTCGCCGTAGTTGGCCAGCGCGCCGGCCAGCGCCGCGTCGCCCTGGGACTGGGCCGCGCCGAGGGTGACCACGGCCGCCGACAGGCTCACCCCGAGCACCAGCGGCCCGGAGTCCACGTCGGCCGGCCCGGCCAGGCCGTCCGGGTATTCGCGCACGGCCGGGCCGAGCCCCAGCGGGGACGCCACGAACCGGTCCCGGAAGGCCAGGTACTGCGCGCGGGCGAACGCCGGGTCGACGTCCACCAGGAACCGTTGGATGACGCTCTGGGAGGTGGCGCGGGCCACCTCGGCCGGCACCCCGGTCACCGGGTCGACCCGGTGCGGCAGCAGCCCGGTGCGCGGGTCGAGGCGCTGCCGCACGCCGTCCAGCCAGCGGGCCACCGTGCCGGCGAACCGCGGCGGCGGGGCGCCGGGCGGGACCTCGGTGGACGGCGCGCCGGGCCGCAACGGATCGGGCGGCAGCGCGCCGGAGGGCAGCAGCGCGTCGTGCAGCCGCAGCGAGGCCACCGCCACGGTCGAGTCGACCGGCCACGCCTGCCCCGGGTACGCGGCCAGGTACGGCGTGCCGGACGCGTCGAACGCCGCCCCGATCGCGGCGGACGCCTCGACGAACCGGGCCACCTCCGCCGGGTCCCGCCGGTCGACCGGTTGCAGGGCGAGGATGCCGCCGCGCAGCCAGTTCGTCCAGCCCTGCCAGAAGATCCCGTACGCGGGGGTGAGGCCGGGATCGAACGGGGCGGTGCCGGCGGGCGACTCCAGCCGGGCCAGCGCCCAGCGGGCCTCCCGCAGCTCGCCGGCCCGCCGCCCCGCCGGCTTGCGCAGGCCCAGCTCGACGCGGGCCAGCCCGTACAGGGCGTGGGCGAAGAACCAGCCCTCCGGGAACAGCGCCTGGGCGTCCTCGCCCGCGCCGTCGTCGAGGGCGGCGCGCAGGAAGGCGAGCTGCCGGGCCACCCCGGGCGGCTCGCCGTCCGGGCCGGCGGTGGCCGGGACGACGAGGCGGGCGACCCCGAGGAGGGCGGCGGCGGTCAGCAGCACCGCGCACACGCGACGGACGATCCCCATCCCGCCAGCGTGCCCCACGTGATCAAGAGATCAGAGGCGCAGCAGCATGCGGGTGTTGCCGAGGGTGTTGGGCTTGACCCGTTCCAGGTCCAGGAACTCGGCGACACCCTCGTCGTACGAGCGCAGGAGTTGCTCGTACACCGGCTGCGGCACCGGCGCGCCGTCGATCTCGCGGAAGCCGAACGAGGCGAAGAACCGGGTCTCGAAGGTCAGCACGAAGATGCGGGCCACCCCGATCTCCCGGGCCGCGTCGATCAGCTCGCCGACGATGCGGTGCCCGATCCGCCGCCCCCGGTACGCCGGGTCGACGGCCACGGTGCGGATCTCGGCGAGGTCCTCCCACATCACGTGCAGCGCGCCGCAGCCGACGACGGTGTCGGCGTCGGCCGCGACCCGGAACTCCTGCACGTCCTCGTAGAGGGTGACCGTGGCCTTGCTGAGCAGCCGCCGGTCGTCGGTGTAGGTGTCGACGAGCCGCCGGATGCCGCGCACGTCGGAGGTGCGGGCGCGGCGGACGAGAACCGTGTCGGTGGTCATCTCACCCCGCCGCCGGGACGTCCACGCACGGCCCGGCCGCCCACCACTTCTCCACCAGCGCGAGGGTCTCGTCGCCGAACGGGTTGACCCCCGGGCCCGCGCCGAGCGCGTGACCGAGGTGCACGTGCAGGCACTTGACCCGGCCGGGCATGCCGCCGGCCGACACGCCGTCGATCTCCGGCACGTGCCCGATCGCCTCGCGGCGGGCCAGGTAGTCCTCGTGCGCCGCCCGGTAGCGGGCGGCCAGCTCCGGGTCGGCGGCCAGCCGCTCGGCCATCTCCTTCATCACCCCGGCCGACTCCAGCCGGCTGCACGCGGCCGTCGCCCGGGGGCAGGTCAGGTAGAACAACGTCGGGAAGGGCGTGCCGTCGGCCAGGCGCGGGGTCGTCTCCACCACGTCGGGCAGGCCGCAGGGGCAGCGGTGGGCCACCGCCCGGGTGCCGCGCGGCGTGCGCCCGAGCTGGGCGGCCACCGCCGCCAGGTCGGCCTCGGTGGCCGGCTCCCGCTTCGGCGGGGGTACGGAGTCCGCCGCCGGGTCGGGCGGGGGTACGACAGTCACGGTGCCCATCTTTCGTCGGTGCGCGGGAACGTCTGCGTGCGGGAACGTCTGCGTGCGGGAAGTGGCGCGCTCACTGGCCGGGGCGGTCGGCGTTCGCGGCCCGCACGCTCGACCACAGGGTGTCGTACCAGGGATCGGGGGTCTCCGGCCGGGCGGGGGCCTTCCCGCCGCCCGCGTCCCGGGCCGCGCCCGCCGGGTCGTTGAGCACGATCACCGGGACCTCGCCCGGGTAGACCATGTAGAACCGCTCCCGGGCCTGGATGCGGATGTACTCGTCGTCGCGCCACTTGGCCGCCTCGGCGGCGCGCTCGGCGATGAGCTGCCGCTGGGCGGCCTGGGCCGCCTCCATCCGCTCGATGTCCGCCTGCTGGTCCAGATAGACCCGGACCGGATAGGTGTACGCGAGGGCGAGCGCGATGAGCACCGCGAACAGCACGGTGGCCCGGCCGGTGAAGCGTCGGGGGTGGGGTGCGGAGAGCCGCTTGACCGTGCCACCGGCGGCGGTGCGCCGCGCGGCGGCGGGACGGTTCGCGGAGCGTACCGACTCGGTGGCGCGTGCCGAGCCGGGTGACCGGCCGGCGGCGCGTGCCTCCACGCGGACGCCGTCGCGGACCGACGCCCGGGCGCGGGCCCCGCCCGGCCGGCCGGACTGACCCGGCCGGCGGACGGGACGCTGACCACCCGGTGTGCGGCGCTGCTGCATCGTCACACCCCTCCCCCGAGGCCCACTGGGTGTCTCAGGCCGAACGGTAACGCGGGAACGCGCCCGCACCGGCGTACCGCGCCGCGTCGGCCAGCTCCTCCTCGATGCGCAGGAGCTGGTTGTACTTGGCCACCCGGTCCGAGCGGGCCGGGGCGCCGGTCTTGATCTGGCCGCAGCCGGTGGCCACCGCCAGGTCGGCGATGGTGGTGTCCTCGGTCTCACCGGAGCGGTGGCTCATCATGCACCGGAAGCCGGCCCGGTGGGCCAGCTCGACCGCGTCGAGGGTCTCGGTCAGCGAGCCGATCTGGTTGACCTTCACCAGCACGGCGTTCGCGGCCTTCTCGGCGATGCCCCGGGCGATGCGCTGCGGGTTGGTGACGAACAGGTCGTCGCCGACGATCTGGACCCGGTCGCCGATCGCCGCGGTCAGGGTGGCCCAGCCGCTCCAGTCGTCCTCGGCCAGCGGGTCCTCGATGGACACGATCGGGTAGTCGCCCGCGAGCTTGGTGTAGTAGTTGCTCATCTCCTCGGCGGACTTCGCCGCGCCCTCGAACGTGTAGGTGCCGTTGTCGAAGAACTCGGTGGCGGCCACGTCCAGGGCGAAGACGATGTCGGTGCCGAGCCGGTAGCCGGCCTTCTCGACCGCCTCGGCGATCAGGTCCAGCGCGGCGGCGTTGGTGGGCAGGTTGGGGGCGAAGCCGCCCTCGTCGCCGAGGCCGGTGGAGAGGCCCTTCTTCTTCAGCACCGACTTGAGCGCGTGGTAGACCTCCGCGCCGGAGCGCAGCGCGTCGCGGAAGGTGGGCGCGCCGATCGGCGCGATCATGAACTCCTGGACGTCGACGTTGGAGTCGGCGTGCGCCCCACCGTTGAGGATGTTCATCATCGGCACCGGGAGCAGGTGCGCGTTGGGGCCGCCCAGGTAGCGGAACAGGCTCAGCTCGGCGCTGCCGGCGGCGGCCTTGGCCACGGCCAGGGACACGCCGAGGATGGCGTTCGCGCCCAGCTCGCCCTTGTTGTCCGAGCCGTCGATGTCGATCATCTTCTGGTCGATCAGCCGCTGCTCGCTGGCCTCGTAGCCGATGAGCTGGTCGACGATCTTGTCCTCGATGTTGGCGACGGCCTTCTCGACACCCTTGCCCAGGTAGCGGTCCTTGTCACCGTCGCGCAGCTCGACCGCCTCGAACGCGCCGGTGGAGGCGCCGGACGGCACCGCGGCGCGGGCGATCGTGCCGTCGTCGAGCCCGACCTCGACCTCGACCGTGGGGTTGCCCCGCGAGTCGAGAATCTCCCGGGCGACGATTCCCTCGATGGTTGCCACTGAGTCGCTCCTCGTTTGTGTGGTTCCGGTCCGGTATGGGCCGCGACGGTGCGGCTGAGGCAGGTGTTGAACGCAGCGTATCGGGCGACAGCGCGGCGCGGCGCGTCGCCCGGCGCTTCCGGCGGGAGGGTGCGGGTCGGACATTCCCGGATTCTCGGCCCTCAACCGGCAACGGGTTTGCGCGACGTGGACCCGATCGACAAGGCTGGTGGCCATGCCCGCCGCCTCGACCACGTTCCGCGCGCTCGCTCTGTCGGCCATCGCGTCACTCTCGGTCACCGGCTGTCAGGCCCTCGACGACGCCGGTCAGGCGGTCGGGCGGTCGGACCTGGTCAACGACTTCGCCGCCCGGCTGGACCGGGCGCTCGAACTCACCTACTCGGCCGAGTACCAGCTCCCCGGCGGCCGGACCGCCACCATCGCCCAGGCGCAGGACCCGGCCCGGTCGGCGTACACCTGGCCGGGCGGGAAGTTGACCGTCACCGTCGACGCCACCGCCCGCTGCGAGACCGGCACGGGGAAGGCCGTCTGCACGCTGCTCGCCCCGCCCCCGCCGAACGCCCGGCCGTCGGTCGAGCTGTTCACCGAGGCCAAGCGGCGGGGCCTGGTCACCCCGCCGGTGGTGGTCGGGCTGCTCACCGAGGCCGCGCTCGACCCGCAGGCCGTCATCAAGGAGACCGACACCACCCTCGCCGGGCACCACGCCGCCTGCGTGCAGGTCAAGCGCTCGGCCGGCGACTTCACCGCCTGCATGACCACCGAGGGCGTGCTCGGCAGCTTCACCGGCGAGGTGGACGGCACCCCGATGGAACTGGCGCTCGACCGCTACACCGACACGGTCGACGGG
Organism: Micromonospora sp. PTRAS2; assembly: GCF_054052245.1. NCBI lineage: Bacteria > Bacillati > Actinomycetota > Actinomycetes > Micromonosporales > Micromonosporaceae > Micromonospora > Micromonospora sp. PTRAS2. Next base: position 957,996 of record NZ_JBSWBU010000002.1, read on the forward strand.
GCGAGCTTCGAGCTGCCGGCCGGTGCGGGCGTCGTGGACCGCCGCACCGGCTCGTGACGGAACACCCCGCGGGCGCGTTCGTGGCGGGGGCACCGCACGACGGCCCGCCACAGCCCGGTGACCTCGCCCTGGTGCTCGCTGGGCGGAAGCTGCTGACCGGCCCCGACGGCCGCTTCCCGCGCGTCGGCGAGCTGCCCGCCGGCACCGACTGGGTGCCCCTCGGCACGCTCGACGGCGTGCCCGCCTGGGGCGCGGACGCCACCGACGACCAGCCGCCGGAGGGCAGGTGGCGCAGCTGGCGGTCGCTCGCCGCCGCGCTGCCCGCCCCGCTGGCCGACCTGGCCGGCCGGGCGCTTGCCGTGCTCACCTTCCGCCGCACCCACCGCTGGTGCGGGGCGTGCCGGGCCGAGCTGGCCGACGTGCCGGGCGAGCAGTCCCGCCGCTGCCCCGGCTGCGACCTGTACGTGCCGATCCGGCTCTCCGCCGCCGTCCTGGTCGCCATCACCCGCCCCGGGCCGACCGGCGGCCCCGACGAGCTGCTGCTGGTCCGGCACGCGTCCGGGCCGACGGCGCTGTGGGCGCTGGTCGCCGGGTTCGTGGAGGCCGGCGAGTCGCTGGAGGACGCCGCGCGCCGGGAGGTCGGCGAGGAGGTGGGGCTGGGCCTCGGGCGGCTCACCTACTTCGGCAGCCAGCCGTGGGCGCTGTCCGGGCCGGGCGTGCTGCTGGCCGGGTTCACCGCGACTGCCGCCGACACCACCGCCGAGCCGGTCGTCGACGGCCGGGAGCTGACCGAGGCCCGCTGGTTCCCGCTCGACCGGCTGCCGGCGGAGCTGCCGCCCGCGTACTCCATCTCCCGCTGGCTCGTCGACCACGTCGCCGCCCGCCTCGCGGGCTGACCGCCCCGGCGCCGGGGGCCGTCCGGCCCTGACCGCGCCGGCCCGTCCCGACGGATGCTGACCCGGGCGGCCCGCCCACGGTGTGCAATGGCGGGAGGACGAGGTGGGGGCGGTGGCGGTGCGCGCGACCGGAGCGGCACGGGACGAGGGGTGGCTCGCGGCGACCGACGCGGCGGCGCTGACCGTCGCCGACACCCTCGCCGCCCTCGGCGGCGACCCGCAGGGCCTGACCCCCGACGAGGCACGCCGACGGCGCGAACGGGTCGGCCCGAACGCGGTACGCACCCACCGGGTGTCCGCGCTCGCCGTGCTGGCCCGCCAGTTCCGCTCGGCGCTGCTCGGCCTGCTGCTGGCCGCCGCGACGGTCTCGTTCTTCGTCGGTGAGCGCACCGACGCCGTGGTGATCGGGGTGATCCTCGCGGTCAGCGTCGGCCTCGGCTTCGCCAACGAGTACCGCGCGGAGCGGGCCGGGGCGGCCCTGCACGACCGGGTCCGGCACGTCGCGTCGGTGGTGCGCGCCGGCCGGGTGGAGACGGTGGACGTCGTCGACCTGGTCCCCGGCGACGTGGTGCGGATCGGGCTGGGCCAGGTCGTCCCGGCCGACCTGCGGCTGATCGAGGCCCACCGGCTGGAGTGCGACGAGTCGGCGCTCACCGGCGAGTCCACCGCCGCCGTCAAGGACACCGCGCCGGTGCCCGCCGGCACGCCGCCCGACGATCTCGCCTCCTGCGCGCTGATGGGCACCGTGGTGCGGGCCGGCTCGGGCGTCGGCCTGGTCGTCGCCACCGCCGGGCACACCGCGTTCGGCCGGATCGCCGTCGGGCTGGGCACCCGGCACGGCGAGACCGAGTTCCAGCAGGGGCTGCGCCGGTTCTCGCTGCTGCTGGCCCGGGTGGCGGGCGTGCTCACCGCGCTGATCTTCGTGATCAACCTGGTGCTGCACCGGCCGGTCATCGACGCCGTGCTGTTCAGCCTGGCCATCGCCGTCGGCATCACCCCGCAACTGCTGCCCGCGATCGTCACCGCCAGCCTGGCCGCCGGCACCCGCGCGCTGGCCGCTCGGCGGGTGCTGGTCAAGCGCCTGGTCTGCGTGGAGGACCTGGGCAACGTCGAGGTGCTGTTCACCGACAAGACCGGCACGCTGACCGACGGGCGGCTCACCCTCGCCGAGGCGCTCGGCCCGGACGGCCAGCCGGTCGGCGCCCCGGCACCGCCCGGGGCCGCCGGCCCGCCGGACGCGGCCGACCCGGGCGACGCCACCCACCCGCTCGACGCCGCCGGCCCGCTCGACGCCGCCGGCCCCGGGCCGCTGCTCGCCGGGCTGCTGGCCAACGAGGCCGGGCCGGACGGCGCGGACGGCAACCCGCTGGACCGGGCGCTCTGGCAGGCCCCGGCCGCCGCCGCCCAGCCGGTCGACGCGTACCGGCGGGTGGCGGTGCTCCCCTTCGACCACCAGCGCCGCCGGGTCAGCGTCCTTGTCGACGGGCCGCACGGGCGGCTCCTCGTCACCAAGGGCGCGGCCGAGGAGCTGCTGGCGCTCTGTGTGGACGTACCGCAGCAGGCGCGGGACGCCCTCGACGCGCGACTGGCCGACGGCGGCCGGGTGGTCGCGGTGGCCAGCCGGCCCGCCCCGGACCTGGCCGGGCTCGACCCGGCCGACGAGCGGGACCTGCGCCTCGCCGGCCTGCTGGTGCTGCGCGACCCGCCGAAGGCCGACGCGGCGGGCGCGGTACGCCGGCTCGCCGCCCTCGGCGTCACCGTCAAGGTGATCACCGGCGACCATCCGGCCGTCGCGGTACGGGTCTGCGAGCAGCTCGGGCTGCCCGTGACCGGGGTGCTCACCGGGGCGGACCTGGCCCGGCTGGACGACGCGGCGCTGCCGGCGGCGATCGAACGGGCCAGCGTGTTCGCCCGGGTCTCGCCCGAGGACAAGGCCCGGCTGGTGCGGGCCCAGCGCACCGCCGGCCGGGACGTGGCGTTCCTCGGCGACGGCGTCAACGACGCGCTCGCCCTGCACGCCGCCGACGTCGGCATCTCCGTCGACACCGGCACCGACGTGGCCCGGGACGCCGCCGACGTGCTGCTGCTCGACAAGGACCTCGACGTGCTCGCCGACGGCGTCACCGAGGGCCGGCGGATCTTCGCCAACACCATCAAGTACGTGCTGATGGGCACGTCGAGCAACTTCGGCAACATGTTCAGCGCGGCCGGGGCGTCGGCGTTCCTGCCGTTCCTGCCGATGCTGCCCGGGCAGATCCTGCTCAACAACCTGATCTACGACCTGAGCCAGATCGCCATCCCCACCGACCGGGTGGACGCCGACCAGCTCGCCCGCCCCGCCCACTGGGACCTGCGGGAGATCCGCCGGTTCATGCTGACCTTCGGGCCGCTCAGCTCGCTGTTCGACTTCCTCGCGTTCGCGCTGCTGCTCGGGGTGCTGCACGCCGGACCGACGGAGTTCCGCACCGGCTGGTTCGTCGAGTCGCTGGCCACCCAGACCCTCGTCGTCTTCGCCATCCGCACCCGGGCCAGCCCGTTCTGGCGCAGCCGGCCCAGCCGACCGCTGCTGGTCGCCGCGCTGGCCGCCGTGGCGGTCGCCTGGCTCATCCCGTACCTGCCGGTCGCCGGGCCGCTCGGGTTCGGCCCGCTGCCGCCGCTGTTCGTGCCGGTGGTGGCGGCGCTGACCGTGGCCTATCTGGGGCTGGTGGAGCTGGCGAAGCGGACCCTGTTCGCCTCCTCGGACCTGCTCCGCCCGCCCGGCCGGGCCCCCGGCCCTGCCGGACCGCCCGGACTGCCCACGCCGCCCGGACTGCCCGCGCCGCCCGGCCCGCGCCGTTCGCCGGAGGCGACCCGACGGCGGCGCACCCACCGGCGGGCCGGTCGCTTCACCATCCGCTGACGGGGCGCGGGCTGTTAGGAGGGGTCCCCTGTACGACAGAATGCGTTAACAGGGGGCCCTTCCTTACGCGCCCAGCAAAGTGCGGAGGTGGCGTGGGGGCGGGCAGTCGTGGGCGAGCATCGCGTCGTGCCACTCGCGCACCGACACGTCGGCCGGGCGCAGGGCGGCGATCTCCGCGACCTCGCTGTAGCCCACGAAGTAGGTGGAGAGCTGCGTCGAGGTGAGCAGCGCCCGCCGCCACTTGCCGGCCGCCTCGCCCTCCTCCTGGAAGCCCCGGCCCGTCATCAGCGCCATCGCCTCGGCCTCGGACAGGTCGTCGCAGTGCACGAGCTGGTCGAGCAGGGCGTTGATGGTCATCCGCAGCTGCATCTTGAGCTGCTGCAGCCGCACCGGCAGCCCGCCGTAGCCGAGGCCGGCCATCAGCTCCTCGGTGTAGACCGCCCAGCCCTCGACGAACGGGCCGGACCTGGCCAGCGCCCGGACCCGGGTGGGGCCGACGTGCCGGCGGGCGTGGGCGAGCTGGAGGAAGTGGCCCGGCATCGCCTCGTGCACCGTCAGGTTGCGGATCATGTGGTCGTTGTATTCCCGGTAGAACGACTCGACCCGGGCCGCCGACCAGTCGGCCGGGGTCGGCGCGATGTAGTAGAACGTCGGCACTGGCGCGATCTCCAGCGGGCCGGGCGAGTCGCAGTAGGCCACCGCCACGCCCCGGGCGAACTCCGGCATCTCCTGGATCACACACGGGTCGTCGACCAGCGTCACCAGGTCGTGCGCCCGGACGAAGTCCGTCGCCTCGTCGAGGGTGACCGAGGCGAGGTCGACGATCGTCTGGTCGTCGGGGTGCTCGGCGGCCAGCAGGTCGAGCGCCCGGCGCACGGTCTCGTCGTCGGCCGGGCCGCCGACCAGCTCGACGGCCGCCTCGCGCAGCTCGGCGGTGACCCGGTCGAGGTTGGCCCAGGCGCGACGCTGCACCTCGGCGGCGCCCAGCTCGGTGTCGAGGGTGTGCCACAGCCGGGCCTCCCAGCGCCGCCGACCCAGCCTCGGGTCCCGCCCCGGGCCGGCGTCCGCGGCCAGCCCGGCGCGCAGCCACGCCACGAACTCGTCCAGCGCGGCGATCGCGGCCGTGGCGGCGGGCTCCACCCGGTCGTGCAGCCCCGGCTCCTCGGCGAGCAGCCGGGGCACCTCGTCGCGGACCAGCGCCGCCGCGCCGGTGAACTGCCCCACCGCCGTCTCGGCGTGCACCCGGGGCACGTCCCGCAGCGTCGCGCGCGCGGTCGCCAGCGCGTCCGGTACGGCGGCGAGCCGCCCCGCCAGGCTGGTCAGCCGCACGTCGGCCGGGGCGAACGGCCGGGCGAGCAGGGCGTGCAGCAGCGGAGCCGGGTTGTGCCGCAGCGGGTCCCACTCGTGGCTGCGGATCTCGTCGGACTCGAACAGCTCCCGGTCGACCAGGGCGGTGAGCAGCGCGTGGTCGACGCTCTCGTCGGTGTCGAGGGAGTCGGGGTCGATCTCGGAGAGCACGTCTGCCGCGTCCCTCAGCATCGCCTGGTCGGCGGCGACCGCCTCGGCGGAGAGGTCGGGCAGGCGGTCGTCGTAGCGGTGGTCCCCGGCGGAGGTGGCCAACCCGGGTCGGCTCTCCAGCAACGCCTCGACGATCCGCTCGGCGAGCGGCACGAACGCTTCCATGGCCCGAACCCTACCGACCACCCCCGACACCCGCTCCCCGCCGAGATCTTGGTACGAAACGGCCCCGCTGGGGGCACTTTCGTACCAAGATTCGCGCGCGGGCCGGGCCAGCCGGACGGGTCCGCGAAGCGGGCCGCCCGGACGGGACGGCGGCGGGTCAGGGGCGGGGGGTGGTGCGCTCGGCGGCGCGGATCGCGTCGGCGTACGCCAGGGTGGTGCGGCGCAGCGCCGCCTCCGGGTCCAGGTCGGCGGCCCGGGCCGCCGCCACCGCGGCCAGCAGCTCCGCGCCGAGCCGCGCCTCCGCGTCGACCCCCGCCTCCGCGGCGGCGGCCGGCAGCGGGACCGTCAGGCCGGCGCGCCCGGCGCGGTCGAGGATCTTGGCGGCCAGGGCGAGGGCGGGCAGGCTCGGCGCGATCCCGTCGAGCACGGAGTCGCGGGACTTCTCCGCCCGCTTGATCCGCTCCCAGTTGGCGGTGATCTCGTCGAGCGTCGTGGCCCGGTCGTCGGCGAAGACGTGCGGGTTGCGCCGGATCATCTTGTCCACCAGGCCGCCGGCCACGTCGTCGACGGTCCACCGCGCGCCGTCGGGCAGCTCCTCGGCCATCCGCGCGTGCAGCAGCACCTGGAGCAGCACGTCGCCCAGCTCCTCGCGCAGCGCGTCGGTGTCGTCCGCGCCGATCGCGTCGTACGCCTCGTAGCACTCCTCGATCAGGTAGCCGGCGAGGCTGCGGTGCGTCTGCGCCCGCTTCCACGGGTCGCCGCCCGGCGAGGCCAGCCGGTCCATCACCTCGACCGCGTCGAGCAGCCGGGCGCCCGGCGGGTCCCACGAGCCGTACATCAGCTCCAGCTCGGCCAGGCCCGGCTCGCGGGCCAGCCGCAGGCCCAGCTCCCGGGCCAGCGACTCGTCGCCGGCGGGCCCGGCCAGCCAGACCGCCGCGCCGTGCGCCGCCGCCGCGTGCAGCAGCGCCGGCACCGCCGGGCCGTCGGACACGGTCACCTCGGCGCCCGCCGCGCGCACGGCCGCCGTCAGCTCGCTCTCCGCGCCGGCCAGCACCGGGTTGCCGCGTACGACGTCCCAGGCCGCCGCCGTCAGCAGCCCGACCGGGAGCCGGGGCGAGGTGACCAGCAGGACGATCCGGGCGGTCATGCCCCGGGCGCGACCGGGGCGCTCGACTCCGCCGGGGCCTGCGGGGTGGAGATGTCGGTCACCGGGCCGTTCTGGTTGATGTACGGCAGCGAGTAGAAGACCAGCGACTGGCCGGTGCTGACCACCGACGGGACGCCGACCGGCCGGAACCGGGGGTTGATCGACGCGCCGGCCTTCTCGGCCTCCTGCTGGAGGGCGTTGCTGAGCGCGGTGGCTGCCCGCACGAAGCCGCCCTGGCTGCCGGGGCCGCCGCTCTCCCCGAACGCCTGCCGGACCTGCGCCACGGTCAGGCCGGGCTGGATCGCCCCGGTCTTGGCGATGGCCTGGTAGACGGCCATGACCGCCTCGTCGCTCACCTCGGCCGTGGGCAGCTTCGCGCCGAGCGCGCCGGAGATGTCCACCCACTCGCCCCAGAGCTGGACGTACTCGGTGGAGGCCGGCATCTGGAGCTGCTGCTCCAGCTGCTCCGGCTTGACCTCGTCGGCCACCGTGACGCCCTGCTCGGCCACCACCCGCTTGCCCAGCTCGATGCTGACCAGCAGGTTGAGCACGTCCTGCCGGGTGACCGTGGAGCGCAGCTGCTCCGGCGACGGGGTGGCCCCGCCCTGCCCGGCCTGCGCCCGGATCGCGTCGGCGTACTTGGCCTGGGCTTCGTCGTAGATGTCGTCCACCCGGTCGACGGAGTACTTCGCGTCGCCGACGTACGCGGCGACGTCCGGCGCGGCCTTCCCGCACGCGGCGAGGGAGAGGACACCGAGGGCCGCGACACTGGCGGCGGCGATGAGACGGCGAGCACGCATGACCGTCACTCTCTCATGCGCCCCCACCGGCCGTGACGCCGCCCACCACGCAGTGCCGCCCCGGCCCCGCCACCCGGCCCTGCCCCCGCCCCCGCTCACCGGGCGCCCGCCCCGGCCGGCTGGGCCACCGGGGCCGGGTCGCCCAGCACGTCCTTCAACAGCTGGGCGCACCAGTCCAGCAGCGCCTGGTCGCGCAGCGGCTCGCCGCCGATCCGACGGGTGCTCGGCCGGGGCACGCTGACCTGGTCGAGCGCCGACTTGTAGACCGAGTCGGGGTGGTAGCGCTTGAGCCGCAGCTGCTTGGAGTCGGGCAGCGGCAGCGGGCCGAACCGGAGGTGCTTGCCCTGCATGCTCACGTCGGTGAGGCCGTAGCGGCGGGCCAGCAGCCGGAACCGGGCGACCGCCACCAGGTTCTGCACCGGGGCGGGCGGCTCGCCGTAGCGGTCCGTCATCTCGGCGACGACCTCGCGCAGCCGGTCGGCGTCGCGGGCCTCGGCGAGCTTGCGGTACATCTCCAGGCGCAGCCGCTCCACGCCGACGTAGTCGTGCGGCAGGTGCGCGTCCACCGGGAGGTCGATCTTGACGTCGGTCTCCTCCTCGGGGCGCTCGCCCTTGAACGCCTGCACCGCCTCGCCGACCATCCGGACGTACAGGTCGAAGCCGACGCCCTCGATGTGGCCGGACTGCTCGCCGCCGAGCAGGTTGCCCGCGCCCCGGATCTCCAGGTCCTTCATCGCCACGTACATGCCCGCGCCCAGCTCGGTGTGCTGGGCGATGGTGGCCAGCCGCTCGTGGGCGTGCTCGGTGAGCGGCTTCTCCGGCGGATAGAGGAAGTACGCGTACGCCCGCTCGCGGCCCCGGCCCACCCGGCCCCGGATCTGGTGCAGCTGGGCCAGGCCGAGCAGGTCGGCCCGCTCCACGATCAGCGTGTTGGCGTTGGGGATGTCGATGCCCGACTCCACGATCGTGGTGCAGACCAGGACGTCGAACTCCTTCTCCCAGAAGCCGACCATGACCTTCTCCAGGGCCTCCTCGCCCATCTGGCCGTGCGCCACCGCGACCCGGGCCTCCGGCACCAGCTCCCGGATCTTCCGCGCCGCCTTCTCGATCGACTCGACCCGGTTGTGCAGGTAGAACACCTGCCCGTCGCGGAGCAGCTCGCGGTGGATGGACGCGGCCACCTGCCGCTCGTCGTGCGCGCCGACGAAGGTGAGCACCGGGTGCCGCTCCTCCGGCGGGGTGGCGATCGTCGACATCTCCCGGATGCCGGTGATCGCCATCTCCAGGGTGCGCGGGATCGGGGTGGCCGACATGCTCAGCACGTCCACGGAGGCGCGCAGCGTCTTGAGGTGCTCCTTGTGCTCGACGCCGAAGCGCTGCTCCTCGTCGACGATGACCAGGCCGAGGGACTTGAACCGGGTCGCCGTCTGGAGCAGCCGGTGGGTGCCGATGACGATGTCGACGGTGCCGTCGCCGACCATCTCCAGCGTCCGCTCGGACTCCTTCGGGGTCTGGAAGCGGGAGAGCTGCCGGATCTGCACGGGGAACTGACTCATCCGCTCGGCGAACGTGTTGTAGTGCTGCTGCACGAGCAGGGTGGTGGGCACCAGCACGGCCACCTGCTTGCCGTCCTGCACCGCCTTGAACGCCGCCCGCACCGCGATCTCGGTCTTGCCGTACCCGACGTCGCCGCAGATCAGCCGGTCCATCGGGACGGTCTGCTCCATGTCCCGCTTGACCTCCTCGATGGCGGCCAGCTGGTCCGGCGTCTCCTGCCAGGGGAACGCGTCCTCCAGCTCCCGCTGCCACGGGGAGTCCGGGGCGAACGCGTGCCCCTTGGACGCCTTGCGGGCGGCGTAGAGCTGGATGAGCTGGGCGGCGATCTCCTTGACCGCCTTGCGGGCTCGGGCCTTGGACTTCTGCCAGTCCGCGCCGCCCATCTTGTGCAGGGTGGGCTGCTCGCCGCCGACGTACCGGGAGAGCTGGTCGAGCTGGTCGGTGGGGACGAACAGCCGGTCGCCGGGCTGGCCGCGCTTGCTCGCCGCGTACTCGATGACCAGGTATTCCCGGGACGCGCCGTTGACGGTGCGCTGCACCAGCTCGACGTACCGGCCGATGCCGTGCTGCTCGTGCACCACGTGGTCGCCGGCCTTCAGCTCCAGCGGGTCGATGGTGTTGCGCCGCCGGCTCGGCATCTTGCGCATGTCGCGTGTCGAGGTGCCCCGGCCGCCGGTGACGTCGTTGCCGGTGAGCAGCACGAACTTCGCCGCCTCGGCGACGAAGCCGCCGGTCAGGCCGCCGCAGGTGACCAGCACCTCGCCGGGGGCGGGCGCGGCTGGCACCTGCTCGACGAACCGGGCGCCGAGGCCGGCGTCGCGGATCACCTCGACGGCCCGCTGGGCGGGGCCGTGGCCCTCGAAGACCAGCGCGACGGACCAGCCGTCACCGGCCCAACGCTTGAGGTCCTCGGCCACCCGGTCGGTCTCGCCGTGGTAGAGCGGGGCCGGCTGGGCGGCCAGGGTCACCGCGATCGCGTCGTCGGGCGTGACGTCGACCTCGGCCGGCGCGTCCTCCCAGGGCTGCCGGGCGGGGGCCGCCGCGTCGGCGTCGGCCAGCCCGAACGGGGCGAGGGTCCACCAGGGCCGGCGCAGGGCTCGGGCGTGCGCGCGTACGTCGGCCAGGGTCTTGAAGGCGGCGGCCCCGAGGTCGACCGGGGCCTGGCCCCCGACGGCCGCCGCGGCCCAGCTCGCCTGGAGGAACTCCTCGGAGGTACGCACCAGGTCGTGCGCCCGGGTGCGGATGCGCTCCGGGTCGCAGAGCAGCACGTGGGTGCCGGGAGGCATGCAGTCGAGCAGCAGTTCCAGGCTCTCGCCGCCGAGCAGCGCCGGGGTCAGCGACTCCATCCCCTCCACGGGGATGCCCTCGGCCAGCTTGTCGAGGATCTCGGCCAGCTCGGGGTGCTCGGCCGCCAGGGCGGCGGCCCGCCGCCGCACGGCCGGGGTGAGCAGCAGCTCCCGGCAGGGCGGGGCCCACAGCAGCCCGGCGGCCTCGATGGTGCGCTGGTCGGCCACGGCGAAGGTGCGGATCTCCTCCACCTCGTCGCCCCAGAACTCGACCCGGGACGGGTGCTCGTCGGTGGGCGGGAAGACGTCGAGGATGCCGCCGCGCACCGCGAACTCGCCGCGCTTGGTGACCAGGTCGACCCGGGCGTACGCCATGTCGGTGAGCCGGCGGGCGACCTCCTCCAGGTCGGCCTCGTCGCCGGCGGCCAGCCGCACCGGCTCCAGGTCGCCGAGGCCCTTGAGCTGCGGCTGGAGCAGCGACCGCACCGGCGCGACGACCACCCGCAGCGGCCCGGTGCGCCCGTGCGCGTCGGCGGCGTCGGGGTGGGCGAGCCGGCGCAGCACGGCCAGCCGGCGGCCGACGGTGTCGGAGCGGGGCGAGAGCCGCTCGTGCGGCAGCGTCTCCCAGGACGGGAAGACGGCGACCTGCTCGGGCGGCAGCAGGCTGCCCAGCGCCGAGGCCAGGTCGTCGGCCTCCCGGCTGGTGGCGGTCACCGCCAGCACGGGCCGCCCCGCGCCCCCGGCGGGCTCGGCGGCGGCCCCCCGGTCGGCGGCCCCCGGGTCGGCGGCTACGGCGGCCACGGCGAACGGGCGCAGCGCCGCCGGGGCGGTCAGGTCCAGCCCGTCGACCTGCGCGGCACCGGAACGGGCCAGGTCACGCGCCCGGGCCAGCCCGGGGTCGGCCAGGGCGGCGGCGAAGAGTCCGGTGAGCAATCTGATCACTTCCCAGTGGCACGGTGACGGCACACGGCGGAGCCCCCGCGCCCGGCGGGGACGGGGGGTCGACAGCACCCCAGCCTATCCCCGCTTGACCGGCGACCCGGGCACGTGGTCGAGTCCGGGGCATGACGGGACGGCGGCGGCTGGTCGAGTTGAGCCACGTGATCAGCGATGGCATGACCACGCTGCCCGGCTGGCCGGCGCCCCGGGTCACCGAGTGGCTGACCCGGGAGGCGTCCCGGGCGAACTACGCCCCGGGCACGGAGTTCCAGGTCGGGCGGATCGAGATGATCGCCAACACCGGCACGTACGTGGACACGCCCGCGCACCGGTGGGCCGACGGGGCCGATCTGACCGGCGTCGGGCTGGACCGCCTCGCCGACCTGCCGGGGATCGTGGTCCGGGTGCCCGCCGGCACCCGCGCCGTGGATCGTCCGCTGCTCGCCCCGCACGAGGTGGCGGGGCGGGCGGTGCTGCTGCACACCGGCTGGTCCGCGCACTTCGGCACCGACCGGTACGCCGCCCCCGACGCGCCGTACCTGACCGGGGACGGCGCGGCGTGGCTGGTCGAGGCCGGGGCGACCCTCGTCGGCATCGACTCGATCAACATCGACGACATGAGCCCGGCGGCCCGGGGCGAGCGGCCGGCGCACAGCGGCCTGCTGGCGGCCGGCGTCCCGATCGTGGAGCACCTGACCGGCCTGGACGCGCTGCCGCCGACCGGCTTCCGGTTCACCGCCGCCCCGCCGATGGTGGCGGGAATGGGCACGTTCCCGGTCCGCGCCTTCGCCGTCCTCGCCGAATAGGGCACCGAGTTCTCGCCGAATAGGGTGCCGACCGGGAGATCCTGGTGCCAAACGACCCTTCCGGGGGTCGGAATCTACCAAGATCGACCGGATATCCGAACAGCCGGGAATTCTCGTTTTCCATGACCGGTGCGATGTTCGGAAACCATTCCGTGCCAGCTCGTAACCCGCCCGCTTTCGCGTCGGCGACCTGCTGGAACACGTTCTTCGTAACTTCCGCGTGCGCCGAAGCCCTCGGCGCACGAAGGAGAGTCACGCATGCTCCGTACCGCGCCCTTTCGGGGTCGAGTCCGACTGACGGCCGCACTGTCGGTCGCCGCGCTGACTGGCTGCATCGTCGCCGCCGGCATCGTTCCCGTCTCCGCCTCCGCCACCGAACCTACCGACCAATCGATGAATGCAGAAGAGTTCACCGTCGAGACGCTTCCCGACGGTGGCGCGCGGGTGACCCTGCGGCTCGACGAGCCGCTGCCGGTCCGCGACGCCGTGCCGGAGATCGCCGTCGACGGCCGGGTCGTCGGCCCGGCGAAGGAGTCCCCCGACGGGCTGAGTCTCACCGTGGAGACCAGCGACACCAGCGTCACCGGGGCCGAACGCGTCGACGTCGCCTGGAACGGCCAGGTGCCGGGCGCCACGGCCACCCCGCCGAAGTCGGCAGCCGCGCCGGTCACCCCGAAGGGCCTGCGGCGCAAGCAGCTCTACACCGACCCGGCGCAGCCCGGCCCGTACGGGGTGCAGCGGCTCGACTACGACCTCGGTGACACGGCCGTCACGCTCTCCGGCCTCAGCGACCTGCCCGTCGAGCTCCGCTCCGCGGTCTACGCCCCGGCCGGCGCCAAGGGTGCCCGACCCGTGGTGGTCTTCCTGCACGGCCGCCACTCGGCCTGCTACAACCCCACCACCCGGCAGACCAACAACACCAACTGGCCGTGCGCGTCCGGGTTCATCCCGATCGACAGCTACCTCGGCTACACGGAGACCGCCGAGGCCCTGGCCACCCACGGCTACGTCGTGGTGTCGGTCAGCGCCAACGGCATCAACGCCAAGGACGCCAGCTTCACCGACGACAACGGGGCCTTGGCCCGGGGTCAGCTGGTCATGGACCACCTCGACCTGCTCAAGAAGTGGAACAGCACCGCCGGGCATCCCCTCGCCGGCCGGCTCGACCTGTCCAACGTCGGCCTGATGGGGCACTCCCGGGGCGGCGAGGGCGTGGTCGAGGCCGCGCTGCTCAACAGCGAGACCAAGCACCCGTACGGCATCCGCGCGGTCCTGCCGCTGGCCCCGGTCGACTTCGGCCGCCCGACGCTGCCCGAGGTGCCGATGACGGTGCTGCTGCCGTACTGCGACGGCGACGTCTCCAACCAGCAGGGGCAGCACTTCTACGACGACACCCGCTACTCGGTGCCGGACAACGTGCTCCGCACCTCGCTGATGATCATGGGCGCGAACCACAACTTCTTCAACACCGAGTGGACCCCCGGCGTCTCGATCGCCCCGTCCAACGACGACTGGTCGCCGGCCACCGACGAGGTGTGCGGCAGCGCCAGCCCGTCCCGGTTGACCGCCGCCGAGCAGCGCGCGGTCGGCACCGCGTACCTGGCCGGGTTCTTCCGGCTGGCCCAGGGCGGCGAGACGGCGTTCCTCCCGTTGTTCGACGGCACCAACGGCACCGTGCCGTCGGCCGGTCGCGCCGTCGTGTACGCGCAGGCCCAGCAGCCGGGCGCGCGCCGGCTCGACCTCGCCCCGCTGGAGGGCCCGGCCGACGACGTCTCCGTCACCGGCTTCGACCTCGGCGCGTACTGCTACGGCGTGGCGGCCCGGGTCCGCCCCGGCGACACCCCGTGCTCGGCGACCACCGCCACGTCGAAGGTGCCGCACTGGACCCCGGCCACCTTCGCCCCGTCGGTGCCGATCAGCCCGGTGCTGCGCCTGCAGTGGAGCGCCGCCTCGGTCTCGCCCGAGGTGCGGGTGGACCTCGGGCCGGGCGAGGGGAACGTGACCAAGTACGACGCGCTCACCTTCCGGGCGGCGCGCGACGAGACCGCGGCCGGCGACGTCGACCTCGACGTCACCGTGGTCGACCGCAGGGGCGCGACCGCGACGGTACGGGTCGGCGACGTCAGCCCGGCGCTCACCCCGTTCCCGTCGTCGGCCAACACCACGAACGGGATCAGCCGGCTCGGCAAGACCTGGCTGCGTACCGTCCGGCTGCCGCTGGACGCGCTGACCGGGGTGGACCTGCACAGCGTCCGTACCGTCTCGGTGCGGCCGGCGACCGCGACCGGCGGGGTCTACCTGTCCGACCTCGCGCTGGACAGCCCCGGGGTCGGCGGCGGCGTGGCCACCTCGGCGGTGGCGGTCGACCTCGCCGACGCCACGGTGGCGGAGGGCGACGGGCCCGGCGTCGCGACCATGCGGCTGACGCTGGGCGGCAAGCTCAAGCAGGCGGCGACGGTCCAGGTGCAGACGGCGGCGAGCGGCTCGGCGTCGGCCGGGCAGGTGCCGGCGCTGGCGTTCCCGGTCACCATCCCGAAGGGGGCGACCAGCGCGACGATCGAGGTGCCGCTGGCCGGCAACACGGCCGCCAACACCGCCTCGCTGCGCTACAAGATCACCATCTCGGCCCCGGTCGGCGCGGTGATCGGCGACGGCTTCGCCTGGCTGACCGTCCTCGACGACGATCCGGCCTGACCGTGACGTCCTCCGGTGGGTGCGTGGAGCTGTCGCCCCCACCGGAGGACCCACCCCCGCCCCGCCCGCGCCCTGCCGCCCGCCAGCGGCGGTCAGTAGCGCACGCTGATCCGCCGCTCGACGGCGTCGACGACGACCTCGCCCCCGTACGGGACGACCTGCTGCGGGTCGGTGTGGCCGAGGTCGACGTCGAAGACGACCACCGCGTCCGGGGCGTACTCGGCGAGCGCCCGGGTCACCGCCGCCCGCTGCGCATCGGCGTACGCCCGGCGCTCCTCCACCGTGTGCGGGCGGTCGAAGTCCCACGCCTTGGCCCGGCCGACGAGCACCGCCGGGAAGCCCGCGAGCAGCCCCCGCTCCCCCAGGTTGCGCAGGATCCGGTACACCTCGGTGGCCGACGGCAGCTCCTCCGAGGTCTCGACGATCAGCACCTCGCCCGCGTGGTCGGCGACCCGGCCGACCCGGTCGGCGGCCAACAGCCAGTGCAGGATCTCCAGGTTGCCGCCCCAGGTCCGGCCCCGCACGACCCGCGCCGGCCCCTGCCAGTGCCAGCCGCCGCCGGGGAACATGGGCGGCTCGGCGGCGAGGGTGGCCGGGTCGCGCCAGTCGTTCGGCTGGTCGCCCCACTCGGGGGCCGGCGCGAGGTCGTACCAGCCGGGGGTGAACAGGGCGGCGCGCAGCGAGTCGGCGGTCACCGGGTGCAGCGCGCCGGGCCGGCCGAGGTGCACCAGCACGGACCCGCCGTGGTACGCGACGATCCCGAGCCGGTGGAGGTGGTTGAGCAGGTTGGTGTTGTCCGAGTAGCCGAAGTACGGCTTCGGGTTGGCCCGCAGCACGGCGTCGTCCAGGTGCGGGGTGACCGTGATCAGGTCGTCCCCGCCGACCGTGGCGAGCACGGCGGTGACCGTCGGGTCGGCGAAGGCGGCGGTGACGTCCCGGGCCCGGTCGCGCGGGTCCGCGCCCAGTGCTCGGGTGGTCGGGTACTCGACCGGTTCCAGGCCGAACTCCTCGCGCAGCCGGCGCAGGCCCAGCTCGTACACGTGGGGGAAGACCGCCGGCAGCCCGGCGGAGGGCGACACGACCGCGACCCGGTCGCCGGGCCGGGGCTTCGGCGGATAACGCAGCGACTCCATGATCGGACGCTACCGGCCGCCACCACCGCTTTTCGCCTCCGCGACGGCGGGGACGGCGAACCACCGCAATCCGCGCATCTTGCCCCTAGGCTGGCCGTGTGGACGAGGAGCCGGACATCCCGGTGCGCGTGTGGCTGCCCCGCGCCGCCGCACTGCTGCTCGGCACCCTGGTCCTGGCGACGGGGTTCATCGCCGCCTACGTGGGGGCACTGCACGACCCGACCCCGCGCGACGTGCCGGTCGGGGTGGTCCTCGGCGACCAGCGCGCCCAGGCGGTCATGGCCGCCGTGCGCCGCGAGACCGACAAGATCGAGCCCGTCGAGTACGACGATCCGGCCGCCGCCGACGACGGGCTCACCGGCCGCGAGGTGTACGGCGTGCTCACCTCCACCCCGCAGGGCGGGCTGCTCCTCACCACCGCCAGCGCCGCCGCGCCGGCCGCCACCGAGGTGGTCGACCAGGTGTTCGCCGAGGCCGCCCGGCGGGGGAACCTGCCGCTGACGGTCACCGACGAGGTGCCGGTGGAGCAGAGCGACCCGCGCGGTCTCGTCCCGTTCTACCTCGCGGTCGGGTACGTCCTCGGCGGCTACCTCGCCGCCACCGCGCTGGGCCTGCGCACCGGCACCGCGCCCCGCAGCCTCGCCCGCGCCGGGCTGCGCATCGCCGCGTTCGCGGCGTACGCGGTGGTGCTCGGCGTGGCGGGCGCGCTCGTCGTCGGCCCGGTGCTGGACGTCTGGCACCACGACGTGCCGGCGGTGGCGGCGGTCGGCGCGCTGGCCGTCTTCGCCGCCGCCATGATCGCCTCCGCCGTGCAGGGCTGGCTGGGGCTGCTCGGCACCGGGCTCGTCATCCTGCTGCTGGTGGTGCTCGGCAACCCGGGCTCCGGCGGAATCTACGCCCCCGAGTTCCTGCCCACCTGGCTGCGCGGGATGCACCGGTGGAACGTGCCCGGGCTCACCACCGACCTGATCAAGTCGGCGGTGTACTTCGACCGCCGGTCGATGGGCTGGCCGCTGGCCGGGCTCGCCCTGTGGGTGGCGGTCGGCGTCGTGGGATTGCTCACGGCCACCCTGGTCCGGGGCCGGCGCGCCGCCGCCCGCCACCCGGCCGACACGCCTCCCACCAGCGACGATGCGCGCCCCGCCGGGTGAAGGTGTTAGCAGGGGCCCCCTGTACAACAAAAAGCGATAACAAGGGGCCCTTCCTTTCGAAGGGGGCGGCGCGGATACGATCCAGGGAGTCGGACAGCGCTGTCCTTCGTCCCCGGCGTAAGGAGCGCACCCGTGACCGACCAGCACGACCACGACGGCCCGGACGCCGCACTGCGGGCCGACATCCGCCGCCTCGGCACGCTGCTCGGGCAGACCCTCGCCCGGCAGGAGGGCCGCCCGCTGCTCGACCTGGTCGAGGAGATCCGGGCCCAGGTCCGTTCCGACGCCCCGGCCGCCGCGCAGCGCCTCGGTGGGCTCGACGTGACCACCGGCACGAAGCTCGCCCGCGCCTTCTCCACCTACTTCCACCTGGCCAACATCACCGAGCAGGTGCACCGGGCCCGCGACCTGCGCCGCCGCCGGGCGGTCCAGGGCGGCTGGCTGGACCAGGCGGCCAAGATGATCGCCGAGCGCGGGGTGCCCGCCGAGGAGATCGCGGCGGCGGCCCGCCGGCTCGCCGTACGCCCGGTCTTCACCGCCCACCCGACCGAGGCGGCCCGCCGGTCGATCCTGTCGAAGCTGCGCGCCGTCGCCGACGAGCTGGACGCCGAGACCGCCAACGCGATCCTCTACGGAGCCAGCGACGAGGGGCCGGCCAACCGCCGCCTGGCGGAGCTGCTGGACCTGATGTGGCAGACCGACGAGCTGCGGCTCGACCGGCCGGACCCGACCGACGAGGCCCGCAACGCCATCTACTACCTGCGTGATCTCTACGCCGAGGCCGCCCCGCAGGTGCTCGACGACTTCGCCGACACGCTGCGCACCCTCGGCGTGGAGACGTCCCCGACGGCCCGCCCGCTGACGTTCGGCACCTGGATCGGCGGCGACCGCGACGGCAACCCGTTCGTCACCCCGCAGGTCACCGGCGAGGTGCTGCGCATCCAGCACGAGCACGGCATCGCGGCCACCGAGGCGGCGATGGAGCACCTGATCAACGAGGTGTCCGTGTCCCGCCGGCTGCGCGGGGTGTCGCTGGACCTCTCGGCCAGCCTCGCCGCAGACCTGGACGCGCTGCCCGAGGTGGCCCCCCGGTTCCGCCGGGTCAACGCCGAGGAGCCCTACCGGCTGAAGGCCCGGTGCGTGAAGGCGAAGCTGGCCAACACCCGGGAGCGGCTGCGCCGGGGCACCCCGCACGTGCCGGGGCGCGACTACCAGGGCGCGGCGGAGCTGATCGCCGACCTGGAGCTGCTGCGCGCCTCGCTGGCCCGCAACGCCGGCCAGCTCACCGCCGTGGGCCGGCTCGCCTCCACCATCCGCACGGTGTCGGCGTTCGGCCTGCACCTGGCGACGATGGACGTGCGGGAGCACGCCGAGAAGCACCACGAGGTGCTCACCCAGCTCTACGGGGCCGTCGGCGAGGTGTCCGACTACCCGTCGCTGACCCGCCTGGAGCGCACCAAGCTGCTCGCCGACGAGCTGACCGGCCGCCGGCCCCTGTCGACGCTGGACACGCCGCTGACCGAGAGCGCGCGCAAGACGTTCGACGTGTTCTCCACCATCCGCGAGGCGCAGGACCGGTTCGGCTCCGAGGTCATCGAGTCGTACATCATCTCGATGACCCTCGGCGTCGACGACGTGCTCGCGGCGGTCGTGCTGGCCCGCGAGGCCGGGCTGGTCGACGTGCACAGCGGCCGGGCCCGGATCGGCTTCGTGCCGCTGCTGGAGACCCCCGCCGAGCTGAACGCCGGCGGCGAGCTGCTCGACGAGCTGCTGTCGCTGCCGGCCTACCGGTCGCTGGTGGCGGCCCGGGGCGACGTGCAGGAGGTGATGCTGGGCTACTCCGACTCCAACAAGGAGGCGGGCATCACCACCAGCCAGTGGTCGATCCACCGGGCGCAGCGGGCGCTGCGGGACGTGGCCGCCCGGCACGGCGTGCACCTGCGGCTGTTCCACGGCCGGGGCGGCACCGTCGGGCGCGGCGGCGGCCCCACCCACGAGGCGATCCTGGCGCAGCCGTACGGCACCCTCGACGGCGCGATCAAGGTCACCGAGCAGGGCGAGGTCATCTCCGACAAGTACACGCTGCCGGCGCTGGCCCGGGAGAACCTGGAGCTGACCATGGCCGCCGTGCTCCAGGCGACCCTGCTGCACACCGCGCCCCGGCAGCCGGCCGAACAGCTGGAGCGCTGGGACGCGTCGATGGACGTGATCTCCGACGCGGCGTTCCGGTCGTACCGGTCGCTGGTGGAGGACCCGGACCTGCCGGCGTACTTCTGGGCGTCCACCCCCACCGAGCTGCTCGGCGCGCTGAACATCGGCTCCCGCCCGGCGAAGCGGCCCAACACCGGGGCCGGCCTGTCCGGCCTGCGGGCCATCCCGTGGGTGTTCGGCTGGACGCAGACCCGGCAGATCGTCCCCGGCTGGTTCGGGGTCGGCTCGGGGCTGGCGGCGGCGCGCGAGGCCGGGCTGGAGGACGTGCTGGCCGAGATGCACCGCAACTGGCACTTCTTCCGCACGTTCCTGTCGAACGTCGAGATGATGCTGACCAAGACCGACCTCAGCATCGCCCGCCGGTACGTGGAGACCCTCGTGCCGAAGAAGCTGCACCCGATCTTCGCCAAGATCGAGCAGGAGTACGAGCTGACCAAGCGGGAGGTGCTGGCGGTCACCGCCTCGCCGGCCCTGCTGGAGAACTCGCCGGTGCTCCAGCGCACCCTCGCGGTGCGCGACACCTACCTGGAGCCGCTGCACCACCTCCAGGTGGCGCTGCTTCAGCAGTACCGCGACTCCGGCGCGGCGGGCCGGGCGGTGGCCACGGCCCCGGGCGGGCGGCGGGCCCCGAGCGACGGCACGGCGCTGGAGCGGGCGCTGCTCACCACGGTCAACGGCATCGCCGCCGGCATGCGCAACACTGGCTGAGGTGCAAGGAAGGGCCCCCTGTTAACGCATTCCGCATAGCAGGGGGCCCTTTTTAACGCCCGCCGGCAGGCGGGCCCGACCCCTCGGAAGCGGGCCCTCGGGAGCGACGTCAGAAGTCGCCGCCACCGAAATCGCCGCCGCCGAAGTCACCACCGCCGAAGTCACCGCCGCCCGAGAAGTCGCCGGCGGTGCCGTAGTCGCCGCCGCCGAAGTCACCCGCGGTGGCGTAGTCGCCGCCGCCGAAGTCACCCCCGAAGTCCGCGCCGTCGCCGAAGCCCTCCTGGTAGCCGGCCTCGTACCCGGGGTCGGCGAACGCCGGGGAGAACAGCGCGTCGGCGATCAGCATGCCGCCGAGCACCCCCGCGCCCGCGCCGAGCGCCGTCTTCCACCACGGGGTGGAGTACCAGCCGGCCGGCACGGGGCGGCCCTGGTAGCGGCCGCCGGGGTAGTAGTAGGGCGTGCCCTGGCCGGGCTGCGGGCCGGCCCGGAACGTCTGCCCCTGCACGTTGACCTCGCGCTCGCGGGTGAGCTGGCCGGTGCCCTCGGCGGAGGCCAGCGGCGGCAGCTCGGGCCCGGGGTCGATGCCGAGCGCGATACGGGCCGCGCGGGCGTACGCCAGCCCTTCGAGGGCGGTCTCCCGGGCCAGCCGGTACTGGTGGACGGTGCGGGCCTGCTCCAGCTGGCTGCCCGCCGCGTTGTACCGCTCACCGGCGTCGACGAGGGCCTGCCGCACGGCCGGGGAGTCGCCGTGCAGGTTCATCACCTGGCCGCCGAGGCGCTCGTACCAGCGCTGGGCGTCGGCGCGCACGTCGGCCAGGCTGCGCGCCTCACGGGCCGCGCTCTCCCGGCGCCACCAGACGAAACCGCCGACGAGCAGCGCCACGAGGATGACCGCGAGCAGAATTTCCATGCCTTGAAAAGTACCCGGGGCGCGCCCGTCGTACGCGTTTGGCAAGCTCTGGTGATGAGCTTCTCGACGCTGGCCGTGGTGGTGCTCTGTCTGGGCGCGGGCGGCGCGCTGGGTTGGTTCGCGGCCCGGTCCCGGTCGGCGGCCGACCTCGCCCGGCTGGAGGCCACCCTGACCGCGACCCGGGAGGGCGAGGGGCGGCTGGAGCAGTCGATGCGGGCGCTGAGCTACGAGGCGACGGCGCAGTCGCAGGAGGCGGTGGCCCGGGCGGTGGCGCCGCTGCACGAGACGCTGCGCCGCTACGAGTCCCGGGTCGCCGAGCTGGAGCACGCGCGGGTCGACGCGTACGCCGAGCTGCGCGAGCAGGTGCGGGCGATGGGCGCGGTCTCCGGCGAGCTGCGCACCGAGACCAAGCAGCTCGTGGCGGCCCTGCGCGCGCCGCAGGTGCGGGGGCGCTGGGGCGAGCACCAGCTCCGCCGCATCGTCGAGGCCGCCGGCCTGCTGGAGCACTGCGACTTCAACGAGCAGGTCACCGCCGCGACGGACCACCAGGGGGTACGCCCCGACCTGGTGGTCCGGCTGCACGGTGGCCGCTCGGTGGTGGTGGACGCGAAGGCGCCCTTCGACGCGTACCTGACGGCGATGGAGGCCCGCGACGAGCGGGGGCGGGACACCCACCTCGACGCGCACGCGCGGCACCTGCGGGCGCACGTCGACGCGTTGGCGGCGAAGACGTACTGGGCGGCGTTCGACCAGACCCCGGAGTTCGTGGTGCTGTTCGTGCCGGCCGACCCGTTCCTCGACGTGGCGTTGCAGCGCGACCCGACGCTGCTGGAGCACGCGTTCGCCCGCAACGTGGTGCTGGCCACCCCGGCGACCCTGGTGGCGCTGCTGCGCACGGTGGCGTACTCGTGGCGGCAGGAGGCGCTGGCCCGCAACGCGGTGGCGGTGCACTCGCTGGCCCGCGAGCTGTACGGGCGGCTGTCCACGCTGGGCGACCACGTGGGCAAGCTGGGGGCGTCGCTGGGCGGGGCGGTGACCGCGTACAACAGGGCGGTCGGCTCGCTGGAGGCGCGGGTGCTGGTCAGCGCCCGCAAGCTCGCCGAGCTGGGCGTGTCGGACCGGGAGCTGGCCGCGCCGCCGCAGGTGGAGGTGGCACCTCGGCAGCCGCAGGCCCCCGAGTTGCTCGGCGAGGCCGACGGGCCTGACCTGCGGCTCGACCGCCTGACCGGGCCGTCCCCAGTGGACCCGTCGACCCGGCCTCGATAGCAGCACACATGTGACAATGCGCGCCTATGCATGTCACGAAGTGGTCACAACGTACCGGCCGGTAGTGACACCAGCCACAGCCAGCACAAAGGATTTCGCTCACGCGCGCCCTGTGACTTCAGGGCCCTGTTCTCTGGAGGAAAAGAGAACGTGAGCAGACCCCGAAACCTGAGCCGGCGCACCTCCGCCGGGCTCTTCGCGTCGGTCGTGGCCGCCGGCGCCATGACCGGCGTCGGTGGCGCCGCGACCGCGAGCGCCGCTCCCACCACCGACACGGAGGCTCCGCAGGCCACCGCCGTGGAGACGCTGGGCGCACACGACGCCAAGCTGCTGAGCGAGGCCGAGGCGAAGCACGCCAAGACCGTCACCCTGATCGTCGCCACCGACAAGGGCGAGGCGAAGGACGTCGCGGACGCGGTGCGGCAGCTCGGCGGCACGGTGAGCCGGCGCTTCGACTCCATCGGCTACGTCCTGGCGAAGGTCCCCACCGCCAAGGTACTCAAGGCCGCCACGCTCCCCGGCGTCGCCGCGGTCGACCTCGACGAGACCATCCAGCTCCCCGACCCGGCCCCGGAGGCCGCGCCGGCCGGCGCGAAGGTCGCCGCGCAGGGCGAGACCCTGGCCGGGCCGGGCGTCGACACCGGCGCGGTGAACCCGTACATGCCGACCAACGAGACCGGCGCGGAGGCGTTCAAGGCCGCGCACCCGGCGTGGGACGGCCGCGGCGTCACCATCGGCATCATGGACTCCGGTGTGGACCTCGACCACCCGGCGCTCCAGACCACCACCACCGGCGAGCGCAAGATCGTGGACTGGGTGACCGCCACGGACCCGCTGGAGGACGCCACCTGGCGCGCGATGATCACCGAGGTCTCCGGCCCGAGCTTCACCGCGGGCGGCGCGACGTGGACGGCCCCGGCCGGCAGCTACCGGTTCAACCTCTTCCGCGAGTCGATCACGGCGGGCAGCGACCCGGAGGGCGACGTCAACCGCGACGGCGACACCACCGACACCTTCGGCATCCTCTACGACGCCACGACCCACGACATCCGGGTCGACGCCAACGGCAACCGGGACTTCACCGACGACCCGGTGATGCGCCCGTACAAGGAGAACTTCCAGGTCGGGCACTTCGGCACGGACAATCCGGCCACCGCGGTCCGCGAGCAGATCCCGTTCGTCGTCGAATACCGCGAGGACGTCGACACGACGCCGGTCGGCGGCCCCGGCCTGGTCGACTACGTCAACATCGGCATCGTCGAGTCGACCCACGGCACGCACGTCGCCGGCATCACCGCCGCCAACGACATGCTGGGCAACAGCGCGTTCGACGGGGCGGCCCCCGGCGCGAAGCTGGTCTCGGCCCGCGCCTGCTCCTGGGGCGGCGGCTGCACCGCCGCGGCGCTCACCACCGGCATGGCCGACCTGGTGATCAACCGCAGGGTCGACGTGGTCAACATGTCGATCGGCGGCCTGCCGGCGCTCAACGACGGCTCGAACGCCCGCTCCCAGCTTTACAACGAGCTGATCAACACGTACGGCGTGCAGCTGTTCATCTCGGCCGGCAACTCCGGCCCCGGGCTGAACACCGTCGGCGACCCGTCGGTGGCCGACAACGTGGTCAGCGTCGCGGCGAGCATCAGCAAGGACACCTGGCTGGGCAACTACGGCTCGGTCGTGGCCAAGGACAACGCCCTGTTCAACTTCTCCTCGCGCGGCCCGCGTGAGGACGGCGGCTTCAAGCCGAACATCGCGGCCCCCGGCTCGGCGATCTCCACCGCGCCGACCTGGCAGGCCGGCAACCCCGTCCCCGAGGCCGGCTACCCGCTGCCGCCGGGCTACCAGATGCTCAACGGCACCTCGATGGCGTCCCCGCAGGCCGCCGGTGCCGCCGCGCTGCTGCTGTCGGCCGCCAAGGCAACCGACAAGGGGGTCACCCCGGCCGCGCTGCGCCGGGCCGTCTACACCTCGGCCAAGCCCATCGCGGGCGTCGCGACGTACGCGCAGGGCTACGGCATGTTCGACGTGCCGGGCGCGTGGGCGCTGCTGGCCAAGGGCGTGCAGACCCGGTCGTACGTCTCCGACGCGCCCGTCTGCACCGAACTGTCGGCGAACCTGACCCGCTACGACAAGGCCACCGGCACCTTCGTGCCGAACCCGCACCGGGGCACCGGCGTCTACAACCGCTGCGCCGTGGCGCAGGGCGGGCAGCCGCTGAAGAAGTCCAAGACGTACGAGGTGAAGGTCACCCGCACCAGCGGCCCGAACAAGAGCCTCCTGCACACCGTGACGCTGCGCGGCAACGACGGCACCTTCAGCGCGCAGAAGCAGGTGTGGCTGCCGCTGAACAAGACCCTCACCATTCCCGTGAAGGCCAAGCCGAAGACCGCCGGGGCGCACGGCGCGCTCCTGGTGATCGACGATCCGGCCACCTCGGTGGTCGACTTCGAGGTCTCCACCGTCGTGGTGGCCGCCACCGACGTGGCGAAGCCGGCGTACTCCTTCTCGGCCGGTGGCTCGGTCGAGCGCAACAGCTCCACCTCGTACTTCGTGACGGTGCCGGCGGGCGCCGGCGCGATCCAGGTCAACCTGTCCGGCATCGCCACCGGCTCGCAGACCCGGTTCATCGCGATCAACCCGTACGGCGTGCCGGTGGAGAGCACCGCGAGCACCGCCTGCTACACCAACTTCTCCGACGCCGCCGCCTGCAAGCCGCAGGAGCGGGACTACCAGAAGCCGATCGCCGGGGTCTGGGAGTTCGAGGTGGAGTCGCGGCGCACCTCGCCCGCGCTGGACAACCCGTACCAGCTCCAGGTGCGGGTGCAGGGCGTCGCGGTCTCGCCGGCCGTGGTCGAACTGCCGTCGGTCACCGCCGGCGCACCGACCGAGGTCACCTGGAGCCTGGCCAACGCCTTCGGTCCGGTCTCGGTGACCGGTCAGGGTGGCCCGCTGGCCAGCGTGCACGCCGAGCGGCCGACGATCGCCGAGGGCGCGCAGCAGGAATACCTGGTCGAGGTGCCGGCCGGCGCGGCCAGCTTCACGGCCCGCATCGGCAACACCGCCGACCTGGGGGCCGACCTGGACCTGTTCGTCTTCCGGGGCACCACCGAGGTCGGCCGCTCGGCCGACGGCGACTCGGAGGAGGCGGTGACGCTGACCAACCCGCCGGCCGGCACCTACCGCGTCCTGGTCGACGGGTACGCCGTCGACGGGCCGGGCACCAGCACCGCCTACGACTACCGGGACTCGTTCTCGGCTGCGTCGCTGGGCACGCTGACCGCTCCGGCCACCCCGCTCTCCCTGGCCAACGGCGCCACCGCCACCCTCACCGGCACGGTGACCGCCCAGTCCGCCCCGGCCGCCGGTCGGGCGCTCTACGGCGACCTGGCCGTCACCACCACCGAGGGCGCGGTCGTCGGCCGCGGCTCGGTCGCGATCGGCGCCGTCAACTGATCCGCGCCGCCTGACCACCTTCCGCCTCACCACAGGAGCCCGTCCCCGCCCCGCGGGGGCGGGCTCCTGCCGGCACCGGGCCGGGCCCGGCCGCCGTCAGGACTTGCGGGCGGACTCCACGACGAACGGGATGCCCTGCTGGCAGGTGGTGAGCAGGTCGGGCTTGGCCCGCCCCGTGACCTCGACCTTGGCGCCGGCGGTGAGCACGTCGGCGGGGCCGCCGATGAGCTGGTAGCCGTCCAGCAGGCGGCAGCCGGGCTCCACGCCCGCCTCGACGGTGCCGGTGAGCGTGGTGGCCCCGACGCCCGGCGGGACGCTGGGGTTGCCCGGCTTCGGCGGGAGGCTCGGGCGGCCCGGGGGCACCGAACCGGACGGCGCGGACGGGTCGACCGGGTCGGCGCTGGGCGCGTCGGTCACCGCGGCTCCTCCGGAGGGGCTGGGGGCGGCGCTGCCGTCACCGGTGCCCTGGCCGCCGCAGGCGCTCAGGGCCGCGCAGGTGACCAGCGCGGCGACGATGGTCCGAGGAGTCTTCATACCGATCAGACGCTTCCCGCCGCCGATCCGTTCCCGCCCTGGCGGCGCGGGCCGGTCAGGCGCGGGCCGAGGCGGCGGCGGCCTTCATGTCGCGCTTGAGCTCCTGCGGCAGCGAGAAGGTCAGCCGCTCGTTGGCGGTGACCACCTCGTCGACGTCGGTGAAGCCCCGCGCGGCGAGGTGCGCCAGGACCTCCTGCACCAGCTCGTCGGGGACGCTGGCCCCGGAGGTCAGGCCCACCGTGCGGGCCCCCTCCAGCCAGGCGTCGTCGATCTCGTGGGCGAAGTCGACGAGGTGGCCGGCGCGGGCCCCGGCGTCCAGGGCGACCTCGACCAGCCGGACCGAGTTCGAGGAGTTGCGCGAGCCGACGACGAGCACCACGTCGCAGTCGGGGGCGATCTCCTTCACCACGTGCTGGCGGTTGGAGGTGGCGTAGCAGATGTCGTCGCTGGGCGGCGACTGGAGCAGCGGCAGCCGGGACTTGAGCCGGGCCACCGTCTCCAGCGTCTCGTCGACCGACAGCGTCGTCTGGGAGAGCCACACCACCTTGCTCGGGTCCCGCACGGTGACCTTGTCGGCGTCGTCCGGGCCGTCGACGAGCTGGATGTGCGCGGGGGCCTCACCGGCGGTGCCGATGACCTCCTCGTGCCCCTCGTGGCCGATCAGCAGGATGTCGTAGTCCTCGGCGGCGAACCGCTTGGCCTCCTGGTGCACCTTCGTCACCAGCGGGCACGTGGCGTCGATCGCCTTGAGCGAGCGGGCCTTCGCCTGCTCGTAGACCTCCGGGGCGACGCCGTGGGCAGAGAAGATCACGGTGGCCCCCTCGGGCACCTCCTCGTTCTCCTCCACGAAGATCGCGCCCTTGGCCTCCAGGGTCTGCACCACGTGCTTGTTGTGCACGATCTGCTTGCGCACGTAGATCGGGGCGCCGTAGAGCTTGAGCGCCTCCTCGACGGTCTGCACCGCCCGGTCGACGCCCGCGCAGTAGCCGCGGGGCTTGGCCAGGAGCACGCGCTTGCCGGTCCGGGGAGTCGTCTCAGCCTGAGTCACCCGCCCATCGTACTGCCGCCCCGACAGGCGGCACCGGCTGCGCGGGCCGCCCTCCCGACGTCCGTAGGGTGGGGGCGTGAGTGCGGATGAGAGCGGGCGCAGCAGCTCCGACGAGCCGTGGCCGGTGCGGGTCGTCAGCCAGAAGGTCGGCGCGTGGATCGCCCGGCTCGGCTGGGTGTGGGTCGACGGGCAGGTGGCGCAGATCAGCCGCCGCCCCGGGGCGAGCACGGTCTTCCTCACCCTGCGCGACCCGTCGGCCGACCTGAGCCTCACGGTCACCACCAACCGGGACGTCCTCGACGCCGGGGCCCCCGAGCTGCGCGAGGGCGCCCGGGTGGTGCTGCACGCCAAGCCCGAGTTCTACGCCGCCCGGGGCACGCTGAGCCTGCGCGCCGACGAGATCCGCCAGGTGGGCCTCGGCGAGCTGCTGGCCCGGCTGGAGAAGCTCAAGAAGCTGCTGGCCGCCGAGGGGCTGTTCGACCGGGCCCGCAAGCGCCGGCTGCCGTTCCTGCCGGGCCGGATCGGGCTGATCACCGGCCGCGCCTCGGCCGCCGAGCGGGACGTGCTGACCAACGCCCGGCGGCGCTGGCCGGCGGTCGAGTTCCGCACGGTCAACGTGGCCGTGCAGGGGCCGGGCGCGGTGCCGCAGATCGTCGACGCGCTGAAGGTGCTCGACGCCGACCCGACCGTCGACGTGATCGTCATCGCCCGGGGCGGCGGCGGCATCGAGGACCTGCTGCCATTCTCCGACGAGGCGCTGTGCCGGGCGGTCTTCGCCTGCCGTACGCCGGTGGTCAGCGCCATCGGCCACGAGACGGACGCGCCGCTGGTCGACTACGTCGCCGACGTGCGGGCCTCCACCCCGACGGACGCCGCGAAGCGGGTCGTGCCCGACCTGGCCGAGGAGCTGCGCCTGATCCGGCAGGCCCGGCAGCGGGTCGAACGCGCGGTCCGCAACCTGGTCGACCGGGAGGCGCACCGCCTCGACGGGCTGCGGTCCCGGCCGGTGCTGGCCCGGCCGCAGGTGATGGTGGAGCAGCGGGCCGCCGACGTGACCGCGCTGCGCCAGCGGGCGGGGCGCACCCTGCACCACCGGCTCGGCGCGGCCCAGGACGAGCTGCGGCACACCCTGGCCCGGCTGCGCGCCCTGTCCCCCGCCGCGACCCTGGAGCGGGGCTACGCGATCGTCCAGCGCGCCGACGGCCACGTGGTGCGGGCGGCCGGCGAGGTGGGCCGGGGCGATGCGCTGCGCGTCCGCCTCGCCGAGGGCGAGCTGGCCGCCACGGTCGACGGCTGAGCCGCGCGTGACCGCGGGGCGGGATGTGCTGGGATGGGACGGATGACTGACGAGAAGAACGCCGGGCCGGACGAGCGGCTCAGCTACGAGCAGGCCCGCGCCGAGCTGGCCACGGTGGTGGAACGGCTGGAGACGGGCGGCACCTCGCTGGAGGAGTCGCTGGCGTTGTGGGAGCGCGGCGAGAAGCTGGCCGAGGTCTGCCAGCACTGGCTCGACGGCGCGCGGGCCCGCATCGACGCGGCCCGGCGGCAGCCGGACGCCTGAGGCGGACGTGGCTGCGGGGCGGCGCTGCCGCCGCCCCGGCACACCCGTCAGTTGAACAGGTTGTACAGCTCCTTCGGGGCCTCGACGACCTGGTCGGCCGGCGGGCGCTGGGCGGCGGTCGCCGCGCCGTAGTCGGCGTACGTGATCCGGATGTCCTGGGCCTTGTTCTGCCCGGACGCCGGGATCTGCACGACCAGTTCGCTGAGCCGGCCCTGCGGGTCCAGCTTGGCGGTGAACGGCACGGACTGGGCCTGCTGCCCGAGCGCCTTGATCAGCTCGGCGTTCAGCGAGCCGGCCTCGGCGGCCTTCGTCACGTCGATGGTGCCCGCGTACGCGCCCTCACCGGTCTGCCGCACCTCGGTGACGCCCTGGGTCAGCACCTCGCTGCCCGCCGGGTCGACCTTCTCGAAGTCGAAGCCCAGGTTGCGGTTGCCCTTGATCCGGCTCTGGTCGAGGTGCTGGTACTTGCCGAGGTTGAGGCCCTGCACGCCGGGCAGCTTGGCCGCCTGGCCACCGAGGTCGAGCTTGACCCAGCTGTCGGGCTTGAGGTGCACCAGGTCGAGCTTCATCGAGACGTCCGAGGAGGCGTCGCCGATGCTCAGCTTGATCTGGGCGCTCTGGCTGGGCTGGTGCACCTGCCCCTCGGCGGTGGTGCCGACGCCGGTCATGGTGAACCGGAAGTTGCCGTTGCGGATCTCGTTCGTGGAGTTGAGCAGGGCCTGCTTGGCGTCGCCGGTGCCGGGCGAGGCGCTGCCGGGCGAGGCGCTGCCTGCTGCCGCGCTGCCGGAGACCGTGGGGGACGCGGAGGCCCCCGCCTCGCCGGTCCCGGTGCTGTTGCAGGCGGCCAGACCAGGAGTGAGCAGCGTCGCGGCGAAGACCGCCGCGCTGAAGCGTCGAATGGTCACGTGAACCTCTCCAAGTGGGTCGTCCGGCCCGCATGGGCGCCGGAGGGAACGCCTACTTCTGTTCCCTGTTGCCGGGTTCCGCAATCCCCACGCGGTCCATCCGACCCACCGTCCGCAGGTGAGAGGGTGGCGGACGCCGCCCTCTCACCTGCCCCGGATCAGTTCTTGAACATCTCGTAGAGCTGGTCGGAGGCCTCGACGACCTTGTCCGCCGGCGGCTGCTGCACAGCGGTGGCCGCACCGTAGTCGGCGTACGTTACCTTCAGTTCCTGCGCCTTGGCGGAGCCGGCGGCCGGCACCTTGACGAGGAACTCCGTGAGCCGCCCCTGCGCGTCGAGCTTCGCGGTGAACGGCACGGCGCTGGCCTTGTCCGCCATGCCCTTGACGATGTCGGCGTCGAGGACGTCCGAGTCGGTGACCTTGGTCGCGTCGAGGGTGCCCTCGTACGTGCCCTCGCCCGTCTTCTTGACGTCGGTGATCGCCTTGGTCAGCGCCTCGCTGCCGGCCGGGTCGACGTCGGCGAAGTCGAACTGGAGGTCCTTGGCGTCCTTGATCTTCGAGCGGTCGAGGTGCTGGTACTTGCCCTTGCGCTCCTTGGCCCCGGGGATCGCGTCGGCCATCGGGCCGGAGATGTCCAGCTTCACCCAGCTGTCGGTGTCGATGAAGACGAAGTGCATGTCCATCGAGAAGTCCTCGGTGGCGGCGTCGCCACCGGTCATCTTCATCTCGGCGCTCTTCGACGGCATGTGCACCGTGCCGCTGCCGTTGAACTCGCCGCCGGTGATGGCGAAGGTGAAGTTGCCCTTGCTGAGCTCCTTGGTGGAGGCGAGCAGCGCCTCCTTGGGGTCGGCGGGCGCGGCCGGGGCGGCGGACGCCCCACCGGCAGCCGGCTCGGCGGCCGTCGAGTTGTTGCAGGCGGTCAGGGCGGGGACGAAAAGGGCGGCGGCGAGGACGCCGACGCTCCACCGTCGAATGATCACGTCGTTCTCTTTCCGAAAGGCTGCCCGGCCGTATCGCGCGGCCGGGGTCGAGCCGGGGCAGCCTAACGGAAAGGTGGGACGCTCGCCGTCCCCCGCCGGCCCCGCCCCCCACCCCGAGTTGGCCACCCTCCGTGACGCCTGCGGTGTGGCCCGGGGTGAGCCGCCGCGCTGACTCCCCGTAGCGCCCCGCCGCCCCCGCCAGACACCGCACGCCCCCCTTTGCTCTGCACCCACACACGCAACACCTAGGAGAGCTGGCAAAACGCGCGACGGTCGGAACGGGAGCGACGGTACCCGCGTCGCGCTGCGTGCCCGTTGCGTATTCGGGTGCAGAGCAAAGGGGAGCGCGAGGCAGGTGAGTCACCGAGCGGCGAGAGTCACGTTGTGTGACTCGCGCTCGGTGGTGGCGCGGACCAGGTCGAGCCGAGAGGGCCGCTGTCGTGGACCGAAGCGGCACGACACGGCGGACCAAGAGGGCCGCAGGCCGCGGGCCGCGGACGGTGCGGCACGGCACGGCACGGCGCACGGCGACGCGTGGCGCACGGCGGGCGGTGCGGCGCAGCGCGGTTCGACGCAGCGCGGTGCGGCTCGGTGGCGCTGGCTAGCGCACCGCGTCGGCGAGCCGGCGCAGCTCGTTCTCGCGGGCGTCCCCGACGACGATCACCGTGCGGCCAGGTTCGAGCAGCACCAGGGCCTGCTCGTTGCCCCGGGCGGTGTACCGCTGCCAGTTGCGCCCGCCCACCTCGGTGGGGCCCTGGGGCTGCCCCTCGGCCGTCAGCTCGGCCGGGAGCAGCCGCTCCGGCGGCACGTTGCTCTGCACCAGCTGGGCGCCCCGCCCCTCCGGAGTCAGGTAGCCGATCCGCAGGCTGGACCCGCCCTCGACGGTGCGGTAGCTGGCGCTGACAGTCCGCCAGTCGGAGTCGAGCCCGGCCGGCTGACTCACCGGGAACGCGTTGGCCGCCCGGGCCTGCTCCACGGCGGGGGCCGGGTCGACGGTGCTCGGCTGATCACCGCCGAGGAAGCCCCGGTAGAAGGCGAGCAGCAGGGCGATCGGGACGAGCAGCACCAGCAGGGAGATCGCCATGTCCTTCGGCGACCGCTCGGACCGGGCCTTCTCCCGACCCGGCGGGCCCGGCGGCAACGGACTCGGCGTCGTCGGAGTCGACGGAGTCGGCTCGGCGGGGCGGTGCTCGGCGGGCTGGGCGGGATCCACCCGACCATTGTTCCAGCCCCGGGTCGCCCCGCCACGAACCGCCACCGCGCGAGTGACGGGGTGATACGTCCCACCGCCCGGTTGCCGGGAAGCTGGCCACCAGCGCCCCGGCCCGACGATAGGTTGACCAACGTGTGAGGATCAGCGACAAAGCCGGCGGCGGCGACGGCCGCATGCCGCCGGTCCACCCCGCAACGTCGCGAGGAGGAGGCCGTCATGACGAGCACGAGGACGCGTACCCCCCAGGATCTCGACCGCAACCTCGCCCTCGACCTGGTCCGGGTCACCGAGGCCGCGGCGATGGCCGCTGGCCGGTGGGTCGGGCGGGGCGACAAGGAGGGCGGCGACGGGGCGGCCGTCGACGCCATGCGCAAGCTGATCAACTCGATCCCGATGCGGGGCGTCGTGGTGATCGGCGAGGGCGAGAAGGACAACGCGCCGATGCTCTTCAACGGCGAGGAGGTCGGCGACGGCACGGGCCCCGAGGTCGACGTCGCGGTCGACCCGATCGACGGCACCACTTTGATGAGCAAGGGCATGCCCAACGCGCTGGCCGTCCTCGCGGTGGCCGAGCGGGGGGCGATGTTCGACCCGAGCGCCGTGTTCTACATGGAGAAGCTGGCCGTCGGCCAGGAGTACGCCGACGTGGTCGACATCAACGCCGGGGTCGCCGAGAACCTGCGCCGGATCGCCAAGGTCAAGGGCACCGACGTGTCCGAGGTCACCGTCTGCGTGCTGGACCGGTCCCGCCACGACGACCTGGTCACCCAGATCCGCCGCACGGGGGCGGGCATCCGGTTCATCTCCGACGGTGACATCGCGGGCGCGATCGCCGCCGCCCGGGGCGAGTCGGACGTCGACGTGCTGATGGGCATCGGCGGCACCCCGGAGGGGATCACCGCCGCCTGCGCCCTGAAGTGCATGGGCGGCGTCATGCAGGCCAAGCTCTGGCCGCGCGACGCGCAGGAGCGGGAGAAGGCCCTGGCCGCCGGGCACGACCTGGACCGGGTGCTGTTCACCGACGATCTGGTCACCGGCGACAACTGCTTCTTCGTGGCGACCGGGGTCACCTCCGGCGACCTGCTGCGGGGCGTGAGCTACCGGGCCGGCGGGGCGTACACCCAGTCGATCGTCATGCGCTCGAAGAGCGGCACGATCCGGGTGATCGACTCGTACCACCGGCTGGAGAAGCTAGCGCTGTACTCGGCCGTCGACTTCGACGGCCGCCCTCTCGCCGAGCAGGAGTGACCGCCACCGGGACGATGTCCCCGCCGACCCTGCCGGTCGCCCGCCGGATCACGGCCGTCGGGCTGGCCACCGCCTCCGGGGTCACCGTGGCCGTGCAGTCCCGGATCAACGGCGAACTGGGCGTACGCCTGGCCGACGGGATCGCCGCCGCCGTGGTCTCGTTCGGCCTGGGCCTGCTGGTGCTGCTGGTGCTGGTGCCGGCCACCCCGAGCGGGCGGCGGGGCCTGGCCACGCTGCGGGCGGCGCTCGCGGGCGGCTCGCTGCGGCCGTGGGAGTGCCTCGGTGGTGCCTGCGGGGCGCTCTTCGTGGCCGCCCAGGGGCTGACCATCGGCGCGCTCGGCGTGGCGGTGTTCACCGTGGCGGCGGTCGCCGGGCAGTCCGGCAGCAGCCTGCTCGTCGACCGGGCGGGGCTCGGCCCCGCCGGCCGGCAGGCGGTCACGCCGAACCGTCTGGTGGGCGCGGCGCTGACCGTGCTGGCCGTGCTGCTGGCGGTCGGCGACCGGCTCGGCGACCCGGCCACGCTGGGCCTGGCGCTGCTGCCGCTGCTGGCCGGGGTGGGCCTCGCGTGGCAGCAGGCGGTGAACGGGCGGGTCCGGGTGGCCTCCGGCAGCGTCCTGGCCGCGACGCTGGTCAACTTCGCGGTCGGCACCGGGGTGCTGCTCGCCGCGTTCGTGGTGGAGATGGCCGTCCGGGGCCGCCCGGGCGGCGGCCTCCCGACCGAGCCGTGGCTCTACCTGGGTGGCCCGGTCGGCATCGTCTTCATCGCGGTCGCCGCCGCCGTCGTGCGCTTCACCGGGGTGCTGCTGCTCGGCCTGGCCACCATCGCCGGGCAGGTCGTCGGCGCGGCCCTGCTGGACGTGGTGCTGCCGACCACGGCGTCGCACCCGGGGGTGAACACGCTGCTGGGTGCCGCGCTCACCCTGTTCGCCGCGCTGCTCGCCGCCTTCGGGCCCCCGGCCCGCCGGTAAGGAAGGGCCCCCTGTTAACGCCTACGGTAGAGAAGGTCACCCTTCTCACCGCAGCTCCCGCTCAGCGCACCGGGCGACGAGGGCCGGGGGCGGCGCGCAGGGCGGCGACGGTCTGCGCGAGCGCGCTGCCCAGCGGGGTCGGCTCGATGCCGAGGGTCTCGGTGGCCGCGGTCGAGTCCATCAGGAAGGGCCGGTCGAACTGGTACGCCGTCTCGCGTAGCTCCCGCGCGAACGGGTTGGCCAGCCCGCCCAGCCACAGCGCCGGGTACGGCAGCCGGGTGAGCCTCGGGGCGGGTGCGCCGGCCAGGGCGGCGGCCCGCACGGCCAGCTCGCGGGCGGAGACGGCGGGCGGGCTGGGCACGTGCCAGGCCCGACCCCAGGCGCGTTCGTCGGCGGCGGCCCGCACGAGGGTACGCGCGACGTCGTCGACGTACGTCCAGGTGTGCGGGGCGTCGAAGTCGACGGGCAGCACCGCCCGGCGTCCGTCGAGCACCGGGGGCAGCAGCATCATCGGCAGCGACAGCGCGCCGACGCCGAGGTAGTCGGAGCCGCGCACCTCGGTCACCCGGACCCGCCCCGCCCGGTGGGCGGCGACCGCCTCGGCCCACATCCGGTTGCGGACCTGCCCCTTCGTGCCACCCGCCACCGTCGGGGTGTCCTCGGTCATCGGCCCGTCGACCGGCCCGTACCCGTAGAGGTTGCCGACCGTGGCGAGCACGGCCCCGGCGCGCCCGGCGGCGGTGAGCAGCGCGGCGGCCAGCGGCGGCCAGTCCGTCGGCCAGCGGTGGTAGGCCGGGTTGGCGCAGTTGTAGAGCGCGACCGCGCCGTCGGCGAGGGCGGCGAGCCGGTCCGGGTCGGCGGCGTCGGCGGCGACCCGCTCGACGGCCGGGTGCTCCGGGCCGGTGCCGCGCCGGGTGACCACCCGGACCCGCTCGCCGGCGGCTGCCAGGAGGTGGGCGGTGGCGGCGCCGACGGGTCCGGCGCCGACGATCACATGCAGCGACATCACAGGTCACCCTTCAAATCGGGGGTACGAAACGAGAGCACTGATCTCGATCTGGTGCACCCAGCATGACGCCCGGAAAGGAGCGGCGTCAAGAGCAGTGCTCTCTTATTTGATCCGCGCTCTCCCGCGTGGCAGAGTGGTGGCATGCCCGCTCCCTCGATCCGCGCCCGCGTACGCGCCGAGATGCTCGACGAGATCAAGGCCGTCGCCCGCCGCCACCTCGCCACCGACGGCGCCAACCTCAGCCTGCGCGCGGTGGCCCGGGACATGGGGATGGTCTCCTCGGCCCTCTACCGCTACTTCCCGAGCCGCGACGACCTGCTCACCGCGCTGATCGTCGAGGCGTACGACGCGTTGGGGGCGGCCGTGGAGGCGGCCGACGCGGGCGCGGACCGGCTCGACCCGCGCGGGCGCTGGCACGCCGCCTGCCGGTCGGCCCGGGACTGGGCCCTGGCCCGTCCCGCCGAGTACGCCCTGCTCTACGGCAGCCCGGTCCCCGGTTACGCCGCCCCGGCCGACACGCTCGGGCCGGCGATGCGCCCACCGGCCGTGCTGGTCGGCATCGTCCGCGACGGGCTGGCCGCCGGCCGCATCGCCGCCCCCGACCCCGGCGGGCTGCCCGAGCCGCTGCGGGCGGACCTCGCGGAGATCGCCGCCGCCCTCGCCCCGGGGCTGCCCGAGGCGCTGCTCGC
The DNA here is from genome assembly GCF_054052245.1 of Micromonospora sp. PTRAS2. Classification (NCBI taxonomy): domain Bacteria; kingdom Bacillati; phylum Actinomycetota; class Actinomycetes; order Micromonosporales; family Micromonosporaceae; genus Micromonospora; species Micromonospora sp. PTRAS2. The sequence continues at coordinate 993,690 of NZ_JBSWBU010000002.1, forward strand.
CCGCTGCATGGCCGGCTGGACGCAGCTCTTCGGGCTGATCAGCTTCGAGCTGTTCGGCCGGATCGACCGCACCCTGCCGCACCGCGCCGAGTATTTCGCGCACCAGACCGACCTGATGGCCGACCTCATCGGCCTCCCCCGCTGACGGGGCGCGGTCAGGGGGCGTCGGAGGAGTGGCCCGGGAAGAGGTGGGCGGACGGGTCGATGGCGACGGCGGCGTTGTTGACCGCCGTCGCGGCCTCCCCGAATCCCGTGGCGATGAGCCGCACCTTGCCCGGGTATTCGGTGATGTCCCCTGCGGCGAAGACCCGGGGGAGGTTCGTCGCCATCGCGCTGTCCACCAGGATGTGCCGGCGGTCCAGCCGCAGCCCCCACTCGGCGATCGGGCCGAGGTCGGCGGTGAAACCGAGGGCGGCCACCACCGTGTCCACGGGCAACGTCTCGGGCGCCGCCCCCTTCACGGTGATCTCCGCGCCGGTCACCGCGCTGTCGCCGTGCAGCCGGGTTACCTCGGCGTTGACGACGATCCGCACGGACGACCGCTGCACCCGGGCGACGGTGGCGGCGTGGGCGCGGAAACGCTCCCGCCGGTGCACCAGGGTCACCGAGCGGGCCAGCGGCTCCAGCGCCAGCGCCCAGTCGAACGCGGAGTCGCCGCCGCCGACGATCAGCACGTCCCGGTCGGCCAGGGCGGCCGGCTCCGGCACGAAGTAGACGATCCCCGTGCCGGTGAAGCTGTCGGCGACCGGCAGCGGGCGCGGGGTGAAGCTGCCCAGGCCGCCGGTGACGACCACCGCCCCGCAGGTGAGCTGCTCGCCACCGGCGAGGCCGAGCACCGGCTGCCCGTCGGTGTGCGACAGCTTCTCGGCCCGGGTGCCGAGCAGGTATCTCGGCTGGAACGGCGCGGCCTGGGCGACCAGGTTGGCCACCAGGTCCCGCCCCTTGACGGCCGGGAACCCGGCCACGTCGAGGATCAGCTTCTCCGGGTACATGGCGGTGATCTGGCCGCCGGCCTCCGGCAGCGCGTCGACCACGGCCACGGAGAGCCCCCGGAACCCGGCGTAGTACGCGGCGAAGAGCCCCGTCGGCCCCGCACCGATCACTGCGACATCGACCTCGGGCATGGCGTACCGTCGCTTTCCGCTCACGGATCAACGCGTGCTGATGCCGACGGTAGGCGCGCGCCGGGTCCGGATCAAGCACCGTCTCACGCCGAGTGCGGCCCGGGCGCGGCCCGGGCGTGGGCCGGGCGCGGCCCGGGCGTGGGCCGGGCGCGGCCCGGGCGTGGGCCGGGCGTGGGCCGCGTGCGGCCCGGCGGGCGGGTGAGAAGGGTGCCCTTCTCTACCGCAGGCGTTAACAGGGGGCCCTTCCTTACGCCCGCAGCGTCGGGGAGCCCAGGTCGTACGGGTCGTCCTCGACCCGGCGGCGCCGGAAGAGGATCGCGGCGACCACGCCGCCGACCAGCCCGAACAGGTGGCCCTGCCAGGAGATCCGCTCGTCGGTGGGGAGGATGCCGAGCAGCTGCCAGCCGTAGAGCAGGCCGACCAGCAGCACGACGGCGAAGTTCCACCAGCTCCGCTCGACCACGCCGCGGGTGAGCAGGACGCCCAGGTAGCCGAAGATGACGCCGCTGGCCCCGACCACGACCGAGTTGGGTGAGCCGGTGAACCACACGCCCAGCCCGCTGACCAGCACGATGACCAGGGTGGACCACATGAACCGGCGGAAGCCGGCGGCGAGCACGAAGGTGCCGAGCAGGATCAGCGGCACGCTGTTGCTGTAGAGGTGGTTGAAGTCGGCGTGCAGGAACGGCGAGAAGAGCACCCCGTCGAGCCCGTCGATGTGGCGCGGGATGATGCCGCCGGCCAGGTCGAGGTCGATGCCGAGGCCGACGTCGAGGGCCTCCACCAGGAAGAGCACCGGCACGACGGCGCACATGGCGACGAAGGCGCGGCCGATCGAGGCGTAGAAGGCCTCGGTGCCGAAGCGTCGCGGGTCGCCGCCCGGGGGGCCGTCGTGCAGGGTCATGCCCAAACAGCTATCAGCAATCCCGCCCGGCCGCCACCCGGGCGGCGGGGCCATCGGCGGAAACGACGACGGCGGGGTGGGCGTCGGAAACGCGCCCGCCCCGCCGTCGCGGTGCTCGGGAATGCGGTGCTCAGCGGATCAGTACCAGCCCTCGCTCTGCGACTGGCTCCACGCCGAGCACGGCGAGCTGTAGCGGCCCTTGATGTAGCCGAGGCCCCACTTGATCTGGGTGGCCGGGTTGGTCTCCCAGTCGTCGCCGACCGAGGCCATCTTGCTGCCCGGCACGGCCTGCGGGATGCCGTGCGCGCCGGACGAGGAGTTGTGGGCCTTGGGGTTCCAGCCGCTCTCCTTCGTCCAGAGCTTGTCCAGGCACGGGAACTGGTCGATGCCGAAGCCGGCGTCGATCATCAGCGCGCAGCCGATCTTGCGGTTGCCGCCGTACTCGCTGCACGAGGCGGGGATCGGGCCGTCGTACGGCTTGCCCGCCTTGGCGGCGGCCGCCTTCTCGGCGGCCTTCTTCGCCGCCGCCTCGCGCTCGCGCTTGCGGGACGCCGCCTCGGCCTCGCGGGCCCGCTCGGCGGCCTCCTTGGCCGCCGCGGCGGCCCGCTTCTCGGCCTGGTACTCGGCGGCCCGCGTCTCGGCGGAGACGATCCGGTGCTGGGCCTGCCGCTCGCGCTGGTAGTCGAACTCGGCCTGGTCCACCTGGAGGCCGACCTGTGCGGTCAGGCCCTGTTGCTGGGTTTCGCGGTCTTCGCCCAGATAGAAGCCGCCGGCAACGCCCACGGAGAGCAGTGCGACGGCGGCGGTACGGGCACCGAACCGGCTCCACAGCCGACTCACGAAGTGGTCCCTTCGTCGGGGGCAAGGACACGGCGCGACCCTGGCCCGAGGAGGGACCCGGCCCGCGCCGTGAGCGCCCCGACCCTGCCGGTCGCAGCCGACGCACTCGCCCCCGCCGCTCCTCGCCGTCGGGTGCCCGACGGGAACGGACGATCTTGGCGGTGCGTGGACGCTCGATGGACACCATCGCGCACAGTGAGGCTGATGGGAAACCACCAGCCCCAATTGTGACCTGGGCCACAGGCAGAATCACGCTAAAGGGTGACTAGACAGGCATGATCTCGGTCAGAATGGGATCTCCTCCAACAGATCCGTCACCATCGCCGCGATCGGAGACCGCTCGGACCGGTTCAGCGTGACGTGCGCGAACAGGGGATGCCCCTTCAGGGTCTCGATCACCGCGGTCACGCCGTCGTGCCGGCCCACCCGCAGGTTGTCCCGCTGGGCGACGTCGTGGGTGAGCACCACCCGCGACCCCTGCCCGATCCGGGAGAGCACGGTGAGCAGGACGCCCCGCTCCAGCGACTGGGCCTCGTCCACGATGACGAAGGCGTCGTGCAGGCTGCGGCCCCGGATGTGGGTGAGCGGCAGGACCTCCAGGATCCCCCGCGCCATGACCTCCTCCAGCACGTTCTCGTGCACCACCGCGCCGAGGGTGTCGAAGACGGCCTGCGCCCAGGGCGACATCTTCTCCGTCTCGGAACCGGGGAGGTAACCCAGCTCCTGGCCGCCGACGGCGTACAGCGGGCGGAAGACGACCACCTTCTTGTGCCGGCGGCGCTCCATCACCGCCTCCAGGCCCGCGCACAGCGCCAGCGCCGACTTGCCGGTGCCGGCCCGGCCGCCCAGCGAGACGATCCCGATCGACTCGTCCAGCAGCAGGTCGAGGGCGACCCGCTGCTCGGCCGAGCGGCCGTGCACGCCGAACGCCTCCCGGTCGCCCCGGACCAGCCGGACCGTCTTGTCGGGCAGCACTCGGCCGAGCGCGGAGCCGCGCCCGGAGTGCAGCACCAGGCCGGTGTGGCAGGGCAGCCCCGCCGCGCCGTCCAGGTCGAGGGTCTCGCCGGCGTAGAGCGCGGAGATCTCGTCGTCGCCCAGCGCCAGCTCGGCCATCCCCGTCCAGGTCGGGTCGCTGGCCTGGCCGTGCCGGTACTCGTCGGCGCGCAGCCCGACCGAGGCCGCCTTCACCCGCAGCGGCATGTCCTTGCTCACCAGGGTCACGTCCCGCCCCTCGGCGGCCAGGTTGAGCGCCACCGAGAGGATCCGGGCGTCGTTGGACTCGTTGCGGAAGCCGGGCGGCAGCACGCCGTCGTCGGTGTGGTTCAGCTCCACCCGCAGGGTGCCGCCGGCGTCGTTGGCGGGCACCGGCCGGTCCAGCCGGCCGTGGCGCACGCGCAGCTCGTCCAGCATGCGCAGGGACTGCCGGGCGAACCAGCCCAGCTCGGGGTGGTGCCGCTTGCCCTCCAGCTCGGAGATGACCACGAGGGGCAGGACCACCTCGTGCTCGGCGAACCGGTGGAAGGCCGCCGGGTCCGAGAGCAGGACCGACGTGTCCAGGACGAACGCCTGGCCGGCTGGTCGGGGCTCCTCGGGCTCGACCGGGGTCGCCGCGCGGCGGCTCCGGGTGGCACGGCGGGTCGTGGCAGTCGCGGCCGGGGTCTGGTCGGCACCGGCGGGGGTACGGCGAGTCGTCACAGGCCTGCTCCGGCGAATGGGCACCCGGCCATCCGCGTTCCGCCTCGTCCGGTGCCCGGGGACACGGGGTCGGATGCGGGCCCCGTGCGCGAGGTCGCAGATCCGGGCTGGCCGGCTGGCCCGGGGGGAATCCCGCGCCATGACTAGACGCTAGCCGCGCCACGGCGTCCCGGCTAGGGGTTGACCCGTGGATCTCGGGAGTCGGACCGGTGAACGGGCACGGCGGACCGGCCGGGATGCATGCCCCCTGCGCGCATCCCGGCCGGTGGGACCACCGTCACCGGTCTGACGTGGCCCCGGCGGTGCGCGTCCGCCGCGGACGTCGCACCGGGTTCGTCGGCCGGCTCAGTTCTGCCACCGGACCAGGACGGCGGGGTGCCGGCCGCCGACGGCCGCCGTGGTCCCGGCCGTCGCCCGGACGGCGGCGGTCGCCGTGGTGGCGACCGCGACGGCACCGGCCGGGCGCGCCGGCGGGCCGGGGACGGGCGCCGCGGAGACGGCGGGCGCGGCGGAGGCGGCGGGCGCGGCGGAGGCGGCGAAGGCGGAGCCGGTGTACGTGGTGCCCTGCCGCGCGGTCGGGCCACGCCGGACGGCCGGCGGAGGGCCGGCGAGGGCCGAGGCGATGGCGGCCTGGGCCTCCCGGCGGCGGCGGTTCCAGGCGCCCCGGTCGCCGTCGAAGTAGCCCTGCCGGTAGCCGAACCGGTAGCCGATGCGGTAGCTGAGCTGGCCGTGCAGCCGCCCGGCGGCGTAGCTGGCCGAGCCGAGGACGAGGACGAGGACGACCGCGACGAAGGGGCTCACCGCTCCTCCGGTCCGGTGCCGGTAGGGCCGGCCCCGGGGTTGGTGGGGCCGGCTCCAGGGCCGGCGGGGTCGACTCCGGGGTCGGCGGGGTCGGCGACCAGGAGCCGCTCCAGGTCGTCCGTGCTGACCTCCTCGACCAGCTCGACGCTGATCCGGCAGCCGTCGAGCACGAGCTCGGCGACGGAGCAGCGGCGGATCTCGCCGCCGGCGTCGTAGACCCGGACGCTGAGCTCCGGGCAGTTGAGGTGGGTCCGCCAGGCGTCCCACTCCGCCCGGTCGCCCACGTTGAGCGACAGGTAGCGGCAGCCGCGGGCGAGGTAGAGCCGCCAGGGGGCGCTCAGCCCCGCGGCAACTCCCTCCGCGACCAGGCCGAACGCCTGCTCACGGGTGGCGAGTTCGGTCACCGCGCCCCCCTGAGGACGGGGAAGGGACGCAGGCGAGCACCAGTCGTCTCGTGCACGTGACACACGGTAAACTGTCCCATGAGCGTGACAGTATCAGCTTTTCGTCCGATTACCCCGCCACTGACGTGCTCCTATCCTGCGCAGGTGATACGCCTTGAAATCGCCCTCACGAAGGGCCGCGAACGGCCAGATACGCGTGTCTCATTCACGTGACATAGGCGTGCCCGGCGTCCCCAGTGGATCCGGCTGGCCGTACCGTCACGGGGTGACCGAGAGCGCTCACGCCAGGAAGATCGCCTTCGCCGCCTTCGTCCGCCGGGCCCTCGACGACGCCCGGGCCATGCGCGCCTGGAGCGGCACCGAGGTCTCCCGGCGCACCGGGGTCTCCCGGCAGACCATCAACCGCTGGGTGCGTGGCGACTGGGCCAGCGACCCCGAGGCCGAACGGGTGGTCGCGTTCTGCGAGGGGCTCGGCCTCAACCCGACGGCCGCCTTCGCGGCCCTGGGCTGGGAGCGCGCCGCCACCCCACGGGCGGCCACCGCACCGCCCCCGATGGACCCGGACGTCGAGGCGCTGCTGCGCCGGCTGGTCGACCCCAACGTCTCCGACGCGGAGAAGTTCCACATCCGAGAAACCATTAGATACCTCGCGTATCGCCCAAGTCTCCCGGTAGATGTCCGAAAAAGGGGTAATCGGGCGGGCTAGTTCCTCAGATGGCGAAAGAACGGCAAGCCGTACCCAATCGTTTCGCTCCGGGGCCGGAACGGGCACGCTAGCGTCCTATCCGTACTGCTTGGGCTCGTCGTCGGCGGGGGGACGGGACAAGGCCGAACCCAGCCCTGCGGGACAGAAGGAGGGGTCTGTCGATGACCCTGAAGTGGTTCGCAGTCGTGGTCGCGGCGGTGGCGCTGACCTCGGCCGTGACCGGCAACGTGGTGATCGGCGTGGTCGGCGACGGGGAGCTTCCCGTGGTCGCCAACCTCCTCGCCCTCACCACCGCCGGCACCGCGGTCGTCCTGGCCGTCGTCGCCGAGCTGCACGAACGGCTCAACGACCGGATCAGCGCGCTCACCGAGTTCCTGGTGGCCCGGCTCACCGAGATCGAGACGCGCACCGGCGACCGCAACGCCGGCTTCGTGGAGGGCTACCTGCTCAGCCACGGCCAGGACGCCGAGGTCCTGCCGTTCGGGCGCCGGGGCCGGGGGGCCGCCGAACGCTGACCTGTTCCTGGCCGTAGCGCCTCGTCTCGACCACGAATGAGTGGCCCGCGCCGGGGTACGCTGTCGCGCGTGCCGCCGTTGAATCTGGGCAACCAGCAGCCGAAGACCCCGCTGGACGCCGACCAGGCCTGGCAGGCGACCGCCGGCCGGGCGTCCGACACCGTCCTCTTCTTCGACTTCGACGGCACACTCGCGCCCGTCGACGACGACCCGACCGCCGTGCAGCCCGCGCCGAAGGTGCTGGCCGCGATCGAGGCCCTCGCGCCGCTGGTGCGCCGGGTCGCCATCGTCTCCGCCCGCCCCGTGGAGTTCCTCCGCGACCACCTCGGCGGGCTGGCCGGCATCGACCTCTACGGCCTCTACGGCCTGGAGCACAGCCACTCCGGCGGCGAGACCGTCACCGAGCCCGCGGCGCTGCCCTGGGTGCCGACGATGCAGGAGCTGGCCGACCTCGCCCGCGCCGAGCTGCCGCCCGGCGCGCTGGTGGAGTTCAAGCGGCTCTCCGTGGCACTGCACTGGCGCACCGCCCCCCAGCTCCGCGAGATCGTGGAGGAGTGGGGGCAGGCCCAGGCCGAGCGGCTCGGGCTGCGCGTGCAGGCCGGCCGGATGGTGCTGGAGATCAAGCCCCCGGTCGACCGCGACAAGGGCATGGTGATCGGCGAGGTGGTCCGGGACGCCGGCGGGGCATGGTATTTCGGCGACGACGTCTCCGACATCAAGGCGTTCGCGGCGCTGCGCGCCCGCGCCGCAGCGGACCCGGACTTCCTCGGGGTCTGCGTGGCCGTGGCCAACCCGGAGACCGGCCACGAGGTCGCCGAGGCCGCCGACCTGACGATCGACTCCCCCGCCGCCCTCGGCGACTTCCTCACCGAGGCCCTGCCGCGCCTGCGGTGAGCCCGGCCCCGCCCGGCCGGGCTAGGGGCCGGGCGGGTCAGACGCCGAAGCGGCGCTGCCGGTTGGCGTACGAGCGCAGGGCGCGCAGGAAGTCGACCCGGCGGAAGTCGGGCCAGTTCAGCTCGCAGAAGTAGAACTCCGAGTGGGCCGACTGCCAGAGCATGAAGCCCGACAGGCGCTGCTCGCCGCTGGTCCGGATGATCAGATCCGGGTCCGGCAGGCCCCGGGTGTAGAGGTGCTCGGAGATGTGGTCGACGTCGAGGGTCTCGGCCAGCTCCTCCAGCGTGCCGCCGGCCGCCGCGTGCTCGTGCAGCAACGAGCGGACCGCGTCGGCGATCTCGCGCCGGCCGCCGTACCCGACGGCGATGTTGACCTGCGCGCCGCCGGTGCGCTGCCGGGTGCGTTCCTCGGCGGCCTTGAGCGCCGCCGCGTGGTGCGCCGGGAGCACGTCGAGCGCGCCGACCATGCGCAGCCGCCAGGGGTTGCCCTCCTCGGCCAGCTCGGTCGACAGATCCTCGATGATCTGTAGCAACGGGTCCAGCTCCTCCGCCGGGCGGGACAGGTTGTCCGTCGACAGCAGCCACAGCGTCACGTGCCCGACGCCGGCGGCGTCGCACCAGCGCAGCAGCTCCTTGATCCGCTCCGCGCCCATGCGGTGCCCGTCGTTGGGGTCGACGAAGCCCATCTCCCGCGCCCAGCGACGGTTGCCGTCGCACATGACGCCCACGTGCCGGGGCACCGGCTTGCCCGCGAGCGTGGCCGTCAGCCGCCGCTCGTACACGGAGTAGAGGAGATTCCGCAGAGTCATCACTTGCAGAGTAGCGACCCCGCGCGCGCTTCAATCCTTCGGTGGCCGATGCCGCGCCGAGAGACCGACACCGATCATCGCGAGGGTCCGCGCGTCCAGCCGGCCGTCGCCGAGGCCCAACTCGACGACGGTGCCGAAGACCCGCTCGTCGCGCCGGGCCGCCCGCACCGCCGCGTCGACGACCCACCGGCGGCGGGCGAGCCAGGCCGCGGCCGAGCTGTGCCGCAGGTGCACGCCGAGGCGGCGGCGCAGCGCGGCGACGTAGTCGCGGGCGGCGTGGGCGGGGTCGCCGGCCGCCGCCGCGCCGGCCAGTGCGCCGGAGAGCAGCGCGTAGAAGATCCCCTCCCCGGTGAACGGGTTGATCAACGACAGGGCGTCCCCGGCGAGCAGCAGCCGCCCCCGGCCGGGCGGCGGGCGGTGCGTGGACAGCGGCAGGTGGTGGGCGCGCAGCCCGGTCACCGTCGCCGGGTCGACGTCGGGCAGCAGCGCGGCCAGCCGGTCCAGCAGGTGCGCCCGGGTCAGCGGCTCGCCGCGCAGCACCTCCCCGTACCCGACGTTCGCCCGCCCGTCGCCGATCGGAAACGACCAGGCGTACGCCGGCCAACGTGGGCCGGAGGTGACGATGAGCTGCTCGGGCGGGCCGGGGCGGGCCGGCGCGTACCCCCGGATCGCCAGGGCCAGGTGGCGGTCCGGGTTCACCGGGTGGCCGAGCGCCCGCCGCACGACCGACGACGCGCCGTCCGCCCCGACCACGGCCCGCGCGGCGATCTCGCCGTCGAGCACCACCCGCCCGCCGCGCGGCTCGACCCGCCGCACGGCGTGCCGGCGCAGCTCCGCGCCGGCCGCGACCGCCGCCGCCACCAGCCGGGCGTCGAACACCTCCCGGGGCACCGTGTACGCCGGCCGGGGCAGCGCCCGCGCCACCGCGTCCCCGCCGGGGCCGACCAGCCGGATCCGGGGCAGCGGCGCGTACCCGTCGACCGCCCCGGTGACGCCCAGCCGGGCGAGGACGTCCAGCGCGTGCGCGGCGACGCCGTCCCCGCACGCCTTGTCCCGGGGGAAGTCGGCCCGGTCCAGCAGCAGCACCCGGGCACCGGCCCGGCGGGCGGCCAGCGCGGCGGCCGCACCGGCGGGACCCGCCCCGACCACCGCCACGTCGTACTCGTCGCTCATGGCGCCTCCCCTGTCCCCGGGCGGCTCACCCCCGGCGTCGGCGTGGCCTCCGCCCGGCCGGCGCGCCACAACCCGTACAACGCCAGGACGGCGGCGGCGAGCAACGGGGCGCCGTCACGGACCAGGCCGTCGACGCCGAGCAGCCACCAGCACAGCGGCAGGTCCACGGCGAGCACGCCGAGGGTGACCGCCACCAGCAGGCGGCGGGCCCAGCGCCGGCCGCGCAGCAGGAAGGCGGTGCAGAACAGCACGACGTAGCTGACCGCGATGCCGGCGGCGAACCAGAACAGCACGGCGGGCCCGGCGGCGGGCCGGCCGTCGAACACGACGCCGACGGCCACCAGGGCCGGGACGAGCATCAGCGGGCTGTACGTGAACGCGGCGGCCCGGCTGGTGAGCAGCCAGCCGGTGACCGGGGGCCGCTTCGGGGCGACCTCCCGCCAGGCGATCGTCCCGCCCTCGACGACGAGACCCTTCCGGTGCCGGACGAGGTGGCCGGCGACGGCGTCGGAGCGGTACAGCAGCCAGACCACGGCCACGCAGAGCGCGGTGAGCAGGGCGAAGCCGAGCAGCCCCGGCAACGGCGGCACGCCCTGCCTCGGCACGACCAGCCGGCCGACGGCGAAGACGGTGGTGACGGCGAGGATCAGCCCGAACGGCCGGGCCAGGGCTCGGCCCCGGCGCACGTGCCCGATCAGCAGCAGGAAGCCCAGCGAGCGCAGCATCGCCCAACCGGTGCGCACGGCCAGCCCGAAGCCCTGCTCCGGGGCGTACCACCAGTTGAGCAGCTCGACCACGACGGTGGCCGCCGCCGTGACGGCCAGCAGGGTGGTCAGGGCCCGGACGGCGGACGGCCGCCGGACCTCGGTGGTCGCGGCGGCCGTCCTCATGGCATCCGATGGTGCCCGGTGCGGGCAAGCGTCACACCTACCGGCGGGGCTGTTCCTGGTCGAGCCGGGCGCGCAGCGCGTCGAGCTCGGCCCAGAGGACGCCGGGCAGCTTGTCGCCGAACTTCTCGAACCACTCGGTGATCAGCGGCAGCTCCTCGCGCCACTCGTCCGGGTCGACCTTCAGGGCGATCCGGACGTCCTCCGGGGTCATGTCGAGGCCGTCGACGTCCAGCGCGTCCTGCGCGGGAACCATGCCGATCGGGGTCTCGACGGCGTCGGCGCGGCCCTCGATCCGCTCGATGACCCACTTGAGCACCCGGGAGTTCTCGCCGAAGCCCGGCCAGAGGAAGTTGCCCTCGGCGTCCTTGCGGAACCAGTTGACGTAGTAGACCTTGGGCAGCTTGGCCTCGTCGCCGTCGGTGCCCTTGCCCATCTCGATCCAGTGCCGGAAGTAGTCGCCGGCGTGGTAGCCGATGAACGGCAGCATCGCCATCGGGTCGCGGCGCACCACGCCGACGGCACCGGACGCGGCGGCGGTGGTCTCCGAGGACAGGGTCGCGCCCAGGTAGACGCCGTGCACCCAGTCCCGGGCCTCGGTGACCAGCGGGATGGTGTCCCGCCGCCGGCCGCCGAACAGGATCGCGTCGATCGGCACCCCGTTGGGGTCGTAGTAGTCGTCGGCGAGGATCGGGCACTGCGTGATCGGGGTGCAGAACCGGCTGTTCGCGTGCGAGGACAGGCCCTCGCTCTGCGGCGTCCAGTCGTTGCCCTTCCAGTCGACCAGGTGCGCCGGCGGCTCGCCCATGCCCTCCCACCAGATGTCGCCGTCGTCGGTGAGGGCGACGTTGGTGAAGATGGAGTTGCCCCGGTCGAGGGTGCGCATCGCGTTCGCGTTGGTCTTCCAGTCGGTGCCCGGGGCGACGCCGAACAGGCCGTACTCCGGGTTCACCGCGTAGAGCCGGCCGTCCGGGCCGAAGCGCATCCAGGCGATGTCGTCGCCGATGGTCTCGACCTTCCAGCCGGGGATGGTCGGCTCCAGCATGGCCAGGTTGGTCTTGCCGCAGGCCGACGGGAACGCCCCGGCGACGTGGTAGACCTTCCCCTCCGGGGAAGTGATCTTGAGGATCAGCATGTGCTCGGCGAGCCAGCCCTCGTCCCGGCCCATCACGCTCGCGATCCGCAGCGAGTAGCACTTCTTGCCGAGCAGCGAGTTTCCGCCGTAGCCGGAGCCGTAGGACCAGATCTCCCGGGTCTCCGGGAAGTGCGAGATGTACTTCGTCTCGTTGCACGGCCACGCCACGTCCTGCTGGCCCGGCGCGAGCGGGGCGCCGATCGAGTGCAGGGCGTACACGAAGTCCGCGTCGTCGCCCATCGCCGCCAGGACCTTCGCGCCCATCCGGGTCATGATGCGCATCGAGGCCACCACGTACGGGCTGTCGGTGATCTCGACGCCGAACATGGGGTTCTCGGCCTCGACGGGGCCCATGCAGAACGGGATGACGTACATGGTGCGACCGCGCATGCAGCCGCGGTAGAGCTGCGTCATCGTCCGCTTCATCTCGGCCGGCGCCATCCAGTTGTTGGTGGGGCCGGCGTCCGCCTCGTCCACCGAACAGATGAACGTGCGCTCCTCGACGCGGGCGACGTCGGAGGGGTCGGTGCGGGCGTAGAACGAGTTCGGTTTCTTCTCCGGGTTGAGCCGGATCAGGGTGCCGTTGGCGACGAGTTCGTCGGTGAGGCGACGCCACTCCTCGTCGGACCCGTCCACCCAGACGACCCGGTCGGGAGTGGTCAGTTCCGCTACCTCACGGACCCAGGCGAGCAGTTTGGGGTGGGACGTCGGGGCCTGATCGATCCCCCGAACGGTGGCCGGAGCAACCATGACACATCTCCTTGTGGTCGACGCTGACCGGACTGCGGCATGCACGAGTGGTGACGGCGCGAGGCGTCGCCTTCGTGGAAACCTGGGATTGGCCTCAGCGTAAACCGGGCGACGTCGCGAGTCAGTGGGACTGGTTGTGAAGAACTGCACAAGGTGCGGTCACGCTGCGGCATCGCGATCTGATACCCGCTTTCACGCGCAGTTTCACGCAAATTCTTCCGCGACCTTCGCCGAGGTCCGGGCCCTGCGGGAACCGAAGGGCCGCGCGCGACGGGTGGTGCGGATGAGGGTTGCGGTGACATCGGCGAAGTGCCGACGGAATGCGCGAAGCTGTGCGCGGATGCGCATTCCCGAAACGATCCGCGAATTATCGCCCGGCCGGTTACGCTCCGCTCGGCCCCGGCCCGCCCGGTCACGCCACCGCCCCGCCCGGTCGCTGCTACCCGCCCGCGCAGCGGGCAACCGGTACGCTCAGCGGGTGGCCGCGACGATGACCGGTGACCAACCAGGGTCCCCGCCGACCCGACCCGGCATGGTCCGTGCCCTCATCGACCGCTTCGGTCACCTGATCCGCGAGCTGAGCAAGTTCGCCACCGTCGGCAGCGTCGCGTTCGTCGTCGACATCGCGCTGTTCAACTACCTCGCCAATGCCCGGGGCGTCGAGCAGGTCACCGCGAAGACGATCTCCACGGTGATCGCCGCGAGCGTGGCCTTCGTCGGCAACCGGTTCTGGACGTGGCGGCACCGCCAGCGCTCCAACCCCGCGCGCGAGTACGCGCTGTTCTTCTTCTTCAACGGCGTGGGCATGGGCATCGCGGTGGCCTGCCTCGCCATCAGCCGGTACGGCCTGGGCGCCATCTGGCCCGGGGTCTTCCAGACCGCCCTCGCCGACAACATCGCCAGCTTCGTCGTGGGCACCGGGCTCGGCACGCTGTTCCGGTTCTGGTCGTACCGACGGTTCGTCTTCGCCGAAGCGGGAACCCCGAAGGTCACGGAAGCGGGAACCCGGACGGCCACGGAGGCGGCGACCGACCGGGATCCTCCGGCGTGACCCGCCGCCCATCTCGTCCGGCCGGACCGGCCCGGCCCGCCCACTCGCCTAAGGTGTTGCGCATGCGTCTTGTCCGTCTGCTGCCTGAGCGCTGGCAGAAGTTCATCCACGAGGCGCTCAAATTCGGCGTCGTCGGCGGCATCAACACCGCCATCAATTACGCGGTGTTCAACGCACTGGCACTCACGGTGTTCCGCGACGGCCAACTCAAGGCGACCGTCATCGCCACCATCGTGGCGACGATCACGTCGTATCTGATGAACAGGCACTGGACGTACCGGGATCGCCCGAAATCGGCATTGCGTCGCGAGTACGCCCTTTTCTTCCTGTTCAACGCGACCGGCCTCCTCATCGAACTCGGCGTCCTGGCGGCGGCCAAGTACGGCCTCGGCATGACCAGCCTGCTCGCCCTCAACGTGGCGAAGACCGGCGGCGTGCTGCTGGCCACCCTGTTCCGCTTCTGGTCCTACCGGACGTTCGTCTTCCAGCCCGCCCCCGCCGAACCGGCGGCCGACACCTGGCACACCATCCCCCGCGACGAGTGGGACACGATGGCCGAGCTGGACCCGGTGGCCGAGCTGGCCGAGTCCGTCACCGAGCTGGAGGAGTCCGAGCCGAAGCCGGGCCCCGCCGGGCGGCCGGCAGTCGCCCCCGACGAGCCCGCCACCGCGTACGGGGTCCCGACACCCGCCCAGGGCCGGCCCGCGCCGGCCGACGCGGGGCTCGGCAACGCGGGGCTCGGCAACGCGGGGCTCGGCAACGCGGGGCTCGGCAACGCGCTCGACGGCGAGCTGGCGGCCGAACTCGCCGAGGAGCTGCACGCCGGCACCCGCCGACGCCGGCGCTGAGTGAGGTGGCAGAGGTGACGAGGGTGACCGCAGCTCCCGAACCAGTCGCAACTCCCGGCCCGATCGCAGCTCCCGAGCAGGCCGCGCCCGCCGGGGCCGCAACCGGTCCCGAGCAGGCCGCGGCTCCCAAACCGGCTGCGGCTCCCGGGCAGGCCGTGGCTCCCACACCGGCCGTGGCTCCCGCACCGTCCGCGGCTCCCGGGCAGGCCGTGGTTCCCGCACCGGCCGGGGGGAACGGGGCGGTGGCCCCGAACGAGGGGGCGGGCGCGACGGAGACCGCGGGAGCGAACGAGGCGGCGGGCCCGACGGGCCCGGCGGAGGTGACCGGCCCGGCCCGGTCGGGCACCGGCGCGCCGGCCGAGCTGTTCTTCGAGGACCTGACGCCCGGGCGCACCTTCGACCTCGGCGAGATCCGCGTCGACGGCGCCGAGATGGTCGCCTTCGCCCGCCGGTTCGACCCGCAGTGGTACCACGTCGACGCTGAGCGCGCCGCCGCGAGCCACCACGGCGGGCTGATCGCCAGCGGCTTCTACACGGTCAGCCTCTTCATGCGCGCGTACGTCGACCACGTGCTGGCCCGGGCCGCGGCGGACGCCTCCCCCGGCCTGGAGGAGCTGCGCTGGCTGGCCCCCGTCCGCGCCGGCGACCGCCTGGCGGCCCGCCTCGACGTGATGGGTGCCCGCCCGTCCACCGCCCGCCCCGGGCTCGGCACCGTCAGCCTCAGCGGCACCATGTTCCGCCTCGGCCCCGACGGCCAGCCGGCACAGGAGGTGCTGCGCACCCGCTTCCGCGGCTGGTTCACCCTCCGTCCCGGCTGACCGCCTCCCGCCCTCCGCTCAGCGCGGCGGCGGGCAGAGGGCGGCGGGATCAGGCCGACGGGTCGCGCAGCGGCTTGCCCTCTCGCATGTCCGCGAGGATGTCGCGCATCTCGCCGTCGCCGAGGGAGTGCTTGTCGTGGTGCGCCTCGACCAGCTCGTACAGCTTGGTCTGGACCTTGTCGACGTGCGGGACGTCGGTCAGCACCGACTGCCCCCGCTCGCCGGCCGACTCGATGGTCAGGGTGCCGCAGCCGAGCAGCCGCTCGACGAAACGCTGGCTCATCGCGTGGTCGTTGATCCGGGTGAGCGGGATGTCCCGCCGGTCCCGGGAGAGGACGCCCTCCTGGAGCAGCACCCGCTCGTTGGTAAACAGGTAGTGGGTGCTGCGCCAGACCAGGAACGGCCAGAGCCCGAGCCAGAGCACCAGCAGCACCGCCAGCCCCGCGAGGACGTACAGCGCGATGGTCGCGGCGTCACCGTCCGGGAGCAGGATCCAGCCCGCCACCACCGCCGCGACGGCGAGCACCAGCACCAGGACCGGACGCACCACGGCCTTCCAGTGCGGGTGCAGGTGCAACACGACGTGCTCGTCCTCGGTGAGCACGTCTTCGGGAAACGCCACGCCGAACCTCCTCGCCAGAAACCGGACGAGCTGACCGTAGCGGGTCGACGCCCCCGCGCGGATCACCCGGTGCGGTGGCTTTCACGCGCGCCGCGCCGCGACCGCCTGCGGGCGTGAGAAGGGGACCCTTCTCTACCGTAGGCGTTAACAAGGGGCCCTTCCTTTCACCGCAGATGCAGGACGTCGCCCGCCGCCAGGGTGCGCGGGCCGGCCGGCGTGTCGACCAGCAGCCGGCCGTCGGCGTCCACACCGGTCGCGGTGCCGGTCACCTCCTGCCCGCCGGGCAGCAGCACCCGCACCGACCGGCCGACCGTCGCGCAGGCCGCCACGTACGCCTCGCGCAGCCCGCTGGCCACCGCGTCGCCGCCGGCGCAGCGCCAGCGGTCGTACCAGTCGGCGACGGAGCGCAGCAGGGCGCGCAGCAGCGGATCCCGGTCGGTGGCGGCGGCACCGGCGAGCTGGAGTGAGGTGGCCGGCAGGCCGGTCGGGTTCGCCGGCAGCTCGTCGGCGCGCAGGGTGACGTTGAGGCCGATGCCGAGGACGATCGCCGGGGGCTGCTCCGGTGTCGGGCCGGGCACCGCCTCGGCCAGGATGCCCGCGCACTTCGCGTCGCCGATCAGCAGGTCGTTGGGCCACTTGAGGGCGGCGTCCAGCTCGGCGAGCCGGCCCACCGCCTCGACGAGCGCGACACCGGCGAGCAGCGGCAGCCAGCCGTACCCGGCGGCGGGGACCGCCTTCCAGCCGCGCTCCGCGACGGCCTCGCCGGGCCGCAGCAGCACGCTGGTCGCGATGCCGGCGCGGGCCGGCGACTGCCAGACCCGGTCGCGGCGCCCCCGGCCGGCGGTCTGCCGCTCGGCGACCACCACGAGACCCTCCGGCTCGCCGGACCGGGCGGCGTCGGCCACGTCCGCGTTGGTCGATCCGGTCTCGGCGCGCAGCTCCAGCCGGGCCCACGGGCCGTGCGGGGCGGTCAGCGCGCGGCGCAGCCGGGCCGCCGACAGCGGCGGGCGGTCCAGGTCGGTGTACGGCGAGCCGGGCATCCCGCCAGCCTACGGCCCACCCGTGCGCGGCGGCGGGTGCCGGCCGGCCGACCGGTGGCGGATGCCGGCCGCGTTCGGGTGCGCTGCTGGTCCGGCGCGGTTACTGAGGCGTACTGCACACCGTCGGCCACCTGAACCATCGTTATATTCCGTGGGTGACCAACGAGACCGGGATCAACATCCACAGCACGGCGGGCAAGCTGGCGGACCTGGAGCGACGGGTCGACGAGGCGGTGCACGCCGGGTCGGCGCGCGCGGTCGAAAAGCAGCACGCCCGGGGCAAGAAGACGGCGCGGGAGCGGATCGAGCTGCTGCTCGACGAGGGGTCCTTCGTCGAGCTGGACGAGTTCGCCCGGCACCGGTCCACCAACTTCGGCCTGGAGCGCACCCGCCCGTACGGCGACGGGGTGATCACCGGCTACGGCACGGTCGACGGCCGGCAGGTGTGCGTCTTCGCGCAGGACTTCACGGTCTTCGGCGGCTCCCTCGGCGAGGTGTTCGGCTCCAAGATCGTCAAGGTGATGGACCTCGCCATGAAGATCGGCTGCCCGGTGATCGGCATCAACGACTCCGGCGGGGCCCGCATCCAGGAGGGCGTGGCGTCCCTCGGGCTCTACGGCGAGATCTTCTTCCGCAACGTGCGGGCCAGCGGCGTCATCCCGCAGATCTCCCTGATCATGGGCCCCTGCGCGGGCGGCGCGGTCTACTCCCCGGCGGTCACCGACTTCACCGTGATGGTCGACCAGACCTCGCACATGTTCATCACCGGCCCCGACGTGATCAAGACGGTCACCGGCGAGGACGTGGGCATGGAGGAGCTGGGCGGCGCGCGGACGCACAACGCGCGCAGCGGCAACGCGCACTACCTCGGCGCGGACGAGGACGACGCGATCGACTACGTCAAGGCGCTGCTGTCGTACCTGCCGTCGAACAACCTGGACGAGCCGCCGATCCTCGACGCCCCGGCCGACCTGGCGGTCAGCGACGCCGACCGGGAGCTGGACACGCTGATCCCCGACTCGGCCAACCAGCCGTACGACATGCACCGGGTCATCGAGCACGTCCTCGACGACGGCGAGTTCCTGGAGGTCCAGCCGCTGTACGCGCAGAACCTCGTGGTCGGCTTCGGCCGCGTCGAGGGCCGCCCGGTCGGCGTGGTGGCCAACCAGCCGATGCACTTCGCCGGCACCCTCGACATCGCCGCGTCGGAGAAGGCGGCCCGGTTCGTGCGCACCTGCGACGCGTTCAACGTCCCCGTGCTGACCTTCGTGGACGTCCCCGGGTTCCTGCCCGGCACCGGCCAGGAGTGGGACGGCATCATCCGCCGGGGCGCGAAGCTCATCTACGCGTACGCCGAGGCGACCGTCCCGAAGGTCACCGTGATCACCCGCAAGGCGTACGGCGGGGCGTACGACGTGATGGGCTCCAAGCACCTCGGCGCGGACCTGAACTTCGCCTGGCCCACCGCGCAGATCGCGGTCATGGGCGCGCAGGGCGCGGTGAACATCCTGTACCGGCAGGAGCTGGCCGCCGCCGAGGACCCGGCCGCCGTGCGCGCCGAGAAGATCGCCGAGTACGAGGACACCCTCGCCAACCCGTACATCGCCGCCGAGCGCGGGTACGTCGACTCGGTGATCGCGCCGCACGAGACGCGTACCCAGATCGTCCGGGCGCTGCGGGTGCTGCGCACAAAGCGCGAGACGCTCCCGCCGAAGAAGCACGGCAACATCCCGCTCTAGGTGCAAGGAAGGGCCCCCTGTTAACGCATTCTGCATAGCAGGGGCCCCTTCCAAACGCCCCGGCACCCGCGGGCCGCGCCACCGCGGGCCAGCGGCGACGGGGGCGGCGGACGTCAGCAGGCCGGGTTGGCGGCGAGGCACATCCGGCGGGCCGCCGCGCGGCCCAGTTCGAGCAGCTCCGTGTCGCCCGTCCGGCGGTCGGCCGCCGGCAGGTCGAAGCCGAGCCCGCTCGCCGGCACGATCACGGTGACCAGGTCACCGACCCTGACCAGCAGCAGGGTCTCCGTCGACGGCTGCAGATCGAGCGGCTTCCCCGTCGCCACGTCCACGGGTGTCGACGAGGTGCGCTGCAGCACGACGGCCTGGTCGCCGGCGAAGTTGCCCGCGGCGGCCCGCCAGGTGTGCGTCACCGAGACCGTGACCGGCCCGCCGACCCACTGCATCGGCCGCGACTCGTGCCAGGTGTCGCAGGCCGCCATCGTCGCGGCCAGGTCGACGAACAGCCGGGAGGCGGCCCTCGGGGGAAGGCGGTAGACGTCCTGGGTGAGGACCCAGAGGCCGCCCGGCTGGTCCTTGTCGGGCGCGGCCCTCTGGAGCAGGGTCTGCGACCGGGAGTACCGGGACACGGGCGGCTCCGCCGCCAGCCCCCTTTCCCCGGCGCACGACTGGAGCAGCGGGTCGATCCGGATCGGCTCCTGGAGCCCCGAGTCGCCCAGCCGCACGTTGCTCGGCACGCCCACCTCGGTCGGGTCCAGCAGGGCCTCCTGCGGGATCTCGGCCCGGCCGGCCGGCTCCGCGCCGTTCGAGGAGAGCCGCTGGCCCGCCGGTGGCGCGAGGTGCCCGGCCCGGCCGCCGGCCGCCACGGCGAATCCCGAGAGCACGGCCAGCACGGCGGTCGCCGCCGCCAACGCCGTACGCCGGCTGCGGCGGCGGGCCCGGGCGCGGATCTCCGCCGGTTCGAGCCAGCGTACGTCCCGCAGGTCCCGCCGCATCCGTTCGGCGAACGTCAGGTCGGTCAGCTGGTCCACGTCGTGGTCGTCACGCATCGGCGGCCTCCTCCAGGTCAGAGACGGCGAGCAGCCCGGCGAGCGCGGTGCGCCCCCGGGAGAGTCGGGCCTTCACGGTGCCGACCGGGGCGGCGGTCTCCCGCGCCACCTCGGTGACGGGCATGCCGAGCAGGTAGTACAGGGCGAGGGCGGTGCGCTGCTCCTCGGGGAGCTGACGCAGCGCGGCCACCACCGCGACGGTGTCGGTGCTCGGCGCGGGCGTGCTGTCGTCGGCGCCGTGCCGCAGGTACGCCCGCGCGCGGCTGCGCAGGCTGCGCCACCGGCTGACCGCGATGCGGGAGGCGACGACCCGCACCCAGGCCTCCGGGTCGTCGTAGCCGGCCACCGTGGACCAGCGTTGCCACGCCCGGATGTACGCCTCCTGCACGGCATCCTGCGCCTCGGCGAGGTTGCCGGTGAGCGCGTAGACGAAGCCGAGCAGCCGTTGCCGGCTGCCCCGGTAGAACTCGTCGAACCCGTCGACTTCCGCCATACGTCTTCTCCCCCGCGTCCGATCGCAGAGGACACGCGCGGGACGGGTCGGTCGGTTGCCTGATCGCGCCGCCGGTTCGGGGCGGCACACCTGCCCGGTCGGCCCGCCCGTTCCCGGTGGTGCGCCTCCCCGGGCGGGTCTGGCCGTCAGACGGTCAGGCGGCAGGCATTCAGACCGTCAGGCCGGCGTCGGTGAGGATCGGGCCGGCCAGCAGCGCCGCGCCGACGACCAGGGCCAACAGGTTCACCAGCGCGAACAGCGCGACCCAGAACAGCGGCGGGAACGGGGTGAGCCGGGCCAGCTGGTCGGCGTCGGACTCCGGCATGCGGCCCCGGGAGCGCAGCCGCTGGAGCTCGACGACGGGCCGTACGCCGCCGAGGAGCAGGAACCACACCGACGTCCAGGCGAAGGCGGCCTGGACGTCCGGCGAGGCGTACCAGGAGACGGCGAGCACCACCCCGCCGGTGGCCAGCAGCGACACCGCGCCGAAGGCGTTGCGGACCATGACCAGCATCGCCAGCAGCAGCGCCACGGCGATCCAGAGCAGCAGGGTGATCCGGTTACCGCCGAGCAGCCAGGCGCCGGCGAGGCCGACCAGGGACGGCGCGACGTAGCCGGCGAGCAGGGTGAGGATCATGCCGGGGCCGGTGGGGCGGCCGGCGGAGAGGGTGAGCCCGGAGGTGTCCGAGTGCAGTCGGATGCCGTGCAGCCGGCGGCCGGTGAGCAGGGCGGCGAGGGCGTGTCCGCCCTCGTGGGCGATGGTGACGGCGTTGCGGGCGATCCGCCAGGGCAGCCGGGTGGAGAGCACCGCCAGCGCCACCGCGGCGGTGACGACGACGAGCAGCGGCGGCGGGTCGGGCTGCGCGGAGAACAGCTTGTCCCAGAGCGTGCCCAGCTCGTCGATCGCCACCATGGGGCGCGAGCCTACCGGCCCCGGCCGGGCTGAGGTCGTACCGCGTCGAGGATGAAAGTTTCCTTTGAACATCTTGTGATCTAGGGCAACTAGCTCCAAAGATGGATGTCAATCGAATGGCGTCCCTCTGGAGGAACCCATGATCCGTACCGGATTCACGCTGCGCCGACTGATCGCGGCGGGGATCACCGCCGTAGCGGCAGCGGCCACCGCCCTCGTCGCCACGACGGGCCCGGCGGCCGCCGCCACCACCGCCGGCGTCGACGTCTCCCACTACCAGGGGTCGATCAACTGGACGAGCGTCCGCAACGCGGGCATCGAGTTCGCGTTCATCAAGGCCACCGAGGGCACGAGCTACAAGGATCCGAACTTCAACGCCAACTACGTCAACTCCTACAACGCCGGGGTGATCCGCGGGGCGTACCACTTCGCCCGGCCGAACATCTCCTCCGGCGCCACCCAGGCCAACTACCTGGCCAGCAACGGCGGCGCGTGGTCGGCGGACAGCCGCACCCTGCCGGCCGCGCTGGACGTCGAGGCCAACCCGTACAGCGGTGGCACCTGCTACGGCCTCAGCACGTCCGGGATGCGCAGCTGGATCCAGGACTTCCTGAACACGTACCGGTCCCGCACCGGCC
Source organism: Micromonospora sp. PTRAS2 (assembly GCF_054052245.1). Classification (NCBI taxonomy): domain Bacteria; kingdom Bacillati; phylum Actinomycetota; class Actinomycetes; order Micromonosporales; family Micromonosporaceae; genus Micromonospora; species Micromonospora sp. PTRAS2. The sequence goes on from NZ_JBSWBU010000002.1 coordinate 1,015,534, forward strand.
GGTACGCGGTCATCTACACCACCACGAGCTGGTGGAACCAGTGCACCGGCAGCTGGACCGGGCCGTGGGCGAACCACCCGCTGTGGCTCGCCCGCTGGTCGAGCACCCCCGGCACCCTGCCGGCCGGCGCGCCGGTCTGGAGCTTCTGGCAGTACACGGCGTCCGGCAGCGTCTCCGGCATCAGCGGCAACGTCGACCGCAACTACTGGAACGGCGACCGCAGCCGGCTCATCGCCCTGGCCAACAACACCTGATCCGCGCCTGATCCGCACGCCTGACCGGCACGTCCGTGGCGGTGGTCGGCGGCAGCGGGATCGACTGCGACCGTACGGTCGACGGTCGCTCCGGCTGCCGCCGGCTCGTCACTGCCCGGCACTCGTCAGCCGGCACTCCCCTACCAGGCCCGGGTGACGGTGCGCGCCGGCAGCGCGTCCTCCCGCGCCACGGTGGCCCGGCGCGTCAGGCGCCAGGTGGCCACCCCGGCGACGGTGACCGCCACGACGCCGAACATCGCGAACAGCACCGGAAGCCCCGCACTGACCAGCAGCAGCACCACGTCACCGAGCGCGACGAGCATCCACAGTGCCAGCCGGGGCCGCGCGTCCCTGCGTCGGTATCCCATGTCGCACCTCCTTGCGTCGTCCGGGATCAGATACCCCGTTCGACGCAAGGTCATGCGAGCCGCTTTCACGGCGGTGGGAATCGCCTGCTCAGCGGGCCGGGTCGCGGGTCGCGGGTCGCGAACCGGCTCCGGCCGGGCGCTCAGTCCTTCCGGCCGGGCGCTCAGTCGACCCGGTCCGGCTCGAAGCCCTTGGCGATCCGGTCGAAGTCGGCCAGCCGCGCCTGCCAGTCCTTGTTCGCCACCTCCCACCGGAAGGCGTACCCCCGGTTTTTGGCGGTGACGAAGCCCCGGTTGCGGACGTGGATCCGGGTGTTGTCCCGGGTCTCCAGCCACTCCCAGTCCGCACACGTCTTGTAGTAGTCGCAGCGCTCGATGCTGAGATACTGGTAGTTGTTGACGCGGCTCTTCCGGGCCGGTTCCTGCTCTCTCCAGTCGGCGACGGCGTCGGGCTGCGGGGTGTTCGTCCACTGCACCAGCAGCTCGCCCACCCCGTCGCGCTCGTCGAACACGATCGTGTTCTGCCCGACGTTGCGCCGCACCCAACCCTTCGGCAGGGGCAGCGAGAAGCCCGCCGGGTCCTTGTGCAGGACCCAACCCTCGGGCAGAGCATTCGGGTCGACCGACGGGGTCGCCGACGGCGTCGGGCTGGGCGGTGCGGCGCTGCTGGTGGCCGGCGCGGGCGAGGACGGCGCGGCGGCCGACGGCGTCGCCGAGGACAGGCCCGCCTGCGGGTCGCCGGGCCCCGGGTCGTCGTCGCCCCGGCCGAGCAGCGGCACCGCCACCAGCAGGCCGAGCAGCAGCACCGCGACGAGCACGCCGACCAGCAGGCTGCGGCGGCTGCGCTCGGGCTTCGTACCCGAAACGACCGCGGCCCGGCCCGTCGACGAGGGTGCCGGGCCGGCGGCCGCCGGCAGCACCGACGTCGGCGTGGCCCGCTCGCGGGCCCGGTCGGCCCACTCGCGCGGCGGCCCGGCCTTCCCGCTCGACGGACCGGTCTTCTCGCTGGACGGTCCCGCGTCCTCCTGCGGCCGGTCGGCCTGGTCGCGCGACCGGTCGGTCTGGTCCCCGGAGGCGTCGGCCTGGTCCCCGGCGGGCTCGGCCCGCTCGACAGGCGGCGCGGGCGGCGACACCGGCACGGCGGGGCCCGGGTCGACCCGGGTGTCGTCGACCTGCCCGGCCGGGGCGGCGTCGACCCCGTCGACCGCGCCCCCGGTGCCCGTGACCTCGCCGGAACCGGCCTCGTCGGCCTCCTCCGCCGGTGACTCCTCGCCCCCGTCGACCCGCGCCCCCGCGACCCGGTCGGCGCCGGTCGCGGCGACCGGACCGGGAAGCTTCGCCGTGGGGTCGGCCGCCCGCGCGCCGGTGTCCGCGACCTTCGCCGTCGGCGCGGCGTCCGTGCCCGACGCCGGAGGGTCGACCTTCGCCGTCGGCGCGGCGTCCACCCCCGGCGAGGGGACCTTCGCGGTCGGCGCGGCGTCCGTGCTCGGCGGGGAGACCTTCGCGGTCGCGTCGTCACCGGCCGCGCCGGTCACCGCCGCGCCGCCGACGACGAGGCCGCCCCGAGGAGTACGCGGCGCGGGCGGCACGGCCGGCCGGCTCGTGCGCTGCTCGGCCGGGCGCGGCGCGGGCACCACCGGCGGTCGCGGCTCGCGCGGCCCGTTGGGCCCCGGCCGGCGTACGCCGTCGAGCAGCGAAATCGTCTTGGAGCGCCGCCCGGCGGCCTTCCGCAGCAGCCGCTCGGCCACGTCGGCGTCGATCCGCTCGGCCGGATCCTTGCGGAGCAGCCCGTTCAGCACCGGCTTCAGCGGGCCGGCGTTCCTCGGCGGCGGCATCGGCTCGGTGGCCAGCGCCGCCAGGGTGGCGATCGCCGACGGCCGGGCGTACGGCGACTTGCCCTCCACCGCCGCGTAGAGCGTCGCGCCCAGCGACCACAGGTCGGCCTCCGGCCCCGCCGTGCCGTCGCGCGCCCGCTCCGGCGCGATGTACGCCGGGGAACCCAGCACCATGCCGGTGCGCGTCACGTTCGGGTCGCCCGGGATCGTCGCCAGGCCGAAGTCGGTCAGCACCACCCGGCCGTCCGTGCCGATCAGCACGTTGCCCGGCTTGACGTCCCGGTGCATCACGCCGGCCTTGTGCGCCGCCTTCAGCGCGCCCAGCACCCCCAGGCCGATCTCGACCGCCTTCGCCGACGTCACCGGCCCGTCCTCGGCGATGGTGTCCTGAAGGGACTTCGACGCCACGTACTCCATGACGATCCACGGATCGCCGTCGGTGCGCAGCACGTCGAAGATGCGGACCACGTTGACGTGGTTGAGCCGCGCGATCGCGCGGGCCTCCCGCAGCGAGCGCTCCCGCATCTCGCGGCGCTCCTCCGGGGTGAGGCTGGGCGGCGGGACCAGTTCCTTGATCGCCACGTCCCGGTGCAGCACCTCGTCGCGCGCCTTCCACACCCGACCCATGCCGCCCTGGCCGAGCGGCGAAAGGAGCCGGTACCGGTCGGCGACGAGTTGGGGAAGCGCGTTCGACATCGGTGGAGACGGTACCCGGCGACGGCCCGCCGCACACCGCCGGCACGCCACTGTGCGACGAAGGTCAAGTTCGCGACGCGTACGCTGGAGGGCATGTCTGCCGATGAGCCGCTGTTCCGGGTGACCCGGGGCGTGCCGACCGCCGAGGAACTGGCCGCGCTGGTCGGCGTCATCGTCGCCCGGACCCGCCCCACCGCCGCCCCCGAACCGGCCACACCGTCGGCCTGGGCACGCAGCGGCCGCCCCCTCGGCACGGCGCTCGCCGCCGGCCCGGGAGCCTGGCGCGCCTCCGGCCTGCCCCGCTGATCCTCCGGCCGCCGTCCGGCACGCCCCGCTGCCGTCGGGGGCTCCCGGAGGTCGGCGACACCCGTTAGCCTCACTCAGGGAAACGGTGTCGTGACGGGTCGGGAGGGCCGATGATCCCCGAGGAGGACCGCCCAGCGCCCTGGTTGAGCGGCTACGGCAGCATCGAGGCCGACATCCGCCAGATGCGCGAGTTCGCCGACAAGCTCCAGGCAGAGGTCGAGCGAAACTACGCTCCGCACCTGTCGTACATCGCGGACGACATGAAGGCGCAGATCCCCAACCCCGCCGACGCCTTCGTCGAGCTGGTGCAGTTCCTCAAGGCACACAACGAGACCCAGCAGGCCACCGCCACGATGGTCTGGTCCGTCGGTGGGGCCACCGGCCACCTGGCCGCCGCAGCCGGCCGGATCGCCACGCAGTACGCCGACTCCGACGCCTTCTCGGCCGCCCGCGTCTCCGACGTGGAACGGGCCCTCGCCAACCCCGGCGGGGCCGGGCAGGGGCGGCCCAGGCCAGCCCTGCCCGATCCGACCGGCCCGGACAGCGGGCCGGGGCGGGCGGTGCTGCCATGATCGAGCGGGGCAGCGGCCGGACGTCCGGCCTCACCGACTGGCGGTTGATGGACCTGCTGAGCATGTGGGCCTGCATCCAGGACCACGACACCGCCGGGCACTGGAAGCAGGTCGCCGGCTGGCGCAAGGTCTGCGACCTCGCCCAGGCACACCTGGGCCGGCTCAAGGAATACCGGCGCGGCCTCGCCGAGGCGTGGCCCCCGGCGACCAACGCCGCCGCCCGGGCGTACCTCGGCGAACTGGACGACCTGATCGACAAGGTGCAGCGCACCCACGACGCGGCAGCCGCGAACTACGACGCCCTCGCCGCCGCCACCCGAGCGATCAGCAGCGCCCGCGCCGAACTGAAGCCCCTGCACGACGAGTACGTGGAGAAGCTCCAACAGAAGCGGACGTACGAGGCGACCGCCGCCGATCCGAAGGCGGCGATGGGCGCCCGGGTGCCGGACAAGCCGGTGACCGACGCCGACCTGGAGCGACTCAACGTCCAGGCCCGGAACCTGATGTACGGGTTGAGCGGCGAACTACAACAGGCCCAAGTAATGCTCCGTCAACCTCCAACCATCAAGCCGCGCATTGACGACGGCGATCAACCTTCCTTTGGCGCAGGTAGCGGTTCAACTCCTATCATTCCACCAGTTGTACCGATACCCACCGAGGTCCCCCTCAACAGAACTCCTACCAAGCTAGCCAGTTCTCCTTCAGGAATATCGTCACCGACGGCACCCGGCCTGGGTCCAGTTCTCGGGGGAACCGGTTCCAACTTAGCGGCTCCCTCAGCCCAGGCAGTACCCCCCGGGCTTCCCTCAGCGCCTTCCAGCACGCCGGGCATTAGTTCATCACCGATTATTCCACCCGGCGTCGGCAGTGCAACCAACCCTCCTGTGCCACTATCGAAAGGCTCACTCGGGCCTTCGACCCGGCCCACCACCAATGGAAGCCCCACCCCGCACGCGAGCCCACAGCGACCCACTCTACCGTCCGGCCTAATCGGCAACGTTCCTTCTACGGGACACAGCCAACCCAAGGGCGCGAGTCCTACTCGCCGGATCAATCCGGTAGGAGGTGTTATCGGAGGCGGCGGAGCCGGCACGGCGCCAGGTGGAGCCGCAGGGTCGCGTCCCGGGCTAGGCCGGCCGAGCCAGTTCGGAACCATGAGCGGCATCCACCCCCTAGGCCAAGCCTGGGGCACAGGAGAGGGACCAAGACGCGGCTTGGGCGCCGAAGAGGACGGGAGCGGGGTGCACCAATGGGATCCCGACCATCCATGGGAGACCGAACGGGGAGTGAACCCAATCGTTCTACCTCCAGACGATGAAGGTCCAATTAATCCGGGCCCGGCTATCGGTTTTGACCGGTGACAAACCTGTCAGCCTGGGTCGCACTGGCCGCCATTGCCTTGCCAACCAGCACCTTCCCGGCCATTAGCACCGGATGGAACGACACTCCAAATGAAATAGCCTTAATCAGAAGCAGTCAATGGCACCTCAAGTATCTCGACGTCACCAAGGCTCATCAAATCAGTCGGGGCGACGGGGTTACGGTAGCCGTACCGGACACTGGAGTAGATCGACACCCTGATCTGCAAAACAATCTACTCCCTGGAATTGACGTTATTTCAGGGGGAGATGGTCGCGGACAAAGAGATCAGAACAGCCACGGCACAGGCATGGCCGGATTAATTGCCGCCCATGGAAGATCTGGCAAATTGGGAGCCCTCGGAATCTCCCCCCAGGCGAAGATTCTGCCAATCTTCTGCTCACCCCCACACGCCGACGGGAACCCTGACGCACTAGCCCAAGGGATCGAATTCGCCATTTCCAACGGTGCCGATATAATCAGCATCTCCAGCGGCGGCGGAACGAGCTCTCGACTCAACCAAGCAGTTGAGACAGCACTAGCGTCAGACATCGTGATAGTGGCCGGTTCTGGAAATAGACCATTGGATCAGCTTGTTAGCTACCCCGCTAGTGAACCCGCCGTACTGGCGGTCGGGGGGGTAGATAGGGACGGGAAACATGCTGCGATATCTACCACCGGACCGGAGGTTGACGTCGTTGCGCCTGCGGTCGACATCTATAGCACAAGCATCAATGGCAAGTATCGCCGAGGCACCGGCACTTCGGATGCCACTGCGATAGTCGCGGGGGCCGCTGCTCTTGTCCGGTCCAAATACCCCGACCTGCCGGCCTCGGAGGTCGTCCACCGCCTCACTGCCACCGCCATCGACAAGGGGCCTCCCGGCCGTGACGACGAGTACGGCTACGGGGTCGTGGACCTGGTGGCGGCGCTCACGGCAGACGTACCCCCTCTGGGTTTCGAGTCGGCGACGGCGGGTGCGCCGGGCGCGGGCGGGCCGACCACGACGGTGGTCGCGGAGCCGGCCGATGATGGTGACGACGGGTCTACGGCTCGTGGCCTGGCCACGTTGGGGGTGATCGTGGCCGCTGCGGGAGCCTGGGCGCTGGTAGCACGGCGCCGACGACTGAGCGACGACCCGCCGCCGCGGATTAGCCGGTGAGCCGCCAACTGTGACGCCATGTCGGCGACATTGGGGGGTTGGAGCGGGCGGGATACCGCGATGTCGGCGACATGGAGTCGATCAACGGGCAGGCCGGCACCCACCGGCCCGGAGTCGATCAACGGGCAGGGCAGCACCCACCGGCCCGGAGTCGATCAAGGCGACAGAGCGGGTCGCGGCCAGGCAGAGGCGGCGCAGGTGGTGGAGGCGGTAGCGTCGGCGGCGTGTCGAACTCGATTGCGCTCCGACTCGTGCTCGCGTCGGCGAGCCCTGCCCGTCGCAAGCTCCTGCACGCCGCCGGCATCGAACCCGATGTGCTGGTCAGCGGGGTCGACGAGTCTCAGGTGGTCAGCGAACGGGCCGAGGACCTGTGCCTGGAGCTGGCCCGGCTGAAGGCGCAGGCGGTCGTCGGCCGGCTGCGGCCCTCCGCCGACGAGCGGACGCTGGTGCTCGGCTGCGACTCGGTGCTCGCCTTCGACGGCGAGATCCTCGGCAAGCCCGCCGACGAGGCCGACGCCACGCGGCGGTGGGAGCGGATGCGGGGGCGCAGCGGGGTGCTGCACACCGGGCACTGCCTGATCGACGTCATCCACGAGGCGCGCGCCGAGGCGGTCGCTTCGACCACCGTGCGGTTCGCCGAGGTCAGCGACGAGGAGATCGCGGCGTACGTCGCGACGGGTGAGCCGCTCGCGGTGGCGGGCGCGTTCACCATCGACGGGCTGGGCGGGGCGTTCCTGGAGGGTGTCGACGGCGATCCGGGCACGGTGGTCGGGCTTTCCCTGCCGCTGCTGCGTCGTCTCCTCGGGGAGCTGGACCTGCGGATCATCGACCTGTGGACGAAGGTCGCGCCGGGCGGCCAGGAGGTCGAGGCGCTGGGTACGGTCCGGTCATGACGACGAAGTCGCTACCGCTGACCCCGGAACTGCACGCGTACGTGGTGGCCCACGGATCGGCCCCGGACGAGGTGATGCGGGACCTGGTCGAGGAGACCCTCGCCGCGCTGCCCGCCGAGGCGAGGATGCAGGTGGCCCCGGAGCAGGCCGCCTTCCTGACGTTCCTCACCCGGCTGGTGGGGGCGCGGCAGGCGGTGGAGGTGGGCACCTTCACCGGGCTGTCCTCGCTGGCGATCGCGCGCGGGCTGGCCGAGGGCGGGCGGTTGACCTGCTTCGACATCTCGGCGGAGTACACGGACGTGGCACGGCGGTACTGGGCGCGGGCCGGGGTCGACGACCGGATCGAGCTGCGGATCGGGCCGGCCGGGGACACGCTTCGGGAGCTGCCGTACGAGCGGCACCTGGACTTCGCGTTCATCGACGCGGACAAGGTCGGCTACCCGGTCTACTGGGCGGAGCTGGTGCCGCGCATGCGCCCGGGCGGGATCGTCGCGGTGGACAACACGCTGCGCGGGGGTCGGGTGCTCGCCCCGAGCAACGCCGACGACCGGGCCGTCGCCGCGTTCAACGACGAGGTGATGGCCGACGTCCGGGTGGAACCGGTGCTGCTGCCGATCGCCGACGGGCTGACGCTGGCCCGGGTGCGCTGACGACGGCCCCGGGCCGACCGATCGCTCCCGCTCGCCGACGCTCAACGTGCCCCGCCGCACCCCGATCATGCTGGGGTGCGGCGGGGCATGTTGTTTGGAGGGGGCCCTTCCTATACAGAAAGCGTTAACAGGGGGCCCTTCCTTGCACGCGTCGCGCGCATTGCGCGCGTCGCCGTGCCTCAGCGGACGCTGCGGGCGAACTGGCGGGCGGCCCAGGCGACGCCGGCGGCGGCCAGCACCGCGATGATGCTCAGGCCCTGCCAGACCTTGTCGTTGCCGAGGTCGCCGGCGAAGAGGGCCCGGGTGCCGTCCACGGCCCAGGAGAACGGGTTCCACTCGGCGACGCCCTGGAGCCAGCCGGGGGCGAAGGTGAGCGGCAGCAGGATGCCGGAGAGCAGCAGCACCGGCTGGGCGACGGTGTTCATCAGTGGGGCGAGCGCGTCCTCGCTCTTGACCTTGAGCGCGACGCCGTAGGAGACGGCCGAGGTCATCAGCGCGATGAGGGCGAGCATCAGGTACGCCAGGAGCAGGTCGCCGATGAACACGCGCAGCTCGAACAGGAGCGCGAGCACGGTGATGATGACGGCCTGGGCGAGCAGCGACACGACGTCGCGCAGGGACCGGCCGAGCAGCAGCGCGAGCCGGCTGACCGGGGTGACCCGGGACCGTTCGATGACCCCGGCGCGCAGCTCGGCGATCAGGCCGAAGCCCTGGAAGAGGCCGCCGAAGATGGCCAGCAGCACCAGCAGGCCGGGCACGAAGATCTTGTACGCCTCGGCCTGGGTCGGCGCGTTCAGCGCCGGCTTGAGCAGCGGGGCGAAGAGCAGCAGGTACATCACCGGCTGGAAGACGCCGACGAAGACCCAGACCGGGTTGCGGAGCAGGAGCTGCGTCTGGCGTTGGAAGACGAGCCAGGTGTCGCGGGCGAACTTCATGGTCGACTCCGGGGAGGTCAGGACTCGCGCAGCGAGCGGCCGGTCTTGGTGAGGAAGACGTCGTCGAGGCTGGGGCGGTGCAGCTCGATGGAGTTGAGCGCGAGGCCGGCGTGGTCGAGCCGGCGCAGGACCTGCGGGATGGCGGTCGCCCCCTCGTCGACGGTCAGCCGCAGGCCGCCGCCGTCGACGGTCTCCAGCTTGGCGACGTACGGCTCGGTGTCGAGCAGTTGGGCGGCCTGCCCGGTGGTGGCGACGTCGAGCCCGACGAGCAGCACCTCGCCGGAGATCTCGCGCTTGAGCCCGGTCGGGGTGCCCTCGGCGACCACCTCGCCGTGGTCCATGATCGCGATGCGGTCGCAGAGCGCGTCGGCCTCGTCGAGGTAGTGGGTGGTGATGAAGACGGTCATCCCCTCGGCGCGCAGCCGGCGGATCTCGTCCCACATGTGGGCGCGGCTCTGCGGGTCGAGGCCGGTGGTCGGCTCGTCGAGGAAGACGATGCGCGGGTCGTGGATGATGCCGAGGGCGATCTCGACGCGGCGACGCTGACCGCCGGAGTAGGTCTTGCACTTGCGGTCGGCGTACTCGGTGAGCTGGAAGGCGGCGAGGGCGCGTTCGGCGCGGCGGCGGGCGTCTGCCTTGCCGATGCCGTACATCCGGGCGTGCAGGACCAGCTCCTCGCGGGCGGTGGAGTCGTCCCAGGTGCTGCCGCCCTGGGCGACGTAGCCGATGCGGCGGCGCACCTCGGCGGGGTCGCGCAGCAGGTCGGCCCCGGCGATGGTGGCCTGGCCGCCGTCGGGGGCGATGAGGGTGGCCAGCATCCGCAGGGTGGTGGTCTTGCCGGCGCCGTTGGGGCCGAGGAAGCCGAAGATCTCCCCCTCGGCGACGTCCAGGTCGACGCCGCGGACGGCGTCGACGGTCTTGTGCTGTCGACCGGCGCGGGAGCGGAACGACTTCCGCAGCCCTCTGGTCTCGATCATCTTCGCTCCTGGTCGTCCTTGGCCGGACGGGGCCGGCCTTTCCCCCGGGGACGCCACGCGACACGGGTGGCCCCGAAACTCCCGGCGAGGCTAACGCGATATAACTTCTCTAGTCAACTTTGATTATTCTGCTCGCGTGCCCCTTCCCCGACGCTCCAGTCGTCCCGCCCGGCCAGCCCTTCCGGCAGGTACGGCACGCCGGCCTCGATCCGGTCGGCGACCCGCTCGCACCAGTCCGCCTCGACCTCGCCCCGGGCGATCCACAGCTCGTACGTCCAGCTCACGCCCACCGGCTTGGAGTCGCGGATCCAGGCGGACGCCATCGAGGCGCGCATGCTCTCCACGCCGGCCCGCAGCACCTGCCCCCGGCTGCGCAGCGCGGCCGCCGCCTCCGGCCTGGGCAGCGCCGGCAGGAACGCGAACGCCGCCATGAACGGATCGTTCGTCTGATGATTGCCCCACCACAGGTCGCGCAGCAGGGTCTCGAACTCGTCGACCCCCTTCGGGGTGATCTCGTACGTCGTCCGGGCCGGCCGGACGCCGACCTGCTCGGTGGCGACCTCGCGCAGCAGTCCCTCCTCGCCGAGCTTGCGCAGCGCGTGGTAGATCGAGCCGGGCTGCACGTTGGCCCACTTGTCGGCGCCCCAACTGAGCAGCTCGCGGCGGACGTCGTAGCCGTGCACCGGCTGCATCCACTTGACCAGGCCGAGAATCATCATCCGAGTGGCAGACACCGGAGAAGCGTATTAGGCAAGTTTGACTATCGGCGGCGGGACAGTGCCACATCCCACACTGAGCGATCGTTAGGGCCGCGACCTCGGCCGATAAACTCCCCGTCAGTAACATCCCGGGAGGAGGCACGAGGTGCGCAAGGTACTCATCGCCAACCGAGGCGAGATCGCCGTCCGCGTCATCCGCGCCTGCCGCGACGCCGGCCTGGGCAGCGTCGCCGTCTACGCCGACTCCGACCGGGACGCGCTGCACGCCACCCTGGCCGACGAGGCGTACGCCCTGGGCGGCGACACCGCCGCCGAGACGTACCTGCGGATCGACAAGCTGATCGCCGTCGCCGCGCAGGCCGGGGCCGACGCCGTCCACCCCGGGTACGGCTTCCTCTCCGAGAACGCCGACTTCGCCCAGGCCGTCCTCGACGCGGGCCTGACCTGGATCGGCCCGACCCCGCAGGCGATCCGCGATCTCGGCGACAAGGTCACCGCCCGGCACATCGCCCAGCGGGCCGGCGCGCCCCTGGTCCCCGGCACCCCGGACCCGGTCGCCGGCCACGACGAGGTGACCGCGTTCGCGGTCGAGCACGGCCTGCCGGTGGCCATCAAGGCCGCCTTCGGCGGCGGCGGGCGCGGCCTCAAGGTGGCCCGCACCCTGGAGGAGATCCCGCACCTGTTCGAGTCGGCCACCCGCGAGGCGGTCGCCGCGTTCGGCCGGGGCGAGTGCTTCGTCGAGCGCTACCTCGACCAGCCCCGGCACGTCGAGGCGCAGGTCCTCGCCGACCGGCACGGCAACGTGGTCGTCGTCGGCACCCGGGACTGCTCGCTGCAACGCCGGCACCAGAAGCTCGTCGAGGAGGCCCCCGCGCCGTTCCTCACCGACGCCCAGCGCGCCCAGATCCACGACAGCGCCAAGGCGATCTGCCGGGAGGCCGGCTACCACGGCGCCGGCACGGTGGAATACCTGGTGGGCGCGGACGGCACGATCTCCTTCCTGGAGGTCAACACCCGCCTCCAGGTCGAGCACCCGGTCACCGAGGAGACCGCCGGCATCGACCTCGTGCGTGAGCAGTTCCGCATCGCCGACGGCGAGCGGCTGCGGCTGACCGAGGACCCGACGCCGCGCGGACACGCCATCGAGTTCCGGATCAACGGCGAGGACCCGGGCCGCAACTTCCTGCCCGCCCCCGGCACGGTCACCGCGCTGCGGCTGCCCACCGGGCCCGGCGTCCGGGTGGACACCGGCATCTCCGCCGGCGACGTGATCGGCGGCAACTTCGACTCGCTGCTGGCCAAGGTGATCGTCACCGGCGAGACCCGCACCGAGGCACTGGAGCGGGCCCGGCGGGCGCTGGACGAGATGGTCGTCGAGGGCATGGCCACCGCGCTGCCGTTCCACCGCCTGGTGGTGCGCGACCCCGCGTTCACGGCCGCGCCGTTCACCGTGCACACCCGGTGGATCGAGACCGAGTTCGACAACACCGTGCCGCCGTTCACCGCCGTCGCCGGCCCCGCCGAGGGCCCGGCCGAGCGGGAGACCGTCGTGGTCGAGGTGGGCGGCAAGCGGCTGGAGGTGACGCTGCCCGCCGGCCTCGGCGCGGGTACGGCCACCGCCGCGCCCGCCGCGCGTAAGCCGGCCCGCCGGGGCGGCGGGGCCAAGGCCGGCGCGGCGGTCGACGGCGACGCGCTCACCTCGCCGATGCAGGGCACGATCGTGAAGATCGCCGTCGCGGACGGCGACACCGTCGCCGAGGGTGACCTGGTCGTCGTGCTCGAGGCGATGAAGATGGAGCAGCCGCTGCACGCGCACAGGGCGGGCACGGTCAGCGGGCTGTCCGCCGAGGTCGGCGCGGTCATCACCGCCGGCTCCCCCATCTGCACGATCGCCTGAGGCGCGTTAGGAAGGGCCCCCTGTTAACGCATTCTGTATAGGAAGGGGCCCTTCCTAACGCGCCTGCGTCGCCGCCAGGCGGCGGGCCGCCCCGTGCGCCGCCGCCAGGAGCCGGCCGGGAGCCGCCCCGGCCGCAGGGCGGCGCGTACCGGCCCGGGGGGTGTTTTCCGCGACCACCGCGGGCGGCGAAGCCCAGGTCCGGCAATGATGGCCGGGTGCGGTTCCTTCATGGCGCGGTCCCCGCGCACGACCTGACCTACAACGACGTCTTCATGGCGCCGGCCCGATCCGAGGTCGGCTCCCGGCTGGACGTCGACCTGGCCACCTCGGACGGCACGGGCACCACCATCCCCCTGGTGGTGGCGAACATGACGGCGGTGGCCGGCCGGCGGATGGCCGAGACCGTCGCCCGGCGTGGCGCGATCGCGGTGATCCCGCAGGACATCCCGATCGACGTGGTGGCCAACGTGGTCGGCTGGGTGAAGCGGCGGCACCTGGTGCACGACACGGCGATCACCCTCGGCCCCACCGACACCGTCGGCGACGCCATCCACCTGCTGCCGAAGCGGTCGCACGGCGCGGTGGTGGTGGTCGACGAGACCGGCCGCCCCCTGGGCGTGGTGACGGAGGCGGACACCCTGGGCGTGGACCGGTTCGCCCAACTCCGGCACGTGATGTCGACCGAGCTGCACACGGTGCCGGCGGACGCGGACCCGCGTACCGGATTCGACCGGCTCTCGGCGGCCCGGCGGCGGCTCGCGCCGGTGGTGGACGGCGACGGCCGCCTCGTCGGGGTGCTGACCCGCAAGGGCGCGCTGCGCGCGACCCTCTACCGGCCGGCGGTGGACGACGGGGGCCGGCTGCGGATCGCGGCGGCCGTCGGCATCAACGGCGACGTCACCGGCAAGGCCGCCGCGCTGCTGGAGGCCGGGGTCGACACCCTGGTGGTGGACACCGCGCACGGGCACCAGGAGCGGATGATGTCCGCGCTGCGGGCGGTGCGCAAGCTCGACCCGGGCGTCCCGGTCGCGGCCGGCAACGTCGTGACCGCCGACGGGGTACGCGACCTCGTCGAGGCTGGTGCCGACATCGTGAAGGTGGGCGTCGGGCCGGGCGCGATGTGCACCACCCGGATGATGACCGGCGTGGGGCGGCCGCAGTTCTCGGCGGTGCTGGACTGCGCGGCGGCGGCGCGGGCGCTCGGCCGGCACGTCTGGGCCGACGGCGGGGTGCGGCACCCGCGCGACGTGGCGCTGGCGCTGGCCGCCGGCGCATCGAACGTGATGATCGGGTCCTGGTTCGCCGGCACCTACGAGTCCCCCGGCGACCTGTACACCGACGCGGACGGCCGGCGGTACAAGGAGAGCTTCGGGATGGCCTCGTCGCGGGCGGTCAGCGCGCGTACGGCCGAGGACGGCGCGTTCGACCGGGCGCGCAAGGGGATCTTCGAGGAGGGCATCTCGTCTGCCCGGATGTATCTCGACCCGGACCGTCCGGGCGTCGAGGACCTGATCGACGAGATCATCTCCGGGGTACGCAGCGCGTGCACGTACGCGGGTGCGCGCACGCTGGCGGAGTTCGCGGAGCGGGCGCTGGTCGGGGTGCAGAGCACGGCCGGCTACACCGAGGGGATGCCCCTCCCGACGAGCTGGTGAGCCCGCCGAGGCGGGCACCCGGCTCCCCGCGGGGTCGGTGCCCCGCGCCCTTTCCCCCCGCGCGCCAGGTGAATTACTCGCCTGTCTAACTATTATCGGGTGCTAACTTTTACCCATGGAGCACGTTTCGCCCGCATCACCGGCGCGCGCAGTCGTGCCCGGCACCCAGGCGAGCCCGGCGGACAGCGGGACGACGCGCAACGGGACGACGGGCAACGGGGCCGCGGGCAGCGGGACGACGGGCAACGGGGCCGCGGGCCGGCCGGCGGCGGACACCGAGACGGTGGCGGCGCTACGCGACATGCTCCGGATCGCCGGGGACACCCGCGCCGCGCTGGCCCGGCGGCTGGGCATCGGGGCGACCGACGCCGCCGCGATCGAACACCTCGTCGCCAGCGCGGAGCCGCTCGGCCCCGTGGAGCTGGGCAACCGGCTGGGCATCCGGTCGGCGTCGGCGACCAGCCTGGTCGACCGGCTGGTGCAGGCCGGGCACGTGGCGCGGGCGCCGCACCCGCGCGACCGGCGGCGGCTGTGTCTCCAGGTCACCGACCACGCCGCCGAACAGGTGGTCGAGGCGCTGCGCCCGATGCTCGTCGGGGTGGAGCGGGCGGTCGGTCGGCTCTCTCCGGAGCAGGCGGCGGCGACCGCCGCGTTCCTGCGCGAGATGGCCGAGGTGATGCGCGAGTACATCGACGCGACCTCGGCCGAGCCGGCGCAGCGGCGCGCGCCGCGCTGAGCCGGCGTCAGCCGAAGCCGAAGGCGGGGGCGTCAGCCGACAGCCGGGCCGGCGTCAGCCGAAGCCGGGGGCGTCAGCCGACAGCCGGGCAGCCGAAGCCGAAGCCGGGTGCGTCGGTCGTGGCCGGGCCGACGTCAGTCGAAGAGGCGGCGGATGACCTTCCGGGCGGCGGCCTCCGGGTCCGGGCCGGTGCGGGGCGGTAGCGCCCCGGCCAGCCAGAGGGTCGCGAATCCGTGCACGATCGACCAGGCGGCGAGGGCGTCCGCCTCCTCGTCCGGGTCGGTGCCGTCGCGCGGGAGGGCGGCCACTCCGGCCCGCAGCGCCGCGCCGGCCCGCTCGCGGGCGGCCGCCACCTCCGGGTCGTCGCGGCGGTAGAGCTCCGGGCGGAACATCACCTCGAAGTGGGCGCGGTGCCCGACCGCGAAGCGGACGTACGCGACACCGGCGTCGAGCAGGTCGCCGGCCTCGCGGAGCGCCCCGGCCAGCAGGTCGAAGCCCTCGACGGCGAGCGCGGTGAGCAGCCCCGCCTTGTCGCCGAAGTGGTGGGCGGGGGCGGCGTGCGAGACCCCGGCGCGGCGGGCCAGGTCGCGCAGGCTCAGGGCCGCCGGCCCGGCCTCGGTGATCGCCTCGACGGCGGCGGCGAGCAGGGCGCGACGCAGGTCACCGTGATGGTAGCCACGCTGTCCGGTCATGGCCGAAGCCTAACTTGTCGTTGACAAGATGGCGAGCCGGGCGCAATCTAGTCAATGACAAGTTGCCCCTGACCGAGGAGGTTCCCATGGCGCCCCTGATCGCCCTCGTCGCCGGATTCACCCTGGCCCGGCTGGCCGGGCTGCTCGGCGTGGACGCCCTGGACGGCTGGCACCCCGCGCTGCGGGTCGGGCTGGCGGCCCTGTTCGCGCTCACCGCGTACGCCCACTTCACCGGCCGTCGGGCCGACCTGATCGCCATGGTGCCGCCCCGGCTGCCCCACCCGGGGCTGCTGGTGACCGTCACCGGCGTGCTGGAGCTGGCCGGCGCGGTGGCGCTGCTCGTGCCGGCCACGGCGGGGTGGGCGGCGGCCGGGCTGGGGCTGCTGCTGCTCGCCATGTTCCCGGCCAACGCCTCGGCCGCCCGGCGCGGGCTGACCCTGGCCGGTCGGCCGGTGACCCCGCTCGTGCCTCGCGCGTTGCTCCAGGTGGTCTTCCTCTCCGCCGCCGCCGCTATTTCGTTTGGGGCCTGACTATCAGGGGGCTAACATGAGCGCATGGACCTGATCGGGCTGCGGGACGTGCCGCTCGGCCGGCTGCTGGTGACCGCCGGTCACATCGTCGGCCAGCGGTGGAACCGTTACCTCGCCGAGGAGCACGGTCTGACCCAGGCGGGCATGGCCACCCTGATGACCCTGGCCCAGCACGGCGAGCTGCCCCTCCGGGCGGTCGCCGAGGCCGGCTTCATCCGCCCGGCCACCCTCACCGGCATCGTCGACACGCTGGAGCGGGACGGCCTCGTCGAGCGGCAGCGCGACGACACCGACCGGCGCAGCGTGCGGCTCGTCCTGACCCCCGCCGGCCGGGAGCGGGTCGCCGCACTCATCACCCTCATGCAGTCCGGCCGACCGCTGACCTCGGTCGACGCAGACCCGGCGAAGGCGGCCGTGATCCGGCAGTTCCTGCTCGAGGTCATCGGCAGTGGAGAGGAACCACAGATGACGCCCCACGACACGAGACCGGAGACCTCGGCGTGCTGATCCGGCTACTCCGCGCATACCTGCGCCCCTACCATCGGCCACTGGCGGCGGTGCTGGCGTTCCAGTTCGTCGGCACGATGGCCTCGCTCTACCTGCCGAGCCTCAACGCCGACATCATCGACCAGGGCGTGGCCCGGGGCGACACCGGCTACATCATGCGTACGGGCGGCTGGATGCTGCTGGTCAGCCTGGTGCAGATCGCCTGCTCCACCGCCGCCGTCTACCTCGGCGCGCGCACGGCGATGGGCTTCGGCCGGGACGTCCGCGCCGAGCTGTTCGCCCACGTCAACCGGTTCTCCGCCCGCGAGGTGGCCCGCTTCGGCGCGCCCTCGCTGATCACCCGCAACACCAACGACGTGCAGCAGGTGCAGATGCTCGTGCTGATGAGCTGCACCATCCTGGCCGCCGCGCCGATCATGAGCGTCGGCGGGGTGGTGATGGCGCTGCGGGAGGACATCGGGCTGTCCTGGCTGATGCTGGTCAGCGTCCCGGTGCTGGCGGTCGCGCTCGCGCTGATCATCCGGCGGATGGTGCCCGGGTTCCGGCTGATGCAGACCCGCATCGACGCGGTCAACCGCGTGCTGCGCGAGCAGATCACCGGCATCCGGGTGGTCCGGGCGTTCGTCCGGGAGCCGTACGAGACGGAGCGCTTCGGCCGCGCGAACGCCGACCTCACGGCGACCGCCCTGCGCACCGGCCGGCTGATGGCCCTGATCTTCCCCATCGTGATGCTGGTGCTCAACGTCTCCAGCATCGCCGTGCTCTGGTTCGGCGCGGAACGCGTCGACGCCGGTCAGATCCAGGTCGGCGCGCTCACCGCCTTCCTGCAATACCTCATGCAGATCCTGATGGCCGTCATGATGGCCACCCTCATGCTGATGATGGTCCCCCGCGCCGCGGTCTGCGCCGAGCGGATCGTCGAGGTGCTGGACACCGACTCGACCGTCGTCCCGCCGGCCGCGCCGGTGACCGAGGTGACCGTCCGGGGCGAGCTGGAGCTGCGCGACGTCCGGTTCCAGTATCCGGGGGCGAGCGCGCCGGTGCTGCACGACATCTCGTTCACGGCGCGCGCCGGGCGCACCACGGCCGTCATCGGCAGCACGGGGGCCGGCAAGACGACCCTGCTGACGCTGATCCCCCGACTGGTCGACGCCACGGCCGGGGCGGTGCTGGTCGACGGGGTGGACGTGCGCGACCTCGCCCCGGACGAGCTGTGGCGGCGGATCGGGCTGGTGCCGCAGCGGCCGTACCTGTTCAGCGGCACGATCGCCAGCAACCTGCGGTACGGCAACCCGGATGCCACCGACGCCGAGCTCTGGGCCGCCCTGGAGGTCGCCCAGGCGCGCGACTTCGTCGCCGAGCTGCCCGAGGGGCTGGACGCCCCGATCGCGCAGGGCGGCACCAACGTCTCCGGCGGGCAGCGGCAGCGCCTCGCGATCGCCCGCGCCCTGGTGCGCAAGCCGGAGATCTACCTTTTCGACGACTCGTTCTCGGCGCTCGACCTCGGCACCGACGCCCGGCTGCGGGCGGCGCTGCGACCGGTCACCAGGGACGCGGCGGTGGTGATCGTGGCCCAGCGGGTCTCCACGATCGTCGACGCCGACCAGATCATCGTGCTTGAGGACGGGGGCATCGTCGGGATGGGCCGGCACGCCGAACTACTGGAGAACTGCCCGACGTACGCGGAGATCGTCGCGTCCCAGCAGACGGCGGGGGTGCCGGCATGACGGCCGTACCGGACCAGCGGCCCGTCGGGGCGGCGAAGGCGGAGCCGGCCACGCCGAAACGGCTGCCCCCCGGTGGCCAGCGCGGCGGCCCGCCGTGGATGGGCGCCGGCATGCCGGCCGAGAAGTCGATGAACTTCGGGCCGTCGGCCCGGCGGCTGCTGCGCCGGTTGCGACCCCACCGCCTCCAGCTGATCGTCATCGTCACCCTCGCGCTGGTCAGCGTCGGTTTCAGCGTGTACGGGCCGAAGGTGCTCGGCCACGCCACCGACCTGATCTTCAGCGGGGTGATCGGTCGGCAGCTCCCGGCCGGGACCACCGCCGAGCAGGCGGTCGCGGCGGCCCGCGCGGCCGGCAACGACAACTTCGCCGACATGCTGGCCCGGATGGACGTGGTGCCCGGGGTCGGCATCGACTTCACCGCCCTGGGCCGGGTGCTGCTGTTCGCGCTCGCCCTCTACCTGGCGGCCAGCGTGCTCATGTGGTGGCAGGGCTGGCTGCTCAACGGGGTGGTGCAGCGCACGGTGCTACGGCTGCGCGCCGACGTCGAGGACAAGCTGAACCGGCTGCCGCTGCCGTACTTCGACCGGCAGCCCCGGGGCGAGCTGCTCAGCCGGGTCACCAACGACATCGACAACATCTCGCAGACCCTCCAGCAGACGCTGAGCCAGCTGCTCACCTCGCTGCTGACCGTGGTCGGCGTGCTGGCCATGATGTTCTGGATCTCGCCGTTGCTGGCGCTGGTGGCCCTGGTCGCGGTGCCGCTGTCGGTGGTGGTCACCGGCGCGATCGCGAAGCGTTCGCAGCAGCGGTTCATCGCCCAGTGGACGCACACCGGCGAGCTGAACGGCCAGATCGAGGAGGCGTTCACCGGCCACGAGCTGGTGAAGGTCTTCGGCCGGCAGCGCGAGGTGGAGGCCGCCTTCACCGCCAAGAACGACGAGCTGTTCCGGGCCAGCTTCGGCGCCCAGTTCATCTCCGGGATCATCATGCCGGCGATGATGTTCATCGGGAACCTCAGCTACGTCGCGATCGCCGTGGTCGGCGGGCTGCGGGTGGCCTCGGGCACGATGAGCCTCGGCGACGTGCAGGCGTTCATCCAGTATTCGCGGCAGTTCACGCAGCCCCTGGCCCAGGTCGCCTCGATGGCCAATCTGCTGCAGTCCGGGGTCGCCTCCGCCGAGCGGGTGTTCGCGGTGCTCGACGCCGAGGAGCAGAGCCCCGACCCGGCCGTGCCGGCCCGGGTCGCCGACCCGCACGGCCGCGTCGAGTTCGACCGGGTCTCCTTCCGGTACGAGCCGGACAAGCCGCTGATCACCGACCTGTCGCTGGTCGCCGAACCGGGCCACACGGTGGCCATCGTCGGGCCGACCGGGGCCGGCAAGACCACCCTGGTCAACCTGGTCATGCGCTTCTACGAGCTGGACGCCGGCCGGATCACCCTCGACGGGGTCGACATCACCACCCTGCGCCGCGACGACCTGCGCGGCCGGATCGGCATGGTGCTCCAGGACACCTGGCTCTTCGGCGGCACGATCCGCGACAACATCGCGTACGGCCGGCCGGGCGCGAGCGAGGAGGAGATCGTGGCCGCCGCGCGGGCCACGTTCGTGGACCGCTTCGTGCGCAGCCTCCCCGACGGCTACGACACCGTCATCGACTCCGAGGGCAACAACGTCAGCGCGGGCGAGAAGCAGCTCATCACCATCGCGCGGGCGTTCCTGGCTGAGCCGTCGCTGCTGATCCTCGACGAGGCGACCAGCTCGGTGGACACCCGCACGGAGGTGCTGCTCCAGCGGGCCATGGCGGCGCTGCGCTCCGACCGGACCAGCTTCGTCATCGCCCACCGCCTGTCCACCATCCGCGACGCGGACCTGATCCTGATGATGGAGAACGGCCGCATCGTCGAGCAGGGCACCCACGAGCAGCTGCTGGCCGCCAGGGGCGCGTACCACCGGCTCTACCAGGCCCAGTTCAGCCAGCCGGACCCGGTCGCCGTCGGCGAGCCGGGACCCCTGCCCGCCCCGGTCCAGGGCTGAGCGTCGTGACACGGGCGGGCCGCCGGCACGGGACCTGCCGGCGGCCCTGGCGGCCCGGACGTCGGGAACGAGGGCCCGACGTGCGGGGCCGCGCCCCGACAACGGTACGCCGCTCGTCACGGACGCGCCGACCGCCTCCACCCGTACGCCGAGGTTGCCGGCCCGCCGGCCGTGTCGGCGGTCACCACCGGCCGGGGTGGGCTGCGGTGACGCCGGGCACGCCGGCAGTCTTCGGTGCATCCGATCGGCCGGACCCGGCGAGGGGGTTGTCGTGCCTGAGCTGCTGACCAACGTCGCCTCGCCGCTCTGGGCCTATCTGGTCCTGCTCGGGTTGCTGGCGGTCGACGCCTTCGTGCCGGTCGTACCCACGCAGGTCCTGATGATCACCGGCGGCGCGCTGACCGTGTACGGCGGGCTGAGCCTGCCGGTGACCATCGGCGTCGGCGCGCTCGGCGTCTTCGCCGGCGACCTCGCCTGCTATCTGCTGGGCCGGCGCGCGCCGGACCGCCGGCCGGCACCGACCGCCGCGCCCGGCCGGGCCCGCCGGATCGCCGGCCGGGTGACCCGGGGGCTGCGCCGGCCGGGGCCGCTGGTGATCCTGCTGTGCCGCTTCGTGCCCGGCGGCCGGATGGCCGCCTGCTTCGCCGCCGGCCGCAGCCGGTACCCGTACCGGCTGTTCCTCGCGTACGAGGCGCTGGCGGCGGCCGGCTGGGCCACCTACGGGACGCTGATCGGGCACCTCGGCGGCACGGCGCTGACCGAGTCGGCGTGGCAACTGCTGGTGATCGCCGGGGCGGCGGCGGCCGGCTTCGCGGCGGCCGGGTGGGCGATGACCGCCTTCGCCTCCCGCCGCGCCCGCCCCGAACCCCCGACCGACTGACCTCGGACGGCCGTACCCTTGGCGGACGAGCGATTCCAGGAACACCTGATCAGTCTGAAGGAAGCGCAACGATGACCGGTGGAGCGGATTGGCGGGATGTCAAGGCCAAGGCCCGGGAGATCGACCCCGAGTGGGAGCACCCCGAACGAGTGGCCCGGCGTGAGGAGCTGCGCGAACGGATGCTGGCAACGGTCAGCGGCGCTCAGCTGGCCGAGATCCGCAAACAGCTCGGCATGACCCAGACGCAACTCGCGGAGACCGCGGGGCTGTCCCAGGCACGGATCAGCCAGATCGAGAACGGCGAGCACACCAGCCTGGAGAGCCTCCGCGCATACGTCACCGGCCTGGGCGGACACCTCGACGTGGTCGCCCGGATCGGAAACATCCGACTCGACGTCGCATGAAGCCACCGGGCTGACCACGAGGGGTGGCAGGGAGCCGGCTCGGCTACTCCAGCTCGTGGAGCATGAGCTGGCGGGCCGCCTCGGTGATCGAACCCGACAGGCTCGGGTAGATCGTGATGGTCTGGGCCAGCTCGTTGACCGTGAGGTTGTTCTCCACCGCCATCGTGATCGGCAGGATCAGCTCGCTGGCCTTCGGGGCCACCACCACGCCGCCGATCACCTGGCCGCTGGCCGGGCGGCAGAACAGCTTCACGAAGCCGTCGGCGAGGTCGTCCATCTTCGCCCGCGCGTTGCCCGACAGCGGCAGCATCACCTGGCGGGCCGGGGTCCGACCCGCGTCCACCTCGTCCTGGGAGACGCCCACGGTGGCCAGCTCCGGGTCGGTGAAGACGTTCGCGGCGACCGTACGCAGCCGCAGCGGCCGGACCGCCTCGCCGAGGGCGTGCCACATCGCGATCCGGCCCTGCATCGCGGCGACGCTGGCCAGCGGTAGCACCCCCGTGCAGTCGCCGGCCGCGTAGATCCCGGGGACGTTGGTGCGCGACACCCGGTCGACGGTGACGTAGCCGCCCCGGGCCAGCTCCACGCCGTATTCTGCGAGGCCGAGGCCGGCGGTGTTGGGGATCGAGCCGACCGCGATGAGCGCGTGCGAGCCCTGCACCAGCCGGCCGTCGGCCAGCTCCACCTCCACCCCGTCGGCGGTGCGCCGCACGCCCTCGGCGCGGGAGTTGTTGAGGATCGTCATGCCCCGGGAACGGAACACCCGCTCGATCGCCATGGCGGCGTCGGCGTCCTCGTGCGGCATCACCCGGTCCCGGCTGGAGACGAGGGTGACCGGGACCCCCATCGCCAGGTACGCGCTGGCGAACTCGGCGCCGGTGACGCCGGAGCCGACCACGATCAGGTGCTCGGGCAGCTCGGGCAGGTCGTACACCTGCCGCCAGGTCAGGATGCGCTCGCCGTCGGGCACGGCCGTGGGGAGCTGGCGCGGGGTGGCCCCGGTGGCGACCAGCACGGTCGACGCGTCGATCGAGTGCTTTCCGGAGCCGTCGGCCGGGGTGACGACGACGCGGTGGGTGTGGCCCAGCATGTCCTCGCCGAGCCGGGCCGTGCCGGCGACGAAGGTGACGCCGGCCTTGACCAGCTTGGCGTGGATGTCGGCGGACTGGGCCAGCGCGAGCCGCTTGACCCGCTCGTGCACGGTCCGCGCGTCGACCGTGACCGCCTCCAGCCCGTCGGAGTGCACCCCGAACTCCTCGGTGTCCCGGTAGCCGGTGACCACCTCCGAGCTGGCGATGAACGTCTTCGAGGGGACGCAGTCGGACAGCACGCACGCGCCGCCGGCCCCCTCGGCCTCCACCACGGTGACATCGGCGTCCAACTGGGCGGCGACCAGAGCCGCCTCGTACCCGGCCGGCCCACCGCCGATGATCACGATCTGGCTCACAGCTGTCGCCCCTCGTCCATGCTCACAGTGACTTTCTTCTCCCCGACACGTCCGACACGCACCGTCGTATTCTCCCCCACCCGTCCGCCGGGCTATCGTCATCGCCGTGCGTCATTACGCCGCCTACGGCTCAAACCTGGATCCCGCCCGGATGCGCGCCTACTGCCCGCACTCCCCGATGGTCGGCGTCGGCTGGCTGGAGGGCTGGCGGCTTACCTTCGCCGGCGAGGGCGTGATCGGCTGGGAGGGCGCGGTCAGCACCGTCGTCGAGTCCCCCG
The DNA here is from genome assembly GCF_054052245.1 of Micromonospora sp. PTRAS2. Taxonomy (NCBI): domain Bacteria; kingdom Bacillati; phylum Actinomycetota; class Actinomycetes; order Micromonosporales; family Micromonosporaceae; genus Micromonospora; species Micromonospora sp. PTRAS2. Next base: position 1,039,046 of record NZ_JBSWBU010000002.1, read on the forward strand.
GCGACCGGGTGTTCGTGGCGCTCTACGACATCCACCCCTACGACGCCGCCCAGCTCGACGAGATCGAGGGGGTGGCCTCCGGGACGTACCGGAAGCTGCACGTCCGGGTCTCCACCCTCGACGGGGACGTGACCGCCTGGGTCTACGTCTTCGACGGCTACGAGGGCGGCCTGCCGACGGCCTGGTACCTGTCGGAGATCGCCAACGCCGCCGAGAAGGCGGGCGCACCCGACGACTACGTCAGCGAGCTGCGGTCCCGCCCCACCGGCACCGCGTCGGCATAGCGCGTCTCCCACGCCCCCAGTCTGCTCTTCCCCGGATCGGGGCGCACGGCGGCCCGGGGCGGGGTCGCCTGGCCCACACCGGCGGGCCGCCCGTCACGCAACGGCGGGTTTCCTGTCACGCAGCGGCGGGGCTCCGTCACGTGCCGGCGGCGGGGACGGTGCGCTCGTACATGTCGGCCCAGTGCAGCTCCCGCAGCCCCACCGAGCGGTAGAGCGTCGCCGGGGAGGTCGGGTTGGCGAGGTCCACGCCGAGGCCGGCCTGCCGCCGCCCCTTGGCCGCGTAGACCGCGAAGGCCCGGCGCAGCAGCGCGGCCCCCACCCCGCGCCGCCGGTGCGTCGGCAGCACCGACAGGGTGCGCACCCAGCCCATGTCCTGCTCCAGCGCCTGGTCGGACGACTGCAACGCGCCGGCCGGCTCACCGTCGACCTCGGCGACGAACCACTCGTCCCAGGTCCTGGCGTACGCGGGCAGGTGCTCGCGCCACTGGTCGTACCCGACCGGCTCGTAGTCCAGGGTGTCCCGGAACGCCGTGTCGAAGATCCGGTGGAACAGTCGCAGGTCCGCCTCGTCGCCGGCGCGCAGCGGGCGGACCGTCACCCCCGGCGGCAGCGGCGGCTCGGCGGGCAGGTCGGCCAGCTCCCGGCTCATCCGCAGGTACCGCTTTACCCGGGTGAACCCGGCCTCGGCCAGCTCGCCCGCCCACCGGGTCTCCGGCCCGTACGCCGAGACGCGGGCGGTCAGCGCGGGCAGGCCCCGTTCGGCGGCCCGTTCGGCGACCCGGTCCAGCATCCGGGCGAGCAGCGGCGCACGGACCGCCGCGCCGTGCTCCGGATCGACGAGGACGTCGACGAACTCCCGGCCCACCCCGGTCGGGTTGTCGACCAGCGACCAGGCGACGAGCCGGCCCTGCGGGTCGCTGACCAGCCAGGAGTCGCGCGCCGGGTCGAAGTGGGGTGCCGTCAGCGCGGCCTTGACGTCCTCGGCGTCGAAGTCCGGGTGGCCGATCGAGAAGGTGTCGGCGGCGTGCACGACCGCGAGGATCGCGGGTACGTCGTCGAGGGTGGGGCGGCGCGCCGCCCAGCCGGCGGGAAGAGTCACGGGGCGATCCTGGCAGCCACCCCTGCCCCCGCGCCCCCCATTTTCCTCCCGCCGCTCCCGCTCCCCCTGGCGCGCTCGGCGCCTCGCAGCGCCCCGCGCCGCCCCGCGCGCCGCTCGGCGCGGGGCGGCGCGGTGAGAAGGGGACCCTTCTCTACCTCAGGCGTTAAGAAGGGGCCCTTCCTTGCACCAGGGTATGCGCGGTGGTCAGCAGGTCGAGCAGTTCGGTGCCCTCGGCCGGGGTGAGGGCCCGGAAGCCGACCGACGTCAGGCGGTCGGTCACCGCGTCGGCCCACAGCCGCCGGCGCACCAGGGGCCCGGCCGGGGGATACGGCGGCGGCCAGCCGCAGGCGAGCGCGGCGGACTCCCCGTCCGGGCCGGTCAGCACCGACTCCAGCGGCGTCAGCCCGCCGGCCCGCGACGCCAGCAGGCACGCCCCGATGACGTGTTCCCGGAGCAGCAGCAGCCCGACGGCGGCGCGGGCGGCCGGTGAGTCGGCCGGCGGCGGCGTGGCCCGCCAGGCGGCGAAGAGCGGCATCGCGCTGGCGTCGGCCGCGTCGGCCACCCGGTGCAGCAGGGTCGCCAGCCGGGTCACCCCGGCCATGGCGGCCAGGTGCTCGATACCCCACCGGCAGCATTCGGCCAGGTACGCCGCCGCCACCTCGGGCGGCCGGAGCACGCGGGCGGCGGCGTCCCACCCGTCGGCGACGGCGTCGGGGGCGACGAAGCCGAGGGCGGCGGTCACCGTGGCGACCCGGACGTCGCCGAGCACCCCGGCCCGGCCGGCGATGTGGAAGGCCCAGCCGGGGATGCCGAGCCGGCCGGCCCGGCGCAGGGTGGCCGGGCAGCGGGTGAACGCCGCCCCGAGCCCCAGCACCAACGGCTTGCTCGCGGCGGCGACCTGCTCCGGCGTCATCGGGATCAGTCTGCCCCGCCGGGGCCCTCCGCCGCAGCCCCCTCTTCGGCGTCCACCGCCTCGATCGTGCCCTCGACCTCGCCGGTGCGGCGGCGGGCGGCGGTGACGGCCCGCTCCGCCGCCCGGCGGGCCAGCTTCCGTCGGCTCAACTCCTGTTCGGCCTGGGCGCGCCGCCGTTCCAGCTCGGCCAGCGACCGTTCGATGCCGGCCAGTTCCTCGGCGCCGTCGTGCTCGGCCTCCGCCGCGCCGGCCAGCTCCGCCTCGGCCCGCTCCTGGTCGGTACGCGCCCGCGTCAGTTCCCGCTCCAGCGCCCGGCGCTGCCGGGCCCGCTCGGCCCGCGCGGCGCGCTCGGCCTCCCGGGTGGCACAGGCGGCGTCCCGCTCGGCACGGTCGGCCTTCCGGGCGGCACGCTCGGCGCGGTCGTCCTCCCGGGCGGCGCGGCGCCCGGGGCCGGCGGGTGGGCCGGCGGGTGGTGTCGGCTCCTCGCCGCCGGTGACCAGGCGGAGCTGGGGGCGGGGCACCTCGCCGAAGCCGGCGTAGCTGGCGGCCCGCAACAGCCGGCCGGAGCGCACCTGCTCGGCCACCTCCGCGTCCGAGAGGGCGGCGTTGAGGGTCGCCTCCACCTCGCCCAGCGGCAGCTTCCCGGCCGGCGGGCCGCCCTCGACGTCGGCGGCCAGCCGGCGCGCCTCGGCGACCAGCGCGGCGACCGCCGCCCGCCGCTGGGCGGACAGCTCCCGCAGCCGGGGGCCGCGCAGGTCGCGCTGGGCGGCGCGCAGCGCCTCGGCGAGCCGGGTCAGGTCGGCGACCAGCTCGGGGCGGCGCAGGGCGAGCAGGTTGACCAGCCAGGCGGCCACGGTGGGCCGGCGCAGCCGGGCGATCTCGCGGGCCGTGGCCGGGTCGCCGGAGCGCCGGGCCTCGGCGACGGCCGCGTCGCGGGTGGCGACGAACCCCTCCGGCGGCTCGGTGTAGAGCCGCCGGAGGAGGTCCTGCGGGAGTGGCACGGCTCAGGCGTCGAGCCGGCTGCCCGGCTCGAGGCGCTGGTAGTCGGTGCCGGACAGGGCGGCGTACTGGCGGTCGAGGACGGCGAGCCCGTTGTCGTTGAGCAGCCCGTCGTGCAGGGCGAAGGCCCGGCGCGGGGCGACCGCGCGGATGAAGTCGACGACCTCGGAGAACTTCGACCAGGGGGCGTGGATCGGCGCGAAGAGCGTGTCCACCTGGACGTCCTCGGGTGCCACCAGCGCGTCGCCGGGGTGGTAGACGACGTCGTCGAGCAGGTATCCGAGGTTGTCCACGACCGGGATGTCGGGGTGGATGACGGCGTGCCGGCCGCCGTAGGCGCGTACCGGCACACCCGCGGCCGTGAACGACTGACCGGGCGCGACCGGCTCCAGGGCCTCGGCCGCGTCGCCGAGGACGCCGGCCAGCGAGGCCGGGCCGTGGATGCGCAGCGGCCGGCGGTCGAGCTGCCGGGTGAGGGCCGCGACGTCCACGTGGTCGGGGTGCTCGTGGGTGATCAGCACCGCGTCCGCCCCGTCCAGCGCGCCCGGGTCGCTGAAGACGCCGGGGTCGACGACCAGCACCCCGCCGTCGTGCTCGACGCGGAGGCAGGAGTGGGCGTACTTGGTGAGCTGCATCGTGACTCCTCGATTGACCTAATCGTGATGTCTCAGAGCGCAGTCTGCCGGAACCGGCCCGGTGCCGCGCCACGTCTGACGTAACGCCCGACGGGGGGCGCAGACGATCGGAGCTGTTGATGGACGGACACGCGAGACGCAGGTTGTGGACCGCGGTGGGGTTGGTGGCGTTGCTGGCGGTCGGCGGGTGCAGCGCCGACGGCAGCGGCGGCGCCGAGGACTCGGCGGCGGTGGCTCCGCAGCAGGAGGCACCGGCCGGCGGGGCGAAGGCGGAGCAGGGGGCCGACGCCGGTGGGGCGCGCTCGGGCGCGGGCGGCGGGTCACCGGACCTGCGGGTCGACCAGCGCTCGATCATCTACACCGGAACCATGCGGGTACGGGTGGACGATGTGGACGCCGCCGCCCGGTCGGCCGTCACGGCGGTCACCGGCATCGGTGGCTTCGTCGGCGGCGACGAGCGCAGCAGCGGGGGGACCGCCAACGCCCGGGCGGAGCTGCAGCTGCGGGTGCCGGCGGAGCGGTTCACCGCCGTGCTGGAGGAGCTGGCGCGGCTCGGCCGGCAGGAGCAGCGGGCGATCCGCACGGAGGACGTGACCGAGGAGACCGTCGACCTCGACGCGCGGATCGCCACCCAGCGGGCCCGGGTCGAGAGCGGTCGCAAGCTGCTGGCGCGGGCCACCTCGATCGGCGACCTGGTGACGCTGGAGAGCGAGGTGGCCCGCCGGGAGGCCGACCTCGCCTCGCTGGAGGCGAAGAAGCGCCGCCTGGCCGACCTGACGGCGCTCTCCACCATCACCCTCACCCTGGTCGGGCCGGAGGCGGACGTCCGGGACCCGGAGCCCGACACCGGTTTCCTGGTCGGTCTGCGCGGCGGCTGGACGGCGTTCGTCGCCTCGCTGGGCGTGCTGCTCACGGTGCTCGGGGCGCTGCTGCCGTTCGCGGTGGCCATCGGCGTGCCGGTGGCCGTGCTGGTGACGGTGCTGAGGCGGCGCCGGCGGCGGGCGCCGGCGCCGGTCGTCAGCGCGCCGCCGCCAGTGCCCGCAGCGCGGTCTGCACCATGACCCGGACGCCGACCGCGATGGCCCGCTCGTCGACGTCGAACGAGGCCCGGTGCAGGTCGACGTTCGGGCCGGACCGGCCGACGCCGAGGCGGGCCAGCGCGCCGGGGACGTGCTCCAGATACCAGCTGAAGTCCTCGCCGCCCATGCTCTGCGGGGTCTCGGCGACCCCGTCCGGGCCGAGCGCGGCGTGGGTCGCCGCCGTCAGCACCTGGATCGCCCGGGCGTCGTTGGTGACCGGGGGCCGGCCGCGCAGGTATTCCAGGTCGACGGTGGCGCCGGTGGGGGCGATGACGTCCCGCACCACCTGAGCGACGATCTTGGGGGCCTCGTCCCAGGTGTTGCGGTCCATCACCCGCAGGGTGCCGGACGCGGTCGCCTCGGACGGGATCACGTTGTACCGGGTGCCGGCCGAGGCGTGGCCGAACACCAGCAGCAGCCCGCTGTTGGCCGGCACCCGGCGGCTGACCAGGGCGGGCACCTCGGTGACCAGCCGGCCGAGCGCGTCGACCAGGTCGACGGTCAGGTGCGGGCGGGCGGTGTGCCCGCCCGGTCCGGTGAGCCGCACGGTGACGTTGTCGGCGGCGGCGGTGATCGGGCCGACCCGCAGGCCGACCTTGCCGACGGGCTGGTTGGGGTCGCAGTGCAGCGCGAAGATCTGCACGACGTCGTCGAGGCCGCCGGCCTCGATGACCTCCAGCGAGCCGCAGGGCAGGATCTCCTCCGCCGGCTGGAAGATCAGCCGGACCCGGCCGTCCAGTTCGCCGAGGTCGGCGAGCTGGGCCAGCAGCATGCCGACGCCGAGCAGCACCGTGGTGTGCACGTCGTGGCCGCAGGCGTGGCAGACGCCGTCCTTCGTGGACCGGTAGGGCACGTCCTTGACGTCGGTCAGCGGCAGCGCGTCGATGTCGGCGCGCAGCGCGACCACCGGGCCGTCGGGGCGGCCGTCGATGTCGCAGATGACCCCGTTGCCCTTCGGCAGCAGGCGGGGCCGCAGCCCGGCGAGGGACAGCTCGCGGGCGATCAGGGCCGCTGTCTCGAACTCCTCGCCGGAGAGCTCCGGGTGGGAGTGGATGTGCCGGCGGGTGGCGATGAGGCCGGGCACCCGGAGGGCGAGCAGATGGTCGAGCTCGAAGGGCAAAGGCTGCGACCCGGACGGCGACTCCGGCCAGGCCGACGACGCCAGGTGGCTGCCGTTCGGCAGCGTCAACGCACTCGTCACGTCGAAATCTCGATCACTAGGAATGGATGGATCTTCGGGGATGACAGCCGCCAGCCTAGACCTTCGACGGTGACTCTGTGCAACATCATTCCCGTAGTGATCGGACCGCGCAGCGTCACGAAAGCCCTGGTGGGAGGGCTCCATAATCTGCGGGACAGCAGGTAGATCGCGGTTGAACGCCGTCATCTGCCCCACACCTCCTACAACCCGTAACCGACTCGGCGGTCACGAAATCACCCTCGATCCGGGGCCGTCGCTACCGAATTGTCGCATTAGTCGCTTCGGCTAACCGCCGCTCAGACAATTAACCGACCGCACTCGGCGGCCGGGCGACTCCCGACGGTGACACGACGGGTCGGCATGCTCCCGCACACGCTGTCCGTCCCGTTCACCCGGACGGGTTACCCACTGCCCCGGGTGGCACACACCGGGCCGCCCCGGCTGGGCTCACACCGGCGACCCTAGCCCCGCCCGGTTACGCTTCGCGACCCCTCAACCGACGGATCAGGGGTGGGTCAGAACCTGTCGCTGGGGCGGTACGTGCCCCAGACCTGGCGCAGGGTGCCGCAGACCTCGCCGACGGTGGCCCGGGACCGCAGCGCCTCCTTCATCGGGTGCAGCACGTTCGCCGTGCCCTCGGCGGCGGCGCGCAGCTCGCCCAGCGCCCGCTCGACGGCGGCGTTGTCCCGCTCGACCCGCAGCTTCGCCAGCCGCTCGGCCTGGGCCGCCTCGATCGTCGGGTCCACCCGCAGCGGCTCGTACGGCTCGTCGGTGTCGACCGTGAACCGGTTGAGGCCCACCACCACCCGCTCGCCCGAGTCGATCTCCTGGGCCATCTGGTATGCCGACTGCTCGATCTCCCGCTTCTGGAAGCCCGCCTCGATGGCGTCGACCACCGAACCGTGGTCGGCCACCCGCTCCATCAGCTCCACCACCGCCGCCTCGATCTCGGCGGTCATCGCCTCCACCACGTACGACCCGGCGAACGGGTCGACGGTGGCGGTCAGGTCCGTCTCGTACGCGAGGACCTGCTGGGTGCGCAGCGCCAGCCGGGCGGCCTTCTCGGTGGGCAGCGCGATGGCCTCGTCGAAGCTGTTCGTGTGCAGCGACTGGGTGCCGCCGAGCACCGCGCCCAGCCCCTGGATCGCCACCCGGACCAGGTTCACCTCGGGCTGCTGGGCGGTGAGCTGCACGCCCGCCGTCTGGGTGTGGAAGCGCAGCATCATCGACTTCGGGTTCTTCGCGCCGAACTCGTCGCGCATGAGCCGGGCCCAGATCCGCCGGGCGGCGCGGAACTTCGCGACCTCCTCCAGCAGGGTGGTGCGGGCGACGAAGAAGAACGACAGCCGGGGCGCGAAGTCGTCCACGGCCAGCCCGGCGGCGAGCGCCGCCCGGACGTACTCGACGCCGTTGGCCAGGGTGAACGCGATCTCCTGCGCGGGCGTCGCGCCGGCCTCGGCCATGTGGTAGCCGGAGATGGAGATCGTGTTCCACTTCGGCACCTCCGCCCGGCAGTAGGCGAACGTGTCGGCGACCAGCCGCAGCGACGGCTTCGGCGGGAAGATGTACGTCCCCCGGGCGATGTACTCCTTCAGGATGTCGTTCTGGATCGTGCCGTTGAGCGCCGCGCCCGGCACCCCGGCCTCCTCGGCGACGAGCTGGTAGAGCAGGAGCAGCACCGACCCGGGCGCGTTGATCGTCATCGAGGTGGACACCTTGTCCAGCGGGATTCCGTCGAACAGCAGCCGCATGTCCTCGATCGAGTCGATCGCGACACCGACCTTGCCGACCTCGCCGTGGGCGATCGGGTCGTCCGAGTCGTACCCCATCTGGGTGGGCAGGTCGAACGCGACGGACAGGCCCATGGTGCCGGCGCGCAGGAGCTGGTGGTAGCGCGCGTTGCTCTCGGTGGCGGTGCCGAAGCCGGCGTACTGTCGCATCGTCCACGGTCGGGAGGTGTACATGGTGGAGTAGACCCCACGGGTGTACGGGAACTCCCCCGGCCCGCCCAGCCGGTCGGGCAGGTCTTCTGGCAGGTCCGCCTGGGTGTAGACACCCTTGATCGGGAAGCCGGACTCGCTCGACCGCGGTTCGCTCATCCCCGGATGGTAGGACGTGCCGCCGCGCCGGAGGGTGAGGGATTCCGCACACCGGACCCCTGTCTTTCCCGGCGCCCCCGAGGGTGAACACCTGGCCACGTAGGGTCCGGTTCGGTAAACGTCCGTCGCGTCGGGTTTCGCATCGGGCGTCGGAACCAGCAAGATAGGGGTGTTGTGTCCCAGCCCCCTCGATTTCCCCCGGTGGCTTTTCTGTGACTCAGATCCCGACGTGGAGCGGCGGACCAGTCAGCCCACCCCACGGACGTGCGGCAGCCGGCACCACCATCGGTGACCGATACTCCCTCCGGTCCGCGGTGGGCAACGGCGGCATGGGCACGGTCTGGCGTGCCACAGACACCCTGTTGCGGCGCGACGTGGCGGTGAAGGAGGTCGTCCTCCCGCCGGGCCTGGCCCCGAGCGACCGCGACGCCATGTACGAACGCACGCTGCGCGAGGCCCGCGCGGCGGCGGCCATCCAGCACCCGGCCGTCGTCCAGGTGTACGACGTGGTCACCGAGGGTGGCCGCCCCTGGATCGTGATGGAGCTGCTGGACGCCCGCAGCCTCGCCGACATGGTGATCGAGGACGGGCCCGTGGCCCCCCGCGCGGTCGCCAAGATCGGCATCGCCCTGCTCGGCGCGCTGGAGGTGGCCCACGCGATCGGGGTGCTGCACCGCGACGTCAAGCCGGCCAACGTGCTGATCTGCACCGACGGCCGGTGCGTGCTCACCGACTTCGGCGTGGCCAAGCTCCCCACCGACGTGCAGCTCACCACGCCGGGGATGGTGCTCGGCTCGCCGCACTTCATCTCGCCCGAGCGGGCCATGGGTCAGGATTTCGGCCCGCCGAGCGACCTGTTCTCCCTCGGCGTGACCCTCTACACGGCGGTGGAGGGCCGGCCCCCGTTCGACAAGGGCGACCCGATCGAGACCATGCACGCCGTGGTCGAGGACCCGCCGGCCACACCGCAGCGCAGCGGCCCGCTGACCCGGGTGCTGATGGGGCTGCTGGAGAAGGACCCGGCCCGCCGCCTCGACGTGCACACCGCCCGCGCGATGCTGCGCGAGCTGCTCGCCGGCCCGCTGACCAGCACCGCCACCGCCGTCAACTCGGTCACCGACCCGTACGCGGTGGTGCCGGTCAAGCCGCGCCCGCCCGTCGTCACGCCGCCGCCCGCCGAGGAGCCGAAGCCCAGCGGGCAGATCGGCGGCCGGGCGATGCTCGCCCCCGGCGAGTCGCTGACCGACCGGCTGGCCGCGCTGCGCCGGGGCGAGAAGGGCAAGAACAAGAAGAAGACCGCCGCCGCCGCGAGCGCCGCCGCGCTGGACGACACCAGCGCCGACGCGCTCGCCGGCCCGCTGCACACCCCCACCGGTGCGATGCCCGCGCCGCCCCCGCCGCCGGCCGGCCGCACGTACGGCGGCCCGCCTGCGGCGACCCAGCGGGTCGACGCGGGCGCCGCGCCGGAGGCCACCCAGCGGATGACGTACGGCGGCTCGTCCGACGCCACCCAGCGCGTGCCCCAGGGCGGCGGCTCGCCCGACGCCACGCAACGGGTCTCCGGCCTCGGCGCCTCGCCCGACGCGACGCAACGGGTCTCCGGCTTCGGCGGGGGTGCGGCCGACGCGACGCAGCAGGTGCCCGGCTTCCGCGGCGGCTCGCCGGACGCCACCCAGCAGGTGCCGTTCGGGCCCCGACCGGACGCGACGCAGCGGGTCACCTACGGCAGCCAGCCCGACGCCACCCAGCCGGTCCCCGGCTTCGGCGGCTCCCCCGACGCCACCCAGCGCGTCGGCGGTGGCGCGTACGGCGGCGGCCAGTGGTCGGTGCCCGGCACCGGCCAGCCGTGGACCGCCCCGGCCGCCGGCGCGCCCGCCCCGGCCACCGGCGGCGGAGCAGCCGGCCGCCTCGTCGCCACCGTCAAGGGCTGGCCGCGCAGGACGCAGCTCGCCGCGGCCGGCGGCCTCGCCGTGCTGCTGCTGGTCGCCGTGTTCGCCTTCACCGGTGGCGACGACCCGGAGTCGCCGGCCACCCCGCAGGGGCAGCCGAGCGCGGGTGCGCCTGCCGGTCCCGGGGTGGAGATGCAGGAGCAGTCGGCCAAGGGCGTCACCGTGCAGGTGCCGAAGGGCTGGGAGCGCCGCAGCGCCGACGGGGCCGTGTGGGTCGACTACGTCGACCCGGAGGACAACGGCCGCAAGGTGCGCATCCTCTCCGAACGGTGGAGCACCTCGTCGATGCGCTGGGCCGAGTCCGCCGCGAACGGCCTGCGCAGCCGGTCGGCCTCCTGCCAGAAGCCGTACAACCAGGTGTCGATGACCGAGCAGGAGCTCGACGGCAAGGCGGCGGCGGAGTTCGAATACACGTGCGGCGAGGGCGACAGCAAGCGGCACGGGGTGTGGCGCGGGGTGGTGCACGAGGGCAAGGTCTACTCGTTCTACCTCTCCTCGACCGACGCCCGGTTCGCCGAGAGCAAGCCGATCTTCGACCAGATGGTGGCCTCGTTCAAGCTCGGCGGCGGCAGCAACTGACCCCGACGGGGCGACCCGACACCGGCCGGGCCCGGGCCGACGCGACACCGGCCCGGCCGGGCCGACGCGACGTGGTGATCCGCCGCCGTGCTATCAAGAGCCATGGCGGCGGAACCCACTGACCTTGACGAGACCCGCGACCGCGACGACGCACGCGGGCTCGACGACCTTCGCGACCAGGCCCGGCGGTGGCTTGACGACGACCCCGACCCGGCCAGCCGCGACGAGCTGCAGGCCGTGCTCGACGGGCTGCCGGCGAGCGCGCCCGAGCTGGCCGACCGGTTCGCCGGGCCGCTGACCTTCGGCACCGCCGGGCTGCGCGGCCCGCTGCGCGCCGGCCCCAACGGGATGAACCTCGCCGTCGTCACCCAGGCCGCCGCCGGGCTCGTCGCCTGGCTCGCCGCCCAGGACGCCACCGGCCCGCTGGTCATCGGGTACGACGCCCGGCACGGCTCGCGGGAGTTCGCCGAGCGCACCGCCCAGGTCGCCACCGGCGCGGGCCGCGCCGCCCTGCTGCTGCCCCGCCCGCTGCCCACCCCCGTGCTCGCGTACGCGGTGCGGCAGCTCGACGCGGCGGCCGGCGTGATGGTGACCGCCAGCCACAACCCGCCGCAGGACAACGGCTACAAGGTCTACCTCGGCGCGCAGCTCGGCGGCGAGCTGGGCGCGGGGGCGCAGATCGTGGCGCCCGCCGACACCGGCATCGAGGCCGCCATCCGGGCGGTCGGTCCCCTCGCCGACGTGCCGCTGGGCCCGGCCGGTCAGGTCGTCGGCGACGACCTCGTCGTCTCGTACGTCGACCGGGCCGCCGCCGTGGTCGAGCCGGCGGGAGCCCGGCGGCTGAAGGTGGCCTACACGCCGCTGCACGGCGTCGGCGCGGCCGTGCTGACCGCCGCCTTCGCCCGCGCCGCCTTCGGCATCCCCGGCGTGGTGCCCGACCAGGCCGTGCCGGACCCGGACTTCCCCACCGTCAGCTTCCCCAACCCGGAGGAGCCGGGGGCGATCGACCGCCTCGTCGGCCTCGCCCGGCGCACCGACGCCGACCTGGCCATCGCCAACGACCCCGACGCGGACCGCTGCGCGGTCGCCGTCCGCGACGGGGGTGCGGCGGGCCCTGCCGGCCCGGCGACCGTTGCCGGCCCCGCGGGCGCGAACGGGGGCGGCGGCTGGCGGATGCTGCGCGGCGACGAGGTGGGCGCACTGCTCGCCGACCACCTCATGCGCCGGGGCGTGCAGGGTCTCTACGCCACCACCATCGTGTCGTCGTCCCTGCTGCGGGCCATGTGCGCCGCCCGGGGCCTGCCGTACGACGAGACGCTCACCGGGTTCAAGTGGATCGTCCGGGCAGGCGGCGGTTCCGCGCCCCTCGTCTACGGCTACGAGGAGGCGCTGGGCTACTGCGTCGCCCCGGACCACGTACGCGACAAGGACGGCATCACCGCCGCGCTGACCGTCGCCGAGCTGGCCGCCGGCCTGAAGGCGCAGGGGCGCACCCTGACCGACCGGCTCGACGAGCTGGCCGCCGAGTTCGGCGTGCACCACACCGACCAGCTCTCGGTGCGGGTCGACGACCTGCGGATCATCGCCGACACGATGGCCCGGGTGCGGGCGGCCATCCCGACGACGCTGCTCGGGCAGCCGGTGACCGAGGCGCGGGACCTGCTCCCCGAGGCGGACGTGGTGATCCTGCGCAACGAGGCGGCCCGGGTGGTGATCCGCCCGTCGGGCACCGAGCCGAAGCTGAAGGCGTACCTGGAGGTGGTGGAGCCGGTCGCGGACGGCGACGTGCCGGCGGCCCGCAGCCGCGCGGCGACGGCGCTGGCGGCCCTCCGCACGGAGATCGCCGCCGCCCTCGGCGTGTAAGGCCGCACGCCCGCCCCCTCCGGCGTCCTGACCGGCACCCGCGGCCGGGCCGGGCCCGCCGCAACTCGGTGATCAAGAGGTTTGCGTCATCGTCGAGGCCGACGATGACGCATTTCTCTTGATCACCGAGGCTGGGTGGGTGGGTTTGTGCCTTAGGCGCGCTTGCCGAGGGCGGCGTCGACCGCCTGGCCTAGGGCGGTGACGACCAGGGCCACCGAGGGGCGCACCACCGAGTCGTCCAGGCTGACGGTGCCGGAGAAGCCGGCCCCGCCCGCGATCTCCTCCAGCCGCCGCCGGGCATCGACGGCGGCGTCGCCGGTCAGGCCGAGCGCCGGCTCCATCCGCAGCACGGCGACCAGGGTGGCCAGCGCCGCCGTCGCCTCGTCGGGGAGCTGGCCGCCGGCCAGCGCCTCGGCGAGCCGCCGCCGGGTGTCCTCCTCCACCGTGGCGTCCGCCGTCGGGTAACGGTGCACGTGGATGAAGCCCAGCTCCGTCTCCTCGACGTCGCGCACCACGCCCTGGGCGACCAGGGTCGCCAGGATCCGGTCGCGCAGGCCGTGCCGCAGCCGCTGCACCCAAGACGACGGCGTGTGCGGGGTGTCGGCGGCCATCCGGCCCAGGACCTCGTCCAGGATCGGCTCGCCGGTGGGCGCCGGGTCCGTGACCACCAGGTTCCCGTCGGCGTACGCGATCCGGCCGGCGAGGGCCAGCTCGATCAGTACGGCGGCGGCCATCCCGAGGTCGAGGCTGATCCGCGGCATGGTCGCCTTGCCGGATTCATCGTCGTACGCGAGGAGCAGCAACTCCTCGGCCAGCGCAACACCAGTCATCGTGTTCCTTCCGTGGATGTTCCTGCCGTTATGGCAGGGAGGAATCGGAACCCCTGCGGCGCAGGGCGGGAAAGCCGGTCCGCCGCCAAGGGCGGTAGGCGTCGTCCCGCGCGCCACCGTGAGGCCCACTCATGGAACGACTACTCTGCAAGTCGTGACCAGGGCGGTGAAGCGGGCGTTCACCTACCGCTTCTACCCGACAGAGGGGCAGGCGGCGGAGCTTACCCGGACGTTCGGGTGCGTCAGGTTGGTCTACAACATGGCGTTGCGGGTCCGCAGCGAGGCGTGGGCCCTGCGCCGGGAACGGGTCGGATATCAGGCCACGTCGGCGTTGCTGACCGGGTGGAAGAAGACCGAGGAGTTGGTATTCCTCAACGAGGTTTCGTCGGTGCCGTTGCAGCAGGCGTTGCGGCATCTGCAAGTCGCTTTCACGAACTTTTTCGCCCGGCGCGCTGGATACCCGCGCTTCAAGAGCCGGAAGAAGTCCCGCCGGTCGGCGGAGTACACCCGCAGCGCATTCCGCTATCGGCACGGCCGGCTGACGCTGGCCAAGATGTCCGAGCCGTTGAACGTGGTGTGGTCGCGCCCGCTGCCTGAGGGTGCCTGCCCGTCGACCGTGACGGTGTCGCAGGATGCGGCGGGACGGTGGTTCGTATCCCTGCTCTGCGAAGACCTGATCGCACCCCGGACGGCGCCTGGCGAGGCGGTGGGGGTGGACGCCGGCCTGGACAGCCTGCTCACCCTCTCCACCGGGGAAAAGATCACCAACCCGCGACACGAACGCACCGACCGGACCCGCCTGACGCGCGCCCATCGCAACCTTGCCCGGAAAGAGAAGGGCTCCGCGAACCGGGCCAAGGCTCGCCTCCATCTTGCCAAGGTGCACGCGCGCATCGCGGACCGCCGCCGCGATCACCTGCACAAGCTGACCACTCGACTCGTTCGTGAAACCCAAACGATCGTGATCGAGGACTTGACCGTAAGAAACCTGACCAGGAACCACCGGCTGGCCCGGGCAATCAGCGACGCGGCTTGGCGGCAGTTCCGCACCCTGCTGGAGTACAAAGCCGACTGGTACGGCCGCAAGTTGATCGTAGTTGACCGCTGGTTCCCGTCGTCCAAGCTCTGCTGCGCCTGCGGTGCCCTCGCCGAGAAGATGCCGCTGAACATCCGCGAGTGGACCTGCCGGTGTGGGGTGCTCCACGACCGCGACGTGAACGCCGCACGCAACATCCTGGCCGCCGGGCTGGCGGTGACAGCCTGTGGAGCTGACGTAAGACCTCAACGGGAGGCCCCCTCTCGAACGAGGCAGTCGGCAGCGAAGCAGGAAACCCAGCGGGCGACCGCTGGAATCCTCTGCCTATAGGCAGAGGAGGATGTCAAGGCCCGAGACGGTAGCGCCTCAGCGCACCCCTGCGCGCCCCATGAGCACACTCCTCCGGTGAGCGCACCCGCCCGACGGGCCCACTCGCGCCGGCGAGAAGGGGACCCTTCTATACCGCAGGCGTTAATAAGGGGCCCTTCCTTACGCCTCAGAAGCGGGGCATGCCGCCGAACTGGCGGTCGCCGGCGTCGCCGAGGCCCGGGACGATGAACATCTTGTCGTTGAGCCCCTCGTCGATCGAGGCGGTGACCAGGCGCAGCGGCAGGCCGGACTCCTCCAGCCGCCGGATGCCGACCGGTGCGGCGAGCACGCAGAGGACGGTGATGTCGGTGCAGCCCCGGTCGGCGAGCAGCCGGCAGCAGTGCTCCAGGGAGCCGCCGGTGGCGAGCATCGGGTCGAGGACGAGCACGGGCAGGCCGGCGAGGTCGCGGGGCAGCGACTCCATGTAGGCGCGCGGCTCGTACGTCTCCTCGTCGCGCGCGAGGCCGACGAAGCCCATGGACGACTCGGGGAGCAGCCCGAGCGCGGCGTCGGCCATGCCGAGGCCGGCCCGCAGCACGGGCACGAGCAGCGGCGGGTTGGCGAGCCGGGTGCCCTCGGCGCCGGTGACGGGGGTCTGCACCGGGTACTTCTCGACGGGGAAGGAGCGGGCGGCCTCGTACACGAGCATGGTGGTGAGCTCGTGCAGCGCGGCCCGGAAGGAGGAGGAGTCGGTGCGCGCGTCCCGCATGGCGGTCAGCCGCGACTGGGCGAGCGGGTGATCGATGACGTGTACGTCCACGATCGGTCAACCTACCGAACGGTCGGGTCCCGGGACATGGGGAGCGACGCCGCTCACCTCCACGGCCGACAGGGCGATCACGTGACCAAGATCACGGGGCGCGCGGGTGCGTAGACTTCCGGGCATGACGGCGACAGCGACGTCGGCCCGGTCGGACCTCTCCGAGCTGGGACGATCCGAGACCGCTCTGCGGACCTTCCTGCACGGCCTGCCGGGCGTGGACCAGGTCGGCGCGGAGCAGCGGGCGGCCCAGCTCGGCACCCGCTCCATCAAGACCACGGCCAAGGCCCAGGCGATCGACCTGGCCATCCGGATGGTCGACCTGACCACCCTCGAAGGGGCCGACACCCCCGGCAAGGTGCGGGCGCTCGCGGCCAAGGCGCTGCGCCCCGACCCGGCCGACCCGTCCTGCCCGCACGTCGGCGCGGTCTGCGTCTACCCGGCGATGGTCCCGCACGTGGCCGAGGTGCTGCGCGGAAGCGGCGTGCACCTGGCCAGCGTGGCGACGGCGTTCCCGTCCGGGCAGGCGCCGCTGGAGGTCAAGCTCGCCGACACCCGGGCGGCCGTGGCGGCCGGCGCGGACGAGATCGACATGGTGATCAACCGGGGCGCGTTCCTGGCCGGGCGTTACCAGGAGGTCTACGACGAGATCGTGGCCACCAAGCAGGCGTGCGGGGACGCCCACCTGAAGGTGATCCTGGAGACCGGCGAGCTGGCCACCTACGACAACGTGCGCCGGGCGTCCTGGCTGGCGATGCTGGCCGGCGGCGACTTCATCAAGACCTCCACGGGCAAGGTGCCGGTCGCGGCCACCCTGCCGGTGACCCTGGTGATGCTGGAGGCGGTCCGCGACTTCCGCGCCGCCACGGGGCGGCAGGTCGGCGTGAAGCCGGCCGGCGGGATCAAGACCACCAAGGACGCGATCAAGTACCTGGTCATGGTCAACGAGACCGTCGGCGGCGACTGGCTGGACCCGGACTGGTTCCGGTTCGGCGCGTCCAGCCTGCTCAACGACCTGCTCATGCAGCGCACCAAGCTGACGACCGGCGTCTACTCCGGTCCCGACTACTTCACTCTGGACTGAGCGTGATCTTCGAATACGCCCCTGCGCCCGAGTCGCGCGCGATCGTCGACCTCAGGCCGTCCTACGGTCTGTTCATCGACGGCGAGTTCGTCGCCGGCGAGGATCTCCACAAGACGGTCAACCCGGCCACCGAGGAGGTGCTCGCCGAGGTCGTCTGGGCCGGCGGGGCCGAGGTGGACCGCGCGGTCCGCGCCGCCCGCACCGCGTACGAGAAGGTGTGGGGCCCGATGCCGGGCCGGGACCGGGCCAAGTACCTGTTCCGGATCGCCCGGCTCATCCAGGAGCGCTCCCGCGAGCTGGCCGTGCTGGAGTCCCTCGACAACGGCAAGCCGATCCGGGAGTCCCGGGACGTCGACCTGCCGCTGGTCGCCGCGCACTTCTTCTACTACGCGGGCTGGGCCGACAAGCTGTCCCACGCCGGGTTCGGCCCCGACCCGAAGCCGCTGGGCGTGGCCGCGCAGGTCATCCCGTGGAACTTCCCGCTGCTCATGCTGGCCTGGAAGATCGCCCCGGCGCTGGCCGCCGGCAACACGGTGGTGCTCAAGCCGGCGGAGACCACCCCGCTGACCGCGCTGCTGTTCGCCGAGATCTGCCAGCAGGCCGACCTGCCGGCCGGCGTGGTCAACATCGTCACCGGCGCGGGCGACACCGGCCGGGCGCTGGTGGAGCACCCGGGCGTGGACAAGGTCGCCTTCACCGGCTCGACCGAGGTCGGCAAGGCCATCGCCCGGTCGGTCGCGGGCACCCGCAAGAAGGTGACGCTGGAGCTGGGTGGCAAGGCCGCCAACATCGTCTTCGACGACGCGCCGGTCGACCAGGCGGTCGAGGGGATCGTCAACGGCATCTTCTTCAACCAGGGGCACGTGTGCTGCGCCGGGTCGCGGCTGCTGGTGCAGGAATCGGTCGCCGAGCAGGTGCTGGAGTCGCTGAAGCGCCGGATGGCACTGCTGCGGGTCGGCGACCCGCTGGACAAGAACACCGACATCGGCGCGATCAACTCGGCCGAGCAGCTCGCCCGCATCCGCGAGCTGTCCGACGCGGGCGCGGCCGAGGGGGCGCAGCGCTGGTCGCCGCCGTGTGAGCTGCCCGAGCGCGGGTTCTGGTTCGCGCCGACGATCTTCACGGGGGTCACCCAGGCGCACCGGGTCGCCCGGGAGGAGATCTTCGGGCCGGTGCTGTCCGTGCTGACGTTCCGCACCCCGGCCGAGGCCGTCGAGAAGGCCAACAACACGCCGTACGGGCTGTCGGCCGGGATCTGGACCGACAAGGGTTCGCGGATCCTGTGGATGGCCGACCGGCTGCGCGCCGGGGTGGTGTGGGCCAACACGTTCAACAAGTTCGACCCGACCTCGCCGTTCGGGGGCTACAAGGAGTCGGGCTACGGTCGCGAGGGCGGCCGGCACGGGCTGGAGGGGTACCTCGATGTCTGAGCGGGTCGCGGTGCGCAAGACGTACAAGCTCTTCATCGGCGGGAAGTTCCCGCGCAGCGAGTCGGGACGGTCGTATCTCGTGCAGGACTCCAACGTGTCGCTGGCCTCCCGTAAGGATGCACGGGACGCCGTCGTGGCGGCCCGCGCCGCCGTGAAGGGGTGGGCCGGGGCGACCGCGTACAACCGGGGTCAGATCCTCTACCGGGTCGCCGAGATGCTGGAGGGCCGCCGCGAGCAGTTCGTGGCCCTGGGCGTGCCGGCCGACGAGGTCGACGCGGCGATCGACCGCTGGGTCTGGTACGCGGGCTGGTCCGACAAGCTCCCCCAGGTGTACGGCGGCGCGAACCCCGTCGCCGGGCCGTACTTCAACCTGTCGGCGCCCGAGCCGACGGGCGTGGTGGCCGTGGTGGCCCCCGCGTCCCCGGCGCTGCTCGGCCTGGTCAGCGTGATCGCCCCGGCGATCGTCACCGGCAACACGGTGGTGGTGGCCGCGTCGCCGACGCAGCCGCTGGCGGCGGTGACCCTGGCCGAGGTGCTGGCCACCTCCGACCTGCCGGGCGGGGTGGTGAACATCCTCACCGGCGCGCTCACCGAGACCGTGCCGACGCTGGCCGCGCACATGGACGTCAACGCGATCGACCTGACCGGGGTGGGCGACGCCGCGCTCGCCGCCGACCTGGAGGTCAGGGCGGCGGAGAACCTGAAGCGGGTGCTCCGGCCGGCCCCGGCTGACCACGACTGGCACGCCGACCCGGGCGTCACGCGGATGACGACGCTGCTGGAGACGAAGACGGTCTGGCACCCCAAGGGGGTCTAGCGTTCCGGCCTTGGG
The DNA here is from genome assembly GCF_054052245.1 of Micromonospora sp. PTRAS2. Lineage (NCBI taxonomy): Bacteria > Bacillati > Actinomycetota > Actinomycetes > Micromonosporales > Micromonosporaceae > Micromonospora > Micromonospora sp. PTRAS2. Next base: position 1,058,087 of record NZ_JBSWBU010000002.1, read on the forward strand.
GTTTTCGGGGGGAGCCCGCCCGCTCCGGGCGGTCAGGCTTGATCCCTCCGCGGGCGGGCTCCCCCCGAAAACCTGACCCCGGCCGAGCCGCGGGTGAGTTCCGGCTCAGGTGTGCTGCCGTGGGAGGGGTCTACTACGGGGGGTAGGATTCATGTCGTGACGCGGTTGGGTGATCTTGAGCGAGCGGTGATGGACGTGCTGTGGGACACCGTCCCGGGCACGTCGGACGGGGTGACCGTGCGCGAGGTCGCCGAGGCCCTCGACGGCCGCGAGTTGGCGTACACGACGGTGATGACCGTGCTGGACCGGCTCGCCGGCAAGGGCATGGTGCGCCGCCAGCGGGAGGGGCGGGCCTGGCGCTACCAGGCCGCGGCCAGCCGCGAGGCGCACATCGCCCAGCTCATGCTCGACGCGTTGGACCTCGGCGGCAGCCGGGACGCCGCGCTGGTGCGCTTCGCCCGGTCGGTGACCGGCACCGAGGCCGAGGTGCTGCGCGCCGCCCTCGGTGCGGAGGCGGGCGCCCCGTCGACCGAGCGCACCGGCGCGGAGCCGCTGACCGGCCGGGCCGACGGGCCGCGTGCCGACCGGGCCGGGCGGCCGGCCCTCGCCGACGAGGCGACGGACCGGTAGGGCCGGCGTCATGGCGTACGCCGTGCACTTCGCCGCCACGGTCCTGGCCTGCTATCTGACCGCGCAGGTCCTGGCGGCGTCGACCTGGACGTGGCGGGCCCCCCGCGTGGCGATCGTCTGCTGGCAGGCGGTCGGGCTGGCGCTGGGGCTCTCCGCGATGGGCCTGCCGATGGCACTCGGCGTGGCCCCGTACGACCGGCCGACCGGGAGCGCGCTGCTCGCCCTCGCCGACGACTTGGCCCACGGCACCCTGCCGGCCGGCGTGGGGGCGGTGCACCTCGGCCTCGTCGGGGTCGGGTTCGGCATCGGGGCGGTGCTGCTCGGCACGACCGTACGCAGCGTGCACGCCACCGTCCGGGCGCAGCGGCGGCACCGGGACCTGCTCGCCCTGGTGGCCCGGCGGGACCCGGAGGTGCCGGGGGCGCTGGTGCTGGACCATCCGAGCGCGGCGGCGTACTGCCTGCCGGGGGTGAAGCCCCGCGTGGTGGTGAGCGCCGGGGCGCTCAGCATGCTCGACCGGGCCGAGTTGGCGGCGGTGCTGACCCACGAGCGGGCGCACGCCCAGGAGCGCCACGACCTGGTGCTGCTGCCGTTCACCGCGCTGTGCCGGGCGCTGCCCTGGTTCGGGTGGGTACGCGACGCACACGAGCGGGTCGCCCTGCTGGTCGAGATGCGCGCCGACGACAAGGCCCGCGAGCTGCACGCCGAGGCTCCCCTGGCGGGGGCGCTGCGTCGCTTCGCGGCGGCCGGCCACCGCATCGTCCCGGCCGGCACGCTCGGCCTCGGCGACCGGGACCTGGACGTGCGGGTCCAGCGGCTGCTGGTCGCCGACCGGCCACCCCGGCTGCTCGGGGCCGCCGCGCTGACGGTGGCGGCCACCCTGGTCTCGCTGCCGGTCTCCCTCTTCCTGAGCTGACTCCTCGCCTCCCGCCAGGCTGACTCTCGCCTCCCGCCGGACTGACGCCCGCCCGCCGGACTGACCCCCCGCCGGCCTCGCCCGGCCCTGCCCGGCCTTGCCCGACCCGGCCGCGCCCGGCCGTGATCGACTCCACGTCGGCGACATGGGGGCATCTGGCTCTCGGGATACCCCCATGTCGCCGACATCGCCGGCGCGCCAAGCGCGGCGGCGCGGGTCGGCCCGCGTCCCCCGTTGCCGGATCGCCGACATGCGGGCCAATACGTAGCGAGGCTATGTGTAGGCTCGCTACCACAAGAAAGCCTACCCTCGGAGGGCGGTCATGGATCCCCTGCTCCTCGCCCGACTCCAGTTCGCCACCACCACCTCGCTGCACTTCCTCTTCGTCGTCGTCACGCTCGGGCTGGTCACCCTGCTCGTCGGGCTCCAGACGACCTGGGCGGTCACCGGCAACCCCGCCTACGAGCGGCTGACCCGGTTCTGGGGCCAGCTCTACGTGATCAACTACGTGCTGGGCATCGGCACCGGCCTGCTGATGGAGTTCCAGTTCGGGCTGAACTGGAGCGGCCTGTCGCGCTACGTCGGCAACGTCTTCGGCGCCCCGCTGGCGATCGAGACCCTGGTCGCGTTCTTCCTGGAGTCCACGTTCCTCGGAATGTGGATCTTCGGCTGGCACCGGCTGCGCCGGGGCGTACACCTGGCACTGCTGTGGGGCGTGGCCCTGACCGCGTACGCCTCCGCGTTCTGGATCATGGTGGCGAACGCCTGGCTCCAGCACCCGGTCGGCTACGAGGTGCGCGACGGGGTGGCCCACCTGACCGACTTCGGCGCGCTGCTGACCAACCCCACCCTCGGCCTGGCCTTCGGGCACGTGGTCGCCGCCGCCCTGCTCACCGGCGGGATGCTGATGGCGGCCGTGAGCGCCTGGCACCTCATCCGGCGCACCCCGGACCACGCGCTGTTCCGCGCCTCGCTGCGAATCGGCCTGGTCACCGCGGCCGTCTCGATCAGCCTCGTGCAGGGGTTCGGCTTCGCCCAGTTCGGGCCCGTCGGGCAGGCCCAGCCCACCAAGTTCGGCGGCGGCGCGCAGCGCGACGTCCTGGTCGCCGAGTGGACGGCCCGGTTCGGGCCCGGCGACTACGCCCCGCCCGTGCTGGCCGACGTCGGGCTCGGCTTCATGATCCTCATCGGGTTCCTGCTCGGCGGCCTGTGGCTGCTGCTCCCCCTGCTCTGGCGGGACTGGGCCATCCGGCTGCGGTTCCCCCTCTGGCTGGTGCTGCTGGCGCTGCCACTGCCCTTCGTCGCGGTGGTCCTCGGCTGGATCGCCCGCGAGGTGGGCCGCCAGCCCTGGGTCGCGTACGGGCTGCTCCCCACCGAGCGGGCCGTCTCCCCGGTCGCGCCCGGGGTGATGCTCGCCTCGCTGATCGGCTTCACCGTGCTGCTCGGCGGGCTCGCCGTCGCCAACTGGGTGCTGTTCGCCCGGCACGCCGCCCGGGGCGCCGCCGACCCCGCCCTCGGCCGCCGGCCCGGCCCGGCGGCCGACGACCCCCGTCCCGTCCCCGTCCTCGGCTGAGGAGGCCACCCGTGGAAATCGCCTGGTACGCCCTGCTCGGGCTCTTCCTCGCCGGCTACCTGGTCCTCGCCGGCTACGACTACGGCGTCGGCCTGCTGCTGGCCCGGGGCGCGCCGCCGGCCCACCGCCGGGCGGCCCTCACCGCCGTCGGCCCGTTCTTCCTCGGCAACGAGGTCTGGCTGGTGGCGACCGCCGGCATCCTGTTCGGCGCGTTCCCCGCCCTGGAGGGGGAACTGCTGTCCGGCTTCTACCCCGTCGTGGCCACCGCGCTGGGCGGGACGATCACGGTGACCGTCGGCGTGCAACTGCGCAGCCGCCCGACCGGCGAGCCGTCCCGCGCCGCCTGGGACCGGCTGGTGGCCGCCGGGAGCCTGGCCGCCGCGTTCGGCTGGGGCGCGCTGCTCGCCGGGCTGCTGCAGGGCGTGCCGCTGGCCGCCGACGGGCACGTCACGGGCGTCGGGCACGCGGTCACCCCGTTCACGGCCCTCGCCGGGCTGGCGATGGTGGCCCTGATGGCGGCGCACGGTGCGACGTTTCTCACGCTCCGGCTGCCGGCCGAGGCCGCCGGGCCGCTGACCCGTACCGCCCGCCGGCTGGTCGCGGCGGCGCTCGCCGCGGTCGCCCTGGCCGCAGTCGCGGGCCTGCTCTCCGATCGGGTACGCGCCGCGACACAGCGCCCGCTGCCGGCCGTACTGCTGCCGTTGGTGCTGGTGGCGGCGCTGCTGGCGGCCCGGGCGGCGCTCGGGCGACGGCGGCCCGGGGTGGCCTTCGCCGCCACCTCGGCGGCGCTGGCCCTGCCGGTGGCCGGGGTCGGCGCGGCACTCTGGCCCTACGCGCTGGTCTCCACCGTCGCACCGGCGGCGTCACTCAGCGTGGCGGACGCGGCGGCCAGCGGGCCGACGCTGACGCTGCTGGGTTGGCTGGTGCTGCCGCTCCTGCCGGCCCTACTAGGCTTCCAGGCGATGTGCTGGTGGGTGTTCCGGGGACGGACCGACGGCAGGACACCGGTGTACTGGTGAACCGCCGTCCCTTCGACCCGCGTCTGCTGCGTCGGGTCCCCGCGGCCCGGCGCGACCTCGCCGTGCTCGCGGTCCTCGGCGGGCTCACGGCGCTGCTGGTCGTGGGGCAGGCCACCGCCCTGGCCACGGTGCTGGCCACCGCGCTCGACGGGCGGCTGGCCCGGCCGGCGCTCGCCGGGTTCCTGGTCGCCGTGGCGGGGCGGGCGCTGGTCGCCTGGGCGCAGGGCACGGTGGCGGCGCGGGCCGCCGCGACGGTCAAGGCCGCGCTGCGGGCCGACCTGCTCGCCGCCGTCGGCCGGCACGGGCCCGGCTGGGTCGCCGGGCAGCGGGCCGGGCAGCTCGCCACGCTGGCCGGGCGCGGGCTGGACGCCCTGGACGCGTACTTCACCGGCTACCTGCCGCAGCTCGTGCTGAGTGTCACCGTGCCGGTGGCCGTGCTGGCCCGGATCACCTTCGCCGACTGGGGCTCGGCCGTCATCATCGCGCTGACCCTGCCGCTGATTCCGGTCTTCGGGGCGCTGCTCGGCTGGCAGGCGCAGGCCGCCACCGAGCGGCAGTGGCGGCGGCTGTCCACGCTGGGCGGGCACTTCCTCGACATGGTCGCCGGGCTGCCCACGCTGCGCGCGTTCGGCCGGGCCCGCAGCCAGGTCGAGGTGGTCCGCCGGATGGCCGACGGGCACCGGGCCGCGACGATGCGGACGCTGCGGATCGCGTTCCTGTCCGCGCTGGTGCTGGAGCTGGTCGCCACGCTGTCGGTGGCGCTGGTCGCGGTGCCGGTCGGCATCCGGCTGCTCGGCGGCGGGATCACGCTCTCCACCGCGCTGCTGGTGCTGCTGCTCACCCCGGAGGCGTACCTCCCGCTGCGGGCCGCCGGCAGCCGGTTCCACGCCAGCATGGAGGGGCTCACCGCGCTGGACGAGGCGCTGACCCTCTCCGCCACCGACCCGAGCGCCCCCGCCGGGCCCACGGACGCCGCGACGCCCGCCGGGGCGCGGCCCGCCCCCGACGGGCGCGGCGAGATCCGGTTCGAGGGCGTGACCGTCGCGTACGAGCGGACCGTGGCGCTGCGGGACGTCACGCTGACGATCCGGCCCGGCGAGCGGATCGCCATCGTCGGGCCGAGCGGGGCGGGCAAGAGCACCCTGCTCAACCTGCTGCTCGGCTTCGTCGCCCCGACGTCCGGCCGGGTCACCGTCGGCGGCGTCGACCTGGCCGGCGCGGACCCCGACGGGTGGCGGCGCCAGGTCGCCTGGGTTCCGCAGCGGGCCCACCTCTTCGCCGCCCCGCTCGCCGACAACATCCGGCTCGGCGCACCCGGCACACCCGACGCCGCGCTCGCCGCCGCGGTCACCGCCGCCGCGCTGGACGAGGTCGTTGCCGCCCTGCCCGACGGGCTCGACACCGTCCTCGGCGAGCGCGGGCACGGCCTGTCCAGCGGCCAGCGGCAGCGGGTCGCGCTGGCGCGGGCGTTCCTGCGGGACGCGCCGGTGGTGCTGCTGGACGAGCCGACCGCGCGCCTGGACACCGCCAGCGAGGCCGGGGTGCTGGCCGCCACCCGCCGGCTCGTCGCCGGGCGGACCGCCCTGCTGGTGGCCCACCGTCCGGCGCTGCTCGCCGACGCCGACCGGATCCTGCGGATCGACGACGGCCGGGTCACCGAGCTGACCCCCGCCCCGACGGCTCCCGCAGCGGGGGTGGCTGCCGCGTCGGCCGCTCCCGGCTCCGGTGCCGGAGTGGCCACCGCGCCGGCCGGAGAGGAGGGGGCCCGGTGAACAGCGGGAGCAGCCGGGCCGCCGAGCGGGCCGTGCTGCGGCTGGCCCGGCCGTACCTGGGCCGGCTGGTCGGCGCGGGGCTGCTCGCCGCCGCCACCGAGTTCGCCGGGCTGGCCCTGATGGCCACCGCCACCTGGCTGCTGATGAGCGCCGCCGGCCGGCCGCCGCTGGACCGGCTCACCGTGGCGATCGTCGCGGTGCGGGCGCTGGCGATCAGCCGGGGCGTGTTCCGCTACACCGAGCGCCTCGCCGGACACGACGCCGTGCTGCGGATGGTCACCGACGTGCGGGCCGGGGTCTTCGCCGCCCTGGCCGCCCGGCGCGACGCCGCCCGGCAGCGCACCGGGGACGCCCTGAGCCGGCTCGTGTCCGACGTGGAGGCCGTGCAGGACCTGCTGCTGCGGGTGCTCGTCCCGGGGGCCGCCGCCGCGACGGTCAGCGTGCTGGCCGTGGCCGGGGCCGCCGCCGTGTCGCTGCCCGCCGCCGGGGTGCTGGCGCTCGGCCTGCTCGTCGCCGGGGTCGCCCTGCCGCTCGCGGCCACCGCGCTGACCCGGCACGCCGCCGACCAGGTGGCCCCGCTGCGCGGCGCCCTCGCCACGGACGCCGTGGACCTGACCCACGGCGCGGCCGACCTGGCCGCGTTCGGGGCCACCGGGCACGCGCTGGACGCCGCCGCCGACCGGGCCCGCCGGCTGGCCCGCCTGGAGCGGCGGCTCGCCGCGACCGGCTTCGCCGTGGACGCCGCCGGGGTGCTGGTCGCCGGTGCTACCGCCGGCGCGGTGGTGGTCACCGCGCTGCGCGGCGGCGTCGGCGGGGTGCTGGTCGGCGTGCTGGCGGTGGGCTCCCTGGCCGCCGTCGAGGTGGCGCTCGCGCTGGTCGGGGCCGCCCGGCAGCGCACCCAACTGCGGGCGGGGCTGGTCCGGGTGGCCGCCCTGCTGACCGCCCCGGCGGCCGACGCTGCTGCTGCCGGGGCCGCTGCCGACGCCGGGGCCGGGGTCGGGGTCGGGGCCGAGGTGGGGGCCGCTCGGGCCGCCGGGGTCACCGCCGTCGTCCCGGGCTCGCACGACGTGCGCTTCGACGAGGTCACCGTGCGGTACCGGGCCGGCGCCGCCCCGGCCCTCGACCGGTTCACCCTGGATCTGCCGGCCGGGCGCCGGATCGCCGTGGTCGGGCCCAGCGGCGCCGGCAAGAGCACCCTCGCCGCCGTCCTCACCGGCTCGGTGGGCCCGGCGGAGGGCCGGGTCACCCTCGACGGGGTCGACCTGTCGGCGTACCCGGCCGAGGAGCTGCCCCGGGCGGTCGGTGGCCTGCTCGCCGAGGCGTACGTCTTCCACGCCACGGTCCGGGAGAACCTGCTGCTCGGCCGGCCCGCCGCCGACGAGGCCGAGCTGGCCGCCGCGGCCCAGGCGGCCGGGCTGCTGGACTGGGTGCGCGCCCAGCCGGCCGGCTGGGACACGGTGGTCGGCGAGGAGGGCGGTCAGCTCTCCGGCGGCCAGCGGCAGCGCCTCGCGCTGGCCCGGGCGCTGCTCGCCGCGCCCGGGGTGCTGGTGCTCGACGAGCCGACCGAGGGGCTCGACCCGGCCACCGCCGACGCGGTGCTCGCCTCGGCGCTGGCGGCGACCCCCGCCGGGCACTCGGTGCTGCTGATCAGCCACCGGCTCAGCGGGCTCGCCGACCTCGACGAGATCGTGGTGCTCGACACCGGCCGGGTGGTCCAGCGCGGCCGGCACGACGAGCTGGTCGCCGCGCCGGGCTGGTACCGGGACCAGTGGCTGCTCCAGGAGGCGGCCGAGCGCGGGTACCTGGCCCTGACGCCCCGCCCCTGAGCCGGCCTCCGGGATTCCCCCGGACGCGCCGCCCGCCGCCGCGTGGCAGGCTCGGTCGCATGGCGCGCGGCGACGACGTACTCGTGGAGGAGCGGCTGCGCGAGCTGGGCGACCGGCTGCACGGCCCGGCGCGGCTGAAGGCCGACCTGCTCACCGAGGCCCGCCACGCGTTGCAGGACGCCGTCGAGGCGTACCGGGACGGGGGTCTGCCGGCGGCGGAGGCCGCGCGGCGGGCGGTGGCCGAGTTCGGCGAGCCGGCCCGGCTCGCCCCGGCGTACCAGGCGGAGCTGGCCACCGGGTCGCTGCGCGGCCTGTCCCTGCGGGTGCTCGCGGTCGCCGGCGTGCTGGTCGTCGCAGGCGACCTGACCTGGCAGGGGTCGAGCTGGAGCGGCGGGCCCGGCCCACCGGTGGCCTACCGCCTGCTGTCGGGCGCGGTGAACGGCATCTGGCTGGGCGCGGCCGTGCTGGCGGTGGCGGGGCTGACGGTGGTCGCCGCGTCGGCCCGGTCGGCGCACCCGGCGCTGCCCCGCCTCACCCGGCTGACCGGCTTCGCGCTCACCGCCGCGCTCGTCCTCGGCGCGGCCAGCGGCGCGGCCCTGTACGGCTGGTCCGTCGGGCTGTGGGAGGCGGCCCGCACCTGGCCACCGATGCTGGTCGGCGCGCTGGCCAGCGGCGCGGGGTTCCTGTGGATCGGCCGGGCGGCCCGGTCCTGGCTGCTCGCGACCCGCCGCCGGCCGGCCGAACCGGCATAGGGTGCGCCCGAGCCGGCCCGCCGACCCGCCGACCCGGCGTGGGTCCGACGCTCCGCCGGAGTCGGCCGCGCCCGGACGCACCACGTCCCACGCACCCACGTCCCCGTTCGTCACTCCCCGCAACGGAGACGCCCAGCACCACCACGCCCACTTCACCCCTTTGCTCTGCACCCACATACGCAACACCTGACGTAGGGTGACCACACGTCGACCCGCCCGACACCGTCGACTCCACATCCGTGCAGCCCAGCCGGGTGTTGCGCGGATGGGTGCAGAGCAAAGGGAAGACGAGTCGTCATGCCGGGCAGGCCGACCGCCACGCGGAGTGACGCACGCTCTACCGCACCGACGATGGCCGCCGCCATGACAGAAAGTGACATGAGTGCAGCCAAGCCGAGGGCGGGCCGCAAGCCCGGGGCGCAGGCCCGGGACGCGGGCGTAGGGGCCGCCGGCGGGCGCGGGCAGCCGGGCGGGCGGGGGCAGCCGGGCGGGGTCAGGCCGGCGCGGGCGGGGTGTCGCCGAGGAACTGGCCGACGGTCGCGCTGAACTCCCGCCAGCCGGCCCGCTCACCGGCGAGGGCCCGACGGCCCGAGTCGGTCAGCTCGTAGGTGCGGCGCTCCCGGCCGTTGACGGTGCTCCAACTGCTGGCCACGTGCCCCGCCCGCTCCAGTCGGCGCAGCGCCGGGTAGATCGTCCCGGTGGGCAGGTCGAGGGCGCCCTCGCTGCGGGCGCGCAGCGCCTCGATGATGGCGTAGCCGTGCAGGGCCCCCCGCTCCAGCACCGCGAGCAGCAGCGCGTCGAGGTGTCCGTGCAGCGCCTGGGCCTTCATAGGTAGCAAGACTACGTGTGGGCCACGCGGGCCGCCACCGGGGTGCGGGCATCGGCCTCCCGGAGTCGCCCACTAGGGTATGTGCCCAGAGTCACTCGACGGCCGGAGACGCCGCCGGGTGGGCAGCCCGAAGCACACGGAGGTCAGCGTGGCCCGCCAGTCGCCCCAACGGCCCGACGCCGACGAGCCCGAGCTCGACGAGACCGACGGCACCCTCGAAGAGATCGACGAGGACGCCGAGCGCCCGTCGGCGCGCGAAGCCGACCGCGTGCTCTGGGACGAGCTGCGGATCGACCCGGTCGAGATCGCCCTGCCCGCCGGCACCGGCTTCACGCTGCGGGCGTACCGGCCGGCGCGGGAGCTGACCCCGACCGACGTCGCCGAGCGCGACCAGGACGACCCGTTCCTGGCCCGCAGGCAGGCGGTCGAGACCGACGACGAGGACGACGAGGTCGTCATCCTCGACGAGGAACTGGCCGCCGAGTTCGCCGAGGCAGAGGCCGAGGAGGCCGAGGAGGCGGACGGGAAGTCCCGCCGCCGCAAGCCGACCGCCGACGCGGCTGACGCCGACACCGCTGACGCGGACGCGGACGCGACGGAGGAGTCGGACGCCGACGACGCCGAAGACGAGGCGGGCGACGAGGAGGTGCCGGTCTTCCTCAGCCACCGCGGCAAGTTGCTGCTGTTCAAGACGCCGGAGTCCCTCGTCAGCTTCGTCAGGTCCGGCGCGCCCAACGACATGTCTCAACTGGACAGCTGGAATGAACTGTCCGAACGGGTGGAACCGGCCGACATCGTCCCGCTCGACGAGGACACCTACGAGCTCGACCTGGTCGTGGAGAACCTGCGGGGCGGGCACGACACCTGGGACTCGACCCTCCTGATCGAGGCCGGCGAGGTGGCCCGGGACATCGCGTACGCGCTGCGGCTGCCCGCGGTGCTGGACATGCTCTCCGCCGGCTCCAGCCTCGACGACCTGGACGAGGCGCTGCGCGCCACCGCCAACGGCGGGATCGGGGGCTTCCTCGGCCGGCGTCGGCTGAAGAAGATCGGCGCGCAGACGGCGAGTCTCGGGTGGCGCACCATTGTCGGCAAGATCTCTGCAGTCGTGGACTGGCGCGACTGACGCGTTCCAGGGAGCATCAGTCTCTGGCAGAGAAAGACCTCAGTCCCGGGAGGAGGACGACGCCGTGGCGCTCGTGCGCGTGTACTGCGGTCTGGCCTCGGCGGATCCGGCCGACCGACCGGCCTCGGCCGGTTCGACGCTGACGTCCGCTGTGGTCGACGACGCAGGTCGGCTGCTCCATGTCTGCGAGATCGGCGACGACCCGGCCGGCTATGCCCAGCTGGTCGCGCTGCTCGTGGAGCGGTCGGGCGGGCCGAGCGGGGCCGCGATCGCCGCCGACAGCGACGACCACACGGTCACCTCGCTGCTGAGCGCCGCCGGGCGTCCCCTGGCCATCGCGGACGACGACTCCGTCGACGACTTCGCCGAGCGGTTCGCCGACGACGACTCGCTGGAGGAGATGCAGTCCCCGCCGGCCGAGCGGCGGGCGGTCGGGCTGGCCCGGGCTCTCCAGGCCGGCGCGCTGTCGGCGGTCACCCTGCCGGCGCCCCGGGACCTCGCCGGCTACAAGCAGGTCCTCTCGGCGCACGCCGCGCTCGCCAGCGGCCGGCACTCCGCCGCCGTGGCGCTGCGCGAGGTGCTGCGGGAGCTCTACCCCGCCGCCCTGCGCGCGTACCCGGACCCGGCCGAGCCGGTCGCCCTGGCCGTGCTCGACGCCCTGCCGGAACCCGGCATGCTGGGCGGGACGATCGCCCGGGGCCGGGAGGTGTCGGTGGCGGCGGACGCCATCGCCGCCCACCTCGCGGCCGACGGGGTGGCCGATAAAGGCAAGATCAACGATGCGGTGACCGCGCTGCGGGTCGCCATCGCCGAGACCCCACGCCGCGCGGCGGTGAGCCGGGCGCTCACCTCCGCCGTGGCCGAGACCGTCCGCCAGGCGGTGGCCTCGGTGCGGGCGTGCGACGCGGGCTGCGAGGCCCTGGTCGGCGCGCTCGACGCCCGGGTCACCACCCCCGCGCCGGCGTCTGGCCGCCGGGCCGCCGCCCGCCGGGGGGAGCCGATCGCCGAGCTTCCCGGCTCGGGCCTGCGCGCGCTGCGGCCCACCGAGCCCGAACCGGTCGCCGGGCGGCGCAGCCGTCCCGAGCCGGTCGCCGGCGGCGGCCTGCCCGCCCAGCCCCGTCCGCTCGGCCCGCCACCGGTCGCGCCGGAGCCCGTCGCCCCGCCGCCGGTCGCCCCGCGCCCGGTCGTCCCGGCCGCCTCGGCCACCCCGCCCGTCTCCGGCCCGCCGTCGCCCGACCCGCGCCGCCTGATGGACGGTCCTCCGTCGCCGGAGCCGCGCCGCCTGATGGACGGCCCGCCCGCGTCCGCGCCGGAGCCGCGCCGCCTGATCGACGGCCCGACCAACCGGCCGGTCTCCGCGCCGCCGCCCCCGCCACCGGGCATCACGCCGATCGCGCCGAGCCAGCGCGAGCGCGGGTCCGTGCCGCCGGCCGAGGCCGGCGAGCCGTTCCGGCCCACGCTGACCACGGCCGCGATCCAGAACGCGCGGGCGGAGCGGCAGCGCACCATCATCCCGCCCCGGCCCAAGACGACGGGCGAGTCCGCGCCGCCGCCCACCGGCGGCTTCAGCGCCACCGACCTGAGCGTCCCGGTCCCGGCCCCGCGCCCCGGCCAGGAGGCCGCTCCCCCCGGCTCGCGGGCGAACTGGCCGCTGGTCAACAACCCCGAGGACCCGGCGGACAGCTCTCCGAACAACCCGGTCGTGCGCCCCTTCGAGGAGCGGGCGAAGCGGCAGATCGACGCCCCGACCGAGGTCGTCCCGGCGACCGAGGGCCGGGTCACCCCGCCGTGGCTCGCCGACGACCTGCCCCAGGAGCCGCCGATGCTGCGGCTGGTCGAGCCGCCGCCGCTGGCCGACCGGGCACTGCGGGAGGGGTCGGGCCCGACCGGGGACCCGCGTCTGGAGCCGCCGCCGCTGCGGCTGGTCGACCGGGGCGAGGCAGCCCGCGCCGAGCGCCCCGCCCCGGAGCCCCGGCCCGAACGGCCGGCGATGGAGCACCGCTCCCCGCTCGGGCAGCGGGTCCCTGCGGAGCAGCGGCCCACCATGGAGCAGCGGTCGGCCCCGCCCCAGCCGCCGCGTCCCGCCCCGATGGAGCGGCGTACCCCGCCGATCTCCGACGAGGGAGACGGTGACCTGCTGATCTTCGCCGCCGCCAAGTCGGCCTGGTTCGTCGGCCACGGCGACGAGGCCGAGCTGGACTGGTCGAGCACCGCCGACACCGGGTGGCAGGCCGCCGAGCAGGCCGCCCGTCCGGCGGTGGGTGCCGAGACCAAGGCCGGGCTGCCCAAGCGGGTGCCGCAGGCCAACCTGGTGCCGGGCTCGCCCCTGCGCGAGGAGCGTCCCCTGCGGATAGTCCGCGACGCGGCCAGCCTCGCCGAGAACACGACCGGCTACTTCCGGGGCTGGCGTCGCGGGCAGGAGATCGGCGGTTTCGCCGTCGGCGGCCGACCGGGTCGCGAGGCGGCGGGCGGCTGGGACTTCACCCGGGACACCGGCGACCGCGACGACGACCGGGAGTACGAGTACCGCTCCGCCAGCTACCGCTCCTGACCACCGCGCCGGGGCGGCCTCGCCGCCCCGGCTTCCCGTCCCGGCCATCGGAGCGTCGCGGCCACCGGAGCGTTGCGGCATACGGCCGCCACGACGACGGAGAGCTCCCTGGTGGACTCGGGGACCTCGGCCGACCAGACCCGGCCGCAACCACCCCACGCCGACGGCTACACCTGCCCTGCGGAGGCCTGACGTTCCCTGGGGACGGTTGACGTCGAGGGCCCCACACCCGGTTAGGGGTTAGGACGCAGGGCAGCGCGTCCCGGCGCAGGAGCAGGCGACCGCCAGTAACGGCGGCCGGTCGCCACCTGCGCCCGGACAGCAGGACGCGCCCGACGACCCCGGCGGATGCCGATCGTCGGGCGCGTCCCGTCGTCGATCAGGCCGGCGCGACCGCGCGCGAGCGACGCATCGTGAGCACGTACTCGACCAGCGAGATCAGCACGTGCTTCGTCGACTCCCGGTTACGGGCGTCGCAGGCCACCACCGGCACCTCGTGCGAGATCGCGAGCGCGTCCCGGACGTCCTGCGGGTCGTGGTACTGCATCCCGTCGAAGCAGTTGATGGCCACCAGGTACGGCAGCCGCCGGTGCTCGAAGAAGTCGATGGCCGCGAAGCAGTCGGCCAGCCGCCGGGTGTCGACCAGGACCACCGCGCCGATGGCGCCCCGGACCAGCTCGTCCCACATGAACCAGAACCGGGTCTGGCCGGGGGTGCCGAACAGGTACAGGATCAGGTCCCGGTCGATCGAGATACGGCCGAAGTCCATCGCCACCGTGGTCGTCGTCTTACCCGGCACCTGCCGGGTGTCGTCGACGCCCACGCCGGCGGAGGTCATGATCGCCTCGGTGGTCAGCGGCGTGATCTCCGAGACCGAGCCGACCAGCGTCGTCTTGCCGACGCCGAAACCACCGGCGATAACGATCTTCGCCGACGTCACGCGCCCGCTCGGGACGGGCGGGCGGTGCGACATGTCAGAGCCTGCGAAGTCCACTCAGCACCCTCTCCAGCAGTTCAGTGCCCACCGCGTCGTCGGAGTCGTCCAGGATGGTCGGCTCGTGGACCGCGACCAGGCCGTCGGTCGCCATGTCGGCGATGAGCACCCTAGCCACGCCGAGCGGGAGCTGCATCCGCGCCGCGATCTCGGCAAGCGACTGCACCCGTCCGTCGCACAGCGCGGCGATGTACTGGTGCTCCCGGCCCTGGCCGCCGTTGGAACCGGCAGCGGCCCGACCACGCACCGTCGTCTCGACGAGTGCCTCCAGCGCGATGTCCAGCCGGGGTCGGGTACGACCGCGGGTCACGGCGTACGGACGGACCAACGCTCCGGTCGGTTCGTCACGATCCATGTCGCCGCTCACCTCCTTCGTCCCCGACACCGGCTGGACCGGTGGAACCCGTCGTTTCTGTCGTTGCCGTCCCGCCTGACCCACCGGCCAGCGCGCGGGTCAGCCCATCATCCCCACAGCCGTACGCGGCTGCGGGGTCAACGCGTCGCCCACCCGGTCGACCAGGAGGGCCATCTCGTATCCGACCTGCCCGACGTCGCAGCTGCGGGCGGCGAGCACGGCGAAGGACGAGCCGTCCGAGATGGACATCAGGAACAGGAAACCGTTGTCCATCTCGACCACGGTCTGCAGCACCGCGCCGCCCTCGAAGCAGCGGGCCGCCCCCTGCGTGAGGCTGACCAGGCCGGACGCGATCGCGGCGAGCTGGTCGGCCCGGTCACGCGGAAGGTCTCGTGACGACGCGAGGAGCAGACCGTCCGCGGAGACGGCGACCGCGTGCGCGACACCGGGCACCCGGTCGGCGAAGTTGGCCAGCAGCCAACCGAGATCCTGCGTAGTTGTCATCCTTGTTGCTCCTTCTGCCCGCTCCCGGCCACCGGGCCTGAGCCAGACTGCGAGGATTGCTGCCCACCCGAAGCTTCCTCCGGGTTGGTCGGGTTGCCGTCGGGCTGGGTACGCCCGCGCTGCACGCCTCGATGGTATGCCGAGAGCAGACCGCGGACGCCCTCCGGTGTGCGGCGCTGGACCGACGTGGTGGGCTTCTCCACCCCGCCGGGCACGAGCTGGGCCATCGGCACCCGCTTCGGCAGGCCCTTGCGGGTGGTCTCCGCCACTGGGACCTCGGTCGCCGCCGAGGCGGCCCGCCAGCCGTCGTCTGCGGCCGTCTGCCAGGCGTTGCCCTGCGACGTGGGCCGCCGGCCGGTGAAGGCATCGGCGGGACCGGGGCGACCGCCGCCGTTGGTCGGCGATCCGTTGTCGCGGGGCACTCCTCCGGCCATCGGGGTGTCTGCCATCGGTGCGTTACCTGTCGTCCGGGGTGCTGGTGTCTGGACGGCCCGGCCGGTGACGTCGACCGCGGAGAACTGCTGGGTCACGGCGCTGTTCGCCGAGCTTCCGGCGCCGTTGGTCGCTGCGGGCTGGGTGGGGCCCGCCGCCTCCTCCGCGCCCGCGCGGCGGGTGCGGAACCAGGCCGACTCCAGCTCCCGGAAGATCGGCAGCTCCATCGTCTCGTCCGCGTACCGCTGCTGCCGGTTCTGGGCCTGCGGGGGTGTCGGCCGGGCGGGGGTCGGCGGAGTTGCCGGAGCGCTGGGCACCTCGGTTCGCGGCACCCGGGGCAGCGCCGTGGTCATGTCCAGGGCGGCCGCGAGGCGCTCCGGCACCGGCGGGGTGGCCGGCTCCGGGGTCGCCACCGGAGGCCAGGCCGGGGGCGCCACCGGCGCCTGGGCCGAGGGGACCGGCCGGCTGGGCAGTGGCTGCGCCGCGTACGGCTGACCGGAGACGGGCGTGCCGGCCGGCTGACCGGACACCGGTTGAGCGGAGACGGGCTGGCCCGACACCGGTGCCGCCGAGACGGGCTGACCAGACACCGGGAAGGCGGAGGCGGGCGGTGCCGAGACCGGCGGAATCGGGGGCGCGGAGACCGGCGGCACCGAAACCGGCGGCGAGGTCCATCCGCGGGCCTCCGGGCTGCTCGGCAGCTGCCGGGGAATCGCCGGCTGCTGGCCGCTGCTGGCCGGGTCACCGTCACCGGGGGACCGCCGCTGCGGCAGTGGGTCGATCTGCTGCCCGTTGGAGGTGCGGGGGGCCGGGACGCCGCCTGCGGCACCACCGGCGCCGGTGAGGTCCGACCAGGCCGGCATCGACCGCGTGGAACCGGCCGACGCGGGCGTGCCGTGGCCGTTGCGCGAGGCCGGGTCGAAGGAGCGGCCGCCCAGGGTGACCTGGTTGCCCGAGTGCCCCGGCCGCTGGCTGGGCGCGGGGGCGGCGGGGCCGTTGCCGAAGGCCGCGAAGGCGCCCAGGGTCGGGGTGGGCCCGCCCGACTGCGAGCCGGTGAGCTGCGCGGGCGGGGCCGGCAGCGCGCCGGGCTGCTGGACCCGGCCGGAGAGCGCACGGGGCACCAGCACGGTGGTGGGCAGGGTCACGTCGGCGACGGTGCCCCGGTCGTTGCCGGGCCGAAGCTCGACCTTCACGCCGTGCCGGGAGGCCAGGCGGGCGACCACGACCAGACCCATCATCCGGGAGACGGCCACGTCCACCTGCGGCGGCGTGGCGAGGCGCTCGTTGAGCTCGTGGAGCTGCTCGACGCTGATGCCGATGCCCCGGTCCTCGACGTAGAGGCTGGCCCGGTCGCCGACCCGGCGGGCCTCCACCATCACCTGCGAGTCGGGCGGCGAGAAGGCGGTCGCGTTGTCGAACAGCTCGGCGACCAGGTGGACCAGGTCGTTGACCGCGTGCGCGGCGACCTCGATGTCGCGGTCGATCACCCCGAACTCGATGCGGGTGTAGTGCTCGACCTCGGACTGGGCGGCCCGCAGCACGTCGATCAGCGCCGCCGGCTCGCGCTGCACGCGGGTGGAGTCGGCGCCGGCGAGCACCAGCAGGTTCTCGTCGTTGCGGCGCATCCGGGTCGCGAGGTGGTCGAGCTGGAACAGCTCGGCCAGCCGGTCCGGGTCCTCCTCGCCGCGCTCCAGCCGGTCGAGGTGGCCGATCAGCCGGTCGACCAGGATCTGCGAGCGGCGGGCCAGGTTGACGAACATGGTCGCGACGGAGGCGCGCAGCGCGGCCTGCTCGGCCGCCGTCCGCACGGCCTCCAGGTGGACCGCGTTGAACGCCTCGGTCACCTGACCGAACTCGTCCTTGCTGCGCACCGGCAGCGGCTCGGCGATCTGGTTGGCCGCCTGGACCGGGGAGAGCTGGCTGGACAGCTGCGGGTCGCGCAGCCGGGCGACGGCCTGGGGCAGGCCGTACTGGGCGATGTTGAGCGCGCCCTGCCGCAGGTCGCGCAGCGACCGGGCCATCGACCGGGCGACGAGGTACGCGAACAGGATGGCCAGCAGCAGCATGCTGAGCAGCAGGCCGGTCTGGAGGAACACCGTGCGCTGCACGTCGGAGCGGAGCGCGTCGGCCTGCTTGACGACGTCGCCGTCCAGCGTCGCCTCGACCGTACGGATCAGCTTGGCGTTGGCGACCATGGCTGCGTCCCACTGGTCCGGCCCGAACGGCGCGTCGGCCATGCTGCCGTTGATGTTGCCGTCGAGCCAGCCGGTGTAGTTCTGCGCCTCGCGCCGGTCGCCGCCCGCGACGGTCTGGTCGTGCAGGTCCGCCTCGGCCTGGCTGGCCACCGCCTTGAAGCTCTGCAGCGCCTGCTGCTGACCGGTGCCGCTGGCGATGTAGTCGGTGCGCAGGATGGGGGTCAGCTCGCGCTGGATGAGCGCCCGGTGCACCACGACCCGGCGGACCGAGAGGTATTCCTTCTCCCGGGCGACGGCGGCCGCGGCGCGCATCCGGTCGCTCAGGTCGTTGTCACCGGCGAGCTGGGTGGCGGAGTCGCGGATGGAGAGCAGGTCGTTGATCAGACCCTCGTACGCCTGCATGGCGTCGATGATCTTCAGCTTGCCGTTGAAGACCTGACTGCGGGTGCCGGGCAGGTCCTTCAGGTTCTGGTCGATGCCGTCGAGGATGTTCTCCAGGCTGTTCGGCAGGTCTTCGACCTTGGCCCGCTGGCTCAGGTACGGCGCCTTGTCCCGGTCGACCCGGCCGTTGACCCGGTTGTACGCCTCCTGGTATTGCGCCTTGGCCTGGTCGCCGTTCGCGCCGAGCAGCAGCACCGCGGAGGTGCGCTCGTCCTGCAGGCTGTTGACCAGGTCGCCCGAGTAGCCCACCAGGTTGGCCAGGTCGCCGGAGCGGTTGGCGTTGTTCAGCGTGTCCAGGTTGTCGACGAGGCCACTGGTGCCGACGACGACCGTGGCGATGGTCGGCACGATCATGATGAGACCGAGCTTGGACCAGATCGGCATGTCGCGGAGCCGGCCGGCCGGCCGACGCAGTCGCGACAGGAAGGAACCCGCCGTCTTCGGTCGTTTGCTCACGTCACCGCCCTCGCGATCACAGCGCCCGCGCGTTGCCCCGGGCAACGCCCAGCGACCGACCCGGCGGGTCGGACCTCCGAGATTCCATCACGCCGTGTTCCAAAGAGAAAGCCCAGGCCGGCCGTCGCCGAAGGTGTGATGAGATGTTGATGCAATTTGCTCGCAATCCGTCTGGCCGGAGTGACTGAGAGTAATGGAACACCCCCGTCGTGTCATCCTTCTAGCCGGCCCCTCTGGCTCCGGAAAGTCGTACATAGCCCAACGAACCGGGCTTCCCGTCCTCTGTCTCGACGACTTCTACAAGGACGGTGATGACCCTACGTTGCCGCGCCACGACGGCCTTGTGGACTGGGACTCGCCCCGCTCGTGGGACGCCGGGGCGGCCGTGGAAACGATTGCCCGACTGGCCCGCGACGGCAAGGCCGAAGTGCCGGTTTATGCGATCGGCGCGGACCGGCAAGTGGCCACCCGGCCATTCGAGGTGACCGGATCGCCACTTTTCGTCGCCGAAGGGATATTCGCCGCCGAGATCGTCGAGGAGTGCCGGCGGCAGGGGCTGCTCGCCGGGGCGTACGCGCTGCGCCGGCCGCGCGGCACCACCTTCCTCCGGCGGCTCGCCCGCGACCTGGCCGAGCAGCGCAAGGCCCCCCGGGTGCTGCTGCGGCGCGGGCTGGCCCTGCTGCGGGCGGAGCCGGCGGTGCTGCGCCGCCAGGCGGGGCTCGGCGCCCGTCCGGCCCCCGCCCGCGAGGTGCTGCGCCGGGTGGCCGACCTGCTCGCCGGCCACCCGCACCACCCGTGATCAGCCCAGCAGCTTCGCGTACGCCGGCTTGATCACCTCGTCGATGATGACCAGCCGCTCGTCGAACGGGATGAACGCGCTCTTCATCGCATTGATCGTGAACCACTGGAGTTCCTTCCAGCCGTAGCCGAAGGCCTCCACCAGCAGCGCCATCTCCCGGGACATCGAGGTGCCGCTCATCAGCCGGTTGTCGGTGTTCACGGTGACCCGGAACCGCAGGTCGCGCAGCAGCCCGATCGGGTGCTCGGCGATCGACGCCGCCGCGCCGGTCTGCACGTTCGACGACGGGCACAGCTCCAGCGGGATCCGCTTGTCCCGCACGTACGCGGCCAGCCGGCCCAGCGTCGGCCGGTCGTCGCCGGGGGTGATGTCGTCGACGATCCGCACCCCGTGGCCGAGGCGGTCCGCGCCGCACCACTGGATGGCCTGCCAGATCGACGGCAACCCGAACGCCTCGCCGGCGTGGATGGTGAAGTGGAAGTTCTCCCGCTGGAGGTATTCGAAGGCGTCGAGGTGCCGGGTGGGCGGGAAGCCCGCCTCCGCCCCGGCGATGTCGAAGCCCACCACCCCGCCGTCGCGGTGCCGTACGGCCAGCTCGGCGATCTCCTGCGACCGGGCGGCGTGCCGCATCGCGGTGAGCAGGGTGCCCACGCGGATCTGGTGGCCGGCGTCGGCGGCGAGCGCCGTGCCCTCGGCGAACCCGGCGACGACCGCCTCGACCACCTCGTCCAGGGTCAGGTCCCGCTCCAGGTGCTGCTCGGGGGCGAACCGCACCTCCGCGTAGACGACGCCGTCGGCGGCCAGGTCCTGGGCGCACTCCCGGGCCACCCGGCGCAGCGCGGGCGCGGTCTGCATGACGGCCACGGTGTGGGCGAACGTCTCCAGGTAGCGCTCCAGCGAACCGGAGTCCGCCGCCTCGACGAACCAGCGGCCGAGCGCCCCGGGGTCGGTGGTGGGCAACTCGTGGCCGACCTCGGCGGCCAGCTCGACGATCGTCGCCGGCCGCAGGCCGCCGTCGAGGTGGTCGTGCAGCAGTGCCTTGGGAGCCTTGACGATGTCCTCGTATGAGATTGCGACCATGCTGAGACCCTAGTGGCCACCGGACGGGCCGCCGACGCGACCGGCTGGGAGGATGGCGCGGTGATGGACCCCCGCATCGTCGGCCGGCTGCGCTGCCCGGTCTGCGCGGAACCGCTCACCGAGGCCGCCACCGGGACCGCCCGGGCGCTGCGCTGCCCGCGCCGGCACAGCTTCGACGTCGCCCGTCAGGGCTACGTCGACCTGCTCGCCGGCCGGGCCCCGCACGCGGGCGACACCGCCGAGATGGTGGCCGCCCGGGCCGACTTCCTCGCCGCCGGGCACTACGACCCGGTCTCGGCCGCGCTCGCCGCCGCCGGGCTCGCGGCGCTGGGTGCCGTGCCCGTGGCCGACGAGGGGCAGGACGGCCCGGCGGCTGGTGCCCCCGGCGCGACGGGCCGGTTGGCTGACGCCCTCGCGACGGGCCAACCGGCGGCTGAGGCCCCCGCGACAGGCCGCCCGGCGGCTGACGCACCCATCCCGCAGGCCCTTTGCTCTGCACCCACGGGCGCAGCGGTGACGGTGGGTGACCGCTGCGTATGCGGGTGCAGAGCAAAGGGGGCACACGGAGTCGGTCGCCCCGGCCCGCGACACGCCGGGTCCGCAACGCCCACCGAGCCAGCAACACCCGGCGGGCCCGCAACACCCGGCGGAACCGGCCGGGCCGTCGGGGCGTACCCGCTGGTGGTGGACGCCGGGGCGGGCACGGGCCGGCACCTCGCCGCGGTGCTGGCGGCGCTGCCCGACGCCGTGGGCCTGGCCCTGGACGTCTCCAAGCCGGCGCTGCGCCGGGCGGCGCGGGCCCACCCGCGCGCGGCGGCCGCGCTCGCCGACACCTGGCGGCGGCTTCCGCTGGCCGACGGCAGCGTCGCCGTGCTGCTCGACGTCTTCGCCCCGCGCAACGGCGCGGAGTTCCGCCGGGTGCTCCACCCGGCGGGCGTGCTGCTCGTGGTCACCCCGGCCGAGGACCACCTCGCCGAACTGGTCGACGCGCTCGGCCTGCTGAAGGTCGATCCCGACAAGGCGGACCGGGTCGCCGGGAGCCTGGCCGACCACTTCGACCAGGCCGCCGAGAGCGTGCTGCGGGCCCGGCTGGAACTGACCGCGCCGGAGGTCGCCACGCTGGTCGGGATGGGGCCCAGCGCCCGGCACACGGACCCGGCCGTCCTCGCCGCCCGGATCGCCGCCCTGCCCGAGCCGGTCGGGGTGACCCTCGCGGTCCGGCTCGGCGTGTACCGTCCCCGCTGAACGCCCGCCGCCTCAGGTGGACAGGTCGACCTCTTCCCAGCCCGGCGGTTCGTCGTGGTAGGGCCCGCGCAGGACCACCGCCCACTCCAGCGCCCACCGGCGCTGACCGATCGCGTTGGCGTCGACCAGGCCGGGCCGCGACCGCCCGTCCCGCTCCAGTTCCAGGTACGCCCAGTCGAGGCAGTAGTGCAGGTCGAGCAGGGCCGCCGCGTCGGCCGGGTGCTGGGGCGCGGCCAGGATGCGGGAGCGCCAGTGCGCGAAGGTCTCCCCGCCCGCGATGTGCGGCAGCCGCTCCACCAGGCGATCGTCGACCGGCAGCGTCGGGTCGAGCTGCTTGGTCAGGCCGAGCACCCAGGCCAGCGAGAACAGCGCGTCGTGGTGCAGCACGAACGACCGGTGGTCGCCCCGGCCGCCCATCACGAACTGCCACTCGGGCGGGGTGACCATGTCGACCAGGTGGGAGTTGAGCAGCCAGCTCATCGCCGCCTGCGCGGGCATGCCGAAGCACCGGGCCAGGATCACGTGCAGCACGGCGATGCGCGCCTCGATCTCCACCGTCGGCCGCAGCTCGATCTCGTCGCCGGGCTCCCACACCAGCGGGAACTGCTCGGGTGGCAGCGGCAGCCCCAGCCGGGACAGCTCGTCCAGGCTGGCGTCACGGACCTCGCGCGGGTCGGGAGCGGGTACGCGCACGGCTCAGACCCCTGTCAGTCGCATCGGCTAAGCGCCGGTCGTCCCCCTGGCCTGGGAGAATAGCGGTTAACGGCGGTCGGCACCACGACAGGTGGGTGCCGGGACGGACGCGGGGACAGGTCAGCCGATCCGCTCGATGACCAGCGGCTTCGCGGCCGGGGCGGTCGGCGAGATGCGTACCGCCCGGGCGGCCTCGGCCAGCGCCGCCGGGATCCGGGCGGCGTGCTCGGCGCGCAGCTCGTACAGCGGCTCGCCGGCCCGCACCGGGTCGCCGGGGCGCTTGTGCAGCACCACCCCCGACGGGACGCTCACCGGGTCCTCCTTGCGGGCGCGGCCCGCGCCGAGCCGCCAGGCGGCCACCCCGATCGCGTACGCGTCGACCGACGCCACGAAGCCGTCGGCGTCGGCGCGGACCACCTCCACCTCGGGTGCGGTGGGCATGGGCGCGTCCGGGTCGCCGCCCTGGGCGCGGATCATCGCCCGCCAGGCGTCCATGGCGCGGCCGTCGCGCAGCGCCGCGCCGGGGTCGGCGTCGGGCAGCCCCGCCGCGTCGAGCATCTCCCGGGCCAGGGCGAGGGTCAGCTCCACCACGTCGGCGGGCCCGCCGCCGGCCAGCACCTCGACCGACTCGGTGACCTCGACGGCGTTACCGACGGCCAGCCCGAGCGGGGTGGACATGTCGGTGAGCAGGGCGACCGTCCGGACGCCGTGCGCGCCGCCCAGCTCGACCATCGTGCGGGCCAGCTCGCGGGCGTCGTCGACGGACTTCATGAACGCCCCGGAACCGACCTTCACGTCGAGCACCAGCGCGCCGGTGCCCTCGGCGATCTTCTTGCTCATGATCGAGCTGGCGATCAGGGGGATCGCCTCGACGGTGCCGGTGACGTCGCGCAGCGCGTACAGCTTGCGGTCGGCCGGGGCGAGACCCGCGCCCGCCGCGCAGATCACCGCGCCCACCTCGCGGAGCTGGCGGATGAACTCGTCGTTGCTGAGCGCGGCCCGCCAGCCCGGGATCGACTCCAGCTTGTCCAGCGTGCCGCCGGTGTGGCCGAGCCCGCGCCCGGAGAGCTGCGGCACCGCGCCGCCGCAGGCGGCGACCAGCGGGGTGAGCGGAAGGGTGATCTTGTCACCGACGCCGCCGGTGGAGTGCTTGTCGACGGTCGGCCGGTCGACGGCGGAGAGGTCCAGCCGCTCGCCGCTGGCGATCATCGCGGCGGTCCACCGGGCGATCTCCGGCGCGGTCATCCCGCGCAGCAGGATCGCCATCGCCAGCGCCGACATCTGCTCGTCGGCGACCAGGCCCTTCGTGTACGCGTCGACGACCCAGTCGATCTGGGCGTCGCCCAGCACCCCGCCGTCCCGCTTGGCGCGGATGACGTCCACCGCCGTGAAGGCACTCATCAGTCTCAACCACCCCACCGAGTCGGGATCTCCTGCGGCGGCTCCCCCTCGCCGGCCCAGAAGATGGTGCCCGTCGCGTCCACCACCACGACGCGCGGGGTGCGGGCGAGCCCCCAGGCGACCGCCTCGGCCGCCTCGTCCCAGCTCGGGCCCTCCTCCAGCACGCCGGTCTCGGCGCCCTCGGTGTCCCCGGCCGACCGCTCCCAGTACGCCGTCCACACCTGCCGCCCCGCCGACAGGTCGGCGTGCACGAAGACGGTGCCCCGCCCCCGCCAGGCGGCCAGCCGGTCCGGCACCACGGGCACCGGCCGTTCGCCGGTCACCGCCTCCAGGTCGGCCACGTCGAACGCGTGCGGCAGCAGCTCCGCCATGGTCAGCGGGCCGCCCTTGGCTTCGATCAGGCAGCGCGGGCCGCCCTGCTCCCAGAGCAGTTGCCGGCACCGGCCGCACGGCATCAGCGGCTCGCCGGTGGCGTCGACGCAGGACAGGGCGACGATCCGGCCGCCGCCGGTGGCGTGCAGCGAGGAGACCACCCCGCACTCGGCGCAGAGCACCACCCCGTACGCGGCGTTCTCCACGTTGCAGCCGACCACGATCCGGCCGTCGTCGACGAGGGCGGCGGCCCCGACGGGGAACTTCGAGTACGGCACGTACGCGTGCCGCATCACCTCGGTGGCGGCGGCCCGCAGGCGCTCCCAGTCGATCTCGGTCATTCCACCATTCTGCCCAATTCACGCCGGTCAGGGGCGAGCAGGGCGGGGGCATCGCGCCCGGGCTCAGGCCACGGCCAGTTCCGCCAGTCGATCCGGGGTCACCTCGGTCAGGTGCGCCGCCGCCGTCGCCACGTCGGCGGCCGGCACGTCGGCACCGGGGTCGACGTACACCAGTGCGTCGTTCCTCCGGACCAGGTGGACCTGGTCCTCGCCCTCGGTGCGCACCCAGTGGTCCGGGCCCACCGCCCGGCACGACAGCACGGCCGGCGGGCCGCCGGCAGGTCGGTCGCCATAGAGATCGTCGATGGTAAGGCCGCAGTCGGCGGGCGGGCTGAAGCCGACGGGCAGGGGCACCACGACGATCGACAGCGAGGACTCGCCCTTGGACATCCACACGGAGAGCCTGCGGTCGCTGCGATCGGTGAGTGCGGCGGTGACCCGGTAGCCGTCCACCTCGGCCACCATCAGGGGCACCCCGAGCTGGGCGAACGCCTGGGCCCGCTCGCTTCGCCGCGTCGCCTTGTGCAGGAGGGGAAATACGGCGACCGGCACCAGCAACAGCACCACCGCCGCCCCGGCCTGTGCGGCCATCGGCAGCCGGGCTGCCCCCAGCAGGACGCCCGCGGTGAAACCGGCCGCACCGAGGCAGGCGGCGAGCCAGGCGGGCGGCGGCGTCCAGCGCGGCTGGAACGCCTCGTGGAGCAGGACGGCGTCGGCGGTGGCGATCGCCCCGAGGAGGGCGGCCGGCAGCGCCCGGTCGGCACCGGTCGCCCGCAGCGCGAGCCAGACCAGCGCGGTCACGACCAGCGGCCCGACGAGGATCGTGGGCAGCCGCCAACTGAAGCAGGCGCCGATCGTCTCCGGTTCGCACCTCCCGACCAGCATCGCCTCGGTGTGCCACAGGGACGTCAGCGCCGCTGCGCCGAGCGCCCCCAGCGCCCCGGCGAAGGTGAGCCGCCCGATCAGTCGCATGCGTGCCCTTCCGACCGTGGGGCCCGGCTGCGGAACAGCCGGGCCCCACGAAACATCACCAGTTGTAGCCGTAGAGACTCATGTAGTTGTTCAGGATACGGGCGTAGGCAAGGTATCCGTCCTGGTTGGGATGCAGCGTCTCCATGCTGGAGGCCTGCACCGGATCGCCGTCCTCGTCCTCCTGCAGATCAGGCACCACGAAGCCGTTCAGGTACTCGGTCGACGCGGCACAGATTCCGTGCCCGCCGAACTCGCTGCGGGCGTCCATCCCGTGGACCTTGTTGGCGGCGTCGGAGGGCAGGATGGCGGCCATCTGGTCGGCGAGGCTGTTGAGGAACGCGGTCTCGTTCGTGGAGAGGCCGACCGTGAAGGCCGGCGGCAGGGTGATGGCGTACTGGCAGCCGGGCTCGAACAGGTGTGGATACCCCATCACGAAGATCCTGGCGTTGGGAGCCCGGACCCGGACCTGACGCACCACCTCCCGGACGGAGTCCTTGACGACGCCGTTGATGAGTTCCGTCTGCTTTTCGCCCAGCGGCTTGTTGTCCCCCTCCATCACGTAGTCCGGCGCGCTGCAGTCGAAACCTTTCGCGCAGGAATCGCCCACCTTGGTGAAGCGGGCGTCGTTACCACCGATCGAGAACATGACCGCCGTGGTGTTGGCGTTGAGGGACCCCTGGTCGATCTGGCTGATCTCGCCGTACTGGCCTTCGACCCGGGTGCCCTGCCACTTCCCGTCGGTGACCAGGTCAGGGCTCATCACGTTGTGGGCCCGGGCGCCGCTGCACGCCACGAACTGCGCGTCGATGGTGACGTTGTGGCCGGCCGCCAGGCTGCCGATGGTGCCGGGCGCGCCCGGGATGGTGGCCTTCTGGGACCAGGCGTTCGGGCTACGCCGGCACGAGTTGCGGTTGGCGGCGTCGTCGCCGTACTGGTCGCTCACCCGGGTGTAGGCACCGCTGCCCTCGCCCGAGGAGTACGAGTCGCCCAGCGCGACCACGAAGTGCCGGGGCTTGCTCGGCAACGGCTGGACGGCGATGGCGTCCCAGGCGATGTCCTGCACCCCGGTGCCGTCCAGGGTGAAGTTGCTCAGCTCCACCTTCGGTGTGCCGCTGCCGGTGAAGTCGAAGACGCCCAGGTTGACCCACTTGTTGGCCTCCCACTGGGTGGGGATGGTCCGGTGCTCCGTGGTGCCGTTCGGGCGGCGGACGACGTACTTCGCCTGTCGGGTGCCGCCCCGCTGCATGAGGGGTTCCCGGTTGGTGAAGGTCCGGGGGCCGTAGACGACCACGGCGCGGCGGCCGGAGCCGGTGACGCACGCCTGGCCGATCCACTGGTCGGCGTCGAGGCCGGGCTCGGCGAGGGTCGCCGCCGTGCGCCAGGCGTAGGCCTGCGCCTCGTCGGCGACGAGCAGGTGCAGGCCGGTCGCATCGCTGGAGGTGGTGACGGCGCGGTCCGTGGACCGCCGCCACCCCGCCCCCAACCGGGCGTCGGGGTCCGGCACCCGGTCGGGGTGGGTCGGCGCGGTGGCCTTCTCCGTGCTGCCGGCGGGTCGGGGCTCGGGCGGTCCGCCGGGGGGCTTGGCGGTCGCGGTGGACGGTGCGGACAGCAACGTGGTGGCGCAGAGCAACGCCGCCAGGGCTGTCAGGGGCCGTTTCATGGTCACCTCACGCAGACGAGGGAATCTGCGCGAAGGGTCGACCATCCCGTCACCGTCAGGTCATCGATACGGCACAGGACGGAGACGCTCGTGCCCGGCGGGCAGGCCGCCGGGCACGGGCAACGGTCAGGTGTCGGCGACCGGGCGTCAGCCCTTGATGTACGGCTTGCCGTCGGCGGCGGGCGCCCGGACCCGGCCGACGAGCCCGGCCACGGCCAGCATGGTCGCCAGGTACGGCAGCATCGCCAGGAACTGGCTCGGGATGCCGCTGCCGATCGCGCCGAGGTACGTGCCGAGCTGGTCGGCGAAGCCGAAGAAGAGCGCGGCGAGCAGCGCGCCGGTGGGGCTCCACCGGCCGAAGATCAGCGCGGCGAGGGCGATGAAGCCCTTGCCGCCGATCATGTTCTTGGTGAACGAGTAGAGCGCGAGCGTGTACGACGCCCCGCCGATCCCGGCCACCACCCCGGCGAGCAGCACGTTGCGGTAGCGCACGCGCAGCACCTTCACGCCGAGGGTGTCGGCGGCGGTCGGGTGCTCGCCGACGGCCCGGGTCCGCAGGCCCCACCGGGTGCGGAACAGCGCGATGTGGATGACCAGCACCAGCAGCAGGCCGACGTAGAGGAAGAGGTTGCTGCGGAACAGCGCCGGCCCGAGCACCGGGATGTCGGAGAGCAGCGGGATCTCCCAGGTGCCGAACCGGGGCGCGGAGTTGTACTTCTGCGCGTCGGTCTGCATCAGCCGCTCGTAGAGGAAGCCGGTGACGCCGACGGCCAGCAGGTTGAGCACGATGCCCATGACGACCTGGTCGACCAGGTAGCGGATGGCGAACACGGCGAGCAGCAGCGAGATGAACGCGCCGCCGATCGCGGCGGCGACCAGGCCCACCCACACGCTGCCGGAGAGGCTGCCGAACAGGGCGCCGCTGAACGCTCCCATCAGCAGTTGGCCCTCGATGGCGACGTTGACCACGCCGGACCGCTCGCAGAGCACGCCGGCGAGGGCACCGAAGATCAGCGGCAGGGCCAGGATGAACGTGCCCCGCACCATGTTGACCATCGGCATGAAGTTGCGCCCCTCGGGGGCGGCCGAGACCTGCCAGCACAGGAACGACAGCACGAAGGCGACGATGCCGACCCCGAGCAGCGTGGTGAGCCAGCGCTTGGGCACCCCGGTAAGCAGGGCCACGCCGCTCGCCGCGGCGATGACGCCGAACAGGATCGCGCCGATCGTGCCGTCGATCTCCAGCGCCGCGCCGCCGTCGGTCTCGCTGAGGGTGAAGCGGGCCTGCTGGTCGGTGGCGAGGGCCCCGAAGACCACCGTCGCGACGACCCCGAGTGCCAGCAGCACCGCACCGATCTTTCGGGTACGGGTCCAGAAGCCCTCGTCGACCTGGGCCACCGCCACGTCCGGGACAGCCATGGTTGACATGCCTTACCAGCCCTTCGCCAGGCTCGTCTGCAACCGGGCGGCGCGGGCGGCCCGGAGCTGGAAGATCGCCTTCACCAGGGCCGGCGCGGCGATGAAGATGACGATCAGCGCCTGGAGCACGGTGACCAGCTCCAGGGAGATGCCCGCGTACCCCTGCATCCGGTTGCCGCCGGCCTGGAGCGCGCCGAACAGCAGCGCGGCCAGCAGCACGCCCCACGGCTTCACCCGGCCCAGCAGGGCCACCAGGATGCCGTCGAACCCGATCTGCGCGATCACCAGCGGGGTGAGCGCGTTCGCCGTGGAGCCGAGCACCATCTGGCTGCCGCCGAGGCCGGCGAGCAGGCCGGCGATGGCCATCATCAGCACGTACGTGCGGGGGACGCTGATGCCGGCGGTGCGGGCGGCGTCCGGGTTGGCGCCCACGGCGCGCAGCTCGAAGCCGAACGTGGAGCGGTTGAGCAGCCAGGCGACGAACCAGGTGGCCAGCACGGCGAGCAGGATGCCGGCGTGCACCCGCAGGTTGTCGCCGAGCAGCCGGGGGAACTGGGCGGAGGAGTCGACGGGCCGGCTGATGGCGTCGGCCCGGTTCGGGTTCTGTACGCCGCTCTGGACGATGATCCAGGAGAGGAAGTACAGCGCGACGTAGTTGAGCATGATCGTGTTGATCACCTCGTGGGCGCCGGTACGCGCCTTGAGGATGCCCGGGATGAACCCCCAGAGCGCGCCGCCGGCCGCGCCGGCGAGCACGGCCACGATCAGGTGCAGCACCGGGGGCAGCGGCAGCAGGAAGCCGGCCAGCGCGGCGAGGATGACGCCGATGGTGGCCTGGCCCTGCGCGCCGATGTTGAACAGGCCGCCGCGGAAGGCGAGCGCCACCGACAGGCCGGTGAACACCAGCGGGGCCGTGTAGGTCAGCGTCTCCGAGATCGGGCTGAGCGCGGCGGTGAAGCCGGACGCCTCCGGGTCGAAGATCGCGCCCTTGAACAGGTTCGCGTACGCCTCGCTGACCACCGTCCAGCTGGAGTTCAGCGCGTCGGACGGTCGGGCGGTGATGTAGCCGTAGGTGGCCAGCACGTCCGGGTCCGAGACGATGATCAGCACGGCGCCGACGAGCATCGCCAGCAGCACCGCGAGCACCGTGACGGTCACCGTGTTGGCCGCCCACAGGTTGTCCAGGAACAGCCGGCCCAGGGACGGGCGGGGCTCCTGCGCCGGCCGCTTCGGCGCGGTGGCCGTCGCGGCGCGGTCGACGCCGCCGGCCGCCACCTGCGCGGCCTGCGCCTCGGTCGCCGGCTCCTTGTCGGGCGAGCCCGACGCCGGGTTGGGGTTGCTCATGCCTCGTCCTCGCTACCGGGGCCGTCGGGGGCCGGGGTCGCCGCGTCGGGGTCCCGCTGCTGCGCCCCGGGGGCCGGGGTCGCCGCGTCGGGGGTGATGCCGGCCATCAGCAGGCCGATCTCCTCGCGGGGGGTGTCCGGGCCGACGATGCCGATGACCCGGCCGCGGTACATGACCGCGATCCGGTCGGCCAGGCCGATCACCTCGTCCAGTTCGCTGGAGACGACCAGGACGGCGGTGCCCACGTCCCGTTCCCGGATGACCCGGGAGTGGATGAACTCGATGGAGCCGACGTCGACGCCGCGGGTCGGCTGGGCGGCGATGAAGAGCTTCAGCGGCCGGGACAGCTCCCGCGCCACGATCACCTTCTGCTGGTTGCCGCCGGAGAGGGTGCCGACCGGCGCGTCCGCCGAGGGGGTACGGACGTCGAACTGCTCGATCCGTTCCCGCGCCGAGGACGCGATGGCGTCGGGTTGCAGGGACAACCCCTTGCCGAAGGGCGGCCGGTCGTAGATGTCCAGCACCAGGTTCTCGGCGACGCTGAACTCCTTGACGAGGCCGTCGACGCTGCGGTCCTCGGGGACGTAGCCCACCCCGGCGCGCAGCACCTTCTTCGTCGACCAGCCGTGCACCTGCTCACCGTCGAGGGTGACGGTGCCGGCGAGGACGGGCCGCAGCCCCATGATCGCCTCGATCAGTTCGGTCTGCCCGTTGCCCTGCACGCCGGCCACGCCGAGCACCTCGCCCGCGTGCACGGTCAGGTCGATCCCGTCGACGGCGCGGATCTGCCGGTCGTCGTCGACGACCAGGCCGGCGACCTCCAGGATCGGCTTGCCGGGGGTGGCGGGCTGCTTGTCCACGGTCAGCCGGACGCTGCGGCCCACCATCAGGGCGGCCAGCTCGTCGCGGCTGGCGGTCGGCGAGGCGGTGCCGACGGTCTTCCCGCGCCGGATCACGGTGATCCGGTCGGCGATGGCCTTGACCTCGCCGAGCTTGTGGGTGATGAAGACGATCGACTTGCCGGCGGCCTTGAGCGACCGCATGACCGTGAGCAGTTCCTCGGTCTCCTGCGGGGTGAGCACGGCGGTCGGCTCGTCGAGGATGAGCAGGTCGACGTCCCGGGTGAGGGCCTTGACGATCTCCACCCGCTGCTGGATGCCGACCGGCAGGTCCTCGATCACCGCGTCCGGGTCGACGCGCAGGTTGTAGCGCTGTGAGACCTCGGCGACCTCGCGCCGGGCCCGCCGCCGGTCGAGGAAGCCGGCGATGCCGCCCTTGACCTGCTCGGCCCCGAGCATGACGTTCTCGGCCACGGTGAAGACCGGCACCAGCATGAAGTGCTGGTGCACCATGCCGATCCCGGCCGCGATGGCGTCGGACGGGCCCTTCAGCTTCAGCGGCGTGCCGTCGACCAGGATCTCGCCCTCGTCGGGCTGGTAGAGCCCGTAGAGGACGTTCATCAGGGTCGACTTGCCGGCGCCGTTCTCGCCGAGCAGGGCGTGGATCTCTCCAGGCTCCACCGTCAGGTCGATGTGGTCGTTGGCGACCAGATCACCGAACCGCTTGGTGATGCCGCGCAGTTCGAGTCTCAGCGCAACCTCCTGGAGTGCGAGCGATGGTGCAGCGTAGCCGCTGCCGAGCCGCCGGTCACCGGGTCCGCCCGGGCGTCGGGTGGTGCGGACCGGCCGCCCCGACCACGTGGGTGGTGTGCCCGCGTGCGTCGAGGCGGCCGGTCGTCGTGCCTGGGGTCCCGCCGGCCCCGCCGCCGCGAGCGCGGCGGGGTGGCGGGGCGGTCACTTGGCCGGCTGGGCCTTCGAGGTGACCGTGATGGTGCCGGCGGCGATGTCGGCCTTGATCTTCTCGACCTCGGCCTTCAGGTCCGCCGGGACCTTGCTGTCGAACTCGTGGTACGGGGCGATCGACACGCCGTTGTTGGCGAGCGTGCCCACGAAGCCCGGGCTGGCCTGGAGCTTCTCCCCGCCGGCGGCCTTGACCACGGCCTCCTTGACGGCGTCGGCGATGTTCTTGACCACGGTGGTCAGCAGCGCCGGGCAGTTCGGGGTGCTCTCGCAGCCGTCGGCGTCGACCCAGATGGCCGAGTACTTGCCGCCGGAGGCCTGCGCCGCCGCGGTGGTGCCGAGGCCCGCGCCGCCGGCGACCGGCATGATGATGTCCGCGCCCTGGGCGACGAGGGTGTCGGAGACCTTCTTGCCCTCGTCCTGCTTGACGAAGTCGTTGGTGAAGGAACCCTTCTGGGTCTCCTTGTTCCAGCCCAGGACCTGGACGTTCTTGCTCTTGGTCTTGTTGTAGTACGCGACGCCGTCGGCGAACCCGTCCATGAAGATCGTCACGGGCGGGATCGGCAGGCCGCCGTAGGTGCCGACCTTGCCGGACTTGGTCATCCCGGCGGCCAGGTAGCCGGCCTGGAACGCGGCCTGGGCGGTGTCGAACTGCATCGGGTAGACGTTCGTCTCCGGCAGCTTCGAGTCGACGATCCCGAACTGCTGGTTGGGGTTCGCCTTCGCGATCTTCGAGGTCGCGTCACCCATCAGGCCACCGACGGCCAGGATGAAGTCGCACTTCTGGTTGACGTACTGGGTCAGGTTGACCTCGTAGTCCGCCTCGGCCTTCGACGCGACGTACTTGATGTCGATGTTGCTGTTGGCCTTCTGGGCCTCCTGCAGGCCCTTCCAGGCGGAGGTGTTGAACGACTTGTCGTCGATGCCGCCGACGTCGGTCACCATGCAGGCGCTGTACTTCTTGGCGCCTGCGTCGCCCGCGCCGTTGTCGTCCTTGGGGGCCTCACCACACGCGGCGGCGCCCAGCACGAGCCCACCCGCCACGAAGGCGGAGGCGATCCGCATCCCACGCACAGAGCGCAAGACGTCTCCTTCCCATTGCACACCGCTCTGCGCGGTGGCAGCCCTTGAGCCGGCCTGCTTTGTGGCCGCCGGCGTCCCACGTTACGGACGGGAGCGTACGCCCGCGCCCACCCACCGGCCGACAATCGTGCACGACTGTTGAGTGCCTGTTACCCCTACGTAACCCTTGGGTGGGGCACATCACTTCTCGTGCCGGTAGTGGACCGGTCGGGCGTCACGAACGTCCGGTTCCCACGGCCTCTCCCCTGGCCAGGGCGTTAGCGCCAGAAGACCGCCACCGCCGCGTTGACCAGGGTCAACCCGACGATCGCGAGGAAGTGGCCGCGGTTGACCGTCTCCCGCTTACGGGAGAAGAAGACCATGACAAAGATCAGCAGCGCGAGCACCAACTTGGTAACAAGTTTGGCGGGGGCCGGTTCGTCGCCGTCGCGCAACGGGGCGGACAGCCCGATTCCGGTCAGCAGGCCGATGACCGACCCCCAGAGCATGGCCGCGTTGATCCGCAGCCGACCGCTGACGTACTGGGCGATCGCGCCGCCGAGCAGCAGCGCGAACCCGATCAGGTGAACGTAGAGGAGTACCAGGCGAAGAGCTTCCATCCGGCCATCCTCCCCTATCAACGACGTCTTGTAGTAGGGACCCACCCGCGCCCTCCCCCGCAGGCAAGGAAGGGCCCCCTGTTAACACCCCGCGTGAGAGGGGTCCCCTTCTCTACCAAAGGCGTTAATAGGGGGCCCTTCCTTGCAACTACAGCCGCCAGAGCTGGAAGGTGGGGCCGTCGGCGGGGAGGGTCACCGTGCCGTCGGCGTCCGGGCGCAGCGCCGGGGCACCGCCGTAGGCGTTCTCGGCGGCCGGCAGACCGGCGATCCGGACCGGGGTGCCGGCCGCGCGCCGGGCCAGCACCAGCACGCCGCCGGTGGGCGTCTCGCGGAGGAAGACCAGCGTGTCCGCGTCGACGTGCACCCAGCGCAGGCCGCCGTGGCGCAGCGCCGGCTCGGCCCGGCGCAGGGCGATCAGCCTCCGGTACGCGGCGAGCGTGCCGGCGTCCCAGCTGTCCGGCCGGTGCCATGGCATCGGGGTACGCGAGCCCTCCCCGTTCGCCCCGGTCAGCCCCAGCTCGTCCCCGGCGAAGATCACCGGGGTGCCCGGCATGGTGGCGAGCAGCCCGGCGGCCACCTCCTGCCGGGCGGCGTCGCCGACCACGGTGCGGATCCGGGCCGAGTCGTGCGAGCCGAGCAGCTGCCACGAGTGCACGTACGACCGCCAGGAGACCAGCGACCGGTAGGTGTCCAGGGTGGCCCGCACGGCGTGCGCGTCGCGCCGCCGCACCCCGCCGGGGGTGCCGAGGAAGTTCGGCAGCGGCTCGGCACCGGGGCGCAGCCCGGAGGCGTCACGCAGCCCGGAGTCGTGGCGCAGCCAGGACCAGACGGGGTCGGTGAAGCCGACGTAGTTCATCGTGCCGTGCCAGCCGTCGCGGTCCAGGTCGCCGGTGTGGTCGTGGCCGTGCTCGGCGAGCACCAGCCCGTCGGCCCTGGTCTCGGCCACCACCTCGCGCAGCAGCCGCGCCACCTCGTGGGTGTACGCGTCCGCGCCGCGCCGCCCGGTCATGTTCGCCACGTCGACCCGCCACCCGTCGAGCGAGTACGGCGGGCGCAGCCAGCGGCGCAGCAGCGAGTCCTCGGCGGTGGCGAAGCGGCGGCGCAGCTCCGCGCTGCCCCAGTTGAGCTTCGGCAGCGACTTCACCCCGTTCCACGACTCGTAGTCCCCGGTCACGGCGTCGAAGTAGTACAGCTCCCGTTCGGGGGCGGTCACGTCGGAGACGGCGGCGGTGAACCAGTGGTGGGCGTCGCCGGTGTGGTTGCTGGTGATGTCGCCGAGGAGCCGCCAGCCCCGGGCGTGCACCGCGTCGGCGAGCCGGGCCAGCGCGGCGTCGCCGCCGAGCAGCGGGTCGACGGTGTCGAAGCTGGCCGCGTCGTAGCGGTGGTTGGAGCGGGCCGGGAAGATCGGGGTGAGGTAGACGGTGTTGACGCCGAGCCGGTCGAGGTGGTCGAGCCGCTCGGCGATGCCGTCGAGGTCGCCGCCGTAGAACTGGCGGGGGGTCTGCGGGCCGCGCCCGATCACGGGGGTGTCCCAGTCGCAGGGGACGGCCCAGTCCGGGGCGGTCCGGCCGTCGGCGGCGGCGGAGCGGGCGAACCGGTCGGGGAAGATCTGGTAGATCACCGCGTCGCGGGCCCAGGCCGGCGGCGGGGCGTGGGTGACCAGCTTGAAGTCACCGTGGTCGGGCACGTCGTGGTCGGCGAGGCCGGCGGCGGTGAGCCAGCGGTAGTCGCCACGGGCGTCGGTGAGCAGGAACCGGTAGTTGCTGACCGGGTTGCGTACCTCGACGTCGGCGCGCCACCAGACGTCGGAGCCGGTGCGGCGGTCGACGGTGGCCTCGGCGAAGCGCGGCTCGCCGTCGGGGGTGCTGCGCACGTGCACGGAGCGCACGTCGGCCCCGGCGGGGACCCGGACGAAGACGGGGACGGTCTGCCCGAGGGCGGGTTCCTGCTCGGGGACGTAGGCGGCGGAGCCGTCGTGGTGCGGGCCCGGGGAGACGGTGCGGCCCGGGGCGGCGGTGCGGCGTGGGGACATGGTGCGGCCTTTCGGGTCGGGTCGACGGGGAGTGGGCGGGCACCCGCCGCGGTCGGTCACCCGACCGCGGCGGTCCGCCCGGAAACCGCTCCGGTGTACGTCGACACGACGCCCTTGCCGCAGCGTGAGCCGAGGAGGCTCAGCCCTTGACCGCTCCGGCGGTGAGGCCGGAGACGATGTACCGCTGGAGGAGCTGGAAGACCAGCACGGTGGGGACGGCGGTGAGCAGGGTGCCCGCCGCGAACATCCCGAAGTTGTTGTTGCGCTCGCCGGCGACCAGGCCGAACATGCCGACGGCGAGGGTCTTCGACTCGGTGTCGGTCAGGAACACGTTGGCGATCATGAACTCGTTGATCGTGCCGATGAACGACAGCAGGGCGGTCACCGCCAAGATCGGCGCCACCAGCGGCAGCATGATCCGGAAGAAGACCTGGGCGTGCGACGCGCCGTCCATCGTGGCGGACTCGTCCAGTTCCCGGGGCAGCGTGTCGAAGAAGCCCTTCATCAGCCAGGTGTTCACGCCGAGCGCGCCGCCCATGTAGAGCAGGAACAGGCCCCACGGGGTGTTGAAGCCGATCGCCGGCCACAGGTCGGTGACCGTGGTGAAGATCAGGAAGATCGCCACGATCGCCAGGAACTGCGGGAACATCTGGATCAGCAGCAGGGTGAGCAGCCCGACCCGGCGGCCGGCGAAGCGCATCCGGGAGAACGCGTACGCCGCCAGCGAGGACAGGAAGATGGACACGAAGCTGGCGAGCCCGGCGATCAGCAGCGAGTTGACGAACCAGTGCCTGAACGCCGTGTCGGCGAACAGGTTGGCGAAGTTCTCGCCCGACACCCCGCCGGTCGGCACGAGGGAGGTCGACGAGAGGGTGCCGAGCGGGTTGAGCGCGGCCGAGAGCACGAACAGGATCGGGAAAAGGCTGAACGCCACGGCCAGCACCCCGACGACGTGCCGCCAGCCGACCTGGGCCAGCCAGCGGTTGCGCCGCCGGCCGGCGGCGGTGCGGTCGACGGCCGGGGGGTGCACGTAGGTGGTCACGAGTAGACCTCCTCCTGCTTGCGGGTGTTGCGGAAGCTGATCGCCGACACCGTCGCCACGATCGCGAAGATGAAGATCGACACCGCCGCCGCCATGCCGAACTCCGCGCCCTGCGCGCCGAAGGCCAGCCGGTACGTGTAGGTGATCAGCAGGTCGGTCGCCCCGTTGCGCGGGTTGTCCGCCGGGAACGGGCCGCCCTCGGTGGTCAGCCAGATCGCGTTGATGTTGTTGAAGTTGTACGCGAACGACGCGATCAGCAGCGGCGACAGCGCGACGAGCAGCAGCGGCAGGGTGACCGCGCGGAACGACTGCCAGGGCGACGCGCCGTCGACGGAGGTGGCCTCGGTCAGCTCCTTGGGGATGGCCTGGAGCGCGCCGGTGGCGACCAGGAACATGTACGGGTAGCCCAGCCAGAGCTGCACCAGCAGCACCGCCGCCCGCGCCGACCAGGCCTCGCCGAACCAGTCGACGCCGAGGCCGAACAGGTTGTTGATCAGGCCGAAGTCGGTGTTGAACATGTCCCGCCAGACCAGCAGCATCGCGAACGACGGCATCGCGTACGGCAGGATCAGCAGCACCCGGTAGAGGTTGGTGCCGCGCATCCGGGGCGAGTGCAGGGCCAGCGCGATGGCCATGCCGAGCAGAAAGGTGAACCCGGTGGAGCCGATCGCGAAGGCGAAGTTCCACAGCAGGGTGCCGAAGAACGGCCCGGAGATGTTCGGGTCGGTGAGGACCCGGGCGAAGTTCTCCAGCCCGACGTTGACCTGCCAGCCCTGCGCGAGGCGCTCGCCGTCGGCGGCGACGAACGACCCGGTCGCCGCGTCGGCCGTCCACCGCTTGCCGCTCTCGCTGTCGGTGACGCAGTCGCACCCGGCGTCGTACGCCCGGATGGCCCGGCCCTCGTAGGCGCGGGACAGGCCGGAGGAGCGCAGCGCACCCCCGGCGGTGGGCACCACCAGGTCGGTGATCTCCTGGCTGCGGGCGCTGGCCTGGCCGAAGTTGAGCACGGTGTAGCCGTCGGCGGCGGTGACCTTGCCGCCGGAGCCGACGGTGACGTCGGCGGCGTCGAGCCGGCGCAGCCCGTCGGCGTCACCGGCGGAGACGGCGCCGGTGGCCGGGTCGGTGACCAGGAAGACCAGCGCGCCGGTGGCGGGGTCGCCCGCGGTGGCGACCGACAGGGCGTACTCGGTGGAGCCGGGGACCTGCTTCACCGAGGAGCTCTGGATCGCGACGATGGCGTCGTCCTTGCTGCCCCGGTGGCCGTCGCCGAAGTTCGTGAAGGCGGTGCTGGCGGTGTAGAGCACCGGGAAGACCTGGAAGGCGATCAGGAAGAGCGTGCCGGGGACCAGGTACTTGGCGGGGATGTGCCGGGGGGTGAGGTAGAGGTAGAACAGGCCGGCGGTGGTGGCCGCGAGCAGGGCCAGCCCGACCCACTTCTCGGCCTCGACGAGCGGGAAGGCCGCCCAGAGCGCGATCCCGGCCACGAGGCCGAGCAGGATCACCTTGACGACGAGGCCGGTCGCGGTGACCGGCGCGTGGTGCCGCGCGGTGCGGGCGGTGCGCGGGAGCCCGGGGCCGACGGGCCCCCGGCCCGGGGTCCGCGTGGACCCCGGGCCGGACAGCTTCGTGCTCATTACTTGATCTGGCCGGAGATCGTCTTGCCGGCCGCGGTGATCGTCTTGGCCGGGTCGGCGCCGCCGATGATCGCGGCCTCGGCCTTGCCGAACGGGTCCCAGATCGCGGCCATGGCCGGGATCGCGGGGAGCACCTGGCCGTTCTTGCCGGCCTCGGTGAACTTGGCCAGGTCCGGGTCGCTGCCCTTGACCTGGTCGAGAGCGGCGGTCAGGGCCGGCGGGCGCGGCTCGGCGTTGTACAGGGCCACGGCCAGTTCCGGCTTGGTGGTGTAGTTCGCCACGAACTCCTGGGCCAGGGCCTTGTTCTTGCCCTTGGCGGCCACGTAGAACGCCTGGACGCCCACGAACGGCTGGGCCTCCTTGCCGCCGGCGAAGCCGGGGACCGGGGAGATGTCGTAGGAGATGTTGGCCTTCTTGGCGTCGGCGATGGCCCACGGCCCGGAGACCAGGAAGGCGCACTTCTTGCCGGTGAAGGTGGCGATCGAGTTCTCGGGGGTGATGGAACGCTTGAGCGCGCCCTCGCCCTTCTCGCCGAGCTTCGCGATCTTCTGGAACGCGGCGATCGACTCCGGCTTGCCCACGCCCAGGTCCTTCGGGTCGTAGTCGCCGTTGGCGGCGGTGCCGAAGAGGTAGCCGCCGGCCGAGGTGTACAGCGGGTAGATGTGGTAGGCGTCGCCGTTCTGGCCGGACTGGAGGCAGAGGATCTCGCTGGCCTTCTTGTCGGCCTTGAGCTTCTTGCCGGCGGCGACCAGGTCCTCGATCGTCTTCGGGGCCTCCGGGGCCAGCTCGGTGTTGCGGATCAGCGCCAGGTTCTCCATGGCGTACGGCACGCCGTAGAGCTGGCCGTTGAAGGTGACGGCCTTGACGGCGGTCTCGTTGAAGCCGCTCTTCTGGTCGGTGGCGAGCTGCACCGGGTCGATGGCGCCGTTCTGGACCAGGTTGCCGATCCAGTCGTGCGCGCCGACCACGACGTCGGGGCCGCTGCCCTGCTGGGAGGCGGTGACGAAGTTGGTCTGCAGGTCCTTCGAGACGGCCTGGACCTCGACGGTCACGCCGTTTTCCTGGCCGAACTTCTCGGCGAACGGCTTCAGGGCGGCGGTCCGCTTGTCGTCGGCCCAGATCACCAGCTTCCCGCCGGTGGCGCCGGCGGACTCCTTCGCGGCCGGCGCGCTGCTGTCGTCGTCGCTGCCACCGCAGCCGGAGGCGGCCAGCGCCAGGCCGAGGACGGCGACCACACCCGCGGTACGGATGCGCATCGGTACTCCTGTCGTCATGGCGGTCCGCCGGGGGAAGGGCGGCCCGCCAGTGGGAACCTCTGTAAGTTCTTTCCAACCGGCGCGGGGATGCTGCGCCGCTGCTCTCGCGTGTTGCCGGGACGTTAGCAAGATGTTGCGGATGATGGAAGGGCTTGCAGAAAGGTACGCAAGAACTTGCCCGTGAGCTAAAGTGCCGCCATGCGCGCTCGACTGTCCGACATCGCCCAACAGGCCGAAGTCAGCGAGGCCACGGTGTCGCGGGTGCTCAACGACCGCCCCGGCGTGGCCCCGGAGACCCGGCAGGCCGTCCTGACCGCCCTCGACGTCCTCGGCTACGAGCGCCCGGCCCGGCTGCGCAAGCGCAGCGCCGGCCTCGTCGGCCTGGTGGTGCCGGAGCTGGACAACCCGATCTTCCCCGCGTTCGCCCAGGTGATCGAGTCGACCCTGGCGCAGAGCGGCTTCACCCCGGTGCTGTGCACCCAGACCCCGGGCGGCGTCACCGAGGACGAGTACGTCGAGATGCTGCTCGACCGCCAGGTCTCCGGGATCGTCTTCGTCTCCGGGCTGCACGCCGACACCGCCGCCAACCACGACCGGTACCGCGCGCTGATCGCCCGGCCGCTGCCCGTCGTCATGATCAACGGGTACGTCCCCGGGATCGCCGCGCCCTTCGTCTCCTGCGACGACCGGGAGGCGACCGAGCTGGCCGTCGCCCACCTGATCGCCCTCGGGCACCGGCGGATCGGGCTGATCACCGGCCCGGACCGGTTCGTCCCCGTGCAGCGCCGGGTGGCCGGCTGGCGGGCCGCCATGGGGCGCCTGGCGGGCCTGCCCGAGGCCGAGCTGGCCGACCTGGCCGAGCTGACCCTGTTCGGCGTGGAGGGCGGCGAGGCCGCCGCGGGGCGGCTGCTGGAGCGCGGGGTGACCGGCGTGGTGTGCGGCTCCGACCTGATGGCCCTCGGCGCGATCCGGGCCGCCCGCCAGCGCGGCCTGTCCGTCCCCGGCGACCTGTCCGTGGTGGGGTACGACGACTCGCCGCTGATGGCCTTCACCGACCCGCCGCTGACGACGATGCGCCAACCGGTGGCCGCCATGGCGGTGGCCGCCGTCCGGGCCCTGGTCGACGAGATCAACGGGCACGCCGCCCCGCACTCGGAGTACCTGTTCCGGCCCGAGCTGGTGGTGCGCGGCTCCACGGCGGTCGTCCGGCAGCCGGCCGCCCGGCAGCCCGCCGCCGCTCTCGCCAGGAGCGCCGGCTGACCGCCGTCATTTCTTGCGCAAGCCCTGCTTGACTCTTGCAGCCGTGGGGCGGCATTCTGCTCTGACCACCCGGTGGCACACCGCCGTGCCACGCACCCCACGCCGTCCCGCGCCACAGAACGGGGATCGCCACCCATGACCGCCAGCACCCCCACGCCGCTGACCTCCGACGACGACTGGTGGCGCTCCGCGGTCGTCTACCAGGTCTACGTCCGCAGCTTCGCCGACTCCAACGGCGACGGCGTCGGCGACCTCCAGGGCATCCGCGAGCGGCTGCCGTACCTGCGCGACCTCGGGGTCGACGCGCTCTGGCTGACCCCCTTCTACACCTCGCCGATGGTCGACGGCGGCTACGACGTGGCCGACTACCGCGACGTCGACCCGATGTTCGGCACCCTCGCCGACTTCGACTCCATGATCACCGACGCGCACGCGCTCGGCCTGCGGATCATCGTCGACATCGTGCCCAACCACACCTCCAGCGCGCACCCGTGGTTCGTCGCCGCGCTCGCCGCCGCCCCCGGCTCCCCGGAGCGGGCCCGCTACCTGTTCGCCGAGGGCCGGGGCGGGCACGGCGAGCTGCCGCCCAACGACTGGGAGAGCATCTTCGGCGGGCCGGCCTGGACCCGGGTGCCCGACGGCCAGTGGTACCTGCACCTGTTCGACCCGGCCCAGCCCGACCTCAACTGGCGGCACCCCGAGGTCCGCGCCGAGTTCGAAGGCGTGCTGCGCTTCTGGCTCGACCGGGGCGTCGACGGGTTCCGCATCGACGTGGCCCACGGCATGATCAAGGCCGAAGGGCTGCCCGACGTCGGCTTCAACTCGATGACCGGCGGCCGACGCCAGTCCGAGCTGCTCGGCAAGGGCCGGCTGCCGTACTTCGACCAGGACGAGGTGCACGAGATCTACCGGGCCTGGCGGCCGATCCTGGACAGCTACCCCGGCGGCCGGATGGCCGTGGCCGAGGCGTGGGCCGAGACGCCGCAGCGGCTCGCCCGCTACATCGGGCCCGACGAGCTGCACCAGGCGTTCAGCTTCGACTTCCTCGACGCCACCTGGTCGGCCGACTCGTTCCGCAAGGTGATCGACACCGCGCTGGCCGAGGCGACCATCGTCGGCGCGCCGACCACCTGGGTGCTGTCCAACCACGACAAGCAGCGGCACGTCACCCGCTACGGCGACGGCGAGGTCGGCCTGCGCCGGGCCCGCGCCGCCAGCCTGCTGATGCTGGCCCTGCCCGGCTGCGCCTACCTCTACCAGGGCGAGGAGCTGGGCCTGCCGGAGGTGCTCGACCTGCCCGACGAGCTGCGCCAGGACCCGTCGTTCCTGCGCACCGGCGAGAGCCGGGACGGCTGCCGGGTGCCGATCCCGTGGAACGGCGCGCTGGCCCCGTACGGCTTCGGGCCGGCCGGCAGCGAGCTGAGCTGGCTGCCGGCCCCCGCCACCTGGGCCGCCCTCTCGGTCGCCGCCCAGGCCGGCACGCCCGGCTCGACCCTGGAGCTCTACCGCGCGGCGCTGCGGGCCCGGCGCGCCCACCCGGCGCTCGCCCGCGACGCCGACGGCGTGACCTGG
Source organism: Micromonospora sp. PTRAS2 (assembly GCF_054052245.1). Lineage (NCBI taxonomy): Bacteria > Bacillati > Actinomycetota > Actinomycetes > Micromonosporales > Micromonosporaceae > Micromonospora > Micromonospora sp. PTRAS2. The sequence continues at coordinate 1,100,061 of NZ_JBSWBU010000002.1, forward strand.
CTGGAGACGACCGGCCCCGGCGTGCTGGCGTTCCGCCGCACCGGCGGCGGCGCGGAGCTGACCTGCGTGGTCAACCTCAGCGACGCGCCGGTGCAAATCGACGGGTACGGCCAGCCGGTCGTGGCCAGCGCGGAGCTGACCGGGCAGGGCACCGGGCACGTCCTGCCGGTCGACGCCGCCGCGTGGTTCGAACGGCGCTGAGCCGGGTACAGCCCGCAGTGGACCCCTGGTCGTCCGTCGTGCTCCGCGCCGGCGGGCGGCCGGGCAGCCGACCCCTTGTGGTGGGGGGTGAAGGTGGCGCCGGCGCCCCGTGGAGTTCCGCTCCACGGGGCGCCGACGTCCGTCCGGGACGGCGCGCGGGGTGTCCCCGATCACCGTCCACCCGGGAAGTTTCAGGGCCCCGGGCGACTTCCTGCATCCAGAAGCGCCAATCGCAGGGACAGGAGCCGGGACAATGGACACCGCATTCGACGCCCTCACCGTCGGCCGCCACACCCTCCGCAACCGGGTGGTCATGGCACCCATGACGCGCAGCCGGGCAGACGGGCCAGGGGCCGTCCCCACGGAGCTGATGGCCACCTACTACGCCCAGCGCGCCGGCGCCGGGCTGATCGTCACCGAAGGCGTGCAGCCCTCGGCGGTCGGCCAGGGCTACCTGAACACCCCCGGCCTGCACACCGCCGACCAGGTCGCCGGCTGGCGGCGGGTGACCGACGCGGTGCACGAGCGGGGCGGCGTGATCTTCGCGCAGCTCATGCACGTCGGGCGGATCGCCCACCCGGACAACACCGCCCACGGCTCGGCCCCGGTCGGCGCGTCCGCCGTGCCGGCGGCCGGGACGATCGTCACCCCCACCGGCCCGCAGGAGTTCCCGACCCCGCAGCCGCTGGACGCCGAGGGCGTCCGGGCCACCGTCGCGGACTTCGTCGCGGCGGCCCGCAACGCCGTCGACGCGGGCTTCGACGGGGTGGAGCTGCACGGGGCGAACGGTTACCTGCTTCACCAGTTCCTCTCCACCAACGCCAACCGGCGCGACGACGGGTACGGCGGCGACCCGACCGGCCGCATCCGGCTCGTCGTCGAGGTGGCCACCGCCGTGGCGGAGGCGATCGGCGCCGACCGGGTCGGGCTGCGGATCTCGCCGGCCAACCCGTACAACGACATCGCCGAGGACGACCACCGCGAGACGTACCTGGCCCTGGTCGACGCGCTGAACCCCCTCGGGCTGGCGTACCTGCACGTGGCCGAGGGGGCGGACACCGAGTTCACGCCCGTGCTGCGCGAGCGGTGGGCCGGGGCGCTGCTGCTCAACCCGTACACCCCGGGGGCCTGGACCGGGCCGGAGGCGCTGAAGCTGGTCGAGCGCGGCGACGCCGACCTGGTCTCGTACGGCGCGCTGTTCCTCGCCAACCCCGACCTGCCCCGGCGGCTGGCCGAGGGCGGCCCGTTCAACAGCCCCGACTACACGACCGCGTACGGCGGCGGGCACGAGGGCTACACCGACTACCCGGCGCTGCCCGACCAGGGCTGACCCGACGCCCGGGCGCGTCCCCGGCCAACGGGGACGCGCCCGCGGACGGCGCGGGCAGAATCGCCGCATGGCGTATCTGTTCCTGGTGCTCGCGATCGCGTCCGAGGTGGTCGGGACGAGCCTGCTCAAGGCGACGCACGGGTTCACCCGGCTGTGGCCGACGCTCGGGCTGGCGGTGGCGTACCTGGCGGCGTTCGGGCTGCTCTCGCTCGCGGTGCGGGAGATCCCGGTCGGCGTCGCGTACGCGATGTGGTCCGGGCTGGGCACGGCGGCGATCGTCGCGGTCGGGGCGGCCTTCCTCGGCGAGCCGCTCAGCGTGACGAAGGTCGTCGGCGTGGCGCTCGTCATCGCCGGGGTGGTCGTGCTCAACCTGGGCGGGACGCACTGAGCGGCGGGCGGGCGGATCCGGCGGGCCGACGGTCAGCGGCTCGGCGGGCGGGCCGGCACGGCGGGGCCGACGGTCAGCTCCCCTTCTCGGTGAGCAGCTTGGCGATGCGGGCGAAGCCGGCCCGCAGCTCGGCCTCGGCGGGCGCGGGGCGGGGCCCGGCCGGCTCCCCGGCCGCCTCCAGCTCCTCGTCGATGACGTCGTCGAAGTCGCCGTAGAGGTCGGACGCCTCGATCCGGGCCGCCTCGTCGGAGGCGGCGATGCGGGCGGCGGCGATCTCGCCACGGATCTCGTCGGGCGACAGGGCGGGCACCAGGGGCTCCACCACGGCCATGAGCTGCTCCTCGGCCACCACCGACTCGGCGAGGGCCAGCGCGTGCGGGCGCTCGTAGGGGCCGCAGACCACCGGCTCCCACTCGTCGGCGTCGTCGAGCGGGCCGAACGTGATGATCCACGGCAGGCCGAGCATCGGCGAGTCGTCCGGCAGGTCCAACGTCACGAGTGCGCCCACGCGCTCATCATGACCGGTCCTCACATTCACGTGTGAGGCATTTACCCGAATTGACCGATCGGTTGCGCGGGTCACCCCGCCCCGCCGGGCGTGCCCGGGCCGGCGTCGGCGTCGGCCTCGGCGTCGAGGTCGGCCGGCGCCGCCCCCTCGGCCAGGTCCACCACCCGGCCGTACGGGCTGGTCGCGGCCAGCGCCGCGCCGAACAGCACGAGCTGGTTGAGCAGGTAGAGGTAGAGCAGCAGGCCGACCGCGCCCGCCACCACCGTGTACGCCGGGTTCCGCTCGGTGCGCACCACGTAGAACCGCCCGACCGTGTTCAGCAGGGTGATGCCCACCGCCACGGCGAACACCACCGGACGCAGCCGGCGGCGGCTCATCCGCAGCCGGGGCACCGCCACCAGGAGGGCGGCGGCCAGCACCGCGTTGACCAGCACGCTGAGCACGGCGCTGATCACGGTCAGCCCCACCGAGCCCGTGCTGCGCAGCAGGAAGCGCAGCAGCGACTCCAACGCGTCCACGGCGGCCACCGACAGGCCGAGCAGGACGAACACCCCCACCAGCACGCCCAGGTCGACCAGCCGGCGCACCACCAGGTTGCCGGGCTGCTGGTTGAGCCCGTACATCAGCCGCTGCGACGAGCGGATCGCCTCCACCCAACCGATCCCGGTGAAGACCAGGATGACCAGGCCCACCACCCCGACGGTGTTGCTGCTCTGCGCGATCTGCGCCGGGTCGAGGAAGGGCAGGTTCTCCTTGAGGAAGCCGGCCGCCGCGTCGCTGACCTCGTCGTTGTCCTCCAGGATCGCCCCGAAGATCGAGTACGCCACCAGGGCCAGCGCGAAGACCGCGAAGAAGCCGTAGTAGGCGATCGCCGCCGCCAGCCGCCCGCCGAGCACCTCCGCGTAGAGGTTGCCGGCCCGCCACAGATGGTCGAAGGTCCGCGACCGGCGGCGCGCCGCGCTCACCCGCCGGTCGATGCCGGCCTCGATCCGCCCGAAGACCTCCACGCCGTCATCCTCGCCGATCCGCCGCCCGCACGGGAGAGCGTCGCCGGCTCAGGACACGCCGAGCAGGAAGTCCCGGCGCGGCTGCCACCGGGTCTGACCGCTGTGCGAGAAGAGCGTGAACGAGTCGACCTCGAACATCGCCGAGAAGTCGGCCAGGTCCTCGTACGCCCGGTCCAGCGCCTCCGGCGCGACGTCCTGCGCCACCGTGACGTGCGGGTGGTAGGGGAAGCGGGTCTCCCGGTGCAGCTCGGGAGCCGAGTTGATGGCGGCGGCGAGCAGCTCGCACTCGCTGATCCCGGCGGCCACCGCCACGAACACCACCTGCGTCACCGGGCGGAACGTGCCGGTGCCCCGCAGGTGCAGGGTGAACGGCAGGTGCGTGGCGGCCACCCCGGCGAGGTGCCGCTCGACCGCCGGCAGCGCCGCCGTCGGGATCTCGGTGGGCCCGAGCAGCGTCACGTGCGCGGGCACCACGAGAGGGTCGCCGGCCTCGACCCGCCGCCGGGTGAGCATGCCGCCCCACGGCTCCGGGATGTCCACCGCGATCCCGATCTGGATGGTGTCGCCGGCCTGCGGCGTCCCGTCCCTGCGATCCACGCTCCGCGCCACCCCTCCGGCCACCGACCCGCCCGTCTCCACCCGTACCCGTCGCGCCGGGCGGTCAGCCGAGGCGGACCGGCGGGAAGAACCCGACCCGCTCGTACGTCTCGTGCAGCGTCGCCGAGGCGACCGCGCGGGCCTTCTCCGCGCCGGCCGCGAGCAGCTTGTCGAGCTGCGCCGGGTCGTCGAGGTAGGCCCGGGTGCGCTCCTGGATCGGCGTGACGAACTCCCGGACCACCTCGCCCAGGTCCTTCTTCAGGTCGCCGTAGCCCCGGCCCGCGTACGCGGCGACCAGGTCGTCGATGCTGCGGCCGGTCAGCGCGGAGTAGATGGTGAGCAGGTTGGACACGCCCGGCTTGGTCTCGCTGTCGAAGACGATCTCCCGGCCGGTGTCGGTGACCGCGGAGCGGATCTTCTTGGCCGAGCGGGCCGGGTCCTCCAGCAGGTCGATGATGCCGCTCGGCGAGGACGACGACTTCGACATCTTGGCCGTCGGGTCCTGCAGGTCGGTGATCTTCGCGGTGTCCTTGACGATGTGCGGCGCGGGCACGACGAACGTCTTGCCGAACTGCGAGTTGAACCGCTGCGCCAGGTCGCGGGACAGCTCCAGGTGCTGGCGCTGGTCCTCGCCCACCGGGACGGCGTGCGCCTGGTAGAGCAGGATGTCGGCGGCCTGGAGGATCGGGTACGTGAACAGGCCGACGCTGGAGCGGTCGCTGCCCTGCTTCTGCGACTTGTCCTTGAACTGGGTCATCCGGCTGGCCTCGCCGAAGCCGGTGATGCAGCCCAGCACCCAGGCCAGCTGCGGGTGCTCGGGCACCTGCGACTGGACGAACAGCGTGCTGCGCTCCGGGTCCAGGCCGACGGCGAAGAGCTGCGCGGCGGCCACCCGGGTGCGCTGCCGCAGCACCTTGGGGTCGTGCCCGGCCGTGATGGCGTGCAGGTCGACCACGCAGTAGAACGCGTCGTGGGTGTCCTGCAACGCCACCCAGTGCCGCACCGCGCCCAGGTAGTTGCCGAGGTGGAACGAGTCGGCCGTCGGCTGGATGCCGGAGAACACGCGGGGGCGGGCGGGTACGTCGGACATGCCGGCATTCTGTCAGCAACCCCCGGCGTACGTCATGACGGGCCGGCGGGTCGGCTCTCCGCCGCCGCCAGCGGGCCGGTGACCTCGCGTCGCGGCTCGGGCAGGCGCACCACGGAGACCGCGAGCCGGGACACCCGCCGGCCCTCCAGCGCGAGCACCCGCAGCAGCCACCCGCCGGGCGGGTCGTCCGGGTCCCGGTCCCCGCCGTCCGCCGCCGGCGGGGCCACCGGCACCTCGTCCCCCACCACCGGCAGCCGGCCCAGCGCGGCCATCACGTACCCGCCGGCCGTCTCGTAAGGGCCGGCGGCCAGCCGCACGCCGGTGCGCTCGGCGAAGTCGGCGAGGTTGAGCCGGCCGTCGACCACGGTGGGCAGGCCGGTCGGCTCCGGCTCCGGGTCGCCGTCGTGCTCGTCGTGGATCTCGCCGACCAGCTCCTCGATCAGGTCCTCGCAGGTGACGATGCCGGCGGTGCCGCCGTACTCGTCGACCACCACCGCGAGGTGGTGGCCCTCGCGGCGCATCTCGGTCAGCGCGGCCAGCACCCGCTTGCTGCCGGGCAGCCGCTTGACCTCCCGGGCCAGCTCGCCGACGGTGGTGCCCGGGTCGAGGTCGGGGCGCAGCAGCACGTCACGCAGGTGCACGAAGCCGACCACGTCGTCGTGGGTGCCGTCGACGACCGGGTACCGGCGGTGCGTCTCGGCCCGGACCAGCCGCTCCGCCTCGGCGACGGTCATCCCGACCGACAGGAACACGACCTCGGTGCGGGGCATCATCACCTCGCGGACCAGGCTCGCCCCGGCGGCCAGCACCTCGTCGATGATCCGCCGCTCGTCGGCGTCGAGGACGGTGCTGGCGGCGACCAGGTCGCGCAGCTCGGCCTCGCTGATCCGCTCCCGGCCGGCGGCGGGGCTGGCCCCGAGCAGGTCGGTGACCAGCCGGGTCGCGCCGTCGGCGGCCCGCACCACCAGCCGGGCGACGGCGCGGGCCAGCGGGCCCGGTTCGCGTCGGAGCCGCCCCACCGGTCGCCGGCGGAGCCCGGGACCACCCGCTTCCCGCATGACAACTCATCGTAGGGCCCGCAACGGTTCGGCACAGGTCGTCCACCCGGAGTGACGGTGTGCGTATCTGTTCAGTCGTGAAAGATTGTGATGGAATGGCGGTGCGACGACGCGGAGCGCGGCCACAGCCGGCCGCCGTAGGGTGAGCGCGGACGGCCGCGGCGAGGCGCGGCCAGGCAGGAGGACCCCGACGTGAAACTGCTCGTCACCGGCGGCGCCGGCTACATCGGCAGCGTGGTGACCCGGATGCTGCTCGACGCCGGCCACGAGGTGGTCGTCCTCGACGACCTGCGCACCGGGCACCGCGAGGCGCTCGCCCCGGACGCCACCTGGGTCGACGCGCCCATCCACGAGGCGGCCCGGGTGCTCACCCCCGAGGCGGGCTTCGACGGGGTGCTGCACTTCGCCGCCCTCATCGCCGCCGGCGAGTCCATGATCCGCCCGGAGCTGTACTGGCAGAACAACACCGTCGGCTCGCTCGCCCTGATCGACGCCGTCCGGGCCGCCCGGGTCCCCCGGATGGTCTTCTCCTCCACCGCCGCCGTCTACGGCAACCCGACCGAGCTGCCCATCCCGGAGACCGCCGTCAAGGCCCCCACCAACACGTACGGGGCCACCAAGCTGGCCGTGGACATGGCGCTCACCTCCGAGGCGATCGGGCACGACCTGGCCGCCGTGTCCCTGCGCTACTTCAACGTCGCCGGGGCGTACCTGCGCGGCGACGTCGCCATCGGCGAGCGGCACGACCCGGAGACCCACCTCATCCCGATCGCCCTCGACGTCGCCGCCGGCCGGCGGGAGAAGCTGCAGCTCTTCGGCGACGACTACCCCACCGTCGACGGCACCTGCGTGCGCGACTACATCCACGTCGAGGACCTGGCCCGCGCCCACCTGCTGGCGCTCACCGCCGCCGTGCCCGGCCGGCACCGCGTCTACAACCTGGGCAACGGCGCCGGGTTCACCAACCGGCAGGTCGTCGACGTGGTCCGCGAGGTCACCGGCCGGCCGCTGCCGGTCGAGGTGGCCCCGCGCCGCGAGGGCGACCCGGCCGAGCTGGTCGCCTCCTCCGCCCTGGCCCGCGAGGAGCTGGGCTGGACGCCCGAGAAGCCGACCCTGCACGACATGGTCGGCGACGCCTGGGCCTTCTACCGCACGCACATCCTGGAGCGTCCGTGACCGACCCCGCGCACCCCTCGCCCCCGCCGGCCGACGCCGTCGCCCCCGCGCCGGCCGGGGAGGTCGCCTCTCCCGCGCCGGCCGGGGACGTCGCCGACCGGGCCGCCGCCGGCTTCCGCCAGCGCTACGGCGCACCCGCCGCCGGCCGCTGGGCGGCACCCGGGCGGGTCAACCTGATCGGCGAGCACACCGACTACAACGACGGCTTCGTGCTGCCGTTCGCGCTGCCGCTGCGTACCGTCGTCGCCGCGGCCCCCGACGACGGCGACCGCTGGACGGTCTGGTCGGAGCTCACCGGCGAGCAGGTCGGGTTCGGCGCCGACGAGGTGGCCGCCCCCGGCCGGGTCGCCGGCTGGGCCGCGTACGTCGCCGGGGTGGTGTGGGCGCTGCGCGAGGCCGGCCACCGGGTGCCCGGGGCGCGGCTGGCCGTCGCCTCCGACGTGCCGCTCGGCTCCGGGCTGTCGTCGTCGGCCGCGCTGGAGGCCGCCGTGCTGGCCGCCCTCGTCGACCTCGGCGGGCTGGACCTGCCGGCCGAGGGGCGGCCCCGGCTCGCCCAGCGGGCCGAGAACGCCTACGTCGGCGCGCCCACCGGGATCATGGACCAGTCCGCGGCGATCCGCTGCCGCGCCGGCCACGCCCTCTTCCTCGACTGCCGCACCGAGGCCGTCGAGCACATCCCGTTCGACCTGGCCGCCGCCGGGCTGGCCGTGCTGGTGATCGACAGCCGGGCCCCGCACCGGCACGCCGACGGCGAGTACGCCTCCCGCCGCGCCGCCTGCGAGAAGGCCGCCGGGCTGCTCGGGGTGCCCGCCCTGCGCGACGTGGCCGCCGCCGACCTCGACGACGCCCTCGCCCGGCTCGACGACGACGAGACCCGCCGCCGCGTCCGGCACGTCGTCACCGAGGACCAGCGGGTGCTCGACGCCGTGGCGCTGCTGCGCGCCGGCCGGGTACGCGACACCGGGCCGCTGTTGACCGCCTCGCACGCGTCGATGCGCGACGACTTCGAGATCACCGTGCCGGAGGTCGACACGGCGGTCGAGGCGGCCCTCGCCGCCGGGGCGTACGGGGCCCGGATGACCGGCGGCGGCTTCGGCGGCTGCGTCCTCGCCCTGGTCGACGCCGACCGCGCCGACGCGGTGGCCGACGCCGTCACGACCCGGTACGCCGAGCGCGGCTTCCGCGCCCCCGGCTTCCACCTGGCCACCCCGGCCCCCGGCGCCCACCGCTTGTAAGGAAGGGCCCCTTGTTAACGCATTCTGCATAGCAAGGGGCCCCTGTTAACAACGCCGGGCGGGCGTCCGCCGGGCACCGGCGGGGGCCGGGAAGAGGCTCAGGCGGCCTCGACGATCATGCCCGCGCCGACGGTGCGGTTGGTGGCCTCGTCGATGATCACGAAACCGCCGGTGGTGCGGTTGCGGCGGTACTCGTCCGCCAGCAGCGGGATCGTCGTGCGCAGCCGCAC